>NZ_OAOD01000001.1 GCF_900205925.1 Clostridium peptidivorans | reverse complement strand
TTGTGTAAATATCTTATTACTCATTAAACCCACCCATTTCTTTATTTACTCTATTATAGATAAAATACCCTACCGGGTAGACTTTTTTCAAGTGTCTATCCGATAGGGTACATTTTATATCGCACGAGGGTTTATTATATTTGTGTTGCAACAAAAATATAAGTTTTAGGAGATGTAATATGCGAAAAATAATTGATATAAAGCATCATTTTGACGATTATGAATGCATGTGGAATGGGATAGAAGATATATATGTGAATAAAACAGGAGAATGCTTGCCAAACAATTTTTTCTTTCTTCTATCAGGGTTTGGTTCGTTTTGCTATTTAAAAACTCAAAAAGCTGAACTAAAGAGGATGGTGGCTTTAGGAGATGGACGAACAAAAAAGATGTATGAATTTTTGGCACCAATTGTTGGTTTTGAATACAAGCATCATGAATACAGGAGTTTTGAAAAAGCATTAATAAAAGCCAAATCCGAAATTGATTCTGGATATCCAGTGGTTTTGGGAGCTATAGATATGTTTTACCTTCCATATTTTGAAAAGTTGTACCATAAGGAACATATTCCTTTTCATTATATACTTATGGTTGGATACGATGATGAAAAACAAAGTATTTATCTATACGATTGTGGTAGGTTAGAGCTCCTCTCACTCTCTTATATCCAACTACGTAATGCTATGAATTGTAATTATCCTGGTTTAAGCAAAGAAAATACAATATGCACGATTAGAATGATTGAAGAAAGAGATAAGATTCAAATTGCCAAAGACGCTCTTGCAAGGAAAAAAGATTCATTTTTAAATCCAACAACAGGTTTTCTCGGATATAAAGGGTTTGAAAAGTTTATCAGTGAACTTCCAAGATGGAAGGATGAGATTAGCAAAGAAGAGTATGATAAAATATTGACTAATATGGTAGAGTTTTTCGGTACAGTTCCAACAATTCCAAATGCTATTAAGGGAATTGATGAGCCCGACTTCGTTGAATTTAAAGGTGGATTTGATAAAATGAGTAGGATGCTTAGATATTTAGGAGATGAAACAAAAAATGATTACTGGACAAAGTCAGCAGTCTATTTTGATGAAGGTGCAGCAGTAATTAAGAGGGTTTCTGATGTTATAATAGAGTATCTATCTGATAAAGAAGATAATACAGACTTGTTGCCTAAACTGTTTGCTGAAGTTTTAGAGAAGATGATAGACGGATACCATGCATTAGATTTTTGAAATGTCTATTCATGGTATAATTAGTTATTGCTTCAGTTTTTTGGGAAGATTATGAGAATAACCTGTACCTCGATAAATTCCAATTTATAATTTAATAAAGTGAAAATTTAAAAATAAAAACTATAGAGGTTTATTTTTTATGAAAATTTGATATAATATAAATAAGAAAAGCTTAGTGCTACCAACACTAAGCTTCCTTAGAACATTTATTTTGTTTTAGGGCTATTGGATGAATTTAAATTAACGTTTAATTCTAGAGAAGAGCACTAATCTCGGGAGGATGGGTGCTTTTTTTTATTGTTATTAACGTTCATCCAAAAAGAATACTGACAATTCGAGTGGACTTACTCTGTTCACATGTCAATGTAGCAATTCAATTTGAGAAAGATAAGTCTTCTTTTATCTATAATAGGTTATTAATAATATACTAGCTATAATAATAGTAATATTTTTAAAAAGGACTTTTTAGTTAAATGTAGAATATATTAACATGATAAATAGAAAAATAGATTATTTTGTATAAATTACAGAGATCATGTATTAATTTCATTTGTATTTTCGGGGGGATATTATGAAATACGAACTAACAGATCTTGTAGATATTAATCAGCTTCAAAAATTATTAGATAGCTTTTATCACTCAACTGGTATTGCTTCTGGAATTGTTTCAAGAGATGGAACCATTCTCACCACAACAGGTTGGAGAGATATGTGTACAAAGTTTCATAGAGTAAATCCTAAATCTAAACTCAGGTGTATTGAAAGTGATATATTCATGCTAGAAGAGCTAAAAAATAAAGACGTTATTATAAATCATAAATGCAAAAATGGTTTGATAGATATCGGGACACCTATTGTATTAGAGGGAATCTTTCTTGCCACTATCTTTAGCGGCCAAATTTTTTTCGAAAAACCAGATAAAGAATTCTTTCGGATGCAAGCAAAAGAATTTGGTTTTGATGAAGATGCTTACCTAAAAGCTTTAGATGAAATTCCAATTGTTAATAAAGAAGAGCATGAAAAAGTGCTTGCGTTTCTAAAACATCTCTCGGAAATTGTTAGCGAGTTAGGTTTACGTCAACTGAAAATTTTAGAATCTCAAAAAAAGCTTATGCTTTCTGATGAGCGATATGAACTTGCGCTATATGGTTCTAATGATGGAATATGGGATTACAGAATTATAGAAAATACTTTCTATGCTTCAGATAGGTTACTTCAGATTTTAGGTTATACGAAATCTGAATTTAACCTTTACCGCCACAATTATAAGGAATTTATTCACCCTGAAGATAGAGAGTATTTCATAAAAGAATTGGACTTCCACTTACAAGGACATAATAGCCATTTTAGACAGGAGGTTCGAATTAAAGCTAAGCATGATAAATATAAGTGGGTTTTAATACGTGGGGCTGCTATATTGAATCATAAAAACGTTCCCGTAAGAATGTCAGGTTCTTTAACAGATCTATCTTATCAAAAAAATACTGAAGAACAATTAAAGAATGAACAAACTTTTTCTAAAACCATAATAGATCATGCAAATGTTATAATTTGTGTTTGGAACCAAGATGGTTTTCTAGTTCAATTCAATAAATATGGAGAAAAGCTTTCAGGGTATCCTGCTGAAGAAGTTTTAGGTTATGGATGGATGAATACTATCTTTAAAGAAGAAGATGGCAATGAAATATTGAACTACATTCGTTCACTAAGCCCAGAAATATTCTCAACTCAAATTGAAAAATCTTTTTATAGTAAGCAAGGTTCATTAGTTACTATACTTTGGAATACTCAATTAATAAAAAATGAAGATGGCATATTTAAAAATATTATTGGTATTGGCTTAGATATAACAAAAAGAAAAAATGAAGAGAAAAGCTTAACAGAATTTTTTGCAAATATATCTCATGAATTGAAAACTCCATTAAACATAATATTTTGTTCAATACAATTAGCTGACTTATATTATAATAATTCACCTAATGAAAATAACGTTCAATTAGTAAATTGTAAAAAAAGTATAAAACAAAATTGCTATAGATTACTAAGATTAGTAAACAATTTGATTGATATTACTAAATTCGATGCAGGATTTTTAGAGCTGAGTATGGAAAAGTGTAATATTGTTAATTTAATAGAGGATATAACACTCTCTGTAATACCATATATACAAAGCAAAGGATTAGAGTTGGTTTTTGATACAGATATTGAAGAAAAAATAATGTGTTGTGATCCTGATAAAATTGAGAGAATTGTATTAAACTTACTATCAAATGCAATTAAATTTAGCAATCCACCTGGAATTATTAATATATCTTTAAAAGATATGGGGAATGGTATTTCCTTTTCCGTAAAGGATACCGGTATAGGAATTAAAGAAGATCAGCTAAATATCATATTCGAACGTTTTAAACAGGTAAATAAATCTTTTACAAGGGAACAGGAAGGTAGCGGTATTGGATTATCCCTTGTAAAAGCACTGGTAGAACTGCATAATGGATCAATCGAGGTTAAAAGCAGCTATAGCGAAGGCAGTGAATTCATAGTTAAACTTCCCTCTAACATGGAATTCTGCACTAATAAAGCTAAAACTTTAAATAATAAGCAAAAAAGCGAATACTCTAATGTAGAAAAGGTAAACATTGAGTTTTCTGATATTTATTTTAATTAACATGTAGCCTTTGTAATTTAGTAACTTAGGACAATCTATAAAATGGGATTTAGACCTCAACTAGAGTTATATGCTGCTTGCTGAGAAATGTAAAAATATTGGGCAGGAGTTCAAATTATTTGTTCATCAAGGAAGTTGTGATGGAGAAAATGAAAAATCATATGATATAAGAATCACTGACGAGGATATAACCCGTATTCCCAAAGAGTTTCAACATTGTTTAGGCGAAACAGAAAACAAATTATACAATGAACTTATTAAAGATAATTCAACGGAAAATCTTGTTTCAAATTCTCCTGTATTTTATGTTACAAAAGATTTTGACGTGTACCCAAACTACTCACAAATATCGTCTTGGTGGTGTTTAGGTAATATAAAGAAATACAGTATAGAGAAGGTAATTAATAATTATATATGTAATACATCACTAGCTCAAAATAGTCGATTAACAGTTCCAATTTGCGAAATGGTTAAAGTTTGTGGTAATCCCAATAGTAATAGACTGTTTGACAAAGGTGATTATATTATGTACATTCTAAATCAATATTGCAAAAGAGGTAAACCTTTAGCTATATCCTGTTTATAAGATATAGTATTCTTGGCCTCTAACGGTGACTAGGTTAAAGTCCTCTATATTTAGTGCCGTTGCAAATTTATGGAGTTTTATTCCTAATCTTTCATGACCTTTAGGATAAATTATTCTATTAGTTTTAAGAGCACCGATGTATCTGTAGCCAGCTTTTATGGAACTATTAAAAATAGCTTTACAACTATACCAACTATCACACCAAATAAGGGAAAAATAACAAAAAAGTAAGAAAAATATTAGAATTTTCTTACTTTTATTATATAGTTTGTTTAAATTGGACTTTGATATATAAATTCTTCTGTCTAAGTCATGTTATCTTTACTTTTCTGATTTATTTAGCTTAAACTCCATTTCCTCAGATACACTTACATTAAATAAATAAGTTAAATTCACCTCATTTAAAAATTTATCCTGAAGTTCTTCTGGTAAGTTAATCTCATTAAGCTTATTGTGGTATACCCCAACAAAAGATCTTATGTCTTTTATTCCTTCAAAAACATGATAGTTTAAGGCTTCCCTATCAACCTTATAGTAGTTTTCCATAAGAGAAAACATCTGTCTTCCTCCAAATAAGTCCGCCAAATATCTTGTATAAGCATGGGCTACTAATAGCTCTGGTTGACCTTTAGACACTTCTTTTAATCTATTAACAAAAACTTCAGTAGATTTTAATGGAATTATCTCTTTCATTTTTTCATCTAAAAGTAACTCTAAGTCCTTTTCTATAGCCTTACCTCTTTTTAATTCCTCATAAATAAAAGGTTTTATTACTTCATTATCTTTATTCTTATCCATCTCCTCTTCTATAGTTTTATAAATAAAATATAAGTTAAATAGATATTCTGCATAACTATCTTTTGATGCCTTTTCAGCAAATAATCTCTTAATAAAACCAGTAGATTCAGCCATAGCATGTAGATCTTTTGTATTTTCACGTATATTTAACATTAATTTTTCTTTACTCATATTATTATCTCCTTTTAAATAAAACTAATTATTATTGAGTAGTCATTCTTGATTGATTTCATTATAGCACTTTTGACATTATAGTCAAGTATGACTATAATAAAGATTAAATCATTTACCCAGTAGATATACCTTGGGTAAATTTTTCTAAGACTCATATGTAGTAAGCTTTTACTCATATTCACTCCATCTAAGTCTTAGAATCACCTTACGTAGAAAAGTTAGACAATATAGAAAGGGGTTGAATTTTAATGAGGCTTTATACTTATTAATAATAGTATCCCTCATTAAATATAAATTATGGGTGATAGACATCTTTTATTATTAGGATTATTAAAATTTCAAAGTCAACACGGTTATCAAATAAACGAATTTATTGAAAATAATATGAGCTGCATACTTCCTTTAAAGAAACCCACTGCCTATGCTATACTAAACAAGCTTCAAGAAGAAGGATATATTCAAATGAAGGAAGAACAAACAGAAAACCATCCCACAAAAAAAGTTTTTTCTATAACAGAAAAAGGTGAGACCTTATTTTTAGAGTTAATGGAAAGCAGTTTAAAAAATGTAGATGAAATCAACTTTTCTGGCGATGTTGCATTTCTATTTTTAGATAAGCTACCAAAAGAAAAAGTAATATCTTGTTTAGATAAAAGAATAGAAAAACTAGAAAAGATCATTGAAGAATATAAAGCTATAATCCAAACCCCCCCTAAAGGTCACAAGAGTCATAATGGTATAGCTTTTGCCATAAAAAGGAGATCAGCTTTACTAAAAGAAGACCTGTCCTGTGTGAAAAGCCTTAGGGAAAGTTTCCGTCTTAACACCGAAGAAGTATAGATCTTCTAAATTATAAAGGAAGCCCTTTTGAGCTTCCTTTAACTTAATAAAGGCTAATAAACACCGTTATAAAGATTAGTATTAAAGTATGTATGTTTTGGTAATATAAAATGGGAAGAGAATATGGAAAATATTTAATAAAGAATTAAAAGACATGTTAACAAACCACTACAACACTTAATGGATTGTCAACACTTTTATACTAACATCAAGATAAAAAGTTAATGAATAACTAATATTGTCCTCAGCTATTATACTAAAGGCAATATTAGTATTTTTTCATGATTCATTACTATTTAATACGTCTCCAAGTAATTCTATTCCCCCTCTTATTTGATTTTCACTTAGAGCTGCAAAACCTATTAAGAAAATGGGGTAGTCTAAATCACTATGGGTTATCCAGTATTTTGAAGTTGGATATATTCTCACACCTGCCATTTCTGTCTTTTGAATAATCATATCTTCAGACATACCATTTCTTATTTCTAAAAGTATGTGTAGGCCAGCATTCCCGCCAATTAATCTAACGTTATTATTTAAGTAATATTCTATCGATTTTATTAATGTATTGTATTTTTTACGATAGACTTTACGCATCTTTTGAATATGTCGTTCCCAGTAACCATTAGACATAAATAATTGAAGAGTCTTTTGATTTAATCTTGAGGTTGGTTGTTCGTACATAGACATATTCTGTTTATATTTATCTAGCAATTTCTTAGGTAAAACCATATAACTTATACGTAAAGAAGGTGCAAGAGACTTTGAAAATGTACCGAGGTAAATAACACGCTCATCATCATCAAGACCTTGCAAGGAGGGAATAGGTCTACCGATATAACGAAACTCACTATCATAGTCATCTTCAATGATGAATGCTTTAGTATTTTTAGCCCATCTTAAGAGGTTTTGTCTTCTTGTAATAGGCATAACTATTCCAGATGGAAATTGATGAGAAGGAGTAACATAAACAAATTTTGGGGAACTTTCTCTCAACGTTTTTAAACAGATACCATCTTTATCAAGGAGAGTAGGAGTTATTTTAAAGTTGTTTTTCTGAAAGATAAACTTGGAATTATTCCATCCGGGGTCTTCAATGGCTATTGATTTATTATCATAGTCTATTAGCTCACACAATAACTGTAAGGAATTATGAGTACCTGATGTGACTATCACCTGACTAGATGAGCATAATACACCTCTTGATAATCTAAGATAGTTTACTATTTCTTCTCTAAAATCCAATTCTCCTTGAGGATCTCCACACTGAAGAAGTTCTTCTTGGGATGATTTTAAAACTTGAGAAGTTAACTTTCGCCATATATTAAAGTCAAAACTCTCAGTATCAATAGTTCCATAATGAAAGTCATATTTGATACGATTAAAAGATGGGGTCGGACAAATATTCATTTTATTAACTTCTAGTGGTGTAAATAGCATTCCTTCAATCTGTTGAACATACATTCCACTTCTCTGTCTACTTTCTATATATCCTTCAACTAATAATTGTTGGTATGCATTATCTACTGTAATTTTGCTGACATTCAGATAATCTGCTAGGTAACGAATAGAAGGTAGTTTAGTACCTCTTTTTATTCTATTAGCTTTTATTTCTTCACGAAGATATTTGTAAAGTTGTATGTATAGTGGTTCATTAGAATTTCTTTCTAGATTAAGTATTATCTCGTTCATAACATACCTCCAAACTGTACCTATTAGTTAAACAATAACTGTATCTAACGATATATACAATACTATGATATACTATTCTCAAATAGAGTTCAAAGTATTGTAATATATAGAGTAGATTTTATTAATTAAAGGGAGGAATTAACATGAATGTAAAGTATGTTGTTATTATTCAGTGTGACATTACACATAGAAGATGTAGTGGTATTGCCTGTACTAATGCTTTTTATAATAAAGAGGGAATGTTTGAAAAATATGAAGACGATATAAGATATATTTCTTTTACTTGTGGTGGATGTTGTGGAAAAAGTGTAGCAGCAAAATTAGAACATTTTGCTAAAAAGTCTAGAATATTTAATAGTATAAATAAAGATGATGTTTTTATTCACCTGTCATCTTGTATGGTAACTGATAATCATCATTCTGATAGATGTCCTCATGTTGACTATATTAAAAGTATTATTCTAAAAAAAGGATACAAAAATGTAGTAGAGAAGTCGTACATATATGAAAATACAGAAAATAAAAGAAAAAAAGGTATATATAAAAATTACTAGAAGTTTTAAAGACAAATAATAATCTTAAATAAACCTTAGAGAAATTCTCTAGAGCTAAAATGCTGTGAAGAATTAAAGGGAATGAAGGAATCTGTTCTAGTATGTTCTTTACAGAAAGGCCTCCTTTATACAGGGTACGGAGAACCGTACCATAAGTAAATGAGGAAACTAGTCTTAGGTATTGATATAGTTTGCCTAGGGCTATTTTTGTTAGCGAAAGTATTATATTAGAATCAAAAATCTAGTATGTAATTTGCATATTGGATTTACAAAATATGTTATAATAAAGAGTGTATAAGTAATAGATAAATAGGAATTTGTAAAAAAGGATGAAAAAGCTTTTTGAACACAACACCTAGCAGCACAAAAAGTCAAGAGAGAACATCTACAATCCTTTAAGATAAGACTATACGGAAGGAGAGAGACGATGGATTGGATTGCAGGCATACAACGAGCAATTGACTATGTAGAGGACCACATCATGGAACCCATTGATTACGAAGAGGTGGCGAAGCGTGCGTATTCCTCAAGTTTTCATTTTCAGCGTGTATTCAGTATCTTATGTGGTTTTACATTGGGGGAATACATTCGTTGTAGGCGATTATCGCTTGCCGGAAGTGAATTGCTTAGTTCCGATGACAAAATCATCGACATTGCATTGAAGTACGGTTACGATACACCGGAAAGTTTTAGCAGGGCGTTTACCCGTTTTCATGGAATAGCACCTTCGCAGGCAAAAAATAACAGTGCAGTTTTGAAATCTTTTTCCCGTCTTTCCGTAAAACTTATTTTAAACGGAGGAAATACGATGGATTATAGAATCGAAACAAAGAAAGCATTTAAACTGGTCATGAGAAAGAAAAAGGTTTCCTGTAACCAGGAACTAACGACAGCAGAGATTTCGGAATTCTGGCAGCAGTGTAGTATGGATGGTACAATTCCAGCATTATGTAAGTACATTCCAGAGGACAATATTTTTGGAAATTGTATTGTAGGAGCCAGCTTTGGTAAGGATGCCACGGACGAAGAATTTCCATATGCAATCGGCGCAATGTATAACGGAGCACCGGTAGAGGAAAAGGATTTGATTGTGAAGGAGATTCCGGCACACACCTATGTGGTATTCCCTTGTGTAGGAAAGATGCCGGAAGCATTCCAGAAGCTGTATCAGCAGATTTACAGCGAATTTTTCCCGGCAAGTGAATATCAGCCATGCGGAGGAACTGATTTTGAAGCATATCCATCGGCAGATGTGTCATCCTCAGACTATCGCTGCGAAATCTGGGTAGCGGTTGAGAAGAAATAGAAAATGTGCTAATGTTGATAAGAGAAGCATTGTGCTTTGGCGTGGTGCTTCTCTTAGTTCTTATATTGTGAAATATGTCGATTCAAATTTTGATGTGGAATTTTTAGAGCGATAAATTTCAATTTATATGTTACTAAGATAGACGTTCTTAAATATAACAATTATATAGGCTTATTTTTTATAAAAATTTGATATAATATAAATAAGAAAAGCTTAGTGCTGGTAACACTAAGCTAAGTCTTAGAACATTTATTTTGTTTTAGGGCTATTGGATGAAATTAATTGAAGATTAATTAAGAAAAAGTGCTACTCTTTGCAGGATGGGGCACTTTTTTCTTGCTTTTAACACCATATAGTATACAATTCTAGTTACTTAGGCAACTGGTAAAGGCCCTCATCTATTTAGGCTGACTTTGATTTAACATCTTCATTTACATACATTGCTTTTCTACCATGCAACAAATAATATAAGAAAAGACAAACCAATAGCACTGCTGACATCATCATATATAATCCACGATAACCTATTAATGGAATAAAAAAACCTAATATGAATGGTCCAATGCCTACGCCTAAATCTTGAAAGATAAAGTTTGTAGAAGTTGCTAATCCTATACGATGCTTTGGTGAAACTTTCACTGAAATTGCTTGAACACTAGAAGAAGTGGTACCGTATCCAAGACCTAATAGAGCCCCAGCTAATAAAAGAAAGAAACCTTTATGAGTTTGGCTAAGAAAAAACAAAGCCATAGCAAACAATAAGATAGCTGGATACATAACAAAATTTTCACCTTTTTCATCAAACCATCGACCAGTAAAAGGTCTTGAAACTAAAACGAATACCGCATAAACAATAAAGAAAAAACTGCTCACATCAACTAAATTAATTTCCTTAGCATAGGTGGTAATGAAAGTAAGAATACTTGAATAAGCAAGAGCAATTATGCAAGAAATGATTGAAATTGGAATAGCTTTTACTTCAAAGAAATTGTGCAAAGATAAACCTTTCCTACTTTTCAATTGTTCTTTCGTAAATTCTAATTTCGGAATTTTTATAAAAAATACAGCAATAAAACTAAAGGCTAAGAAAACAATACAGACGATGAAATTCATGTAAAAGGTTGCATGCTCAGTAATAAACATTCCTAAAAAAGGTCCAATAGACGCAGCAACAGTAAGACTTAATGCATAATAACCGGTGCCTTCTCCGCGACGTTCATTTGGAATAATTTTTGCCACAATTGTTCCTGTTGCTGTAGAAGCAATCCCCATAGCAGCGCCATTCAAGAAACGAACGATCAAAAGGGATCCCATACTATTTACTAAAACATATAAACATGTAGTAATTAAAAAGAGAACAAATCCAATATAAAGCGTTTTCTTCCATCCAATTTGATCAATATATCGCCCGGTAAAAATACGTGAAATAAGTAGTCCTATAACAAATATGCCGGACGCTAAACCTGCTTCACTAGGCGAAGCATGAAATTTTTCTGTTGCAAATATGGTTATGGTAACCATCAATAAGTAAAATGTAAAATAAAGAAAAAAGTTTGCCGTGGAAACAATCAAGAAATTCTTTGTCCATAACTTAGGTTTATTCATTTTTTATTTCTCCTCATTTGTAATATTTGCTTTCATTCTACAAAGTGTTTCAAATATGATGATTTGTTCATTTTCAGCAATATCTTTCATCACATCATCTTCCAATTCGGTTATTCTTTTACGGCACACCTTGTAAAGTTCTTCTCCCATTTCCGTTAACTTAATGATTTTTTCACGCTTATCCTTACTTGATATTGCTCTAACCATCAGTTTATCCTCTAAACTATTAACTCTCTTAGTAACACTTGGCTTTTCTATATTATAGTAGTTAGCGATATCTACAAGGGCGGATGGCCCGTTATTTTTTAAATAATAAATGACTTGCCATAAAGAATAAGAAAGATCATATTCACCTAGTAACTCATTCAGCTTATTTACAAGTGGACGATATAATGAAAAAAAACGTTGAAATAATCCTTGCATTTCGATACCTCCCAAAAAATAATTAGTTACCTTTATTAACTATTACCCTAGGGAATTATATTATTTCTTTTCTCTAATGTCAAGAAACTGATTCTGCATTTAAGAAGACTTTTTTGTCTTTGTTTTCTACTCAACTTAGTATAATTGTATTTTACCAAGAATGAAGAAATGGGTTGTGGTAAAATATTCATATAGAAATTACAAAATAAAAAATAAATTTATATAGATTTAGAAGGGAATAAATTATGGATAAAAGAGCTAGGATTTTAGTAGTTGAAGATGACAATGATATTAATAAATTACTTTGTAGCATTTTTGAAAATAAGGGATATAAATCTAGAGCGGCTTTTTCAGGAACAGAAGCTTTAATGTGTGTAGAAAATGAAAGGTGGGATATGATCTTACTAGATTTGATGATTCCAGGCCTTAGTGGAGAAGAAGCAATATTAAAAATAAGAAGAATCACAAAAGCTCCAATCATTATTGTGAGTGCAAAAACATCTAAAAAGACTAAGCTAGAATTATTAGAAAAGGGAGCTGATGATTTTATTTGTAAGCCTTTTGATCCAGATGAAGTGGTTGCAAGAGTTAATTCTAATCTGAGAAGATATTTAGAATTTTCTACAGATGAGGAAAATAGGAATAACATTTTGAGTTATAAAGATATTGCTTTAAATACAGAAAGTAAGGAAGTGAAAGTTGGACAAGCCATAGTTACATTAACAGCAAGAGAATTTTCAGTATTAGAGTTATTATTAACTAATCCTAATAAGGTGTACAGTAAAGCCAATATTTTTGAAAGCATATGGGGAGAAGAATTTTTAGGTGAGGATAATACCGTAAATGTACATGTAAGTAGATTAAGAAATAAGCTATCTAGAGCTAATAGTAGAGGTGAAGATTACATAGAAACAGTTTGGGCAATGGGGTATAGATTAAGGAAATAGTTAATATAAAAAATATCTATAAAAAAGATTTAATACTTTTGAAAGGTTTTAGCAAAGGTTTCTTATAAAATATTCTTTATTATAAAAGCATGATTTATAAGAGGAGGTAAAGTCTAAAATGAATGAATATGTAATTAGAACTAGTAACATCACAAAAATATATAAGAAGCGAAAGGTACTAGATAATGTATCAATTAACATTGAAAACGGTGATATATATGGATTTGTGGGAAAAAATGGTGCTGGTAAAACAACTATGATTAGGGTATTTACAGGACTTGTTATACCTAATGAGGGACAAGTTGAGCTATTTGGAAGTAGTGAAGAGAAAGAGGTTATAAAAGAAAGAAGAAGAATTGGGGCATTAATAGAATCACCAGACCTGTATCTTAATATGAATGCAAAAGAAAATCTTGAACTTATCAGAATTCAAAGGGGGATTCCAGGAACTAAATGTATTGATGAGGCTTTAAATTTAGTGGGACTTAATGATGTAGGGAAGAAAAAAACTAAAAATTTCTCATTAGGAATGAAACAAAGATTAGGAATTGCTATGGCTTTATTAAGCGATCCAGAACTTTTGATTTTAGATGAACCTATAAATGGATTAGATCCAATTGGAATAAAAGAAATAAGAGAACTTCTACTTAAATTAAATAAAGAAAGAGGAACTACCATTTTAATATCAAGTCATATATTATCTGAACTTACTCAAATTTCAAATAGATATGGTTTTATAAATGATGGAAAATTAATTGAAGAAATAACTGCAAGTGAACTTTCTAATAAATGTAGAATGTATCTTCACCTCAAAATAAACGATTCTTCAGTTGCTTCAATTATTCTAGAAAATGAACTTGGAATAAAAGATTATGAAGTTTTTTCAGATAATATTATAAGAATATATGATGAATTTAATGGAGAAAAGATTGCTTTGGCTTTAGCTAAGCATAACATAGGAATTAAAGAAATAATGAAAATGGGTGAATCTCTAGAAGATTATTTTACTAAGCTAGTTGGAGGAGAAGATAATGAGTAATTTAATTAGAGGAGAATTTTATAAATTAAGAAAAAGTAAGTATTTTATTGGAATGATATTTTTGGCATTAGTGACTTCATTTTTTTTGATGATAGGTTTTGATTCAGATGCGCAAAGATTAAGAGGTGCACATCCTGAACTTGTAAATGGAATGTATTCAATACATTATGCATTTCAATATATTTTATTTACAAGTTTTATATTTGCTTTATTTGCAGGAGAATTTATTGCTAAAGACTTAAAAAATAATATGAGTAAAAGTTTTATTTATGGATATAAGAGAAGTGAAGTTATATTAAGTAAGTTAATAGTCTTTACAATATCCTCTTTATTTCTAGAATTAATTTACACAACAATTTTAGTTATATATGCTTCAGTCAACTATGGATTTTGTGAAGCTTTAAATTATAATACTATATTATTTTTAATTAGAATAATTGTTATTGGAATAATGTATAATGTAGCAACAATATCTATAGTTGTCATGATTGCCATAGTAACAAGGAATAATTTGTGCACAGTTGTTTCACCAATTTTATTTATGTTATTGTTTTTTGTATCAGGTTTAGAATCACCTGTTTCAACTATAGTTGCATACGCATGTCCTTTTATTGTTGGTCAAGGAGCAATAGCCCAATTTGCACCAAAATCATATATCATAATTGGAATAATTTCATCAATTGTAACATTTATAATAACAATTGTAGCAAGTCTATTATATGTAAAACATGAGGATATTAAGTAATTAAGATAAACAGAGGTCTTGACTTCAGAGGGAGTTTTTAATCCCACTAAAGTTTAGAAATCGTTATCCAGGGACGTAAACGCTCTTTACTCCCACTTTTAAGAAAAGCAGAGAGCCCAAACCTCTGATTTGGTGCGAATCGCTTTCACAGAGTGCAATGGGAGTATTAGAGCGGGTAGTCATCGGATAAAAAATTTATTATATAAATTAGGAGAATTGAGATGTATTTATTAGCTATTATTTTATTTATGATTTTTATAATTATATTTTCAATAGTAATGTGTATTAAATTATTTGCATATAAAAGGCAAATACGAGATATTACTAATCAGATTAGAGACTTTAAAGAGAGAAAAACAAGTAAAAAGATTAATACTCAAATAGCAGATAAAGATATAGAAGAACTTGCTTGTGAGGTTAATGAGTACTTAGAACTCTATAAAAGAAATGAACAAGAAAAGGTAATATTTGAAAACACATTAAAACAAGGAATAGCTAATATGTCTCATGATTTAAGAACCCCATTAACTTCAATAGTAGGATATTTAAAATTACTTCAAAATGATGAAATAGATAAAAAAGAAGCACTGGATATACTTAAAAATAAAGCTAATAAGTTAAATGTGCTTATAAATGATTTTTTTGAGTTAGCTTCAATAGAAGGTGAAGGTTATGAACTAGATATGACAAAAGTAAATTTAACTAATGTGGTAAGTGATGAAATTTTATCACTTTATGAAGCTTTTCAGAGCAAGGGACTTGAACCAAAGATAAATATTTTGGATAAATCAATTTTTATAATGAGTGATAAAGACAGCTTAGAGAGAATAATAGATAATTTACTTTCTAATACATTAAAATATGCAGAAAAAGACATTGAAATAAATTTAGAAGAATCTAAAGATAAAGTTATTTTAAAAATCTCCAATATATGTACAAGCATTGATGAAAAAGATGTATTACGTATGTTTGATAGATTTTATATGGCAGATAAGGTGAGAAAAGGACAAGGAGTAGGACTTGGTCTTTCTATTGCAAAAAGTTTAATGGAAAAGATGGATGGAGTTATAACCTCAAAGTTTGAACAAAATAGGGTTTCTATAATATGCGAATGGAAATACATAGAATAATATCAATGTTATGATTAGCATACGGAGATACTATAATTGAGTACACACTAGTAGTCTATGACGACATAACTACTATAAAAGTTTTAGGATTAGAAACAATGGACCGTATCATAAGTAAGGGAGGTTTTTATCAATAAGGTAAAGATAGTGTAATATATATGCCTATTGATTATATAAACTCTTTAAAATAATGTAAGTTAAAAAGTCAGCAAGTTTTATAGTAAAATCCACCATAACTAAAATAAAGTGTTATAGTGGATTTTTATATTTATAGAATGATTAACAAATTAATATTAAGTTTAATATAATATAATATTAATTTAAGGAGAAAGTTATAATGTGTAATAGTGTAAAAAAAGATTATAAGCCAATAGGACCAACTAATTTATATGCTTACTTTATTGGAGAAAATCCTATTACTTCATTTAATCCTGTAGGTATATATCCTCGAATAAGTGAAAGTGCATTTATAGGACCATTTTCAAGTGTAATAGGTGATGTAACAATAGAAAAGAATGTATTTGTAGCTGCTAATGTAGTGCTAAGAGCAGATGAGGGAACACCATTTTATATAGGTTGTAATTCTAACATACAAGATGGAGTAATATTTCATGGGCTAAAAGATGCTAAATACTCTGTAAATGGTATAGGATATTCAATATATATTGGGAATAAAGTAAGTATAGCTCATGGAGCATTAATTCATGGGCCAGCTATTGTAGGAAACAATACATTTGTTGGGTTTAATTCAATTATATTTAACGCTATAGTAGAGGACAATTGCTATATTGATACTGGAGCAATTGTAACAGGAGGAATTAGGATAGCTGCAAATAGATATGTTCCAATTGGTGCAATTATAAATACACAGGCTAAGGCAGATAATCTTTTAGAAGTACCAAAGGAACAATCAGATTTTGCAGAAAAGGTTATTAAAGTTAATGTAGAGCTTTCAGAAGTTTACGACTTGAAATTTGGTGATACACGTTGTAGTTGCGGTCTTTGTTGCAATCATAATACCTTAATTCACAATTAGACAAAATCATAGTTATTCAGCTAATCTTTTAAGCACTAATGCTGAACATAAAATATGTTTTGGCAAGGAATATGCTTGGAATAAGAGCTGGACAGGACAAAGGTGTTTTAGCTGGAAAGAGGTTGAAAAGTTATTGCTATAATTCTGCAAAAGTATTTTATTTAAAGAGGTAATTACTAAAAAGTAACTGCCTCTTTTGTTTTCCCAGCAAGGGTGAACTCGTAATGGGAAAGTCCATAGCATACACAGGTAGTTAGAGGGTATATCCAAGTACAAGTATGTTCATTGTGAGATGAAATTTGAATTTACTGAGAATACAAATTATACAAACAAAATATAATTTAATTCTTGCCGTAAAGTGCCACTTGTCCTTTTTTAACATCAATTTAAGTGTTATTATATGTTCATAAAGCAACAAGCAATAAACTAAATTGTCTATGTGAAAAGCTGAAGTAAACGATATACTGTTAAAAATCTATCTTCATGAAAGTAAAAGAAAAAATCCATGCTAAATTCAGTGATGAAAACCAAGAAGTATGATTCAGAAAATTCCATTATGGCATTGAGAAATTTTATTGTAATCGTTAATGATGAAATATAAATTTCGTATTGATGCTATTTGTTGGGCAGTCTGTTGCACCTAAGGCAAGTGGAAAGCCCTATGAAAAATGGGCTAGATCTTAAAAAGGGGTAATTATTATGAATGAAGTTGTTAAATTGATACAAAGTTTGCCTTCAAATGATAGGGAGTTCCTTGAAAAAATTTTATCTAATGCGCCTATCTGGATATTAGATGCATTTCAAATTGTAACTTTTCCTAAAGAGAAAGACTTTATTGAAGAAAATGATAGTGCTAACAATGTATATATTCTCGTTGAGGGAAGAGTAAAAGCGACGGATTTTCGTATGTATGATATAGTATATGATTACACATGGTACAAACCGATTCATATATTTGGAGCCATGGAATTCCTAATGGGTTATGATACTTATATTACGACGTTGATAACTATGACCCAATGCAAGATGTTGAAAATATCGAGAGGTGAATTTGAAAAGTGGATGATGAATGATATTCATGCTGTATTGGAACAAACAAAAATAGCTACACATCATTTACTGGCTCAGGCAAAAAAGGAAAGAATATTTCTTTTTATACAAGGCGAGGAAAGAATCTATTATCTACTTTTACAGTCATATAAATATAATTCTGTAAATAAAAAATGTACCATTTATCTGACGAGGCATGAATTGGCCAATTGTTCAGGATTAAATATCCGAACAGTTACCAGAGCAATAAAACGATTGGTTGATGATAACTATATAACGAAAAATGGAAGAAAAATTGTTATTACTGAAGTACAATACGAAAAAATCAAGGAGCTTATTGCAGATAAAATTGATCAATTAGAAGACTGAATAAGAAAGATCGTTAATAAGACAGTAGTAGGTATATGAAATATCTGCATGATTAGAAGTGCTGATAAAACAGAAGAAAGTTCATATTCTCTATTTTTTCCTAAGTTAGAATAATAGTGTTCTTTAAATGAATTAGGAATAAAGGTGTTAATATCAAAGTTATCAGCAAGTAACTTAATGAACCTTACGGGCTGTTTAGTAGTCATGTATTTTAATTCAGATACCTGTTCAAAAATATTCAGTTGTTTAATTTTATTAAGACAAAACATGTTTGTTCTCCTCCTCTATGTTTTATTATTTTGTGTGGTAACATTTATTATTTCATAGTGGAGGAAAATATAAAAGCCTAACGGCTAAAAGGTTAGGCGAATCAACGCTTGCGGAATTCTGCAAGCGACTAGAATAATACAGAATACTAGGGAGGAAATAAAATGATAAAAAGAAAAATAATTTTGGATTGTGATCCAGGACATGATGATGCAATAGCTATTATGCTGGCTGCAAAAAGCCAGGCAATAGATTTATTGGGAATAACAGTGGTGGCAGGTAATCAAACATTGGACAAAACTGTAGTCAATGCACTTAATGTATGTCAATATCTTAATCTGGATATACCTGTTTATAGAGGTTGTGAGAATCCGATGATCAGGGACAAACAGATAGTGGCTGATGACATCCACGGAGATTCTGGACTGGATGGCCCAAAATTTGAACCTCTTAATAGAGAAGTAGAAAAACAGCATGGAGTACTATATATTATTGACACTCTTTTAAAATCTGAAGGAGATATTACTGTTGTTACTACTGGTCCTATGACTAATCTGGCAATGGCAATCAGGCTTTGTCCGGAGATCCTTCCTAAGATTCAGGAAATAGTATTAATGGGAGGCTGTTATCAGTTGGGGAATATGACACCAGCTGCGGAATTCAATGTTCTGGCAGATGGAGACGCAGCTCATGTTGTATTTACATGTGGTCGAAAAATTACGATGGTTGGTTTAGATGTTACAAGAAAAGTTCTTTGCCTGCCTTCAGTAATGGAACGTATGGCTAAGACTCAAAACAAGGCCTCAAAACTGTTCATTGATTTGATGACATTTTTTAACAAAAGCCAAAATGAAGTTTTTGGATGGGCAGGAGGCCCTTTACATGACCCAGTTACTATAGCGTACTTAATTGATCCTTCGGTTCTGACTACTAAAGAGATGTTTACACAGATAGATATAAGAAGTGAGCAGAGTTATGGCAGAACAAACTGTGATTATTTCAATTACTTTAAGAAAAAACCAAATAGCAATGTATCAATAGACATTGATGTGGAAAAATTCTGGGATATTATTGAAGAAGGAATAAAGGCATATAATTAATTCATTATAATTAAAGAAAAATGTATAAATAATTAGAATTAAAAGAGAGCAAAAATCTGTAACACCATCATTTTTTCTGAATCAATGGTGAAATACATGAATATAAATTAAAAAACAAACGTTATTTTTACAGCAGGCTGCCGATAAATTCATAAGAAAGAGATTACAGCTTATCTTATCCGCTATAAATAAAATTTATCAAAGTAAAGGAAGTCAAATGAAAATATTGACAGTAAAAATGCTATGTGATATTATTTAAAATAATTATTTTATAAAAAAAGGAGACTTGAAGAGATGATTTTAGTTGTTCTTAACTAAACTATTAAAATTAAATAGTTTAAGATGCTTTAAAGTTCTAGTATGGAGCTTTATTGAGTGTGCATTTTAAGAACAATATCTTCTATATAAACTCTTTTATAAAAGTAAAATAACGCTAAATACACATAAAATAATACATAGGCTTATTTTTATTAAACTAAAATATTGATAAGTATATGTTTTGTATTAAATTTAATTTAAATATAATAAAAGATTTTTATATAAATTAACTCCCCCTAGATGATATTGTTTGTCTATGGGGAGTTTTAATTTCTATTAAGAAAGGTGGAAAGTTTTATGGATTTAACAAAAGTTACAGAAAGGGTTTATTATCTTATTAATGACAGAGAAACTGACAGACCAGTGCTTGGGTATATTAAAGGAGATAAATATTCTTTAATGGTGGATGCAGGAAACTCAAAAAATCATGTTGAAAAATTTAATAATTTTATAGAAAAATTGAGTTTAAGGTTACCTGATTATGTTGCAATTACTCATTGGCATTGGGATCATACTTATGGAATGCATGCAGTTGCAGGAAAAACAATAGCATGTGAAATAACTAATGAACAATTAAAGGTTATGTCTAAGTGGCAATGGACAGATGAAGAAATGAAAAAGCGTCTTTTAACGGGAGAAGATATTGTATTTGCAGATACTAATATTCGTAAAGAATATAAAGCGCTTCAAGATATAAAAGTTATACCTGCAGATATAGTATTTAAAAATGATTTAGAAATAGACTTGGGAGGATTAACAGTTATTTTAAAGAATGTTATTTCACCTCATTCTGAGGATTCAGTAATAGTTTATGTACCTGAGGAAAAAGTAGTATTTATAGGAGATGCTTATGGTATGGACTATTATAATAATTGTGAATATGATCCAGTTAAGTTAGAGAGTCTTATAAATATGTTAAAGAATTTAGAGTTTAATATTTGTTTTTCAGGACACTCATCACCTATAAATAAAACTGAGATTATTGAGTATTTAAAATCACAACATAAGAAAAAGTAAGCAATTTTGGTTGAAGGTGAAGTAGTGGATTTTAAAGGCTGCGTTTCGCCTCCACCAATGAAACCCTCGATGTTTCCGTCGAGGGTTTTTCCTGTTTATAAAAAAATGTTTAGAATTATAAAGGCTGAACCGTACCATAAGTAACGGAGACTTTTTTGAATATTAGATTTAATTCTTATATATTTTAAAATATTACATAAATATATTCCTACTTAAGAGGGTAGATTAACCATATATAATTAAATTTTTATATGTTAATACAAAAGTTAATTTGATTAGTCAAACAGAGGTGTGCTATGATATCGAAAAAGAAGTTAGCAGAAAATAGATTAACAGAAGCTTATAATAATGCCAAAATTGAATACTTTGATAACAATTCTAAATATATATTTTTCAGTGACTGTCATAGGGGAGATAGTACACCTTCTGATGAATTTGCAAAAAATCAAAATATCTTTTTGTTTGCATTAGAATACTATTTTGATAATGGATTTACTTATGTTGAGGTTGGAGATGGAGATGAACTTTGGGAATACTCTAATTTTAAACATATAAGATTAGCACATGATGAAATATATACTCTATTAAAAAAGTTCTTTGATTCCAATAGATTGATTATGTTATACGGTAATCACAATATATGCTTAAAATATAAACATTTTGTAGAAAAGAATTATTATAAATTCTATGACGATTATAATGAGGAGGAAATAGAATTATTTCCTGACATTACGCTACATGAGGCAGTAGTGTTTAAACATAAAAATACAGGACAGGAAATACTAACTCTTCATGGTCATCAAGGAGACATAATGAATGACAAGTTATGGCGTTTTAATAGGCTTACAGTAAGATATTTTTGGAGATTTCTTCACTCAATAGGGTTTATAAATCCTGCAAGCCCTGTAAAAAGTGCTGAAAAGATTCATAAAATTGAACGCATTTATAGTAATTGGATTGAAATGAACAAAATTATGATCATCTGTGGGCATACTCATAGACCGCATTTTCCCAAAGCCAAAGAATTACCTTACTTTAATGACGGTTCATGCGTCCGAGCAAGTGGAATTCAAGGTATTGAAATAGTAGATGGAAAAATAATGTTGATTGAATGGAGGATCAGAACTAATTTAGAGGGTGATCTTCATATAAAAAGAAAAATATTAAGAGGGCCAGAACCAATCGAAACATTTGATTTAAGAAATAATAAAAGAAATGAAGCAAGTGATGATTAAAAAGACTTTAATAAATTTAGGTTTAAGAATAGTGTTGATATTATGGTAATATTAAAAGGAACCAATTAGAGGTTCCTTTAGTTCGTCCTATAAGAAATTGTAAAATTACTCCAGATAACGCTTATACTTCATTGTTGCCTTTATCTGTTTTAATATTTCTATATTCTAAAATGGTAAGTGCAATCATTAAAATATCAATTAGTGTCAAAGCTAAAAGCATAATGGAATGAGTTTGGCTAAAACGGTATGTTTGTAAAATAATAAAAATCGTGAACATTACACAAGACAGAGGATAAGCCCATAACTTTTTTTTCCACAAAAGAATTAAAATTAAAACTTTAACTATCCCATGGGATAATAAATAATACGATGTAAAATGTTGCATACTGATTGAGAATACATGACTAAAAGAAACAAGATAATTCATTACAAAGTCATTCGGGTCTTCAAGCAACTCATTCTTTGATATCAATGTTATGAGTTTACTCATTCTTTCAGGCGTTAGAAAAATCAATAAAATACCGCATAGCACTTCCCCTATATCGTACAAGCCCTTTAAAATCAAACCAATATGGAAACCTACATGTATATTTCTTCTATTTATTATATTATTCAAAGTCTATTACCTCCATTAAACGTTCAAAATATAAATAATCTTTATAAGGATAGAATATTTAAAACCACCGTAGCCATCTTACTTACGGTTCATAGATTATTATTTCAATATTGTACTATAATTATTAAAAAATGCACAGGGGTTGTTAACAAGAAGTGTCAATGATAAAGTATAAATTAAGGTTAATGCAGATTAAGATATATTGTAATAGTTAATGCTATATCAGTTAAAGAACGGGTATAGCTTTTTTGATGGTCATCACTTTGTTTTTATGTTTATTTAACTATAAAAACAAAATTAAAACCATAAAATTAACATGAATCAAACATTGATTAACATTGATTTAATTATCGCTTAACATATAATTCTTATAATGTAATTGTAGGTTGAATAACAAGGAGGTTAATAATGAGCATTTATACTGATCATCATGTGCATACAGAATTCTCAGGAGACTGTAATACACCAATGGAGGATATTATAAACAGAGCTATTGGATTGGGATTAAAAGAAGTAATATTTACAGATCATGTAGACTTTGATTATCCAAGCAATGAAATATTCTTTGAAATAGATTATGAAGAATACATGGAGAAGATTAAGAAGCTTAGAGAACAATATAAAGAAATTGATATTATACTAGGGGTTGAACTAGGCTATCAACCTAATTTAAACGATAGATATAATGAATTATTAAAAGCTTATCCATTTGACTTTGTAATATGTTCCATACATGCTTTAGAAGGGGTAGAACTAGATAAAGGTGATTTGTTTAAAACAAGAACTCAGTATGAAGGGTATAGGACATACTTGGAAAGTATGAAGTATACTATAGAGAATTTTGATAATTGCGATGTATATGGACATTTAGATTTTATAGTAAGATACGGTAACTTTGATAACAAGGTATTAAGGTACCAAGACTATAAAGATATTATAGATGAAATTTTACTTCTAATTTTAAGTAAAGGAAAAGGCATTGAACTTAATACTTCAGGATTAAGATATAATCTTAATTCTATGCATCCTAACAGGGAAATACTTGAAAGATATTTTGAACTAGGGGGCAGGATTATCACCATAGGTTCAGATGCCCATACTTCAAAGGATTTATGTTCAGGTTTTGATAAAGCTATAAAGGAACTTAAAGAAATTGGATTTAAAGAAATTACAACATTTAAAAACAGAAAACCAAAATTTATTAACATATAAATTAAGGAGGATTTTTTATGAAATTTAAAAAGGTACTAGTGGTTGCAATTGCGTCAGTAGTTTTAACTACTTCAGTAGTAGGGTGTGGTAAGAAAGCAGAAGAAGCAGGCAAAAATGAAGTAAAACAAAATATCAGCGTTGAAGAATTAACTAATTTTGCAAAAAAAGAAGGCCAAGTTGTAAGTGTAGGTATGCCAGACAGTTGGGCAAACTGGAAGGGTACATGGAATGATATAAAAACAAAGTATTCAGTTAATCATATAGGAGACACAGATTTGTCCAGTGCCGAGATAATTGCAAAATATGAAGCTGAAAAGAAAAATGCTACAGCAGACATAGGTGATATAGGTGCAGCCTTTGCTCCAATAGCAGTGGAGAAGGGGATAACATTACCATACAAAACTTCACACTGGAATAGCGTGCCTGATTGGGCTAAGGATAAAGATGGTAACTGGATGATAGCCTATACAGGAACGATGGCTATTTTAACAAATAAAGCTACAGTTAAAAATCCTCCTAAATCCTTCAAAGATATATTAAATGGAGATTATAAAGTAACTATTGATGATGTTGCTGCTGGTAATCAATCACAGATGTCTGTTTTAGCTGCTGCAAAAGCTTTTGGAGGAGACGAAAATAACATAAAACCAGGACTTGATTTCTTTGCAAAACTTGCTAAACAGGGAAGATTGGTTGTTAACAAAAATGACTTAGCAAGTGTTGAAAAAGGAGAAGTACAAGTTACTCTAGTATGGGACTTTAATGGATTAGGTTATAGAGATAAGATTGATCCCAATAGATTTAATGTGTGTATTCCAGCAGAAGGAAGTATTAGTACAGGATACACAACTATTATAAATAAATATGCTCCACACCCTTACTCTGCAATGTTAACTCGTGAATATATTTTTAGTGATGAAGGGCAAATTAACTTAGCAAGGGGATTTGCAAAGCCTGTTAGAGAAGATGTTAAGCTTCCAGAGGATGTTAAAGCAAAATTATTGCCAGCAGAAGCATACAAAAATGTTAAACCAGTGAATTATGCTGCATGGACAAAGACAAAAGCTGACCTTCCACAATTATGGCAAGAGCAAGTTTTAGTAAATATTAAATAATTAAGTTATTAGACAATAGGAGAGGTAATCCCTTGTTGTCTAACCTTCTGAAATATAATTAACTCTATTAGAGAGAGGTAGAGAAATGCATAAAAATAAGAAAACATTATTATTTATAGCACAATCACTATTACCTTTTGTAATAATAATTGCATTATTCTTGTTGCTACCAAGTATTATGATGATTGTAGATAGTTTTAAAAGTGGCAGCGGTAATTTTACTTTTGAAAACTATAAAATAGCACTTACAAATACTTTTTATTTAAAAGGAATAATCAATAGTATTCAAATATCCTTAATTTCTAGCTTGATTGGTCTTGTTATTGCTCTAGTATGTGCTTATTCTATTTCAAAATTTAATGTAAAGGGACAAAATCTAATTATAACGATTTTAAATATGACTTCAAATTATTCCGGCGTTCCTTTAGCATTTGGATATATTATTCTTCTTGGAAATTCAGGGATGTTTGTTCTGTTATTTAAGCATTTTGGAATAAATTCATTAAGTAGTTTTAACTTATATTCATGGATAGGACTTGTTATAACTTATGTGTATTTTCAAATACCTTTAGCGATAATGCTGTTATATCCATCATTTTTAGGTATAAAAAAAGAATGGAGACAATCAGCAATGCTGCTTGGAGCAACATCATCTCAATTTTGGGCTAAAATTGGTATGCCAGTTTTACTTCCAAGTATAGTTGGAACTTTAAGTATTCTATTTGCCAATGCTATGGGCGCTTACTCAACTGCTTATGCATTAGTAGGAAGAAATTATAATTTATTAACTATAAGAATTGGTTCCTTGGTAGTTGGAGATATTATGCCTAAACCTGAGCTGGCTGGTGCATTGGCAGTAATACTTGGAATAACCTCCATAACAATGATGATGATAAATGAAAAAATGAGTAAATATTTTAGGAGATGATAGCATTATGAACAAAAGAATGTGGCTGCACAAAACAGTAGTAGGTTTGCTTATGTTATATTTAGTATTTCCTATAGCAGCGACCTTTGTATATTCTATTGCAACTGAATGGTATAGAACAGTATTACCACCAGCTTATTCTTTAAAATGGTACAAAGGTTTGTTTAGTGATACGAGATTTTGGGAGGCTATGGGACGTTCATTATTTGTTTCAATAGTTCCGATAATAATAAGCCTAGTGGCTGTATTATTAGTTCTTTTTGTAGTAACTGTATACTTGCCAAAGTATGAGAGACTATTACAGTCCATAGTATTATTGCCTTATGTACTTCCAGGGGTAGTACTGGCAATTGCTTTAATAAAACTATTTTCAAATACTCTCGGTAATTCCATATGGCTGCTTATATTTGCTTATTCCGTATTTATACTTCCATTTATGTATCAAGGAATTAGAAATAGCTTAAGAAATATAAATGTTAAACAGTTAGTTGAAGCATGCGAGCTTTTAGGAGCAACAAAGATACAGGCATTTACTAAAGTAGTTATTGCAAATATTATACCAGGAATAAAGGTTTCAGTGCTGCTGTCCTTTTCCACATTGTTTGGTGAATTTGCATTAGTTAACCTTCTTATTGGGGGACGTTATGAGACTATACAAATAATGTTATATAAAATGCTTAGAGAATCTGGTCATATTTCCAGTGCCTTAGTAACAACGTATTTTGCTATTGTCCTAGTAATTTCATATATTGGACTAAATTTAAGCAAAAGCATAGAAGTGGGAAAATCACAATAGTAGAGGTGGAATAAAGTGAGCTATTTAATTATAAAGGATGTAGAAAAAAACTTTGGAGATCTAAAGGTATTAAAGAAAGCTTCATTAAGTATTGAAAAAGGAAGATTAGTTACCTTGCTTGGGCCAAGTGGAAGTGGTAAAAGTACACTGCTTAAAAGTATTGCTGGACTTGAGAATATAGATTGTGGATCCATTATAGTTGATGGAGAGGATATAACAAATAAGGAACCAAGAAAAAGAGATGTAGGAATGGTATTTCAGCAATATGTTCTTTTCCCTAATATGAATGTTTATGACAACGTAGCCTTTGGCTTAAAGCTAAGAAAAATGAATAAAAATGAAATAGACAAAAAAGTTAAAGAGGTATTAAATTTAGTTGAATTACAAGAGAAAATCAATTCATATCCTCATGAGCTTTCAGGGGGGCAGCAGCAGCGTGTTGCTTTAGCACGTTCTATAATACTACAGCCTAAAATATTACTTTTTGATGAACCCTTTAGTGCATTAGATAGAAAGATAAGAAGAAATCTTCAGGTTCAGATTAAAAAAATTCAAAGAGAATTAGATATAACTAGTGTATTTGTAACTCATGACCAGGAAGAAGCAATGATTATTTCTGATGAAGTGTATGTAATGAATAATGGAGTTATTGAACAAAGCGGCGAGCCTAAAGAGATATATAATAACCCTAAAACTTCCTTTGTAGCAAGATTCATAGGAAATTATAATGTCCTTGGCAGGGATGTCTTTGAAGAACATTTTAAGAAGGCTATCGATACAAAAGAGGTTGCCATAAGACCTGAAGTAATACAAATAACAAAAGAAGAACTCGCAAATGAAGTTGAATACAATCTAAAGTCTTGTGAAGTAACAGATGTTTCAATAATAGGAAATATAATAAGATACGAAGTTAGAAAAGATGACCTTACTATGAATATAGATGCTATAAACAGAGATGTTGAAGCTATGGAAGATATAAAATTAGGGGATAAAGTAAATATATATGTGCCTAAGAAGCAATGTATATTTCTTACAGCATAGGTAAAGGAGAAATGGTATGAAAATAGGATTGGAAACGGAGAGCTATCATTTACTTTTTCAAAATGGATTAATGGATATATTCGGATTTATAAGAAAGACTGCAGAGCTAGGACTTGATGGTGTAATGATTAATGTTATAGCTTTTCCAGGAGATAGATATCTTCACCCAGAATGGGGTGCTCTTGGAGGCGCTGAGGATGAGCATTTAGATAAAGTAAGAAAAGAAATAGAAAAGTATGGCTTGTATGCAGAAATTGATACAAGAGGCACTGAACCAGCTCATTTAACAAAGGTTATTGAAGTTGCTCACAAAATAGGTGCAGATATTATTCGAACTTACTGCTGCTTTGGAAAATATGAAGCAGAGAAACTTAAAAGAGCTCCAGAAGATATAAAGAAAATAGTACCCCTTCTAAAAAAATACAGAATAAAGCTTGCTGTTGAAAACCATGAGGAAGAAATAGCAGATGAAATAATTAAGATTATTAAGGAAGTTAATAGCCCTTGGGTTGGAGCACACTGCGATATTGGAAACTCTATGATGGCTTGGGAAGAACCTATTGAAGCTATTAAAAAATTAGCCCCATATGCCTTTACAACACACTTTAAAGATCATATTATTATAGAAGATGACGGTGAATATAAGGTCTGTGGAGTTCCTGTAGGAAAAGGAAATATAGACTTAGAGGAAGCTTTTAAAATATTGGTTAATGATTCAACATTAACAAGAATAAATATTGAGATGTGCTTTCCTTATGTTTCATGTTTTAAAAGGGAAAAGGGTACTGGTGGAGTACATGAGGTAGGAAAAGGTGCATTTAGAGTAGAGGAACCGCCTTTTGACATTTATGAGGTTAAGCCGTCAGATTATTATTATCCTCCAGAAAAGCCTAAAGAAAAGATGATTAAAGCACAAAAAAATGGTGTTGAGGAATCAGTTAGATATGTGCTTGGGCTTAGAGATAAGTATTGTAGATAAATGATTGTGAAATATTAAATTTTAAATATTGGATAAAGGTGATTAACTTGACAGTTTTTTTTGATGAAAGAAAAAATCTTATATTACACGAATTAGAAAATTATGGTAAAGTATCGGTTAAGCAGCTTGCAAAAAAATTTGGTGTTACCACAGAAACAATTAGAAGGGACTTAGATGCTTTAGAGGTTGAATATAAATTAAAGAGAATACATGGCGGAGCAATAAAAATTTCATTTGATAAACATGAACCTTCTCATAATCAAAAAAGAGATGTATACAGAGAAGAAAAACAAAGAATAGGTCAAAAAGCAGCTAGTCTAGTAAATGATAATGATGTAATAGCTATAGATGCTGGAACCACAACCTGCGAAATACTTTATTATATAAAAGACAAGAGAAATCTGACAATTTTACTTAATACAGTAGCGGGACTTAATATATTGATAGATTTAAAAAATAAAGGAGTTTTTGATGGGAAAATAATTTTTCTAGGTGGAGAAATAAATTCCGACCAATTATCCTGCAGTGGGCCTATAAGTGAAAATCTTTTGAATAATTTTTATGTGGATAAGGCATTTATAGGAGTTGGGGGAGTAAGTTTACAAAATGGACTAACAAGCTATGAAATTAATGAAGCCAACCTGTCAAAAAAAATAATGGAAAATGCCAAGGAAGTTATAGTAGTTGCAGACCATTCTAAAATAGGAGTAAGAAATTTTTACAAGATAGCAGATATTGAAAATGTTAATGTAATAATCTCTGATGAAGAAGCCCCTAATGAGTGGATTAATAGCTTGAATGAATATGAAATTGATTGGATTAAAGCATAAAGAGAAGGGAATTGAATACTGGAAAAATCCAGTACGGTTTTAGAATTACAAAAGGTGAACCGTACTATAAGTAAGTGCGGTTTCTCTTTGGAAGCTTGATATAGCTGGTATTAGAGTGATTTTATAGATTAATATACCATGTCATAAGTTAAAATAATTATAATATGCTTTTTTATGTTGAAAACTTACAACAGATAGCTTATGAATTTGTGAAAAGTATAAGATAGAATTTTGATATGCTACTGAAATCTTGTTCAATACAAGAATAGAAAAAGAAACCGCTTTAAACTTTATAGTGATGGAATAAGAAGAAGTGTTAAGATTGACCAAATTAAACTTGATGATAATATTGAAGTAAAGTACATGTTATTAAAGTCAAAAATAGTTGAATTAAATGCCGGAGAATGATTAGGGTTATGTTAGTTCGCTTTCACAGTGAGGGTAGATTTTTTAATTTGAAAATCTATTTCCCTTGACCTCACTTGTGATTTTAGTAGCAATAGACTCTAATACAATGACTTCTTCAAGATACTGTAATAAGTTCTCTTGTGTTATTGTACATAGAGAATTTAAATCTTTTATTACCTTCCGTTATTTCTATAGCATTTTCTATATGTACTAATAACTTTTCTAAAAGATAATTCTCAGTTATATCATTATCCTTTTTTTCTAACTCAACATAATATCCTTCCGTTGCTATAGTAACTATTTCTGCATTATTTACTAAATAGTTAAAAACAGACATGTCCACGGCATTGATAGCTTTTTTAGTATGAAAACAATCTAAATCAATATCTAAAATAAATTTCTTGTTTATTCTATTCGAGATAAAAAAACCAGGTATAAAATTATTTATCTGATTTAATTTAAATAATAGTTCAGCTCCTTCTATTACCTTATCATATACATCAATTTGGCACTCATCGCCATGTGAACTTTTTTTACATTTGATAGTGCAGCAAGGATCTATATAGTATATTTTACTATTGGCATAATCCCTGCAAATACCTGCACTCAGTAGGCTAAATACTACTGCGTCTGATATCATCCCTGCTTGTAATGCAAAATCTATATGCTCATCATTGCAAAGCTTGTCTAATGATGATGTAATTGTACTTGATTCATTTATATCTGCATTTGCTATCAATTGATCTCTTACAGGTCTCCATTCTAGGCCAGCAACCTTACAAGAATGCCTGTAAAATGCACTACGGGTATCCATATGGTGGTCAAAAGTTAATAATACTGGTGCAGTTTCATTATTAGAAGCATATTCTGACCATGGAATTATAACTTCGTGATGATTTTCTACAATATAAATTTTCTTTCCTCTTACTACTTTTTCAGTTACTTTATCTGTTTTCAACAATAATCACTCCTTTAAAAACACTCTACAAGTTTCGACATTATATAACATATCACATCTTTAATAAAAGTAAAAGTGTCGTTTGGGAGATGATTATGTTGTAAAAAAGTTCTTATCATCACAGTTGGTTTTAATTAGCTCTCAATCTTAATATATTACTAATTAGAAGTGTTACAAAACCAGCTTTAATGAAAAACCTCACTTAGAAGCGATACGGAGAACCGTATCATAAGCAACGGAGGTTTATAGATTTTATGAATCAAATTTCTCTTTACATGATAAAATACTACTTAAAAATACAGTTAAACAAATTACACTTGTTATGGAAATGACTATAGCTACTACTTTAGCTGATGTAGTCACTGGTGCTATATCGCCATATCCAATAGTAACAAAAGTAATCATTGTGTAATAAAATAAATCAAAATTTCCTGTAGCATTTAAATATGCTGCACCATCTGCAGCGGCATTTACAAAACAAACAGCTAAATACAAATTCATCACAAGCATTACTAACACTAAAATAGCTGCTATTAGTACTCTTGCAAAATTAGTTTTTTCTTCCTTCTCTGATTTAATGTTGTTTGGTTTTCTCATAAGAGTTAGTAACACCTTTATATTTAAATAGTAGCAAATTATAACTCCTATAATTCCTATAATTGCATTTTGCTTAAACTGATCTGGAAAAATTATAAGTACAGCTAAAAATGTACTTGTAATAAAATAGCTTGATATAAAATCTAGCTTTAAGTTTTTATCTTCAACTTTATAAATAAATTTATGAATTTTAGAGCTAACAAATAATATATAGCCTATTGAATAATGAACAATTATAAAAGATATTATTATAGCTATTATTTTTAGTAACCATTCTAAACCAAAGGCTAAATGTGTATCTAAATATCTCATAACTGTCGTAAATATAGTTATAAATGCAAATACTTCACCACATATAACCATTCCACCTTGTGTTATTTTATAAAGCAAGGTGCTCCCTTTAAAAAGTTCTTTATAAGTTTTATTAATTTCTACTACAAGTGTTCCTAAAACAGATTTAATTTTTCTATTATTCCTTACGCTTCTTATAATTAAGGTAGCAAGAACAATAGTTGTTGTTAAAATAATTATGAAACTTCCCATTAGCACCTCATATAATATCAATAAATTTATAAATAATTATATCAAAAATCTGAAATAAAAAATAGTTATCTTACATAACTGGCTTGTGGGACTGGTTTTGGGGCTTGCATTAAGGTATTTATCTCGTTGTCTGCAGTCCGCTGAGGCCTCAATGTCACTGATATCCTAATTATAGATGAAACTGCCTATAGTCTTGGTAAACACTTTGGTAGTGTATTGCTCAGGCCTGCCGGATTTGATACGCTGCGAATTCGGGGCTATTCAACAATAAACATATAATATGAATAAATAAAAATCTATAGGTAAACGATAAAAAATATGTTATCCTATATATGGAAATTAAAGCGGATGCTTTTTATGAAACGATGTTCAACAATTTTCTTAACGATGGCGAATCTTTCTATATTGAAAAATGGAAAGGCAAAAGCTATTAGATTTTCAAATTTAGAGGCAATATGCAAAGCTTTGGACTGCCAACCAGGTGATATTTTAGAATATAGAAATGACACATAAATTTGGAAGTTCTATACTGCAAGTAGATTAGTTAAATGCTTTGTAAAGTTATTTGAGGAGGTAATATATGAAGATTAAATTAATACAACCTGCAATGCTGCCAAGACCTATGGATACAAAGTTAAAAACAAGAATGTCTCCTTCATTAGCATTACTCACAATAGCAAATCTTACGCCGAAAGAGCATGAAGTTATCACTCTGAATGAAAATGTTGAAAAGATAGATTTTGATGAACCTGTAGATATGGTAGCAATAACTGTCACTGTAGATGTTATGAATAGAGCGGTGGAAATATCAAAGGAGTTTAAAAATCGCAACGTTACAGTAATTGCAGGAGGTATACATATTACAGCAGATCCAGAGGGAGCTCTTAATAGTTTTGACGCAATATGTGTGGGAATGGCTGAGAGAGTTTGGGCAAAAATCCTTAAGGATAAAGAAAATAATTCACTGAAGAAGATATATTATGATATGGAAAATATTGTTGGGGAAGAAATAGTATCACCTAACTATTACATTATTGATAATAAAAAGTATTTATATACTAATATAATTAGTACAAGCAGAGGATGTCCTTTTAAATGTGATTTTTGCTATAATAGCTGCAAAGATACACTTAAAACTTATATTAATAGACCTATAGAGGATGTAATTAAAGATATAAATGCATTAAAAACAAGACATATAATGTTTATTGATGATAATTTTATTGGAAATCCTAAGTGGACAAAAAAATTATTAAAGGAAATAAAACCTCTTAAACTAAAGTGGAATGCAGCGGTTACTTCTAATATAGTGGACATGCCTGAATTATTAGATGAAATGAAGGAGTCTGGTTGTCAAAGTTTATTTATAGGTTTTGAAAGTATAAATAGTAAGTCAATAGATAGTGTCCATAAGGTGCAAAATAGTGTAAAGAGGTATGAAAAACTTGTAGATGAAATTCATAAAAGGGGAATAATGATAAATGCAAGTTTTGTTTTCGGATTAGATGAAGATGATGTCTCTGTGTTTAAGAATACATTAGAATGGATAGTTAAAAATAAGATAGAAACGGTAACCTCACATATCCTTACCCCATATCCTGGTACAAAGTTATACTCATCATTAATAGAGGAAAATAGAATTGTGGATTTTAATTTGTCAAATTATAATACTGCGCATGTCGTATATAAACCCAAGAATATGACAGCAGAAGAATTATATAATGGCTACCTATGGATATATAAAGAAGTGTACACCTTTAAAAATATAATGAAAAGGCTACCAAAATCTAAAAAGCAGTGGATTCCATTTCTGGCATTTAACTTCTTTTATAGGAAGTTTGGAAAGCTTACTGAACTATTGTGTAGTATAGTTTCTTTTAAAAATATAGGAAGATTTTTTAGATGGTCAGCTTATTTTATAAAGTAGGTTTAGTAAAAATAACATTGACATTTAGATTAAAATTATAATATATTATTATAGAAGATAGATTTCAAAGAAGAGAGGTATTTTTGTGAGTGTCTAGTATCTAAAATAGTTAACTTAATATTAATTCCAAAAAATGGGGCTTCATTATGCCTTTGTTTGTTACGGAATTAATTTGTACTATTGAAGATACAAGTCCACGAATTTACTTTAAAGAGGTAATTAAAGTTACCTTTATTAATTGTTGAATTTTAAGCTGTGGAGGTGTCCATGGCTTTTTTTATTATACAAAATCTAGAAATCTATCGAGATTTCGTTGACTTGTAGTGTAATAAAAGAAAGCAAGGAAGGGTTATTGATATGAATAATGAAACATTAGAAAAATTACATTACTATGAGTTAAAAGAAATAATAAAAGGATATTGCGTTAGCGGATTAGGAAAAATGTTAATTGATAGATTAGAGCCAAGCAGCAGCATGAAAATTGTAAATCAAAGACTAAATGAAACATCAGAGGGAAGAGCATTAATAGATGCTTCTTATCATATGCCATTAAAGGGGATTTTTAATGTACTGCCTCTTATTGATAAGATTGAAAAGGGAGCATCCTTAGAGGCAGCTGATTTGACTATGATGTCAAACTTCTTAAGCGGGTGCAGAAAAGTTAAATTATTCATAAAGGATAAAGAGGGGTATGCACCTACCTTGAGTGCCTATGGAGAAAATATTTCTGATTTAAGTTACATTGAAGATGAAATAAACATTTCAATTAGAGGAAGCATAGTTGACTCAAATGCCAGTAAAGAATTAAAGAAAATAAGAAGATATATTGATATATGTGAAGGCAAGATAAAGGAGAAATTAGACAAATTTCTTAGAAGCAGTGAAAATAAGGAATATATTCAAGAATTCTTTATCAGTCAGCGTAATGGGAAATATACTATTCCTATTAAAGCAGCATATAAAAATCAAGTTCAAGGAACAGTTATTGAAGCGTCTTCAAAGGGAAGTACTGTTTTTATAGAGCCAATTACTATATCAAAGTATACAAGTGAATTAAGTGTATTAAAGGCAGAAGAAGCCGTTGAAGAATATAGAATATTAGCTACTTTAACAGATATGCTTTTCCAGAGAATAAAAGATTTAAAGATGAATATTGAGGTTATATCCGAGTACGATATGATTTTAGCAAAAGCTAAATACAGCAAAGAAATAGATGGAATTAAGCCTAAGCTAAATAATCATGGATATATTAAGATAATCAAAGGAAAATATCCTTTAATTAAGAACAGTGTACCTTTGGATTTTGAAATTGGTAAAAGCTACAGGGGGCTAATAATAACAGGACCAAATGCAGGGGGTAAAACTGTAGTGTTAAAGACAATTGGACTCCTCACATTAGCAGTTCAGTCTGGATTTCATATTGAAGTAGCAGAAGGTACAGAACTTTCAATATTTAACAATGTATTTGTTGATATAGGTGATAATCAAAGCGTTGAAAATGCTTTAAGTACATTTTCATCGCATGTAAAGAATTTAGCTGAAATAATAAGAAAAAGCACAAATTCAACATTATTATTGTTTGATGAAATTGGCAGTGGAACAGAGCCTAATGAAGGATCAGCTTTAGCCATTGCAATACTAGAAGAATTGTATCATAAGGGATGCATAACTATAGCAACCACTCACTATGGAGAAATAAAGAACTTTTCAAAGGAACACCCTGATTTTGAAAATGCAGCTATGGAATTTGAAAAGGAAACTCTTGAACCGCTATATAAACTTAGTATAGGAAAAGTAGGAGATAGTAATGCACTATATATTTCTAAAAAGATGGGATTATATGACTCAATTATAAGTAGAGCAAGGGAATATATGAATACTAAAAACTATAACTATAATCTGATAAAGGATAGCAAGAGTATTAAAAGTAAAGAGGAAGAGGAAGCTGAGAATTTATATGAATACTCCGTAGGAGATAAGGTTACTCTTTTAGAAAATAATGAATCAGCCATTGTATACAAGGAAAGAGACAGATTAAATAATGTGACTGTACTATATAACAATGAATTTATTGAGGTTAATTATAAGAGAATAAAACTAGAATTAAAGGCAAGTGATCTTTATCCAGAGGGTTATGATTTAAATCAGCTATTTGTAAGTTTTAAGGAAAGAAAGCTAGAAAGAGATATTAAGAGAGGATCTAAAAAAGCATTAAAGAAAATAAGAAAAGAAAGCTTGAAATGAAGATACAAAATATAAATTAAAGTGAAGCATAAGTTAAAGAATTTTAATAGACTTTAGTATAAAAGCTTTAAAGGGAACTGAAACACAGTTCTCTTTAAAGTTTTTTTATTATCAATTTCTTAATATAGTAACTGATGCGGTAGATACTCAGCTTCTTATTGATATGTTATGCCATTAGGGATAAAATGGTAAATATCAATAAAATCATTATATAAGGCTCATTAAATAAGAAGGAGTGTTAATATGAAGATTAGGAAAGCAGAACTTGAGGATCTAAATATAATAATAGACATCTTTAAAAATGCAATCAGTGAAATGAATGATAATAATATATCTCAATGGGATGAAATATACCCAACCAGTGAAATTCTCAAAGAAGATATATTAAAAAAAGAAATGTATGTTGGAATTAAGGGGGATACAATTGTTTCTGTTCTAGTAGTTAATAATGAATTTGATGAGCAGTATAAAAATGGGGATTGGAAATATGCAGATGAAAGCTTTGTAGTAGTTCATAGATTATGTGTTAACCCAATTTATCAAAATCAAAAAATAGGACAGGCTACAATGAGTATGCTTGAAGAGATATTGAAGAAGGAAGGAATAGAGTCCATCAGATTAGATGCATTTTCGCTAAATCCATATGCCTTAAAAATGTATAAAGCACTTGGATACCAAAAGGTTGGGGAAACAAATTGGAGAAAGGGCTTATTTTATTTGCTTGAGAAGAAACTATAATATGATATAAAATCATTGTCTGGATTTCTCATAAATAAATTTATCAGAAAACATGCATAAAAAAGCAAATAAAAGCAAATAATCATTAACAAAATGGCAAATAAGTGGTATGATTATAATATGTCGGGAAAGCTATAGTTAAAACATAAGTGAAGGGGGCTTTAATAAAATGTTTGCAGAAGAACGCCGAGAATTAATACTCTCCAAGGTAAAGACGCTGGAAAGAGTATTTGCAAAAGATCTGGCGGAAGAGCTTCAAGTATCAATAGATACCATAAGAAGAGATCTTACAGTAATGGAGAAAAGCGGACTTTTAAAAAGAACTCATGGCGGCGCAGTACCATTATCTAAGGTTAGAAGACTCCCAATAGATGAAAAAATTAGATATGGCGAGGGAACAGAGCATCAAAATGCTGTTGCCAAACTAGCTGCAGCTTATATAGAACAGAGCGATACTGTATTTATAGGTGGAGCTAGCATTCACTATGTTTTATTAAAATACCTACCTTTGGATATAAACTATACAGTAATTACTAATTCACTTACAATTGCAGAAAAACTTAAGAGTTTAAGCAATGTTGAGACCTATATAGTATGTGGAAAGATAAAGAGTGAAGAAGGAATAGTTGATGCTTTAGCAACTGACTTTATTAAGAACCTACGAATTGATATAGCTTTTTTGACTGGCGGAGGAATTTCTGCTAAACATGGATTAAGCAGCTCTACACCGGAAGGAGCCATTTTTCAGAGGACGGTAGCAGGAGTATCACGCAGAAGAATATGCCTTGCAAATTTTGATAAAGTAGGCACCGAGTTTTTTTCAAAGACAGTGGATGTAAAAGATTTGGATATACTAATTACAGATTGGGAAGCACCAGAGGAAGAAATTGATGAAATCCAGAAGCTTGGAGTAAAGGTTTTAATAGCAAAAGAAATATAAGCATATAAACAATGAAAAGGAGATGTAAAAATGAAGGTAAATTTTTATACTTCTCAAAGGGAATACCTTGAGAAAAAAGGTGAGTTTGACAGAGCAATTCAATCAGTTATCGAAAAAGGAAACTTCATACTTGGCGAGCAGGTACAGCAGTTTGAAAAAGATATTCAAGAATACACTGGTGCAAAATATGCCATTGGAGTAGCTTCAGGTACCGATGCATTAATTATAGCATCAGACATACTTGGCTTTAAGGATGGAAAAGAAGTTATAACTTCTCCTTTTACCTTCCTAGCTTCCACATCATGTATAACAAAACACAAGGGAAAACCTGTTTTTGTAGATATTGATGAGGATACCTTTGGAATAGATGTAAATAAAATTGAAGAAAAAATAAACAAGAGCACAGCAGGAATACTGCCAATACATTTATTTGACCAGATGCCAGATATGGATAAAATAATGGAGATTGCAAAAAGACATGATTTAAGAGTACTAGAAGATGCCGCAGAAGCCTTTGGAATGAGATGGAAAGGAAACGGCAGCGAGTATAAGCACTCTGGAGCCATTGGAGACTTTGGAGTATACTCCTTCTTCCCTACAAAGACCCTTGGAGGCTACGGTGATGGGGGTATGATTGTAACTAACAATGAGGAATTGGCACAGCTTGTAAAATACTTCAGAGTACATGGTGCTTCAAAGAAATATCATTATGATTTTATAGGCTATAACTCAAGATTAGATACACTTCAGGCAGCTGTTTTATCAGTAAAATTAAAATATATAGACGAAGCTATAAAGAAAAGAAATGAAATAGCTAAGTTATATTTTGAAAGATTAAGCGATTGTGAAAATATTAAACTTCCTAAGGTTAAAGGTGATCAAAAGCAAGTTTATTATGTATTTAATATATTGGCAGAAAAAAGAGATGAACTAGCAGAGTATTTGAAGAAAAATGAAGTTGGCTACAGCATATACTATCCAATGCCTCTTCATATGCAGAAGTGTTTTGAATATCTAGGATATAAAAAGGGAGATTTTCCAGTAGCAGAAAGAGTATCTGAGCAGATTATTGCACTTCCAATTTATCCTGAAATCACTACTGAAGAAGTTGAATTTGTATGTGAAACAATTAAAAAATTCTATAAAAAATAGGTATAGATATTATAGATACCCCTTGAATCTAAGGGGTATCTTTTTTATTTTTTGGAAAAACATTTGAAATTTTTTAAGCAGAAAAATTTGCATAAGCTACAGTAAACTTTCAATTTTAAAGATTAAATGCGGTTTTAAAAGAAGAAAAAATAGTCAAATTTAAAAATATAAAAAGAATAAATAAGAAATAAAGTTAGTAATTAAGGGATAAAACATTAATTTGAATAAAATATAAATAGTGATAAAATATGGAATAAAATCATAGGATAAAATTGAGAGTGGAAAAACACCAGAATTTAAACTATCTATAAAAGGAAGTGTGGAATATGTTAAGTTGTAACAAAGAAAGGTTGGAAGATAAGATTCTTACCTTTAGTAAATTTGGTGATACTGGAAGAGGAGGAATAACAAGATTATCCTTATCAGAGCCAGCTCTTAAGGCAAGAGCAGAGTTTTGTAAAAGAATGAAAGCCATTGGTGCAGATATAGTAACAGATGACATGGGAAATATATATGCCACTATTAAAGGCTCAGAGGATCTTCCTCATATTGCAGCTGGTTCCCATTGTGATTCAGTAATACAAGGGGGAAATTACGACGGTATTTTAGGAGTACTTACTGCAATGGAAGCTGCTGAAACTATTGTAAGAGAGAATATTTCTCATCGACATCCAATTACAGTTATGATTTGGACAAATGAAGAAGGAGCTAGATTTGATCCTGCTATGATGTCATCAGGAGTTATTACTGGTAAATTTGATAAAGAAAAGATGCTTGCTTCAAAGGATAAAGAAGGAATGACTTTTGGTGAAGCATTAGATGCAAGCGGATATAAAGGTGATGAAAAGAATAGAATAAGCCCTAAGGACTATATGGCTCTTGTAGAATTACATATTGAGCAAGGGCCAGTACTTGAATCTGAGAAGATGGATATAGGAGTTGTAGAAGGTGTTGTTGGAATGGTGAATTATGAATTCCAGTTTGTTGGTCAAGCTGGTCATGCAGGAACCGTTCCTCAAAAGATCAGAAAGGATGCACTTTTAGCAGCTTCTGAAGCTATTCAATATCTTCATAGAGAACTTGATAAGCTTGATAGCAAGCTGGTATATACAACAGGCAGAATTATTTGCTCACCAAATGTACACACAATTATACCAGATGATGTTAAATTTACTTTGGATGCAAGACACCAGGACCCAGAAGTGATAAAACAAGTTGTTAAGATTATTGAAAATATACCTAAAGAGCTTGCAAAGTGTAAAGTAAGCTATAAAGAATTATGGTCACGTAAAACTGTTAGTTTCAACAAGGAGTTTGTAAGCTTCGTTGAAAAAAATGCAAACCTTTACGGATACGCTAATATGAGAATCTACAGCGGCCCTGGACATGATGCTCAATTTGCAGCTGATATGTTACCTACAACTATGATATTTGTTCCAAGCATCGGTGGACACAGCCATTGTGAAATAGAAAAAACTTCTCTTGATAACTGCTTAAAAGGAGCTAATGTATTGCTTCAAACAATTTTAGACATAGATAAAAAATAGAGGCAATAGAAGCAAAGTTTCAGTAGAAATTTTACTTCTACTGAAACTTTGTTGTTTAGTATAATAATTACTTTCAAATTAGATTAATAAAGGATAAAAAAGAAAGAGGTGTCATTATGACTAAGTATGATTTTATCATCAAGAATGGAACTATTGTTACAGCATCAGATACATTTAAAGCAGATATTGCTATTAAGAATGAAAAGATAGTAGAAATAGGAGAAAACATACAAGAAACTGAAGGCAATAGAACTTATGATGCAAATGGAATGTATCTTATTCCTGGTGGGATTGATGCCCATACCCACTTAGATATGCCTTTTGGAGGAACTTTCTCTAGTGACGATTTTTATACTGGAACTAAAGCTGCTGCAATTGGTGGAACTACTTCCATAGTAGATTTTGCTGTACAACCCCAGGGAAAGACTTTACACGAAACTATCGACATATGGAGAGATAAAGCTGATAAAAAGGCTGTCATAGATTATGGAATTCATATTGCAGTTACACAGTTGAATAAGAATGTAAAGGAAGAAATTCCTCAAGTTATTTCTGAAGGTTATTCTAGTTTTAAAGTATTTATGGTATATGACAATATGAGAGTTGATGATTTTACTTTAATTGAGGTTTTAAAAACCGCTAGCGAAGCAGGTGGACTCATTGGAGTGCATGCAGAAAATTATTACGCTATAAAGTATCTAGTAGAAAAGCTGCTCTCTGAAGGAAAGATTGAACCAAGATATCACGCAATATCAAGACCTTATGTATGTGAGGAGGAGGCTACTAATAGAGCAATAAAGATGGCACAGATTTCAAATTCGCCTTTACATGTAGTGCATGTAAGCTGCGAGGAATCTGCTAAGGCAATTAAAGAAGCTAGAGAAAAAGGCTTACCTGTAATGGGTGAAACATGTCCACAATACTTGATGTTAGACGACAGTAGATACGATGAACCTGAATTTAATGGCTCAAAATATGTAATGTCACCACCATTAAGAAATAAGAAGAATAACGAAGTTCTCTGGAAGATGATTAATAACGGTATTTTACAAACCATTGCAACAGACCACTGCCCATTTTTCATGAAACAAAAGGAGATGGGTAAGGGTGATTTTACTAAGATCCCTAATGGAGCTCCTGGTATTGAATTAAGGATGGCATTAATGTATTCAGAAGGTGTAGAAAAAGGAAAGATTTCTCTGAACAAATATGTTGAAATCACATCTACAAATAGTGCAAAGATATTTGGCATGTATCCTAAAAAAGGAACAATTGCAATAGGTAGTGATGCAGATATTGTAGTTTTAGATCCTAATAAGAAAATAAAAGTATCAAAGGAAGTTTTACATGAAAACGTTGACTATACACCTTATGAAGGATTCGAAATAAAAGGCTATCCTGTAGCAACGTTCTCTCGTGGAGAGTTGATTGCTGAAAATGGGGAATATATAGGTGAAAAAGGAAGAGGGGAATTTATTAAAAGAGGAAAGACTCAGGTTATTTAAAATGAATTAATTATAGGAGCTGAGTGTATGTATTTAATAATACTTGGTATATCCACTGGTATATTATGCGGAGTATGGACTTTTGTAGCACCATTAATAGCATTATCAGTATGGGGAGGATTTGCTGGAACAACTACCTATTTTGCTTCAGGGAAACATGGACTAGAAGGTATAGGTGTAGCAATTAGATGCAATTTAGCTGGTATAGCATGTGGTATGTCTATGATGTTTCTTACTAATTTATTTGCCTTTAGTGGAGGAGGAGCAGTGGCAAGTGCAATCATTTCTGCTGTAATGTGCTTCTTAGGCCTATGGAAATATACTCCTTTTGTACCTGGTATATTTTTAGGTTGTTTCACAACCTTTGCTGCTAATGGAGACTGGCTACTGTTAGGAAGTTCTGTAATATTAGGTGCAATTTTAGGATATGGATGTGATGCTTCTGGTACATGGGCTTACAATAAATACTTTGCTAAGAATGATGTAGTAGAAAATAGTGAAGAAGTTAATTAAGACAAGTTTTACAGAAATAAGCTAAAAGCATTACCTGTATTGAATAGATGGGTATGCATGCCCATCTATTCTTAGATTTATATAAGGGGGAATTATAATGGCAAAAATTAATAAACTCGCTTATGGTGAGCAGAATGTGCAGGATTATAATATTAGAACAGCAGTTGAGGAAGCTAGTAGATGTTTATTATGTGAGGATTCACCATGCAGCAAGGCGTGTCCAGCACTAACTGATCCAGGTAAGTTTATACGCTCTATTCGCTTTAAAAATATTAAAGGAGCAGCAGAAGTTGTTAGATTCAACAATATACTAGGCGCATCCTGTGCTATGATATGTCCTCATGAAAATTTATGCGAAAAAGCATGTAGCCGAACTGGAATAGACAAGCCAATCAATATTGGAAAACTACAAAAATTTGCTATGGATCAGGAGAAACTTTTCAATTTAAAAGTATTAAAAGCTCCTGAGAAAAAAACAGAAGAAAAGATTGCATGTATAGGTTCAGGTCCAGCTTCCTTAGCATGTGCAGCAAAATTAGCCCTAGAAGGATATCAAGTAACAGTATTTGAGGAAAAGGAAAAATTAGGTGGAATGCTTACTTATGGAATCACTCCATCACGTTTATCTCAAGAGGTTGTTGATCAAGATATTAACTGCCTTAAGGAATTAGGTGTAGAATTTAGAACTAATGAACATATTGCACCAGAAGATATCAAGAAATTAAAAAATGAATATAAAGCTATATTTATTGGCATTGGTCTTGCTAAATCTAAAGACATTAAAATTGAAGGTCATGATTTAGATGGCGTAGAAAATGCTTTATCATTTTTAGCAAATGCTCGAAGCTCTAATGGAAAAGTTAAAGTAGGAAATAATGTAGTTGTTATTGGACTAGGAGATGTAGCGCTGGATTGTGCAATAACTGCAAAACAGTTATCCAAGGGTAAAGTTAGTATTGTATATAGAAGAAGTATTGAGGAATCACCTGCACACAGTGCTGAACTTACCTATACCCAAGGTATGGGAATTCCTATATATACAGAGTTTGCTCCAGAAAAGATACTTGGAGAAGATAATAAAGCTATAGCTTTAGTTTGTAAGTCTCGAGACGGATACTCAGAAATGAAGTTAAAGGCAGATCATATAATCTTTGCAATTGGACAAGAACCTTATGAGGAGTATAAAAACTATACTCTTGAAGATGGTTTATTCGCAGCTGGAGATTTTACTAACGGTGGAAAAACTGTAGTAGAAGCAGTTGCTGAGGGAAAAGAATCTGCAGAAAAAATTATTGCATATTTAAATAAATAGGGAGGGTTCGTTATGGCATATAAAAAAGATTTATCTATAGAATTTTTAGGTGTAAAATGTGAAAATCCGTTCTTTCTATCTTCGTCACCAGTTGGAAGCAATTACGATATGATAGCCAAAGCTTTCGATGCAGGATGGGGAGGCGTTTTTTATAAAACAATAGGTATTTATATTCCTGATGAATGTTCTCCTAGATTTGATATAACTAAAAAGGAAGGCACTCCTTGGACAGGGTTCAAGAATATGGAACAGATATCTGACAAACCAGTAGAGGTTAATTTAGAATATATAAGAAGATTAAAGAAGGATTATCCGAGTAAGGTTATGGTTGTTAGTATTATGGGTAGCACTAAGGAAGAGTGGGAGATTTTAGCTAGAGAGGTAACTAAGGCAGGCGCAGATATGATAGAATGTAACTTCTCTTGCCCACAAATGACTAGTTCTTCTATGGGATCAGATGTAGGAACAAATACAGCTTTAGTATATGAATACACTAAAGCTGTAGTAGAAAACACTACTCTACCAGTCATTGCTAAAATGACACCAAATATTACTTTAATGCAGGTTCCAGCAAAGGCTGCTGTGGATGCTGGGGCTAAGGGAATAGCTGCTATTAACACAGTTAAGTCTATTACTAATATTGATTTAGAAAACTTAACTGCAATGCCTGTTATAAATGGCAAGTCTTCTGTATCAGGATATTCTGGTGCAGCAATAAAACCTATAGCTCTTAGATTTATTTCTGATTTAAAAAAGGATGCAGATTTGAAGGATGTACCACTTTCAGGAATAGGTGGTATAGAAACTTGGCAAGATTGTTTGGAATTTTTATTGTTAGGCTGCGAGAATATACAAGTTACAACTGCAGTAATGCAATATGGATATAGAATTGTTGAGGATATGATCAGTGGATTATCTTATTATATGGAAGAAAAGGGATTTGACAAATTAAGTGATTTAATAGGTTTAGCATTACCTAATGTAGTTGGATCTGATGAAGTTGATCGTTCCTTTAAGATTATTCCTAAGATCAATGAAGAATTATGTGTTGGTTGTGGCAGATGTTATATTTCTTGTTATGACGGAGGACATCAAGCTATTGATTGGAATGAAGCAAATAGAAAACCAACCATAAAGGACACTTGTGTTGGTTGTCATTTATGCTTAAATGTTTGTCCAGTATACCAATGTATTACCCCGGGTGAAGTTCAATTTAAGGAAAATAGGGTGTCACATGAAGTGGCTTTAAAAACTATATATTCTTAGATTAAATGGACATTTTAAAGTAACGTCCATAGTTTTGTGTAAAATTAAATAGATAGACTTTAATATATTTGGAAATTACTATAGGAAAAACTTCCTGTAGTAATTTTTATTTTTTGGGGCATTACTAGATAATGGATTGGTACAGGCAAAGCTTGTATAGACTATGGAATTCATATTGCAATTACTGATATAGATAAAAACGTAATGAAAGAAATACCAGTTGTAATATAAGAAGGTTATTCAAGTTTTAAAATGTTTATGACCTATGACGGAATGAGAGTTGAAGAGGATACTTTAATGAAGGTGGAGGACTTGCATGTGTACATGCTGGAAACTCGCTGCTTTTTATGTTTCCGTTACTTTCCTCTAAAAAATCTCATGGGATATTTAAATTTTTTTCTGCTATTTCATATGTTTTGCTTTTAATTATGATGTTGCTTACTTTGTTTGTAAGATTAAATTTTACATCTACAACATTAGTAAAGACAGTAAATTCACCAAACAATAAACATCAAATTGAAGTTTATTTTATAGATCAAGGTGCCTTAGGTGGGGCTACTTGTGTAGATTTAGTCAAAAAATATTGTTATATATTTAAGAAAAATCAGCGTATTTACATTGGACATTATGGAAAAGATAGGGATGTTAGATGGGTAGACAGTAATCATGTTCAAATTGAAGGTAAGATTATAGATATTACATTGCAATAAAAATTTATATGTAAGGATTAATTTTGTTATGATTAGAAATGAATTAAATTTTTTCTCTATAAAATGATAATCTCTACATTTGAGAGTGAATAACATTTTTATTTAACGTTACAATAATAAAAAGGCCTTAAGGGGTATATACCACTTAAGCCTTTTTTATCATCTAATACTGGTAAACTAAGCTGATATCTGCTTTTACTTTATAAATCCCAGCTTGAATAGATGTAGAACCTGAAGAATCAGCTGATTCAAATTTAGCATTCAATGGAACTGGATAGTCATTAGGGATTCCGCTTGAATTTTCTATTACCTTTACAGGTGATGTAAGTTTTACACCTAAAAAACTGGAAATTGCTTGGGCTTTACTTTGTGCATTTGATAATGCGTTTAGTAAAGCCTTATTATAATATTTCTCATAATCACTGACTCCAAAACTTATGCTATTGGAAGTATTTGCTCCGCTTTTTACAGCCGTGTCAATTACTTGCCCAACCTTACTGATATCTTTAACCGTAACCTTTAATGTGTTCGACAGCGTATACCCAACAAGTGAACTTTTTCCAGTGTTCTTGTCATAATCGTATTTGGGATTTATACTATAATCAGTTGTTTTAATGTCCTCATCTTTTATGCCTTCTTTTTTAATAGCAGCGATAACATTGTTTATTGCAGTTGAATTAGCACTTTGGGCCTCGATAGTTGTAAGCTTGTCTGTTACTACTCCTAAATATAAGTAAGCTATGTCTGGAGCTATAGTTACTTCACCAGTCCCTGTAACATTTATTGTTCTTGCTGCATCAGCAGTGACTACACTGGAATCTGCAGCCAGCACTTTTGAAGCTCCAAAGTTAAGGGATAGGATAAATGCAACTGCAAATGTGAAAATGAATGACCATCTTGACCTTAATAAATTATTAGTTTTCATAGATATAATCTCCTTTATAATTAGTTTCATAATATTAGACGAGCTATGATATAAATCTGCTCCATAAATTTATGTAATAATGTAAAAATTTTTAAACATATGAAACTAAACTGGAATTTTATACGTATAATTTAATATAGTAATTAATTAAATATATTCTATTTTATTACATATATACTTAACGGGAGATAAGAAATGGATGAAAAAGTAGAACAGCTAATGAATGACTATGGAAATGATGTTCTGAAAATTGCTTACTTATATTTAAAGGACAAGCATTTGGCAGAAGATGCTTTCCAGGAAGTATTCGTAAAAGTCTATAAAAATTATAATAAATTTAAAAATAACAGCAGTGAAAAGACATGGATTATGAGGATTACAATAAATACCTGCAGAGACATGTTAAGGATTTCCTGGTTTAAAAAAGTTCGTTTTTTTAAAGACATTGGTGATGATTCACTAAAAGATACCTATGAAAATGTGGATGAAGAAATTGCAAGGAAAATGCAATATGAGGAATTATTAAAAGAAGTTATGAATCTTCCTCTTAAATATAGAGAGCTGGTTATTCTTTATTACTATGAGGAATTATCTACAATGGATATAAGTGCGGCATTGAAAATACCAGAAGGAACAGTACGAAGTCGACTTTTCCGTGCCAGAACGATACTGAAATCTAGTCTAGAGGGGAAGATTGAATATGAAAGATAACATGAAAAACTTTAGAGAAGCATCAGACTTAATCCTTAAAAATATTTATGTTACTGATGAATTAAAAAGAAAAACCTTAGAAAAATGTAATCATAGAAAAGTATCAATAATAAAAACAAAACTAACAGCAGCCTTTTCTGCCGCTTTAATAGTTTTTTTTGGAATATTTATTTATTTTTTTCATAAATCAGCTATTACTAATAACCATATAGCAAAATCAATAAATCAGGAATATAAAAATTCCTTAGATAACGAAAACAAAATAAAAGAAGCTACTAAAATAGCAGGCAGCAGTGATTCAGACAAATCTTCCTCTGTAGTTTCAAATAGCAAAAACAATACAAAAAATAATGTGCCTGTACCGCAGAATAAGAATGCAGATATTGCAATGAAAGGTTCAAACAATATTCCTCAAAATAATAATATTGATGCAGTAAATGAGAATAAAGAAGCTGATTCACAAAGCAGGAATGATTCTAGTAAAACCTTTGATAGCGTTCCGCAAAATAGGATTGATATTAGTAATAGTGATAGTAATAATAGCGAAATGAACTCGGTAGCTGAGTTACATACTAGTTTACCATTAGCGCCTGAACCGTTAACTATTGAAAAAGCTGAAGAATACTTTGAAGATAAGATCCTGCTTCCTTCCTATATTCCAGAAGGATTTGCGCTAACCGATATATCTATGCCAGATGAAAAACAAAAATGTATTAAATTGAAATACAGCTCAAGCTCAGCTGATTTTGAAATATTACAAAGTAAAAGTCTATCCAAATTATCAGGAACTGAGAATATATCTATTGGAAATAATACAGCTTACATTAACTCTGTTAAAGATGAAAAAACAAATATTATAACTACAAAAATTACCTGGATAATGGATAATGTGCAATATTCTTTATCTAGCACCTTGCCAGAAGACTCTCTAATAAAGATAGCTGAATCCATTAATAATTACTGAACAGTGATTTGATGAGGTTCGCCTCCACCAATGAAACCCTCGACGGATGTCAAGGGTTTTTCCATTTTTGAATTTGTTATAAGATTATTAGCGGTGAACCGTGCCATAAATAAATGAGGTTTAAAAATATTATATTTTAATAAATTATTGACTCTGCCATTTAGGCAGAGTTTATACTTTTATTGGAGCCGATTTAATGAATACTAATGAAGTATGTAAATTAATTAATATATCTTTAAAAAGTTTAAGACTATATGAAGATTATGGAATAGTTATATCAAATAGAGAAGGAAATAATTATAGAAATCATAGAGAAGGTGATTTACTGAAATTAAGAACTGTTAAATTATTAAAAGAACTTGAATTCTCTTTAAAAGAATAGTCAAGCCAATAAGAGTAGGGTAATAGAATATTAGTTAATAGATACATCTATGATAGACATGGACTTCCATTAATTAACTATATAATAAACAGTTGGGAATCAGATTTGGTGTATATATCAATGAAGCATTTGTAATAAATATTTTATTTGTTTTGTATACTATAGATAAGAACCATGAAAATAAATTAATATGTAGTATAATGAACTTAGAAAATAGTAAAATTTGAAAGCTTCATTGACTAAATAACTGTAAATTAATATAATTTAATTGGAATAATGGAGTATTTTTGTCAAAAAAGAAATGTGAGGAAGTGGTGAGTAATAATGGCTATCGTTGAAGTCGTTAAGTATAATGGAGGAACGGACTTATTTGCTTGGAAATATCCTAATGAAGAGCTAGGAACATGGTCTCAATTAATTGTAAATGAGTCACAGGAGGCAATTTTATTTAAAGGTGGAAAGGCGTTAGATGTATTTGGGAGTGGTAGACATACACTAGATACAGCCAATATCCCAATCTTAAATAAAATAGTTAATTTACCTTTTGGTGGCAGGTCTCCCTTCACTGCTGAAGTTTGGTATGTAAATAAAGTTTATGATTTAGATGTAAAGTGGGGTACAGCATCACCTATTCAATTACAGGATCCAAAATACAATATATTTGTTCCAGTAAGAGCATTTGGGCAATTTGGAATACAAATAGAAGATTCTAAAAAGTTCATAGTAAAGCTAGTTGGAGCAATGCCTGTTTTTGATAAGAAAAGTATGATTAACTACTTTAGGGGACTATACTTGACTAAAGTAAAGGATTCAATATCTACTTATTTAGTTAAAAATCAGATAAGTATTCTAGAGATAAATGCTTACTTAGAAGAGTTATCTGAAGAGCTTCAAAAAAAGATGATAGATGTTCTTAAGGACTATGGTATTAAATTAGTATCATTCTATGTTAACGATATAAATGTACCAGAGGATGATAAAGCAGTAATTAGATTAAAGGATGCTTTATCTAAGAAGGCTGAAATGGATATAATAGGATTTAACTATCAACAAGAAAGATCCTTTAATACTTTAGAGGGAGCAGCAACTAATCCAAATTCAATGCAAGGTAATATTATGGGTGTCGGAATGGGTCTTGGAATGGGAGTTGGAGTAGGTGGAGCCGTAGGGTCACAATTTAGTGGTATTGCTAGTAATATTTCTACACAAGTCGAAACAAAAAAATGTCCGAAATGTAATGCTGAAATAAGTAAAAATACAAAATTCTGTGGTGAATGTGGATATGATACTACTATAAAAATAGAAGATAAGAATACTGAAATAAAGTGTTCATCTTGTGGAGCAAAATTAACTGAAAATACTAGGTTTTGCCCAGAGTGTGGTAAAAAATATAATCCATGTCCACATTGCAAGGGAGATATGCCAGATGGAGCAAGCACTTGTACTGTTTGCAATGAATCTCTTCCTAGAAAATGTCCAGGCTGTGGAAGCAATATTCTTAATAAAAATGCTAAGTTCTGTTCAGAATGTGGAATATCATTAGTTAAGAAGTGCGGCAGTTGTGGTAGTGAAATAGAAGGAGAACCAAAATTCTGTCCTGAGTGTGGTAACAAGCTGTAATAGAATGGAGGATATAGAATGAGTGAAGATAAATGGTCAAAAAGTATACTTATAAGTGGAGGAATTTTATTTTTTGTAACAATCCTTATTTATTTTATCGGATGTAGAAATATAATTAAGGTTCCTATGGTGCTATTATCATTCTTTTTCGTAATTTTAGCTGAAGTAGTGACTTTGTTTATAATAGCAAAGACTAAAGAGGAAGTATTAAGAAGTAGCGTAATTACAGCTGTAGTATTATATCTTTTTTCTACTATAGTGTTAGCTTTAGTATTTGTTAATTTCTTAATGGTATTTTTAACTTTATATATAATAATAAATGTTGTGTTAATGGGGATTACAGGCATAGTAGTAGTTAATCTAAATAATTTTGCAGATCATATAAATAAAATTGATAATAAGACTTTAGCTGTAGAGGATATAATGATTGAATGTGAAAGTAGGATTCAATCTTACTTGAATGATAGTGAGTATAGTGAGTACAATGAACAATTAAACAAAATTTATGAGGATATAAAATATAGTGATATTTCATCAGAATGTGGTATGGAAGGTTCCTTGCTACAAAAGATAGAAGGTATATCAGAAAACAAAGAAGATTTATCAGAGTACTTAAAAGAAATTTCTTTTCTTATAAAAGAAAGAAATATAAAGATGAAGAGTATAAAAAAAGGATCAATATAATTTTTAATGTATAGGGGGAAATAAATGAATAATAATGATTATAGGAGGAAGATAAGTCCACTATATTCATGGCTTGTAATTATAATATCTATTATAGTATTTTGGCCAGTAGGAATATTCTTAGTATATAAGCGAGTTAAAATTGACAAGATGGCAGGGTTTATAATTGGTAAGATTGTAAGATGTTTGTCATATTTATGCTTCTTTATCGTTGCAATTGGGACAATAGTTTATTTAGTTAACGGATTCATGAGTGAAGATTTTAAAGTGACTTTATCATTTCTTGTTTTAGGAGTAGCATTGTATATACTTTCCAAAAAACTTATTTCTGATGCAGAAAAATATAAGAAATATATTTCTATAATTATAAATGAAAATGAATATATTATAGATAACATTGCAGAGGATATGTCTCTACCTACAAATGTTGTAAGAAAAGACTTAAATAATATGATTAATAATGGATACTTCCAAGGTGCTTATATAAATAATAGTACTAACGAAATAGTTTTACCACAACCAAATAAGGAAAATATAAATGACACTACACCTAACTATGAGTCCAAAATTGAAGCGAAAGTTGTAACATGTAAATGCTGTGGAGCTCAAAATAAGGTAACTACTAGTGTTGGAGAATGCGAATATTGTGGATCACCACTATAAAATAATACCTAAAAATCTCAGATAGAGTAGAAGGACTATCTGAGGTTTTTATATTTAATTGCTAAGTTACTATATATAATAATAAATAATGATAGTGAGTACAGTGAATATAAAGAACTATTAAGTAAAATTTATCAGAGTATTTAAAAGAACTTTCTTTTCTTATAAAAAAAGAAATATAAAGATGAAGAGTATAAAAAAAGGATCAATATAAATTCTAAGGTATTGGAGAAAATAAATGAATAATAATGATTATAAAAAGAAAGTAAAAACACTATATTCTTGGCCTGTAATTATAATATTTATTATAGTGTTTTGGCCATTTGGAATGTACTTAATATACAAGCGAATTAACATTAATAAGAAGAGGGGATTTGCAAGATATATATCATATTTCTGCTTTCTTATGACTGCAGTAGGTATATTAGTGACATTAACCTCCTCAGATAATACAAAAGAAAGTATTGCACCTACTATATTATTTTTTGTTGTAGGAGTAGCATTGTTTAGGCTTTCAAAAAAACTTGCTTTTAAGGCTGAAAAATATGAAAAATATACTTCTATAATTACAAATGAAAAACAACTTATTATAGATAACATTGCAGAGGCTATGTCTTTACCTACAAATGTTGTAAGAAAAGATTTAAATGATATGATTAATAATGAATATTTCCAAGGTGCCTATATAAATAATAGTACTAACGAAATAGTTTTACCACAACAAAGTAAGGGAAATATCAATGAGACTACACCTAACTATGAGTCAAAAATTGAGGCGAAAGTTGTAACATGTAAATGTTGTGGAGCTCAAAATAAGATAACTACTAGTGTTGTAGAATGCGAATATTGTGGATCACCACTATAAAATAATATTTAAAAATCTCAGATAGAGTAGAAGAACCATCTGGGATTTTTTCTATAAGTAACACTACAAATGTTAACAGTGCTATTAAGAATAAAGCTGCTGTAAATAGTAACATTAAATCATCGTTACTCATAATTACCACCTCCTTCCGAAAGAAAGGTGAGTGATGCCAATAGCTCACATTCAACTATATATCATAATTATGTAGAATATATACAGAGGAATAAGATGGGAAAAACTCACTTAAAAGTTATACGGTGAACCGTATACAAGGACAACTAAAAAAGAAAGAGAAAAATTATAATATATTATGTTCCCGCACAATACATAAGTCATATTATTCACCTCCCAATATAACTAGTAAGCGTTATGTATAACTTAGTGTATAAAAATCTATATCTAAATAATAATAAAATTTAAATATAAAAATAAATAGTAATAATATATTATTACTGGTATAATTAATTGGTCTTTATTAATGTATTTAATGAAGACTAATTAATATATGAAAAGAGAGTATGTTTATGATAAAAGAAAGTTTAGAGAAGAAGATAAATAAATTAGATGGAGACATTGAAGCTTTAAGAAGAGCAAAGTATTACTTATCTAATAAAGAAGAAATTAATGAAATTATTGATGCTTTAAATAAGGAAAGACAAGTTTATTCAGATGAAATTTATCTTGGGGATGGAAGAGCATATACAGAATGTCTTGAAGTAGTACTAGAATTAGTAGATAAAGAGTTAGGTAAGGATGAGCAAACTAAATTGCTAGAGGTTATAAAAGAACATCATGGCAGAAAATCTCCTAACATAAGTAAGAAAAGTTATGGACTTAATGCATGGCTTAAATATTTAGATGTGGAATGCCAGTGGATTAATAATGAAGATAGTGAATGGTCAACATTAATTATAACTGGAGTTACACCTCGTATATAGAATTAAAATTAGGTTAACCGTAAGCCGTATTGGAAAAATCTAGTACGGTTTTTTGTATTTTGTAAGGTTTTAGAATTACAAAAGGTGAACCGTTTAAGTGTACAACCCAAAATAAAAGGGTTCCTATAATATTGCATAATAGATAACACTTATAAGTAATTTAAGTAGACTGAACGAATAAAAAGGTATAAAATGTAAGTTGCGTTGAAGATATATAAAAGGGGGCATTGTTAATGGGAAAAGTTCTAAAGGAGAGAAAAGATATAGATCAAGCACTTACTTGGGATTTATCTGCTATTTATGCTACAGATGAAAAATTTCAATCAGCTGTAAAAGAGATGAAAGAGCTTGCTTTGAAGATTGAAAAAGAATATAAAGGTGAATTGAATACAGCAAGCAAGATTAATGAATGTTTAGATGAACTAAGAAAATTATATGAATTTATAGGCCTTACAAGTTCTTATGTAGAGCTTTTAGTTTCAGTGGATTATACAAATAATGAAAATCAGGATAGATATTCTAAAATGATAAATATAATATCCGACATTGAAAGCAGATTAAGTTTTATAAAAAGTGAAATCATCCAAGCTGATGATGAGGTTTTAGATGCTGCAATAAGTGCTTCCAAAGAAAACAGCAATTATTTAAAGGACAAAAAAAGGGAAAAGGCACATGCACTTCATCCAGAAGTAGAAAGAGTATTAGCTGCTTTATCTGGAACTTTGGAGGCACCTTATCAAGTTTATGAGCAAGCTAAGCATGCAGATATGGATTTTAAAGGCTTTACTGTAGATGAAAAAGAATATCCCCTTAGTTATGCACTTTTCGAAAATGAATATGAGTATGAAAGTGATGCAAAGGTGCGCAGGGATGCTTTTAAAGCATTTTCAGATAAATTAAGAGAATATCAATATACTACAGCTGCAGCTTATCAGGTTCAAGTGCAGAAAGAAAAAAATATAGCTGCCTTAAGAGGTTTTGACTCTGTTATAGATAGTTTACTGTTCCCTCAAAAGGTTTATAGCGATTTATATAACAGACAGATAGATCTTATAACTGAGAAACTGGCACCTCATATGAGAAAGTATGCAAAACTCTTAAAGAAAATACACAAACTTGATGAAATGACTTTTGCAGACTTGAAGATTGCAGTGGATCCGGAATATGACCCTAATGTAACTATAGAAGAATCTAAAAAATATATTGAAGACGCTTTGGCTGTATTAGGTGATGATTACTTAAAAATGGTGAAAAAAGCCTACGATGAGAGATGGATTGACTTTGCGCAAAATAAGGGGAAATCCACAGGAGGATTCTGTGCAAGTCCTTATGGAAGTCATTCTTTCATATTACTATCATGGAGTGAAAAGATGGCAGAGGTATTTACCTTAGCTCATGAACTTGGACATGCAGGTCACTTCAGATTATGCAATAAAAGTCAAAATATATTTGATGTAGATGTTTCTATGTATTTCGTAGAAGCACCATCCACCATGAATGAGCTTCTTATGGCAAATTACCTTTTAAAGACTAATAATGATAAAAGGTTTAGAAGATGGGTTTTATCTTCAATGATTGGCCATACTTATTATCATAATTTTGTAACTCATCTTTTGGAAGCAGCTTATCAAAGAGAAGTATACAGAATAATTGATGAAGGAGGAAGCGTTCAGCCTTCAACTCTTAGTAAAATAAAGAAAGAAGTACTTGAAAAGTTCTGGGGAGATGAGGTAAAGATAATTGACGGAGCAGAATTAACCTGGATGAGGCAGCCTCATTATTATATGGGACTTTATTCTTACACTTATAGTGCAGGGCTTACTATAGCAACAGAAGTCAGCAAGAGAATATTAAAAGAAGGACAACAAGCTATAGATGATTGGAAAGCAGTACTTGCAGCAGGTTCAACCAAAACACCGGTAGAACTTGCGAAAATGGCAGGAGTAGATATAACTACAGATAAGCCGCTTCTTGATACTATTGAGTATATTGGCAGCATAATTGATGAGATAGTTAAGCTCACTGAAGAAATTGAAGCGTAACTTCTCCCATTACTTGAAAAATAACAAAAACACCCTGTATGAGAGTGTTTTTGTTATTTTTAGTGATCTATTTAATTAATCCTATTTCTTGTAAGTCCTTTATATTTAGATAAATTACTCTGGTTGCTTTTGTATTAGGGAGAATATTAAGTTTCTGTAGGTCTCTTACATTAAAATAATCTAAATTATTCTCACGCTTTATTCGAAGTCCATCCACATCTGTCTCAATCTGATTTTTGTTTTCTTGCCATTCTGAAGGCCATGTTCCTGAAAAAAGTACTGATCTTACTCCAGTATCGCTATCATATGGGGAATATAGTTTAAAATCATTTATGCTATTTCCAATGCCACAATATATCCCATATTCTTGATCAAGCGTACGCCTATCAATCCATTCACTATTAAGCATATTATCTTCAATCGTATATTTTTTTAGCTTAACTCCATTAACTTTAGCTTCTTTAGTATCGTCAGTTAACCATCCATTAGGTAGCTTTAATCTCAAAAATTCTTGATAATTAGTAACGATTGGATTGGTTTGAAATACAAGATCATTACCATCTTCCTTAATTTCTAAACCATAAATTTTTTGCAATAAATTAGTATTTATTCATCCATCAGATAACTTTGGTGGCAGCGTTTCTAGTTTCTCATACTTAGCCATTATAAGATTATAATCATCACCATCTGAATAATTGCCTAATAAATTTCCTTGTTTATCGTAAGCTTGAAAATATGTTTCTCCATCTACTTCTTTAAAATCAGTTTTTATTTCATATTCAAAATCTGGAGTTAGTGTTACATTATTAATTATTCTAGATTGTCCTGTTTTCTCAAAATACTTTTCCACAAGTCTTTCTGCTTCACAAGAATAAGCCATCCCTTCAAACCATTCTACATAAGTGTTACCAAATACCTTCTCAAACCATTCTTCTGACAGAGTACCCCCACTTACTCCCAACTGACTTTTAATCCAAGTAGCATCTGAGAAAATGTTGTACAATTCTCCTTTAGTATTCCTATGTGTTACACCATTGTATGTCCATGTTACAACTTCATTTAAATTAATTCCTCTCAAATCTTGAGATGAAACACAATAGGAGTTTATATCTCCATAAAAATAAACCCGGAACTTATTTTCATTCGGGTAGCCCTTTAATATCTTATAGCCGCTGAATTGTCCTGTTCCATCAACTGTATAAAGATCACTTGAACTGGCTAATTGACTAGTACTTACTAAGGATATATCTGCTTTTCCATTACCAGACAGATTTTCTCCTGCAGCAAATACATTTGAAGTGCAAAGTAATATTGACGCCACCATAGGTATAGCAATTTTGTTAAACTTGTTCATAAATATCATCCCCCCACATTCCTTATTTCAATAATAACAAATATTGCCATGATATTCAATAATATGTATTATTTTTCAACAATAGCCTTTGTTCATTTATAACTATATTTTAAGATTAAGGTAAAGTATAAAACTTTTATATTATTGCGAGTATCTTTCGAAAATCTTAATAATTTCTAAGGAAGTTCTTTAAAAATATGCTTTAGAATAAAATTATGGAAATTTTAGGGGAGGTTAGCATTATATGAAAGTTATGGTTGCAATACCTGCATACAATGAAGAAAAAAATATTTTTAGAGTTGTTAATGCAGTAAAATTTAATAATCCAGAGGTGGATGTGGTGGTAATCAATGATGGTTCAAGAGACTTAACTGGAGTTGAAGCTCAAAGGGCTGGGGCATTTGTTATAGATCTTCCACAAAACCTTGGTATTGGAGGGGCTGTTCAAACTGGATATATTTATGCAAACAGGAAAGGGTATGATGTTGTAATTCAGGTGGATGGAGACGGACAACACGATCCAAAGGATCTTTCTAGACTGATTGACTCAATTGAAAAGGATGAAGCAGATATGGTTATAGGTTCTAGGTTTGCTGAGAAAACCGACTATGAATCAACTAAAATGAGATGGCTTGGGATTAATTTTTTTTCAAAGCTCGTATCTTTTGTATGCAGAAGTGATTTTTCTGATACCACCTCAGGCTACAGAGCTGTTAATAGAAAGGTTATTAATATTTTCGCCAAATATTATCCTAGAGATTATCCTGAGGTTGAAACAATAGTATATGCTTCCAAAAGGGGAGTAAGGATTAAGGAAATATCAGTTGATATGAAGAAACGGCAAGGAGGAAAATCTTCCATTACACCATTGAAATCAATTTACTACATGATTAAAGTTACATGCGCAATTTTACTTCAACCATAATGAAATGAGGTGTTTTTATGAAACCATACACATATTGTCTCGTGCTTTCTATTTTGTTTTTAATTGGCACATTATATTTCGTTAAAAAAAGGATGCTTGATTTTAAATACAGTATATTTTGGGTTTCAATAAGTTTGACACTTATTATATTTTCTCTTGATATAAATCTTACCGAGGATATGGCAAGGAAAGTTGGAATTTCTTATGCACCAGCTTTTTTATTTGTAACGGGTATTATTTTTCTTTTAATATTGATATTTTATTTAAATTTAGTGATATCGAAAATGCAAAGCAAAATTACATCCCTTACTCAGGAGATAGGAATAATTAAAAGCTGCAGTAATGAAAGTGAGGTTAATAGATGATATACCTAATGCTTTTATTAAATATAATATTCCTTGTTGTAGGGCAGACTTTATGGAAAATTGGACTGTCAGGCATGGATTTGGAATTTACTGTTCGTGGGATTATAAAGATGATAATTAATCCTTACATCTTTGGAGGACTAGCTATATATTCATTAGCCACTATAATATGGTTTTATATTTTATCAAAGGCAGAGTTATCGCTGGTATATCCGCTTCAAAGCCTTTGCTATGTTGCTGCAGCACTAGTTGCTCTTTTAATTTTTAAGGAAAATATACCGCTAACCAGATGGTTTGGAATTGGATTAATTGTATTGGGAGCGTGCTTTGTTTCCATTAAATAGTTAAGCAGGAGGAAAAGTAATGTTTAGTATAAAAAACGAAGATAAATGGGTTAAAATAAGTTTAATTGTTATAATTGCAATATTTTTTATAGTGAATCTATATGCAACTTTAAGATATGGAACTGAAAACTATCTTGGAAGTTTTGAAAAGTTTGATAACGATGATATTAAATATATAAGAAGCGCTTGGGAACTTGCAGACAAAGGACACTTTATTTACAACAGGGTCGATGAGCCAACGGTTTTTATAATGCCTGGACTGCCCTATACATTAGCATTTTTCGTAAAGATATTTGGAAAGTTTGGAGGAATAACCGCATTTCGAATTTTTCAAGCTGTCCTTCAAGCAGCATCAATGTACCTTATATTTTTAATAGGAAGAAAGATTTTTAACAGCAGAGCAGCTATTTTAGGTTGCTTCTTAAATTCATTATATATTGCGGAATACTATGCAACTACAGTTATTTTAACTGAAATACTCTTTAAGTTTTTACTTCTTCTGCTTATATATGTTTCCTTATATGCTATTGAAAAGAAAAATTTGTTATACTATACTATAGGAGGAATTATATGGGGATTTGGATGCCTTGTTAGACCAACACTAGCAGCATATCCAGGCATTGTACTTATTATATGGATAATAAAAAAATATACACTCAAAGATATGGTGAAGTTCACAATGGTTACAACCCTTGCATTTTCAATTGTTATGAGCCCATGGTGGATTAGAAATTATGTGGTTTTTCATAAATTTATACCATTAACACTTTCATCTGGTAATCCCTTTTTACAGGGAACCTATGTCAATTATGATCAAAGCGTTGATTATACTCCATATAAGTCAGGTAAAACAACAATTGAAACAAACCAAAATGAGATCAATGCAGGCTTATATAGACTAAAAACCTATGCAGTCAAAGAACCATTGAAATATGCTTACTGGTATACCATCGGGAAGTCATGGAATCTTTGGAATGCTCCATTCTATTGGAAGGAAATCCTGGGGGTTAGCTTTTATGCTGCAATCATCTTTCATTGGTTGGCTTTAATACTTGCAATAGTTGAAAGTATTAGACTTTTTATAAAAAGGAATAGAGACTTTTTATTTATATTTACCACAGTTTTATTTTTTAATTTAATTTATCTTCCATATTTTACAATGTCAAGATACTCCTATCCAATAATGCCTATGGTGTTCATTATAGCAGGGTATGGAATATATGAATTCATTATAAGGAGGTTGAAGTGTGGAAAAGCAGCGAATTCTAATTGTTGATGACGAAGAAGATATCAGAGATTTACTTGAGATATACCTTGTTAATCAGGGATATTGTGTTATTAAAACTGAGGATGGAATTGAAGCTCTTGATGTGCTTGAGAGAGAAGAGATTGATTTAATAATACTGGATGTCATGATGCCTAAAATGGATGGCATTCAGGCGTGTATGAAAATAAGGAAGGATAAAAATGTTCCTATAATAATGCTCTCCGCAAAGAGCGAGGATATTGATAAAATACTTGGTTTAAATACAGGTGCAGATGATTATGTAACAAAACCATTTAACCCACTTGAGATTGTGGCAAGGGTTAAATCCCAGCTCAGAAGATGTGCAATGATTACTGAACATAAGGAAACAAAATCCGAGGAAATTGAAATCGGAGGACTTAGAATCAATACAGCAACCCATCAGGTTAAAGTAGACGAGGTGGAAATAAAGCTTACTCCAACGGAGTTTTCTATTTTAGAGTTTTTGGCTAGAAACAGGGGACGAGTTTTAAATACTAAGTTAATATATGAGCGTGTTTGGAATGAACCAGCCTATGAATCAGAAAGCACAGTTGCAGTTCATATTAGAAACATAAGAGAGAAGATAGAAATAAATCCTAAGGATCCCAAATATATAAAGGTAGTATGGGGGGTAGGCTATAAAGTTGGCTAGTAATGAGACAGAAAAGGTCATTGTACTAAAGGGTAACACATTAAAAAAAATCTCACTGATAATAAGATTTTTGGTAAGTCTTACTTTGGCTGTGATATTCCCGTTGATATTATCTTATTTTGATATACTATATTATTTTCCATATTCATATAGATGGAGGCTGCTTAATAGCTATTCCATAACTGGATTTATTGTATTTATAGTATGTTTCGTTTTTGGAAATAAAGTTAGGAAAATTAAGAACATATTAATTGGAATTCACAGTGTTAATCAAAAATATATAATGAGAAACATTGGTATGGAAGTGTTTGTAGCCAATGTGATCAGCATTCTGGTAGCAGGTAGTGTATATCTTATTGCATTTAATATTACTGATTGGCATATGTTTATATCCTTACTTTGGGCTGTGCCAGCATACATATTAGTTTTTCATCTTTTAACAAGGAGAAAAATTAAGTACATAAAGGAAATTACAACTGGTATTCAGGAAATTTCTAAGGGTAATTTAGATTTTAAAGTAGCAGAAAGAGGAAATGATGAGTTTAAAATTCTTGCAAAAAACATAAATAAAATGTCAGTAGAATTGAAAAATAAAATTGAAGATGAAAGAAGAGCTGAGCAAACTAAAAATGAACTTATTACTAATGTATCTCATGATTTGAAAACACCGCTTACAACTATCATAGGCTACTTGACTCTTGTTAAGGATAAAAATTATGATGGTGAGGTAACTATGAATGATTATATTGAAAGAGCCTATTTAAAATCGTTAAGACTAAAAAAACTTATTGAGGATTTATTTGAATTTACTAAAATTACCAATGGAGTTATAAGAGTTAATAAAACTACTGTTAACATTGTGGAGCTTATAGACCAGCTTCTTGGAGAAATGTCCATCTTAGCAAAACAAAATAATCTTTCCTTTGAAATAGAGTGTTCAAGCCCTGAAATATATGTAGATGTTGATTCGGATTTGATGGCAAGAACCTTTGAGAATATACTCTCAAATTCAATTAAGTACAGTTACAAAGAATTAAACAGCAAAATATTTGTCTCAATAATTCAAAACAGGGGAAAGGTAATTTTATCATTTGAAAATCAAGGGGACACAATACCAACAGAAGTATTGCCACTGCTTTTTGAAAGGTTTTATAGAGTTGATAAATCAAGAAATTCAAAGATGTCAGGCTCTGGCCTTGGACTTGCTATTGCAAAAAGTATTGTGGAGCTTCATGATGGTACTATAAGTGCAGAATCTGAAGCAAATAGAGTTAAAATAAATGTTGAACTAAATACTTCTTTTACATAAAGAATGTTTATATTGTAAGGAAAAATATTAACTTATTAGGGGATAATTATGGAAATAACTATAATAAAAGAGAATGATATAGGAATTGCTATTGTAAATAGCAGCGAGACTTTGATAACTGATGTTCAATCATCATTGGATTTCATTGGGACAGTAAGATATGAAACAGACTGTGATCGTATAATTTTAAATAAGTCTGCAATATGCGAGGAGTTTTTTAAATTGAAAACACGACTTGCAGGAGAGATTTTGCAAAAGTTTATTAATTATCAAATGAAAATTGCAATAATCGGTGATTTTTCTATGTATTCAAGCAAGAGCTTAAGAGATTTCATCTATGAAAGCAACAAGGGAAAGGATATATTTTTTTTGTCAAGTGAAAAAGAAGCTATTGAAAAATTGAGCGATGCTTAACCTTAAACTAAAAAAGTGAAGTGTAATTTATAAATTCACAGTACATTTAGGGGGGGAATCATGATAAGACAATATAATTTATATCAAATCGATTCATTTACAAAGGAAAAATTCACAGGAAATCCAGCAGGAGTAATAACAAATGCAGATGGATTAACTGATTATGAAATGCAAAAAATAGCTAGAGAACTTAATAATTCTGAGACAGCCTTTATCTTTTCTTCAAATAGCAATGAGTATGATGCTCATATACGTTTTTTTACTCCAACAAATGAAGTGCCAATTTGTGGGCATGCCACTATTGCTGCTCATTATGCCCGTGCTGTTGAAAATGGACTCGATACTTCAAGGGTTTATCATAAAACAGGTGCTGGAATTTTGCCTGTGGATATAATAAAGGAAAATGAGGATTACAAAATTGTTATGACACAGGGGAAAATTGAGTTTGGTACAACTATTGATGGGTCAAATAAAAAAGAACTTCTATCGGCTCTTAATATAACAAATAATGATTTGATGGAAAACTATGAAGTTCAAATTGTATCAACAGGTCATTCTAAGGTTATGATTGGTATAAAAAGCATTGATACTTTAAATACATTAAAGCCAGACTATGATGCACTTTCTAGATTGAGCAAGATTATTAAATGTAATGGATATTATGTTTTTACGATTAATTCACAAGATAGTGATATCTTAATACACGGAAGAATGTTTGCACCTGCAATAGGTATTAATGAGGATCCTGTTACTGGCAATGCCAATGGTCCATTAGGTGCATATCTTGTTCATCATAATCTTGTTAAGCACAATAATTCTTTGTTTAGATTCAAGGCTAAGCAAGGTGAAGCTATAAAACGACCAGGTATTATTGAAGTTGAGGTAAAAATAGAAGATAAAGAACCTGTTGAAGTTAAGGTTTCTGGAAATGCTGTAATAATATTTAAATCCCAATTATTATTAAATGATTAAATCAGAATGAGTGCTTCAAGGAACTTGGTGTTTCATCCAATAAATAAAAAGTATGCGGTTGTAATCCAATATAAGGATACAGCCGCTTTTTTATAGTTAACAATAGATTTTATAGGGCAGATGAATCAAGAAACTCAGAAGTTTCAGGATCAGGATTGGGGCTAGCCATTGCAAAAAGTGTAGTAGAACTGCATAAAGGAAAGATATGGGCGAAAAATGAAGCTGATAAGTTTGTAATCAATATAGAATTAAATTCTAAAATCTTATGTATTTAAATTGTATTATTGCACAAGCTTATAATAATATTACATATTATTATTTAATGGGGTGATACGATGAATAATTTAAAAACAAAAGGATTACTATCTATATTTATTGTATTCATTTTCGCTGCTCAGATGATTTCGTATTCTAATGTTATTGCTTGTGATATTTATAAATCAAATCCTGCAGCTGAGAATAGACAGTTGCTAACTGAAAAAAATTCTAATATTAAATATAAAACTTACGAACCTGTAAAACATGAAGCATTATCAAAACGAGATTTGGATTCAGCTGCAGTTAAAATACCTGTATTAATGTACCATTCAATAAATGTTAAAAGTACAAATAATTTAATAATTACACCACAAGAGTTTGATAAACAGATTAAATGGTTAAAGGATAATGGATTTACTCCCTTATTTTTAGATGAAGTATATTCAATGCTTACTACAGGTAAAGATATACCTCTTAAGCCTGTTGCATTAACATTTGATGATGGCTACGTTGATAACTATACAGAGGCCTATCCAATATTAAAAAAATATAATTTTAAAGCTACTATATTTTTGATAACTGATTCAATTGGGCAACATTCTGTGCTTAATGAAGAACAAATTAGAGAGATGTATGCTAATAATATAGACTTTCAGAGCCATACGGCTTCACATCACGAGTTAAATGTACTTCCATATCAAAAACAACTGGATGAATTAGTACGGTCTAAAGAGGCCTTAAGTAAACTATTGAATAAAAATATAGATTGTATATGTTACCCTGTGGGAAGGTATAATGCAGATACTATAAAAGCAGCGAAAACTGCAGGATATAAAATAGGCTTTACTACTAAACCTGGGCATGCCAAACAATCGGATGGATTATATACACTAACTAGAGTCAGAATGTTCCCTGGCATGGGAATGCAGATCCTAAACAGTAAAAAATAGAAAAATCAGGTCTCCTCTGGTTTTTCTATATATTAAACTCTATTATTGCTTTAAAGAGTATTCCATCTATCTCTGTACTAGGCTTTCCCCCTTAAAGATCATTTTCCACAATTTAATTTATATATTTAATAACAAAAGTGGTAAAAAGGAACGAATTTTTGCATAGGTAAAATTCGTTCCTTTTCTAAGTATTAGGAGATTTATATACTAAAGTATGTAGCAAAAAAAGTACAAGCCCTCACAGTAAGAATGTGCATATGATTGTAAGCATAAATGCTTTAGTCAGAATATATATATATGGAAACTACATGTTTCAAGCATCATTATAATTATAAGAAAGAAGGGATGAAAGTTGGAATCAAATCTTAACAAGAAGTATGGACTAATCACCGCTATTGCTATGGTAGTGGGCATCGTTATCGGAAGCGGTGTGTTTTTTAAAGCAGAAAAGGTACTTGCCGCAACTGGCGGTAACTTGCTGTTAGGTATCCTAGCATGGCTTATCGGTGGCGCAATCATGGTAGTATGTGCGTATACATTTTCCATTATGGCAACCCGTTATGAGTATGTTAATGGTATTGTAGACTATGCAGAGGTTTCAATGGGCAAAAAGTATGGATATTACATCGGGTGGTTTATGTCTACTATCTATTATCCAACCCTTACAGCTGCACTGGCATGGGTTTCAGCTCGCTATACCTGTGTGTTGTTGGATTTTAATATCGTCGGGCCGGAAGCATTAGCAATCACCAGCTTCTATCTGGTAACAAGTTATGCTGTTAATGCATTGTCCCCCGTGCTTGCCGGTAAGTTCCAGGTAGCAGCAACTACAATTAAGCTAGTTCCGCTATTAATCATGGCTGTTGTGGGTACTATAGTGGGATTATCAACCGGTATGACCGTTGCAAACTTTACCACCATAACTAAGCAGGTCAGCACAGGCAATGCTCTGTTTACTGCTGTTGTAGCTACCGCTTTTGCATATGAGGGATGGATTATTGCAACCTCCATAAATGCTGAATTGAAGGAATCTAAGAAAAACCTTCCTAAAGCCCTGGTTATTGGAACGGTTCTTGTAGTTGTTACCTATATACTTTACTATATCGGACTTTCAGGAGCAGTGAGTAACGCAGCCTTGATGGAGAGTGGTCAGAAAGGTGTCAGAATGGCTTTCGAGAAAGTTTTCTCAAAGGTTGGCGGTACTGCGCTGTTCGTGTTCGTTGTAATTTCCTGCCTGGGGACTCTGAATGGTCTCATGCTGGGCTGTACTCGTGGTATATATGCTCTGGCTGCTCGTGATATGGGACCTGCGCCAAACGTATACAAACAGGTAGATAAGGCAACAAATATGCCAACAAACTCTGCTATTCTTGGTTTGCTGTTCTGTGGGATATGGCTCCTTTACTTCTATGGCTCGCAGCTTACCGAGTCATGGTTTGGATTCTTTAACTTCGACATGACAGAGCTTCCTATCGTTACAATTTATGCTGCATATATTCCCATTTTCATTATGCTCATTAAAAAGGAAAAAGATTTGGGTGTTTTCAAGCGTTTTGTAGCTCCTATTCTTGCCATCTGCGGCTGCTTGTTTATGATTGTTGCGGCATGTTTCTCCCATAAGATGGCAGTTGTATGGTATCTTATTACCTTTGCAGTGATTATGTTAATAGGTGTGTTCTTTGACAAGTCAAGGTCTAAGTAATAAGACCTTTTGATTAATTAATCCAGTGGCTCATGGAAAAATGCTATGAGCCACTTATTTTTTTATTTTTGTTATGAGGAAACTTTTGCTTTTTTATCAATTTTATTATGTCATTATTCCCATACTAGATTTATGGCATTTTATTCCATTCGAGATTTTAAAGCTTCAGCCATGGAAATTCTATTTATCTTTCTTCTGCTTAATAACTTTGATAGTTCATAGGTTAAGTATATTATAACAAAACCAACTAAAACATAAATATAATTTATAGTTACGGGGAAGGAGACACTCATATCTTTGGTTATTGATTTAAACATAGCACTTAAGGATGCAAGAAGCAGTGGGACTCCAAGAATATAGCCGATTACTACTATAAAGGAGGAACTGTTTAAAATCAAAGAATAAATTTCCTTCTTTCTGTATCCTAAGACCTTCATTAGAGATATATTTTCCTTATTTTCCTCTATGGTAAGGGAAGTGACAACATATATTACTATAAGTCCAATTATAAAGGAGATAAAAGCTATACCGCCAATAACAGCCTGAAGGGGCTTCGTCATTGTATTAAAGGCATTTCTCATATCATCAACCGTTACAGCAGCTAGTAATTTGTTTTCTGGAATATCTATTCTTTCTGAACTCCATAGTCCAGTATAGCTGCCTGATGGGAATCTCAGCATATCATTAAGTTTATCAAGAGGTATATAAATATAATTACCTACGTAAGTTTCTGCTATACTATCAACTGTTATGCTGTACTCTTTTGAGTCCAGCCTGTTAATAACGCTAACAGTATCCTTTGAATTTATATTAAGCTTATCAGCTAGAGGTCTTGTTATAATAACTTTATCAGATTTCAATACATTTCCTGCTTTATCTTTAAAGGAAATATACTGAGAATTAGGACTTACACCATACACCGTAAAAGTTAGCTTACTATCTGATTTTAATGCAAATGGTATTTCAGAGAAAGCTTCACCTTTTTCAGGTTTACCATTTTCAGCAGAATTAAATACATATTGATAATTATATTTAAATGCTTCACTAAAAGAATCTTTGATTAAGTAGTCCATAGAACTCTTTGCCGCAAAGCCCATTAAAAGCAGCATAGTCGCCATAATAATGCCAAGTAGAAGAAATCCACTTCTTGGTATGCTTCTAAGCAGTTCTCTTATTTTAAACTTGGTATTAAAGCTTAGCTTATGAAGCTTTACTGCCCTTTCTATAAAACTAACTTTATTCTTTTCCTTTCCGCCTCTCATAAGTTCAACAGGTGAATCTTTAAGTGATTTATTTACAACAAAATAGCCGCAGATAATTAAAAAGATTACCGGAAGCAGAACGCTTATTACAAGATAACTTATATTAAAGCTTAAAGAACTTATAGGTATATTAAAGTATGACACATAATAGGAAATCATAGGTCTTAAGGTCATGGTTCCAAGTATAGTTCCAATTACACCATCTAATAATGAGATTACTAAAGGATATAAAAGATAGTGTTTCATAATCTCTTTCTTTCTATAACCTAGTGAATAAAGAGTTCCTATAATAACAGCTTCTCTTTTTAGCATTCTCCACATTACTATACCTGTTAGTATGCAGGTAAGAAGCAGTATACTTATAGGCATAAGTGAGCTCATTTCATCAATCCCATTAAGCTTTGCAGTCATATAGGTTACTCTTGGGTTATCCGTTACGTTCATCCATCTTAGGATAAAAACATCCTCAGTTCTTAAGTAATCCTTAAATTCAGATATTCTATTATCTAAATTATTTCTATCACCATTAAATCTTATAGCATAAAAACTATTTCCTTTATTTAAACTGTCAAAGTCAGCTTTTCCTATTACTGCTATACCAAAACTGTTTGGATCATTAAGTATATCTGATTCTGATTTTAATGGATATATATAATTTGGCAGAGACATAAAGCCAGAAATAGTAAAATTTTTATTATATATTTTTATGCTGTCACCAATCTTTAATTTATTAGCTTTTGCATAGGAGGGATTAATAAGAATATCCCCTCCACTTAGAGTTTTACCTTCAATTATAGCAGGTATATCAACCTTAGTATTTTCTCTGAATATTCTCAGTGTTTTATCCTTTGATATGGAATAATCAACTGATTTTGTTTCCTCTATGCTCATATTGAACTTTGATTCTAAAACTTCAATATTATTTAATTTTTTGCTGGACATAAAGTTGGCATCTTCCTGCTTATAGTCTCCTTCAAAAGAAGATAATAGTCCGGTTAAGTTGACTGAAAGTAAATTAAACATTGTAAAAAGAAGGCAGCTAAAAATAATAAGCAATAAGGAACCAAGGTATTGAGATTTGCTTTCCAGCATGGTTCTTTTAATTTTTTTATTTACAATCATTACCACTCAATCCTTTCCGCAGGCATAGTTGTCTTATTAACCATGCTCTCTACGATTTCCCCACTTCGTACTTTATAAACTTTATTAGCCATAGCACTGATTGCAGTGTTATGTGTTATCATAAGTATGGTTGAGCCAAAATCCTTGTTAATTTTCTGAAGAAGCTTCAATATCTCCCTGGAGGTTGAAAAATCAAGTGCACCGGTTGGCTCATCGCATAATAAAAGCTTTGGATTTTTAACTATTGCTCTTGCAATGGAAACTCTCTGCTGTTCACCACCGCTTAACTCCTTGGGGAATCTATGCTTTTTATCAAGCATACCTACGGCGTTTAAAACCTCATCAGTATTAAGAGGGGATATGCTTATGTTTGAAGCAACCTCTATATTTTCTCCTGCAGTAAGATTAGGTATTAAGTTATAAAACTGAAATATGAAACCCAGTCTTTCTCTTCTGTAGTCTGTGAGCTTGGTATCATTTAATTTAGTAATTTCAATATTGTCTACTGAAACAATACCGGAGTCGCATCTGTCAATTCCACCTATAATATTAAGAAGGGTTGACTTCCCGGAACCGGAAGGGCCAAGTATAATTCCAATCTCACCCTGGTCTAAATTCATTCCTACACCTTTTAAAACTGTAGTAGTTACATCACCTGTCTTATAGCTTTTCTTTAAATTTTCTACTTTTAAAAACATTTACTTTCTCCCACCAAACATTTGATTTTTTATTAGTTCAATCGTGATATTTAGTTTTTGTCATTTAATTCAAAAGGTTCATCAAATATATCTTCTCCTACGTTTTTTCCATTATTCATCATATATTCTCTCAGCTGAATTAAAAGCGTTCTTGAGCTTTCTCACAGGTAATTAAATATAATTATTTATTGACTTTTTCAGAGGATTCTATTAAAATGATAACGAAAATCATTATCAATATAATTATAAAGGAGAATTAACATGGTTTTAATTTATTCATTAATTTTTGCAGCAGTTTTATCATTAGTTTTTACATCAAGTATTAAGAAACATTATTGGTTTTATTACTCATTATCAGGACTAGTAGCTATTAGTACAACTATATACGAAATCTTAAGACTTACTTCTAATATGAAACTTTATGGATTTATTTCTATCCTAGAGAAGGCATCTATAAAGGGTATTATTTCAATATCGTTTTTTGTGTTAGTTATGTTTGCAGGTGCTTTACAAACAAAGTGGGCAATTACAAGAAAATTATTAAGAATTAGAGCTGAATTAGCTATTATAGCTTCTATTCTTTTATTACCACATGGTTTTATATATTTAATTCGTTTTATTATTAAAGCAATGAATGGTTCTTTATCGGTAATATACTTAAGTTATATAATTATTGGAACTATAGGATTTATCATAATGATACCATTATTTATTACTTCATTTAAAAAGATAAGACTTAAAATGAAAGGCCATCAATGGAAGAAATTGCAAAGATGGGCATATCTTTTCTATCTCTTAGCATATCTTCACATTTTAATTATATTAGTGGATAAAGAAAAAATAGATTGGCTAAAATTAATTACTTATACAATAATATTTGGTGGTTATGCAATTTTAAGATTTCTAAAGTCCAAAAATACTAGACAAGCTCAAGTTGTGTCACTATAGATAAACCAAGGTTTAAGAAGTTTATTATATTTTTATATAGTTTGTTACAGCCTGTATACAAATTTTACAAGTATAACTGTATGATAAGAGTAACTCTTATGGATAAAATTAATATAATGATAGCGAAGAAAAATTTTTTAAGGAGAATTCACCATGCTATCTAGAACCGAATTTATAAGACAGTCACTGGAATTACATCTTTTTTTTGCAAGGATTATGAAGGAACACTCATTTTTTTTACAAATAGGTTTTACACCTAAGGATTCAGGGTGTGTAGAACAGGCGAACGCTTTTAGAATAGAGTTCGATAGAATTTTAGCTGATACCATATCTCTTTCTAATGGCGTTGTTAGCCCTAGTGTTTTACAGTCTGGTGAAGTAGTAACACCTTTTACATTAAAAGCTGAAATGGCTTCAGCATATTTTACAGGAGTGAAAATTCCAACTAGCTTGACTAAATCAGAGATGGGATTAACGGGTGATACCTCAATAATAGGTAACCCTGTGATTGAAGAAAAAGTATTTATACTTAATCAGAGAGTCATGGAACTAACTAGAGCATTAGCACAGTTTAAGAGTAAGCTATTATCAGATGTTTTATGCTGTAGGATATTTACAGTTAATTATCCTTTGCTTATAGACCATATTTTAAGAGAAGCAAAATTTTATTTTCAGATAGTAAAAAGACTACAAAATCGTGAAGAAATCAACTTAGAAAGAGAAGCTTATGAACAAGAAACTTTCTGGAACAGAATTATGGCTGAACATTCAAAATTTATTCGTGGGCTTCTTGACCCAACTGAGGAAGAGCTTATAAAGACAGCAAATAACTTTGGAAATGAATTTGATCAGTTGACAAAAGAGGCAAGAGAAGCCATGGATAATTCAATGCTAATTTCAGAAGTTACAGATGAGAGTCTTAAAGCAACTATGGAAATAAAAAAATTTAAGGCACAAGGTACGCAAGGATTGGTAGAATGTAAAATCAAATCCATAATAATACCTTTGTTAGGTGACCATACTTTACGTGAAGCAAATCACTATTTACGTTTATTAAAGATATTTAAAAAAGGTGTATGAAATTTAATTTAGATACATCGTAATTAATAAGTTTATCTATAATATAATATTATGCAATACAAGGTCTGTTTAAATTCATAATAAACAGGCCTTGTGATTTTTAAAATCTAATCAGATAGGCTAATTTAGAATAGATACTGCACTATATATTAGGAGTAATGCCATAAAAGCATTGAAAGGTTTTCTATATTGCATTAAAAATTTCTGAAACAAAGCACCAAAAAGTGCCCAACAAGAGTTTGCTATAAATCCTATAAATGCAAGAAAAATAGAAAATAAAAAGAGTGATAAATTTGTCTTATAGTATGGTATTATAAAACTTGAGGTTACAGTTATGCCATAAATTATCACTTTTGGGTTAATAAACTGCATAGCCATCCCTATAAGAAAAGTGTTCATGCTGTTAGATATGGTATCCTCTGATTGGGGTTTACTTTTTAAAATTTTAACAGCTAAATAAATCATATATGCAAATCCAACAAAATCAACAAACAATTTAATCTTTGGAATGAAGTTAAGCAAAAGCAGATTAAGATAACTAGATAACAATATGATTATTCCAAAACCAGTAGTGACACCTAAAACAAATTTAAAGGTTTTTTTATATCCAAAATTACTACCATTGGACATAGCCATAATATTATTTGGTCCTGGTGTAAAATTGGAAACAAACACATAGGATAAAAATGCGGTTAAACTAAACATCATTGTAATCCCTCTTAAATAAAATAAATATTTTGTGCAATATAATTATACGATATGTACGTTATAATGCACAAGAGGAGATGAAAGTATTTTGGAAAATTTAAATATAATATTAGCCACAAATTTGAAACAGATTCGAGAGGATAGAAAATTGAGTCTTGATAATTTAGCACAAATTACTGGTGTAAGTAAGAGTATGCTAGGTCAGATTGAAAGAGGTGAATCAAATCCAACAATTACTACTGCTTGGAAAATAGCTAATGGACTAAAAATATCATTTACTGAATTAATAAAATCCACTCAGGAAAATGCTGTAGTTATTCAGAAAGAAAGTATTAAACCATTAGTTGAAGACAGTGGGAAATATAAGGGTTATCCATTTTTTCCTTATGAAAGTGAAAGGTAATTTGAGATGTATACTGTTGAAATAGAAGAGGGTGGTTATTTAAGTGCAGATTCACATAGAGAAGGTACAGAAGAATTTATAACCGTCTTTGATGGTGAATTAACTATTCGAGTGAATAATGAAGAATTCACGATAAAGGAAGGGGATTCTATAAGGCTAAAAGCTGACAAACCTCACATATATCATAATTCAGGTGATAAATTAACAAGAATTAGTATGGTTATTTATTATTCAAGATTTTATAACAAATAGTCCTTATGGTTATGAATTTATCTTAATTAATTTCAAAGAGGTTTGAAATTAATTGAAACCTGATATGGAGGGAGTTTTAAATATGAAAAGTATTACAGTAACTGAAAGAAAACCATCAGTTGAAGAATATATTAAGCTAAGAAACTCTATTGGTTGGAAAATATTACAGCATGATAAAATTGAAAAGGGATTGAATAATTCAACTTACTGTGTCTGTGTAGAAGACCAAGGTAATATAATAGGATTTGGAAGAATTGTTGGCGATGGTGCAACAGTTTTTTACATACAAGACATAATGGTTGTACCTTCATATCAAAAGCAGAAAATTGGTACATTGATTATGAAAAAAATAATAGATTATATTGATAATAATTGCATAGATGGTGCTATTATTGGTCTAATTGCAATAGATGAGCTTGATAATTTCTATAAAAAGTTTGGCTTTGCATATAACCAGAATAATCGTTTTTATAGATATAATGATTAACTAATAATTAAAATCTACAAAAGGGCCTTAATATTGACTTTAAGCTTTATAGATTTAGAATTAACTTAGGAGGGGTTCCTTATGTATAATATTAAAGAAATTATAGAAAAACAAAGATTGTTTTTTGAAGAGGGTAGAACAAAAGATATAGATTTTCGCATAGAAAAACTCAAGATATTAAGAAGAGTAATAATTGAGAATGAGCAAGAAATAATGGAGGCATTGAAAAAAGATTTAAACAAGGCTGATTTTGAGTCCTATGAGACAGAAGTAGGCCTTGTTTTGGAAGAAATAAAATATACTATAAGGCATCTTCCAAATTGGGCAGGACGTAAAAGGGTAAAAACGCCATTAACACACTTTTTATCTAGAAGCTATATGTATTCCGAACCCTATGGGATAACATTAATTATGTCACCATGGAATTATCCTTTTCAACTAACTATAGCACCACTTATAGGTGCTATTGCAGCGGGAAATTGCTCTATTATAAAACCATCCGAGTATTCATACCATACATCTGCAGTTATAGATAAGCTTATAAGTGAGAATTTTGATGAATATCATATTGCGGTAGTAAAAGGTGGAAGGGAAGTCAATAAAACATTGCTTGAAGAAAAGTTTGATTATATTTTCTTTACTGGTAGTGTACCAGTAGGAAAGATAGTAATGGAAGCCGCTTCAAAGCACCTTACACCTGTAACGCTGGAGCTGGGAGGGAAAAGCCCCTGCATTGTAGATGAAACAGCAAATATAGACCTTGCTGCAAAGAGAATTGTTTGGGGGAAGTTTTTAAATGCAGGACAAACCTGTGTAGCACCAGATTATTTAATGGTTCAGAGTAGTGTAAAGGATAAGCTTATTCATAAAATGAAAGAGTATATTACTGAATTTTATGGTGAAAGTCCCTGTAATAACGTAGATTACCCAAAGATTATTAATGACAAGCACTTCAATCGGCTTCTAAGTCTACTGAAGAGTGGAAACATTATATTTGGAGGAGAATGCAATGATAAAACTAATCAAATCTCTCCAACAATCCTTGATACTGTAACATGGGATAGTGCTATTATGCAGGAAGAAATATTTGGGCCAATACTGCCTGTGCTAGAATTTGAAAGCTTAGGTGAGGTTATTTCAGTAGTAAATAAGCATCCAAAGCCATTGGCACTCTATTTATTTACAAATGATAATGAGAGAGAAAAAAACGTCATCAAGAACATTTTTTTTGGTGGAGGATGTATAAATGATACAATAGTACATTTGGCCACTTCATACATGCCATTTGGGGGTGTTGGAGACAGTGGGATGGGAGGATATCATGGGAAAGCAAGCTTTGATACTTTTTCTCATAAAAAAAGTATCCTGAAAAAATCTAATTTGTTAGATATACCACTTAGGTATCCGCCATACAAAGAACATTTAAAGTTATTAAAAAAGATTATGAGGTAAATAATAAATAATAATTAAGTTTAGTACGGAAAATTTGATTTTAGAAGAAATAACAGGAGCTAAACTTTAAAGTACAGTTTAGCTCCTTAAATCTACAAATTTCTTTACAAATAAAAGAGAACATCATATAATAATACTATACTTTAAATGAACTGTAGTTCATAATAAGGGGTAATGCTATGCCAAAGATAATAAAAGATGTTGAGAAAACTATTAGAAATTGTGCTATTGAATTGTTTGTTGAACTTAGCTATATTAATGTTGACATGAGAATGATATCTAAAAAATCTGGAGTAGCTGTGGGAACTTTATATAATTACTATGAAAATAAGAAGCAACTTTATCTATGTATACTTAAAGAAGGCTGGGAAAATACATTTAATAAGCTTGATGCTATAAGTGAACTTACTATTTCTTCAGAAGAAAAACTTAGAAATTTCATAAGGATGCTTTATGAGGATATTGAAGCAAGAAATGGTTTAGGGAAAGATTTGATAAATACTTCAGCAGCAGAGCTAAAGGATGATAAAGAGATTAATAATTTAAAAAATGGCTTAATTTTAAGAGTAGAAAATTTATTTAAATGTATTAATAAGGTAGAGACTCTTAATAAATGTTCCAAGATTGATACTAGACTCGCAGAATCTTTATTAGTATCCATGTTAACAATGTTAGAATTTCATCGAAATGATAAAGAAGACAACATTAATTTTTTAGTTGAATTTATTAGTTTAACTGTAAAATAAAAATAGAAAAGGTGGTGTCTATTATTAAATCTATTGCAAAAAATATTATATTTTTCGGTTTTATTATGGGTACAGTTGTTGGTGCCTTTTGCTGGTTATTTATGTTTCTTATAAATCTATCAACTAATTTCTTGTGGCATGAGCTGCCTCATATTATAAAAGTAAGTAATTTTACTATGACTATAATTTTATGCATAGTAGGAGGAATAATGATAGGTCTTGGCCAAAAGTTTTTAGGACCTTATCCAAAAGAAATGGAAGAAATACTTCACGAATATAAGCTTACAAAAACTATTGATTATAAACCGCTACCCAAATATATTGTATGTGCTTTTTTACCACTAATTTTTGGAGGCAGTATAGGGCCTGAAGCTGGCCTTTTTGGGATGGTAGCTATGTTTTCAACTTTTTTAAGCATAAAAATTAAAAATTCAAATCCTGAATTAAAAGAAGAACTTATAGAAACCTCAACTACTGCTGTACTTACTGCTATTTTTGAAGTCCCTTTTTTTAGCTCATTTTCTTATGATAAAAACTCAATTCATAAACTAAAGCTTATTTCAAAAAAACTATTAAATTATATCACATATACTTGTACAACTTTATCTGCTTATTTTATAATAAAATTTTTAAATAATTTAACACATAAAGAAAGCTTTATTTTTAAATTAGAGCAAAATAATATTTCTAGTAAAGAGTTGTTGTTTTTTATACCTATTTTAATTCTTTCAATAATAATAGGTTTATCTTTTAACTATATCGGACAATTAATAAAATATATTTGTAAAAAAACTAAATTAAGTTTAAGTCCATTTATAGCTGCGATAATTGGTGGATTTACTTTAGCAGCTTTAGGAGCATATTTTCCTCTTACACTTTTTTCTGGCGAACATGCTTTAAGAGAAATTGTTAATGATTTTGAGGAATTGGGAGTTTCTTACTTAGTACTTATTGCTTTTCTAAAAATATTAGCTACTAAAATATCTGTTAATTTTCGATGGGTTGGTGGCCAAATATTTCCTACAATATTTGCCTCATTTTGTATAGCATTTGCTCTTAGTTGTATATTGAATATTGATTCAACTTATCTTGTAGCTATTACTGCAACTGGAGTAATTACAGTGGTACTTAAAAAACCTATTCTAGCTGTAGTTTTAATATGTTTCTTCTTACCTGTGACACATTGGATTTTTGCAATAATATCAGCCTTCTTAATAAATTTTATAAATAATAAATTTATATGTAAAACATCTATAAGCAAATATTTATGTATTTAATATTTCCAAGAATTATTAAGCTTATAAGATTAGGTCTATTGTAAAGAAAATTATTGTTTTTAAAATTATAGGAATATTGTATAATAAGCATACTAGAGAGCTTATTAAATGATGTTTATATAATGAGAGAAAATAGATATGAATATCTAATTAAAATGACTCTTGAAAAAGAAATTCATTGATAAGCTAAAATTGGATGGAGAGAGGTTACTTGGAAGAGAAGGTTTCTATTTTAATTCATGGATATAATAAGAATAAGAATGATATGACTATTTTATCAAAAAATCTTGAAAAGCTAAATCACAAATGTATTTTAGTAGATTTGCCTTTAACATATAAGGAAATTGATTATGCTACTTTTATATTTGAAGGAATTGTAGAGGAAATTTTAAAAGGCATGAAAAAAAATCAAAAAGTTAATTTGATTGGACATAGTACAGGAGGATTAATAATAAGAAAGTATTTGTTACAATCTAAAAATAGATATAGAATAAATAAGTGCGTTTTAATTGCAACACCTAATAATGGCAGCGAATTGGCGGATATGGCGGGGAATTACTTTAATATTCTCACTTATATTTTTAAGACTTTAAATTCTTTAAAAACAGAAAATGTAAAAAGGGTTGATTTTATTAATGATGAAAGAATTAAAATAGGTGCCATTGCGGGAAGAAATGATAAACTTGTATTAGGAAAGTTGCTAAATGGAGAAAATGATGGAAGGGTCACAGTAAACTCGGTATATTATGAAGGGTTGGAAGACTTTGCGATTTTACCATTTCAGCATAAAGAAATACATTATAAGTGGAAAACAGCAAAATTAATAGATGATTTTATTGAAACGGGAAGGTTTATAAAAGAAGCATAAATTTAATGATTTATTTTATGATTTAAAACAGCAGGTAATTGGCCTTGAAGGAATGATTTCATTTAAGATTATCAAGTAGAGACTAGTAATTAAAAAATTATGACTAAAATATAAAAATGTAGAAACTTTATTATGCAAAGCTTCTACATTTTATTTTTATTCTCTAATTTGTCCGCTGCCATATACTACATATTTTATAGTAGTAAGCTGAGTAAGTCCCATAGGGCCTCTAGCATGAAGTTTTTGTGTGCTTATTCCAATTTCAGCACCAAAGCCAAATTCAAAACCATCTGTAAATCTAGTAGAAGCATTTACATAAACTGCTGCAGCATCTATGGTATCCAAGAAGATTTGTGAGTTTTTATAATCATTTGTAACTATACATTCAGAATGTTTAGTTCCATGATTATAAATATGTTCTATTGCTTCTTCGAAAGAGTCCACAATTTTAACTGCTAAGATCAAATCAAGATATTCTGTATCCCAATCTTTAGGAATTGCAGGCTTTACATTTGCTTCTATATTATTAGCATTTATTATTTCTTTAGTTTTTTCACAAACTCTTAATTCTACACCTAATTTATTTAATGTATTTGTGATTTTAGGTACAAATTCCTCTGCAGCGTCTTTATGAATTAAAATTGTTTCTATGGCATTACAGACTGCAGGTCTTTGAGTTTTTCCATTAACTATGATGTTTTCAGCCATGGAAAGGTCTGCAGAGCTATCTACAAACACATGACAATTACCAACTCCTGTTTCTATAACAGGCACTGTGGCATTTTTAACAACAGTTTGTATAAGTCCTTTTCCTCCACGAGGAATTAAAACATCTATATATTCATTTAACTTAAGCATTATATTTACAATTTCTCTATCTGTAATTTCCACAAGTTGTATAAAATCTGGTGAGAGGTTACAGGATATAAGAGAATTTCTAAGTATTTTAGCTATAGCCATATTTGTATTTATAGCTTCAGAGCCACCTCTAAGTATTACTGCATTACCGGATTTTAAACATAATGCAGCAGCATCCACAGTTACATTTGGACGAGCTTCATATATTATCCCTATAACTCCTAAAGGTACTCTTCTTTGTCCTATAGTTATGCCATTAGGTCTTTTCCACATGCTTATAACTTCTCCAATAGGATCTGGAAGCTCTGCTACTTGTCTTAATCCTTCAGCCATGGCATTTATTCTTTGTTCATTTATAAGAAGTCTATCTAAAAGAGACTTATTTAATCCTTTTTCTTCTCCAAGTTTTAAATCAATTTTATTTGCTTCAATAATTTCTAAAGTATTATTCTTTAAACCTTCAGCCATAGATAATAGTGCTTTGTTTTTAGAATTTGTATCTAGGGATGAAAGACTTCTAGAAGCTTCTTTAGCCTTCTTTCCAATGCCTAATATATATTCTTGTATGTTTTCCACGAATATTCCTCCTTATTTTACGTCAGCTTTAAACCAAGTTCCTACTTCTTCTCCTGCAATTACCTTACCTAGTACTTCTGCATTATCTCCATTTACAATTACCATGGATATGCCAGAAGCTGTGGCAATCTTTGCAGCATTAATTTTTGTAGCCATACCACCTGTACCAAGATTACTTCCAGCGCCCCCTGCACATGCTTCTATATCTTCCGTAACTTTATCCACTGTACTTATAAGTTTTGCATCTTTATTTTTTCTAGGATCTGAATCGTATAGACCATCTATATCAGACATAAGTATAAGTAAGTCTCCTTTAATTAGTTCAGATACCAGTGCAGATAGGGTATCGTTATCTCCAACCTTTATTTCATCTACCACAACGGCATCATTTTCATTTATTATAGGAATTACATTTTGATTTAAAAGAGCAGAAAAAGTGTTATGAGCATTTTCTCTACGTGCTTTATTTGTCATGTCTTCTTTAGTTAAAAGAACTTGAGCTACAGTTTTGCCATATTCAGAAAATATCTTTTCATACATATGCATAAGTATGCCTTGCCCCACAGCAGCCGCAGCTTGCTTTTCAGGAATACTTTTAGGTCTTTCTTTGAGTCCTAATTTTCCCATACCTGCTCCAATTGCCCCAGAACTTACAAGAACAACGCTGTATCCTTGATTGTGCATATCTGCAAGTTGTCTTACTAAATGTTCTATATGAGAAAGATTTAAAAGCCCATTATTATAAGTTAAAGTAGAAGAACCAACTTTAACAATTATTTTTTTTATAGTTTTTAAATAATCCTTGCGTAAGTTAGTCATCAAAACGCCCCCTATAAACATTTTAAAATATAATCTTTATTAATGATTATCTCATAATTTTATAAAAATTTAAATGAAGTTTTATAAAGAATATAATAAATCTAAAATAAATTACATAAATATCCTGAGGTTATCTGGTAAGTAAAAAAAATTGATGTATAATATATTAGAGAAATATTGAACATTTTTAAATAATATTCCTATATTGTTAAAGAGTTATTAAAATAAGGATGGGTAAAATACCTATTATAAATAATTAAATTCACAATTAAAGTTACTTTGGAGGTGATTTTACATGTTTGATAGTCATGTACATACAAGTTTTTCTACAGATTGCATAATGCCTTTAAAAGATGCAATAAGTTCTGCAAATAAAAATAACATAGGTATAATAATTACAGATCATTTTGACTTAAAATACATGGTTAAGGATAGGTTTATATTTGATATAGATAAATATTTTCAGGAATACACACCATATAGAAATAAAAAAGTTTTACTTGGTATAGAAATGGGTATGAGGGAAGATGTTATAAATGAAAATAGAGAGATAGCATCAAAATATGATCTGGACTTTATATTAGGATCTGTACATGTGGTAAATTATGATGGAAAGTATTATGATATATATGCAGAAGAATTTTATGAAGGTAGAAGTAAAAAAGAATGTTACATAAATTATTTAGAAGGCATATTAAAATGCGTAAAAGAATATGATTTTATAGATTCTCTAGGACATATAGATTATATAGCTAGATATGCCCCTTTTGAAGATAGGGAAATATATTATGATGATTATAATGAATACATAGATGAAATATTAAATGCTATAGCCAAAAGTGAAAAGGCTATAGAAATAAATACTAGAAGATTTAATGAAAAGGAAGCAATGGGGAATTTACAAAAAATATATAAAAGATTCAATGAATTAGGTGGTAAAATAATAACTATAGGTTCTGATTCGCACACTGCCCAAAGTATTGGAAAAAATTTTGATTTAGCAATTAACCTAGCAGAATTATGTGGCTTAAAGCCAGTTTATTTTAGAAATAGAAAACCTGAATATTTATAATTAGGAGGAATTTATTATGGAATTCACAAAATATGCAAAGGATGCTATGGATGTTTTAAAAACTAAAGGGGCTTTTTTAACAGTAAAAAGTGGAGATAAGGTAAATACTATGACTATAGGCTGGGGAGATATAGGATATATATGGAGAAAGCCAGTATTTATGGTTATGGTTAGAAAATCCAGATATACCTATGATATTATAGAAGCAGCAGAAGATTTCACAGTAAGTATTCCTGTAAACTGCGATTTAAAAAAGGAGCTTGCAATATGTGGAACAAAGTCAGGAAGAGATATAGATAAATTTAAAGAGTGCAATTTATCTATGGAAAAATCAAATAAGGTAAATTCTCCTATTATAGGTGAATGCGATTTGCAATTTGAGTGCAAAATAATATATAAGCAGCATATGGATGAAAAGTTTTTATCTCCAGAGATAAATAAATCTTGTTATGAAAATGGTGATTATCATACTATGTATTATGGAGAAATAGTAGATTGTTACTTAAAGTAACCCATAATGCTCATTTTTAAAACAAGATATTAATAAAAAGTAAAGGAGTTTTAAAAATGGGTTTAGGTAAAAAACTAGTAAGCTTAAATAAGATAGCATTAAGTAAGGCTAAGGAAACTGTAAAATGTTTGTATTTAGAGGGAAAAGTTAAGAAACTAGATAAGAATATAGATGATGCTAAAAATAAAGATAAACGTAAAATGCAGTATAATAAAAGAGAAGCTCTTCAAAATATAAATGCAATTAAATTTAATGAGGGCATACAAAGAAGAGAAGAAGCAAAAAAATTAAAAGAGGAAGCAAAGATATCTATAAATGAAAGACGTAATGATAATAAGGATTTAAGTGCAATTTCCAAATTACAAAAGCAGTTTAAAGATTTGCCAATAGTTACTGTAGTAGATGATTTAGTAGAAGGGGCATCAGAAATTGAAAAGATAACAAGAATGGTTAATGAAAATCCAAGAGACCCATATAGCTGGCTTATTTTAGCGGAAACATTAAAATATTATAAAAAGGCATTTTTAATTTTAAATACAATAAAGATTCCTGTGGATCCTATTGGCTCCTTAATTGATATAGGAGTTGAAATAGGAGGAGGCTATATAGAAGAAAATTTGGATAAAGACAAATGGAGCTATAAAAGAGCACTTCTTAAATGTATTAACCTAGGACTCAAAAGCGATATAAAAGATGAAAAGACTCTTATATGTATAGGAAGAAGTGCACAGCTTTTGGCAAAGGAAGCTAAAGAGCCTTTAGAAAGAGATAATCTTACTATATTAAGCAATAGGCATTTTAAAGAAGCATTAAAAGTAGTATCTAATGGTAGTAAAGATGAGCTAATGTATTACTTAGGAGTTATAGAGCAAAAGAAGGTAAAAAGGTTTAAGTATGCCTATAGAAAAAATATATTAAAGGCTGCAACCTTTGGAGCAGTGAATATGGTTACAAAACAAAGTGGAAAATTCATTAGGACAGGTGAAAAGATTTTAGATAAAACTTTAGATGTTTTAATTAAAGAATAGGCTTTTAAGCCTATTCAAAATTTTATTGAGGTGGTTTTCATTGATGATAAATAAGCCCCTGGCGGATAAAATGAGACCTGAGGATATTTCTCAGGTGGTAGGACAAAAACATATCTTAGGGGATGGAAAAATATTAAATAGAATAATAAAATCCGGTAAGCTTACAAATATGATATTTTATGGCCCTCCTGGGGTAGGAAAAACAACCGTTGCAAATATAATAGCTAAGATTACAAATAAGACATTTTACAAGCTAAATGCTACTAATGCATCTTTAAGTGATATAAAGGACATTATAAAGGATTTAAATAGCTTAATGACCATAAATGGTGTGGTTTTATATTTAGATGAAATTCAAAATTTTAATAAAAAGCAGCAGCAATCCCTTTTGGAGTTTATGGAAAATGGATCTATAACATTAATTGCAAGCACTACGGAAAATCCATATCACTATATATATAAGGCTATTTTAAGCAGATCTACTATTTTTGAATTTAAACCTCTTTTAAAAGAAGATATAAAAGAGGGAATTACAAATGCTTTGCATAAACTTCAGGGAGAGTTTAATGAAAGTATAGTTATAGAAGAAGATGCACTAAGTTATATAAGTGAGGTAAGTGGTGGAGATTTAAGAAAGGCACTGAATGCACTGGAGTTATGTGTATATTCCACTAATAAAAATTTAGAAGGGGAAATACATATTGACTTAAACATAGCTATGGAATGTGCTCAAAAAAAGATATTAAATTATGATAAGTTTGGGGACAGCCATTATGATATATTAAGTGCTTTTCAAAAATCCATAAGAGGAAGCGACCCAGAGGCTGCAATTCACTATTTGGCAAGGCTTGTAGAGGCAGGGGACTTAGCTTCTATAGTAAGAAGGCTTTTAGTAATTGCCGCAGAGGATATAGGACTTGCTTATCCAAATGCTATAGCTATAGTAAAGGCTTGTACCGATGCTGCTTTTCAATTGGGATTTCCAGAGGCAAGAATACCACTAGCGGAGGCTGTTATACTTTTAGCCACCTCACCTAAATCTAATTCTGCTGTTATTGCCATAGACAAGGCATTAAGTGACATAAAAAGTAAAGATGTAGGGGACATACCAGAGCATTTAAAAGATGCTCACTATAGTGGAGCTGACGCTTTGGGAAGAGGAAAAGAATATAAATATCCTCATAATTATAAAAATCATTATGTTAAACAACAATATTTACCAAATAATATAAAAGAAGCTGTGTATTATACTCCGGGGGTAAACAAAATGGAGGAAAAGATAGCTCAATATATGAGATATTTAAGGGAGGAATAAAAATGAAAATAGCTGTATTAGAACCACTAGGTATTTCAAAGGAAGAGGCTTTAAAAATAGGTGAAGCACTTATTAATGAAGGGCATGAAATTGTACTTTATGATGATAGAAATGAAGATATAGAAGTATTAAAGGAAAGGGCAAAGGATGCAGAAGTTTTAGTAATCGCAAATATGCCTTTAAAGGCTGAAGTTATAAATTCAAATGATAAACTTAAAATGATTTCGGTTGCTTTTACAGGGGTAGATCATGTGGATTTAAATGCTTGCAGAGAAAGAAATATAACTGTATGTAATGCAGCTGGGTATAGTACTACTTCAGTGGCAGAGCTTACTTTTGGACTTATAATATCACTTTTAAGAAATATAGTACCTTTAGATAAAGTTACTAGAGAAGGTAATACAAAACAAGGATTTTCTCAAAATGATCTTGAAGGAAAAACCCTTGGAGTAATTGGTACTGGAGCAATTGGAAGAAGAGTAATAGAAATAGGAAAAGCCTTTGGATGCAACATATTAGCTTATAATAGAACTAAAAAAGAAGAAGTAGAAAAATTAGGAGTAAAATATGTTTCCATGGAAGAATTAATGGCTGAAAGTGATATAGTATCCATTCATGTACCATTAAATGAGGAAACTCGCGGACTTATAAATAAAGATAAAATTGCATTAATGAAAAAAGATGCATTACTTATAAATACTGCAAGAGGGCCTATTGTGGACAATGAAGCTTTAGCAGAAGCTCTAAGAGAAGAAAAAATTAAAGGCGCTGGTATAGATGTATTTGATATAGAACCACCACTTGATACAAAGTATCCTCTTTTAAGTACTACAAATTCTGTAGTTACACCACATATAGGCTTTGCTACTAAGGAAGCTATGGTAAGAAGAGCTCATACTACATTTGATAATATTACTAAATGGCTTCAGGGAAATCCTGAAAATTTAATAAAATAATTAATGTAGGCTATCTTTAATAAAAGATAGCCTATGTTGGAATTGATAGGGGAGATTTAAATGTCAGGGGAAGATTTCTATACTTTTAGAGGTTATATGGAAAGAGATTGGGGATATATCACAGCTTCAATGGAAGATTATATAGAGATGATATATAGATTATCTTTAGCCCAAGGATTTACTCGAGTAAATGAATTATCAAAGTCATTAAATGTACAGCCGCCTTCCGCTACAAAGATGCTTCATAAGCTTTCTGAACTTAATCTTGTGGCCTATGAAAAATATGGAGTTATAACATTAACTAATGAAGGAAAACAGATGGGGGGGCTGCTTTTAAAAAGGCACAAAATAATTGAAAGCTTTTTAAAACTAATATCTCCAAAGGGAGATGTGTTAGAGCAAACAGAAAAAATAGAGCATTCACTTACCCCAGAAACCATAGAAAATTTAAATTATTTTTTAGATTTTTTAAATAAAAATCCTGATATTGCAGATAAATATAGTAAGTATTTAATAGATAAGGATATGTAATAATTTAAGTGATACATATCCTTAAATTATTTAGTAAAATTCATAAAAAATATTGTTGACAAGATTACTCGGGTTTGATATTATGATTTTGAAAGTATAGTAAATCACTCAACATTACATATAATATAAAGAGGTGATTTAATGAAATTATCAACTAAAGGACAATATGGGGTTAAAGCTATGGTGGATTTAGCTATAAACTATAGCAAAGAACCTATCTCAATAAAAAGTATTTCAGAAAGACAAAATATATCTGAATATTACCTGGAGCAGCTTTTTTCTTCTTTAAGAAAGGCAGAGCTTATTAAAAGTATAAGAGGTGCTCAAGGAGGGTATATATTAAGCAGAGAACCCAAAGACATAACCGTATCTGAAATAATGAATGTATTAGAAGGACCTTTAAAATTATCTGAGTGTTTACAGGACGGGGCGTGTTCTAATATAAAAGTATGTTCCACAAGACTTTTGTGGGCAAGAATAAAGGAAAGTATAGATCAAGTTACTAAAACTACGACCTTGCAAGATATGGTAGATGATTATAATAATTTAATTGCAAATAAGAAAGGGGAAAACAACAATGGATAAAAAATATGTGTATATGGACTATGCAGCTACTACATTTACAAAACCAGAGGTTTTAGAAGAAATGATGCCTTATTTTACTGAAAACTTTGCAAACCCTTCTTCTAAATTTTATTCTATATCTGAAAAGCCAAGAAAGGCTATAGACCAGGCAAGAGAAAGAGTAGCAAAAGCTATTAATGCAGAAAAAGATGAAATTTACTTTACAGCTGGTGGCTCTGAAGCAGATAACTGGGCATTAAAAGGAGTTGCTTTTGCAAATAAGAACAAAGGGAATCATATAATAACTACAGCTATAGAACATCATGCTATAACACACACTTGTGAGTTTTTAAAGAAGCAAGGTTTTGAAATAACATATCTTCCTGTAGATGAAGAAGGAATTATAAGAGTTGAAGATTTAAAAAATGCCATTAAAGATACTACAATACTTGTATCAATAATGTTTGCTAATAATGAAGTTGGAGCTATTCAGCCTATTAAAGAAATAGGTGAAATCTGTAAAGAAAGAAATATTTATTTCCATACAGATGCAGTTCAGGCTGTGGCACACGTTTCAATAGATGTTAAAGAAATGAATATAGATATGCTTTCTATGGCTGGACATAAATTTTATGGACCAAAGGGAATAGGAGCATTATATATTAGAAAAGGAGTTAAGATAGAAAACTTAATTCACGGTGGCGGACAGGAAAAAGGAAGAAGAGCAAGTACAGAAAATGTACCTGGAATTGTTGGTATAGGAAAGGCTATAGATCTTGCTGTTTCTGAATTAGAAGAGGAAAACAGTAGAGTATCCTACTTAAGAGATAAACTTATAAATGGACTTACAGAAAGAATACCTCATGTTAAGTTAAATGGACCAAAGGGAGATAAAAGACTACCTGGTAGCGTAAATATGTGCTTTATAGGAGTAGAAGGAGAAACACTGCTTCTAGATTTAGATTTTGAAGGAATATGTGCTTCAACTGGAAGTGCATGTGCATCTGGTTCTCTAGATCCATCACATGTTTTACTTTCTATGGGACTTACTCATGGAATAGCTCATGGTTCACTAAGACTTACTTTAGGAGCTAATAGTACAGAAGAAGATGTAGAATACGTATTAAATGTATTACCACAGATAATAAAAAGAAGACGTGAAATGTCACCTTATTGGGAAGAATACTTAAACGGCTTAAAGGAAGGGGAAAAATAATATGTATAGCGAAAAGGTTATGGACCATTTTAGAAATCCAAGAAATGTAGGAGAAATTGCTGATGCCAATGGTGTAGGAGAAGTAGGAAATCCAAAATGTGGAGATATAATGAAAATATATCTAAAGGTTGAAGATAATATAATAAAAGATGTTACATTTAAGACTTTTGGATGTGGTTCTGCTATAGCTTCCTCTAGCATGGCAACTGAGCTTATAAAGGGAAAAACTATAGAAGAAGCATGGGAATTAACTAATAAGGCAGTAGCAGAAGCTTTAGACGGACTTCCACCAGTGAAAATGCACTGTTCCGTACTTGCAGAAGAAGCTATTCATAAAGCTATAAATGATTATAGAAGAAGTGCAGGCTTAGAGCCTTGGTATATGGAAGAACATTCCGAGCATATTCATGAAGAAGTACATGGAGAATAATTAATTCAAGGAAATTTTCCCAGGAAATAAAAGGAGATTAGATAATTGTATTATCTAATCTCCTTTTATTTATAAACACATCATATTTTTCACATAATAGGTAAGAATATATTTAGAATTATCTTTGGAGTGATGTGGAGTGTATAGAAAAAAAGATTTCTTATTTATGAATGTAAGTAATGTAAGAGGAAAATCCATGGGATTTGTTAAAGATTTAGCTGTGGATTTTCATGTAGGAGGAGTAATTGGGTTCTTAATATCTTCTTATTCACTTTTTCAGTCATCTCTTTATGTATTTAAGGAAGATATAATTTCTTTTAATAAACATATGATAGCTAGTTCTCAGCATAAAGGGAAATATTTAAACTTTGAAGATATAAGAGGTATGAATGTAATAGATATTAAGGGAAATATGATAGGAATGGTAGAAGATATAATATTTAACGAGGATACATTTGTGATACAAGGAGTAATAGTTTGTACAGGGTATGCTACTAATTTTCTGCATGGAAAGAAGATATTACTGCCAAAAGATTTGTTACTTGGTGATAATCACATACTGTATCATGGAAAGAGTTATAATATTGATTTTATAAATTTACCAAGTAAGCTGTTTGGGGAAGAGGATGCTTATGTTAGAAATAATAAAAAAATATAAAAAGGGATTAATAATAGCTTTTATATTTATTTTAGCCTTTATATTACTTTTAAAAGTGAAATTTATAAGGGATATGTTTAATCTTATATTTGTATCCTTCATATTATTTTATGTTTTTAAACCCTTTAGAGATATGCTTATGAATAAGGGGCTAGGCAGAAGAATTTCATCATTAATAATAATATTTATAGTAATTACCGTATTTGTAGCAATATTTATTTTTATAATTCCATCAATTATTAAAGAAAGTTTAAATTTATATGATTCATTAAAAAACTTAGGGAATTATACAAATAAAATTTATGAAAATATTAAGATAAATAGAGGAATTGCATATAATATTTCTCAAAGTATATACATAAGGGGAAGCAAGGCTTTTGAATTATTTTTAAATAATTGGCTAAACAAGGCACTGACACTTGGAGAAAATTTACTGTCTATTGCTATTATACCAATAATATCATATTACTTTTTATCAGATAGTTTAAAGCTTAAAAATAGGTTTCTTGCTCTTTTTCCTATTCAAAGCAGAAATATCATAGATAAGATATTAGAGGACACTGATAGAATATTAAGCAGATATGTAATAACTCAATTTTTATTATGTTTTATAATTGGTGTGTGTACTTTTATAGTATTAATAACTTTTAGAGTGCAGTTTTCACTGACTTTATCACTTTTAAATGCTTTTTTTAATATAATACCTTATTTTGGACCCATATTTGGAGCAATACCTGCAATAGTTATGGCGCTACTTAAATCACCTCAAGCAGCTCTTTGGGTAGCCTTTTGGCTTTATCTTATTCAACAAGTGGAAGGGGATTTTATATCTCCCAAGTTTATAGGTGACAATATAAGTATGCATCCTTTAGCTGTAATACTAATACTGGTCATAGGAGGTAAAGTAGGCGGATTTTTTGGAATGGTTCTTGCAGTACCTGTAGGGGTAGTAGCTAAAGTTATATATGAGGATTTAAATTATTACATGTTTTAAGTATAATTTATTAGGAGTATTAATAAAAGATTTAAATAAAGAAGGAAATTGTTACATGTTTTATATATAGTTATAGAGTTACATAGAGTCTATTAAAAAGGACTCTATATTTTTTGTAAAGAATATTTAAAAAAACATTGAATAATTATAGATACTTAACTATAATTATAAAAGATTAATTTACTTTAGCACTCTACAAATTAAAAAATGTGTTTGTATAAATATTCATAAGTGAATATTTAAATATAAATTAAGGGGGATTTTTTTATGAAAAAAATTGTTAAAATTCTTATTCCCTTATTTTTTATTGTAACTGTATTTGCAGGCTGCGGTAAAAAAGAGGAAAATTTGAGTACTATGGAAAGTATTAAAAAGTCAAAGAAACTAGTGGTGGGAATTGAAGAAGGATATCCCCCAATGGAGTTTAGAGATAAAAATAAGAATCTAGTAGGATTTGATGTGGATTTTGCCAATGAAGTAGGAAAGAGATTAGGTGTAACAACTGAATTTTTTGTAGTTGATTTTAGTGGATTAATAATGGCTCTTAATGCTAAGAAGTTTGATGTAGCCATAGCAGGAATTAGTATAACGGATAAGAGAAAAGAGTCCATAGATTTTTCAAAACCGTACATAATGGGCGGCCAAGTGCTAGCAGTTAAAAAAGGAAATAAAAGCATTAAGGGCGTAGAGGATTTACAAGGAAAGGTACTTGCGTGTCAGCTTGGAACTACAGGAGAAAATGTGGCCTCAACTATAAAAGGAGTAAAAGAGTTAAAGAAGTATGATAAAATAACTGAAGCCTTTTATGAATTATCCAATGGAAGAGTAGATGCAGTAGTTATGGATGCTCAGGTTGGTGGATATTATACTACTAAAAAACCAGGAGAATATGAAGTGTTAAAAGGAATAATAAGTGAAGAACCTATGGGCATTGGCTATAGAAAAGAGGATAAAGAGTTACGAGAAGCAATAGATAAGATAGTAGACGATATGAAAAAAGATGGTACATTATCAAAGCTTTCTATAAAATGGTTTGGCTTTGACAGCTATAAATAAGTGCCACCTAAGTGCCATCCACATGGCAAGTGGCAAGTTCAAAGTGAAAAATGCCCTAGAAACAAATCTATTTGTTTCTAGGGTATTTTTTATTAGAATAAAAAATGTGCAAATAAAGTTATAATTGGTAGAGTTACTAAGGTTCTTTCTATGAAAATTATAAATAACTCTTTAAAATTAACGGGTATTTTAGAGCCTATTAATAGCCCGCCAACTTCAGACATATATATAAGCTGAGTTACAGATACAGCAGCAATTACAAAACGGGTAAGTTCACTTTTAATGCTGCCTGCAGCTATAACAGAAGGTAGAAACATATCCGCAAAACCAACCACTAGTGTAGAAGCGGCGGTAGAGGCTTCAGGAAGTCCTAAAAGTTTAAGTAGTGGAATAAAAGGCATTCCAAGTAAGTTAAATACAGGTGTGTATTCAGCAACTATTAAGGCTAGTGTACCTAAAGCCATAACTACTGGAGTTACTCCAAACCACATATCAAAAACATTCTTTAAGCCATCTATGAAAAATTTCTTTATATCATTATTTTGCTCAGCTCTTTCTACAGCTTGAGAAAGCCCCCAACTAAGAGAGGAATGTCCATCAGGAATGATTTCACTTGCAGCTCTCTTATTATTATTGTAGTAAGAGTCAGGTTTTCTAGAAAGAGGAGGTATTCTTGGAACAACGAACGCAGCTATTAAACCAGAGAAAGTTACTATAAGGTAAAATGGCATAAACATATGTCCAAGGCCAACTTGAGAAATAACTACTAAGGAAAAGGTTATAGATACTGCTGAGAAAGAAGTACCTATTATAGCGGCTTCTCTAGAAGAATAATATCCATCTTCATATTGCTTGCTTGTTAAAAGGACACCTATAGTTCCGTCTCCAAGCCAAGAGGCTATACAGTCTACTGAGGAACGACCAGGTAAATTGAAAACAGGTCTCATGACTTTAGTAAGCAAGGCTCCGAAAAACTCAAGTAATCCAAAGTCCAATATTAAAGGTAGTAATAAGCCGGCAAATAAAAACACTGCAAATAATATAGGAAGAAGATTATATAACAAAAGTCCTCCAGTATTATCAGAGTATATAGCACCACTTCCTATCTTAAAGAAAGTAGCTAGTACAATAACCATACCAACAATTCTAGTTGCAAACCAAACATGGCTCACATCAAAAAGGTTCTTTAGATAGCCGTTATTTATTATAAATTTTGGTTTAAATACTTTTGTCATTATAGTAATTAAAGATGAAACTGTTATAAGAACTGTCATTATTAGTGGTAAATATCCTTCTAATAAGGTTTGTACATTTTTAGAAAAAAATGCAACAGGTATTGTAACTTCTTCACCTAATGTAATAGGTGTCATAAATAATAATATACCTATTAGTGATGGTATCAAAAATTTAAGGAAATTTTTAAGAGAGTATCTATTCATTTCTTTATCTTTAGTTATTTCTGTCATATTGTCCTCCTTGATTTAAGCTTATTTAATAGTTTATAAGTCCATTTTAAATTTACGCAGCGATATTTATACTAATATAAAACATCTGATTTTACAATAGTTTTAACTTAAATTTTTATGATATAAATCTGTGAATTTATCTCAAACAGTGACTAAAACGTTGACATTTAATATTTTTTAATTTATAATTTTTATAAAAATGAATATTTTGGCTATGAAAAAAATGAGTAAATACTATTTTACTATTAAGAGAGGAAGTGGCTGGTGAAAACTTCTTAGTATAAGTATTGAAGCTGTTTTGGAGCCTTTATTATATTGAGAGATATAAGTTATATGACTTATATAATTAGGGTGGTACCACGGAAAGCTTTCGTCCCTTGTAGGAGACTAGAGCTTTTTTTATTTGCCTTGATTTTAGTATATTATTTAAAACATTCAAAGAAAGGAATGAAGTTTATATGAATAAAATGGGATTAAATGAAATTAGAGAAGCGTATTTAAGTTTCTTTGAGGGAAAGGAACATTTAAGATTAGCGAGTTTTCCTTTAGTACCTCAAAATGATAAAAGTTTACTTTTAATAAATGCAGGTATGGCACCACTAAAGCCTTACTTTACAGGAGTTCAAATTCCACCTAGAAATAGGGTTACAACTTGCCAAAAGTGCATAAGAACAGGGGATATTGAAAATGTAGGTAAGACAGCAAGACATGGTACATTCTTTGAGATGCTTGGAAACTTTTCTTTTGGAGATTATTTTAAAGGAGAAGTTATTCCATGGGCATGGGAACTTATAACAAAGGTTTTAAATGTTCCAAAGGATAAGTTATATGTAACTATATATTTAGATGATAATGAAGCCTATGATATATGGACTAAAACCACTGATATAGATGCAAGTAGAATATTTAGACTAGGAAAAGAAGATAACTTCTGGGAAATAGGTCAGGGACCTTGTGGACCTTGCTCTGAAATACATTTTGATAGAGGAGAAGGAAAGGTAAATACTGTAGAAGAATTTTTACAGGCAGCAGAAGAAGATAGAATAGTTGAATTTTGGAATTTAGTATTTACTCAATTTGATAAAGATGAAAATGGAAACTATAATAAACTGGCTAGTCCTAATATAGATACAGGTATGGGACTTGAAAGAATGGCAACTATAATGCAGGGTGTTAACAGCATATTTGAAGTAGATACAATAAGAGCTATTTTAGATAAGGTTAGTGAAGCTGCAGGTGCAACTTATGGAAAAGACAAAGTACAGGATATATCTTTAAGATTAATCACTGACCATATAAGAAGTGTTACATTTATGATATCAGATGGAATTTTACCATCTAATGAAGGAAGAGGATATGTTTTAAGAAGACTCTTAAGAAGAGCAGCAAGACATGGAAGACTTCTTGGAATTAAAGAAACATTTCTTTATAAAATATGTGATGTAGTAATAGAAAATTCTTATAAGGCTTATCCAGAATTAAAGGATAAAGAAGAATATTTAAAGAAAGTTATAAAGCTTGAAGAAGAAAGATTTTCTGAAACTATAGATTCAGGTATAGATATATTAAATGAATATATAGATGAGTTAAGTAAAAAGGGAGAAAAAGTTCTTGCTGGTGATAAAGCTTTTAAATTATATGATACTTATGGCTTCCCTCTAGAACTTACAGCAGAAATATTAGAAGAAAAAGAAATAGCTATAGATATAGATGGATTTAATAAGGAAATGAAGGAACAAAGAGAAAGAGCAAGAGCTGCTAGAGGAGAAAGTAATTACATGGGAGCAGAAGATACTATATTAAATAAGCTTCCAAAGGAATTAAACACTGAGTTTACTGGCTACAGCTCCTTAAAGGAAGAAGCGGAAGTTTTACTTCTTATAAAAGATGAGGAAATGGTAAGTTCTCTTAAAAAAGGAGAGGAAGGAGTACTTGTTGTAAATAAAACTTCTTTTTATCCTGAAATGGGAGGTCAAGTTGGAGATATAGGTATCATTGAAGGCAAAGGATTTACAGGAGAAGTTTTAAATTGCAAAAAAAATGTAGGCGGAAAGATATTACATTTCATAAAAATTACAAAAGGGGAAATACTAAAAGAAGATACAGTTACCTTAATAGTAAATGAGCCAAGAAGAAATAATATAACAAAAAATCATACTGCCACACATATTTTACATGCTTCTTTAAGAAAAATATTAGGAGAACACATACAGCAAGCTGGTTCTTATGTGGATAATGAAAGATTGAGATTTGACTTCAGTCATTTTCAAGGCTTAACTGAAGAAGAAGTTAAAGAAGTAGAAACTTTAGTAAATAAAAATGTAATGAATGTTAATACTGTTAATACTGAAGTTATGTCTATAGAAGATGCTAAGAAAAGTGGTGCCACAGCATTATTTGATGATAAGTATGCAGAAGATGTAAGAGTAGTAAATGTAGGTGACTTTAGCAAGGAACTTTGCGGAGGAACTCACGTAACTAATTCTGGAGAAATAGGATTATTTAAAATTATATCTGAAAGTGGTGTAGCTGCAGGTATAAGAAGAATTGAAGCCGTTACAGGATTAAATGCTATAAAGTATGTTGAAGAAAAAGAAAAGACATTAAAAGAAGCAGCAGCATTACTTAAAACTTCTGAAAGAGAAATTTTAAGTAAAATTAGTTCTCAATTAACTGAAATGAAGAACAAGGATAAAGAAATACTAGAGTTAAAATCAAAGCTTGCTAGTGGATCAGAGGATGAAATACTAAACAATGTAAAAGAAGTAAATGGAATAAAGGTAGTTACAGGTGCATTAAATGGAGTAGATGCTAATGCATTAAGAGATTTAGCTGACAAATTACGTAGTAAGATTGAATCAGGCGTAGTGGTTCTTGGAAGTAATGCAGATGAAAAAGTGCAATTTGTGGCTATGGCAACTAAAGATGTAATAGCTAAGGGAATACATTGTGGAAAGATAATAAAAGAAGTAGCTTCTGTTGCTGGCGGCGGCGGCGGCGGAAGACCAGACATGGCTCAAGCTGGTGGTAAATTACCTGAAAAACTAGAAGAAGCTATAGGTTCAGTAGAAACTATAGTGGCAAATTTAGCAAAATAGTATACATTTTATGCATTATGTTTTATAATAAATATACGAGTAATAAAATATAAACTTTTTACTTAAGTGGGGTGAAGAAAAATGGGGAATGATAACACCATTCAATTTGATGTGATCAGGAACAGAGAAGATTTAACCAAGGAAATTTTGACACAGGTGTATGGTGCCCTTAAAGAAAAAGGTTATAACCCTGTAAATCAAATGGTGGGATACTTAATATCCGGTGATCCTACCTATATAACTAACTATAATGGTGCAAGGGCTCTAGTTAGAAAACTTGAAAGGGATGAAATCTTAGAAGAAGTTTTAAAAACCTATTTAGGTATAAAATAAAAATGCCCTTAGGGCATTTTTATTTTTAAAAAGAAGTATATTAAAAGGAGAAATTTATGAGAATACTTGGACTAGATGTAGGAGATAGAACTATAGGGGTGGCCTTAAGTGATCCATTGGGATTTACCGCACAAGGAATTACAACTATACGTAGAAAAACTGAGCAAATAGATATTGAAGAGTTAAAAAAGATTTGTGAAGAATATGGAGTAGAAAAGATAGTATCAGGCTTACCTAAAAATATGAATGGAACACTAGGACCACAAAGTGAAAAGGTTGTAGCGTTTTGTGATAAGTTAAAAGAAGCTTTAAATTTAGAGATAATAATGTGGGATGAAAGATTAACCACTGTAGCAGCTCATAGAGTTATGTTAGAAGCAGATTTATCAAGAAGTAAAAGAAAAAAATTAGTGGATAAAGTTGCGGCAACATATATACTACAGGGGTATTTAGATAGTATTTAAAAATAAATTAAAAATAAATTGAAAGAGGTGTATATTATGGAAAATGATATAACAAATATTGTTCTTACAGATGAAAACGGTGAAGAAATAGAATTTGAGGTTATTACAAAATTAGATATTGAAGACAAAGAGTATGTAATTGTAGTGCCAAAGGATGAAGACACAGATGAAGCTGTAGCACTTAGAATAGACAAAGATGAAGATGGAAATGATTTACTTGTTACAGTAGATGATGAAGATGAATTTGCTATTGTAGTAGAAGCTTATGAAGCATTATTTGATGATGAAGATTTGAATTAATATTTAAGGAAGAGCTGAATTAATATTTAAGAAAAAGCTATGTTCCAATACATAGCTTTTAAAATTATAATTGAATTTGGTAATTTAAAGTAAACACCTAAATATATGGGTTAATAAAGTGAGGTAATTTCATGTCAAAGGTTCCTTATGAAGATGTGGAAAATTTAAAAAATGTTTTAAAAGAAAAAGGATATAAGCTTACTCCACAGAGAAGAGCTATTGTAGAAATTATAATAAAGAATGAGGGTAGTCACTTAACTACTGAGGAAATATATAATTTAGTTAAAGATGAATGCCCTGAAATAGGACTCGCAACTGTATATAGAACAGTTATGCTTTTAGAGGAAATGGGTTTACTTTCAAAACTGGATTTAAATGATGGATGCAGTAGATATGAATTGATACATGAAGATGAAAATCATCAACACCATCATTTGATATGCAGAAATTGTGGGAAGGTTATAGAAGTACAGGGAGACCTTTTAGAAGAATTAGAAGATAATATAGAAAAAAAATATAATTTTAAGATAGAGGATCATAGTGTGAAATTTTATGGATTATGTAATGAATGCCCAAGAAAATAAAAAACCATTAGACAAAAACAAAATACAAAGGAGGGATAAAATGCGAAGAGAAAAAGAAAAGATAAAGATAATTCCGCTTGGTGGAATTAATGAAATTGGCAAAAACTTAACTGCTATAGAATATAAAAATGACATAATGGTTATAGATTGCGGTCTTAAGTTTCCGGATGAAGAAATGCTCGGAATAGATGTAGTTATACCTGATGTCTCATATTTAATTAAAAACAAAGAGAGAGTTAGAGGAATATTCTTAACTCATGGCCATGAAGATCACATAGGTGCTCTTCCATATGTGTTAAGAGAGTTAAATGTACCTGTATATGGAACAAAGCTTACACTTGGAATAGTGGAAACGAAGCTTAAAGAACACAATCTTTTAGATTCTGTAGAGCTTAAGAGAATTAGTGCTAAAGATATAGTAAGACTTACTAATATATCTGTAGAGTTTATAAGAACAAGTCATAGTATTGCAGATTCAGTAGCAATTGCAGTACACACTCCTATAGGTGTTGTTCTTCATACAGGAGATTTTAAAATAGATTTTACTCCAATCGATGGATGTGTAGCGGATTTAAATAGATTTGCAGAGCTTGGAAGAAAAGGCGTGCTGCTTATGCTTGCTGATAGTACCAATGTAGAAAGACCAGGCTATACAATGTCTGAAAGCACAGTAGGGGAAGCCTTTGAAAGTATATTTGCTACAGCAAAGGGTAGAATAATAGTTGCTACTTTTGCTTCAAATATCCATAGGGTTCAACAAATAATGAATGCAGCAGATAAATATGGAAGAAAAGTTGCTGTTTCAGGAAGAAGTATGGAAAATATAGTTGAAGTTGCTAAGGAGTTAGGATACATTAATCCGCCTAAAGATATACTTATAGATATAGATTCCATAAATAAATATCCAAGTAACAAAATAGTAATAATAACAACAGGCAGTCAAGGAGAGCCGATGGCTGCTTTATCAAGAATGGCTGCTTCAGAGCATAGAAAAGTAAATATAGTACCAGGAGATATGGTTATAATATCTGCTTCACCTATTCCAGGAAATGAAAAGCTTATATCAAGGGTTATTAATCAGCTATTTAAAAAAGGAGCAGAGGTAATATATGAGGCTTTAGCAGATATTCATGTATCTGGCCATGCTTGTCAAGAAGAACTCAAGTTAATGCATACTTTGGTAAAACCAAGATATTTCATGCCTGTTCATGGTGAATATAGACATTTAAAACAGCATTCAGAGCTAGCTCAAAAGTTAGGTTTACCAGCGAGTAGCGTAGTTATTCCAGAAAACGGTGATGTAATAGAAGTAGGCAGAGATGGTATAAGAAAAAATGGAATGGTAACTTCAGGTCAAGTATTTGTAGATGGTCTAGGAGTAGGAGATGTAGGTAATATTGTACTTAGAGATAGAAAGCACTTATCTCAAGATGGAATACTTACAGTTGTAGTAACTATAGAAAAGGAATCTGGAAGTGTAATTGCAGGTCCGGATATTATTTCAAGAGGATTTGTATATGTAAGAGAGTCAGAAGATTTAATGGAGCAAGCAAGAAATGTAGTTAAAGAAGCATTAAGGCAATGTGAAGAAAAACATATCAAAGAATGGGCTACTATGAAGTCTAGCATAAAAGATTCTCTTAGAGGATTCTTATATGAAAAGACTAAGAGAAAACCTATGATACTTCCTATAATTATGGAAATCTAAATTATTTAACTATTGAATGAAAAGTCGAATTCTAGTTTAAATGTCGAAATAGCGAAAATACTTTACATAAGTTGACTTTTTATTACTATACTATTAAAATAGATATGTTGGAGATATTGGATACTTAAATGTATCCAATTTTTTTGAAAAAAATTTAAGAAGATATATTGGGGGAAAATATATGAAAATATTTACTAGAAATGATATAAGAAATATAGCAATAATTGCTCACGTTGACCATGGTAAAACTACTTTAGTAGATGCCATGCTTAAGCAAAGTCATGTTTTCAGAGAAAACGAAAAAGTTCAAGAAAGAGTAATGGATTCAAATGATCTTGAAAAAGAAAGAGGTATAACTATATTATCAAAAAATACTTCAGTAAATTACAATGGTACTAAGATAAATATAGTTGATACTCCAGGACATGCGGACTTTGGTGGAGAAGTTGAACGTGTACTTAAAATGGTAGATAGCGTTCTTTTGGTTGTTGACTCTTATGAAGGAGCTATGCCTCAAACAAAGTTTGTACTTAAAAAGGCATTGGAATTAAATCTTCAGCCTCTAGTGGTTATTAACAAAATAGATAAACCTAATGGTAGACCTGAAGAAGTGTTAGATGAAATTTTTGACTTATTTGTAGAGCTTGGAGCAAATGATGATCAGTTAGATTTCCCTGTAGTTTATTGTTCTGCAAGACAAGGAATAGCTAAAAAGGAAATGGAAGATGAAAGTACAAATATGGAGCCTTTATTTGATGCTATAATAAAAAATGTAAAAGCACCAGAAGGTTATATAGATGAGCCTCTTCAAATGCTTGTAACTACAATAGATTCTAGCGAGTATGTTGGAAGAATAGGTATAGGAAAAATAGAAAGAGGAGTTATCAAGAAAAATCAGACAGTAGCACTTATAAGAAAAGATGGAAAAGTTGAAAATGTTAGAGTAAGTAGCCTTTATGTGTATAGTGGACTTAAGAGAGAAGAAACAGAGGAAGCAATGCTTGGCGATATAGTTGCTATTGCTGGTATTCCTGATATAAATATAGGGGAAACTGTTGCAGATATCAGCAGACCTGAAGCAATTGCATTTGTAGAAATAGATGAACCGACTCTTAGCATGTACTTTATGGTTAATGATTCTCCTTTTGCAGGCCAAGATGGGGAATATGTAACTTCTAGACATTTAAGAGATAGACTTATGAAAGAAATTGAAACTAATGTAAGTTTAAGAGTAGAGGAAACAGATACTGCAGAGTCATTTAAAGTAAGTGGAAGAGGAGAACTTCACTTATCTATACTTATAGAAACAATGAGAAGAGAAGGATATGAATTCCAAGTTTCAAAGCCAACAGTAATATTTAAAGAAGTAGATGGCAAGAAAATGGAGCCTATGGAATACTTAACCATTGATGTACCAGAAGAATTTATGGGCGTTATTATGGAAAAGCTAGGACCTAGAAAAGCAGAGATGGTAAATATGACTTCTGCTGTAAATGGATATACAAGACTTGAATTTAAAATACCTGCTAGAGGACTTATAGGATTCAGAAATGAATTTATGACAGATACAAAGGGTAACGGAATAATGAATCATGTTTTTGATAGCTTTGAGCCTTATAAAGGAGAAATAAGCGAAAGATCAAGAGGATCACTCACAGTATTTGAAACAGGTACAGCAATAGCTTATGGACTTTTTAATGCTCAAGAAAGAGGAACTTTGTTTATAGGAGCAGGAACAGACGTTTATGCTGGTATGATTGCAGGACAGTGTTCTAGATCTGAGGATATTGATGTAAATGTATGTAAGAAAAAGCATCTTTCAAATACTAGATCTTCAGGCTCAGATGATGCATTAAAATTAACTCCTATAGTACCTATGTCATTAGAGCAGTGTCTAGAATTTATATCTTCTGATGAGCTTGTTGAAGTTACTCCTAAAAATGTAAGAATGAGAAAGAAGATATTAAATTCTGAACAAAGAAAGAGAGCAGCAAGAAAAGCTTAAGTTACTCTGGAGGAATTATGAAAAAGAAGTTAACTTTTTTAATTATAACATTATTAATTTTAATTAGTGCTTCAACATATTTTATAATTTACTACAATAACACTGTAAGCCATCCTTTTACCCAAAAGGATGGCAATGTAGAAGTAACCGTAGAAAAAGGGGATAGCTTATATAAAATATTGTCAAAATTATATAATGATAAGGAAATAAAAAACCAGTATGTAATAAAATATTATATAAAAAAAGCTAATCTTCCTGTATCTATAAAGCAAGGCAGTTATGAATTTAATTCGGATATTTCATTAACAGATTTTATGGATGCCTTAAATAAGGGTACTCATAATAAAAATCTAGTAAAATTAACTATTCCAGAAGGATTTAATATTGATCTTATAGCAAATACTATTCAAGAAACGGGACTTTTAACTAAAGAAGAATTTATAACTGCAGTAAAAAAGTATCCCTTGCCTGAATATGTCAAGAATAATCCTAAGAAAAAATATGCTTTAGAAGGATATCTTTATCCAGATACCTATGAGTTTATAAAGGGAACTAAAGCAGAAGATATAATTGAAACCATGATTAAAAGATTTGAAGAAGTATTTTATGATATAAGCAAAGATAGCAAGCTTACAAAAGACGATATAGATAAAATAATAACTGTGGCATCTATGGTAGAAAAGGAATCTGGAGTAAATGAGAAGGGTAAGGTTGCTTCTGTTTTTTATAATAGAATGGAAAAGCAAATGAAAATGCAGTCCTGTGCTACAGTGCTTTATGCTTTAGGTAAACATAAAGATAAACTTTACTATAAAGATTTAGAAGTTAAATCTCCTTATAACACTTATATCAATAATGGATTACCTCCAGGACCAATAGCAAGCCCTAGCAAGGAATCAATAGAAGCTGCTTTAAATCCGGATAAAACAGATTACTTATTTTTTGTATCATATAACGATGGTACACACTTTTTCACAAATGATTATCAAGAATTTTTAAAAGTCAAAGAAAAAACCCAAGGCTTTTAGGTAGGAGGTTATAATGAGCACAATTGCCTATGATTATATGGAGGAATTTATAAGAAGTCTCATAAAAGGAAATAACGAAAAGCTTGAAGCTTTAGAAAAGTATGCTAGAAATAATTCAGTGCCTATTATACACGAAGAAGTAGGAAGATTTTTAGAACTTATGATTGATATAAGAAAGCCTCTAAAAATACTAGAATTAGGCACAGCTATAGGATATTCAGCTATACTTATGGCAAGTGTTTCTAAGGGAAGCTTCCATATAGATACTATAGAAAGAGATCCTGAAATGATAAAACAGGCTAAAGAAAATATAGAAAGCTTTGGCTTTAAAGAAAATATAGATATTTTAGAAGGAGACTGCTTAGAAATCCTAGAAAAATTAAATGAAAAGTATGATTTAATTTTTATGGATGCAGGTAAAGGCCATTATAATCATTTTTTACCTCATTGTTTAAGACTTTTGAATAAAGAAGGTATAATAGTAGCAGATAATGTGTTGTTTAGAGGAATGGTAGCCTCTGACAAACTCATAAAGAGAAGAAAAATTACAATAGTAAAGCGAATGAGGGAATTCTTGAATATGGTTTCTGAAGATGATTTTATAACATCAGTTATTCCTATGGGAGATGGAGTAGCAGTTATAAAAAGGAGGTTTGAAAATGAATAAGCCAGAAATACTTGCACCAGCAGGAAATTTGAAAAAATTAAAAACCGCTATAACATTTGGTGCAGATGCAGTATATTTAGGTGGAAGCAAGCTTAATTTAAGAGCTTTTGCAGATAACTTTAGTGATGATGAGCTAAAAGAAGGAATAGAATTTGCACATACAAGACGAAAAAGAGTATATGTTACTATAAATGTTTTCCCACATAATGAAGATTTAGATGGATTAGAAGAATACTTAATAAACCTATATAACTTAGGTGTAGACGCTATAATAGTTTCAGACCCAGGTATTATAATGACAGCAAGAGAAGTAGTACCTAATATGGAAATTCATTTAAGTACTCAAGCAAACAGCGTTAATTACAAAACTGCTAACTTTTGGTATAAACAAGGAGTAAAGAGAATAGTACTTGCAAGGGAATTATCATTAGAAGAAATAAAAGGAGTTAGAGAAAACATACCAGAGGATTGTGACTTAGAAGCCTTTGTACATGGTTCTATGTGCATGTCTTATTCAGGAAGATGTTTGATATCTAACTACATGACAGGCAGAGATTCTAATAGAGGAGAATGTGCTCAGCCTTGTAGATATAAATACGCTTTAGTAGAAGAAAAAAGACCAAATCAGTACTTCCCTGTGTTTGAAGATGAAAGAGGTACTTACTTATTAAATTCTAAGGACTTATGTATGATAAAACACATACCAGAGCTTGTTCAGTCTGGCATAAATTCCTTTAAAATTGAAGGAAGAATGAAAAGCTCTTATTATGTAGCTTCTGTAGTGAAATCCTATAGAGAAGCTTTAGATAGTTATATGGAAAATCCTGAAAAGTACAGTTTCAAGGAAGAATGGATGGATAATCTCTTAAAGACAAGTCATAGAGATTACTATACAGGCTTTTACTTTGGAGATAAGGATAGCCAAATATACGAAAATTCATCATATATAAGGGATTATGATATAGTAGGAATAGTAAGAGAGTATAACCAGGATACTAAAATCGCAACTATAGAACAGAGAAATAAGATATTTGATGGAGATACTGTAGAGATCTTAAGACCAACAGGGGCGAATTTTAAAATAAAGCTTGAAGGTTTGACTAATAAAGATGGAGAAAAAATAGATTCTACCCCAGTAGCACAAATGATTTATAAAGCAAAGGTTAATGAAGCTTTAGAAAAAGATTATATGCTTATTAAGCAAAAGTAATAGATTTAATTAAATTATATCTAAGGGGAGAAGATAGTATGAAGCGTCCAGTTTTAATAGGTATTACAGGTGGTACGGGTTCAGGTAAAAGTACTATCGCAAGAGAAATATGTAAAAAATTTCCTGATAACTGCATGGTTATGATAGAACAGGATTCATATTATAAAGATCAAAGTAATCTTTCTTTTGAAGAAAGAACAAAGACTAATTATGATCATCCAGATGCTTTTGATACTTCTTTATTAGTAATGCATTTGAAGTCTATTACGCAAGGAGAAGCTATAGAAAAACCAATATATGATTTTGAGGCGCATAATAGAAAAAAAGAAACCGTTAAAGTTGAACCAAGGGATATAGTAATAGTAGAAGGTATACTTGTATTACAAGAACCAACTGTAAGGGAACTTCTAGATATTAAAATATATGTTGATACTGATGCAGATGTAAGAATTATAAGAAGACTTTTAAGAGATATAAAAGAAAGAGGAAGAACCCTTGATTCTGTTATAAATCAATACTTAAATGTAGTAAGACCAATGCATATGCAGTTTATTGAACCAAGCAAAAGATATGCAGATATAATAATACCAGAAGGTGGACAGAATAAAGTGGCCATAGACGTGATTGTAGGAAATATAAAACAACTTCTTCTAAATAATGAAAATTAATTTTAAAAGTTATTAAATAAAAGGTATACAAAGCTCTAAATAAGAGTAGCTTTGTATACCTTCTTTATTTTTGGTATAAAAGAAGTGACGTTGGATATAATAGGATTTAAAATCAATTTTTATTATAACTTGTAGGAGATGGTAATATGAAAAAAAGATGTATTACAGTAAGTCTTTTATTTTTTATGCTCTTTTTTTTATTAGATATAAGAATGTTCCATATACAATATAATAATGGAGAAAAATATAGCGTAATGGCAGACTCTCAATATCAATTTAAAGAAAAAAAAGAGGAATTAAATTATAGATTAGTAGATGATAGTGGAAAAGATTTATTAGACTATAATTCTAAGTATAGTGTTGTTGTATTGCCATCTATTTTTGCTAAAAATAATTTAGATACTAACTATGAAGAGTTTCTTAAGTTTTTATATATATTAAAAAACTATGATGAAAGTTATGATTTAAGTAATGGAAATTATAACAATAATAATAGTCAAAAGCTTTATTTTCAAGTTGATAAAAATACTTATGATAAATTAAAAAATATAAAGGGAGTAAAAGGATTTTATTTATATAAGTATGATGAAGTAGAGAGAAAAGATGTATGGAAAATAGAAAATGTATTAACTAACATAAGAAATACTCAAGATAGTTCCTTAAAAGAAAAAGATAGTTTAGAAATGATTATAAATGAAAAGTTTAAGGATTCCAAAAATAGTTCCTACATATATAATACAGATTTAGATGGAAATATTACGGAAGAGAAAAATAGAAATGCGAATTCAATAGATAAAACAATTTCAACATTAAATAGTGATTTTCAAGATGATTTAAGAAATCTTCTTAAAGAAAAATATAGTGAATATGAACAAATAGGAGTAGTGATTTCTGAACCTTCAACAGGAAAAATAAGAAGTTTAGTACAGAAGGATGAAACTTTACCTAATGTTCTTATAGGTGCAGAGACTTTAAATGGCTTTTTTCCAGGATCAATTTTTAAAACATTGGTATATGAAGGAGCTATAACAAAGTATCCAGATATCGAAAGTAAAAGTTTTCATTGTACAGGAGTTTATGAAAAAAAATCAGATAAGCATCATGGTAAATTAAATATAAATGAAGCTTTTGCAGTTTCATGTAATGATATTTTTTCACAGATAGGTGTAAATGTAGGTTTTGATAAATTAAATGAATTATGTAATGAACAGCACTTATTCCAAAAGGTATTAGGACTTAGTAAAGAGCAAAAGGGAAACATTGAAGTTAAAACTCCTAAGGCTGAGGATGGAACACTGGGAATTATGTCAATAGGTCAAAATTTAAGAATTACACCTTTAGAAGCATTGAATATAATAAATACTATAGTAAATAAAGGAAAGTATATACCACCAGTTATAGTAGATGAATTTGTCAAAGACAATGAAACCATTTCATATATACCTAGTTTAAAATCTAAACAAATACTTACTGAAAAACAAGCAAGTATTATAGAAACTTCTTTAAGAGATGTAGTTTTAAATGGAACGGCAAAGGCTGCAAATATAGAAGGAGCAGAAGTTGGAGGTAAAACCGGTTCTACAGAAAGATATGAAGTTGTAAAAAACGATAAAGGGGAAAGCACTACCAAAAAATTTTCAGATGGTTGGTTTATAGGATTTTTAAAAAAGGAAAACATATCTTATACAGTAGTTATATTTGTAAAAAATATAAATAAGGATACACAAGGCGGTGGAACTACAGCAGCACCAATTTTCAAAGATATAGCGGAGTATTTAATAAATAAAAATCAATAAATGATAATATAAATTATAAAAAATCGGATTAAATCCGATTTTTTATTAGTCTATATGAGATTTTGAGATGTTTCCTTAATTTTAATATATTATATATTTCTTATTAACTAATAAGTGGCCAAGCACATTTTAGTATAAACACACATATTATATTAATAAGCATTATTTGGAGGAAGCACTATGTTTATACTTGATTGTCTCCTTAATTTATTAGGAAATGGATTATTTTTATCAGCTTATGTAACAGGCTCAAATTCTTTTCCTAAGCCATTAGATGAAAAGGAAGAGGAATATTACTTAAACAAATTAAAAGATGGAGATGTACTAGCAAAGGGAGTATTGGTAGAAAGAAACTTAAGGCTCGTAGCACATATAGTAAAAAAATATGCATATCCAGGTAAAGATATGGATGATTTAATATCTATTGGCACAGTAGGATTAATTAAGGCCATTGATTCATTTGACACAACAAAAGGAACAAGACTTGCAACTTATGCCGCTAAATGTATAGAAAATGAGATATTAATGCTTATAAGGAATAATAAAAAGTCTAAAGGTGAAGTATATTTGCAGGATCCTATTGGAGTAGACAAGGAAGGAAATGAAATTTCTTTAATGGATGTACTTAGTAGTGAAGAAGATTCTATATTAGAAATAGTAGAAAATAAAATTCAGGTAAAGAAGTTATATGGAAAAATAAGTTCAGTTTTACAGGAGAGAGAAAGAATAGTCATAGAAATGAGGTATGGGCTAATAGACGGAAGACCCAAAACACAAAGAGAAATCGCATCAATATTAGATATTTCACGTTCCTATGTATCACGTATTGAAAAAAGAGCCTTGAAAAAATTATATAAGGAAATGAATGGTGGCAAAGGGTAAAATGAATTTTTGATAAATCGTTAGTTTTGTAGTAAAATATATTTTAAGTAATTATGCATAAACGGAACAATTTACCATTTAGAATAAAATATTTGATATGAAAGCAAAAGAACTATTAAATTTTATTAAAAAATCTACGAATAAATAATATAATAGGATTTTATGTAGCTATGCCTTGTGTAGGGAATGATAAAAAGATTTTACTAAAGATAAAAAAGTAATTGACATAAGTAAAAACAGTATCAATTAATTTATAATTTAAAGTATACTCTTAAGGTTATTCATTTTTTAATAAGCTAATACTTTAGGAGTAAATATAATAAATGGTGAACTTAGGTTAAAGGTTAAGTATTATAAGGCAATTTAAATTTGCATAGGGTACATAGGAAGAGGGGAGAAACAAATTGATATTATTAAATGATTTATTACAAATTACTATAAAGGAAGGGGCATCTGATTTACATTTAACAGTAGGTATAGTTCCAATAGTAAGAGTAAATGGGGAACTTGTACCTATAGGTAGGGAAAAGTTAACGCCAGAAGATGTGCAAAATTATGCTAAAGAAATATTAAAGGATAATTATGAAGAATATGAAAAGGTAGGAGAAGCTGATACATCCTATTCTATAGCGGGAATAGGTAGATTTAGGGTTAATGTATTTAAACAAAGAGGTAGCGATGCTATAGCATTAAGAGCAGTAGGCCTTAAGGTGCCTTTATTAAACGAATTAGGTTTCCCATCAGTTGTAAAAGAACTTACTGATAAGCAAAGGGGACTTGTAATTGTAACTGGGCCTACAGGATCTGGTAAAAGTACTACACTAGCAGCAATGATAAATGAGATAAATTTAAATAGAGCATCCCATATTATAACTCTAGAAGATCCTATAGAATATCTTCATAAGCACAATAAATCTATAATAAATCAAAGGGAAATTGGAAAAGATAGTAAAAGTTATGCAACAGCACTAAAATCTGTTTTAAGAGAAGATCCAGATGTTATATTAGTAGGAGAAATGAGAGATTTAGAAACCATATCTGTAGCACTTACTGCCGCAGAAACAGGGCACTTAGTATTTTCTACATTACATACTATAGGAGCAAGTAAAACTATTGATAGAATAATAGATGTTTTTCCTCCATATCAACAGCAGCAAGTAAGAATTCAATTGGCAGCGGTGCTAAATGGAGTAATATCTCAACAGCTTGTACCACGATTGGATGAAAAGGGAAGGTCAGCAGCTTTAGAAGTTATGGTATCCACTTCTGCAATACAGAATATGATAAGAGAAGGAAAAACATATCAGATTGAATCTTCAATTCAAACGGGTTCAAAGTATGGAATGAAAACTATGGATATGAGTTTAGCGGATCTTTATAAAAAACAAGCAGTGAGCTTTGAAAATGCTTTATTGTATTCTATAGATAGAGAAATGTTTCAAAAGTTAACAATGTTATAAAATTAAGGAGGGATTATAGTAATCCCTCCTTTAGCTAAAATATCATATAATCATGCATTTTCAAATTTATTTCATGTGAATTAAGTGGTTTTGAAGCATTTATTTCTTTCTTTACTTCATTTTTTTTATTAGTTGATAATGATAAAGTGCCTTCTTTTTTCACTAAAGTTTCCATACCTAAATCCTCCTTAAGAATATTAATTTTAAAAAAGGACTTTAGGTTTACCAGAAGGACTCATCTTTTTTATGAAGCCTTCTTAAGTCTACAAAATAAATCAGTTCGTAGCGCCTCATAAGGCTCTACCCCCTTTTTAGATATATAATAATATTATATACTTTATTTATAATATTATAACATTTTTATAAGTATATATCAAAGGCTATAAAAGATTTAAAAATGGATAATATTTAATTATAAAGGAATACTTAAGATTATATGAAATTAAAATAATAATCTTCTTGTTTATCTAATTATTACACAGTTTTACTCATAAATATAAAATAATTAAAAAATATTATAACATCGCTATAGTAATTATGGTGTATTTATGCTAAAATATCTGTGAATTAGGGGGGATTTTTAAGTGGAGTTAATAGGAGATATAATATATTTTACTTCCAGGATATTTACACAAGTGGTCTTTACAATTTCTATGTATTATCTTTGCATATCTTTTTTTGGAATTTGGAGAAAAAAGGATAATACAAAAGTAAATCCACAAAAAAGTTTTGCCTTAATTGTAGCAGCCCATAATGAGGAAATAGTTATAGGTAATATTGTGGATAGTTTACATGGATTGGATTATCCGAGAGAATTGTATGATATATTTGTTATAGCTGATAATTGTACAGATCAGACTGCTGCAAAGGCAAGCTCTAGAGGAGCTATAGTTTATGAAAGATTCAACAAAGAAAAAAGAGGAAAAGGTTACGCTCTAGAATGGATGTTCAATAACATATTTAAAATGGACAAAAAATACGATGCTGTCGCAATATTTGATGCTGATAACCTCGTACATAAGGATTTCTTAAATGAAATTAACAAGAAAATGTGTCGAGGATTTAAGGTAGTACAGGGATATTTAGATAGTAAGAATCCTACAGATACATGGATAACAGGTAGTTACTCTATTTCATTTTGGACATCAAATAGAATGTTTCAACTTTCAAGAAGTAATTTGGGACTTTCTAATCAATTAGGAGGAACAGGCTTTTGTATTGAAACTGACATATTAAGAGAACTTGGATGGGGAGCTACTTGTCTTACAGAAGACTTAGAGTTTACTTGCAAGCTAGTTCTTAATGGGCACAAAGTAGGATGGGCTCATGATGCTAAAATTTATGATGAAAAGCCATTAACTTTAGTTCAATCTTGGTTTCAAAGAAGAAGATGGATGCAGGGGTTTGCGGATGTAGCTGGTAGATATTTTTTTAAGCTTTTAAAGAAATCTATAAAAGAATTAAATTTTATTGCATTAGATTGTGCGCTTTACAGTATACAACCAATTGTAATAATATTGCTTGGAATATCTATGGTGATAGCAGGATTTAATCAAGGAGTTAAGGTATTTAATATAATGTCTAATTTGCAAAATTTCAATGGATTATCTAATTTGAGTTTTAATATGGTAACTATAATTGGTCTTCTTATTGCCATATTGCAGTTTATATATACTCCTTTTATACTAATATTAGATAAAAAATTAAATTTTAAAATATTTTTATATTATTTACTATATCCTATATACTCTATTACGTGGCTACCTATATCAATTCAAGGTATAATTCATAAAAATGACAAAGAGTGGAGTCATACATTGCATACTAGAAGTGTAGATATTAAGGAACTAGAAAAAGCTAATTAACTAAGTGTATAACAAAATATAAAAAAAGAAAGATTTAATAAATCTTTCTTTTTTTACTAATTATAGTTATATATATAAACATATTTGACTATAATTATATTTTATAAAAAAATTTCTTATATATAGAGGAAAAAACTTTTTTTTGTTGAATATATAAATTTGTAATGGTTCTCTTAAGGAGGGAAAAGCTTGATGAAGGAATATGTAGTAGGAGTGGATATCGGATCTTCCAAAGTATGCGCTATAGCAGGTAAGTTAGACAAGTATGGTAAAATGCAAGTAATAGGCGTTACTTCTACTAAATGTAGTGGTATAAAAAGAGGCATTGTAGTTGATATAGATAGTACAGCTGAATGTATTAAAGACTGCATACAACAAATGGATAGAATGATAGACTTTGATATAAATGACATATTTATATCAATACCAGGAGAGATATGTGAACTTATCGTAAATAGGGGAGTTGTAGCAGTATCTTCGGAAGATAGAGAAATTAAAAAAAATGATGTAGACAGAGTGCTAAAAGCCGCTAAAATTATTACGATTTCATCCGATAAAGAAATTATAGGAGTAATACCACAACAATTTATGGTGGATGGATATGATAATATTACCGATCCAATTGGCATGAGTGGCTTAAGATTGGAAGTTGATGCTCAACTTATATTATCTCAATCTACAGTAATAAATAATTTGTTCAAAAGTATCAAAAAAGCAGGGTTGAATTTAAACGGAATGGTATTTCAACCTTTAGGAACAGCAAATGTAGTTTTAAAAGCTGAGGAAATGAAAATAGGCACACTTCTTTTAGATATAGGGGCAGAAAATACCAATATATCTGTTTTCAAGAACGGAAAGCTTTGTTATAGTGATAATCTAGCTTTAGGAGGGAATATAATAACTAATGATATTTCCCTTTGTTTAAAGATTCCTTTCTCAGAAGCTGAAAAGTTGAAAGTAAAGTATGGAAGTGGGAAATCTAATTTTATTGACGAAGATTTTAAAATAAAAATAAACACAAATTATGACAATATTGTAGAAATAGATTATAATGTACTTACAGAGATAATAACTGCACGAGTGGAGGAAATACTCCTACTAATAAAGAAAAAGCTAATGATAAGTGAGCAAATGGACAATGTCTCTGGAGTAGTAGTAGTAGGAGGAGGTATAGCTTTATTAAAAGGTTGCAGCGATTTGTGTAAAGAAATATTAGACAAGCCTGTTAGAATAGGTATTCCAGAATATACTGGAGTAGGTAGTCCTATATGTGCAGCTGCAGTAGGTGTAGTAAAAGATGTTGTTGATTCAGGGAAAGTAAACCTTTGTAAAGAAGAATCCTTAGATGAAATGAGAAATCATAAGTCTAAGAAATATGAAAAAAAATCAATCGTTTGGGATGATGAAGAAGATGAAGATACAGAAGAAAGCAGTAATGGAGTTTTTTCAAAAATAAGAAACTTTTTTGCAGATTTTTTCTAATATAAAGGGAGGTATTATTGTGCTAGATTTCGATGTTGATGTAAAACAGTTTGCTCAGATAAAAGTTATAGGCTGCGGTGGCGGCGGTAATAATGCTGTTAATAGAATGATAAAAGAAGGATTAAAGAATGTTGAGTTCATTGCGATAAATACAGATAAACAAGCGTTGATATTATCTCATGCTTCTCAAAAGATACAAATAGGGGATAAGCTTACTAAAGGCTTAGGAGCAGGTGCAAATCCTGAAATTGGCCAAAAAGCCGCAGAAGAAAGTAAAGAAGAAATAGCTCAAGCAATTAAAGGAGCAGACATGGTGTTTATAACCGCTGGTATGGGAGGCGGTACAGGTACTGGTTCAGCTCCTGTAATTGCACAAATAGCTAAATCAATGGGAATACTTACAGTAGGTGTTGTGACAAAACCTTTCCCATTCGAAGGAAGAAAAAGAATGCTTCATGCCGAAATGGGTGTTAAAAATTTAAAGGAAAGCGTTGATACATTAGTAACTATACCTAACGAAAAACTTCTTAGTATAGTAGATAAAAAAACATCACTTGTAGACGCTTTTAAATTAGCGGATGATGTATTAAGACAAGGTGTACAGGGTGTGTCTGACTTGATTACTATACCAGGACTTGTTAACTTAGACTTTGCTGACGTAAGAACTATTATGACAGATAAAGGACTGGCTCATATGGGTGTAGGTACAGGAACAGGGGATAATAGAGCGCAGGAAGCAGCAAAAGAAGCTATTTCTAGTCCTTTACTTGAAACTTCTATCGTTGGTGCCACTGGAGTTTTATTAAATATAACTGGTGGAGCAGATTTAGGATTACTTGAAATAAATGAAGCTGCTGAAATTGTTCAAGAAGCTGCAGATCCAGATGCTAATATAATATTTGGTGCAGTAATAGATGAAAGTTTAAAAGAAGAAATAAGAATAACAGTAATTGCAACAGGATTTGAAACGGAAAGAATAAAGAAGAATAATGATAGTTTTAGTATAAGTACACCAAGTGCTCCTACAAACATAAAAAATGATATTAAAACAGAGGTAGCAGCAACTGTAGATAAAATGGACAGAATGGATAATTATAATGAAAATGATTTAGAAATTCCTACGTTCTTAAGAAGACAAAGAAAATAATATTAATAATATTAAAAATCCGACTTAAAAAATAAAAAAGTCGGATTTTTTATTTTTTGATAGAAAATCATAAAAAATAAAAAAAGGAATTGATATCATAATATGACAAAATTTTGAAAAACATAAGTATATAATATTATTTAAGAGGTGAGAATAATGACTTTATATCTAGATGTATTACTCTTGGAGAACTTTATAGTTAATAGATTTTTACTAGAAATTACAGCACAAACTATAAGAGTATCCATAAATCGCCTGTATTTAAATTTAGCAGCATTTATTGGAAGCTTATATATATTAATTGTATTGCAAGACAGTTTAAATTTCCTTAAGAGCTTACCAGTAAAATTTTTAATAGCTTTAATAATGATATTAATAGCTTTTAGAAAGAAAGATATAATTTTTAATTTTAAGGTTTTCGTATTATTTATATTATATTCAATGGTACTTGCAGGGTTATGTGTATTTATAGAATTAAACTCCGTTAAAGATTTAGACAGCAATATGGTAATATATGATTTTTCTTATAAAAAACTTATATTGTCTTTTATGATTATGTATGTAATTTTAAGAAGAGTAATTTTATTTATAAAAGATCGCCAAAGTTTACAAAGCTATATATTTGATTTAGAAATTATATTAAATAATAACTCACAAAGATTAAAAGCTTTTTTAGATACGGGTAATGAGCTTATAGAACCAGTTACAGGATATCCGGTGATAATTGTAGAAAGAAACCTGTTTAAGGAAACAAATTTTAAAAAAGAAGAAATGTTTTACATACCTTACAGTGTTATAAATGGATATAGTGGCAAACTCCAAGCTATAAAGCCGGGGAAAATAAAAGTTAACATAAATGGACGGTTTGAAGATAGGGAAGCATTAATAGCCTTTTGTGATAAAAAATTGAGTCAAAGTGGGGATTATAATGCATTGTTAAGTAGGGGAATAATATAAGCATTGGGGGAAGAAATATGTTAAAAATTAAATTGTTATTAAACAGAATACTTACAAAGCTAAAGTTATTTACTAAAAAATTATATTATATAGGGGGGAATGATGCACTTCCACCGCCATTAAGCAAAGAGGAAGAAGAGAATTTAGTAATAAAACTCATGGCTGGAGATGAAAGTATAAGATCAATTTTGATAGAGAGAAATTTAAGGCTTGTGGTCTATATAGCAAGAAAGTTTGAAAATACTGGAGTAGGCATAGAAGATCTAGTTTCTGTAGGGACTATAGGACTTATAAAAGCTGTAAATACTTTTGATCCAGATAAAAAAATTAAACTTGCCACATATGCTTCTAGATGTATAGAAAATGAAATACTTATGTATCTTAGAAGAAACAGTAAAGTCAAATCAGAAATATCATTTTATGAACCTCTCAATGTTGATTGGGATGGAAATGAGCTATTATTATCAGATATATTAGGAACGGATACAGATGAAGTATATAATTTGATAGAAGATGAGGTTGACAAGCAACTTCTGCTTTTAGCTATGAATAAGCTTAGTAACAGAGAAAGAGAAATTGTAAATTTACGATTTGGGCTTCAAGGAGGAAATGAAAAAACTCAAAAGGAAGTAGCTGATATGCTTGGTATATCTCAATCATATATATCTAGATTAGAAAAAAGAATAATAAAAAGATTAAAAAAAGAAATAAATAAAATGTTATAATACTTGTCTCTAGTATAAAAATCAGCTTCTGGGGAAATAATTTAAATGCTAATAATACAAAGGGGCTGATTATTAATGATGATTAACAAAGTGGAAATTTGTGGAGTTAATACTTCTAAGCTGCCTGTGTTAAAGGAAAAGGAAATGAAAGAGCTCTTATTAAGCATGAGAGACGGTAATACGGGAGCTAGAGAAACTTTTATAAGGGGAAATTTAAGATTAGTCTTGAGTGTAATACAAAGATTCAATAATCGAGGGGAAAATGTAGATGATTTATTTCAAGTAGGATGTATAGGTCTTATTAAAGCAATTGATAATTTTGATTTAGGCCAAAATGTAAGATTTTCTACATACGCAGTACCAATGATTATTGGAGAAATAAGAAGATATCTTCGAGATAACAACTCAATAAGAGTAAGCCGTTCGCTAAGAGATATTGCATACAGAGCACTACAGGTAAGAGATAGGTTGGTATCGGAAAATAATAAAGAACCAACAGTAACTCAAATAGCTAAGGAGTTAGATGTTCCACGTGAGGAAGTAGTATTTGCTTTAGATGCTATACAGGATCCTGTATCCTTGTTTGAACCAATTTACCATGATGGAGGAGATGCAATTTATGTAATGGATCAAATAAGCGACAATAAAAATGTAGATGATAGTTGGCTGGAGAATATTTCTATAAAAGAAGCCATGAAAAAGTTAAATGATAGAGAAAAATTAATTCTTACACTTAGATTTTTTGATGGAAGAACTCAGATGGAGGTAGCAGATGAAATAGGAATTTCTCAGGCGCAGGTATCCAGACTTGAAAAAACAGCATTAAAGCACATGAAGAAATATGTTTAAATATTTATTATTTAAATAAAAAAATCTATATCCGTAATTGGATATAGATTTTTTTCATACAATATAATATATAAGATAAATATAATCTGGGGGGAAGAATTTATGAATAATACTTTTTACTCTATAAACAGCTTAAGAACTATGGAACTTATAGACATTAATTCTGGGTGTAAGCTGGGATACATAAAGGATTTCAAAATAGATATAGGACAGTGCAAGGTATTATCTTTTATATTGCCTAGTCAAAAGATGAGCTGGTTTGGTAAGATTAATGATATAGAGGTACCTTGGAATAGAGTTAGAAAAATAGGTGTAGATGTTATATTAGTAGATGGGGCAGATATTCTTGAAGCTAATATAGAGTAGAAAAATAATAAAATTTGTGTATAATATAAATAACAGAGGAAATTAGGAATCAAACTATAGTAAAAGGCGGGATTGTATTTATGAAATGTCCTTATTGCGGATATACGGAAAGTAAGGTAGTTGACTCCAGATCAACAGAAGATAATGCATCTATAAGAAGAAGAAGGGAATGCCAGGAGTGTTCTAAAAGATATACCACTTATGAAAAAATAGAAACAGTACCAATACTCGTAATTAAAAAAAATATGAGTCGTGAATACTTTGATAAATCTAAAATAGTAAATGGATTAATTAAGGCTTGTCAAAAGAGAACTGTATCACGTAGTCAGATAGAAGATATAGCTGATGAAGTAGAAAAGAAGATAAATAATGAAATGCTAACTGAGGTAAAATCTGAATATATTGGAGAGCTAATAATGGAAAGTTTAAAAAATATAGATGAGATATCTTATGTAAGATTTGCTTCTGTATATAGGCAATTTAAAGATGTTAATACATTTATGGAAGAAATAAAAAGACTTATAGAAAGTAAATAAAATTTCTCATAGAATAAATTTCTATGAGAAATTTTATTTAGTTGTTAATTTATCCGTAATTAAGGTTAATATATAGTTAAAAATATTATATTTAATCAAATAATATATTATAATTGTGAATTAGGAATGATAAAATATACTTAAAGATTTCAATAATTAGGAGGCAGGACATGGCAGAAGAAAAGATAATAATAGTGGATGATGAAGAACATATAAGGGAACTTTTGAAATTCAACTTAGAAAATTCAGGGTATTCTACAATATATGCTGATAATGGAATTGATGCATTAAAGCTTATAAAAAGTGAGCGACCACAATTAATTCTTTTAGATTTAATGATTCCGGGAATGGATGGATATGATGTATGTAAGGAAGTAAGAAAAGATAATAATGTATCTACTACCCCTATAATTATGATAACAGCTAAGGGGGAGGAATTTGATAAAGTTTTAGGATTAGAATTAGGTGCAGATGATTATATAACAAAACCATTTTCAATAAGAGAAATTTTAGCTAGAGTAAAAGCTGTTCTTAGAAGAACTTCAGTGCAAAATATTGATAAATCCTATAAGTTTGGAAATGTTATTATTGACTTAGAAAAACATGAGGTTATAAAAGATAATTTAAAAGTAGAATTAACACTAAAAGAATTCGAATTATTAGAAGTGCTTATAAGAAACAAGGGGAGAGTTTTAACAAGAGATTTTCTTTTGGATAAAATATGGGGATATGAATATGTGGGAGAAACTAGAACTGTTGATGTTCATATAAGACATTTAAGACAAAAAATTGAAGAGAATGATAAAAATCCTCAGTTTATAGAAACTATAAGAGGTGTAGGTTATAGATTTAACTTATCTGAATAGGTGATAATATGAAAAAAAAATTGATGTTTTATATGCTTACGACTCTTGTGATAAGTTTAGTTATAGTTATAACTTTATTTGTTATAATGATAAATTATCAATATGTTGAAAGTACAAAAAAAATATTAAAATCAAATAATAATTTAATTATAAAATTGATTCAAAAGGAAAATGTAAATAATATAAGTGAATTTATAAAAAGAGATTTTACAAGTGGAGATATTAGAGTAACCCTAATAGATAAAGATGGTAACGTGCTTGTAGATTCAGAAACTAATCCAAGTAATATGGATAATCATAATACACGTGAAGAAGTGAAAGAAGCTAGAAATTATGGTATGGGGTATAGAGTGCGTCATAGTGAATCTACGGATATGGATACTATGTACTTTGCAACTTATTTTGGAAATGGATATATTATAAGAAGTGCAGCTGAAATGACTAGTGTTATAGGGTTTAGTTGGAAACATGTACAGTACTATGTAGGCATAGCCTTATTTTCTATAGCTATTTGTTTTTTATTTGCTTCGAAGCTTTCACAGGGCCTCGTAAGCCCTATTAAAGATTTAGAATTTATGACTTCAAGAATAGCCGCAGGAGAATTAGATAGAAGAGTAAGTATATACTCTTCTGATGAAATAGGGGAGCTTGGAAAAACCTTTAACAATATGGCAAGGCAGCTTCAAGTTACTTTAAATGATTCGATGGATAAGCAAAATAAGCTTGAAGCTATATTAAAGAGTATGGACAGCGGAGTAATAGCAGTAGATAAAAATTTTAAAGTTATAATGATTAATCCTTATGCTAAAAATATATTTGGTATAAATAAGGATATAATAGGAAAAAACCTTTTGGATAATATAAGGGATTTTGAATTAGAAAGCATCTTTAAAATAAAGACAGATGAATATAAAGAAATAAAAATATTGTGGCCAAAGGAAAGAGACTTAAGAATAAAAACCGCAGATATAAATAACGGTAAAAATCTTATAGGTACAGTGGCAGTAGTACAGGATGTAACGGATATAAAAAGACTTGAAAATATGAGATCCCAGTTTGTGACAAATGTATCTCATGAACTTAAAACACCACTAACGTCTATAAAAGGATTTGCAGAAACACTAAAATATGTAGAAAATAAAGAAACTAAGGAAAGATTCTTACACATAATAAATGAAGAAGCGGAAAGACTTACAAGACTTATTAATGATATTTTAACTTTATCCCATATAGAAAATACTAAACCAGCAGAAATAAATGAAGAAAGCATAGATATAAATAAACTTGTAGAAGATATATGTTATTTAGTTAAAAATTCAGCAGATAATAAAAATATATCCTTAAATATAGTAGGAGAAAAGGTTCCGAATATACTAGGAAATAAGGATAGGTTTAAACAAATGCTTATAAATCTAATAGATAATGCAATTAAGTATACTGAAAAAGGCGGAAATATAACTATAGGAACTGAAGTTGTATGTAATAAGTGCAATATATGGGTACAGGATACAGGTGTAGGAATAGACCAAGAGTATATACCAAGGCTTTTTGAAAGATTTTATAGAGTGGATAAAGCAAGAAGCAGAGCTCAAGGAGGAACCGGGTTAGGTCTTGCTATAGTAAAACATATAGTACTAAGTTTTAAAGGGGAGATAAAAGTAGAAAGTGAAGTAGGAAAAGGCAGTAAGTTTACAGTTAGTATACCAATTATAAAGGGACAGTCCTAATTATAAAGGATGTCCCTTTATGATTTTTTGATAAGAATTTTAATGGGGTATAAGCTCTATAAATAAAATAATGAAACATATCAATGAATTAGATAAAAGTATAGAAAGTTTAAATAATGAAAATACTAACGTAGTAGAAGGATTAAATACTGTTAATAATTTAGATAATATTTGTGAAGATTTGAGTCTAAATTTAGATGAATTTCACATATTAAATAAAAAAGTCCCTAATTTAACTTGTCCTTAACATTTAGATAATAGTCACTTAACCTTAATACACTAATATTATTCTTGTAGCAATCATTTAAAAATAATTTTAAACTGAATGGAGGTTTTTCTTAAATGAAAACAAAAAGTTTAAAGACAATCATAGCAGCTTTAGCTATTACTATGGTTGCAGGAGCATTCGTAGGATGTGGTGGAAGTAATAAAGAAGCGGGAAATACAAAAACTGGTAATAAAATATCTGGAACAATAACTGCAGTAGGGTCTACAGCATTACAACCATTAGTAGAGCAGGCAGCTAAAAATTTTAAAACAAAAAATCCAGATGCAACTATAAATGTACAAGGCGGAGGAAGTGGAACAGGATTAAATCAAGTAGCAGAAGGTTCAGTAGAGATAGGTAATTCTGATGTAACTGCAGAATCAAAGCTTAAGGATAAAGAAATAGCTAAACAGTTAGTAGATCATAAAGTAGCTGCTATAGGATTTTCAATTGTTACTCATAAGGATGTAAAAGTAGATAGCTTAACCAAAGAACAAGTTCAAGGTATATTTGAAGGAAAATATACAAATTGGAACCAAGTTGGTGGCCAGGACTTACCAATACAAGTTGTTAATAGACCAAAGTCTTCAGGAACTAGAGCTACATTTATAGAAACTATTATGAATGGAAAAAATGAAAAAGAAGGACTTGGAACTACTCAGGATTCCAGTGGAACAGTTGAAAAGACTATAACATCCACACCAGGTTCAATAAGTTATCTAGCATTATCTTATTTAACTGAGGAAAAAAGACAAAATTTAAAGCTTATAAAAATTGATAATGTAGAAGCAACAAAAGAAAACATAGTAGCAAAGAAATATCCTTTCTGGTCTTATGAGCATATGTACACTAAAGGCGAAGCAACAGGACTAACAAAAGCTTTCATTGATTATATGATGAGTGATGAAAATAAAGCTGTAGTTGAAAAATTAGGATATATTTCAGCAAATGAGATAAAATAATTTAATTATTAAAATAGGCTGGGTGCATTTATATGTGCAACTAGCCTTATTGTGTAAATAATATATCGCAATTTTTAACTTAAATAGTAAAATAGGGATGATGATAAGTGTGAATAAAAATATCAAATTTAAAAGATTAAGAACAGAATATTTAGGGAAATTTTATGCTACATTTTGTGGATTTTTAATAGTGGCTTTAACATTAAGTATAATATTTTTTATAGTATCAAAAGGCATTAGTACCTTCACAAAACACGGATATTCAATTGGAGATTTTATTTTTTCATCAAAGTGGTCACCAGAGGCAGATAATCCAGCCTTTGGAGCAAGTATATTCATAATAGGATCTACCCTTGTATCTATTGGAGCAGTTTTAATAAGTGCACCTATAAGTATTGCACTTGCAATATTTATGAATTACATTTCTCCGAAGCTTGGGAATAAAGTATTACAACCAGCACTAGAATTATTTGTAGGTATACCTTCAGTAGTTTATGGATGGATAGGTATAACTGTGCTGCTCCCTTTTATAAAAAGTATATTTGGAGGAGTAGGCTTTAGCTTGCTTGCAGGTATTGTAGTGTTAAGCATAATGATACTTCCAACTATAGCAAGTCTTTCATCAGATGCTATAAAAGTAGTTCCAAAAGATTTTATAGAGGCATCTTATGGACTTGGAGCTACAAGATGGCAAACCATAAGCAAGGTAATACTTCCAGCTGCTAAAAATGGAATACTCACTGCTATAGTACTTGGAATTGCAAGAGCTTTTGGAGAAGCATTAGCAGTACAAATGGTAATTGGAAATACTATTAAATTACCTAAAGGTTTATTAAGCCCAACTAGTACATTAACTTCAGTATTAACTATGGATATGGCAAACACTGTAACGGGAACTGCATGGAATGATGCATTATGGACTCTTGCATTAATTCTTTTAATAGTTTCATTTATATTTATTATAGTAATTAGGGCTATTGGTAAAAGGGGTGAAATTAAATAATGAATTCTAAATCAAAAGATAAGATGTGGACTGGTATTTTATATATAATTTCAGGTTTTGTTGTACTCCTTTTAGTAGCTTTAATAGGATATATATTATTTGAAGGAATTGGAACACTTACTCCATCTTTCTTGTTTGGAGACCCAAAGATAGGGGAAGCTGGTGGAGGAATAGGACCTCAGCTATTTAACTCCTTTTACATGCTTGTAGTTTCCCTTTTAATTACTATACCATTAGGTGTAGGAGCAGGAATATATTTGGCTGAATATGCAAAAGAGGGAAAGATTCTTAATTTTATCAGACTTTGTATAGAAACTATGGCATCATTGCCTTCTATAGTGGTAGGATTATTTGGACTATTAGTGTTTGTAAAAATGACAAAATGGGGATTTACGTTATTTGCAGGAGCTTTAGCAATAACAATACTTAATCTACCTTCTTTAACAAGAGTAAGTGAAAATGCAATAAGAGCTGCATCTCGCGGAGTTAAAGAAGCAAGCTTAGGGCTAGGAGCTACTAGATGGCAAACTATAAAAAGAGTAATACTTCCATCAGCCATGCCTCAAATACTTACAGGGGTAATTCTAGCTGCAGGAAGAATATTTGGAGAAGCTGCAGCTCTACTTTATACTGCAGGAATGAGTGCACCATCACTTTCTTTTGAGGCTTCAAATTTGATCAGTAAATCATCTCCGTTTAATTTATTTAGGCCGGCGGAAACTTTGGCTGTTTATATTTGGAAGGTTAATTCCGAGGGAATGATTCCAGATGCTACTAGAGTAGGAAATGGAGCTTCGGCAGTACTTATAATTATGGTATTAATATTTAATATATTGGCTCGTATAATAGGTAAGAAGATTTATGAGTCCTATACTGGGAGTAAATAGGGAGGGTTAATATGAGCATAATACAAACTAGAAATCTTGAACTTTATTATGGTGCTACAAAAGCACTTAAAGATATAAACTTAGAAATAGAAAAAAATGCGGTAACCGCTTTAATAGGACCTTCAGGATGTGGGAAGTCTACGTTTTTAAGAACTTTAAATAGAATGAACGACTTGATAGAAAACGTAAAAATAGAGGGTGAAGTATTATTTGAGGGGAAAAACATATATAAGGATTATGATGAAATAGAACTTAGAAAAAGGGTTGGAATGGTGTTTCAAAAACCTAATCCATTTCCAATGTCAATATACGATAATATAGCTTATGGTCCAAGAATTCATGGTATAACAAGCAAATCACAGTTAGATGAGATAGTTGAAAAAAGCTTAATAGGAGCAGCACTTTGGGATGAGGTTAAGGATAGATTAAAGAAAAATGGAATGGGCCTATCTGGAGGTCAGCAGCAAAGACTGTGTATTGCAAGAACTTTAGCTGTTGAACCAGAGATACTTTTAATGGATGAGCCGACTTCAGCACTAGATCCTATTTCCACATTAAAGGTTGAAGAACTTATGGATACATTAAAAAAGGAATACACAGTAATAATAGTTACTCATAATATGCAGCAGGCAGGAAGAATTTCTGATTATACAGCATTTTTCTTAACTGGAGAAGTGGTAGAATTTAATAAAACTGAAGATATATTTTATAAACCTAGGGATAAGAGAACTGAAGATTATATTACAGGTAGATTTGGTTAAAATTTAAAATGATATAAGAGGTGAGGGTTATGACAAGAGGCGGATTTGATATAAGACTTACGGATCTTCATAATGATTTATTAAGAATGGGCAGCATTGTAGAAAAACAAATACATCTTTGTATAGAGGCTTTGGTAAATCACGATGTAGACTTGGCAAAAAAAATAATAGAAGATGATGATTTAGTAGATGGTCTTCAAAGAGAAATTGAAGATAAATGTATAAAGCTTATAGCTACAGAGCAGCCACTGGCTAAGGATTTACGTATGATATTTACTACCACTAAAATAGTAACAGACTTAGAGAGAATGGCTGATCATGCTGTAGATATTGCTAAAATTGCCATTAGGCTTAAAGATGAAAAGTTTATAAAACCATTAGTTGATATACCTAAGATGTCTAATTTAGTAAATGAAATGATAAAAGAATCTTTAGATTGTTATGTAGATGGAAATGTAGAAGGATCTTATATTGTGTGTAAAAAGGATGATCAAATTGATGCCATATATAGAGGAGTATTTAAAGAAATGCTTCCTATAATGGCAGCAGATAACAGTACTATTAATCAAGCAACTCAGTTTTTATTTATATGTAAATACCTAGAGAGAATAGCAGATCACGTTACAAATATATGCGAGTGGACTATTTATCTTGTTACTGGAGAACAAATAGATTTAAATGAATAGTATTAAAAAGACATGCGATATATTAATTGTTGTATGTCTTTTCCTTTTTATATGAAATCTGATAAAATAGATTTATATTTTATAAAAAATTATGCAAAATAAAGAGGTGCAAAATAATGAATACTATTCTTTTTGATTTAGATGGAACATTACTTTCGATGGATGCAGAAGAATTTGAGAAGAGTTATTTTAATGAAATTGGGAAGTCATTTAGTGATCTGATGGAACCAATGGAATTAGGGAAGCATATATGGGGAGCCACAAAGGCTATGGTATCAAGCTTGGATGAGAGAACAAATGAGGAAGTATTTATGGAAGACTTTAATATAAGAGTTAATAATAGATTACATGAATTTATGTACAGATTTGATGACTTTTATGATAATGAATTTTTAAGGGTACAAAATTCAGTAAATCCTGAAGAACATATGATAAAAAGTGTAAAAATGTTAAAGGAAAAAGGATATAATGTTGTAGTTGTTACTAATCCGCTATTTCCAATAAAGGCAATACATCACAGAATTAGGTGGGCTGGATTTGAGCCAGAAGATTTCACATATATAACTTCCTTTGAAAAAAATCATTATTGCAAGCCGCAAATAAAATTTTATGAGGAAGTTTTAAAAGATATAAATAAGACATCGGAAGAATGTCTTATGGTAGGAAATGATACAGTGGAGGACTTAGTAGCTAAAAACATAGGTATAAAAACATATCTTATAAATAACAACATATTAAATAAAAGTCAGAAAAGCTATATCACTGATTATGAAGGAAATTATGAGGAGTTTTATAAGTTTATAGAAAGCTTACCATGCATATAAATTATAGCAAACAGTTAATAAATCCTTTTGGATTGACTAAATATGAAGATTACGGTAATATTATAGAATTAAGGGGTAAACATAATTAAGTAGGAGTGATCTAATGAAAAATACCATATCAAAGGTAAAGCCTGGAAGCATTGCAGAAGAATTAGAAATAGAAGTAGGTGATAAACTAATTTCCATAAATGAAAAAGAAGTAAGGGATATAATAGATTATAAGTTTTTAATGGCAGATGAAGATATAGTTGCTCTAATAGAAAAGGCTGATGGAGAGATATGGGAACTTGAAATAGAAAAGGATTATGATGAAGATCTAGGAGTAGAGTTTAAAGACTCCATAATGGATCAAGCTAAAAGTTGTTGTAATAAATGTATATTTTGTTTTATAGATCAGTTACCTAAGGGAATGAGAGAAACATTATATTTTAAGGACGATGATTCAAGGCTATCTTTTTTACAAGGAAATTTCGTAACATTAACCAATATGACAGATGAGGATATAAATAGAATTATAGAATATAAAATAAGTCCTATAAATGTATCTGTTCATACTACAAATCCTGAGCTTAGAGAAAAGATGTTAAGTAATCGATTTGCTGGGAATGTATATGAAAGGCTTATAAAGCTTTCTAATGGCGGCATAAAAACAAACTGCCAAGTGGTTTCTTGTCCAGGAGTAAATAATGGAGAAGAACTTATAAAAACTGTTGAAGATCTTTATAAATTACATCCTTCAATTGAAAACGTGGCAGTAGTTCCTGTAGGAATTACAAAATTCCGAGAAGGGCTTTTTGATATGACTTTATATAATAAAGAAACTTCCTTAATGGAAATTGAAGGTGTAAAGAAAATTCAGCAAAAATACATAAATGAAATAGGATACCCTTTTGTAAGACTTTCTGATGAATTTTATGTAACAGCGGGAATAGATGTTCCAAGTAAAGATTTTTATGATAAATTTGATCAACTAGAAGATGGAGTAGGAATGATAAGAATCTTTAGGGAGAATATTAAAGAGGGATTAAGTAACTTATCAACTTACAAAAAAGGAAGTTTTACTTTAATTACAGGAACATCAGCACATAAGGAAATAAAAGCAGCAGCTGAAGAAATAGAAAAAGTAAATTCTAATATAAAAGTTCAGGTTAATGCTATTGTAAATAACTTTTTTGGAAGTACTATAACTGTTGTAGGACTTTTAACAAGTAAGGATATAAAAGAACAGTTAAAAGATGCAAAATTAGGTGATTATATAATAATCCCAAGGAACATACTAAGAGCAGGTGAAGAAGTGTTTTTAGACGATGTAACAGTAGAAGAATTAGAAAAACATTTCAATAAAAGTATATTAATATGTGAATATACTGGAGAAGATTTAATAGATAAAATAAACGAATATAGTAAGGAGGAGTAAAAATGCCTAAACCAATAGTTGCAATAGTAGGAAGACCAAATGTAGGCAAATCTACTTTATTTAACAAATTAGCAGGAAGAAGAATAGCTATAGTAGAAGATACACCGGGGGTTACAAGAGATAGAATTTATGCAGAAGCAGAATGGCTTAAGTATAATTTTACAATGATAGATACTGGTGGTATAGAACCAGAAAGTGATGACGTAATAATATCTCAAATGAGAAGACAGGCGCAGATAGCTATAGAAACAGCGGATGTGATAATTTTCCTTGTAGATGGAAAATCAGGAATAACTCCTGCAGATTATGAAGTATCACAAATGCTTAGAAAGTCAAAAAAGCCTATAGTGTTAGTTGTAAACAAGGTAGATAGAATAACTGAAGAAGATAATGCGTATGAATTCTATAATTTAGGAATAGGTGAGCCTATAGCTATTTCATCTTCCCAGGGACTAGGTCTTGGAGATATGCTTGATAGAGTTGTAGAACATTTTGATAGTATAATTGGAGAAAATGAAGAAGATGAATATATAAGAATTGCATTTGTAGGTAAGCCAAATGTAGGAAAGTCTTCACTAGTGAATAAAATACTTGGAGAAGAAAGAAATATAGTAAGTAATATTCCTGGAACTACAAGAGATGCAATAGATAGTATAATAGATAGAGAAGAAGGCAAGTTTGTTCTTGTAGATACTGCTGGGATAAGAAGAAGAAGTAAAATTAAAGATGAAATAGAAAGATATAGTGTAGTAAGAACTTATGCTGCCTTAGAAAGAGCTGATGTATGCATACTTATGATAGATGCAGAAGATGGAATAAGTGAACAGGATCAAAGGATAATAGGATATGCTCACGAAATGAGTAAAGCAATTATGGTAATTGTAAACAAATGGGATTTAATTGAAAAAGAAACAAATACCATGAATGAATTTAAAAAGAATCTTCAGCATGAACTTTCATTTATGTCCTATGCCCCATACTTGTTTATTTCAGCTAAAACAGGACAGAGAGTACATAAGGTTTTAGAAATGGCAAAAATGTGCTATGATAATTATAATAAGAGAGTTAAAACAGGAGTTTTAAATGATGTAATATCAAGAGCGGTTACTATGCAGGAACCACCTATAGTAGGGATTAGAAGAATGAAAATATACTATGCTACTCAAACAGGAGTAAAACCTCCTACATTTATATTTTTTGTAAATGATCCTGAAGCATTACATTTTTCTTATGGAAGATATTTAGAAAATCAATTAAGAGATAGTTTCGACTTTAGCGGAACAGGGATAAAGATGGAGTTTAGAGAAAGGAAGAGTTAACATGGGGAATTGTATCACTTTCCTTGGGGGAGGAAGTTTTGGCACAGCACTGGCTATTATGATGGCTAAAAAAGGATTTGATGTGCTTGTATGGGACAGAAATCACAAGACAATAGATGATATAAACAATAAAAGAGAAAATATTAATTATCTTCCCGGGGTTGTAGTTTCACATAATGTTTATGCAACTTTAAACTTAGAAGAAGCCTTGGAAAAGAGCAAGTATATAGTACTATCAGTTCCTTCTCAAGCTATAAGAGAAGTAGCAAGTAAAATAAGACCTTATTTAAAAAAGGACAGTATTATAATAAGTATTGCGAAGGGAATAGAAGAGGATAGCGGAAAGAGATTATCTGAAGTTATCAGGGAAGAAATGCCGGATAATGGCATAGTTATCCTATCTGGACCTAGTCATGCTGAAGAAGTTGCATTAGATATTCCAACAGCAGTTGTAGCTTCTTCAGAGGATATGAATTATGCAAAAGAAATACAAAATATATTTATGACTAGTAAATTTAGAGTATACACTAATGCAGACTTGATAGGTGTTGAAATAGGTGGAGCAGTTAAAAATATAATAGCCTTAGCAGCAGGTATATCTGATGGAATAGGCTTTGGAGATAATGCAAAGGCTGCACTTATGACTAGAGGAATGAGCGAGATAGTAAGGATAGGTGAGAAGCTAGGTGGAAAAGCTGAAACTTTTTCTGGACTTACTGGCTTTGGAGATTTAATAGTTACTTGTACTAGTATGCATAGCAGAAATAGAAGAGCAGGTATATTAATTGGTAAAGGTGTAGCGCCAGATGAGGCTGTTAAAGAAATAGGAATGGTAGTAGAAGGTATAAAAGCATGTAAAGCATTTTATAATTTAAAAGAAAAGTTGGATATTTCTATGCCTATAACTGATGTACTTTATAAGGTTGTTTTTGAAGGAAAAGATCCTAAATACGGTGTATATGAGTTAATGTCTAGGGACAAAAAAGAAGAGTTTTAAAGGTTATATAATGTTTGAAAGCATATGGTACGTAAAAGTATATGATACTTTTACGTACCATATGCTTTTTATTTTATTAGTAATATTTTAAGCTTTTAAATAATATATATATACTGTTAAAATTATAGATTGGGAGGGTAAATTATCTTGGAAAATTTTGATATATACAAGGATATTGCAGAAAGAACCCAAGGTGACATTTATGTTGGGGTAGTAGGGCCAGTAAGAACCGGGAAATCAACATTTATCAAGAAGTTTATGGAAATGATGGTTTTGCCTAATATTGAAAATGAATTTAAAAAGAAGAGGGCTCAAGATGAACTGCCTCAGAGTTCATCAGGCAAGACTATTCACACCACAGAACCTAAATTTGTTCCTAATGAAGCTATAGAAATAAAATTAAAGGATAACACTAAATTTAAAGTAAGAATGGTAGATTGCGTAGGTTATATAGTAAAAGGTGCTTCAGGGCACATGGATGGGGAAAAGGCTAAAATGGTTACAACTCCTTGGTTCAATTATGAAATACCTTTTGAAGAAGCAGCAGAAATTGGAACTAAAAAGGTTATTAATGAACATTCCACTATAGGATTGCTTGTAACTACTGATGGTTCAATTACTGATATTGAAAGAGAAAATTACGTAGAAACAGAAGAAAGAGTTGTAAATGAGTTAAAAGCAATAAACAAACCTTTTATCATTGTATTAAATACAAAGCATATGTATGATCCAAATACTATGGAGCTTAAGAAGGAATTAGAAGGAAAATACGACGTTCCTGTACAAACAATGGATGTGCTAAATATGAAAGAAGAAGATATTACAAACATATTTACTAGAGTACTTAAGGAATTCCCAGTGAAAGAAATAAATATTGATATGCCAGAGTGGATAGAAAACTTAGATAAAGCTCACTGGTTAAAATTAAATTTTGTTAATTTGATTAAAGATATGTGTACATCCATATACAAAGTAAGAGATATAACTAACACTTTAGATGGATTTAAAGAATTTGAATTCTTAGGAGAATCAAAATTAAATGAAGTAAATATGGGAGAAGGTACGGCAAAAGTTGATTTAAAACCTAGACAAGGATTATTTTATAATATATTAGGTGAAATATGCAATAGAGAAATACAAGGTGAAAATCAATTAATGGCTATAATGGAAGAGATGAATAATGCTAAAGTAGAGTATGATAAAGTTGCACAAGCCTTAAAGGATGTTAAGGAAACAGGATATGGTTTGGTTGCTCCAGAACTTACAGAAATGAAGCTTGAAGAGCCAGAAATAGTTAAAAATGGAAATAGATGCGGAGTTAAGCTAAAAGCAAGTGCACCATCACTTCACTTTATAAGAGCAGATATAGAAACAGAAATATCACCTATAATGGGTACAGAAAGAGAAAGTGAAGAAATGGTAAAAGCTCTATTAGAACAATTTGAAAATGATCGTTCAAAGATATGGCAAAGTAATATCTTTGGCAAATCCTTAGAGGTATTAGTTAAAGAAGGATTACAAAACAAACTTTTCAAGATGCCAGAAGATGTACAGATAAAGATTCAAAAAACACTACAGAAAATAATAAATGAAGGTAATGGCGGACTTATCTGTATAATACTTTAATGATTTTATATAAATTAGGGATTTTCAATATAAGATCCCTAATTTATAATTTTTTTCGCATAAACTTCAAATTGAAAGGGTAGTTTTCATAAGAAAATCCATCTAAAACTAAGAATCCCTTGATTAAGTCGGTTGGAATATTTACAATTTATACAATATATGATATAATTTAGGTAATATCTGGGTATAGCGCAGATGGTAGCGCGCATGTATGGGGTGCATGAGGTCGCAAGTTCAAGTCTTGTTACCCAGACCATGAGAAAGCCTGTAATTTCAAGGGACTACAGGTTTTTATGTTTTTGTAGTATTTCATTTTCTGCAATTCTTCTATAGTATACAAAAGTATTTCCAGCTATATTAGGCTTAATGCTCTTTAACCAATTTTGTAAGTAATCTTTTAATAAAATTTCGTTTTGCAGAATATATTCACCTTGCTCAATTTCAACAATTAATTTATTCCCAACATGTACCTCTTTTTCTTGTGCTCCTTTTCATAAAAGTTCCTCCTTTAAATTCAAAAGTCTTAGATGATGTCTTTGATAAGATGCCTGTTATCTTGCCAGTGCCAATTAATGCACCACCAGAAATTCCAGTAGTAATATTAAATAGCAGTAATAAAATGTACATATGTAATATTTCTAAATCTAGAATCGATTTTATTGTTAATCTTGTAAATTCTAATAACGCTGATATATCTGATGGGTGTGCTAGGAGCTATATCCTTAATGGGATTTAACGCATATGCTATTATACAAGGAGTTTTAGTAACTGGAGTAACTATATACGCAAACCAGTTATTTAAACAGAGCATTTATAAGAATGAGGAATAATTTATGTCTTATATAGATGACTTTATAAATAGTGTTAAGGATGGAGCTATAGCTTCAATGAAAGCGTATGGGGTATTAGCAAGTATAACAATTGCACAAGCTATATTAGAAAGCAGCTGGGGAAACAGCACATTAGCAAAAGAAAGTAAAAATCTGTTTGGTGTAAAAGCTATAGGTGGATGGAGAGGAGAAAAGAAAAGTTATGCAACTTATGAATACTATAATGGGAAAAAGACTCTAATTAATGATTATTTTAGAGTATATAATAGTTTCGCAGAAAGTATAGATGATCATGCTTTATTCTTAGTAAATAACTCTAGATATAATCAGCATGGATTTTTTAGTGCTAAAGATTATGTAGGACAAGCAAATGCTTTGCAGAAAGCAGGATATGCAACTGCACCAGATTATGCAAAGCAATTAATAAATTTGATAAAACAGTATAGTCTAAATAAATATGATATTATAAAAAGTAATAGCTTTATAAAGGTTGATGGTGAAGCTTATGCTAGTTACAAAGAAGGATCTCCCGGGATAAATTTAATTATAAGAGATTATTCACAGGATATTGTAAGATGCTTTGCATGGGTAGACAATGACAAGGGAGCAAGCTGGGCATTTGACTTAGTACCTCCAAACTTAAACTATACAGTATTAAAAAAGAATACAAGTAAAGTTATTACTACAAGAAATGGTGGATATACCTTTAGTAAAGGAGCTAATTATAAAATTAAGGTTAAAGGTTATAACAAGGATAGAAAGATTGTAGCAGAGAATGAAATAGTGTTAAGAGTACCAAAGTAAATTTAAAGCCGCGGGTTAGGAAACTAGCTCGTGGCTCTTTTTGTATTTTGAATACCACAGGTTCTACCTGTGGTTCTAAAGAGCTTATAGCTATGAGTAGAAAAAAGATACCTCCTTTGTTAGAATAAATGCAGGTTAGCCAACCGCATTAATAACAAAGTAGGTAATCTAAAATGGATATTCAAAGTTCAGCACATAGTAAATGGAATTGCAAATATTATATAGTTTTCGCGCCTAAATATCGTAGGTAAATAGTATACGGGAAGATAAAGAAAGATATAGGACAGATATTAAGAAAACTATGTGAGCATTAAGGAGTAGAAATAATAGAGGCAAATGCATGCCCAGATTACATACATATGTTGGTTAGTATTCCACCAAAGTTAAGTGTTCAACAATTTATGGGATATTTAAAGGGAAAAAGTTCATTGACCCGTTTACGTGTGGTCATGACTTACTTTCGGATTACAAAGTTTTTGTATTATCAACTTTAGTTATATATTTTATAAAAGTACTGTTAATGTTGTTACGTATATAAATGGCAGTATAATTGCAAATGAAAAACCATAGCATATCATTTTTAGTAGTTCTAATTTCATTATTTATCACCTCTATTTAAATACTAGACAAATGTGTCAAAAACTATACAAATTACTGAGGTTAGGGGCATGGGCTCGTTCAGTTTTATAAGTTTACAAAACATGCCGATAGTTATATAATTTATATGTAAATCAACAGAAGAGGAGGCTGCAAACATGAATAATAAACCCAAAAAGAAGTTTTATAAAAAGTGGTGGTTTTGGATAATCGTCGTAGTCATTGTAGGAGTAATAGGAGCTAATGGAGGAAATAACGATAAGGCTCAGAAGTCAAATGATACAAGTAAACCTACTGCAGCAGAGCAGAAAAAAGAAGATACTAAGAAAACAAAAGTGAATTATGAAAACTTTGCTAGCATTAAGATGGGAATGAAATATTCAGATGTTGTAAAGGTTTTGGGAGAAGGAAGAGAAGAAACTTCTTCAGAAGTTTCAGGTATAAAAACTGCTATATATTCATGGAGTGGACCAGGGATAAGCAATATGAATGTTACTGTTCAAAATGGAGTTGTAACAGGCAAAGCTCAAGCGGGACTTAAAGACATGAATGCTAAGGTTACATTAGAAAAATATAACTCTGTTAAAGAGGGAATGACTTATGATCAAATAAAAGCTGTCTTAGGAGAGGGTGAACTTACTTCTCAAACAAAAATAATGGACATGGAAAGTTCAATTTATAGTTGGATAAATAGAGATGGTTCAAACATGAATTGTACGTTTACTGGTGGGAAAATGCAGATGAAAGCACAATTTAATCTAAAATAAATTAAAACCCTGGGTAATCCAGGGCATTTTTTATTTTTTATAAAAATATTTTAATTATAATAACTTAAATCAGCACTTATGTTGTAGGTGCTTTTATTATGTCTTAAAACGAGGTAAGAATATATCAATATGTTTCAAGTTTAATTGCTCCATTAGAAGATAATGATAACATTATTATAACAAGTTGCTTAAACTTTAAATCTAATTATAAGTGCCATAAATGATTTAGAGAAAGCTTGTAATATAAATGTATTACAGGCTTTTCTGTTTTTGAGTATTACTAAAAATGAATTAGTATACAGTTTGATTAAAATGTGACATAACTGTTAAAATCGAATAACACAATGTTTAAAATTTCCGTGTTTTCCATATAATTATGAAAATATATAGAAAATGTGCTATAATATTAATTAAGTTATATTCGCAAGATATTATAAAAAAATAATATTTATAAATTGGGGGGTATAAACATGGAAATTGCAAAGTGTTATGATGTTAAGATTACAATATTGAAGAAATTAAAGGTTGAAGATATTCATAAAGATTATGCGAAAAGTAACATTTCTGTGATTTGTGCAAAGGGACAAGAAGGTGATGAATACATATCAAAAAATTGTGAGATGCCAGATAAATTCTGTGCTGGTGCTTGGGAGGGTTTGAAAAGTAAAGTTTCTCTTTTAGCATCAGGTGGCAACAGCCCTTATGTAAAACAAGATGGGATAGCAATACATTCATGTAATGATGGACTTCATCCGGTTATTTATAAACTAGAAAGAGTAGAAGCTTAATTTTTGTGAATTTAAATTAAAGAAGTTTTATATATACAGCTGTATCTCCTATATAAAGAAGATAAAATTAAGTCTTAGAGTATTCTAAGGCTTTCATTTTTTACATAAACTTACAATGTATGCCATTAGCATTTATCTTACTTTTTAAGTCTCATTGCATTTCAGGATTCACACATTATTATTATATGTAATTTTAGCATAAAAAAGTGTCACAAGGAAAAAAGGGGAATTGGAGTTATGAAAAATAAGTCAAAGAGGTTAATTTATATTGAGGAATATGTATCAATTAATGGCATAAATCAATATCTATTTCATTCTGGTACAAAGTATGATAATCCGGTAATGTTATTTTTACATGGTGGTCCTGGCAGTGCTGAATCAATATTTGCACATGCTTTTCAAGAAAAATGGGAAGATGTTTTTACAGTAGTTCATTGGGATCAACGTGGCTCTGGAAAAACTCTTACTAAAAATCCAGATAAATATCCTACAATTGATTTGATGTTAAAGGATTTGTTTCAAATTATTCAGTATCTAAAGAAAAAATATAATAAAGAAAAGATAATTATACTTGGTCATTCTTGGGGGAGTGTTTTAGGAAGTATATTTATAAAGCAATATCCAGAAGAAGTAGCTTATTATATTGGAGTTGGACAAGTTATTAATATGCTTGAAAATGAGCGTGTTGGCTACGAAAAAGTTAAGGAGTTAATTTTACAGGCTGCCGATAAAAAATCTCTAAAAAAGCTTGAAATTTTAGGTGATTATCCTGGAGATCAATTTGATATTAACTTTATAAAAAAATGTGGCAAAATGCGTGAACTTCAAGGGAAATATAACTTGGCTGTTAAGATAGGTCTTTCCATAGTCATAACTGCATTTAAAAGTCCTATTTTTAAGTTATCAGATATTTTTGCACTGATAAAAGGAGCTAAAGCAAACGAAAAAGTATTAGAGTTTTTATTTGCCTTTGATTTAAAGCCAGAGTCAGCAGAATATAAAATTCCAATTTATTACATTTTAGGCGGAAATGACTGGCAAACACCTTATGTCATTGCACAAGAATACTTTAATAAAATCAATGCACCATATAAAAAATTCTATTTAATACCTGATGCTGGACATATGACAATGCTAGATCAGCCTCAATTATTTGTTAAAGCGTTATTGGAAATTAATAATAAAGAGATATGAGATTATGAAAATAAGTATAAATCACTATCGTAGAACTAAACATTCTTAATATAGCACTTTGTAATTAAATGAAACTTAATTATAAAGTGCTATAAATTTTAGCATGATAATGAGCTGTATCTTTTATTAATAAATGATTTATCATCATCTACAATTATTGTAGAAGTAATTTTACAATTCCTATTAGAGAGTCTATCAAGCTTTTAACTTGAGGGGATTTTTTTGCTTTTGTAGGATAAAATATATAATAAATATTTTTAAAAAGGAGAAATATATATGGATATAAAAAGAGCTACTGAAATTATTAAATCATTAGGTGTAGTAGGGGTAAGTTATGAAGGAAATCCTGTTTGGCTAGAAAATATTAATGATCAAAATAATACAGTTAAAGTTAAAGATATCAAGACAGATAAAGAATTAAATGTAGATATAAAAGATTTGAAAGAAGATTAATTTTACCTCGAGCTTAGGCTCGAGTTTTTTTATTGCATTTAGAGTTAAACTGGTAGAAACTAATATACAAACATATTGTTAAATAAGTGTTAAATTAACTTTATATTGTTGAATTGTTTTGAATTTAGTACTATAATTGCTAATGTTGTGTAAATTTGTAAGTGCGGGGTTGTAACAATGGAAGAAAAAATTGAGATTCTTAGAGAAGAACTAAACCGATTAACCGAAGGGGAGATATGCTTATACTCTGATGAAGTAGTACAACTTAGTCAAGAATTGGACAAACTTATTTATATTTATCAGACAAGTTTAGCCTAGACAACTAGGTTTTTTTTTATTTTTAGAAGATTATAAATAATTATATAAAATGTTATAAGATGATATAAAGGATTTAAATCAGAACTGAGACAGTTTCTTTAGTAGTAGAATTTGATAGACTATAAGTAATTTATATAAGTATGGATTTATTGAAATTTTAAATTTAATATGGTATAATTTACATGTAAATACATGGGAGGTGCTATAAATGATGATTACTACTTGCTAATTAATTTTCAAATTGGAAATTAATATTAAAAGAAGTTTTAAATTACCTAATTCATTAGGTTTATTTGTTTTACTTCTTTTTGAGATATGCAGGTAGGGATAGTCAACTTATAGAACTAAAATTAAATCTTTGTTTTACATTACATTGACTGTTATAAATTCATCTTAAATCCGAGTTTAGTTAAGGCATCACATGTCCAATATTAAATTTATCACTTGGATTTATGTTGATTTCATGAATTTATATACTGTATTTTGATTATGTAAAAATTTTAGATATTTTTAGACTGTAACAAGGCTTTGTCTTAGTGCAGTCTTTTTAGTTTATATGGAGAAGTAAATTTATGATTAAATCTTTATGGAATAGGATGGAAAGATTGAAATATAAAAATATATCGTGGGCGGATGTAAAGTATGAAAAACGAAATAAAGAATGAGTTAATTAAAGTATTGGACATATTTCAACAGGCATATATCCAAAGAGATGTAAATAAAATTGATGATTTCATGAGTGCATTATTTGATAAAAATGAAGATGTAATTGTGGTTGGGACGAGTAATGGTGAATGGTGTTTAAGTTATGAGGAAGTCAAGGATATATTTATCAGTGATTGGGAATATCTACGGATTAAGGCTGATGAAGCTTCAATAGTATCACTTGCAAATACTGCTCTAATCTACGTTCCAGGCACAATAAAATATACTTTTTACAGCAACAGTAATACTTATGAAAGGTATTTAGGCTATATTAAGCAATATTTTGATCAAGGTTCTTCTAATAGTAAAAAGTCTGACAAGGTAAAACTAACTAAGATTAATTGGATTTTATGCCATCTATTAAGTCAGAGAGACAGTAATGAAAGAATTTATTTATGGGATTTACGTATTTCTTTTGTGTTAATTAAAAAGGAAACAGGATGGATTATAAAACAAATGCAATTTTCACTTCCAGCAGTTGGACATTTACCAGATGTAAGAATTGATAATATTGACTATGATGAAGAAAGCTTCAATATGGAAGTGAAAAAGCTTAAGAATTACTCTGCAAGCACTACATCTATATATAAAGATGAAATAACTAAACTTCTACAAGGATTTAATAACGAGTATCTAGATACAGATAAAGATATAGATTCAGTAGTAAATAAATATTTTGCTATTAATAATCCACTTATTATTAATATAGACAAAGTTATTTGTAGTAATCAGGAAGAAATTAAGGAATTAATAGAGACACACAGGGAATATTACGATGAAATCAGATTAGATTGTGAGAACTGTTTAATAAATTCCAATGAAGAGATAGTTTGGATAGTTACTCACGGCATTATGAAAAAAAGTATAAATGAAGAGAATGCATTTAAAAATACAATAAATGCAATAAATAATATATTTGCAAGTAATCTAGATGATAGAGATAAGCTCTTTAACATAAGAAGAAAAATTGCCGATACTCTAAAGGAAAATGCCAAAGGGGAAGAATATGTTTGGCCATTCAGATTCGAAGGAGTGCTTATTAAAGAGAAGCAACAATGGGTGTTTAAATATCTTCAGTTTTCTCTTCCATTTGATTACTTTCTAGAAGGTAAGACAGAAGCAGCCTCTATTTTAGAAAAGAACATTTAATATGCTAAGTCAGGTATGAAAATGGAAGATTATAATGTTGAAGCTTGCCTTAATATCGGTTGTGGTAAGGGTGAACTTTAATTTATTAAAAGTATTGTTAAGCAGAGCTCAATGTTAAAAAAATTCTTACTATTATATATATGCCAATATAGTAATTATAAATGGTGATGAAATTAATGAATTAATTATATGTGTGAAATGCATTAGACTGCAAGTTCAAATACACCATAATAAAGTCTGTAAACTTAAGAGGTTACAGACTTTATTATGGTTTTATTGTATTTAAGCATATTTTACTAATAAGTATTATAGCTAAAATTTGAGCATTTATAATTACTTTTGCATATTATATAGTAACAACTTAATTAAGGAAGTGATTGTAATGAAATTTGCTATAGATATAGGGCATAACTGTTCACCAGATATTGGAGCTAAAGGAATAAAATTTGAAGACGCTTTAACAAAGGAAGTTGGTTCAAAAGTTATAGAAAAGCTAAAAAAGCTAGGGCATGAAGTGATAAATGTGCTTCCAGTAAGATGTAATAGTGTTTCAGATAGCCTAAATAGAAGAGTACAAGTTTCAAATTTAAATAATGTAAATTTATATGTATCAATTCACTTTAACGCTGGAGGTGGACAGGGGTCAGAAGTATACTTCTATCCCGGAAGTACTACAGGAGAGAGATATTCAAAAAGTGTATTAAGTGAACTTGTAAAGTTAGGGTATAAAAATAGAGGAGTAAAGAATGGCAGTAGCCTGTATGTGGTAAGAAATGCAAAAGCTCCAGCTATATTAATCGAAGTATCTTTTGTGGATAGTAAAGACGATATGAGCAAATACAATGCTGAAAAGATAGCTAATGCTATAGTTAAAGGACTTACAGGAAAGGCGCCTGAAGAAAGTGTTCCTGTAAAAGATAATGATAAGGAAAATAAAATATACAAAGTTCAAGTGGGAGCTTTTACAGATAAAAATAATGCTGAGGCAATGGTTCAAAAGCTAAAAGAAAAGGGATTCAACGCTGTAATAGATTAGAAATTGAGTGCTAAAAGGAAATTGTCATGCAATTTCCTTTTTATATATCATAAAATTATAAATTTATGAATATATAAAAAGTGGGGGTGTTTATATATGATAGTAGAATTAAAAGGTCAATGGGGAACTGATATTCATAAAATGAGTAATGAACAATTTAAAAAATTTAAGGAATGGTATGAAGATAAACATAGTGCAAAAGTATTTAGCTATTATAGAGATGGATATGCATGGAATATTAATAAAGCACAATTTAAGCTAGTAAAATTTTTTTGAAGAATAATAGCTATATCTATGGTTAAAATAAATTTAATATAGAACAAAAGAGGAGGAAAGTATTATGGTTAAGAAAAATCAAAAACTGCCTTATACACAAGCATGTAAGAGAGCAAGAAAAATGATAGGTGATAATAAGGAAACATCAGATGTATTACAAGATACTAATTTAACACATAAAAACGTATTAAAGATTAAAAACGAAGATGTATAAAAAATAAAGCTTGATTTTATGAGAAAATATCTCTTTTAAAATCAAGCTTTATTTTAACATTTTATTAAATTTTTCATAATATATATTAAAAAATAAATATCACTTGGTAAATAAACTTTTAATTTCATAAGGATATTATAAAACCAAGAGGTGAAAGACTTGAGTGTTCAAATATACCAAAACCTTAACTTTAAGGTATATAAAGCGGGGAGCGGTTTTATAATACACAATACGAAAAAAAGTTTTAAAAACGGACATACACATGTGCATAAGTATGATATATGTATGATAATGATAAAACTTATAAGCCATAAGAAAGTACCTAAAAATAGAAATAAATATTTTATTGAAAGTTTAATTAGAATAAGTGATGATGAAGAATATATTGATAAAATAAAAAGTACATGTTAAAGACCTGAAAACTCAGGTCTTTATTTGTTAGAAACCTTGTTTACATAATATAAATTATGTAATTGTAAAACAAATGTAAACTGTAACAAATAGAGAAAAAAATGAATAAAATAATAAAATAGTAAGAAATATTTTAGGAGGAGCAATGTTAAAAATAAATAACAGATTGATTAGCCTTCCCGAATATCAATTAGGTAAATTGGATAAAATAAAGGAAAATTTATTAAGTCAAGGAAAAGAAGTATTAGACTTAGGTGTAGGAGACCCTGATTTATTAACTGATAACACCATAATTGAAGGCTTAAAAAAATCTTTAACTTATAAGGGATACAATAATTACCCACCATATGCTGGGATAAAAGAATTGAAAGATGGGATAATTAAATATTATAAGGATGTATTTGGGGTAACATTAGACAGGGAAGAAGTACTTGTATTGATTGGATCTAAAGAAGGAATAAGTAATTTAATACCAGCATTATGTGATACAGGTGATTATGCTATAATTCCTAAGCCATCTTATCCTGTATATGATTTGGCAGCAAAATTATGGGGAGCGGTTTCTTATAAAATACCTTTAAAAGAGAAGGATGAATATCTTCCAGATCTTTCAGCTATACCTAATGAAATAATTAATAAATCTAAGATGTTTTTGATTAATTATCCTAATAATCCTACAGGTGCTGTAGCAAATCCTTATTTCTTTAAGGAAATTATTGAGTTTTGTTATAAAAACAATATAGTATTATGTAATGATGGCGCCTATAATGAAATCATAAGGGGAACCGAAGCTCCATTAAGTTTATTGCAATTTGATTATCAAAAAAAATTTATAGAATTTGGCAGCTTTTCTAAAATATTTAGTATGTCAGGATTTAGATTAGGATATGTAGTAGGAAATAGAGAGGTATTAAACGCTATACTGAAAATAAAAATGAATATGGATTCTGGTCAGTTTGTACCTGTTCAATGGGCCGGTGTTGAAGCGCTTAAATTAGGCAGGGACTATGTAAATGGAGTAAGAAAAATATACGATGAAAGAATAGAATTAGCAGAAAATAAATTAAAGGAATGTGATATAAAATTTTTCAAAAGTAAAGGAGCATTTTATATTTGGGCTACTGTTCCTAAACAATATACTACAGATGAATTTTGTGAAGAGTTGTTAAATAAATGTGGAATTATAGTGACACCTGGATATGTATTTGGCAACCTATGTCACGGATATTTTAGAATGTCACTTACGAAAGATAAAATGGAATTAGAAAAAGGATTAAGTAAATTAAATAATTTAAATAAATAAAGTTCAATAATGCAAGATTTATGATATAATTTAAATTAATAGTTAAAAAACGAGCATATTTTGTGTTATTGCAAAATATGCTTGAATTTATTATAAATATGTATGTATAATGAATATATGTGTTTTAAGCTTAGTTATATGGAAGGATGAAAATTATGATAAGAAGCATGACGGGATTTGGGAGAGCAACCTTTGAGGATGACAGTAGAAGTTTTACTGTAGAAATTAAAAGTATAAATCATAGATATTGTGATATAAACTTAAAAATGCCTAAAAGTTTAATTTCTATAGAAGACAAGATAAGATCTACTATACAAAAGAAAATAAATAGAGGTAAGGTAGATGTATTTATAAATCTTACTACATATGATAAGAAAGATATAAGAACTGTTTTTAATGAAACTTTAGCAGATAGTTATGTGGAGTGCCTTCGAAGCATAAAAAGTAGATATGATATAAAAGATGATATATCACTTTCTTTAGTTGCTAAATTTCCTGAAGTAGTTACAATTCAGCAGCAAGAAGAGGACATAGAGAAACTATGGAAAAGCTTATCAGGTCCGCTTAATGAAGCTATTGATATGCTGCTAGAAATGCGACAAGTAGAAGGAAAAAAATTACAAGAAAATATAATAGAAAAATGTAATAATATAAAAAATATATTAGATAATATAGAAGAAAGAGCTCCTTTAGTTCCTATAACATATAAGCAAAAGCTTCAAGAGAGGCTAAAAGAACTTTTAGAAGACTATAATATAGATGAAAATAGAATGGCTATGGAAGTAGCTATTCTAGCAGATAGAGCATGCATAGATGAAGAAATAGTTAGACTTAATAGTCATATAATTCAAATGCAAGAAACACTTAAGCTAGATGAATCTATTGGCAGAAAGTTGGATTTTATAGTACAAGAGATGAATAGGGAGACCAATACAATTGCTTCAAAAGCTAATGATTTAAATATATCTAATTTAGCTATTTCAATAAAAAATGAAATTGAAAAAATAAGAGAACAAATACAAAATATAGAGTAAGTACTGGAGGCAAGGAATGGGTATTAAACTAATAAACATAGGATTTGGAAATATTGTTTCAGCTAATAGGTTAGTGGCTATAGTTAGTCCTGAATCAGCTCCAATTAAGAGAATAATTCAAGAAGCAAGGGATAGGGGAATGCTTATTGATGCTACTTATGGAAGAAGAACTAGAGCAGTTATTATTACAGATAGTGATCATGTAATTTTATCCGCAGTACAGCCAGAAACAGTGGCACATAGACTATCTTCCAAAGAAGAGGTTGAGGATACAGAAGAGGTTGACAGCTAATGAAGGAAAAAGGACTTTTAATAGTAATCTCAGGACCTTCAGGTACAGGGAAAGGAACAGTATGCAAAGCTATTTTAGATAAAAATGACTTTTGGATATCTGTTTCTGCAACTACTCGCTCCCCTAGAGTAGGAGAGATAGAGGGTAAAAGTTATTATTTTCTTGCAAAAGAGGAGTTTGTATCTAAAATTAACAACGATGATTTTCTTGAATATGCAGAGGTTTATGGAAACTTCTATGGAACACCTAAATCCAAGGTGTTAGAAATGATAGAACAAGGAAGAGATGTTATTTTAGAGATAGATATTCAAGGAGCATTAAAGGTTAAGGATAATTATCCAGAAGGAGTATTTATATTTATATTACCACCTTCTATGGTAGAATTAAAAAACAGAATTACTAAAAGAGGTACAGAAACACCTGAGTCCCTTATGACTAGATTTAAATCTGCTTATAAGGAAATAAACTATGTTTCTAAATATAATTATGCAGTAGTTAATGATAATGTAGATGATGCAGTAAGAAAAATTGAGTCTATAGTTTCTGCAGAAAGATGTAGAGTAGATAGAATGAAAGAAACAATATTTGATTGTAAGGAGGGATTGATGCATGAACAACTCTATGATTAATCCATCAATAGTGGATTTATTAGATAAAGTTGATAACAGATATTCTTTAGTAGTAGTAGTTTCAAAAAGAGCAAGACAGCTTATAGATGGTGATGCACCTCTTATAAATACTGATTTAACAAAACCAGTAACTGTAGCGATAAATGAAATAGATGCAACAGCTATTACTTATGAAACTGTTAAGGAAGGTATAAAGTAAAAATGGAAAGAAAAACTGTAGTTATAGGTGTTACAGGAGGAATAGCTGTATATAAGGCTTTAGATGTAATCAGCAGATTAAGAAAAAAGAACATAGATGTTCACGTAATTATGACTGAATCTGCAGGTGAATTTGTGAATCCTTTAAGTTTCCAAAGTTTAAGCCAAAACATGGTGGTAACCGATATGTTTGATGAGCCTAAACATTGGGAAATACAACATATATCTCTTGCAAAGAAAGCTGATTTAATGCTTATAGTACCGGCTACTGCTAATATAATAGGAAAGGTAGCAAATGGAATAGCAGATGATATGCTTTCTACTACTATTATGGCCACTCATGCTCCGGTAGTATTTGCACCTGCAATGAATACAAATATGTACTTAAATCCAATAGTACAAAATAATATTGAAAAGCTTAAAAATTATGGATATAAGTTTATAGAACCTGAAAGCGGAAGGCTTGCTTGTGGAGATGTTGGGGCAGGAAAGCTTGCAGATACGGAACTTATTGTAGATAAGGTTTTAAGTATGCTTTATCCAATAAAAGATATGGTAGGAAAAAAGGTTTTGGTTACAGCTGGTCCTACATGGTCTTTAATAGATCCAGTTAGATTTATAACAAATAGGTCTTCAGGAAAAATGGGTTATGCTATAGCAGAGGAAGCTAGAGATAGAGGAGCTGAAGTTACATTAGTATCTGGCCCTACGTCTTTAAAGGCTCCTTTTGGAATAAATACTATAAATATAACCACTAATGAAGAAATGTTAAATGAGGTTTTAAAACACTTTGATTCTCAAGACATAGTTATAAAAGCTGCTGCTGTAGCAGATTACAAACCAATGGAGTACTCACAAAATAAAATTAAAAAGTCCTCTGACGAACTTATTTTAAATTTTACAAAAGATACTGATATATTAAAGAAATTAGGGGAAATAAAACAAAATCAAGTGTTAGTAGGTTTTGCAGCAGAAAGCAATGATTTAATAAGTAATGCACAAGCTAAGCTAAAAAAGAAAAATTTAGATTACATAGTTGCTAACGATATAACTTCAGCTGATACAGGTTTTCAATCTAGTGAAAATAAAGTAACTATACTTACTAGAGAAGGAAAAGATGTTTCATTAGATAAAATGAGTAAAAGAGAAGTAGCACAAAAATTATTTAATATTATCAATGAGAAAAACAAAGAAGTATAAGTTGTTAAGATAAAAGGGGCGTTACTTTGCAAAATGAACTTGTAAAGATAGCCTCTTTTATTTACTAAATTATTTGCTAAAGGGTGATTAAGTGGATAAATATGCTGGTGTAATTATAAATAGTACGTCCATTCAATTAGATAAAGTATTTACATATAAAATACCTGATAATTTAATAGATAAGGCTGTAGTGGGTTCTAGGGTATATGTGCCCTTTGGAATAGGTAATAAAAAGATAGATGGATTTATAATGGAAATCTATAAAGAAATTGACGATATAAAAAATATTAAAGAAATAATAAAAATTGATAGTTCTTTTCCGCTACTTACACCAGAATATCTTACGCTTATAAAAAATATGAGAGAAAAATATTTATGTACTCATATGGAGGTTATAAGGGCACTATTTCCTGCAGCATTATTTAAAGGAATGAAAAATAAGAAAGAGAACCTAATTTATACTTCAGAAAAACTAAATGAAAAATTTAATAAGGAACCCTATACTACAATATATAAAGTAGTAAGTGAAAATAATGGATTATACACTAAAAGTGCTTTAAGTAATAAATTCAATATTTCATTGTCTTCCATTAATACAATGCTTAAACACAATTTTTTAACTCAAGAAGAAAATATAATAAATAGATATGATACAAGGCAATATGAATTTTATGAAAAGAAAGCATTAAATAGTGAACAAAAGTCTGCTTTAAATAAAATAATTTATTCTGTAAATAAGTTATTTTTAATTCATGGTGTAACAGGCAGTGGTAAAACAGAAATATACATGAACTTAGTAGAAGAAATGATAAGTAAAGGAAAAGAATCCATAATACTAGTTCCGGAGATTTCTCTTACACCTCAAATGGTGGAAAGATTTAAAGGAAGATTTGGAAAGGATATTACAGTATTTCATAGTAAACTTTCCGAAGGTGAAAGATATGATGAGTGGTTAAGAGTTAAAGAAGGAAAAGTAAAAGTTGCAATAGGTGCTAGATCAGCTATATTTTTGCCATTTAAAACCTTAGGTCTTATTGTAATAGATGAGGAACATGAAAATAGCTATAAATCTGATAGCAATCCTAAGTATCATGCTAGAGAAATTGGAGAAATGTTAAGTTACATATATGGTTGTAAAGTAGTTTTAGGCTCTGCCACCCCATCCATAGAAACTTATTATAGAGCTATAAATAACAAGTTAGAATTAATTACGATTAAAAAAAGAGCAGATGGTGCTCTTATGCCTGACACTCATGTGGTGGATATGAGAGAAGAGCTTGTTAAAAATAATAAAAGTATGTTTAGTAGCAGTCTTTTTGAAAGTATAGAAGATAGGCTTAAAAAAAATGAACAAATAATATTATTTTTAAATAGAAGAGGATTTTCAACTTTTGTATCCTGTAGAAAGTGCGGATATGTTTTTAGATGCAGCAATTGTGATATTTCACTTACATATCATAATAATAGCAATAATTTAAATTGCCATTACTGCGGCAAAACTGAAAAAGTTCCTCAAATATGCCCTGAATGTGGAAGCAAGTATGTAAAATATTTTGGAGTTGGTACAGAAAAAGTTGAAGAAGAAGTAAAAAAATATTTTCCATCTGCAAGGGTGTTAAGAATGGATTTTGATACCACTCGTCGTAAAAATTCTTATGAAAATATATATAACTTTTTTAAAGAGCAAAAAGCTAATGTGCTGGTTGGAACTCAAATGATTGCTAAGGGATTAGATTTTAAAAATGTAACACTTGTTGGGGTTATTGCAGCGGATTTATCTTTAAACATTCCTGATTTTCATGCTTCAGAAAGAACATTTCAGCTTATAACACAAGTAGCTGGAAGAGCAGGAAGGGGAAAGAAAAAAGGAGAAGTTATAGTTCAAACCTATAATCCAGAGAGCTATAGTATACAGTGTGCTGCAGAAAATAGCTACCAGGAGTTTTTTGAACAGGAACTTTCACTTAGAAGGCTTATGAATTATCCACCATTTTCTCAGATAATGCTTATAAATATGAGTAGTCCTAATGAAGAGTTATTGATAAAAAACATACAAAATGCAGCTATTAATTTAGAATCACTATTACAAAATACAAATAAAGTAGAAATATTAGGGCCATGTCCCTCAGAAATTTCTAAAATAAAAAATAATTATAGATGGCAAATTATAATTAAAGGTGAGTTAAATCAAAATATAAAAAAAGAAATAAAAAATAGTATATATGATTCAGTAAAAGAAAGTTATAATAATATAAGAATAAGCATAGATGTAAATCCACTAAGCTTAATATAAATATATGGAGGTAATTTTATTATGGCATTAAGAAGTATAAGAGAAATTGGAGACGAATTATTAAGAAAGAAAAGTAAAAAAGTAGAGAAGATAGATGATAGACTTCAAGTGCTTTTAGATGATATGTTAGAAACTATGTATGAAAGTAATGGAGTAGGTCTTGCAGCTCCACAGATAGGTATTCTTAAAAGAGTTGTAGTAATAGATATAGGAGAAGAACCAGTATTTTTAATAAATCCTGAAATAATAAAAACAGAAGGATCCTACATAGATGAAGAAGGATGTCTAAGCATACCTGGAGAACAAGGAGAAGTAGAAAGACCATACAAAGTAACTGTTAAAGCCTTGGATAGAAATGGAAATGAAGTTGTTATAGAAGGAGAAGAATTAATGGCGAGGGCACTATGCCATGAAATAGATCATTTAAATGGAGTATTATTTGTAGATAAGATTATAAAGGAAAATGGAAGGTAAGTATTATGAATATAGTATTTATGGGTACTCCAGAATTTGCTGTGCCAGCTTTAAAAAGACTTATAGACGAATTTAATGTAACTTCAGTTTTCACTCAACCAGATAGGCCTAAAGGAAGAGGAAAAAAGCTTGCTATGTCTGAAGTTAAGGAAGTAGCCTTAGAAAACAATATAAAAGTATATCAACCTGAAAATTTAAAAAAAGATGAAGAATGTATTAAAGCTTTAAAGGAGATTTCGCCAGATTTTATAATAGTAGTGGCTTATGGTCAAATTTTATCAAAAGAAATTTTAGAAATCCCTAAATATGGTTGTATAAACTTACATGCTTCTCTTTTACCTAAGTATAGAGGTGCAGCTCCTATTAATTGGGCAATTGTAAATGGAGAAAGTGAAAGTGGAAATACAACAATGTTTATGGATATAGGTCTCGACACAGGAGATATGCTTTTAAAAAATAAAGTTCAAATAAAAGATAATATGACTGCAGGACAGTTACATGATTTGTTAATGATGGATGGAGCTGAACTTTTAGTAAAAACTATAAGAGGAATAGTTAATGGAGAAATATCAAGAGAGAAACAAATCGAAGAAGAGTCCTGTTATGCTCCAATGCTTAATAAGGAATTAGGGGAAATAAACTGGAAAAAAGAGAGTACAGATATCAATAATTTAATAAGAGGTTTAAATCCTTGGCCTATAGCTTATACTTATTACAAAGAAGAACGAATGAAAATACTTGAAGCAGAGTTAACAAATGAGGATAGTAATAAAGAATATGGAACCATTATTGATGTAGATAAAAGCGGTATAAAAGTATCTACAGGAAGCAAAGTTTTGTTAATAAAGAAAGTACAATTTCCTTCAGGAAAGCCATTATTTGTACAGGAATATATTAAAGGAAATACTATAGAAAAAGGTGTTCGTTTAAAATAAAGGAGGATATAACATATGTTTTATTTTGATAGAAGTATGATAATTTTAATTCCTGCTATTATAATATCAGCATGGGCCCAGATGAAAATAAGTTCAACATTTCAAAGATATTCTGCTGTAAGAAGCGTAAATGGCTACACAGGATCACAGGTAGCAAGAAAGTTACTGGATAGCCAAGGATTATTTGATGTTCCGGTACAGGTTATAGGAGGGAAATTAACAGATCATTATGATCCAGTGCATAGGGTTATGAGGCTTTCAGAAGAAGTTTTTTATGGGACTTCTGTGGCGTCTATTGGAGTAGCAGCTCATGAAACCGGTCATGCATTTCAGCATCAAGAAAGATATTCTCCTTTAATAATTAGAAATTCCATAGTACCTATCGTAAATTTTAGCTCAAATGCTTCATGGGTTATACTTTTATTAGGTTTTGTTTTAGGACTTCCAGGGCTTTTGAATATAGGAATATTGTTGTTTTCAGCAGTGGTAGTATTTCAACTTATAACTCTTCCTGTAGAATTTAATGCATCTAATAGAGCGTTAAAAATGATTGAAAATACAGGAATTCTTTATAAAGATGAGGTCGCAGGAGCAAAAAAGGTTTTAAGTGCAGCAGCAATGACATATGTGGCGGCTACCCTTATGTCTATAGCACAACTTTTAAGACTTATAGTTTTAAGTAATAGCAGAAGAGATGACTAGTGAAAGATAAGTTTTCCGGAAAGAATAAGTTCTGGAAAACTATTTCACTTTATAAAGAGTAATTTTAATGAATTGAGGTATAAATATGAATGATGTTAGAGAAATAGCTTTAGATACGTTAAATGAAGTTTTTTACAAAGATGCATACTCAAATATTATATTAAATCATAAATTAAATTCTTCTGGACTAGAAGAAAGAGATAAAGCTCTAGTAACAGAAATAGTATATGGTACTATAAAATATAAATATACCATAGATAAAATATTAGATAGTTTCTTAAAAAGTGGTACAAATAAGCTAGATAAACAAATACTTAATATACTAAGAATAGGAGTTTATCAAATAAAATATTTGGATAGAATACCGGATTTTGCAGCTGTAAATGAATGTGTAGAGCTTGCGAAGAAAAAGTCTTTTAAATTTTCTAAATTAGTAAATGGTGTTTTAAGAAATTTCATACGTAATAAAGATTTAAAGATTGACTTCAAAAGTGATATAAAAAGATTAAGCTTTGAATATTCATTTCCAGAATGGATGGTAGAATTATTTGTAAAGCAATATGGTAAAGAAAGTACAGAACATATACTAATGGGATTAAATTCAGTTCCATCAAATACCGTTAGAGTTAATAATTTAAAAACTAATTACGATGAGGTTTGGGAAAATCTTGAGAGTAATGAATACAACATACAAGAGGGAAAAGTTTGTCCAGAAGCTATACAAATAATAAAGGGAAGAAGTATAGAAAGAAATCCATTTTTTAGAGAAGGGTGTATTACAGTACAGGATGAAAGTGCAATGCTTGTAGCTCCAAGTATGGAACTTCAGGATAATATGGTAGTGCTTGATCTTTGCAGTGCACCAGGAGGAAAAACCACTCATATAGCTGAAATAATGAATAATACAGGTATAATTCATGCTTTTGATATACATACAAATAAATTGACTTTAATAAAACAAAATACTGAAAGACTTGGAATAACAAATATAAAGCTGGATACAATGGATGCTTCTATATTTAATAAGGATTTAGCAAATAAAGCAGATAGAGTTCTTATAGATGTTCCTTGTTCTGGGCTTGGAATAATAAGAAAAAAACCAGAAATAAAGTGGAATAAAACATATAAAGATTTAAAAAGCTTAATTCCTATACAGAGAAATATAATGAAAAATGCTGCTCAGTATGTAAAACCAGGAGGAATAATTCTTTATTCAACATGTACTTTAAATAAAGAAGAAAATGAAAAAAATATAAATTGGTTTTTAGAAAATTTTAAAGAATTTAAATTAGAAACTTTATTTTATGGTAATATTGATAATATGATTTATAGTGAAATGGGAACTGTAACTATTTTACCTGATGATAATATGGATGGATTTTTCATAGCTAAACTAAGAAAACAAGGATAGGTGTTTTTATGATAAATATACTAGATTTTTCTTTAGAAGACCTTAAGATATGGATGAAAGAAAATGGAGAAAAGGATTTTAGAGCAAAACAAGTTTTTGATTGGGTATATAAAAAGACATTTGATTTTGATAATATGAATAATATTCCTAAGGACACTATAACTAAATTAAAAAATAATTTTTATTTTAGTTTACCTAAAGTAGTAAAAATGTTAAAATCAAAAAATGAGGATACTTATAAATTTTTATTTGAATATGCAGACAATAACGTCATTGAAACCGTAGTTATGAAATATAATCATGGTAATTCTATATGCGTTTCCACTCAAGTGGGATGCAAAATGGGATGTAAATTTTGTGCATCTACATTAGGGGGTGTAATTAGGGATTTAACATCAGGGGAAATATTAGGCCAAATACTAAAAGCTGAAGAGACCACAGGTGAAAGAATATCCAATATAGTAATGATGGGAAGTGGAGAGCCTTTAGAAAATTATGATAATGTTTTAAAGTTTATACATATAGTAAATTCTTCTTATGGGTTAAATATAGGGCAAAGACATATAACGCTATCAACCTGTGGAATTGTTCCTAAAATAATAGACTTAGCAAATGAAGAATTACAAATAACTTTAGCTATATCACTTCATGCTCCAAGTGATGATATAAGGAAAAATATGATGCCTGTAGCGTATAAATACAATATAGAAGAGCTTTTAAAAGCCTGCAAATATTATATACAAAAGACAAATAGAAGAATCACATTTGAATATGCTTTGGTTAGTGGTGTAAATGATAGTGACAATCATGCAGAGGAATTAAGCCGAAAGCTTAAGGGAATGTTGTGTCATGTAAATTTAATACCTGTAAATGAGGTAAAGGAAAGTGGTTTTGAAAGGTCTACAAATGAAAATATAAAAAGATTTAGTAATATATTAATTAAAAATGGTATAGAAGCTACAGTAAGAAGAGAAATGGGATCTGATATAAATGCAGCTTGTGGACAATTAAGAAGAAGCTATACCAATAAAATTTAAAGTTTAAATTGAAGAGGTGGAGTTGTATGGTGGGTATACTGTCAGACGTAGGAAACATAAGGGAAATCAATGAAGATTCCGTCGGTTGTTATAAAGGAAAAGATAGGGCTATATACGTCATTGCTGATGGCATGGGAGGGCACAATGCGGGAGAAGTGGCCAGTAAAGTAGCAGTTGATTTAACTATTGATTATATTAAACAGTTAAGTAATATAACAGATTTAAAAAGAGAAATTACTATAGCGGTTCAAAAATCTAATGAGGAAATATTTAATTTATCAAAATGTAGAAAAAATCTTTCTGGAATGGGTACTACCATAACTGCATGTTTAATAAGCGAAGATAAAGCTATTGTTGCAAATGTAGGTGATAGTAGTTGCTATATTATAGATAAGGATGATAAGATAAAAAAAATCACAAAAGATCATTCATTAGTACAGCAACTAGTTGATAATGGAACTATAACTGAAGAGCAAGCTAAAAAGCATCCAAACAAAAATATTATCACAAGGGCACTTGGAACTAATAAGCAAATAGAAATTGATACTTTTTGTTTAAATCTTAAAGAGATTAAAAATATAATATTATGTACAGATGGATTGACAAATGATCTTGTTCCTGAAGAGATTTGTGAAATAGTACTTAATCATACTAAAGAAGATTCATGTAGAGTGCTCATAGAATGTAGTAAACAAAGAGGCGGTAGAGATAACATTTCAGTCATAGTTTTTGGAGGAGAGTGTAAAGATGGTAGGAACTTTACTAGGGAATAGATATGAGCTGCTAGAAAAAATAGGCGAAGGCGGTATGGCTGAAGTTTATAAAGCCAAATGTCATTTACTTAATAGATTTGTAGCAGTTAAAATATTAAAAGATGAGTTATTAAAGGATTCTCAATTTGTAGATAAGTTCAAAAGAGAAGCTACTGCAGCAGCAAGTCTTTCAGACAATAATATTGTAAATGTTTATGATGTAGGCTCTCAAAATAATATACATTATATAGTAATGGAATATATAAAGGGTAAGACGCTAAAAGAATTTATAAGAGAAAAAGGTAAATTAAATGAAGAAGAAGCAATAAATATAGCTATACAAATAGCTAAAGCTCTTGAATGTGCTCACAGAAATAATATAATACATAGAGATATTAAACCTCATAATATATTGGTAACAGAAGAAGGCTTAGTGAAAGTTACTGATTTTGGAATAGCTAAGGCTACTAACTCTGTGACTATCACAAATACTAGTAAAGTTATGGGATCAGCACATTATTTTTCACCTGAACAAGCAAAAGGTAGCTATGTAGATGCAAGAACTGATATATATTCACTTGGAATAGTAATTTATGAAATGATAACAGGCAAAGTTCCTTATGATGCGGATAGTCCTGTTTCGGTAGCTTTAAAGCATATACAGGAACAGGCAGTTCCACCTAAAAATATAGTTCCTAATATATCTCAAAATATTAATAATCTTATTTTAAAATCCATAGAAAAAGAACCTATTAAAAGATATCAAAGTATTAAGGAAATGTTACAGGATTTAAGGAAAGTGAAAAATAAAGAAAAAATCAACGTAGCTTTTTTTGATATGGATGAAGACAGAACTAGAGTAATGAAAGCTATAAAAGTAGATTCATTAAATCATAATAAATTCTCAAATGATGCTGTGGATGAAGAAGATAAAAATAATGAAGGAAAAAATAAAATAAATAAGAAAAAAAGAGGAATGATAATAGCCTTTACTGCAATAATACTTGTTTTAATTACGGGATTTGCTTCAGGGTATATGATATTTAATAACTCTATCTCTCCGGGAAAAAACAAAGCTCAGGATGTTATAGTGCCTAAAATAGAAGGATTAAGCAAAGACCAAGCTAAAAGTATTATAGAAAGCAAGAATCTAGTATTTACAATAATCGGAACAGAAAAAAATGATAAACCTGAGGGGACTGTTTTAAAGAGTTATCCAACAGAAGGAACTTCTGTTAAGCCAAATTCAGAGGTAAGAGTTACATTAAGTGCGGGCAAGGATAAGTCAATGGTTCCTGATTTGAAAGAAATAGATTTACAATTAGCTAAGGATATTTTAAGTAGATATAAGCTGCAATTAGGTAATGTTCAATATGCATATGATGATACTATTCCTAAGAATTGTATTATAAGTCAAAGTCCGTCTCGTGATGAAAAAGTAGATGAAAATACAAAAGTAGATGTAGTAGTAAGCAAAGGAGTTGAAATTAAATATTCAACTGTTCCAAGTTTAAGTGGAAAAACAATAGAACAAGCAAAGATATTACTTGCTAATTCTAATTTGAAATTAGGCAATTCAAATACTCAAGCAACTGGAGATGAAACTTTACAAGGAAAGATTTTCGAGCAAAGCATAGAGCCTGGAGTTCAGGTAAAAGAGGGAACAACGCTAAATGTAACATATTACGTATTTGACCCAAAACTTGTGCCAAATCCAGATGAAAATAACAAAAATCCAAATGGAGATGGTAAAACTGATGAAAGTAAGGATCAATCACAAGGGAATCCAGGTGGAAGTAATCAAGGCACAGGCCAGGGAAATAAAAATATGGAAGAAAATAAACCAAAGGGAAATATAATTCAATAAACAATTGAATATAGATACTTTTAAAGGAGGATTTATGCAGGGAATTATAATAAAAGGCATAGGCGGATTTTATTATGTAAAAAGTGAAGATAAAATTATTGAATGTAAAGCTAGGGGAAAGTTTAGGCACAATGAACTTTCCCCCATGGTAGGGGATGAAGTAGAAATAAAAGAGAAAAATGGGAAAGGTGTTATTGAGGATATATATGAAAGAAAAAATATGCTAATAAGACCTTCCGTTGCAAATGTTACTCAAGCAATAGTTGTGTTTGCAATAAAGAATCCTGATATTAATGAGGATTTACTAAATAGATTTTTGATGCTATGTGAATTTAACAAACTTGATATAATAGTATGCTTTAATAAAACAGACTTAACAGATTCTATACATGAAAATGAAGTTGTTAATATGGTTAAAAGCGCGGGATATAAGATTATGTTTTTAAAGGCTAAAGAGGGAGAAGGTATAGAAGAGTTAAGGGGCTATTTAGATGGAAATGTTACTGTGTTATGTGGACCTTCTGGTGTAGGTAAATCAACTATAATAAATACATTGGCGGGAAAAAAACTAATGGAAACAGGTAATATAAGTGAAAAATTAAAAAGAGGTAAGCATACTACAAGACATAGTGAACTTTTACAAATAGGTAAGGGTTTTATAGTAGATACTCCTGGGTTTTCTTCATTAGATACAAGTTTTATTAGTAAAGAGGATGTGCAGGATTGTTTCCCAGAATTTCATGATTATTTAGGACAATGTAAATTTAACAGTTGCCTTCATTATAAGGAACCTGGTTGTGCTATAAAAAAAGAGGTTGATAAACACAATATAAATTCTAAAAGATATGATTTTTACGTAAAAATTATTGAAGAAGTTTCACAAAAGAAATCTTACAAAGGAGGAGACGGAAGATGATAAAAATAGCACCATCTATATTATCAGCTGATTTTTCAAAGTTAGGGGAAGAGGTAAAAAACATAGAAACTCATGGAGCGGATATTGTACATATAGATGTAATGGATGGTATGTTTGTGCCAAATATTACCTTTGGAATGCCAATAATTAAAAGTATAAGAAATGTAACTAAATTGCCCTTTGATGTTCATTTGATGATTGAAAAGCCAGATAGATATATAGAGGACTTTGTAAAGGCTGGAGCGGACATAATAACGGTTCATTATGAAGCTGATAAGCATATAGATAGAACTATAAATTACATAAAAAGCTTTGGAATTAAAGCAGCAGTAGCATTAAACCCAGGAACACCTGTATCAAATATAAAGAATTTAATACCAGAACTTGATATGGTTTTAATAATGAGTGTTAACCCTGGTTTTGGAGGACAAAAATATATTAAATATTCTTCAAATAAGATAATGGAAATAAAAGAGTTAAAGGATAAGCTCAACCCTAACCTTTTAATTGAGGTTGATGGAGGAGTAGATAAAACTAATATACGTGAAGTAGTTAAAAGTGGAGCAAATGTAATTGTTGCAGGATCCGCAGTATTTAAAAATAATAATATAGAAGAAAATATAAAAAATCTTAGAGAGGCTTTAAAATGAAGGCAGTAATAATTACAGGAGGACAAATGCCTTCTAGTGATATAGTAAGAGAAGAAGTAAAAGATGCGGAGTATATAATATGTGCAGATAGAGGAGCAGAAGTTGCATATAAGTACGGAATAGAGCCTAATGAGATAATTGGAGATTTTGATTCTATAGATAAATCCATATTACAAAGCTTTAAGGATAAAAACATTCCCATAATAAAGTTCCCTGCAGAAAAAGATGATACAGATACAACAATTGCAATAGGTGAGGTATTAAAAAGAAAAGTAGATGAGTTAGTGATACTTGGCGCTACAGGAAGTAGAATAGATCATGTACTAGGGAATATTGGCCTGCTTATTAAATGTCTTAAGCAAAAGGTAAAGTGTTATATAAGAGATGATAATAATATAATTTTATTAACAGATAAAAATATAACATTAAACTATAGGGGATATAAATATTTTTCTCTTTTAAGCTATGGGGAAACGGTGAATGGGTTAACTATTGAAGGAGGTAAATATCCTTTAAATAATTATGAACTTCAATTAGGAGACTCTTTAGCTGTTTCTAATGAGTTTTTATTAGGTAAATCTGTAGAGATAAATTTTAAAAGTGGACTACTTTTAATAGTTGAAAGTAGAGATTGAATTTAAAACTTTGCTTATTTATAAAATGAGCAAAGTTTTTTGTACCATTAATGATACTTTATTCATATACTATATTATAAGCAATTATGATAAAGGAAATACTATGTCTAAAGGCTGGCATAAAGTAAAAAAGAAAGCTGGACTCATAATAGGATCTGTAGGAATTGGTATAGTACTTACCTTTTTAGTACCTATATGGGCATGGATACTTATAGCAGGGGCGGGATTTATATATGTAGGTTGGTATCTAATTGAAAATCATGATGACTAAGGGGGATTATATGAGGATAGTTACAATCAAACTCCCAAAGATTATATCTAATATAATTAAATGGATACTTAGAAAAAAATAAAAAATGCAATTGGTGAACAATTGCATTTTTTATATTATATAGCACGCTGCACTTTACCAGAACGTAGGCATCTTGTACAAACATGTATAGTCTTAGGTGTTCCTTTAACTATAGCTTTAACTTTTTTTATGTTTGGAGCCCAAGTTCTTTTGGATTGACGATGAGAGTGGCTGTACTGAACTCCAGCTACAACTCCTTTTCCGCATACTTCACATTTTCTTGACATTAAAAACACCTCCTTTATAAATTGAGAAAAGTAAAATCTTCTCAATTTAAGCCTATATCATTTTATCATAAGTAATGTAATTTTTGCAAGTATAATATAAATTATAATACTAAAATTATTACAATATATTATATTTCCTTGAATAAATCCACTATATAATATAAAATATTTTATAAAGCAGTTATTTATAAGGAGGATTATTATGATTGGAAATATTTCTAATGAATATGGATATATTAATTACTCTGAAGAAATTTTGGGGAACATTGTGGGAGTTTCCACAATGGAATGTTATGGAGTAGTTGGAATGGCTTCTAAAAATGCTAAGGACGGATTATGGGAGCTTTTAAAAAAGGGAGAAAATCTTAGTAAAGGCGTAAAAATTAGTATGAAAGAAAATAAACTGATTGTGGAATTATATATAATAGTGGGATATGGAACTAAAATTTCTGTAATTGCAAATAATATAATTCAAAAGATAAAATATAATGTAGAAAATTATACAGGTCTTAAAGTATCTAGTATAACAGTGAATGTGCAGGGTGTCAGAGTTTAAGGAGGTAACATAATATGCAGCACTTAAGTATAGATGGACAGCATTTTTATAATATGGTAGTAAATGCTAGCAATAAACTAGAGGAAAAAAAGGAATATGTTAATTCATTAAACGTTTTTCCAGTACCAGATGGAGATACTGGAACAAATATGTCAATGACGTTTAAGTCAGCAGTTAACGAAATACAAAGCCTAAATGGAGAAGCGATAGGTAAAATTGCTAAGGTACTTGCTAAGGGAGCGTTAATGGGGGCTAGAGGAAACTCTGGAGTTATATTTTCTCAAATACTCAGAGGAATATCAAAAGGCCTGGAAGGTAAAACAGAGGTAACAGCAAAGGAATTTGCTGAAAGTATAATGGAAGGTTCCAAATCTGCATATAAGGCTGTAATGAGGCCAACGGAGGGAACAATCCTTACAGTTATACGTGCGGCAGGAGAAGCTGCTGTAAAGAGCACTGAAACAGATATTACAAAACTTATGGAAGAAGTTTGTTCTCATAGTGAAGCTACTTTGGCAAAAACTCCTGAAATGCTTCCAGTTTTAAAACAAGCTAAGGTAGTAGATGCCGGTGGAGCAGGACTTTTAGTAATATTTAAAGGAATGCTTGAAGTTCTTAAAAATGACATAAAGTCTGTGGAAATAATAAATGAAACAGCAAAAGAAAATAATGCTTCAGCTCCAAAATCCTTATCTACTGAAGACATAAAGTATGGATATTGTACTGAGTTCTTTATTCTTTCTGAAAAAGTAAATATAGACAAATTCAAAGGAGAGTTAGAACCACTGGGAGATTCCATGATAGTAGTAGGTGGAGAAGGATTAGTTAAGGTTCATATACACACAAATGATCCAGGAGTTGTATTATCTAAAGCTATAAGCCTCGGAGAACTTTCTAAAATAAAAATAGATAATATGAGAGAACAACACAGACATATTTTAGAAGATGATTATAAAGAAGAAAATAAAGAAATAGAAGTAGAAGAAAATTTACAAAATAAAGAGTATGGTTTTGTATCTGTTTCTTTAGGAGAAGGAATAAAAAACATATTTGAAGACTTAGGTATTGATGTGGTAATAGAAGGTGGCCAAACAATGAACCCAAGTACTGAAGATATATTAAATGCTATTAATGAAATAAAGGCAGACAATATATTTATCCTTCCAAATAACAAAAATATAATTATGGCAGCAACTCAGGCAGCAGAACTTACAGAAAAGAATGTATATGTAATTCCTACAAAGACAATTCCTCAAGGAATTACTGCAGTTACTTCCTTTAATGCAGATACCACAGTGGAAAATAATATAGAAGCTATGAATGCTTCTATAGAAAATGTGGCTTCAGGTTCCATTACTTATGCAGTAAGAGATACAGAAATTGATGATAAGGTTATAAAAGAAGGTAACATAATAGGATTAAGAGAAGGAAAAATAGAAGAAATAGGTAATGATAAGTTTGAGGTTTGCAAAAATCTAATAGAAAAAATGGTTAATGAAGACAGTGAACTTATAACAATTTTTTATGGAGAAGATTGTGATAAGGCACAGGTAGAAACTTTTATAAATGAGTTAGAAGATAAATATAGTGATATAGATATACAATATTATGAAGGAAACCAGCCTTTATATTATTTTATATTTTCTGTTGAATAAAAAAAGCCTTAAGGCTTTTTTTACTCTGTAGAAAATTATAGATTGTCTTAACTTAATATATGGAGTGATAATATGAATGTGTACAGTGATATAAGCTGCATAAAAGGAGTAGGACCTAAAGCTCGGGAAAATTTAAATAAGTGTGGTATATTTACTGTTATAGACCTTTTATTATATTTTCCTAGGGATTATAAAGAGGTAAGTCTATATGGAAATTTAAATGATGCAAATAATAAAGAAGAAATAATAGTTAATGCCACTTTATTGGAAATAAAAAAAGATATACGTACTAAGGGCGGGAAAGTACTTACTACCCTTTTGTTTAGTGAAGGAGAAAATATATTTAAATGCCAATGGTTTAATCAGCCTTACATGAAAAATCATTTTGTTATTGGAAATATATATTTATTAAAGGGTAAAATTCAAATTTATAAGGGTGAGAATACACTTATAAATCCTTCAGTTGTAAAAGAAAATATTTTGAGTAAAGATACTAGTTTTAAAAAAAGTATAATGACTATTTACTCGTTAAAAGAAGGAGTAAAAAATAAACTATTAGTTAATTCAATAGATGAAGTATTAAAGAAAGTTTCTATAAAGGAAAACTTGCCAGAAGAAATAGTTAACAGATATAAATTTTGTTCTTTAAATAAAGCCATATCAGTAATTCATAAGCCTAATGATATAAATGAACTTCAAGAAGCAAAAAGAAGGTTAAAGTTTCAAGAGTTATTTACATATTCATTAAAAACATTATTGTTAAGAAATTATAGAAATAAGAATAATAATGGAACTTCATTTAAAATTTATGATGAAGTAAATGAGCTAATGTATTCATTACCATATGAACTTACAAATGCACAGAAAAGAGTTATAACGGAAATATTATCAGATCAAAAGCGGAATAGATGTATGAATAGACTAGTACAGGGTGATGTAGGAAGTGGAAAAACCATAGTTGCAATTATGGCATTGTTTAACATAGTTAAAAATGGATATCAGGGTGCATTTATGGTACCTACAGAAATTTTAGCAAAACAGCATTATAAAGAAGTATTAAAAATATTATCTTTCTTTAATGTTAGAGTAGAGCTTTTGACAGGAAGTACTCCTAAAAAGCAAAAAGAAAAAATAAAGGAAAATTTAAAAGTAGGAAATATTGATATAATTGTAGGTACTCACACATTAATAGAAGATGATGTAGAGTTTGCTAACTTAGGGCTCATTATTACCGATGAACAACATCGATTTGGAGTTATGCAAAGAAGTAAGTTTTTTAATAAGGGAGCAAATATAGATGTACTAGTTATGACAGCAACACCAATACCAAGAACAATGGCACTATATTTGTATGGAGATTTAGATATATCAATAATAGATGAGCTTCCGCCTGGAAGACAAAAAATTCATACATACTGCATAGATATTAAGAAAAAAGATAGGGCGTATAATTTTGCACAAAGTGAAATAGAGGAAGGAAGACAAGTATATATAGTTTGTCCTTTGGTAGAAGAAAATGAAGATTTAAAATTAAGTTCTGTAGAAAATCTTTATAATGAATTAAAGGAAAGTTATTTTCAAAATATAGAAATTGCTATTTTACATGGTAAAATGTCATCTAAAGATAAAGATGCTATCATGGAAAGGTTCAAAAGTAATGAAATAAAAGTTTTAATTTCCACAACAGTTATAGAAGTTGGAATTAATGTTCCAAATGCATCACTTATGGTAGTAGAAAATGCAGAAAGATTTGGTCTTGCTCAGCTTCATCAGCTGCGAGGAAGAGTTGGAAGAGGGCGATATAAGTCTTATTGTATACTCTTATCGGAAATAAAAAATGAAGTTACTAAAAAGAGAATGGAGACTATGGTAAATAGTAATGATGGTTTTTATATAGCAGAACAAGATTTAAAAATAAGGGGAACTGGAGAAATGTTTGGATTAAGACAGCATGGAGATGAAGGATTTATTCTTTCAAACTTAGCTGAGGATATGAATTTATTAAAAGAAGCTAATAAAGAGGCGAAATATATAATTAAAAATGAGGATGAAAATTATAAGCTATTGATAAATTATATTTATAATAAGTTAGAAAATAGCTCAAAATATATATGCTTTAATTAGATGATGTGTTTATAATATTATTAAAGATTTTATTAAATAAAGTGGCTTATTCTTTGAAATAAAGAACTAAATGTGATAAAATATTAGAGAAATTAACGAAAAAAGGAATAGGAGGAAGTTGTATGAGAATAATTGCAGGTATTGCAAAAGGAAAAAAGATTTTACCTCCTGAAGGTATGGGAACTAGACCTACTTTAGATAGAGTAAAAGAAAATATATTTAATATGATTCAATTTCGTGTATATGGAACAAAAGCAATAGATGTTTTTGCAGGTACAGGTAGTTTAGGGTTAGAAGCGGTAAGTAGAGGTGCAAAAGAGTGTTATCTAGTAGATAAGGGAGAAAAAAGCTTTAGTCTTCTTAAACAAAATGTAAAAACTTTGAGTTTTGAAGATAAATGTACGTGTTTAAATATGGATTCTTATGAAGCTTTAAAGGCGTTAGCAAGTAAAGGAATGGTCTTCGATTTAATTTTTATAGATCCACCGTATTCAAAAGAAATGATTCCGCCGGCTATGCAAATAATTGATGATAATAATTTGCTTAATAGGGATGGACTTATAGTAAGTAAAATTGATTCAAGTGAAGAGATATATGAGGGAACAGATAATATTAAGTTAACTGATCACAGAAAATATGGCAATACAACCGTTTGCTTTTACGAGTATAGGGAGGAATAAAATGAATATAGGTGTTTACCCAGGAAGTTTTGATCCTATAACTAATGGGCATTTAGACATAATTAAGAGAGCATCTAATACATTTGATGAAGTCATAGTAGGAGTACTGGTAAATCCCGATAAAAAAGGATTGTTTGAAATAGATGAGAGAGTAGAGCTTATAAAGAGAGCTACTAAAGATATACCTAATGTAAAAGTAGAAAGCTTTAGTGGACTTTTAGTTAATTTTATGAAGGAAAGAAATATAAAAGTTATTATAAAAGGACTACGAGCAGTGTCGGATTTTGAGTATGAGTTTAAAATGGCATTAATGAACAAGAGATTAAATCCTGATATGGAAACAATATTTATGATGACAGCGGCAGAGTATTCATTTTTAAGTTCATCTTCTGTAAAACAAGTAGCTATGTTTGGAGGATGTATAGAGGGATTAGTGCCTGATGAAATTATACAAGATGTAATAGAAAGGATAGATAAAAAGAGGGGGATTTAATAATGGATGTACTTAAATTACTAGAATATATTCAAGAAATAATAGAAACAGCTTCAAAAGTACCTATGACCGGCAAGATAATGGTAGATAAAAAAGAAATTACTGAAGCGATATATAAAGTAATAAATTATATGCCATCAGAATTTAAAAAAGCTCAATGGGTTTATGAAGAAAAGGATAGAATAATAAGCGAAGCACAAAAAGAAGCAGAAGAGATAAAAAAACAAAATATTGAAGTTTTAAAGAGACAAATAGAAAGCCATGATATTACCATTGAAGCAAAAGAAAGAGCCGAAGAAATAATTTCTTCAGCCCAAAATGAAGCAAAAGCTTTAAGACTAGGAGCGAGAGAATATGCAGATGAAATTTTAACTGAGCTAGAAAAAGAAATCTCAGAAAAAAGCGATAAAATGTTAAGCAGTATCAAAGACGAAATGGAGCGCTTTATAAGTAGTTTAGAGGGAGAAGTAAAATTCACATCTGATACCATAAGAGAAAATATACAAGAACTAAGAAGTATGAAAAAGTAACTTTTTAAGTTTGATGATAATTTTATAAATTACCACTGGTAATATAATAATCAAAAAAATGTACATATATAAATTAATTGTTGATATTGTATAATATGAATTATTAAATATGGGGGAAGTAGTATAAAAGATGTTATATGTTAAAAAGCATATAACAGAACTTATTGTCCCCTGTATTAATTTATATTTGCTATATCTAATAAGAGAAAAATTAAATTTACTCATAAAAGAGTTACATTGCCAAAGTATGCATAGTCCGCTAAATCCAATTAAAAAGCTTGCAATACTTAACTTTATTGCAGGGTTAATATTTGTGGTAGAAAGTATATTGCAACCATTTGTCATTTCAATAAGTCCTAGTAAAAATCCTTGTATAACTTTTAGAGGAATATTAAATAGTATACTGATATTTTTTATAATAGCATCAAAAATGATGCTATTTTTTATTATGTTATTTATAACTGAAAATAATATTATAAATCCACCTACAGATGAAGTGGTTTTTATAGAATCTTCTATAGAAGCTCTAAGAGCAGAGCCTAAATTTAAATCATACATGTTATTTAAAGTAAATTTAGTTGAAATCTTATTATCATCAGGTTTTATTAGTAAACTCATAATGAAACAGGACAGATAGTTAGCAATTAATAATATATAACCCATCCTTAAACTCTTAAACATTGATACACCTACAGAACCTATAATAAATAAAGGGCTAGCATTAGAAGCTATATTTAGAAGCCTTTTACAAGTATTAAAGTCTATAATTTTTTTTTCATATAGTTCACAAGCATATTTTGCTCCAAGTGGATATCCACATAAGGTACTTATTATTACTACAAAACTGCATTGTACTGGTAATCTAAGTGGAATGCAAAGAAGCTTTCCGAAAAGTTTAGAATATATAAATACGCCATTACAATATAACATTATATTTGATATGGCTAAAAACGGGAACAGTGAAGGAAAAACTTTATAAAAAAATAAATTAGCTCCTTCTATAGTTCCAGCTATAGATATACTAGGATTTAAAGCAAAACTTATTATTAATATAGAACAAATTAAAGTTATTAGCACAGATTTATTTTTTAATAAGCAAGAAATTAATACTATTGATATTATAATCATTAAATATAATACAATTCTTATCATAAAACTATCCTTACAAAAATACTTTAATATAAATATATTGTAATGGTTAAATTTTATTACTCTAGAATTATAGGTTTAATTTTGTAATCTGCAAATGGATCTAAAAAATTATTAATTAAACTGTAGGATTTAGTTGCTTTAATATCTACTTCTAATGCCCGAGGCAGATGCTTTGGAAGTTTAGTATATATAGGGATAGAAGAGCTTTTTTTCATTTTCTTAAGCATTTCCCTTCCTATACTATTAAATCCTAAGACTCTAGCATATGGGCATGGTTCTCTTCTTAGCATATCATAGTTTAAGGTGTCAAAATTTAAAAAGTATTGATATAAGATTCTACTTATTCTTGAATATGTATATCGTTTAGTTTTTATATTCATTATAAGTTCATTCATGTCATTAGAATTAAGAATAAAGGAATTAATTCTATTAGAAAGTCCCTCAGAAGCTTCAGGTATTTTTTCTGTATCTCCAATTCCTGAAATATATTTATATTTTATATAATTTAATACTTTATCTTCAAATTTAAAGGAATAATCATCTTTTTTGAAACTTTCAAGTATATTCCATACACTATCAGGGGTAAAATATTTAATATAATTTATATCCGTATTAGTATGTAAGTGATTTCGTATAGCAGTAGCGCTGGAAAATTCTGACTCTAAATTTGGTGAATTGTAAGAACTTCCCTGCCTTGAAATGGTAAAAGGCTTAATATTGCTATTTAATTTCAATAAATTTTTACAGTATTCTATTCCTAAAATATTGTTAGATGAGGCAAAAAAATTGTTAAAGGACAAACAATTTTTTTTGTTATTTCCTAAATATTCGTACAATGCTAAGTTGCGAGCTAATGGAAAGGTATTTCCTTCATCTAGATATTTCTTTAAACTAGTTTTAAATTCTAAAGGCTCATTAACAAGAATATTAGATATCTTCATAATATCTAGTATATTACCGCTTTCACTGCCAAAACATAAAGAATCAACTATACCTAAGCTATTAAGTAAGCTCATACTACCCCAGGCAAAAAATTCAGCTGAAGAAATACTATATAATACGGGAAGTTCGATTACTAAGTCTACTCCATTTAAAAGTGCCATTTTTGTGCGGGTCCATTTGTCTAAAATGGCAGGTGCACCCCTTTGAACAAAATGACCACTCATTACAGCAACAACACCATCACACTTAGTAACTTCCTTGGTTTTTTTTACATGAATTACATGACCATTATGCAAGGGATTATATTCAACAACTATACCTGTTATTTTCATAATTATCCTCCAAATATTAGTAATTAATTTATATTGTTTACATAAATTATTATAGACAAATTTTCAAATTATACAAACATTGATAATTATTTAACACTTTTTTTTAAAAATACTATACTTTTTCATAAAATTTGGCCAGAAAATGGATGTATAAATTTTAAATAATATATATTTTTTTTAAATTAACCCTTGAAAAGCTTATATAAAAAGCCTATATTATATATTGTGCTTTAATTAATTAATGTGTGGAGGTATTATTTATTATGAAGTTAATGGAACAAATATGGGAAAAAGCAAAATCCAATAAAATGAAAATTGTCCTTCCTGAAGGGGAAGAAGAAAGAAACATAAAAGCTTGTGAAATGATAATAAAAAATGAGCTTGCAAATATAGTTTTAGTAGGAAATAAAGAAAAAGTTCATGAAATGGCAAATAAATTAGGGGTTAGCGTAGAGGGAGCAGAAATAATAGATCCTGAAACTAGTGATAAGACAGAAGGATATGCAAAAGAATTATATGAATTAAGAAAAAGCAAAGGTATGACTATTGAAAAAGCACTTAAAGTTGTAAAAGATCCTTTATATTTTGGTACTATGATGGTAAAGCTAAACGATGCTGATGGTATGGTTTCTGGTGCAATACATACTACAGGAGACTTGTTAAGACCAGGCCTACAAATAGTAAAAACAGCTCCAGGTGCTTCAGTTGTATCTAGTGCATTTATTATGGTAGTCCCAGATTCTGTATATGGTCAAGATGGGCTATTACTTTTCTCAGACTGTGCTGTTAATCCAAATCCTACTGCAGAAGAATTAGCATCTATAGCTATAAGTACTGCAGAAACTGCAAAATCACTTTGCAATATGGAACCTAAAGTAGCTATGCTTTCTTTCTCAACTATGGGAAGTGCTAGTCACGAACTAGTTGAGAAAGTTACTACAGCAACTAAGCTTGCAAAAGAAATGAGACCAGACATTAAAATTGATGGTGAATTACAATTAGATGCAGCTATAGTTGATAAAGTTGCTAGTCTTAAAGCTCCAAATAGTCCAGTAGCAGGAAAAGCAAATGTATTAATATTTCCTGATTTACAGGCAGGAAATATAGGATATAAGTTAGTTCAAAGATTTGCTAAGGCAGAAGCAATAGGCCCTATAACTCAAGGATTTGCAAAACCTATAAATGACTTATCAAGAGGATGCAGTCCAGAAGATATAGTAAACGTTGTTGCAGTTACATCAGTTCAAGCTCAAAATCAGTAAAATTTATTGTATTAATTTATATTAAATATATTAAACGTAAAACAGATCTGGAAGGAGAATATTAAAGTGAAAATATTAGTAATTAATTGTGGAAGTTCATCTTTAAAATATCAGTTAATAGATATGAGCAATGAAACTGCTCTAGCACAGGGACTTGTTGAAAGAATTGGAATAGAAGGTTCTATACTTACTCAAAAGGTTAATGGAGAAAAATATATAATTGAAGAGCCAATGAAAGATCATAAAGATGCTATAAGATTAGTATTAGGTGCTCTTGTAGATAAAGAACATGGAGTTATTTCAGATATGTCAGAAATATCTTCAGTAGGACACAGAGTTGTGCATGGTGGAGAAAAGTATGCAAATTCTGTTTTAATAAACGATGAAGTAATGAAATCCTTAGAAGATTGTATAAAACTTGCACCATTACATAATCCTCCAAACATAATAGGAATAAATGCATGCAAAGCTCTTATGCCAAATACTCCTATGGTAGCGGTATTTGACACTGCATTCCATCAAACTATTCCAGAATATGCATATTTGTATGCTTTACCATACGAACTATACAAAAATTATGGAATTAGAAAATATGGATTCCATGGAACATCTCATAGATATGTTTCAAATGTAGCAGCAGAAATGATGGGTAAGAACATAGAAGATTTAAAAATAGTTACATGCCATTTAGGAAATGGAGCTAGTATATGTGCTGTTGATGGAGGAAAATCAGTAGAAACAAGTATGGGCTTTACTCCATTAGAAGGTGTAGCTATGGGAACTAGATCTGGTAATGTAGACCCAGCTATAATAACTTTCCTTATGAAAGAATTAAACTTAGGTATAGATGAAATAAACAACCTATTAAATAAAAAATCAGGAGTATATGGAATTTCAGGAGTAAGCAGTGACTTTAGAGATATAGAAGAAGCAGCTGAATCAGGAAATCATAGAGCTGAACTTGCACTTGATGTATTCCACTATAAAGTAAAGAGATTTATAGGTTCCTATGCAGCAGCGATGGGCGGAGTAGATTGCTTAGTATTTACTGCAGGACTTGGAGAAAATTCAGCATTAAGCAGAAGTGAAATATGCAAGAATCTAGAATTCTTAGGAATTAAAATAGATGAAAAGAAAAATAATGAAGGAAGAGGATTTGCTAAAGAAATAAGTACTCCTGATTCTTCAGTAAAAGTATATGTTATACCAACTGATGAAGAGCTTATGATAGCTAGAGATACTAAGGAAATAGTTGAAAATAAATAGCACATAAATTTTCATATTTTAGCAAAAAAACAAATAAAACTTGACTTTTACTTATCATCTTTATATAATAAATTGTGGCTAATTCATTGAGGTGAGAAAAGATGAAGATAGATATATCTGATTTATTAAGAAAAAAGATTACCAAAAAAAATATAGATCTTTGCTTTGAAGAAGATGGTTTTTATGATGGGAAAGAAGAAGTTAAATTCCTAACTCCCATTGAAGTTAAGGGTACATTAAGTGCCTTAGGAAATGAAATATCACTTGATGCTAAAGCAAAGGTTAAGATTGAACTTAGCTGTTCAAGATGTTTAGGGAATTTTGATAGAGACATGGAGTTTTCTATTGAGGAAAAATTCTCTAATGATGATGCCAATAAAGATGATGATTGCATCTTTATAGATAGTGATGTTATTGACATCACAGAAATTATAGAAAATAACATTATACTTTACTTACCAATTAGAAGGCTTTGCAGTGAAAGTTGTAAAGGTCTTTGCCAGAATTGTGGAACTAATTTAAATCACTCAACTTGTAATTGTGGAGATGAAGATATAGATCCTAGATTGGCTAAGTTAAAGGAATTGTTTCGATAAAACTAAGGAGGTGTTTACTGTGGGAAATCCAGCAAGAAGGTTCTCTAAAGGTAGAAGAGATTCTAGAAGAGCACAAACTTTCAAATTAAGCTTGCCAGGAATAGTTGAATGTCCTCAGTGCCATGAAATGAAACTTGCGCATAGAGTTTGTAAAGGCTGTGGATATTATAAAGGAAAAGAAGTTGTAGCTACTGAAAAATAAAAGAAAGTCTTTTGACTTTCTTTTATTTTATGTCTTGAAAATTATATTTTTTTATTTCATTTCATCTTGTATTTATTAAAAAATTAGTATATACTTTTTACAGATAAAATACCAAGTTTTTTATTGAAAGGAAATTCGTAACTATGATTATAGCAGTGGATGGCATGGGAGGAGATTTAGCTCCAAAAGAAGTAATCGCTGGATGTATAGAAGCATTAAATGAGTTTAAAGATTTAAAGTTTCTTATTACAGGACCTGAGGACCTTTTAAATAAAGAATTATCTAATTATGAATACGATAAAAATTTATTGAGTATAATAGATGCTAAAGAAGTAATATCTTCTAATGAACCACCTGTTATGGCTATAAGAAAGAAAAAGGACTCTAGTTTAAATAAAGCACTTAATTTGGTAAAATCAAAGGAAGCTGATGCTATAATTTCAGCTGGCAGCACAGGAGCATTTATGGCGGGTGCATTATTTATAGTAGGAAGAATTAAAGGAATAGATAGACCAGCTTTAGCTCCAATAATGCCAGGAAAAAATTCACCATTTATGATTATTGATGTAGGAGCTAATGCAGAATGCAAACCTGATAATTTACTTCAATTTGCATCAATGGGCAAGATATACTTTGAGAAAATATTAAAAAAAGATAATCCTTCAGTGGGACTTATAAATATAGGTGCAGAGGAAGAAAAGGGTAATGAACTTACAAAAGCTGCATATACTCTTTTGAAAGAGTCTAATTTAAATTTTATAGGAAATGTAGAGCCTAGAGATATTCCTACCGGAGATGTAAATGTTTTAGTTTGTGATGGGTTTGTAGGAAATACTGTTCTTAAGATGTATGAAGGAACGGCTTTTAATATATTTAATATATTAAAGGAAGAAATAATGAGCTCTTTTTCAACTAAGATAGGAGGAGCTTTATTAAAACCTGTTTTTAAAAATATAAAGAAAAAATTTGACTACAAGGAATATGGAGGAGCTGCCTTTTTAGGTGTAAATGGAATATGTGTTAAGGCACATGGCAGCTCAGATAAAAGAGCATTTAAGAATGCTGTAAGACAATGTATTAATTATCATAACAACAATATTATTGAACTTATAAAAGAAGAACTTATAAGCTTAAATGAAGCTTAATAATATTGACGATATGATTAATATATAATATTATCTAATTAAAAGAATTCGGGGAGGTAAAGTTATGATTTTTAAAAAGGTTAAAAATATAATTTCAGAACAATTAGGAATTGATGCAGAAGAAATAACAATGGAATCATCCTTTGTTGATGATTTAGGAGCTGACTCACTTGATATAGTTGAGTTAATAATGGCTTTAGAAACAGAATTTGATTTGGAAATTCCAGATGAAGAAGCTGAAAGCATTAATACAGTAGGAGATATTGTAGAATATATAAAAGCTCATACTGAAGAGTAATTTTAAAGTCCCGTGGATATTTACGGGACTTTAAAATTTAATAAATAAGCTAAAAGTTTATCCTTGAATTTGTTTAAGTTTAAAAAGCAAGTTGAAGAATAAACTTCTAAGAGGAGTTAGAGGTTATGAAAAGTGATGTAGAATTAAAAGTATTACAGAGAAAATTAAAAGTTATATTTAAAGATGAAAAGCTTTTAGATACAGCTGTTACTCATAGTTCGTATGCTAATCAAAAAAAGAATATAGGATATAATGAAAGATTAGAATTTTTAGGTGATTCTGTACTTCAGCTTATTATAACAGAATATTTGTTTAAGAATTATAAAAACAAATCAGAAGGAGAATTATCTAGAAAGAGATCTCTTATTGTATGTGAAAATTCATTGTTTGAAGTTGCTCAAAGATGGGAATTAGGTCAATATATTAATATGAGTAAAGGCGAAGAATTGACTGGAGGAAGAGACAGGGTATCGATACTTGCGGATTGTGTAGAAGCTGTTATTGCCGCAATATATCTAGATAAGGGTATAGAAGTCATAAGAGAATTTGTAATACATAACTTTTTTAATATAATTGAAAAAGCTATGAGGGATGAAATAATATTAGATTATAAGACAAAGCTCCAAGAAAAGCTTCAAGAACGAGGAGATGTTGAAATTATTTATGATCTTTTAAAATATGAAGGGCCACCTCATAGAAGAAAGTTTTATACTCAAGTTAAGCTAAATGATAAAATATTAGGTCATGGTTCAGGATATAGTAAAAAACAAGCGGAGCAAAATGCAGCAAAAGAAGCTATTAAAACTATGGAGGAAGATAATGAGTAAAAGTTACTATATAATCCCTATTTTTGTACCTCATGAAGGATGTCCATATAATTGTGTCTTTTGCAACCAAAGCTCTATAACTGGAATTCATGAGACAGTAGATGAGGAGTATACTCATAATGTAATAAAAAGTTATTTGAATACCATAAAAAATGATAATGCGGTTATAGAAGTATCGTTTTTTGGAGGAAGCTTTACTGCAATAGATATAAATAGGCAAAAATCACTTCTCAAGGTAGCTAAGTATTATAAAGATGAAGGCAAAATAAAGTATATAAGACTTTCCACTCGTCCAGATTGTATAAATAAAGAGATATTAGATAACTTAAAAGAATATGGAGTAGATATAATAGAGCTAGGCGTACAATCCTTAGATAATGAGGTTCTTAAATTATCTGGCAGAGGACATGAAGAAGAGGTGGTATATACTTCTTCTAAATTAATTAAAGAATATGGATTTACTTTAGGCCATCAAATAATGCTGGGATTGCCTGGAGATAACTTTAAAAAGGATATAGAAACCACGGAAAAAGTAATATCTATGAAACCAGAGATATGCAGAATTTATCCAGCCCTGGTGGTAAAAAACACTCCTATGGAATTTATGCTTAACAATAATTCATATACACCATATTCATTAAGTGAGGCAATAAAAATAACTAAAGTAATTTACGGAATGCTTATATCTAATAATATTAAAGTTATAAGAATAGGTCTTCAGCCTACAGAAGAAATAAATGTAGGAAAAGAAATTGTTGAAGGACCATTTCATCCTGCATTTAGAGAACTTGTAGAGAGTAGTATAATGAATGATATGATATTTGAAAATATTCCTTTAAAATATAATGGTGAGGTTATAATAGAAATTAATAACAAAGATATATCTAAGCTTTATTCAAATAAAAAGGAATTTTTTTATGACATGATAAGTAATTTAAAGACAGTTAGTTTTAAGGTTGTTCAAAATTCTAATATTAAATTAGGTAATTTAATTTTAAAATTAGATGAAAATTGTGTTAAATTGTCGATGCATGAGTATATAATAAATAAGTACAAAGAAGGATATTTAAAGCTCATATAGAATAAGATAATTGAACTATAATTGGAGTGATTATTTTATGGTATATGGGGAGGAAGTATATATGGAAATATTAAAGGTTTCATCTAAATCAGAACCTAAATCAGTAGCAGGGGCGTTGGCCGCAGCAATTAAGGAAAAGAGCAGTGCAGAGGTACAGGCGGTAGGAGCAGGAGCAGTAAATCAAGCAGTAAAGGCAATTGCTATTACAAGAGGATTTGTAGCTCCTAATGGGATTGATTTGGTAGTGGTTCCAGCTTTTTCAGAAGTTAATATAGAAGGGGAAGAAAGAACAGCAATTAAATTTATTGTGCAGCCAAGATAGTATATAAAAAACCATGGGAATCATGGTTTTTATTTTTAGCGTTGATATTTTAGTTTTTTTAATATAAACTAGTATATTATTAAATATTTTAATTAGAGGTGTTTTTTATGAAAAAAGCCAAAAGAGATAAAATGCAAAAAATAATGGTATATGTAGTGCTTATAATGTTTATAGTAAGCTTGTTACCTCTTGTGATTGGAAGATAGGAGAGCTATGGTAAATGTTTTTAAAATCAATTGAAATAAGGGGATTTAAATCCTTTGCAAATAAAACAGAACTTACGTTTAAAAGAGGAGTAACGTCTATAGTAGGACCTAATGGTAGTGGTAAAAGTAATATATCCGATGCTGTTAGATGGGTTTTAGGGGAGCAAAGTGTTAAAAGCTTAAGAGGTGGCAAAATGGAAGATGTAATTTTTGCCGGAACGCAATTTAGAAAACCTGTAAGTCTTGCTCAAGTATCCCTTACCTTAGATAATACTAAATTAGAACTCCCTATAGAATATACAGACGTTACAGTCTCTAGAAGAATTTATAGGTCTGGAGACAGTGAGTATTATATAAATAATACACAGTGCAGATTAAAAGATATACAGGAACTATTTATGGATACAGGTATAGGAAAAGAAGGTTATTCCATAATAGGACAGGGTAAAATAGATGCTATATTAAGTGGAAAAACAGAAGAAAGAAGAAGTCTTTTAGAAGAAGCAGCAGGAATAGTAAAGTTTAAAACAAGAAAACAAGAAGCGGAAAAAAAAATGCAAAATTCAGAGAGTAATTTAACTAGAATATCTGATATATTAACTACTTATGAAGAAAGATTAGAGCCTTTAAGAGTAGAAAGTGAAAAGGCTAAGAAGTTTCTAAGATTAAGTGAGGAGTTAAAGTCAAAGGAAGTAAATATAATAGTTCACTCTATTGAGAAATTAAGTACTGATATAGGTGAAATAAGTAATAAAATAAAAGATATAAAGAATGATCTGAACACTTTACATAATGAAAATGATAATTGTAAAAAAGAGTTAGATATATGGAATGAAAAACTGAAAAAATTTGAAGATGAAAGTTTAGAAGAAAGAAAAACTTATTATACTAAAAAAGAAGAACTAGCAAATATAATATCTGAAAATAATATATTATTGGAGAGAATAGCTAATTTAGAAAATATTACAGTGAGTTCCACAAAAGATTTAGAGGAAATAGATAAAAAGATAGAAGAGTTATCTAAGACTAGAAATCTTTCTGAAAAATGTCTTAGTGATATATCTATAAAAAGTAAAGAATTAAATAAATATGTTTTAGATAAGGAAAATGTTATTTTACGCTTAAATTCTGAATTGGAAGATGAAGAAAAAGTATTAAAAGAGATTAAAGAATGCCATATAGAGTACTTGAGTAAGGTGTCTTCTTTTAGAAATAACATATTACTAATTAATAATAATATAGAAGGATTAAATAAAAAACTTAGTCAGCTAAAGATTTCCTGCGAGAGCTTTATTAATTCTATACAAATAAATAATAGTACTAAAGAAATGCTTCATTTGGAAATAAATAAGCTAAAGGGTAAAATAAATTCATATGAAGAAAACATAAACATAAACAAGAAAGAATTATCTACACTTAAAGATAAGTTATTAATAAAAGAAAAAGAGACAAAAGAATTGCACTCAATTTATAATAAGTTGGAAGCTAATCATAATTTTTTATTGAATTTAGATAAGCAGTATGAAGGATATTCAAAATCAATAAAAAACCTTATGCAAGCTATAGATAAGGGGAGAATTCCAGAAGCCACAAACAATGCGTTTGTATTAGGAGAAATAATTGAAGTTGACAAACTTTATGAGAAGGCAATAGAAATAGCTTTAGGAGGGGCTATTTCACATGTTATAACCTCTGAAGAAGAAATTGCTAAAACACTTATAAAGTATTTAAAACAAAATAATTTAGGTAGAGGGACTTTTTTACCTCTAAACATTATTAAAGGTAAGAGGGTTTTATTAAATAAAGATATAAAAAGCATGAATGGCTACATTGGTATCGCAAGTGAACTTATAAAATATAATAGCAAGTTTACTTCAGCAATTGATTATGTATTGGGGAAAACGATTATATGTGATAATATGGATAATGCACTTATATTAGCTAAAAGATGTGCTTACAGTTATAAAATAGTAACATTATCTGGAGAAGTGATAAATCCTGGTGGTTCCTTAACAGGAGGTAGTATTTATAATAATAAAAATACTAATGTTATAGGAAGAAAAAGAGAAATAGAAGAAATAGATAATTCTATAAAAAAAACTTCACTAAAAATAGATAAATGTAATAGTGAAGTTAACAATTTAAATCAAATTGTTAAAAAATTAGATGAAGAAAACTTAAATTTAAAAGACCAAGTTTATTATGAAAATATAGAAATTACCAAACTTAAAGAAAAACTTTCTCACATTGATAGTGAAACCGCTAGATTGAGAAATAATTTAAATATATCTAAAAGTGAAATTAGTTCTATAGATATAGATATACAAGAAAATATTAAAGAAAAAGATATAAAAGAAGAAAAAGTTAATAAATTAGAAAAATTACAAAGTGAAAATGTAAATAAAATTTCAGACATAGAAAAATCAATTTCATATAAACAAGGTGAACTAGAAAAAATAAAAGAAGCTTTAACGTCAAAGAGAATAGAAAAAGCTCAAGTAGATGAAATGCATTTAAATAATGTAAAAGAAGTAGAAAGATTAGATAAAGAAATAAATGATTTTAAAGAAAGAAAAGACAAATTAATAATATCCATAAAAAATTCAGCAGATAATATCCATGAGTTTCAACTGAAAACTAAGGATAATAATAGTAAGATAGAATTCATAAATGAAGTTATAAATAATTTAGATATTAAATTTAAGGATAGAGAAGTAGAACTTATAAAAGTAAAGGAAAAAATAAATTTATATCAGGCTCAGTTAGAGGAATTTCATATTCTTAAAGAAAAGAAGGATAGTGAATTTCACAAATATGAAGTAAATTTAACTAAGCTTCAAACTGAAGAACAAAGTCTTGAAAATAAACTATATGAAGAACACGAAATAGACTCTTATACGGCTTTGGACTTTAAAGTTGAAATAGAGGATATAAGCAAATATAAGCAAGAAATTTCAAGTATAAAGATGAGTATATCAAATTTAGGCGTAGTAAATGTAGGAGCCATAGAAGAGTATAAGGAAATTCAAGAGAAGTTTAGTTTTATGAATGGCCAAAAAGAGGATTTGATAAAAGCTAAAAATGAGCTTATGAATGTTATTGAAGAAATGACTCAAAAGATGAAAGGTGTTTTTAATGAAAATTTCCATATGCTTAGAACTATATTTAATGAAACATTTAATGAATTATTTAGAGGAGGAAGTGCAGACCTTATATTAACGGGGGATGAACTCACAGGTACTATAGATATAAATGTACAGCCTCCAGGGAAAAAGTTACAAAATATAAATTTGATGTCTGGTGGAGAAAAGGTTCTATCAGCCATAGCATTATTATTTGCTATATTAAAAATGAAACCTACTCCTTTTTGTATATTAGATGAAATAGAGGCAGCATTAGATGATGCAAATGTAGCAAGGTATGCTGAATTTTTAAAGAAGTTTTCTGAGAATATACAGTTTATAGTTATTACTCATAGAAAAGGAACTATGGAATCTAGTGATGTTTTATATGGAGTTACCATGGAGGAAAAAGGAGTTTCAAAAATAGTATCAGTAAATTTAACAACATAAGGAGCGATAACATGTTTGGAGGATTTTTTGAAAAATTAAAACAAGGACTTAATAAAACCAAGGGGAATTTTACAGATAAGATTAGCCAAATGCTAAAATTATATGTAAATATTGATGAGGATTTATTTGAAGAACTAGAGGAAATACTTATTACTTCAGATATAGGTGTAGAAACTTCTTTAGAAATAATTGATAGATTAAAAGAAAAAATAAAAGAAGATAAGATAAAAGATCCTGTAGAAGTAAAACCATGTCTTAAAAAAGTTATATTAGATATATTAGGAGAAGAAAGTGTATCTATTAATCCAGAAAAAACTCCTGAAATACTTTTAATAGTTGGAGTAAATGGTGTTGGTAAAACTACATCTATTGGAAAAATTTCAGCTAAACTTAAAAATAACGGGTATAAGGTGTTGATGGCTGCTGCAGATACATTTAGAGCTGCGGCTATAGATCAACTGGAAGTATGGAGTAAAAGATCAGGGGTTGATTTAGTAAAGCATCAAGAAGGTTCAGATCCTGCAGCAGTAGTATATGATGCTATACAGGCAGCCAAAGCAAGAAATACCGATGTTCTCATATGTGATACTGCGGGAAGACTTCATAATAAAAAAAATCTTATGGATGAATTAAGTAAGATAAATAGAATTATAGAAAGAGAATATATTGAAGCAGAAAAACATACCTATCTTGTTTTGGATGCTACAACTGGTCAAAATGCGGTAATTCAAGCTAAACAGTTTATGGAAGTATGTAAAGTTGATGGAATAATACTTACTAAGTTAGATGGTACAGCTAAGGGTGGAATAGTTATTTCTATTAAACATCAACTAGATATTCCAGTAAAACTTATTGGAGTAGGAGAAGGAATAGAAGATTTGCAAGAATTTAATCCTGAAGAATTTGTTGAAGCACTATTTTAATGTCTTGGATAGTTTGTCAATCGTTGCTTTTACAATGATTAAAGTATAATTTAATTTTTAAATAGCTGTTAAGTAAAAATACTTGACAGCCATCTAAAAGTTTGATATTATATAATTCGTCAATAAATGATAGGGGAGTGAGTGTGCACTAGCACAAAACTCATGGATGAAAGAATAGAAATTTCATTGCTTTTAGATTATTACGGTGCTTTACTTACGGAAAAACAAAGGTATATTATGAATCTTTATTATAATGAAGATTTTTCATTAGCAGAAATATCAGAACATACAAATACTAGTAGGCAAGCTATTTATGATTTAACAAAGAGATGTAATAAGCTTTTATTAGATTATGAATTAAAACTGAAGATAATGCAAAAGAATATGCAATTGGCAAATGTTAAAAAAAATATTCTAGTTGAACTAGAAAAGTTAGAAAAAGATTGTGATAAAAATCAAATAGAAATAGTTGATTGTATAAGAACTCAGTTGATAGATAATATTTAGGGAGGATATGTATGGCTTTTGAAGGATTAGCTTCTAAGCTTCAAGAAACTTTAAAAAAGCTTAAAGGTAAGGGAAAACTTACGGAAAAAGATATAAAGGAAGCCATGAGAGAGGTAAAGCTTGCTCTCTTAGAAGCAGATGTTAATTATAAAATAGTTAAAGACTTCGTGAAAAAAGTAAGTGAGAAATCTATGGGTAACGAGGTGCTAGAAAGTTTAACACCTGGTCAGCAAGTAATAAAAATAGTAAATGAAGAACTCGTAGAACTTATGGGAACCACAGAAAGTCAGATAAATTTTGCTCAAAATGATATCACTGTAATAATGCTTGTAGGTTTACAGGGTGCTGGTAAAACCACACTAGCTGGAAAGCTTGCTCTTCAGTTAAAGAAGAAAAATAAAAAGCCACTACTTGCAGCTTGTGATATATATAGACCTGCTGCAATAAAGCAGTTACAGGTAGTAGGAAAACAAATAGATATTCCTGTATTTTCTTTAGGCGATAAAGTAAGTCCTGTAGATATTTCTAAAGCCGCTATAAAGCATGCTAAGGACAATAACTTAAATGTAGTTATAATAGATACAGCAGGAAGATTACATATAGATGAAGACTTAATGAAGGAACTGCAAGATGTAAAGGAAGGTGTAAACCCTGATGAAATACTTCTTGTAGTGGATTCAATGACAGGACAGGATGCAGTAAATGTAGCAGAAAGTTTTAATAGTAAATTAGATATTACAGGAGTTGTACTCACAAAGTTAGATGGTGACACTAGAGGTGGAGCAGCTCTTTCTATAAAGGCTATTACTGGAAGACCTATAAAGTTTGTAGGTATAGGCGAAAAAATGAATGACTTTGAAGTTTTTCATCCAGATAGAATGGCATCTCGAATATTAGGTATGGGAGATGTATTGACTTTAATAGAAAAAGCTCAACAAGCAATAGATGAAAAGGAAGCAGAAAAACTTAGCAGTCGCATTATGAATCAGGAATTTAATTTAGAGGATTTCCTACAATCAATGCAGCAAATGAAAAACTTAGGACCTTTAAATAAAATAATAGAAATGATTCCTGGCATAAGTACTAAGGAACTTCAAGGAGTAGACCTTAGTCAAGGTGAAAAAGAACTTAAGAAAACAGAAGCTATTATAAGTTCTATGACTATTAAAGAAAGAAGAAATCCTTCCTTAGTAAGTGGCTCTTCTTCAAGAAAGAAAAGAATAGCTAGTGGATCAGGCACAACTATTCAAGATATCAATAAGCTTTTAAAGCAATTTGAAGAAATGAAAAAAATGATGAAGCAAATGAAGGGAATGCAAAAAGGCTTTAAGAAGAAAAAAGGCCTATTTGGAAAATTACCTTTCTAATATATTAAATGTTTTACTTTTAAAGGAGGTGAAAAAACATGGCAGTTAAGATAAGACTAAGAAGAATGGGTGCTAAAAAAGCTCCTTTCTATAGAGTTATTGTAGCAGATTCCAGATCCCCAAGAGATGGAAGATTCATAGATGAAATAGGCTACTACAACCCAATCACTGAACCAGCAACTATAAAGATAGATGAAGAAAAAGCTATTCAGTGGATAAATAATGGTGCTCAACCAACAGAAATAGTTAAAAGACTTTTTGTTAAGTCTGGTGTTTCAGAGAAGCTTGGAAAATAATATGGGGGTGTATTAAATGAAAGAATTAGTTAAAATTATAGCTAAGTCCTTAGTTGATAACCCTGATATGGTTCAAGTGAATGAGATAACTGGAGAGCAATCAGTGATTTTAGAATTGAGAGTTGCTCCAGAAGACATGGGAAAAGTAATAGGAAAACAGGGAAGAATAGCTAAAGCTATTAGAACTGTAGTTAAAGCAGCAGCTATTAAGGAAAACAAGAGAGTTGTTGTTGAAATATTATAAAAGAACTAAAGAGTTAGGGATGCCTAACTCTTTTTTTTAAAAGGAGATTATTTGCGATGAAAGAGTATTTAAGCGTAGGTCAAATAATAAACACCCATGGATTAAAAGGTGAAGTAAAGGTGTTTCCTCTAACTGATGATATAAAAGTATTTAAAACCTTAAAGAAAATATTTATTGATAACAAAGAAACAAATATATTAGATGTTAAATTTCAAAATGATAAACTGATTTTAACAATAGAAGGAATAGACTCTATTGAACAAGCAATGAAATATAAAAACAAATACATAGAAGTAAAAAGAGATGATGCTAAAAAGCTTCCAGAAGGTACCTTTTTCATAGCTGATTTAATTGGATGTACAGTGTATGATGAAAATGGGGAAGATTTAGGTAAAATAGCAGATGTAATACAAACTAAAAGCAATGATGTATATTGGATTAAAGAAAAAAAAGAACTACTTATTCCAGCGTTAAAAGATATTGTGGTTAATATAAATATTGAAGAAAAAAAAGTAATTATAAAGCCTGTTTCACAATGGATGTCAGAGTAGATATATTAACCCTATTTCCAGAGATGTTTGAAATTTTTAACCACAGTATAATGGGTAGGGCTATAAAAAATAATATTATAAATATAAATACTGTAAATATAAGAGACTTTACTGAAAGCAAACATAGAAAGGTAGATGACTATCCATATGGCGGTGGTGCAGGTATGGTAATGTCAGCTCAACCTGTAGTGGATGCTATAAACCATGCAAAAAAGTTAAACTCAGGAAAAGTTATATTTCTAGGACCAAGGGGAAAAACATTTAATCAAGAAATGGCAAAGGAGCTTTCTAAGGAAAAAGGACTAATATTTGTTTGCGGTCATTATGAAGGAATTGATGAAAGAGTTTATAATCACATAGATATGGAAATTTCATTAGGTGACTTTGTTTTGACTGGAGGGGAAATGGCATGTATACCTATAGTTGATGCCATTTGCAGGCTAATCCCAGATGTTTTAGGGAGTAGTGAAAGTTTTATGGATGAATCCTTTTATGATGGACTTTTAGAATATCCACAGTATACTAGACCTGAAGTTTTTAGAGGGGAAAGAGTGCCGGAGGTATTAACATCAGGGCATCATGAAAATATACGGAAATGGAGAAAACTTCAATCTTTAACTATAACGGAAGAAAGAAGACCAGATTTATTTAAAAACTATAATTTAACAGAAGAAGATATTAAATTATTAAAAAAATGGAAGAAAAAATCATAGTTTGTTGTTGAAAAATAAATATATATATGTTAAAATAAGCTTTGTGCTAGTACGGACGTTCCTCTGTCTAAAACTATGGGCACGAACGTTACATATTTTCAAGGAGGGAATGCACAATGTTAGATGTAATAAGAGCTATAGAAGCTGAACAAATCAGAAATGACTTACCTGAATTTAATGTCGGAGATACTTTAAAGGTACATGTAAGAATTAAAGAAGGTAACAGAGAAAGAGTACAGATTTTTGAAGGAACAGTAATTAAGAGACAAAACGGTGGATTAAGAGAAACTTTTACTGTAAGAAGAGTTGCTTACAATGTAGGAGTTGAAAGAACATTCCCAGTTAATGCTCCAACTGTTGAAAAAATCGAAGTTGTTAGAAGAGGTAAAGTAAGAAGAGCTAAGTTATTCTACTTAAGAGATAGAGTAGGTAAGGCTGCAAAAGTAAAAGAAAGATTATAATAAAAATGGGGCTTAATAAGTCCCTTTTTTATATATTAGGTGGTGTTGTCGTATGATGAAAGAGTTAGTAGAATTAGGTAAATCTATACTTATAGCAATAATAGCAGCGTTTTTAATAATAACTTTTGTATTTGAAACAGTGAATGTGGATGGATTATCTATGTATCCTACGCTTCATAATAAGGATAGACTTATTGTTGAAAAAGTTTCATATTATTTTAGAAAACCAAAACCACAGGATATTGTTGTTATTAAATATCCAGCAAATCCTAAAGAAAAGTTTATAAAAAGAGTAGTAGCAGTAGAAGGGGATAAAGTTAAGATAGAAAATAATACATTATTTATAAATGGAGTTTCTCAAAGTGAGGACTATATATTTGAACAAAAAATGGAGGACTTTCCTGAAGTAACAGTACCATCAGGAACAGTGTTTGTTTTAGGTGATAATAGAAATAATAGTTTGGATAGCAGAGATTCTAGAGTTGGGTTTGTAAAATATAACATGGTAGTAGGAAGAGCTGCTTTAAGGGTTTATCCTTTTAAAAACTTTGGAAGTATAAACTAATAAACTAAAGAAGGGATAGAGATATATGGATATGGCAATAAACTGGTTTCCAGGTCATATGGCAAAAACGAGAAGGCAAATAAAAGAAAATCTTAAGTTAGTGGATGCAGTAATTGAAATAAGAGATGCCAGAATAGTGAAATCTAGTGCAAATCCTGAAATAGAAGAAATTTGTGGTGATAAGCCTAGAATAATTCTTTTAAATAAAGCTGATTTAAGTGAAAAAGAAATAACTAATCAGTGGATAAGGAATTTATCTAAACAAAATGTAAAGGCTATAGCGTTTAATGCTTTAACTGGTGAAGGAACTAATAAGATTAGAGGTTTATTAGATGAACTGTTAAAAGAAAAGCATGATAGAATAAAAAATAAGGGCATAATGAAATTTGTAGATAGAGTAATGGTAGTAGGTATTCCTAATGGAGGGAAGTCATCTTTTATAAATAAAATGGCAAAAGCGAGTGTTGCAAAGACTGGAGATAAGCCAGGAGTTACTAAAAGTAAGCAATGGATAAAAACTAAAATGGATGTTGAGCTTTTAGATACACCAGGAGTATTATGGCCAAAATTTGAAGATGAACAAGTAGGTTTAAATTTAGCTTTTACAGGAGCTATAAAAGATGAAATAATGGATATAGAAACTTTAGCATTAAAACTTATAGAAAAACTTCAAGGGGAATATCCTGAAAACCTTAAAACCAGATATAAGTTGGAGACCTTAAGTGATAATGCGTTGGAAAATATGGATAATATAGGACGAAAAAGAGGAGCTGTAATTTCAAGAGGAGAAATAGATTATAATAGAGTAGCTATTATGCTGCTAGATGAATTTAGAGCTGGAAAGTTAGGGAAAATATCTCTTGAAAAACCTGATAGTATATAATGAAGGATAGAAACTATGATAGAAAATTTAAATAATATGGATTTTATTAATTTAAAATTTGATGAAATCAAAAATAAAATAAAATGTATTGAGAAAAATTATTTTGATATAAAAGCTCAAATAAATATAGAAGAAATAATACAATTACTAAATAAAGACCATAGAAAAAATGTACAAAAGCTTTCAATAAGCTTACAAAATTTTATTGAAAAAACCAATAAGGAAATTGAAAGAGTAAATAACATGTACAGTTTTGATAAAGGTTTTATTAGTAATGGATATATTTCTGGAACGGATGAAGTAGGAAGAGGCCCCCTAGCAGGGCCAATTGTGGGAGCTTCAGTGGTTTTAAATTTAAATGAAGCAAATAGTAAGGATATTATTTTAGGTATAAAGGATTCTAAAAAGTTATCCGCAAAACTAAGAGAAGAATTGAGTTCTATAATAAAGGCTAAGTCTATTTCTTATAAAATTGTTGAAATAAATAATACTATTATAGATGAAAAAGGCATAAGCTGGTGTAACAATGAGGTTCTAAAACAATCCACTTTGAATTTAGACATACAGCCTAACCTTGTTTTATCTGATGGATATGCTATAAGAAATATAAATATAAAAAATGAATATGTTATAAAAGGAGATTCTAAAAGTGCTAGTATAGCATGCGCCTCTATAATAGCTAAGGTTTACAGAGATAATATTATGGACAATTATGCAAAAACTTATCCATGTTATGGATTTGAAAAAAATGCTGGTTATGGCACAGCGGAGCATATAGAAGCATTGAAAAAATTTGGACCATGCAAAATACATAGAATGAGTTTTTTAAAGAATATTTTATGATATATTATATTTGAAAAGCATCTTTTATAAGTTTTATAGAAAAATCATTATTAATATGATTTAAGATTACTTCAATTACATCAAATCTAAAATTAAATTTGTTAAGTCTTTTTTTTAAAATATACATTTGTGCGGTTTTATATATGCGATATTGTTTTAAATAATTTACGGATTCCCCGGGAGTGCCGTAAAGGGTTCCATACCTTGTTTTTACCTCAATAAAGCTTATATAATTTCCGTCCTTTGCTATAATATCTATTTCTCCTGTCTTACATCTGTAATTTCTGTCTAAAATAATATAACCCCTATCAATAAGATAGTTTTCTGCAATATTTTCTCCTAGATTTCCTATATCCTTTTTATAGGAATACATAAAAACTCTCCTCTCATTTAAAACATTTTTTAAATCTTCTAAATAATATTGTTTCCTAATTCTAGTAAAAATATATTATAAACTGAGTAAAATAACTTAACTATTTTGTTAATTATATTATAATATAATTATATCTTAGAATGCTAGAGAAAAGAATCTTAATATTCATGCAATGCAAAAGCAAGTGCTAAGCACATAGATAAACTATATGCTTGGTACTTATTTTTTTGTTTAAAATTTTTATATGAATTATAAAAATACACATTTTGGTTAAAATTGCAGAAGAGGTGATTGAAAATGGCTATTAAAGTTAATTCTGCTGCTTTCACAGGTGTTGAAGGAATTATGGTAGATGTGGAGGTGGATATTGGGAGAGGCCTTCCAAGTTTTAATATTGTAGGATTAGGCGACATAGCAATAAAAGAATCAAAGGAAAGAGTAAGAACTTCTTTAATAAACTCAGGATTTGAGTTTCCTGTAGGAAGAATAACGGTAAATTTAGCACCAGCAGATGTAAAAAAAGAAGGATCTTTATTTGATCTTGCTATAGCTATAGGAATTTTAAAAGAATCAGAACAAATTACTATGGATATAGATGATTATATATTTTTAGGAGAATTATCCTTAAGAGGAGAGTTGAGAGGTATAAGAGGAACTCTTCCAATAATAATAGGAGGAATTAAAAATAAGTTTAATAAATTTATAATTCCGGTTTCTAATAGTATAGAAGCATCTTTGGTAAAAAATGCAGAGATTTACCCTCTGGAAACTTTAAAGGAAGTAGTTTCTTACTTGCAGTACAAAGATTTAATGCCTTTTTATGGAGAAGATGCTATATCAAGAACTGTAAAATATAATATTGACTTTGAGGAGGTTATAGGACAAGAAAGTGTTAAAAGAGCAATTGAAGTAGCAGCTGCTGGAAATCATAATATAATTCTCTACGGACCTCCAGGTACAGGAAAAACTATGCTTGCAGAGAGAATTCCTACTATTTTACCGGATTTAAGTTATGAGGAATCCCTTGAGTGCACTAAGATATATAGTGTGGCTGGAGAGCTTAATAATGAATATAACCTAATATCAAACAGGCCTTTTAGAAGCCCTCATCATACAGCGTCAAAAATAGCACTTATAGGTGGTGGAGCAAAGCTTTTACCTGGAGAAATAAGTTTAGCTCATAACGGAGTACTTTATTTAGATGAGATGTTAGAATTTAACAGAAGTTCATTAGAGGCATTAAGGCAACCATTAGAAAATAGAAAAGTAAAAATTTCAAAATCCACAGGGACAGTTGAGTATCCGTGTAATTTTATGCTAGTGAGTTCTTTAAACCCGTGCCCCTGTGGGAATTATGGATCAGGGAATTGTATATGTAGTGATTATGAAAGAAAGAGATATATTACAAAGTTGTCAGGACCTTTAATGGATAGAATTGATATATTTGCATTTGTAAATAAATTAAAATTTAAAGACATAGGAAATGGGAAAAAAGAAGAAAGTTCTAAACTTATTAAACAAAGAATAGAACGAGCGAGAGAAATACAAAAGGAAAGATTTCAAGGCTTACAAATAAGAACAAATGGAGAAATGTCATCTTCTCAAATAAAGAAATATTGTGTACTTGGGAAAAAAGAAAAAGTTTTTATAGAAAAAATATATAATAAATTTAATTTTAGCACTAGAGTATATCATAAGGTGATTAAACTTGCTCGTACCTTAGCAGATTTAGAGGGAAAAGAGTTAATAGAGGAAAAGGATTTAATAGAGGCAATTCAATATAGAAGGTTTTTAAGTGATGTAGTATAAAAGAGGTGTATAATATGAATTTATATGATATTTGGTTTGTCAAGATCAAATTAAACAATAAACTAAAGATAAATTTATTAAATAAATTTAAAGCATCAAAAGCAATTTACGAGTATTGTAATAATAATTTATATATAAGTAAGGATATTGAAGCAGAAAGAAAAATAAAATTGCTCATGAAAAATCAGTGGGATAAAGATGAACTTAATAAATACTTAAATGTACTAGAGGATAAAGAAATAAATATGGTTCTATTTAATGAGGAAAATTATCCAATTAAATTAAAAGAATGCAGCAATGCTCCTATAGCCTTATTTTATAAAGGTAATATAGTATCATTAAATCATTATAGAAGTGTAGCTATAGTAGGTTCACGTAGGTGTTCTTATTACGGTGAAAATATATCTGAAATAATATCTAGAGAACTATGTGAAAAAGAAGTAAGTATAATTAGTGGAATGGCAAAGGGCATAGATTCTTTTGCTCACTTCGGAGCATTAAAAAATAATGGATTTACTTGTGCAGTACTAGGGTGTGGAGTAGATGTAATATATCCTAAGCAAAATAGGGAATTATATAAAGAAATAATAAAAAGAGGATGTGTAGTATCGGAATTTTTACCGGGAACTGAGCCTCTTTCATATAACTTTCCTTTAAGAAATAGGATAATAAGCGGATTAAGCGAAGCGGTAGTAGTGGTGGAAGCCTCAGAGCGGAGTGGATCATTGATTACTGCTACCTATGCATTAGACCAAGGAAGAGATGTGTTCTCTGTTCCAGGCTCAATATTATCTGAAACTAGTAAAGGAACAAATAAATTAATAAAGGAGGGAGCATTTCCGCTTACTTCAGTGGAAGACATATGTAATTTGTTGAATATTGAATATAATTCTAACAAAAAAGATAAAATAAGATTAGATAAGGAAAATATAATAAAACTAGATAAGATTGAAAGTAAAATATATTCAATTATCAATGAAACACCTATGTATATTGATGATATATTAAAATATAGTAATGTTGACATAAAGCAGTTATATGAGGTATTATTTGAATTGCAATTAAAAAATAGAATAACTTGCCTTTCTGGCAATTATTATGTTAAAATTGCAAATAGTATTTAATATAAGAAAATTTTAAATTAAAAAAGCAATTAGAATTTAAGGGGGGTGTCAACTCTGGTAAAAAGTTATCAGAGGGAAGCATGGGACAAAAACTTATTATAGTAGAATCACCAGCAAAGGCTAAAACAATTAGAAAGTATTTGGGAAAGAATTATATAGTAGAAGCATCTATGGGACATATAAGGGATTTGCCTAAAAGTCAGCTAGGCGTTGATATAGAAAATAATTATAATCCTAAGTATATTACTATAAGAGGCAAAGGAGAACTGTTAGAAAAATTAAAGAAAGAAGCTAAAAAAAGTGATGAAGTATATTTGGCAACAGACCCTGATAGAGAAGGAGAAGCTATTTCATGGCATCTATTGCAAGCACTAAAAATAGATGAAAGTAAAAAATGTAGAGTTGTTTTTCATGAAATAACTAAAGGTGCAGTGAAAAATGCTATTAAGTCTCCAAGAGAGGTGAATTTAAATTTAGTAAATGCACAACAAGCGCGTAGAGTGTTAGATAGGTTAGTTGGCTATGAAATTAGCCCTATTCTTTGGAGAAAAGTAAGATGGGGATTAAGTGCAGGTAGAGTTCAGTCTGTAGCATTGAAGTTAATATGTGATAGAGAACTTGAAATAGAAAAATTTATACCAAAGGAATATTGGACAATTGAAGGTATAGTTCATAAAGAAAAGGATAAGCAAACATTTCCAATAAGATTGCATTCAAAAGATAATAAAAAAATAGAAATAAACAATAAAGAAGAAGCAGATAAAATAAGTAACGATTTAAAAGCTGGAGAATTCATAGTAAAAAGCGTAAAGAAAAGCAAAAAGAACAAAAATCCTCTTGCGCCGTTTACTACTAGTACACTTCAACAAGATGCATATAAAAAGTTGAACTTTGCTACAAAAAGAACTATGTCAGTAGCGCAGCAGTTATACGAAGGAATAGATATTAAAGGTCATGGTGCTATAGGTTTGATTACCTATATGAGAACTGATTCTGTAAGAATTTCTGTAGAAGCTCAAGAAGGGGCTAAACAATTCATAATAGATAAGTATGGAAATGAATATGTTCCAGAGTCATTTAGAGAATTTAAGGGTAAAAAGAATATACAAGATGCTCACGAAGCTATAAGACCTACTAATGTTGAAATTACTCCAGATATAGCTAAAGAAAATTTAAGCCCAGAACAATATAAGCTATATACATTAATATGGAATAGATTTTTGGCTAGTCAAATGTCATCCTGCATAATTGATGTAACAGCAATAGATATTGTAAATGGAGCATATTTTTTTAAAGCTAGCGGATCCATTGTTAAATTCGATGGATTTATGAAGCTTTATGAGTATTCAACAGAAGATGAAAGCGAAAGCACAAAGCTCCCTAATCTTGAGAACAATGATAAATTAGTATGTAAGAATATAGATAGTAAGCAGCATTTTACACAACCACCAGCTAGATTTTCCGAAGCGACTTTAGTAAAAACATTAGAGGAAAATGGTATAGGACGTCCAAGTACATATGCTCCTACTATATCTACTATATTAGACAGAAAGTACATAGAAAGAGAAAAGAAAACATTAAAGCCAACGGAATTAGGGTTCATAGTTGATAACATATTAGTAGAGTATTTCAAGCCTATTGTAGATGCAGAATTTACTGCTGAAATGGAAGATAAGCTAGATAATATAGAAGATGGAAAAGAAAATTGGAAAATGGTAGTAAATGATTTCTTTACACCACTTAAAGTTTTAATTGAAAAAGCCGAAAAAGAAGTAGAAAAGATAACTATAGAAGATAAAGTTACTGACATAAAATGTGATAAGTGCGGCAAAAATATGGTTATAAAGCACGGAAGATTTGGAGAATTCTTAGCTTGCCCTGGTTACCCTGAATGTAAGAACACTAAACCAATTGTGGAACAAATAGATGCGAAGTGTCCTAAATGCTCTGGTAATATTGTAGTTAAAAAAACTAAAAAAGGTAGAAAGTTTTATGGATGCAGTAATTACCCAGAGTGTGACTTTGTAAGTTGGTTTGAACCTTCAAATGAAAAATGTCCTAGTTGTGGAGGACATATGGTTAAAAAATATAATAAAAGTAAGGGTAATTACTTAGAATGTATAAATGAAGAATGCAAAAATAAGGTATACAAAGAAGAAAAGAAAAATGAATAGTTTGCAATAAATGTCGAAAAACTAAAAAAAGTATACAAAATATAAAAAATGCTGTTGAATTTTGATAGAGTGTATGCTATGATGAATAATGTAATGTACAAAACAATTCTAAAAATTTAAAAAAGTCTTAAAAATGCTATATAAATTTTAAATAATGATTTATAATATATATATAATATATGTAGCCTTAGGAAAAGACTAAAACAATAAAACCATATATGAAACAGAGGAGGAATAATCAAATGTCATCTCTTTTAAATAAGACAAGAAGATTAAATAAAATTCTTCAGAAATCAGGAACTGAACCAGTAGTATTTGATGATATATGCAAGCTTTTAAGTGAAGTCTTAACTTGTAACGTATATATATTAAGCAAAAAAGGTAAAATATTAGGATATGATTTTTCTACTGGATTTGAATGTGATGAAGTGAAAGAAAAGGTAATGACAGAAATGCGTTTCCCTGAATTTTATAACAATAAGTTATTAAACGTTCATGAATCATTATCTAATTTAACTAATAATGGGAAATGTGTATTTGGAGATAATATCGAATGTGGAATAGAAAATAAGCTAACCACTATAGTACCTATTAATGGCAATAGAGAAAGATTAGGAACACTTTTAATTGCTAGATTTGATGATACTTTTACAGATGATGATTTAGTACTTGCTGAATATGCAGCAACTATAATCGGACTTGAAATATTAAGATCTAAGCATGATGAAATAGAAGAAGAAGTTAGAAAAAAAGCTGTTGTTCAATTAGCTATAGGAACGTTATCCTATTCTGAATTAGAAGCAGTAGAGCATATATTTAATGAATTAGACGGAAGCGAAGGACTTTTAGTTGCATCTAAAATAGCAGATAAAGTTGGAATTACTAGATCAGTTATAGTAAATGCATTAAGAAAATTTGAAAGTGCTGGAGTAATAGAATCTAGATCATTAGGTATGAAGGGAACTCACATAAAGATATTGAATGATAAATTATTAGAAGAGTTAAAGAAAATAAAATAGTTATATAAAAAACAGAGCAAACCATGCTCTGTTTTTTTATATACTATAAAAATCACCAATCTATCGCAATTATTTTTAAAATAATGTTGAATAGCAGAAATTCATATGATATACTATCAAAGGTGAGAAAAAATACACACATTACCTAATTTTATAAATGGTGCCTTAGAGGTAGTTTATATAATATGAAGGTAATGGAGGAAAAAACCAGGAGGTATAAATTTATGGCAGTTATTTCAATGAAACAATTATTAGAAGCTGGTGTACACTTTGGACATCAGACAAGAAGATGGAACCCTAAGATGGCTACTTACATATTTACAGAAAGAAATGGTATTTATATCATTGACTTACAGAAAACTGTAAAAAAAGTAGAAGAAGCTTATAACTTCATAAGAGAAGTTGCAGCAGAAGGAAAAGATATTCTATTTGTAGGTACTAAGAAACAAGCTCAAGAAGCTATTCAAGAAGAAGCAATAAGATCTAACATGTATTTTGTAAACAATAGATGGTTAGGTGGAATGTTAACAAACTTCTCAACTATCAAGGGAAGAATCAAAACATTAGAAGAATTAGAACAAATGGAGCAAGATGGAACATTTGAAGTTTTACCAAAGAAAGAAGTTATAAAACTAAGATTAGAAGAAGAAAAGCTAGAGAAAAATCTAGGTGGAATAAAGAAAATGGACGTAAGAAACATTGGAGCTTTATTTGTAGTTGACCCAAGAAAAGAAAAAAATGCTATATCTGAAGCTAAAACTTTAGGAATACCAGTAGTAGCTATAGTAGATACTAATTGTGATCCAGATGAAGTTGATTATGTAATTCCAGGAAATGATGATGCTATTAGAGCGGTAAAATTAATAACTGCTAAAATGGCTGATGCTATCATGGAAGGAAGACAAGGCGAACAATTAGAAGGCTAGTAAATATAAAGGTAGATGAAGCTTAGGCTTCATGTACCTTTTAATGACTACAAATAACTACAAAACGGGAGGAAGTATTTATGATAACTGCACAGATGGTAAAAGAGTTAAGAGAAATAACTGGAGCAGGAATGATGGACTGCAAAAAGGCTTTATCAGAAGCTAATGGAGATGTAGAAAAGGCTATAGAAGTTCTTAGAGAAAAAGGACTATCCGCTGCTGCTAAAAAAGCAGGCAGAGTTGCTGCAGAAGGATTAGTTTATACTTATATTTCTGAAGATAAGAAAAACGGTGCTATAGTTGAAGTTAACTGTGAAACAGACTTCGTTGCTGCTAACGAAGAATTCAAAGCTCTTACAGAAAATATTGCTAAGCAAGTTGCGAATTCAAATGTAACTACAGTTGAAGAATTACTAGAAGAAAAGTACATAGCTGATGAAAACACTACAGTTAAAGATACTGTAACTAATTTAATTGCAAAACTTGGAGAAAATATGTCTGTAAGAAGATTTGATAGATTTGCAGTTGAAAAGGGAGCAATCCAGAGTTATATTCATGGCGGCGGAAGAATTGGAGTTTTAGTAAAAATTGAATGCGAAAATGAAAGTCCAGTACTTTCAGAAGTAGCAAAAGATGTAGCTATGCATATAGCAGCAGCAAATCCTTTATTCTTAAACAAGGACTTTGTAGATCACGAAACTTTAGATAAAGAAAGAGAAATATACAGAGTTCAAGCTTTAAATGAAGGAAAACCAGAAAAAATCGTTGATAAAATGGTTGAAGGAAGAGTACAAAAATACTTAAAAGAAGTTTGTTTAGTTGAACAGGTTTGGGTAAAAAATCCTGATTATACTATTACAAAATACCTTCAAGAAAAATCTAAAGAAGTAGGCGCTGAAATGAAAATTGCTACTTTCGTTAGATATGAAAGAGGAGAAGGTATAGAGAAGAAAGAAGAAAACTTTGTAGAAGAAGTTATGAAACAGATTAAGTAATAATTTAAAAGAGAACACCCTGTGTTCTCTTTTTTTGAAACCAAAATGCTGTATTTTAAAAATTACTATGTAATTTTTAACAACTTGGAGGTATAATATATGTGTAATATTAAGTATAAAAGAATCATGTTAAAGCTTTCAGGAGAAGCATTGGCAGGAGAAAAGGGTTACGGGATTGATTTTGAGGTGGCCCAAAGAATAGCACAAGAAATTAAATATTTAGTAGATATGGGAATAGAAGTAGGAGCTGTAGTTGGAGGAGGAAACATCTGGAGAGGTAGAAACGGAAATGGAATGGACAGAACTACCGCTGACTATATGGGAATGATGGCTACGTGTATAAATGCATTAGCTCTTCAAGATTCATTAGAGCAAATGGGTGTAAACACAAGAGTTCAAACTGCTATTGAGATGAAAGAAATAGCTGAACCTTTTATAAGAAGAAGAGCTATGAGACATTTAGAAAAGGGAAGAGTAGTTATATTTGCTGCAGGAACAGGGAATCCTTATTTTTCCACAGATACTACTGCTGCACTTAGAGCAGCGGAAATAGAAGCAGATGTTATACTACTTGCTAAAAAGGTAGACGGAGTTTATGATAAAGATCCTCATAAGTATAGTGATGCTGTAAAATTTGACAAATTAACTTATATAGATGTACTAGAAAAGGGTTTACAGGTTATGGATTCCACTGCTACTTCTTTATGTATGGATAATAATATTCCTATATTAGTATTTGGACTTGAGTCTCCTGACAATATTAAAAAAGCTATAATGGGAGAAAAAATAGGTACTATAATATTTAAAGAATAAGGGGAGGCATTTTTATGATTAAAGACATACTTAAAGCAGCTGATGAAAAAATGCAAAAAACAATTGCAGTATTAAAAAATGAATTAGGTTCAATGAAAGCAGGCAGAGCTAATCCAGCTATTCTTGACAAAATTGAAGTTGAATACTATGGAACTATGACACCAATAAGCCAAGTTGGAAATATTTCCATACCAGAAGCAAGAATTTTACAGATACAGCCTTGGGATAAAAGTGCTATAAAAGCTATTGAAAAGGCTATTTTAAAATCTGATTTAGGATTAAATCCTTCTAGTGATGGAACAATAATAAGATTAATGATACCTGAATTAACTGAAGAAACAAGAAAAAATCTTGTAAAAACAGTTAAGAAAACTGGTGAGGAAACTAAAATTGCTATAAGATCTATAAGAAGAGATTGCAATGAAAAGATTAAGAACTTAAAAAAGGGATCAGATATATCTGAAGATGAAATTAAAAAAGCTGAAGATGATATCCAGAAGAAAACTGATAACTTTATAAAGGAAATTGATAAGATATTAGAAGGAAAAGAAAAAGAAATTATGACTGTATAGTATTTTATTAAAAACCTGCGAAATCGCAGGTTTTATTAATAAGGAGAACATGGAGTGATGGTTTGTGTGGAAGTTATTTAGTAATAAAAAGCAGGAGAATGAAGATATTTCCTTAGATGAAAATAATATACCTAGACATATAGCTATTATAATGGATGGGAATGGAAGATGGGCTAAACAAAGAAATCTTCCGCGTCCTATGGGACATAAAGCAGGTGTAGAAAATATTAGGCAAATAGTAAAAGAGTGCAGCAACTTAGGTGTGAAATATTTAACCTTATATGCGTTTTCAACAGAAAATTGGAAGAGGCCAGCAGAAGAAGTAAATGCACTTATGAAACTTTTAGTAGAATACTTAAAAAAAGAAGTAGAGGAACTACACCAAAATAAGGTTGTTGTTAAATCTATAGGGGAAATAGAGAATTTACCTAGCATTTGCAGGGAAGAGCTTAAAAATGCTTATGAAAAAACTAAGAATAATACAGGATTAGTATTAAATTTAGCATTAAATTATGGCGGAAGAGATGAAATTTTAAGAGGAATAAAACTTTTATATGAAGATTTAAATATGGAAAAGATAATGCTAGAAGATATGGATTCAGAAATGTTTTCTAAATATCTTTATACGAAAGATATGCCGGACCCAGATTTAATTATAAGACCAAGCGGAGAGCAAAGAATAAGTAATTTCTTATTATGGCAATGTGCTTATTCCGAATTTTGGTATTCTGATATAAAATGGCCGGATTTTAAAAAGGAGCATCTTCATAAAGCAATATATGACTTTCAAAATAGGGATAGAAGATTTGGAGGTATAAAATAATTATTTAAGGAGCTGATTGTATGAACAATAGATATATAGGAGCCCTAATAATATCTCCATTTATTATATTTTTATTTATAGGAGGTATATTTTTAAAATATTTAGTTTTGATTTTATCGTTATGTGGTATGTATGAATTTTACAAGGTATCTAAAGAAAAGAATATAAATCCTATTTCTTGGATAGGATATGCAATTTGTATAATATATTATTTATATCCTAATAATATGAACTTTGAGAGCTTGTTTTTTATAATCATATTTGCCATCCTGATTTCGCTGTGTATTCCTGTATTAAATAAAAACTATAACTTTATCGATATATCCGTGACATTTTTAGGATTTTTATATATAGGAGTTTTTTTTAGTTTCATAGTAATGACAAACAATAAGGAATATGGAAATTTATTAATATGGTTTATTTTTATATCTTCCTGGGTTTGTGATACTACGGCTTATTATTCTGGTAAATTTTTCGGAAAAAGAAAGCTATGCCCAGAAGTAAGTCCTAAAAAGACAGTAGAAGGATCCATAGGAGGCTTTTTAGGAAGCACCATTGCCTGTGGAATATTTGGAATATATGTAATTAGTAGAGGAGTTAATGTTCCTGTAATACATTTCTTTTTACTAGGAGCACTGTGCGGAATTATTACGCAGTTTGGAGATCTAACAGCATCTTCTATAAAGAGATATGCAGGAGTAAAGGATTATAGTAACTTAATTCCAGGACATGGAGGAATATTAGATAGATTTGATAGCATACTTTTTGCCTCATTGGTAGTATATTATTATATAACATTTATAATGAGGTTGTAATATTGATATATAAAAACAAAAATCAAAATAGCTCAATATATATAAAATTAATATATTGTGCAATATCTATAATAGTAGTTATTTTTTTCGCCTTAATTTTTAAAAAATACTTTAGACCTTTTTTAATAACTGCTATGTTGTTATTATTTTGTTATCCAATTTATAATTTATTAATTAAGTCAAATTTTATAAGTAAGAAAATCAGTGCAGTAATCACTATAGTTATTATAAACATATTATTTATGGTAGCTCTATTTCTTATAGGAAGATGGATTTACAGTATAAGAAGTATAATTATTGATACTTATTATTCACTTTTAAAATCCGTAGAAAACATTAGTATAACTTTTAATTTAAATATACAAGAACTAAATGAAAAAATGGAAAGCTATTATTTAAGTGTATTAGATAGCAGTTTTCTTAAAAGAGGGGCAGCTTATACTACCGATAGCATTTTAAATTATTTTATAGGTAATATAACTGCCTACTTTATTTTAGTAGATAGATATGTTATATTAAATGCTATTAAGAAGTTTTTTCCATTAAATATGATTGAGTTTTTAGAAGAAAAATGGAAAGACATGAAAATGTTTATAAAAATAGAGATAATATTAATACTTATTACTACTATAGAAACAATATTAGGGTTATGGGCACTTAATATAGAGAACTTTTTTATACTAGGAGTTATTTGTGGTATACTGGATTTCCTACCATATGTAGGAACCATTATTGTATTTTTCCCAATTATAATTTATAAAATAGTTTGTAAAAATTATATAATTGCATTTGGATTAATTTGTTTATATATATTACTGATTATTATGAGACAAATAATGGAAGCTAGGTTTATGAGTAGTAAATTTAAAATACATCCGTTAATTGCAATATTAGCTCTTTATGTAGGATTAAAAACTTTTGGACTAATTGGAATATTTATGGCACCAGTTTGTGTTATAATATGCAAGAGTATATTAGAAAGCAAGACATAAAAAGGAGAGATTAAATGTGAAAAACATATGTATACTTGGAGCTACTGGTTCCATTGGGACTCAAGCTTTAAATGTTATAAAAAATGATGATGAACTAAATTTAGTAGCTATATCAGCTAATACAAATTGGGAAAAAATTATATCAATATTACAGGAATTTAATTTAGAATACGTGGCTATGATGGATCAAACAGCTTATAAAAAAGTAGCTGAATATTGCATGGAAAAAGGTTTAAAAACGAATGTATTATATGGAATTGATGGTTTAAATGAAATAGCTTCTTTAGAAAAGGTAGATATAGTTTTAACTTCAGTGGTTGGAATGATAGGACTTGAACCAACTTTAAAAGCTATAAGAGCCAAGAAGGATATAGCTTTAGCAAACAAGGAAACTTTAGTAGTAGCAGGAGAATTGATAATAAGGGAAGCAAAAAAATATAATGTAAATATACTCCCTGTGGACTCAGAACATGGTGCTATTTTTCAATGCTTAAGAGGGAATAAGGGAGAGGATGTTGAAAAAATAATACTTACTGCTTCAGGAGGGCCCTTTAGAGGGAAAAAAAGTGATGAATTAAGGAATGTAACGGTAAAAGAGGCTTTAAATCATCCGCGTTGGAGCATGGGCAAAAAGATATCTATAGATTCGGCTACTTTAATGAATAAGGGACTAGAAGTAATAGAGGCTCATTTTTTATTTAATTTAGATTATAATAATATTGAGGTAGCAGTTCATCCTGAAAGCATAATACATTCTATGGTTCAGTATAAAGATGGAAGTATAATAGCACAATTATCAGTAGCAGATATGAGACTTCCAATACAATATGCTTTAAATTATCCACTTAGAAAAAAATCTGTCATTGATAAATTAGATCTTTTTAAGGTAGCAATGCTAACTTTTGAAAAGCCAGATATAGATACTTTTAAGCCTTTGAAACTTGCTTATGAAGCAGGGAAAATAGGAGGAACTATGCCAGCTATTTTAAATGCAGCAAATGAGGCAGCAGTTGATCTATTTATGAAAGGTCATATAAAGTTCCTAGAAATAGGATATATATTAGAAGAAAGTATGAGTAAGTTTAATGCAAGTTTTTCCTATGAGTTAGAAGATATAATAAGTTTAGATAAATCTGTTAAGGAATTCGTATATAATACATATCTATAATTCATTACATAAATTTTAAGGAGGAATATATAGTGAACATAATTTATATACTAGGTGCGATATTTGCCTTTGGTCTTTTAGTAATAGTACATGAATTTGGACATTTTATAATGGCAAAATTAAATGGAGTAAAAGTAGAGGAATTTTCCATAGGAATGGGTCCTAAGCTTTTTGGAGTAAGAAGAGGAGAAACAGAGTATTCTATTAAGCTCCTTCCTATAGGTGGATATGTAAAAATGTTAGGAGAAGATGGAGAAGTAACATCAGATGAAAGAGCTTTTCAAAATAAATCGCCTTTAAGAAAGCTTAGCATAGTATCAGCAGGACCTATTATGAATATTATATTAGCTGTAGTTTTGTATTCAATAATAGCAGGTAGTAGAGGGTTCTTAGTTCCTGTAGTTGATAAAGTAATTCCTGGTAACCCAGCAGACTTGGCAGGTATAAAACAAGGTGATAAAATAGTTCAAATAAATGACAAGGCTATAACCACATGGGAAGATTTTGTAACTCAAGTTTATACTGCAAATGGAAACACTATAAGTGTAATTTATGAAAGAGGAGAAGAAACTAAATCTTCCACGATTACTCCTGTTAAAGATGAAAAAGAAAATAGATTTGTGGTAGGAGTTTATCCAACACTCGTAAAAAATCCAGGAATAAGTGAATCGATAAAATATGGATTTGTTGAAACTACATCATTAGTAAAGCAAACCTTTGGATTCTTTAAAACATTATTTACAGGGAAAGCTTCTATAAATGATTTTGGTGGACCCGTAACTATTATGAGAGTATCTGGAGAAGCTGCTAAAGAAGGATTTTTAAGTTTACTATCCTTTGCGGCTTATTTAAGTGTTCAATTAGCAATATTTAATATAATTCCTTTCCCAGCACTAGATGGAGGATGGATAATACTATTCTTAATTGAGTTTATTACAAGAAAGAAAATTGATAGTAATAAGATAGGAGTATTAAATTATATTGGTTTTGTTGTACTTATAACACTGATGATTATAGTTACGATAAAAGATATATTATACCCTGTACAATTCTAGGAGTTGATTGATATGATAAATAGAATAAACACAAGAAAAGTAAAAGTAGGAAGTGTATTTGTTGGAGGAGATGCGCCTATCTCAGTACAATCCATGACAAATACTGATACTAGAAATATAAAAGAAACAATAAGCCAAATAAATAGACTGCAAAATGCAGGTTGTGAGATAGTGAGATGCGCAGTGCCAGATATGGAAGCCGCAGAGGCATTGAAGTATATTATAAAGGAAGTAACTATACCAGTAGTAGCGGATATACACTTTGATTATAAATTAGCATTAAATTCTATAGACTATGGGGTTTCTGCATTAAGAATAAATCCAGGAAATATAGGAAGTATAGAAAGAGTTAAGATGGTAGCAGAAAGGGCAAAGGATAAAAAAATTCCTATAAGAATAGGTGTAAATTCTGGATCCTTAGATAAAGAATTACTAAACAAGTATGGAAAAGTATGTCCTGAAGCTTTAGTTGAAAGTGCATTAAAACATGTAAAAATATTAGAGAATACAAATTTTAATGATATAGTGATTTCAATAAAATCTTCTAATGTTTTGGATATGATTGAAAGTTATAGATTAATTTCTCAAAAATCAGATTATCCACTACATTTAGGAGTAACAGAAGCTGGTACTCCTTGGAGAGGAACTATAAAATCCAGCATAGGGATTGGAACTTTAATTTCTGAAGGTATAGGAGATACTATAAGAGTTTCACTTACAGGAGACCCTGTAGAAGAGGTGAAAGTAGGTATTGAAATATTAAAGGCTTTACAAATTAAAAAACAAGGTATTGAAATAATATCTTGCCCAACCTGCGGAAGAACTGAAATTGGGCTAATAAATATAGCTAAAGAAGTAGAAGAAAAGATAAAAGATTTAGATAAAAATATTAAGGTAGCTATAATGGGATGTGTAGTAAATGGACCTGGGGAAGCAAGAGAAGCAGACATAGGTATAGCAGGAGGAAAAGGTGTAGGGCTTATATTTAAAAAAGGAGAAATGTTTAAAAAAGTAAAAGAAGAAGATTTAGTAGAAGAGCTATTGAAAGAAATAAATAAGATGTAAGTTGAGAGTATATGACTTCTATATTTAATTTATAAATTCAAGTTTTGCTTGAAATAACAAATGTTGTATGATACAATGGAAAAGGTGTAAAGTTACTGATAATACATTAGCTGAGAAGAGTGGGTCTAAACCCGCTCTTTCTATTTATTTGAAACGCAACTATATTGTTGCGTTTTTAAATTAATTGGATACTTAGTATTTTATTGTAGATTACTGCAAAATATATACATAAGGAGGGATTACAATGAAAAAAGAAGGTATTGTAAATAATATAGAAGTTTTAGTTTTTCCTATAACTGAAAGATTAGGATATGAACTATATCATGTTGAATTTGTAAAAGAAAATGGAGAAAATTATTTAAGAATATACATAGATAGTGCAGATGGAATAAACTTAGATGATTGTGAAAAGGTAAGTAGAGAAGTAAGTGAAATGTTAGATGCAGAAGATCCTATTTCTGATAGCTATTATTTAGAAGTTTCTTCTCCAGGAATAGAAAGAGAGTTGCATACAGATGCACACTTAGAGAAATACATTGATAATTCTATTACAATAAGGTTAGCTTCACCATTTAATGGTAAGAAAAAGTTAGAAGGAATTTTAAAGTCTTTTACTGATGAAGATATTACTTTGTTAGATAAAAATAAAGAAATAGTTATACCAAGAGATAAGGTTTCTAAAGTAAACTTAAGGGTTGATCTTTAATAAGGAGGGTTCATAAAAAAATGAATGAAGAATTCATAGAAGCTTTGAGGGAAATAGTTAAAGAAAAGGGAATAAGTGAAGAACTTATATTTAGTACTATAGAAGATGCACTAGTTGCAGCATACAAGAAAAATTATGCTAAACAAGGGGCAAATATTCAAAATGTAATAGTAAATATGAATAGGGAAACTGGAGAAATAAATGTATTTTCCAGAAAAATGGTAGTAGAAGAAGTAGAAGATGAGTTCAATGAAATATCACTAGAAGATGCAAAAACTTTAGATCCAAGATATGAAATAGATGAAGTAGTAAATATAGAAGTAACTCCTAAAAAGTTTGGTAGAGTAGCGGCTCAAGCTGCAAAGCAAGTTGTTATTCAAAGAATTAAAGAAGAGGAAAGACGAATTGTATATAATGAATTTTTAGAAAAAGCCTCAGATATAATTACGGGAACTGTAATTAGAAAAGATAAAGGCAATGTTTTTGTAAACCTTGGGAAAGTTGAAGCTGTTTTAGGACCAAATGAACAAATGCATGGAGAACAGTATAATTTCAACGAAAGACTTAAGCTTTATATTGTAGAAGTAAAAAATACTACTAAAGGAGCTCAAGTTGTAGTTTCTAGAACACATCCAGGACTTGTAAAAAGATTGTTTGAATTAGAAGTTCCAGAAATATATAGTGGGGTTGTAGAGATTAAGAGTATATCAAGAGAAGCAGGATCTAGAACAAAGATAGCTGTGTATTCGAATGATGAGGATGTAGATCCTATGGGAGCTTGCGTAGGACCTAAGGGAACTAGAGTTCAAAACATAGTAAATGAACTTAAAAATGAAAAAGTTGACATAATAAAGTGGAGTAAGCTTTCAGAAGAGTACATTGGAAATGCTCTAAGTCCAGCTAATGTTTTAGATGTAACTATAGATGAACAAAACAAATCTGCAAAAGTTGTAGTAGATGATAACCAATTATCTCTTGCTATTGGTAAAGAAGGCCAAAATGTAAGACTTGCTGCAAAACTTACAGGATGGAAAATAGATATTAAAAGCAAGTCACAAGTAACAGAATAAAGCTGGAGAAGGAAGGTGGTTTAATATGAAGGTAAAAAAGGTTCCTCAAAGAATGTGCACAGGATGCATGGAGATGAAACCCAAAAAAGAACTTATAAGAGTAGTGAAAAATAAAGAGGGAGAAGTTTCTATAGACTTGACAGGAAAAAAACCTGGAAGAGGTGCATATATCTGTAAAAGTGTAGAATGCCTTGAAAAGGCTTTTAAAACGAGAAAACTAGAAAGAAATCTAGAAACCACCCTTAGCCAGGAAGTTTATGAGAAGTTAAAGGAAGAGATAAGAGATGAAGGATAAGTTATTAAGCTTTTTAGGAATTGCTAAAAAAGCTGGAAAAGTTATAGAAGGCTATAATAAATGTGAAGAAACTACATTAAAAAATAAGTGTTTTTTGCTTATAGTTTCATCAAACTGCGCATTAAATACCATAGAAAAATTCTTAAGAATATCAGAAAAAAAAGATATTCCTATGATTAATCATTATTCCACAGAGGAGCTATCTACAGCTATTGGAAGAGAAGGTATAGGAATAATTGGTATAAGTGACAGTTCAATTGCAAGTAAGATTTTAGAATTATGGAAACAAGGTAATAATATTTAGTTTCGGGGGTGAATATTTTGTCAAAAATAAGAGTTTATGAATTGGCTAAAGAATTAAATATTTCAAGTAAGGAGCTTATAACCTTACTACAGGAAGAGTTTAATATAGAAGTAAAAAACCATATGAGTGTAATAGAAGATGAGGATGCTCAGCTTATAAAAGAACTATATATGGAGAATAATAAGGGTGAAAAAAGTTCTATAAAGATTGAAGATGATATAGAAGAAAAATATGGAGCGCTTCAAGAAGAAAAGATAGAAGAAGAAATAAAAGTTACTAAAAATAAAGGTAAAAAGGCTAAAGAAGATAAGAATGAACAGTCTTCATCTGAAGAAGGAAATGGCGAAATAGTAATAGAAATGGAAGATACCATTACTGTAAAGGAACTTGCAGATAAGCTAAAAAAACCTTATACAGAAGTTATAAAACAGCTTATATTTATAGGAGTTATGGCTTCATTAAATCAAGAAATAGATTTTCAAACAGCTGAAAAGCTAGGAGAAAAATTTGAAGCTTTTGTTGTTCAAAAGGAAAAGGATTTAACTTTAGAAGCAGTAGAACCTGAAGAAGATGAGGAAGATGAAGTATTAAATGAAAAGAGACCTCCAGTAGTAACAGTTATGGGTCACGTTGACCATGGTAAGACTTCACTTTTAGATGGAATAAAAAAATCTAAAGTTGCAGCTTCAGAAGCTGGTGGAATAACTCAGCATATAGGAGCTTACACTGTAAATATAGGTGAAGAAAAGATAACATTTTTAGATACTCCAGGACATGAAGCCTTTACTTCAATGAGAGCACGTGGAGCTCAAATAACAGATATAGTAATACTTGTAGTAGCAGCAGATGATGGTATAATGCCTCAAACAGAAGAAGCTATAAATCACTGTAAAGCAGCTAATGTTCCAATGATAGTAGCTATAAATAAAATGGATAGACCTGGAGCAAACCCTGAAAGAGTAAAACAACAGTTAGCAGAAAGAAACTTGCTTGCTGAAGATTGGGGTGGAGATACAGTAACTGTTCCAGTTTCTGCACATACAAGAGAAGGTATAGATAACTTACTTGAGATGGTAGTATTAACTGCAGAAATGTTAGAGCTTAAAGCTAATGCCCAAAGAAAAGCAAAGGGTACTGTAATTGAAGCAAAATTAGATAAGGGTAGAGGAGCAGTTGCATCTTTATTAGTACAAAATGGTACTTTAGAAGTAGGAGATTCAATAATTGTTGGAAGTACCTATGGTAGAATAAGAGCAATGTTTGATGATAAAGGTAAAAAGATAAAATCAGCCGGTCCATCAATACCAGTTGAGATACTTGGTCTTTCTGAGGTTCCGTCAGCAGGTGATAGATTCAATGTAGTTAAAGATGAAAAAACTGCAAGAGAAATGGCTGAAAAGAGAAAAGAAAAGGTTAGAAATGAATACTTACAATCTCATAAGGTATCCTTAGAAGACCTTTATAGTCAAATAAAAGAGGGAAAAATAAAAGAATTAAATATAATAGTAAAGGCTGATGTACAGGGTTCTGTAGAAGCAGTAAAACAATCATTTGAAAAGTTATCTACAGATGAAGTTAAAGTAAGGGTAATACATGGCGGAGTAGGAGCTATAACAGAAACAGATGTATCACTTGCAAATGCTTCAAATGCAATTATTATTGGATTTAATGTAAGACCTGATAATAATGCTACTACACTTGCTGAAAAAGAAAATGTAGATGTAAAAACATATAGAGTTATATATACTGCTATAGAAGATATAAAATCAGCTATGGTTGGAATGTTAGAACCTGACTATAAAGAAGTAGTACTTGGAAGAGCTGAAGTTAGACAGCTTTATAAGATATCTAATGTGGGAACAATAGCTGGGTGTTATGTTTTAAATGGAAAAATAACAAGAAATGCTAGTGTAAGAATAATAAGAGATGGAATAGTTGTATGTGAATCAACACTTGACTCCTTAAAAAGATTTAAAGATGATGCAAAAGAAGTAGCTACTGGATATGAATGTGGTATTATGGTAGAAAAATTCAATGATCTAAAAGAAGGAGACATAATTGAAGCATTTACAATGGAGGAAATAAAAAAAGATAAGCTATAGAATTTGAGGTGATATGATATGGCAAAGCATAGAGCAGGGAGAATTAATGAGGAAGTTAGACGAGAAGTATCAGACATAATACAGCATGAATTAAAAGATCCTAGAGTAAACACAATGATAAGTGTAACGAAAGTAGATGTTACAAAGGATTTAAGTTATGCTAAAGTGTATGTAAGTATTTTTGGGAATGAAGAAGCTAAAGAAGGTACTTTAAAAGCTCTAAAAAGTTCCGCAGGATTTATTAGAAGAGAAGTAGGACATAGAATAAAATTAAGAGTTACTCCGGAGATACTAATAGAACTAGATAATACTATAGAGCAGGGAATGCATATAGATGCAATTTTATCTAAAATAAAAAAGGAGCAGGATAGAAATGATAATGAATAATATTCTATCCCTTATTATGAAAAGTAATACGATAGGTATTACTTTTCATACTTCTCCAGATGGTGATTCATTAGGGAGTTCTCTAGGTTTATTACAAGCGTTAAGAAGACTTAATAAAAATGCTTATATTATATGTAAAGAAGAAATTGATAATACTTTTAGTTTTTTGCCTTATAGCATTGAGATAGATGGCAATGTAAGTACCGTACAAGAGGAAACTGATCTTGTTATAGTATTGGATTGTGGAAATTTTGAAAGAATAAATGCTAACTTAGATATGAAAAATAAAAATTATACATTAATTAATATAGATCATCACATATCTAATGGCTTATATGGAGACTTAAATTTTGTAGACACTAATTCTTCTTGTATGGCTGAGATAGTATATCAAATGTTAAGGTCACTTGGAGTAGAGATAGACCAAGATATAGCTAAGTGTCTTTATACATCTATATTAACAGATACAGGATCATTTAGATATTCTAATACTACCTCTGTTACTCATGCTATAGCTGGAGATTTAATAAATACGGGAATAGACTTTAGTGCTATACATAGAATTATATTTGACAATAAGGAATTCGTAAGATTTAAGCTTTATGGAGAAGTATTTAATAAAATGGAGCTTATAAATAGCAACATTTGTTTTATGGAAGTAACTCAAGAAATGTTCGGAAAATATAATATAGATCCAGGTACAGATACTTCAGATGTAGTTTCCTTTGGTAATCAAATTGAGGGAGTAGAAGTAACTGTTCTTTTTAAAGAAAAACAAAATGAAGTTAAATTAAGTATTAGGTCTAAATCAAAAGTAGATGTAAGAAAAATAGCTGAAAACTTTGGAGGCGGAGGCCATATAAGAGCGGCAGGGGCTGCTATTAAAGGTAAATCTCTAAAGGAAGCTAAGGAAGAATTACTAAAAATTATACAAAAAGAGTTGATATGATGAATGGAGTAATAAATGTATATAAACCTTCAGGTATTACTTCTTTTGATGTGGTAAGAACTATAAAAAGGCTTTCTAGAACTAAGAAAGTAGGTCATACAGGAACTTTAGATCCTATGGCTACAGGAGTACTTCCGATATGTATAGGTAATGCTACCAAAATTGTAGATTATATAATGCAAAATCATAAAGTATATAAAGCTACCTTAAAATTAGGAGTTACAACAGATACTTATGATAGGGAAGGGAAAATACTTTCTGAAAGTGAACTTAGTAATGTAACTAATAAACACATAGAAGAAGTTATTAGAGATTTTATTGGAGATATAGAACAAATGCCTCCTATGTATTCAGCATTGAAAGTTAATGGCAAAAGACTTTATGAGCTAGCACGACAAGGCATTGAAGTAGAAAGACAAAAGAGAAAAATAACTATATATGATATAAATATAGAAAATATAGATATTCCATATGTTAAATTTACTGTTAAATGTTCTAAGGGAACCTATATAAGAAGCTTATGTTATGACATAGGAGACATTTTAAAAGTTGGAGGAGCTATGTGGGATTTGGAGAGAGTTGAGACAGGTACTTTTTCTATAGAAAATTCCATAGCTTTAGAAGATTTAAATGAAGAAAATATTGAAAGTTTTATTATACCTATGCATGAAGCTTTGGCATATAAACCTATAGTATTTAGCAATAAATTTGAAAAGCTTCTTTTAAATGGAGTTACTATACAAAATCCTTTTGTAATTAAGGATATAGAAGAAAATATATTATATAAGGTATATATAGAAGAGAGATTTATAGGAATAGGTAAAAAAACTGAAAAGGGTTTTAAAGTAGAAAAATTACTTATTTAGAGGTAATAATATGGATTTATTGGGAGAAGAAATAAATAAAAAAATCCCTTATAAGACTTACATAGCATTAGGAAGTTTTGATGGCTTACATTTGGGACATAGGGCATTAGTACAAAAGGCTATGGAAGTGGCAAAGAAAAATAAAGGCAAGAGTATGATATATACATTTAAAAATCATCCTTTGTCTATTATAAATAAAGAGATAATGCCTAAGTTATTAATGGATAATGATATGAAAATAATGGCTTTAGAAAATATGGGAGTGGATTATTTAAGTTTAATAAATTTTAGTAGAGATTTTATGGAGGTTTCTCCTGAAGATTTTATTTGCAATATAGTTAAAAATTATAATGCAAAGGGTATTATAGTAGGATTTAATTATAGATTTGGATATAAGAACTTAGGAGATATAACACTTCTTAAAAAATTAAGTATTAAATATGATTTTAAACTTTATGTGATAAATCCTGTAAAACAAAATAATGAATTAGTATGTAGTTCACGAATACGAAATATAATATCGGAACAAGGAGATATTAAAAAAGCTAATTCTATGCTGTATGTACCATTTTCTATAGAGGGAAAAGTAGTAAGAGGAAGGCAAATTGGAAGGGAAATTGGGTTTCCAACTATAAATTTAGATTATAATAAAGATTTTGTTATACCTAAGGGTGGAGTATATTCTACTGTTGTGAAATACAATGATAAGCTTTATAAAGGGGTAACTAATATAGGATATAACCCAACTGTCGAAAACCAAAAACTTAGCATAGAAACTCATATATTAAATTTCAATAATAATATATATGATGAAACCATTAGAATTTATTTTACAGGAAGAATAAGAGATGAAAAGAAATTTGATTCTTTAGAAGAATTGGCTTGTAGGATAGGAAAAGATAAAGGATACGTGGAAAAGCAAAGTTTACAATTAATTTCAAAAAACAATTTACTTTTATAAGCTTATTTGATATACTTATTCAAGTGAACCTTACTCTATGATTACTGGATTGCCGTCGGTATTCTTGGAGAAGGGGGATTTAACAATTGGAGGTGTATTTTAATGGAAAAGGCAAGAAAAGAAGAATTATTAACTAAACACGCAAGACATGAGGGAGATACTGGTTCACCAGAAGTGCAGATAGCACTTTTAACTGAAAGAATCAATCACTTAAATGCTCACTTAAAGCTTCACAAGAAGGATCATCATTCTAGAAGAGGTCTTTTAATGATGGTTGGTAAGAGAAGAGGACTTTTAAACTACTTAGAAAAGAAAGATATTGAAAGATATCGTGCTATTATCAAAGAATTAGGATTAAGAAAATAATATCATTAAGAGCGGCTTTGTCCGCTCTATTATTTTGAATTAAGTAATTAATTTTGTATAAAAAATACCAAAATATACAATAATAATAGTGGAAATATCGAAGGGAGGTAAATTATGAATCATATGCTTGAAACTACTTTAGCCGGAAGAAAACTTAAAGTAGAGTTTGGGAAAGTAGGAATGCTTTCTGATTGTGCTATACTTATAAGTTATGGTGAAACAGTAGTACTTGTAAATGCAAATGCATCTAAAGAACCTAGAGCGGGAATTGACTTTTTCCCATTAAGTGTAGAATATGAAGAAAGACTTTATGCAGTAGGTAAAATACCAGGAGGCTTTATCAAGAGAGAAGGAAGACCTTCAGAAGATGCAATACTCACTGCTAGAGCTATAGATAGACCGTTAAGACCATTATTTCCTAAGGGATATAGAAATGATGTGCAAGTAGTATGTACGGTTGTATCAGTTGAACAAGATAATTCACCTAACATATTAGCTATGAATGGTGCTTCTTTAGCGTTATGTCTATCTTCAATTCCTTTTACCACACCAGTTGGAACAGTTTCTGTAGGGTTAGTTGACGGAAAATTTGTACTAAATCCAATTCAAGGTGAAAGAGAAAATAGTATTTTAAATTTAACTGTTTGTGCTACTAAAGAAAGAGTTACTATGATAGAAGCAGGTGCACATGAAGTTGATGAAGAAACCATGTATAATGCTATTATGTTTGGTTTTGAAGAATGTAAGAAAATAGTAGCTTTTCAAGAAGAAGCTATGCAAAAGTTTGGAAAGGAAAAGTTGGAACCAGTTTTACATAAAATGGATGAAAACTTAGAACAAGAAGTTAGAGATTACGCTTTCCAAATGGTAAAAGATGCAATGTATATAACAGATAAGGATCAAAGAAATGTTGCTATAGATGAAGTACGTACTAAGGTTTCAGAACAATTTGGAGAAAAATATCCTGAAAATGGTTCTGATATAGCTGATGTAGTATATAAACTTCAAAAAGAAATTGTTAGAACTATGATTTTAAGAGAAGGAAGAAGACCAGATGGCAGAGGGTTCAACCAAGTAAGACTTATAAGCTGCGAAGTAAGTCTTTTCCCAAGAACTCATGGTACAGGTTTATTTACAAGAGGACTTACTCAAGTTATGACAGCAGCTACAATTGGACCATTAGGTGATGTTCAAATATTAGATGGAATTGGTGAAGCAGAATCTAAAAGATATATGCATCATTATAACTTCCCATCTTATAGTGTTGGAGAAGTTAGGCCTCTTAGAGGACCAGGTAGAAGAGAAATCGGCCATGGTGCTTTAGCTGAAAAAGCATTAGAACCTCTTATTCCGTCTGAAGAAGAGTTCCCATATGCAGTTAGATTAGTTTCTGAAGTATTGAGTTCTAATGGATCAACTTCTCAAGCAAGTGTATGCGCTAGTACTTTAGCTTTACTAGATGCAGGAGTACCAATTAAAAGACCAGCAGCAGGTATAGCTATGGGACTTGTAACTAGCGATGACTTATCAGAAGAAGAAGTATTAACTGATATACAAGGTATTGAGGACTTCTTTGGAGATATGGACTTTAAAGTAGCAGGAACAGAAAAGGGAATAACCGCTATACAAGTAGATACTAAAATCAAAGGATTATCTAATGAATGTATAAAGAAAGCTATAGAAGATGCAAGAATAGCACGTTTATTTATACTAGGCAAGATGCAAGAATGTATACCTGAGCCAAGAAAAGAAATGTCTCCGTATGCTCCAAGGGTATATACTATGAGTATTGATCCAGAAAAGATAAGAGATGTTATAGGAGCAGGCGGTAAAACTATAAATAAGATCATAGCAGAAACTGGAGTAAAAATTGACATTAAAGAAGACGGAAAGATATATATATTATCTGATGATAGCGTAGGAGCTAATAAAGCTCTTAAGATAATAAATGATTTAACTAAAGTTGTGGAAGTAGGAGAAATATATTTAGGTAAGGTAACAAGAATAATGAATTTTGGAGCCTTTGTTGAAATTCTTCCAGGTAAAGAAGGATTAGTGCATATATCTAAATTAGACTTCACAAGAGTTAATAAAGTAGAAGATGTGGTTTCAGTAGGCGATGAAATACTCGTAAAAGTAACAGAAGTAGATGATCAAGGAAGAATAAATCTTTCAAGAAAAGATGCTATGAAAAATGAAGCAGATGAAGAGCAACAATCCGAAAAAACAATTGATAAGTAAAAGATAGAAGGGCTTTGTGCCTTTTTATTTTTTATTTTTTATAATTTATAGAATTGTGGGAGGCTAACAATGTATAATTTAATTACACTTAGAAATGGATTAAAGATTGCATTAGAAAAAATAGATTATGTAAATTCTGTTAGTGTAGGACTATGGGTAAAAAATGGGTCAAGAAATGAAAATAATTATAATAATGGTATTTCACATTTTATAGAACATATGTTTTTTAAGGGTACATATAATAGAAATGCTAAACAAATAGCAGAATCTATAGAAGATGTAGGCGGTCAACTTAATGCTTTTACTGGGAAAGAAAGTACTTGCTACTATGTTAAAATATTAGATAGTCATATTGAATTAGCTTTAGATGTTATAGCAGATATGCTTTTTAATAGCAAATTTGACAAAGAAGATATAGAAAAAGAAAAGGGCGTTATAATAGAAGAAATAAATATGAATGAAGATTCACCTGAGGATGTACTTATGGATCTTCATAGTAAGGCCATTTGGGGTGATGAAGCAATTGCACTTCCTATTTTAGGTTCTATAGATACAGTTACATCATTTACTAAAGAACAAATATTAGAATATATTAACGCTCGTTATGTTCCAGAAAATTGTGTGCTTTCTATTGCAGGAAAGTTTGATGCAAATGAAATTGAAAGTTTAGTAGAAAAATACTTTGGAAATTGGAAGTACAACAAAAATGAAGTTATAAATTACACTAAATCTAACATTCTTCATAATCATTTATTTCAAGAAAAGAAAATTGAACAGTTACATCTAAGTTTAGGTCTCAACGGATTAGAAATGGGGCATGAGGATGCTTATGCCCTTATATTATTAAATAATATTTTAGGCGGTGGAGCTTCTTCTATTTTGTTTCAAAAGATAAGAGAAGAAAAGGGAAGATGTTATTCTATATACTCTTATTTAAGTTCTTTTAGCAATACGGGAATAGTATCAATTTATACCGGATTAAATCCTAAATATTCTTTAGAAGTGGTAGAGCTTATTAAAGAAGAAGTAATTAAATTTTCTAAGAGCACTATTTCAAAGGAAAGATTGATAAAGAGCAAAGAACAAATGAAGGGCAATTATATTTTAGGACTAGAAAGTACTAGCAGCAGGATGTTTAACAATGGGAAATCCACATTATTTTTAGATAGAATAAATAAACCGGAAGATATAATTAAAAAAATAGATTCTATAGATATGGAAAAAATACAAAGAGTAATGGAGTATACTTTTAAAAATGGTATATTAAATTCTGCCTATGTAGGAGATAAATTAGATTTAAATGGAGTTAAGTCATTATTAGAAGAAGATATAACTTTATTTAAAAGTGATAGTAATGATATAATTGTGTAGTATTCAGTATAGAAGTAATAATTCCTTAATGTATTTCATATTATTTTATGAAATGCATTAAGGAGGTTTATAATATGGATGATGATATGAAACTATATAGTCAAATAGAAAGATATGAAATAATAAATATTAATGATGGAGATAAATATAGCTATTTATCTAATAATGATGTAGTAATTGATGAGGATGGAAATTTTAAACTGCTTATTTTAAATGATGTTAAAACTAAATTTAGCTTATTTGGGAAAAGTGAATTTATAGAAGTGCCTTGGGAAAATGTAAAAAAGATAGGTTCAAGAACTATAATACTAGATGTGGATGAAAAAATCTTAAAAAAGACACGAATGTAATTGGAGGGATGTAGATGAAGATAGTTGTACAAAAGTTTGGGGGAACATCTGTTTCAACTAAAGAAAGAAGAGAAATGGTAATAGAAAAAATATGTGAAGCAAAAAAAGAAGGCTTTTCTCCTGTTGTAGTAGTTTCAGCTATGGGGAGAAAGGGAGAGTCCTATGCTACAGATACACTTCTTTCCTTAGTAAGTGATAAATTAAAAGATGAAAATAAACTTTGTATAGATTTGCTTATGGGTTGTGGTGAAATTATAAGTACTGTTGTTATGACAGATGACTTATTAAACCATAAGGAAAAAGCTATTCCATTAACAGGAGGACAGGCTGGTATTTTAACAGATGATAACTATGGAAATGCCAATGTATTAAATGTAAATCCTGAAAATATATTAGAGGTTTTAAAGGAAGGTAATATTCCTGTAGTAGCAGGTTTCCAAGGTATAAGTAAAAAAGGATATATTACCACTTTAGGTAGAGGTGGAAGCGATGTAACTGCTGCATTACTTGGAGTAGCTCTTAATGCTGAACAAGTAGAGATTTATACTGATGTAGATGGTATAATGACAGCAGACCCTAGAATAGTTTCAGATGCCTCTTTAATCAAAGAAATAAGCTATAATGAAGTATTTCAATTTGCAGATCAAGGAGCTAAGGTTATACACCCTAGGGCAGTAGAAGTTGCTATGAAGTCCAATATTCCTCTGGTAATTAAAAATACTTTAAGTCCCTCAAAGGGAACTACTATAAATAATAATGGGGATTTAAAGATGGATAATATTATAACTGGTATTACCCATATGAGTGATAGAACTCAGGTGAGAGTTAGTTTAAAAGAAAATAATCAAAATGAAAACTACTATGAACTTTTAAACGTACTAGCACAAAATGAAATAAGTTTAGATTTAATTAATGTGTTTCCAGAGGAAAGTGTCTTTACCATAGATGGGAAAGATATAAGTAAATTTGATCATATAATGAAAAATCTAAATCTTTTATATACCTATACAGAAAATTGCAGTAAGATTGCTATTATAGGAAGTCGTATTAGAGGAATTCCAGGAGTAATGGCAAAAATCTTAAACTATTTGAACAAGGATAATATAAAAGTATTACAGACATCAGATTCTCATACAACTATTTGGTGTTTAGTAGAAGGTGAATATACTAAACAAGCTATAAATGCTCTGCACATAGGATTTAAACTAGGAGAAATAAAATAAATTTTATAGTATAATATTTCCTCTTATGCACAAAATAATTTGTGTTAGGAGGGGAACAAAATGATTAATGAAAAAGACCAAAGAGAACACATAAGAAATGAGCAATTAGAAAATATAAAGGAATTGGGTATAACAAATATTCCGATTAAAGATGATAAAATATATGTGTTGCCTATCATAGGGCAGATAGAGGGGCATAACATGGTTCCACCTCAGAGTAAAGCTACTAAATACGAACATGTTATTCCTCAATTAGTTAATATAGAAATGAATAGCGACGTTGAAGGAATACTGGTGGTTTTAAATACTGTAGGTGGTGATGTAGAAGCTGGGCTTGCTATTTCAGAAATGATAAATAGTTTAAGTAAACCTACAGTATCACTTGTAATAGGAGGAGGTCACTCCATTGGAGTTCCACTTGCCACATCTTCTAATTACTCATTTATTTCTCCTACAGCAACTATGATAATTCATCCTATAAGAATGAATGGCTTAGTAATAGGAGTTCCTCAAACCTTTGAGTATTTTAAAAAAATGCAGGAAAGAATAAATGATTTTATAGTAAGAACTTCTAGAATAGAAAAAGATACTTTACAAGAATTATTAACTAAAACAGATAATTTATTAAATGACATGGGTACCATACTTATTGGCAAGGAAGCGGTAGAATCTGGACTTATAGATGAAGTTGGAGGAATAAAAGAGGCAATAGATAAACTTAAAACATTAATAAATGCAAAGAAATTAACACCATAGGATTTTCCTATGGTTAATTTTTGTATAGACAAGCTTCTTTATAATAATTAAAATAGGTTATAGGAATATAGGGAGGTGAATTATTTGGCAAGAAAAAAAACTAAAAGAAAAGCTAAAGATAATAATGATATTAAAGGAATAATTTCTATTACTATTGGAATATTGATGATAATAAGTGTATTTTCACCAGCAGAATCTGGTGCAATAGGAAGGTTTATAAAAAAGGTCCTTATTTTTATATTTGGATTAGGTGCGTTTGTTTTTCCGTTTTTAATAGTTTTTATAGGAGTTTGTTTAATACTTAGAAGGGGAAAAATAAATTTTAATAGCAAGTTTTACGGTATAGTTCTTTTTATATCAGATACTCTTTTACTAATACATATGGCATCTATTGATAAATCTGCTTTAGAAAATGGAATAATTTCTAGTATACAAAGATTATATTATTCTGATTCCATAATGCATGGAGGAGTACTTTGTCATATAATCGATATACCTTTATATAATTTATTTGGTAAGCTTGGAAGCATTGTAATATTTATGGCTATATATATTATATCCTTTATAATGGTAAGTCAAATATCTTTATATAATGTAATAGAAGAATTAAGAAATAAAAAGAGGGAACAAAAGAATATACAGAAATTAATAGAGGAGAAACCTGAAGAGCTAGTAGCTTATGATAGCGATGAGGAAGTTGAGAAAAAAGAAAATAAGCTAAAAGTTATAAATTTATTTAAAAGGTCCACTATAGAAAGTGATAAAGATGAAAGTTCAGAAAAGGATTTGATGGAAAAAGAAAGGCAAATAAATATAAAATTTAGTAGTGAAAATAATACTAAAGCTGTGGACGAAGATATACATAAACAATTAGAAAATGAAATGAGTAAAGAAGATAATTTTGAGGTCGATTATGAATATTCTTATCCCCAGTTAAATCTTTTAAACGCTAATGTATCTTCTAAATTAAATAGAGAAGATAAAAAAGAACTTATAGATAATGCTAGTAAACTTGAAGAAACTTTATCTAGTTTTGGAGTAGAAGCTAAGGTAATACAAGTAACTAAGGGCCCATCTGTTACAAGATTTGAGCTTCAGCCAAGTTCTGGAGTAAAGGTAAGTAAAATAGTAAATCTTTCTGATGATATAGCACTTAGTTTAGCGGCTTCTGGAGTAAGAATAGAAGCTCCTATACCAGGTAAGTCTGCTGTAGGTATAGAAGTGCCTAATAGAGAATTAACTTCTGTTTATTTGCGAGAAGTATTAGAATCTGATGAATATAAAAATTTCAATAAAAATTTAGCCTTTGCACTTGGAAAAGATATAGGTGGAAATTGTGTAGTTACAGATTTAGCTAAAATGCCACATCTACTCATAGCAGGAGCCACAGGTTCAGGTAAAAGTGTATGTATAAATACACTTATAATGAGTTTACTTTTTAAATATTCACCTGAAAATGTGAAGTTGCTTATGATAGATCCTAAAGTAGTAGAACTTAGCATATATAATGGAATTCCACATCTTTTAATACCTGTAGTTACAGAACCTAAAAAAGCTGCAGGAGCTCTTAATTGGGCAGTTAATGAGATGACAAGAAGATATAAAATATTTGCAGAAAACAATGTAAGAAATATAGAAAGCTATAACGAGTTATATGAAAAAGGGAAAATAGATAAGAAGTTACCATTAATAGTTATGATAATAGATGAATTAGCTGACTTAATGATGGTATGCCCAAATGATATAGAAGACTATATAGGACGTCTTGCTCAAATGGCAAGGGCAGCAGGTATGCATCTTGTAATAGCAACTCAAAGACCTTCTGTAGATGTAATTACTGGAGTTATTAAAGCAAATATACCATCTAGAATATCTTTTGCAGTTTCTAGTCAGGTGGATTCAAGAACTATTTTAGATATGGCTGGAGCAGAAAAACTTTTAGGTAAAGGTGATATGCTTTTTTATCCCACAGGTGAAGCAAAACCGCTTAGAATACAGGGTGCATTTATTTCAGAGGAAGAAGTAGAAAAAGTAGTAGAATTTATAAAAAATGCTCAAGAAGAAGTAGAATATGAAAATAGCATTATAGAAGAAATAAATACGGTTACAAAGGTAAATGAAGATGATAAGGATGAATTATTGGAAGAAGCAATAAGAATAGTTATAGAAACTAGCCAAGCTTCAACATCTCTTTTGCAAAGAAGGCTTAGAATAGGTTATAATAGAGCAGCTAGAATAATAGAACAATTAGAAGAAAGAGGAATTATTTCTGGAAGAGACGGAAGTAAACCAAGGCAAATACTAGTAGATAAAGATAATATGGAGTAGGAGGACAATTATGGAAAAGTTAAAGGTAGGAATAGTAAGCTTAGGGTGTGATAAAAATAGGGTGGATAGTGAGATAGTATTAGATAAATTGGGTAGAAGTTATGCTATTACAAATAACCCTAAGGATTCAGATATAATTTTAGTAAATACTTGTGGCTTTATAGAATCATCTAAGCAAGAATCTATAGATACAATTTTAGAAATGAGTGAATATAAAAAAGGTAAATGTAAGGTTATAGTTGTAACAGGATGTTTAACTCAAAGATATGGAAAAGAGCTGCAAGAGCTTTTACCTGAAGCAGATGTAATACTTGGAGTAAATGACTATGATAAATTGGAAGAAGCTATAGATAGAGCTTTAATGAATAATGAAAAGTCAATTTATTGTAACTATAGTGACGTAAATATAAATGAAGGCCAAAGAGTGCTTACAACATCTAAACACTATGCATATGTAAGAATAGGAGAGGGATGTAGTAATTTTTGTACCTACTGTGCAATTCCACGTATAAGAGGAAAATATAGAAGTAGAAAGATAGAAAGTGTGTTAGAAGAAGTAAAATCTTTAGGAGCACAAGGTGTAAAGGAAATAATATTAGTAGCACAAGATACAACTAGATATGGAATAGATCTATATAATAAAAAGATGCTTCCAGAACTTATAAGAGAAATATCTAAGGTAGATGATATAAAATGGATAAGAGTGCTTTATTGTTATCCAGAAGAAATAACAGATGAACTTATAAATGAGATAAAAGTTAATGATAAAGTTTGTAAGTACTTAGATATACCAGTGCAGCATATAAGCAATAATGTGTTAAAGCTTATGGGAAGAAGAGGAAGAAAAGAAGAAATAATAAATGTAATACAAAAACTCAGACATGAGATACCAGGTATGACTATAAGAACTTCATTGATTGTAGGTTTTCCTGGTGAAAGTGAAAGTGATTTTGAAGAATTAAAAGAATTTGTAAGAGATACTAAAATTGATAAATTAGGAGTATTTAGATATTCTCAAGAAGAAGGAACGCCAGCAGCAGAAATGGAAAATCAAATAGATGAAGAGATAAAAGAAAAAAGAGAAAAAGAAATTATGATCATACAGCAAGAAAATTCTTGTGAAATAAATAAGAATAAAGTGGGTAAGATATATGAAGTTGTTGTAGAAAGCTTTGATGGAGAGTATTATATTGGAAGAAGCTATGAAATGACTCCCGAAATAGATGGTGCAATTTATTTCAAATGTGATAAAATATTAAATATAGGCAATTTTGTTAAAATTAAAATTGAGCAAAATTTAGAATATGATTTAATGGGAGTTGTATATTATGAATCTAGCAAATAAACTAACTATTATCAGGATGATTTTGGTTCCGGTATTTTTAGTATTTTTAGCAGCACAAAGAATGCCTTATGGCAAAAGTATAGCAACTATTATTTTCATCCTGGCAGCACTTACAGATAAGCTAGATGGCTACATAGCAAGAAGTAGAAATCAAGTAACTCGTTTTGGAAAGTTTATGGATCCTTTAGCAGATAAACTTTTAGTTACAGCAGCGCTAGTATCACTAGTAGAGTTTCAAGTACTTCCTGCGTGGGCAGCTATGATAATAATAGCAAGAGAATTTGCTGTAACAGGACTTCGATCTGTAGCAGCAGCAGAAGGTATAGTTATAGCAGCTAGCGGATGGGGTAAAGCTAAGACCGTTACTCAAATAGTTGCTATAATAGCAGCACTAATTGATTTAAATAAGGATATTTTAAGTGCTTCATCAGTATTTACTATTATACCATTTAGCTATTTAGAGCTAATTGCTCAAATATCTATGGCACTTGCTATAATAATAACTATTGTGTCTGGAGTAGATTATTTTGTTAAAAATAAAGAAGCTATAAAACCTGACAGATAGGGTTTGGTATTGATTAGAAAATATAAATTTGTATATAATAATTATTGCAGTGATTAAATGGCTATAGTTCCTAGATTTTCTAGGAACTATATTCTTATGTTGACCGTATAATAAATTTATTATATAATTAGTTATGTAGAACAAATGTTCGAATGATGAAAAGTATGAAAGGACGGTGACTCCCTTTAAGGGGATAACATGAATAATGATAAATTAAAAGCAATTGAAGCAGCTATGGGACAAATAGAAAAACAATTTGGAAAAGGATCTATAATGAAACTTGGAGAACATAGTGTATTAAACTTAGATTCTATTTCTACTGGATGTTTAGGACTAGATATAGCATTAGGTATAGGTGGAGTACCAAGAGGAAGAATAATAGAAATATATGGACCAGAATCATCAGGTAAAACTACTGTAGCACTGCATATAGTAGCTGAGGCTCAAAAGCTTGGAGGAAGTGCTGCTTATGTTGATGCAGAACATGCACTAGATCCATCATATGCTAAAAAATTAGGAGTAGACATTGACAATTTAATAGTTTCCCAACCAGATACAGGGGAACAAGGACTTGAAATTACAGAAGCATTAGTAAGATCAAATGCCATAGATGTAATAGTAGTAGATTCTGTAGCCGCATTAGTTCCAAGAGCAGAAATTGAAGGAGAAATGGGCGATTCTCATGTGGGATTACAGGCAAGACTTATGTCACAAGCTTTAAGAAAATTAGCAGGCTCTATTAGCAAATCTAAATGTGTAGCAATTTTTATAAATCAGCTTAGAGAAAAAGTAGGGGTTATGTTCGGAAGTCCTGAAACTACTACAGGTGGTAGAGCTTTAAAGTTTTATTCTAGTGTAAGAATGGATATTAGAAGAATAGATTCTATAAAACAAGGTGATGAAGTTGTTGGAAATAGAACAAGAGTAAAACTAACTAAAAATAAAGTAGCACCCCCATTTAAAAATGCCGAATTTGATATAATGTATAATGAAGGAATATCAAGAACAGGTGATGTCTTAGATATAGGAGTAAAGGAAGAAATAATTCAAAAAAGTGGAGCGTGGTTTTCATATAATGATATAAGACTTGGTCAAGGAAGAGAAAATGCTAAACAATTTTTAAAGGAAAATTTAGAAGTGCTTATGGAAGTAGAAAATAAGATAAGACAAAAACATGAATTACCTTTAAGGGAAGAAGAGAAATCACCAAAGGAAGACAATAAACAACCGAAAAATGATAAATAATAGCATAAAAGAAAAATAATGATTAATTAGCTAGCTGTTCCACATATATAACTTGACATAATGACAAAATTAATATAAAATAAATACAAAATCTGGTTTAGCGAAAACATCCATTTGAATACTATGACACCTTTCTATGCTTTTATATTTACTAAAAATAGATAGAAAAGAGAAGCAAAGGAGGTGTTCATGTGAATCCAGTTTATACTATAGTAATACCTGTTATAATAGCAGTCATTGCTATATATGTGGATTTTTATATAAGAAAAAACGTTTCCATAGCAAAAATTTCAAATGCTGAGGAAGAAGCCAAAAGAATAATAGGTGAAGCTGAAAAAAATGCTGAATCTCAAAAGAAAGAAGCAATTCTTGAGGCAAAGGAAGAAGTCCACAAATTAAGAAATGATGTTGAAAGAGAATCTAGAGATAGACGTAATGAAATACAGCGTCTAGAAAGAAGAATACTTCAGAGAGAAGAACTGCTTGATAAGAAAAGTGATATGCTTGAGAAAAGAGAAGAAAATTTAAATAAAAAACAGCAAGAATTAGCTGACTTAGAAGCAAGTATCGAAGAAGTTTACACTAAGCAAAGAGAAGAATTAGAAAGATTATCAGGTTTAACTTCAGATCAAGCAAAGGAAATATTACTTGAAGAAGTTAGCAAGGAAATAAAACACGAAACCGCTATGATGATTAAAGAAGTGGAAATGCGAGCTAAGGAAGAAGCCGATAAAAAGGCAAGAGAAATTATAACATATGCTATTCAAAGATGTGCTGCAGATCATGTTGCAGAAACAACAGTACATGTGGTGAATCTTCCTAATGATGAAATGAAAGGACGTATAATAGGTAGAGAAGGTAGAAATATACGTACCTTGGAAACTCTTACAGGAGTAGATTTAATTATAGATGATACTCCAGAAGCTGTAATTCTTTCAAGCTTTGATCCAATAAGACGAGAAGTGGCAAGGATAGCCCTTGAAAAGCTTATAATGGATGGCAGAATTCATCCTGCGAGAATAGAAGAAATGGTTGAAAAGGCCAAAAAAGAAGTGGAAAATAATATTAGAGAAGAAGGCGAACAGGCAACTTTTGAGACTGGGGTACATGGTCTTCATTCAGAATTAATAAGATTACTTGGAAGGTTAAAATACAGAACTAGTTATGGTCAAAACGTATTAAAACATTCTATAGAAGTATCTTATTTAGCCGGTTTAATGGCATCTGAGTTAGGAATGGATCCTACGCTTGCTAAAAGGGCTGGTTTACTCCATGATATTGGTAAAGCAGTAGATCATGAAGTAGAAGGTCCGCATGCATTAATAGGTGCGGAAATAGCTAAAAAATGTCATGAATCTTCTATAATAGTAAATGCCATAGCAGCTCATCATGGTGATGTAGAGTTCCAATCCCTTGAAGGAATATTAGTTCAAGCAGCAGATGCTATTTCTGCAGCAAGACCAGCTGCTAGAAGGGAAACTTTAGAAGCGTACATCAAAAGGCTAGAAAAACTTGAAGAAATAGCAAATTCATATGAAGGCGTAGAAAAGTCATATGCCATTCAAGCGGGTAGAGAAGTGAGAATAATAGTTAAACCAGAAGAAATAGATGATGCCGGATCAGTTGAAATGGCAAGAAATATTGTCAAGAAAATTGAAGGCGAATTAGAATATCCAGGTCAAATTAAAGTTAATGTTATTAGAGAAACCCGAGCAATAGAATACGCAAAGTAAATAATCAATCCTTTTAATTTTGTAAATTCTAGAAATTTTGCAGAATTAAAAGGATTTTTTCATTTTTATTTTGTAAATACTAGAAATTTTGCAAAATTAAAAGGATTTTTTCATTATATGTAGAATATTATAAATAAAGTAATAATAAATAAAGTTATATATATAGGAGGTTTATTATGGAAGTATTAAAAGTTTCAGCAAAATCAAGTCCAAATAAGGTTGCAGGAGCATTAGCAGGGGTTTTAAGAGAAAAGGGAGGAGCAGAAATACAGGCTATTGGAGCTGGAGCGTTAAATCAAGCTATTAAATCTGTAGCTATTGCAAGAGGATTTGTAGCACCAAGTGGAATAGATTTAGTATGCATACCAGCTTTTACTGATATAGAAATTGATGGTGAAGAAAGAACAGCTATCAAGCTTATAATTCAGCCAAGATAGTTAATATATTTAATATATTTATTATATAAAGGGATTATGTGTAATCCCTTTATTATTTTTGTGAATTTTAATAAAATAATAAAATTGCAATTGCAATTGGGTAAAATTTTATATATTATATATACATTATATAAATATTGGGGGTGCTCAAATGATTTTATCAAAAAAAGCAAGTAATATAGAACCATCAATCACTTTATCTATAACAGCTAAGGCTAAGGAATTAAAATCTCAAGGTATAGATATAATAGGATTTGGTGCAGGGGAACCAGATTTCAATACTCCAGCTAATATTCGAAATGCATCTATAGAAGCTATGGAAAAGGGATATACAAAATATACTCCAGCATCAGGGATTAATGAATTAAAAGAAGCTATAATAAATAAATTTGAAAAAGATAATAACTTACGTTATAAACCTTCTCAAATAATAATATCAACAGGAGCTAAGCAATGTTTATCAAATGCATTCTTTGCTATATTAAATCCTGGTGATGAAGTGCTAATAGCTACGCCTTATTGGGTAAGTTATCCTGAACTTATAAAACTGGCAGATGGTGTACCTGTATTTGTAAAAACAAATCAGGAAAATAGTTATAAGTATGATATTGAATCTTTAAAACAAAATATAACTTCTAAGACAAAAGCTATAATAGTTAACAGTCCTAACAATCCAACAGGAAGTATATATACAAAAGAAGAGTTAATTAAATTAGCTGAATTTGCAAAGGAACATGATTTGATTATAATTTCTGATGAAATATATGAAAAGCTTATATATGGTGATGATGAGCATGTAAGTATAGCTTCTTTAAGTGAGGATGCTTATAAAAGAACTATAGTTATTAACGGAGTTTCTAAAACATATTCTATGACTGGATGGAGAATAGGATATGCAGCAGCAAGTGAAGAAATAGTAAAACTTATGTCAAATATACAAAGCCATACTACATCTAATCCTAATTCTATAGCACAATATGCCTCATTAGAAGCGCTTGCAGGAACTCAAGAGTTTATACATGCTATGAAGCAAGAATTTAAAAACAGAAGAGATTATATAGTTACAAGAATAAATGGCATTGAAAATATAAGTTGTATTGAACCCAAAGGTGCTTTTTATGTATTTATAGATATATCAAAAATCATAGGAAAATCAATTGAAGAAGAAACTATAGAAAACTCTTTAGATTTTTGTAGTAAGCTTTTAGAAAAAGGAAAGGTGGCAGCTGTTCCAGGAGAAGCTTTTGGAATAGATGGTTTCATACGAATTTCCTATGCAACATCTATGGAAAATATACAAGAAGGATTAAATAGGATAGAAAACTTTATAAAAAAATGTATATAAAACTTATAAATTATTAAATTAATGGAATACTAAGTAGAAATTGACGCATGAATTAGTTATAATTTATATAGAGGTGATACTAATGATAACAAGAGATATAATTGTAAAAAGTTCTACAGGACTTCATGCTAGACCAGCTACGCTACTAGTAAAAAAGGCGTCAGCATTTAAATCTGATGTGTATATTGAATTTAATGGCAAGAAAGCTAATGTTAAAAGCTTGATCGGAGTACTTTCTTTGGCTGTTACCAGTGGGGCAAATATCACGGTTTCTGCATCTGGTGACGATGAGACTTTGGCTGTGGAAGAAGTATGTAAGTTAATAGAAACAATGGAATAATAAAAGGCGTCTTTACGCCTTTTATTTATGTTCTGGAGTATTTTTTAATTTTTAATAGTAATAATATAATATATACTCCTGCAGCTCCAACAATTATATAGAGTATTCTAGATAAAAGGTTTGCGGGTTCTCCAAAGATTGCACTAACTAAGTTAAAGTTTAATAATCCTAATAGTCCCCAATTAAGAGCGCCGATAATAACTAATATAAATGCAATTTTGTCGAAGAGATTAAACTTGTACATAATTGCCTCCTTATAATAAATATAATTTTTGTTCCTAATAGATTATATTATTGAGAACTATTTAATAGAACATATTTTTATATGAATAAATACGAACTATATTGTATAAAAAAAGTAAATATTATGTTATAATATGAATGAAACAACAAAAAAACTTTTTTATATTCGGAGGTTAATCAATGAGAAATACATATAATACACCCTTAAACTCTAGATATTCATCTAAGGAAATGAGTTATTTGTTTTCAGATGAAATGAAATTTAAAACTTGGAGAAAGTTATGGGTTGCTTTAGCAGAAAGCGAAAAAGAATTAGGATTAAATATCACAGATGAACAAATAGAGGAATTAAAGAAAAATAGTGAGAATATAAATTATGAGGTAGCAGAAAAAAGAGAAAAAGAAGTAAGACACGATGTTATGAGCCATGTTTATGCATACGGAGTACAATGTCCTACTGCAAAGGGAATTATACACTTAGGGGCTACTAGCTGCTATGTTGGTGATAACACAGATATAATAATAATGAAAGAAGCACTAAAAGTATTAAAAAATAAGATAATAAATGTAATAAATGAGTTATCTAAGTTTGCTGTTAAATACAAAGATGTACCTACATTAGGATTTACGCATCTTCAACCTGCTCAATTAACCACAGTAGGAAAAAGAGCAACTTTATGGATTCAAGATTTAGTTTTAGATTTAGAAAACATAGAGTTTGTGCTAGAAAAGATGAGATTTAGAGGAGTTAAAGGCACTACAGGAACTCAAGCAAGTTTTATGGAACTGTTTAATGAAGATGAAGACAAGGTAAAAACTTTAGATAAAATGGTTTCAAGCAAAATGGGATTTAAGGATGCTTTTAAAGTTACAGGTCAGACTTACCCAAGAAAATTAGATTCAATAGTATTAAATACTTTATCAGAGGTTGCTCAAAGTGCTTACAAATTTAGTAATGATATAAGACTTCTTCAAAGTATGAAAGAAATAGAAGAGCCATTTGAAAAAAATCAAATAGGATCTTCAGCTATGGCATATAAGAGAAATCCTATGAGATGTGAAAGAATAGGAGCCCTTGCAAGATATATAATTATTGATGCTTTAAACCCTGCTATTACTGCATCTACTCAGTGGTTTGAAAGAACTTTAGATGATTCTGCTAATAAGAGAATATCTATTCCTGAAGCATTTTTAGCTTTAGATGGAGTATTAAATTTATATTTAAATGTAAGCAGTAATATGGTGGTATATGAAAAAGTTATAGCTAAACATGTTAATGATGAACTACCATTTATGGCAACTGAAAATATAATAATGGAATGTGTGAAAAAGGGTGGAGACAGACAAGAATTACACGAAAGAATAAGAACACATTCTATGGACGCAGCACATAGAGTAAAGTCTGAAGGATTAAACAACGATCTTTTAGATAGAATAGCAAATGATTCATTCTTTAATTTAACTAAAGAAGAAATAATGAATTCAGTAGATCCTAACAAGTTCGTTGGAAGAGCTCCTTCTCAGGTAGTAGATTTTATTGAGGAAGTAGTTAATCCAATATTAAAAGGTAATGAAGAGTTATTAGGATTACAAGCTGATATACAAGTTTAAAATAAAAAAATAAGTAGGTTCTCTTTAATGGGAACCTACTTATTTTTTTATAAAATATATTTATGAAGAGTATAGTAGTCATAATAAATATTATGTAAATTAAATTTTAATGTAAACTAATAAATTATATAGAACTATAAATCTATAAATCGAAATAATAACTTTAATCACAAAAGATATGCACCAAAAAAAATTGCATAATTATTAAAGTTAATCAAAAACTATTTAAAAAAACTTTGAGATAATTTTAAAAAGAATATAGAAAAAAGAACATACTATGCAGTTATGCGGAATATAATTAATTGGGATATTCAAATGATGTAAAAATAAGATAGCTTAAGTGAATTTATGAAGGGGTGATATCTTTGAATAGTATAAAGGTTGGAGTTGTTGCAGGAACTCCTGTAGATACTCAAATGGGAGTAAACTTTTTAATTTCAAAAGGAATTAATGCATTGGGTTACCCGGTATCTTCATGTTCTCAAGAGCAGTCCAAGCTTCAAATATTATCCCCACTTGAGCTTACTAATAATATTAGAGAGATAATAAAGAAAATAAAGCATGAAAGCATTGATACAATAATTATATATTGCAATTCTTTAAGTGCAGCAGTTGATATGGATAAATTGTCTAAAGAAGAAGATGTAAAAATAATTACTCCACTTACCGTATATAAAAAAATTGCTAGTAAATATAAAAATATTGGAGTACTTACAGCTAACAATCAGAGCTCAGCAGGTATTGAAAAAGTTGTACAAAGTATAAATTCTGATTGTAATGTTATTGGAATAGGAGTACTTCCTGTAGTTATGGATATAGAAAAAGGTATATCTGCTGAAAAAATAATTGAAAAGTTTGCATTAAGAAATGTAATGGAATTTTATAACTCTATAAAAGTAGATGTAGTTATTCTTGGATGTACTCACTTTCCTTATTTATATAATGAATTAAAAAAGTATGCATCTATCCCTATTCTTGATCCTGCAGAATTAATGTACAATATCATATGTAATGTTTAGTACTGTATATTAAAAAGTAACAAAAGTGGAAGCAAGCTGTTTTCCAGAAGCAGCTACGATAGCATCTTTAAAATAACGTATTAAGATATTTCCGAAAAGCTTTTTTCGTATGGAGATTAGCAGACTATTTTTGGACCTGATGTGATGCCAGATTATCGTAATCAGGAAACTGCAACGTTGAAATATCAAGAATAAACTATTGATGAACAAAGACTGAATGTTGTGAATTATTTCCTGGAAAATATTTATAAAAGAAAATACTCTTAGAATTTTATAATAAAATATTTAATGCATTGCACCTTGTTTTTGTTAAAAAAGAAGTAAGAATAGAAAAATTAAAATAGTATAATATAAAAAAGGCCTATAAAATCTTTGTTTGATTTTATAGGCCTTTATTCATAGTCGTTGATAATATCATAATTTCATATGTTTAAAATATTTACTTAGTTTTATTGACACATATGAAGATAGAGAATATAATATAATATATGAACAACTATTCATGCATTCACATGTTATGTTGATAAAATGATTTATTATTTAACTGTTTAAGACTATATTTGACCAAGCTTTAATTCATATAGATGAAAAACACAAATTAATATTGGAGGAATTAAGATTATGGGAAAAGTGATTAAAAAACCTGGTAAGGATAATCTAAAAATAGCAACTAAAAATATTAATAAGATGGATACTAATTTGAGACATCAGATAACGAACAACAGTAATATTAAAAAGGAATTTCTTCTTGAGGGGCTAGATTGTGCTCACTGTGCATCTAAAATTGAGGAAGGTGTTAGTAAAATCAAAGGGATTAATTTAGCTAATGTAAATTTTATAACTAAAACTCTAACTATAGAGATTGAAGAAATGAATAAAGCGCAAGAATTAATAGCCGCAACCACTGATGTTGTTAAGAAGATTGAATCTCATGTTAACGTAAGAGAAAAACAATCAGATAAAGTTTTGAAAAAAGAAATATTGCTTGAAGGACTTTGTTGCGCAAACTGTGCCGGAAAAATTGAAAGGGAAACAAATAATGTAGATGGTGTAAAATCTGCAGTTGTGGATTTTGTGTCCAGCAAGCTTGTTATGGAAATTGACTGCCCATCTAAAGCAAATGCCATTATAGAGAAAGTAACGCAAATAGTTCAGAAAATAGAGCCTGCTGTTAAAGTTATTGAGCTTACAAATAAAAATAAGATATCAAATGATGAAATTCATGAACAGGGATATGGAGAAAGCAATAAAGGTGAAATAGTTAAGTTTGCTATTGGTGCGGTAATCTTCGGAATAGCAACTACTATGAAGTTCTCCAACGCTATCGAACTAAGTCTCTTTCTTATAAGCTATGTAATTGTAGGTGGAGAAGTAGTTTTAAGAGCCCTAAAAAATATAAGAAATGGACAATTATTTGATGAAAATTTTCTTATGAGTATAGCAACTGTTGGAGCTTTTGCTATTGGACAATATCCAGAAGGTGTAGCAGTTATGCTTTTTTATCAGCTGGGAGAGATGTTTCAAGATATGGCTGTTAATCGTTCAAGAAAATCTATTTCAGCTTTAATGGATATAAGACCGGATTTTGCTAACTTAAAAATAGAAAATGGTGTTAAGAAAGTATCACCGGAAGAAGTTAGTATAGGTGATATTATTGTTGTAAAACCAGGAGAGAAAGTTCCTCTAGATGGTAAAGTAATCGAGGGCAGATCTATGCTAGATACATCTGCTTTAACTGGTGAATCAGTACCTAGAGAAGTAGGAGTAGGAGATAATATCTTAGGTGGAGTTATTAATAAAAATGGACTTTTGACAATTGAAGTAGAAAAAGAATTTGGAGACTCTACTGTTGCCAAAATACTGGACTTAGTTCAAAATGCAAGCAGCAACAAGGCTCCTACAGAGAACTTTATAACTAAATTTGCTAGATACTATACACCAGCTGTTGTTTTCTCAGCAGTAGCATTAGCTGTAATACCACCACTAATCATAGAAGGAGCAACATTTTCACAGTGGTTATATAGAGCTTTATCATTCCTTGTAGTTTCTTGTCCTTGTGCTTTAGTTGTATCTATACCACTTAGTTTCTTTGGAGGTATAGGTGGAGCCTCAAAGAATGGAATACTTGTTAAGGGAGGAAATTACCTCGAAGCTTTAAATAATGTTGAAGTTGTTGTATTTGATAAAACTGGAACACTTACAAAAGGTGTCTTTAAAGTAACAGACGTAAAGCCACAAAATAACATTTTTAAAGATGAGCTTATAGGCTTTGCAGCCTATGCGGAAAGTTATTCTAATCATCCAATAGCTACTTCTATCTTAAGTGCTTATGGCAAGGAAATTGTTAAGGATGCAGTAGAGAATTATGAAGAAATATCAGGCCATGGTGTTAAGGTTAAAGCTCTCGGAAAAGAGGTTTTAGCTGGAAGCTATAAATTAATGAATAAAGAAAATATTCCATATGATCAGGTTGAAACTATTGGTACAGTAGTTCATGTTGCCATTGATAAAGAATATGCAGGATATATAGTAATATCTGATGAAGTTAAAGAGGATTCAGCAAAAGCAATTAAGTCTCTAAAAGCTCTTGGAGTTAAGAAAACAGTAATGCTAACAGGTGATAATAATACAGTGGGAGCTAAAGTTGCAAAACAGCTAGGGTTAGATGAAGTTTATGCTGAGCTGCTGCCAGATCAAAAGGTTGAAAAGGTAGAATTACTAGATAAAGAAAAATCACCAAGGGGTAAATTAATATTTGTAGGTGATGGAATAAATGATGCTCCAGTTTTAGCTAGGGCTGATATAGGGATAGCAATGGGGGGAGTAGGTTCAGATGCTGCAATTGAAGCTGCTGATGTAGTTATAATGACTGATGAGCCATCAAAAATTGCTGATGCTATAAAAATAGCAAAGAAAACGCGAACTATAGTAATGCAAAATATAGTCTTTGCTTTAGGTATTAAACTTATTTTATTAGTCCTTGTTGCATTAGGAGTGGGCACAATGTGGGAAGCGGTATTTGGTGATGTTGGAGTAGCATTGCTTGCAGTTCTAAATGCTATGAGAGCTATGAAAATTGATTAAAAGCAAGGGGGCAAAAAGTAATTCTTGGGGTGGGGTTAATTATGAATTTAATTAATATTGGTTCATTTGCATTACTATGTATATTTGGAATTTCATATATAAGTAAGTTAATAATATTAGCTTATAAAAACAATATTAAAGCTAATGTTTTTGGAAAAGGAATAAAACTCAAAGAAACTCTTGTTGTTGAAAAATGTTTGAAAGTAATAACTTTTATAGAAATTGGGATTTGGACAGTTGATGCTTTGTTTCCAGCATTTGCAGAAAAGTGGTTTATCAAAATATACGAAAGCTTTGGAATAAGTTTTTTTGGACTAACAATTACTTTAATTGGTATTTCACTTTTTATACTGGCCATGATGGTTATGAAAACTTCATGGAGAGCAGGTATAGACAAGTCCACAAAAACGACACTTGTAACCTCAGGTATTTACAGATATAGTAGAAATCCAGCCTTTGTTGGAATGGATTTGATGTTTATTGGGATAGCAATTATTCATGGAAATCTTATAACAATGGTCTTGTCTATCTTAGTTATTATTAGTCTCCATTTGCAAATACTTCAAGAAGAAAATCATATGAAAGAAGTATTCCAAAAGAAATATAATGAATATGCAAATAAGACACCGAGATATTTGTTATTTTGAGAGGCCATATTGTAATTTTATTATAGAAATAATATTTAGAATTTATAGGCTAGCAGTATATAGATGGCTAGCCTTTTTTATGTGTCAAAATAGTAGGAAAGGTTTTATCCTAAGATAGGTCTAGGATAGGTATTGAAACTAAAGGCAGGTAACAACTTATTTTAAAAACTAATAAATTGTTACCTGCAGTTAAATATTTATTAATTTAAAACTGATTTTGGCTTTGGGGGCTTTATAAATAAAACGACAATTGCTGAAATTAAAGAGAATACAGCTGCAATAAAAAATGATTTTTCAAGTCCGAAAAAAGCTGATATAATAGGTCCTGCGATAGCTGCAACACCAAAAGCTTGAAATACAATTCCATAGTTAGAACCTAAATTTCTAACACCATAATAGTCAGCAGTAATTGCGGGAACTACTGTTACAACACCACCAAAGCTAAAGGCTACCATGGCAATACATGTAAAGAATATAATAAAATTCATAGTAACTAAACTCATTATAATCATAGCAATGGCTGTACTAATGTAAATAATTAAAAAAGATTTAATTCTTCCAATCTTATCTGAAACAATTCCCCATGTAAGTCTACCACCTGCATTAAATAATGCTATCATAATCACAGTGTTAGCTGCAGTTTCAGGAGTTAAGTTTACAAGTTCAATTCCTATGTCATTGGCTAATCCTATCACTAGTAAACCACTTATACATCCTAAAAAGTAAATAACCCATAGCATATAGAACTGTCTTGTGTTAGTCATTTGTCTGACAGTAAAATCATTATTATTACTTTTTATAGATTCCACTGTTTTAGATTCCTCTGGAGGTGTAACTAATAATTGAGCTCCCAAAACTATTAGTATCATATTTATTAAGCCAAGATATAAGAAAGTTTGAGATATTCCTCTTGATAAAATAAAATTTAAAGTAATAGGCTTAAATATTAAACTTCCTAGTCCGAAGGAACCTACTGCTACACCAGTTATAAAGCCTCTCTTTTCTGGGAACCATTTTACACATGTTGTTAGAGGTGCCACATAGGTTGTACCAACACCGATACCGCCAATTATTCCATAACAAATATACAGTTCAACTAATGATGAGGCTCTTCCTGATGAAATTAGTCCTACTCCTAATAAGATTCCTCCCAAAGTTGCAACTTTTTTTGGTCCAATTTTACCTTGTAACTTTCCAGCAAAAATCGTTGAAAATGCAAACATTAATATTGTAATAGAAAATGTTAAAACAACAGAAGACTTTTCCCAGCCAAATTTATCGATTAGTGGCTGGTTGAATAAACTCCAGGAGTATATAGAACCTAGACAAATCTCGAGTAATATAGATCCTAATACTACTAACCATTGTTTTACTTTATAACTCTTCATGATATATACCTTCCAAAACACAGGATTACTTTTTTAATTCTTCTTTTAATGCTTTGACTAATTGTGACGGACAAGAAGTACTCCTTGCTCCACACTTAATTCCATCAAGCTTATATATAACATCTTCTACTCTCATACCTTCAACTAGTTTGCTTATACCATTAAGATTTCCGCTGCAGCCAGCTATAAAAGATACATCCTTTAGTATACCATTTTCAATTCTAAATTGAATTTTCTTTGAACATACACCTTCTGTTTTATACTCAATCATAAATATCATTCCTTTATAATAATTATTCTACAACTAATTTAACTTTTGTATTAAGGCTACTTAAAACCGGCGATACCGATAAAGCAAGATCTGCTATTTCCTTTACTTTGTCTATTGGTGCAGAAGTAACTGCATTTAATTTTATAACTGGATTTTGAATTCCACGTTCTCCTTTTTCTAATCCTAAAAATACAGCAACGTTTAAATCTGCTTCAATACACGCATCTACCTTTTCTAATTTAATTCCTTGTTGACTAGCAAAAACTTGAAAAGTAATTGTAAAACAACTAACTACTCCTGCTATTAAATATTCTACAGGATTAGGACCTTTATCTGTTCCTCCTAATTGAGCTGGTTCATCAATTATTATAGGTGCAAAATCTCTTATAAACACATTGTTTTCAGTACCATCTTTCCAATTGATATGAGCAGTCCATTTTTTAATGGCTAACTCTGGTTTTTCCTTTATTGCATTTGCAACTTGCTGTACAGCATCTAATGCTATATTGTTCATAATAACATCCTCCTAATATTTAATATTTATTATTAATTACATTTTAATTTTAGCAATAGATGTTATTACGGTATGTAATGTAGATTACATTTTTAAAATTCTTTATCACTTTTTTATTTTAAACGAATCCAAAGGTTATTTTCATGATGTTTAATCACACCATCCTGTAAAAGCTTATTAATAGTTAAAGTCACTGTTTCACGAGTTGAAGCAATCATACCAGCGATATCTTTATGAGTAATTGAAACAGGAATTGGATACCAGCCATTATCTTCTCTATTAAAATCAATGAGTTTTTTAAATAAAAAAATAAGTCTTTCTTCAACTCTTCCATAACCAATTTGCTCTAAAATTTCAACCATATTTTCATGCTTTTCAGAAAAGTGACTGAGCAGCGACATTGATATTGATGGAGTTTGCTCAATAAGTACTCTTATTTCTTGCTTGAAAACTGCGACTACTGTAACATCTGTCAAAGCCTTTGAAAATATTCTACTTTCATTTTGTATAAAAACATTTGTTAGTCCTATGACATCTCCATTTGATAATAAACCTATAACACACTCTTTTCCATCTATATGGAGATGATACTCACATGCATTTCCTTCCTTAATAATAAAAACATATTTAGATAATTTTTCAGGCGTAGAAATCAATTCGCCCTTTTTAAAAGTGAATTCTAATCCATTTTTCATCCATTGATTAAAACAATTTTCAGGAAACAAATTGATAATTTTTTTAGAATTGAATTTATTTTTAAAAGACATTTAAATCACTCCTTGCTATCTTAATAATATCAGATTATTTTTCTATATACAAAACTAAGAGGACGTTCCGTTAAAGGATGCACACTAGAATTGTATTAAATCCTCACTATAAGAAGATGGGATTATATGGTTCAGAATACTAGACAATATCTTTGATGAAGTAAATTTTATTATATTGACAAAAATCATATAATTTAATACAATATGAACATAGTTCATATTGTATTAAATTAATAAAACTAATGAGGTTATATTTTTTTATAGTTACATAAACGTTGTTCAAAATATTGCGTATTATAATTCATGGGGGAACTTTATGTCAGTAAAATCTAATAGAGTAGACAGTCAGAAAAAATCAGACTTCATATGAGATATTTAGGTACTAGACTATTAGTTCATAATCCAAGGATAGCTTTAGGGCATGTTATTGATAAGTTTAAATATAAGTAATTTAAGAGGAGAAGATAAATATGAATATAAAGGATACATTAAAGAAAATACTAAAGAAGATAAAGCTAGGAGTACCTAAAAGAGTACTTTTCTTTTTAGCAGCAGCAGTTTGGGGTTTTGCTTCCTCTAGGATATTGAAAATAGGAGTTAGCGATATTATTAGTAATACATCATCGTATTGGATTAACCTTTCTATAGGAATATTTGGATGCTATTTCTTTTTTAAATATGTTTTTTATAAGATGTATAAAAAGCATACAAAAAGAATAGTAAATTTAGAGATTGAAAGGCCATGTATCTTTTCGTTCTTTGATTTAAAGGGTTTTGGAATTATGGCCTTTATGATTACAGGTGGTATTACATTAAGACGATCACATATTATACCTTCGCTATATATGGGCACCTTTTATATAACTCTTGGGCTTTCACTTCTATTAGCAGCAGTAAGCTTTTTATATGCAGGGGCTAGATATAAGCTTATAGAAAGCAAATATTTAGAAGAATGTAAACTAGATATAACACAAGAATAGAATTATATTTGTATTCCAATTACATGATTATTTGCTTTTAATTTTATATCGCTTTCTAAAAAGCCCTGATATGATTTTATTTATGAAACTTTGTTTAGTAAATAAAATTATATCTATATTGTTAGGCAGTTAAAGGTAACGTTGCAAGTATTTCGAAATATAGGGTATAATGAAAGCTGTTAAATTAAAGCATAAGAGGTGAATGAAATGAAAGATATAAATTATACAAATTTAATAGAAGATCTAAAAACTTCTGATGATAAACAGAGAGCTGAAATAATAGATAAACTTTCAAAGGATTATAATAATACAATGCCACTATTATGGAGAGAAGCTTTAAATCAGGAGAATCCAAGAGCAATACTTTCTGTTATAAGGGATATGATAAAAAAAGAAAAACCTAGAGGCATATTCAAAAGAGCTATGGGCAATTCTAAACAAAAACTTGGTGATTTTTTAAAGCATTCAGATCCGAAGGTTAGAAAGAATGTATGTAGTATTATTGGTGAAATAGGTGATTCGGAATATTTAGAGCCTTTATATAGTTCCTACGCTTCTGAGGAACAACTCTTTGTAAAATCCTCATATATACTTGCAATAGGAAATTGCGGCGGAGTTTTGGATGCAGAAAGGCTTACGAAAATACTTGAAGATTTAACAATAAAAGAAAAAGCTTCCGAGGATAAAAGCGGGAACATAAAGGATGAAAAGCATATTAATGAAGAAAAACGTGCACTTACAAGGGCTATAGCTAAATTGTCTCCCCGAGTTAAGCATGAATTTATAGGTTTTAAAAATCCTGTACCTATGATACTTACAACTATGAATGATCATTTTCAAACTACTTTGATGGATCTTAATGAAAAATTAATTAAAGGTCAGCTTGTGACTGAAGGTATATATATTAATGAGAAGGATTTTAAAAAAATTTATAGATGTAGAACCTTTTATGAAACTCTTTTTCCTTTAGAATCCTGTACTGATTTGGAACTTGATTATAAGTCAATAGCCACTGAAATTATAAATGCAGATATTGTGAATTTTTTAAATCAGTGTCATGCAGGTGATAGAAATAATCCATTTTGGTACAGAGTTGAATTTAAAACCATGGATCATAACAGGGAAAGATCAGAGTTTGTAAAAAACTTATCTAGAGAATTAGATGAAATTTCAGGTGGAAATTTAAAAAATAGCCCATCATCCTATGAAGTTGAAATTCGAATAGTTGAGAAAAACAATTTATGCAGCGTATTTATAAAGCTATATACCTTAAAGGATAATAGATTTGATTATAGGGAGAAAGACTTGCCTACATCCATAAACCCTGTAACCGCCGCTATTGTAATGAAATCTATAGCAAGATGGCTAAAACCTAATGCTAAAGTTATAGACCCATTTTGTGGTGTGGGGACTATGCTAATTGAAAGGGCCAAATTAAAAGATTTTCAAACCTTAACAGGAGTTGATATATTTAACACAGGTATTACATATGCAGCAATAAATTCTGAACTAGCTAATGTTAAAATAGAATTAATAGCTGAAGATATATTAGAATTTTCATCAAGAGACCTGTTTGATGAGATGATATCAAATATGCCTTTTGAAAGTAAGGCAGGAGCTAGTGGCTTTAATAAGAAATTATATAGCGAATTTGTAAATAGAATTCCTAGCCTTGTAAGGCCAGGGGGAATGGCATTCCTTTATACAGTAGAAAAAAATTTACTTAAGCAAAATTTAATAGGTAATAAGCAGCTTAAAATTATTGATACCATAAAGATTGAAACTGGTGGATTAATCCCTTATGTTTTTGTAATAAAAGTGAGGTAAGTAGATGAACTCATGAAATCAGTTGAAGTTCAATAATACAATAATAAAGTATTTTTATTAAGAGTGGGAAAAATCTCACTCTTTTTTTTAATCACAGAGTTTATAATACCTTCATATATACTCCTCACTATTATTGTTTAATGCATTTACTATTGTAATAGCTAAACCAGACCATAAAAACCCTCTAAATAATTGAAATAAAATCAATATAGGATCCTGTTTAAATTGATTTGAAAGATGCTGAAATACATTAACAATATTTGTACTTCCAGTATAAAAATATCTCAAATCAGCAAATTGCCATGCAACGAAATATCCAAAAATAAGGTGAATTATAACATAAACAAATGATAAAATTACCATATTAGTTAATAACTTAGCAATTGATACTTTTGCACTAGTATTAATATAATAAAAATGGACTTCTCTTTTAAATTTACCCATAATCAAAACTGCTAATAGTGAAAATATAAGTGCATTTATAGCACCTAAAGCTACAACTTTTGCTATTTCTGCTACAGGCATCTTCACAGCATAGTTAAAATATAGAGTTTCTATAAGGAGTATAAGTTAAGTTTCGGACTTGGAAATTTATATAATCCAAAAAACTTGAAAATTTATGTAATGAAACAAAAGAATATCCGTATTAACATATGAATACTTAGCTAAGTAAAAAAGTAAAAGAAAGGAGGTCTTTGAAAATATGGAGCAAATTGCTTTAATTAATTCTTTACACAAAAAAGAAGTTAAAGAAAAAGACTTTACTTATATTTTTGAAACCTACTATAAAAGAATTTACAATTATATATATTACAGAGTTAATTGTAATGCGGAAGCAGAGGACCTGACAAGCCAAGTTTTTGAAAAAGTAATGCTTAAAATAGAAACATATTCTGAAGATAAATCACCTTTTGAAGTATGGTTATTTGCTATAGCAAGAAATGTAATAAATGATTATTTCAGAAGTATAAAAAAGTGTAAATTTTTCTCTATTGATAAAATTAATAAACTTATATCCATAGAAAAGAATCCAGAGGATATAGTAGTAAAAGCAGAAACTAATGATGAACTTTTAAAGGCTTTAAATATTTTAAGTAGTAGAGAAAGAAATATCGTAGCACTTAAGTTTGGTGGAAACCTAAAAAATAAGGAAATTGCAGAAATTATAGATATTACAGAAAGTAATGTAGGGGTAATACTTTATAGAGTAATGAAAAAGCTTAAAACTGAAATGGAAAGAGAGGTATAGTCATGAATAAGAGAAGTATTGAAGATAGATTTTCTATAGATATAGATGCTTATTTTAATGGTATAGAGAATGTTAATGAATCAAATAATGAGGAATACAACGAACTTTTAGAAATTGGTAAAACCTTAGCCAATAAAAATTTCAGTGAAAACAGTAACAAACAATCAGTTTTTAATAGAACTGTAAGAAACATAAATGAAGGTAAAGGGGATAATGTTATGAAAAAATCTAATAAATTTAAAAAAGCTGGGATTGTAGCAGCATCATTTGTGATAGTATGTGGAGTTTTTAGTCAAACATCATTTGCCAAAGATTTAGCAGAAAGAGTAATAAATAAAATATCCCTTGGACATATAACAGCTATACAAACAGAGCCTTCTGAAGAAAAAGAGGTTAAAGTTCCAGATAACCTAAAAGGTAAGATTTTTGATAAGAATAAAAAACCTCTTACAGTAGTTACAAGAGATACTGGGAAAATATATACAGCTGCAGGAGAAGAAATTGAAAGTTGTGTAGACGGAAAAATAATAACAGTAGCTGAAGCAAAAAAAATGGATGAAAATAAGTTATACGTAGTTAAAGATGCTAGTAGTTTAAATAAATATACTTGTTTTAATGTTAAACTACCTTCGTATTTGCCAAAAGATTATAAGTTTGACAGGGCAGAATTTTATAAAGGTGAAAAAGGGGATATAAGTAAAAAATATATTGATTTATTCTTCACTAATGAAGAAACAGGAAAATTCATTTATATGCAGCAAAGATTTGCTGATGAAGAAACTAAATATGAAACTGGAACAGATGGTAAAATTGAAAAAGTAAAAGTTAATGGTGTAGATGCTGTAATAAGTGATGATAGATATATTGATTGGGAAGCAAATGGTGTGCTTTATAGTTTGTCAGGTAGGGGAGAATTTACAAAAGATGAATTAATAAAAATTGCTGAGTCTATTAAATAAAATTTACAAAATCTCAATACATCTTATTTAATAAAAATAGGAGCAACTATAAAAGTGGCTCCTATTTTATGTTTTAATTATTTATCTAACATGACTATATTGAACTGTGTTTATATTCTGTTATGGTATAATTTACAATATAGAGTTGTAGTTATAACAATTAACAACTTGTATAAAAACTGTAAGTAAAATTTGAATGGTGCTAGAGGTGTAAATAATGAATGGTACAAACTTTAATCAGTATTTGAGAAAAATTGAATTATGTAGAGAAAAAGTAGATTCTTTCTCTACATATCCATATTGCTTATCAGCGGTAAAAAATTTATCAACTTTGGAGTTTCATCCTAAAGTAACATATATTGTAGGTGAAAATGGTACTGGTAAATCAACCATACTTGAAGCAATTGCAATAGCATATGGTTTTAATCCAGAAGGTGGGAGTAAGAACTTTAACTTTTCAACAAATAATACTCATTCAGAGTTATGGGAAAATTTAAAACTAGTTAAAGGAGTAAGAAAACCGGAGGATGGTTTTTTCTTAAGAGCGGAAAGTTTCTATAATGTAGCTACAAATATTGACGAAATAGATGCAATAGGTTCCTATGGAGGAATTTCGCTGCACTCACAATCTCACGGAGAATCCTTTTTGTCTGTTGTTATGAACAGATTTAAAGGAAATGGGTTATATATCTTAGACGAGCCAGAAGCAGCCTTATCACCATATAGACAAATGTCTTTGATTTCAAGGATTCATGATTTAGTACAAAATGATTCTCAGTTTATAATTGCTACTCATTCTCCAATAGTAATGGCTTATCCAGATTCAATACTTTATGAATTAAATGATGACTTTAAAGTAGTGAATTATCAAGATACAGAGCATTATAAAATTATGAAATCTTTTATTGGAAATCCTAAAAAAATTTTGGATATACTTATGACCGACTAGAAGGATTTGTTAAAATGAGTTTGTTGAATATAATACAACTTAGAAATATGAGCATAATTTGCAATAATTTAAATTTAACTCCTTAATTTTTATGTTATACTAAAATTAGTCATAGGTTATTTTAAGTCAAATAATAACGCTAAGTATTTAATATGATAAAAACAAAGAAAACCTAATAAATTAAGGGCGGTTTTGATAGAGTAAGGATATACTCATCCATAAACAAAGGACTTATTAGTTATGACGAATATTTAAAAGATCAGGAGTGAAAATAGATGTATTTTGATGTAACAGTTAGAGAACTTATAGAAAATTATACTGTAATTAAACAATATGAAGATGATGACGTTATTGCAGAGTATAAAGCTTTAGTGAAGAGTGGCGAAATTAGCTTAGAAGATGAGTTATCTATGATAAGAGTTAATGATATTGAATTTGACGATTTTCAAGAAGAGTTAAGCGAGCTAAGGGATATAGATGTTGAATTTGATGATGAGGTTTCTGAAGAAATTTATGATTTGGATGGAAATAGTTATGTTATAACGGATAATATGTATACATTTAAAGATATCGATGGTGTTAATAGATATGTTATTGAAAAATAGGTAGTAGAGAAAGCCAAAGTGGTATGATGACATGAAATAATTATAAATAAAAATTAAGGGATAAGATGTCATGAATATATGTGAGAAGTATTTAAAAGAAAATGATGAATTATTGTTTGAAATATGTGCAACAGGTGCAATTAACAAAGTTAGAGTTTTATTTGAGGTTATATGGTTTTTTCTTGTAGATGGTACTCTTGATTCTAAAGACAATTATTACATTTTAGGTATAGGTAAGTCTAATATTTATATAATAGATTTAGGCAAATATTATTGTTATAAACAAATCCCAGAGGATGTTAAGCCAAGGAATGTTAAAGTTGTAGAAATGAAATCTGAAAAAAGTATTAATATGCGACCAATATTATTTGGGTTATTCCAAAAAATAATAATTGTGAAGAAAAACAATACTGATGTATATTATATAGGAAAAAAGTTTATTAATAGATGAAAGCTAGGAAGGCGTCCCAATCAGGGTCGCTTTCTCAGACGGAAAAAAGTAATTACATGAGTCAATTTCATTATAGGCAAGTTCTGTGCAATTGCATAGGGTGTTAAGTTTATCATGAATGGAGCAAACCACAGAATGGATGGAATTACAACTTATCCTTTCAATATCTTTGGCGGTGTCCTCAAAATGTTGCCAAAGGCATAGTAACTCCTTCTATGATTTTAGTATTCTACCATAGAAGGAGTTGATAAGTTTACATAAAATATTTATCTAGCCTATTTAATCTTGCGGTTGAACATTAATTTTTCATGCCAGTTTTTATCGTACTTAATAGAGATATAACCTATTACAGACATTGCAAACGCACCAATACAGTCTACCAACAAATCGGCCATTGTATCTGAAAGCGCATAGTGCCCTACGAACAAGGTTCCGTTCTCTGCCCTGAATTTCTGCATATTGGTTCCCAATAATCCGTCTGCAGCATATTCATAAAACTCCCAAACGACACCAACAGTTACAGCAAAGCAAAACGAGAAAAATGCGACAAATACAGGTGTAAGATAAATCGGGACTTTTTCGGTTTTGTTCAGAAAACTTATTACGGTAAATCCTAATGCACCTATCATAGCACCACTGAATGTGTGTAAAATCATATCCCAGTTGGGAATTCTGTAGTAAAAGTTCTTTACCTCTCCCAAATAAATTGCACAGTAAAGAAATGCAGAATAAACAAATATCATATTTGTTGGTATGCTTACTTTTAAACGTTTTTCTGTAAAGCCCGGAAGCAACATTGCAAATGTGCCTAGTATACACTGCAAAAGCATCAAAAAGTAATCGCTCTTTACCCTTACATCGGGATTATAAAACGGTGCAACTGTGGGCGCCATAATCATTCTGATTGTTACAAAAACAGAGGATAATATCATTGTTACAAAAACAAATTTTATAAAATTCCTCTTGCTAAGTATTTTTTTCATTCTTTTACCTCCTCTTTTCATTGATGTTTAGCTTTGCCGATATCCGGACACTTTATTTTTATATTTTATTACAATAAATAATCCTTCATAATAAATTATATCACTTTTATACACTCAAGGCACGTGGAGACAGTTGTGTTGATAGAGAGGAAATACGCTGATATCAAAATTGAAGTATGTTTTATGTTCCCTTAGACTAAAGAGTTTGGGGGGATTTTTGTTTAGGGGGTCTACTTTTACGCAGAGCTAAGGATATTTGCGTAATTATTTAGAAATTGCGTAAAAGTATAGAAAAAAGGTTCTGAAAAATCAGGGTTTTTATATGTTTATTGAAAAAGAAAATATAAATAGGTTAGATTCAAAAGGAGAAGTTTTACTTACCATATTAAGTTCCTTGGCACAAGACGAGTCAAGGAGTATCAGCGAAAACTCCACTTGGGGAATTAGAAGAAAATTTGAACAAAGAAAGGTAGTAGTAAACCCTAAAAAGTTTTTAGGTTATGATAAAGGTGAAGAAGGAAACTTAATAATAGATGAAAAACAAGCTAAGATAGTAAGAAGAATTTATAAGGATTATCTTGATGGAAAAGATTCAAATAGAATTGCAAGAGAATTTGAAGGTGAAGGGGTTAAGGGTTGGAATGGAAAGAAGGAAAGTATTTGTTGAAATTTATGGTGTATATAAATTAAACTATGCTACATTAGATAATCATTTCGCAAGGAGAGTTATATGTGGAAGTTGTGGCAGTCCATTTGGAAGGAAAGTTTGGAACTCCACAAATGAAATACACAGGAGAAGTGTTTGGATATGCAATAAAAGGTATGTAGTAAAAGGTGAAAAAGGCTGCCAAAATAGACACATTGATGATAAGGTTTTATATCAGACTTTTATAAATATCTTCAATGCAATTATTGAAAATAAGGATTACTTTATTTACTAGGAATTTAAAAAAATTTGCCACTATAATTAACATATTTATTTTGTTACTTTACAAAATTAAGTTTAAAGACTAACAAATAAAAGGAATTATGAAATTGTTGTAGAAAGTTATCATTATATTTGGAAGCGTTTAGTGGATTGAGGGGATATTATGGCAGGTTCGGATAAAAGTAAAATAAAGTTGCTTTGCTTATCAAAAATCTTATATGAACAGTCTGATGAAGAAAAGCCTTTAAGTATTAATGAAATAATTAATGAACTTAGTAGATATGGTATAAATGCAGAAAGAAAATCTATATATAACGATTTGAATTTGCTTGAGAATTTTGGTATTGATATTTGTAGAGTCAAGGGAAAAAATTATGGGTATTTTATTGGTAGTCGTGAATTTGAAGTTCCAGAGTTAAGGTTACTAATAGATGCTGTTCAATCAGCCAAATTTATAACGCCTAAAAAATCAAAGGAATTAATCAAGAAAATAGAGGGCTTAACAAGTAAAAATAATTCGAAAAAGTTGGAAACGCAGGTTTTTATGAATGATAGGATTAAATATGACAATGAAGAAATTTTTTACAGTATAGATAAAATTCATAATGCAATAGCAGAAAATAAAATGGTTTCATTTAAATATTATAAATACGATTTAAACAAAAATAAGGAATTTCGTAATGGGGGTATGGAACATTTTGTTAATCCTTATACTTTAACTTGGTTTGATGATAACTATTATTTAGTCGGCAATTACCACAAATATGATAATATCTCTCATTATAGAGTTGATAGAATATGTTCTGTTAATGTATTAGATAAACCAAGAAGAAGTTTTACAGAGTTGGTAGAATATAAAAATTACTTCAATACCGCAGATTACTCAAAGAAAATTTATAATATGTTTTCAGGGGAGTTGCAGAAAATTGAAGTCAGTTTTGAAAATTATTTAATTGATGCTGTTATAGATAGATTTGGTATAGATGTTTCATTATTAAAAGAAGATGAAGAAAGTTTTATTGTTCATACGGAAGCAGTTATTAGTGATGGTCTTGTTTCATGGTTGCTCATTTTTGGTGATGCTGCGGAAGTAATAGCACCTAAGAGTTTAAGAGATATGATTAAAAATAAAGCAGAAGGAATTATTAACTTATATTAAGTAATTACTGTACGATGGATGGGACACCTATTGTTGTATTATATGGTTATTGATTGGTTATTTAAAGATTAGAGCGGGAGGTAATATAATGGCCATAATAGCAATATTTTCTGCAATAGGTTGGACAATAATGATAATAAAAATCGTATATGGTATATTGCATAATGTAATGAAAATTAACGGTACTGTAGCAAATTTAATAGGAGTTTTTCTAGGATTATTTGCTGCATATAAGATATTAGTATACTTATTTACGCCTACAGCCACAGGTGGTAATTTATTTGTTACTGGGGTACTGTTAATTACACCAATTATACTGATTATAATTGGATGCTGTATTGATGAAAAATGAAATGGTGAATTTTTAGATGGAACTAGTGCCTTTCATATCTAACCTAATTTGATAGTGACATAACTGGTAATAACATTAAAGTGGAGAAGGTGAATACATGAAGCCTATAAAGATATATACAAATGAAGTATCTATTATTAATAATCTAAAAGAACTCAATATGGAAGTGGTAAATAAATTTCCTGAAACTAAGGAAGAAGTAACAAAAATTAAAGAAGAGTATGCAAATATTCTTTATAGTATTGATCTTGCATTAATGGATGATAAAAAAAGTAAATAATTTACAGATTAAACATTTGAATATATACCTACTTTCTTTTATTATTTACTATAACTATAACAGTTGTGTTATGACAAAAATGGTATAAGTAAGTAGTAATAATTCAATGATGGAAATGTTAGTAATCAAATTGATAAATTATTGATGTGGGAATTAAGTTATTTAATATATAAAATAACATAGTTGTGAGAGGATGATTTAATTATGAAAACTTATTCGCCAAAAGAAAGGCTTAATGATTTAGACCTACCCAATTTGTTTAATTATGCAACAAAAGAATTGTCTCAAGATGCTTTTTTATGTTGGGCATTAGAATGGAGAAATATACGTGGACATCAAATGTGTGAGTTTGCATATCTGCTTCTGGAAAGCTTTGTGAAGGAATCTGTTTATAAAAATCAAATAGATCCATTGGATATAGAGAAAGTGGAATTAATAAAGCAATATAAAAATATTGATGTTCTTGTTTTGGCAAAGTTAAGAAATGGATCAATTTTACCAATCATAATTGAAGATAAGACTGATACATCAGAACATGATAATCAGCTTGATAGGTATAGAGAAATAATAATTGAGGAGTACACTGATTTCCCTGAACCTATATGTATTTATTACAAAACTGGATATATTTTTGAATCATACTCCGAAATGGAAAAACATCATTATATTGTTTATGATAAGCTGAAAATCTTAAATATTATGAAGATATTTGAAGACTACGAAATGCCGCTTCTATTTTGCGATTATTATGCACATTTAGTTACCAAGCAAAAATATGAAAATCATATTAGTTTTGTATATGACAGAGCAGTTCAATGCGGAAATATAAGTATATTGATAGAAACTTTAAATATAGATTTTGCACAATGGGAATTGATGAAAAAGCTAACATCAAATATTGAAACAAACGCTGAGAATAATATAAGAAAAGGGAATAACCCAAATGGAAACCCATGGACATTATATGATATTGACGATAGATATCTAAAAGGAAATGATGAAGCTTTTTATAGAGTTGGTAGAAATAAAGAGGGGTATTATCTGTCGCTAAGACAATATCCTAAATACGATACTGCAGAATTTATGAAAAAAGAAGGAATAAATGATAAAGAGATTTTGTTTCAAGATAAAATGAAAAGGCTGGACATATATCGTGAATGCTTTGAAAAATCTGTTAGAGAATTAAATAAAGACATAACAATTTATACATCTAACAGAGGAGCTTATGAAAGTGAGATAGGTTGTTTTAGATTAGACAGTATAGACACTTTAGTGTGGCTTGAAAATAATCTGGCAGCTGTTACAAACAGATTTTTGCAGCTAGTAAAACAGAGGTGACTAAATGGCTACTTTTGAACCATCAATAACAGAAATACATTTATATTCTGATGATAATTTTATTAATAGAAAAATAAGTAAAGAGAATTTTTCCAATATTAAATTATACAGTAGTAATGAAATAAAAGCTGAAAACATTAGCAATGAATTGGATTTTTCGTTTGATTTGAAATACTTTGATGAAGAAAAAATCCAATCAATTATTGGAGATAAAATTAATAATATTTCAAAAGAAAGTTATGAAATATACTTTGCAAGTTCAAAAGAAGAATTTATTAAACTTGAGAATTTTAAAGGTATCATAATATGTTTAAAAGATTCTTATGTTGATGGGATTAGAACATGTAATATTGTTGTTAAAGAAAAAGAACAAGCATTAAGTGTAATTCTCAGCATATATTACTCTTTTAATAGTTATCATATTTTTCCTTATGATTTAAATATGATTATCGGGTACGAATTCAATATAATTATTGAGCATATAGATATACATCAAAAAGATAAATTTAATATTATAGTATGGAATTATAAAAATATTGATTCTAATGAAAATTCAAAAGCGGTTTTTATTAATACAAAAGATTCAAGTATAAGACAATTTAAAGGGGTAAATTCATACTATTATATAGTAGAAAAAATTGATAAAAGTAACCTTAATAATTTGAATAGTGACTCAGTAATAGCCATTAATTATACAGAGGAACTAAGAGAATAGTTAGTATATTAGGATATTGTTAATGTAGTGGATAATACGAATTTATAAACAACTCCTTGACAAATAGTAATTTTAGAGGAATTACTAGATTATTATTTCCCAAGAAGAGATGTAAAAATGACAGATGAACAAAAAGAAAAAATTAAGCAGATGCGCCAGCAAGGAATAGGTTATAAGCAAATAGCAAATGAAATTGGCTTATAACGTGATTCTGTAAAAGGATATTGCAGGAGACATGGATTAGATGGTTTTGGTGAAGAGTTAGCAATGCACTGTAAGATGTTATTACAGGAAGAATTCTTATATGTACTTTGTCTGCAATGTGGCAAAGAAATAAAACAGAAGGCTACTGGGCGAAAGAGAAAATATTGCTTTAGCTACATTAGTTTGAGGGGATTTTCTTTAATTAAATTTACTTAAATTATAGAAAAAGACTAGTATTTTTCATATAAACTAAAGAAGATTAAATAGGAGGTTCAATAATGGGAAAGATATTTACAATTGGTGAAGCACTGATTGATTTTATTTCTGAACAAAGTGGTGTTGAATTAAAAAAGGTTAATTCTTTTCAAAAGGCCCCAGGTGGTGCTCCAGCCAATGTAGCCGCTGCAGTATCAATATTAGGCGGTAGAAGCTATTTTATAGGAAAATTAGGACAAGATGCTTTTGGAGATTTTCTCGTTGAAACTTTAAAAAATGCGGGAGTAGGAACGGAGTATATATTTAGAACTAATAAAGCTAATACTGCTCTTGCGTTTGTCTCCTTAAAGGGCGAGGGTGAAAGAGACTTTTCTTTTTATAGAAACCCGAGTGCCGATATGCTTTTAGAAGAAAGTGAAATATGCAGGGACTGGTTTAGAACAGGAGATATTCTTCACTTTTGTTCTGTAAGTCTTATAGATGCACCAGTTAGAAAAGCTCATATAGCTGCTATTGAAGCGGTTAAAAAAGCTAAAGGAATTATATCTTTTGATCCCAATATAAGACTTCCTTTATGGCAGGATCATGAGGAATATAAAAGTATAATCCGTGAATTTATAAAATATGCTGATATACTAAAAGTAAGTGAGGATGAGCTAGAATTTATTACAGGAATTAATGATGAAGAAAAAGCAATTCAATGGTTATTGTCATTTGATATTAAAGTTCTGCTTATTACAAGGGGAAGTGATGGAGCTTCAGCTTACTTTGGTGATTATGAAATAAATGCCGAGGGATTTAAGGTTAAAGCAGTAGATACTACTGGCGCAGGGGATTCGTTTATTGGAGCTTTTTTATATCAAATTTCAAGTAATGATATAGATATAAATAACATAGCATACAAAAATATGAATGATATTCTTAAATTTTCAAATGCAGTTGCAGCGTTAACTACTATGAATAAAGGTGCTATAAGTGCTATTCCTTCTTTGGAATCTGTGGAAAATTTTATAAAACAGTATGATTAAAATAGTAAGTGATAAATGTCTTTTACAACAATTATCTCTTAACTATTTTTGTTATTTAGTGTTTATGATTGCGCCGAACATGGTTGCTTTGGAGAGAGTTTAATTTGTGATACCAATATTCCTCCAAGTATAAGAATGCAACCTATATATCCTCTTATACTCATAATTTCTCCAAGTATAAGTGCACCGCCTATAGCACCAAATACTGATTCCATGCTTAGTATGATGGCTGCATGAGATGGTTTAGCATTCTTTTGAGCTACTACTTGAAGAGTATATGCTACTCCAACTGATAAAAGACCTCCATAAAGGATTGGAATTAAGGCATTTGATATGCCACTCATAGTAATCTGTTCAAATATTAAGGCTGATATAAGACTTAAAAATGAGCATGTTGCACATTGAATACATGACAACTTTAAAGAATCTACCTTATTAGAAAAGTAATCTATTGCCAAAATGTGAACTGCCCAAAATATAGAGCCTATAACTTCAAGTAAATCGCCATAACTTATACTGAAATCTTCATTTACACTTAAAAGATAGAGCCCAATAACTGCAAGGCATACTCCAAGCCATGAATTCTTTTCAATTTTATGCCCTAAAAACATTCCAATTATCGGAACCGCCACCATATAAAGACCTGTAATAAAACTTGCCTTTCCAGCGGTTGTATAGGAAAGACCAATTTGTTGAAGAGTTGAACCTATATAAAGAATCGTACCAATCAACACTCCAGGTACAATTATTTTCTTAGCACTTACTTCGTTATCGCTATCATTATTACTGTCACTTTTCTTTTTCTTATCGAAATATACAATCAGGGGTATGAGAGAAATGCTTCCAAGAGCAAATCTTACCCCATTAAAGGTAAAGGCTCCTACATATTGAGAACCTACTCTTTGTGCAGCGAAGGCAAATCCCCATATAGCAGCAGTAAGTAGCAAGAGTATATTTGCACGTAGTCTTTTGTTAGTCATTTCAATTCTTCCTTTTATTACTTCTAATACTGTACTAGACATATCAGTACGTCTCCTTTTATGTAGTATTTATCTATATTATATGCTATCACACTCTGGCTGGATATGGAAGATAACAAAGATAATGGTTATTTTGCTTATTATACTGATTTAGTTATTCTTAAAAAACATAAAATATAAGCCTCTGATACATACTATATTTAAGAGTGATACCTTAATTTTGAAAGGATAGTGTATATTTATGAGTAAAAAACTAACTGCAGCTCAGCTTAGAATGGCTGCTCTAGGAAATAATATGATAGAAGTAGGAGCTGAGATTTATAAAAACCCTGAGATTAAAAACAAAATAAAAAACAATATAGCGAATAAGAAGGAGTCTAAATAGGCTTCAGATTGTTCAAAAACCCTATGCCGAGCATAGGGTTTTATTTATATAATATTATATTTTTGAATCGCGTTATTGATTGGTTGTAAACTAAGAAATACAAATGAAGTTTGTAACATAAAATAATTTAAAGCCATATAATATATATTGCATTATCTGTATATTAACAATTAAATTATTGGAGGGATGTAATGATAAATACCAAGACTATTGCAATTGGAGGGCTATTCGCAGTCATAGCTGCTTTATTCCAATTAATGCCTACTATGTTTTCTGAAGCATTTGTATTTTTGACTATATTTAGTGCACTGCCTATTTATATTGTTTCAAGGATAAAACCTAGAGCAGGTGTTTTATCATACTTTGTAGCCGCTATGCTTACTATGTTTTTAAGTATACATGAAGGACTGTTTTTCTTATGTACTAACGGAATTGTTGGGATTTCACTTGGAATATGCAGCTATTACACAAAAAAGAAATATATCATTTGGCTTTTAAGTTCTCTTATGCTAACAATTACGTTAAGCATAATGAATTACGGTATAGGAATCCCTGTTTTTGGAACTAAGATTCCAGGTGCAATGATGATTCAGATAGCAATAATATTTTTATTTTCAATGATTTATAATATTTTATTTTATTATTTTTTGAGGTTCATTTTTAATTTTCTTAAGAGATTAAAGATTTATTAGGTGGTGATAAAGAATAAACATATGATTTTGTAAAATTGATTATTTGATTTGAAATACTTAACAATATAATAAAAAAAAGCTTGACGATATTACTAATTAGTAATATATTATAAATATGAATAAAGAAAAAAATACTTATGGAGAATTGGAAGATTTAAATTTAAAAGCATTAATAGCATTAAGTAGATGTGCTCAAAATGTTCACAAAAGAGAATACAAAACCATTAAAGAAGGAGGTTTAACAGTTACTCAGTTTGCGGTACTTGAGATATTATATCATAAAGGAGATTTAAGAGTCTGTGAAATAATAGATAAAATTCTTTCTACCGGTGGGAACATGACTGTTGTTATAGATAATTTAGTTAAAGAAAATCTGGTTAAAAGATGCATTGACCCAAAGGATAGACGAGTTAATTTGATAAGTATTACTGAAGAAGGAAGAAACCTTATAAGTGAAATTTTCCCTAAACATTTACAAAATATAAACGAAATCTTTAGAGTCTTAACATCAGAGGAAAAGAAAAATTTAATAAGTTTATTAAAGAAATTATCAGGTGTATAAATGTATACACCTTAGCTTTTAACTACTTAATACTAATTAGTAATAAACTAATTAGTTATGTTTTGATTAATTCTATAAGAGATAAAGAGGGATATTAAGATGGATTATTTAAAAAGCTTGGAAAATAATGTTGAAGAAATTTGTAATGAATGTAGCCACAAATCATCTGAAAGATGTAATTTTAGAAAGTGTAATATTGGATTCGCAGATTATGTTATTAAAAATATCAAAGATAATCAAACTTATTCTATAGATGATGGAGAAAATTTAATTCCAAAAGATGATTTTAAATATTATGATGAAAAAGTGATTGCTAAGGGAATTGCTAATATATGTAGGTTATGCAAGGAGTGTAATGAAAATCATAATGAAAATTGTGTTATAGCCTTAACAAGAAGAACTTTAGAATACACGCAATTAAAAGATAAAATAGCATATCCAGGAAATATAATACTTTATTTAATGAATGTATCTAAGCAAAGAGCAGAGCTTGCAGAGTTAATAAAGCAAGAATATATGCGTATAGGATAGTTTATTATTAGGAGAATATTATGATTAATGAATTTGAAAAATTATGTGGTAATAGGAAATCCTTGATTGTAAGAAAGGGGGAATCCCTATTGCATTACTACCTATAGGATATACCTTATCTAATAAAATTTCATTTATACATAGAAAAGATTTGGATGAGATGTCAAGAGAACTATAGGTTATTAGTTAAATTGTTTGAAGGAGATAATAATGGAAAAAAAGCAACTAGATAGGTTTAATGAAATTATAAAGCGCGTACCTTTTTCAGAAGATGATTATTGGACTTATTTTGGCTATGGAGAAGATTGGGGTAATAAATGCTCCCAATGTTATTATAAACTTAAAATACAAAAAACACCAAACAAGGAATGTATAAATTGTTGGAAGTTTGAAATTTGGGAAGATAACTTAACGAACTTGGATGAAACCCTATTATTCTTATTAGAAGAGGCAGATGAAGATCATAATTTAAGCGGAAAGATGATGAAAAATAAATCTTTGATTTATGAGGAAAAAGGGGAGAGATTAGGTACTGGAATTAGTCATACAATACCGGAAGATGCGAAACCAGATCGATATCTAGAGGGGGAAATAGACAGTGACAGGGTTATACTAATATATAGTCAATCCATTGAAGAAAGAGATATGAGAATGAATAGAATATTAGAAGGGCTAAAGGAAAGAGGCCTTTATAAAAAGGATAGTTTTCCTTACAGGAGGGGATGTATTGAACCTCATGAAAAATTATTTGGACCTTGGGAGAATTGGTTTGATATGAGCAAGGATTATATTTAATAAAGGAGTGTATATTGTGAAAGTTAATGGAGAAACATTAATAAAGGATATAGTGAATATGGGACCTAAAGCAATAGAAATATTAATAGGTCTTGGGATGGGATGCATTGGATGTCCTGCATCTCAAAATGAGAGTATAGAAGAAGCTGCTGTAGTTCATGGAGTTAATGTAGAGAATTTACTTCAAAGTCTAAATAATATTTAAAAAGATTGAAGTTTATTTAATATATAAATCCTTAAAAAGATCATTTGATGATTAAAAAAAATGAAAAGAGGAGATAAAAAATGTTTAAATCAATAATTTCAAAGTTTATAAAAAGCAAAGGCGAAAATAAAGAAGTGAATGGCAAAGTAGTATGTGGATGTTTTAAAGTTACTGTACAAGATTTAAATAATGCAATCAAAAATGGTGCTAACTCATTTGAAGAAGTGCAAGCCGTTACTAAAGTAGGAACAGGTTGTGGTAAGTGCGTTGAAAGCAATAAAGTATTGGCAAATGAATTATTATTAAGAAAAAAAGTTGATGAAAATCAAGTGGTATGTGGATGTTTTAAAGTTACTGTACAAGATTTAAATAATGCAATCAAAAATGGCGCTAAATCTTTTGAAGAGGTGCAAGCCGTTACTAAAGTAGGTACTGGTTGTGGTAAATGTGTAGAAAGCAATAAAGCATTAGTTGCTCAATTATTAGCAAAATAATAATTCGTAGTGCTTGCATAGTAAAGCAATAAATGAGGAAACTAATTTATGTCAGATAAATTAATGTTTTTGGTGGTTATGGTTTAGAAGTTATTGAGAAATCACTAACATTTAAAGAATATAGAGGGAGTGGGTTTAATAATGCTAAAAAAAATTGAAAGTAAAAATATGGGTTCCAGTGATCTTGGGTGGTTAAGAAGTAAATTCCACTTTTCATTTGCGGAGTATTACAATACGAACAATATGAACTTCGGAGTTCTAAGAGTAATAAATGATGATTTAGTTGAAGCTGGTACTGGATTCGATACTCACCCACATAGAGATATGGAGATTATATCCTATGTAGTTAATGGAGAGCTTACTCATGGAGATAGCATGGGAAATAAAAACACTATAACCCGTGGTCATGTTCAATACATGAGTGCAGGAACAGGGGTTTATCATAGTGAACATAACCTAGGTAGAGATGAGTTAAGATTTTTGCAGATATGGATATTACCTGATAATAACGGCTATAAACCAAACTACGGAGATTATAGATTTAATTGGAATGATAGACAGAATGCATGGCTGCATATGGTATCAAGTAAGCAGGGCAAGGCAACTATTAAGGTAAATCAAGACGTCAATTTATCTGCATTAGAATTAGAAGAAAATAATGAGATAGACTATTTAGTAAAAGAAGGTAGACAGGCTTATTTAGTTCAAATAGAAGGAAAATCAAATATTAATGGAATTACTTTAAATCAAAGAGATGCCATGGAAATTATTGAAGAAAGTATAAAGATAAAGGCGGAAACTCTTTCACATTTTATAATTATAGAGATGAAAAAGTAATTTCTATCAGTTATATATTGAAGTATGTTTTATGTTACCTCAGACAGATCAGTTTGAGGTAACTTTTTTATAAAATATAATTTTGTTATTCATTTAAATCCTCTCCTTTTGTTGTTTCTAATAGGATAATAGGCATACCAGAGCTTCAACATCACATTTGATATTTTAATTTTACCTTTGGTTTGATATTGTGGTATTAAATGGTATAATCTATTTGATGAAGCTTATGAAATGCTTGCAAGAATAGTATATACAAAACTAGGGGAATGAACAAAGGTTCTTTTTATAAAAATAACAGCGAAGTCATTTGAATTTGTATAAAAATCTTGTATGATAGTAGTAAAATAGATATTAAGTGAACGGAGGATAAAAAATGAAATTTATATCATGGAATGTGAATGGATTGCGTGCTTGCGTACAGAAGGGATTTGAAGATTTTTTTAAGAAGGTAGATGCGGATTTCTTTTGTATTCAGGAAACTAAATTACAAGAAGGGCAGATTGATATTTCATTTGATGGATATGAGCAGTATTGGAATTATGCTGAGAAGAAAGGATATTCTGGCACGGCAATTTTTACGAAGCATACTCCGCTATCTGTATCTTATGGAATAGGAATTGAAGAGCATGATAAGGAAGGGCGTGTAATTACACTTGAGTATGATAAATTCTATATTGTTACAGTATACACTCCAAATTCTCAAAGTGAATTAGCAAGACTAGAATATCGCATGAAATGGGAAGAGGATTTTAGAGAGCATTTATTAGGTTTAGACAAGAATAAACCTGTTATAGTGTGTGGAGATCTGAATGTTGCACATAAAGAAATTGATTTGAAGAATCCAAAAACAAATCGTAATAATGCTGGTTTTACAGATGAGGAAAGATCAAAGTTTAGTAAACTTTTAGAAGCGGGTTTTACAGACACATTTAGATATTTTTATCCAGATAAGGAAGGGGCTTATTCTTGGTGGTCTTATAGATTTAAAGCTAGAGAAAAGAATGCCGGTTGGCGTATTGATTATTTCTGCACTTCTAATAGACTAGATGAAAAACTTGTATCTGCATCCATACATAGTGATGTAATGGGCTCGGATCATTGCCCAGTTGAATGTGAGATAGAGATTTAATAAACTGATGAGGTGTAATTTATGAATAAAATGGGACCAAATCCAGATAGTATTTATCCAAATGAAAACATAAAACAAATTTGCTATATTAAGAATGTTATAAAAAATCCCAATATTAAAGTTGGAGACTATACTTACTACGATGATGTCAATGGCGCTGAAGACTTTGAAAAACATGTTACTCATCACTATGATTTTATTGGTGATAAACTTATTATCGGCAAGTTTTGCGCAATTGCAAAAGAAATAGAATTTATTATGAATGGTGCAAACCACCGAATGAATTCTGTGACAACTTATCCTTTCAATATCATGGGCGGCGGTTGGGAAAAGGCAATGCCATCCATTAAAGATTTGCCATTTAAAGGTGATACTGTTGTTGGTAATGATGTTTGGATTGGGCAAAATGTTACTGTTATGCCTGGAGTTCACATAGGTGATGGTGCAATTATTGCGGCAAACTCAGTAGTTACAAAAAATGTTCCGCCATATCATATTGCCGGTGGGAATCCTATTAAAATTATAAAAAAACGTTTTGATGATAATTTAATCCAATATCTATTAGATCTAAAATGGTGGAATTGGTCAGCAGAAAAAATATTTTCTAATCTTGAAATACTTTGTAGTTCTGATTTAGATAGGATTAAATCTATTAAGTAATTTCGAAGTCATAACATACTAAAAGTGCTCCTTCTTTTTGAAGGGGTATTTTTATTCTTGCAATTAATTTCATAGTATTATTATATGTATATTGAACAAAATAGTAGAGTAATACTCATAATAAACTTATATATACAAGGAGGAATAAATACTATGGGTGAAAAACACGATTCTTCTGTTGCAAGCCAACAACAAAAGGAAAAGAAAGAAAACAACGCTGGAACTAAGCATAGTAAAAAAACACATAAAAAAGATTAATATTAGGATTATTGAAGGAGCTAGGCAATGCCGAGCTCTTTTTTTATGTGTAACTATAATATTTAAACAGCACTTATAACTCTTTGAATATTTCTGTAATATTATTATTTTCACACATAGCATACTATAATGCATTATTAGTATGCTGTATATCATATAGTATACTAAGTATATTGTGCAAATATAGATTGCTAATATGAAAATTTATATACTATTGCAAAAATGATTGGTATAATATAGATGATATTATTATAGGGGTGATATACATATGAAAAAAGAAGAAAATAATGAACCGAAGAAGCAAAAAGCTGGTCTTGGAGCAATTAGACCTGCAGATTATGTAGAAAATGAGTTTAAAAAGATGGCTGCTGATAAAAAAATAAGCCAAACCGAGATGTTTGAATATATGTTTTGGAATTTCATCAGTGGTGAGGAAAAGGGGAAGAAAGAAGAAGCTATAAGTTATGAAAGTGAGTTAAGTTTAATATCTACAGATTTAAATAATGTGTTATCTCATATTAAAAGCATTACTGAAAAGGCGCAAAATACAGTAATGGCATTTAAAACAAATTCAGAGCAAACGGAAAAGAATTTAAAGCTTGAATTGGACACACTTTCAAAGAAAATTGAAGAGATTAAAAAAAGAAACTTAGAACTGGAACATACAAATCAGATATTTAATGATGTAAAAAGTGGTTTAGACTCTAAAATAGCTGAGTTAAATGAATTACTTGAGAAGAAAAGTGTTGAAATTAAAGAGCATGAGATATTAGTAAAAGAGCAATATAGAAAAAACAAGGAATCGGAAATGCAAAACAGTGTTTTGCAGAAGGAAAATACTGATATAAAATTAGAGAATAAAAAAATATTAGAGCAAATAACTGCTGATGAAACCAAAATTAAATCTCTTGAAGTTGTAAATGCAAATTTTCAATCTACGATAAATAATATAGAAATGTTGAAAAAAGCAGAGATTTCAGCTATTGATGAAAAGTATAAAACTATAATCTCTGAATTAAATAATAAAGTTAAATCCTATGATGATGCTAAAGTAAAGGAAGTAGAAGAAGTCAAAAATAGAATTATAACCGAAATGGATGCGGAAAGAAAACTTTCGCTAGCTGAAGCTAAACTTGAACTAGTAGATATGAAAAACAAATATAATGAATTGCTTATAAGTTCCAAAATTAAGTGAAGAAGTGTATAATTAGTTGTAGCTAAAAATGGTCAATTTGGGCATAATGAACATATGTTCTTTTGCCGTAAAAATAGCATTTTTAAATTACTAATTTCTAGTCTGTGCTAAGTAAGTCTTAGAAGTGATTATTTTAGGATATGATCTGTATGTATTTTGTTATTTTGATAAGTAATACAGGTATACACCCTTCTAAGTGATATGTATTATCAATTGAAATTAAAATGAAGAAGAGAAGGGGGATTTTTATTAAAATACTATTATATATTATGCCGATAATTCTAAGTATTTATACGTGGATTTTGACCAAAAAATAAATTTTAAAATTATCGGAATGTATTTTTCTATTATTAACCTTAAATATTTGCTTAAAATTTTGTAGAAATAAGGATTAAAAAAATAAGCTAAAAACAAGGACTTTCCCCCTCTTTTCATAGAATATTATGTTCGCTAAATATACATTTATTAAACTGCGTATTAATTCCATAGCGAAATAATATAAGCTAGTAAAATGAACGGTTTCAACGGTTTAAGGAGGTGTTATAATATATGCGTGGGCGAACCATAACTTACAAGTATAAAAACTTTAAATATACTGATGATATTGAAACTATACTATCCTCTGCTATTCTTGATTCTAAAGATAATCAAGAACTTAAAAAAATCTATAGTTATTATGAATCTTTAAATATCGACAGAGGTTATAAATACATCATAAAAGACTTATATATACTTATGGTTAAGAAAAATATGAGCACTGCAAATATATCGAAAATCTACGATGTAAGTATAAGAACTATACAAGTGTGGTTAAAAGAACTTGGAATCAACCAATCTCCAAAAGGAAGAAATAAAAAAACTCTTGATAAAATGTCTAAAAACAAAGTTTCGCACAGAGAGCTGCCTCGGCGATTATCAAAGGAATATGTCAGGGGTAAAATTGATGATTTATTAATTCAAGTACTCAATGATTATAAAGTAATGGATGGATATAATGCTAAATTAAAGTGTTCGGAAGAAACAGAAAAAAAGATTGAAGAATTAATAAAAATTATAATGAATTAACTGGATAATTAACTTTGGCTAAGTATACTATTTTCATTATTAGCATGCTAAAAATATATAATGTATTTTAAGTATACTGTTGATAACTAATATAAATTAATGCGAATTAATATACTGGAAAATAAAAAGTAGCATAAATAGGAGTAGAAATAAATATGAAATTAGATTTTAGTGCAATACGAGAAAATAACAATAGTTTACCAGAATGTGTAGTAGACTTTTTAAATTATCTAGAAACTATAAAAGGAAAATCTCCTAATACTATAAAGGGATATAAAGTTGATTTAACTATGTTTTTTAGATTCTTGAAGTTATATAAAGGGATACATAAAGATGATACTATGGAATTTGAAGAAATACCTATAAACGATATTGATAATGACTTCTTAAGAAAAATAAAGTTAACCGACTTATATGGATTTATGTCTTTTCTTGAAAAATACAGAGAAAATAGTGCTTATGCTAGAGCTAGAAAAGTAGCTGCATTAAGGTCGTTTTTTAAATATTTACAGGTCAAAGCTAAAATTTTAGATGAAAATTTAGCATTAGAATTAGAAAAACCAAAAATCGATAAGAGAAATCCTGCGTATTTAACATTAGAAGAAAGCAAAAAACTATTAAGGGCCATAGATGGTCCTAATAAAGCGAGAGATTATTGCGCAATTACGTTATTTTTAAATTGCGGATTGAGAATATCAGAACTTTGCAGTATAAACATTTCTAAAATTAAAGGCGATACTCTAACTGTCATAGGTAAAGGAAATAAAGAAAGAACAGTTTATTTAAATAAAGCTTCTATGGAAGCTATTAATAGTTATCTAAAGGTTAGAAATGAATACCTAGATAAAATTCCCCTTGAACATAAAGATATATTATTTTTAAATAAAGATAAAAAAGGAATAAGCACACGTTCTATAGAAGTAATGGTAAAAAAATATATAGGCAAAGCTGGTTTGGATACAGAAAAATATACTCCTCACAAATTAAGGCATACAGCAGCCACGCTTATGTATAAGCATGGAAATGTAGATATAAGAAGCCTTCAACAGATATTAGGTCATGAGAATATATCTACTACCCAAATTTATACTCATGTAGATAATGAAAGATTAAGAGAAGCTGTTAAATCAAATCCGTTAAGTGATGAGTATGAGGAATAATCCTCATACCTCTCCCCTAACCTCTTAGTTATTCTTTCTAAGTCTTATAAGACCTGGAAATTGTTCATAAGTATATTGTGAAGCTTTTTCTTCATCTTCCAAAAGCCCTCTTAGTCCTTCTATATCATCTATAAGTTCTATATTTTCAGTATCGGTTATACCATCTTCGCCATCTGCTACAAAAGAGTCATTAGTTGAATCTGGCATATCAAAATCTGTAATATCCTCCTCTTCTTGTGCTATACCATCTATAGTTACAGAACGCATATCAAAGCCATCCTTTTCTAAACATTTAGCACAATTATTACATATTTTATTTGGATTTAAATCACATATATCGCATTTTCCGCAGTCGTTACAAGACTTTCCTTCTTCAAAAATACAATATGTATATCTAGCCATATATATCCCTCTTTTTCTAAAAAATTTATAACAATATTTTATTATAACAAATTACTATTTTATATTCAATGAAGTATTTATAAAAAATGATTTTATTACAAGTTATAGCATATGGGAACATAAGTTTGATATTTTGTTTATAGTATGATATAATTTTATTAAAATTATATGTAAGAGGTGTTCTTATGTCTAGGCAGGATAAGCAAAAGGAAATATACGAATATATAAAGCAGCAAATACAAGATAAGGGTTACCCACCTTCCGTAAGAGAAATTTGTAGTGCAGTAGGCCTTAAATCAACTTCTACTGTTCACGGTCATCTTCAAAGGTTAGAAAAAAAAGGACTTATAAAGAGAGATCCTACAAAACCTCGTGCCATAGAAGTTACGGATGAATCTTTTAAAAGAGAACTAGTTAGTATTCCTGTAATAGGTACAGTTACTGCAGGCATGCCTATACTAGCAGTTGAAAATATAGAAGATACCTTTGCTTTGCCTGTTAACTTTATAAGAAGCAATAAAGAATTATTTATGCTTAAGGTTCATGGAGAAAGCATGATTGATGTAGGAATAATGAATGAAGATTTAGTTATAATAGAAAAAACTAATTCAGCTGAAAACGGAGATATTGTAGTAGCACTTATTGAAAATGAAGCTACTATAAAAAGATTTTTCAAAGAAAGAGATTTCATAAGACTACAACCTGAAAATAAGACTATGGAACCTATAATAGTAAAAGAATGTACAATTATAGGAAAACTTATAGGACTCTATAGAAAATATTAAAACCAAGCATAACATCATGCTTGGTTTTTTATTTATATGATAAATTTCTAATTCAATATTTTATTAAGAGCTATAAGTATTCCTATTTTTGCATGATCAAAAGTAAGGCCACCTTGTAGATATGCTATATAAGGCTCTCTAATTGGAGCATCTGCTGAAAGCTCTATAGATGATCCTTGTATAAAAGCTCCAGCCGCCATTATAACTTGATCTTCATACCCTGGCATATCCCATGGCTCACATTGTACAAATGAATCTACAGGAGAGCCTAGCTGTATACCCTTACAAAAGTTAATAAGCTTTTCTTTATCATTAAATTTAATAGCTTGAATTATATCGCTTCTTTTTTGGTTAAACTTTGGAAGTACTTCAAAACCAGCAAGCTCCATTATTCTTGAACAAAGTATAGCTCCTTTTACCGCTTCCATAGCAATATGAGGTGCTAAGAAAAGGCCTTGAAATAAAGTTCTCATCACTCCAAAGGTAGAACCGCATTCCCCACCTATACCTGGAATTGTAAGTCTATATGCGGCTTGAGTTACATACTCTTCCCTGCCAGCTATGTATCCACCTGTAGGTGCAATTCCGCCCCCTATGTTTTTTATAAGAGATCCCGCTACTAAATCTGCACCTACATCTGTAGGTTCTGTAGTATCTATAAATTCTCCATAACAATTGTCTACAAAACAAATAACATCTTCTCTTATATTTTTAATAAATTTTATTATTTCACTTATTTCAGATACAAGCAATGAATTTCTCCAGCCATAGCCTGTAGATCTTTGGATATGTACAAGTTTTATAGAGCTTTCTTCTTTTAATACTGTTTCTACCTCTTTTAAATTTACTTTTCCATTATTTAAGTCTATTTGTCTATAATTTACTCCATATTCCTTAAGCGAACCTATGTTTTTTTGCTCTCCAATTCCAATAATTCCGTGTAAAGTATCATAAGGAGAACCTACTATTGATAACATGGTATCACCAGGTCTTAAATTCCCAAATAATGCTGCACCAATGGCATGAGTTCCATTTACAAAATGAGGTCTTACTAGTGCACTTTCTGTATTAAATATTCTTGCATATACTTTATCTAAAGAATCTCTTCCGATATCTCCATAGCCATATCCTGTGGAATTAGTAAAGTGAGATTCACTTATTCTTTCTTCTTGAAGTGCATTTAAAACCTTTAACTGGTTAAATTCTCTTATTTCATCATACTTTTTAAACTCTTCTTCTACATCTTTTAAGGCTTTTTCGTATAAATCTAGTATATTATCTTTTATGTGATAGACATTCTTAAGATAATCTTTAGTTAATTTAATCATTATAATTACATCCTCCAACCTAACAATTTATAATATAGTTTTTAAAATAACATACAACATAATATATTACCACATAAAAAAATAATAGGCAAAAAATTTGCCTATTATTTCCTTAACCATTAAATTGCGTATCTTGAGGATTAGGTGTAAATAAAATTGCCTTTGCTGGAGTTATAGTTGATATAGCGTGTTTATAAACAAGCATTTGCTTTCCTAAACAATCTAATATAACCGTAAAGCTATCAAATCCCTTTACAAAACCATTTATTTTGAATCCATTTACAAGATGTATAGTTACATCAGTTCTACTTTTTCGTGCTCCATTTAAAAATATATCTTGTAAATTATTTACTGTTTTATTCATATAACTCACCCTCCATTATAGCTTATATATTATTATTCTATATGATATATTAAAATCCTTTAATTTTTTCTAGAAATTACTAAATAATACCCTTCATTTGAATTAAAATTTCATTTACTATATCATCTTCGCTAGAAAAGTCATCTTTATTTATCCAATGAGCGTGGTTTTCACGTCTAAACCAAGTAAGTTGCCTTTTGGCGTAATTTCGACTACCTTTTTTAATTAGATAAATGGCTTCATCTAAGGATATTTTACCTTCTAAGTAGCAAAGAATTTCCTTGTACCCTATCCCCTGCATAGACTGCATTTCTTCCGTATATCCCATAGCTCTTAAGTGCTTTACTTCATCTATAAGTCCTTTCTCAAGCATGATATCAACTCTTCTATCTATCCGATTATAAAGTTTTTCTCTGTCCATGGTAAGTACAAAGTAATGAAGGTTATACGGAATTTCATAACATTCTTTATCCATAGTATATTCCCCTATAGTTTTACCAGTTAATTTATAAACTTCCAATGCTCTTATAACTCTTTTTAAATTATTAGCATGTATTTTATTATAAGATTCACTATCTATATCCTTAAGCATTTCATGGACATAATCATTTCCTTTTTCTCCAGCAAGTTTTTCTAAATAACTTCTATATTCTTCATCTTTATCTGCTTCGGTAAAATTATAGTCATATATAAGTGAATTTATATATAATCCAGTTCCACCAACTACCATGGGCAATTTATTTTTATTATGTATCTTGCTTATATACTTTTCCGCCATCTCTTTAAACTGTGCTACATTAAAACTTTCATGAGGATCTACTACATCGATTAAATAGTGCTCAATATCATTCATTTCCTCATTAGTTATTTTAGCAGAGCCTATATTCATATACTTATATATTTGCATAGAATCTGCTGATATTATTTCACCATTTAATTTTTGGGCAAGCTTAATAGATATATCAGTTTTCCCAATACCAGTAGGTCCTGCTAGTATAAATAAATCTTTTTTCAAAATTATCTCCCTTTCTACTGAACTCTTTTAAATCTTTTTTCTAATTCATACAAGGTTAGTTTAATTATAGTAGGTCTACCATGAGGACAGGTAAATGGATTGTCGATAAACCTAAGTTCATTTATTAAGGATTTCATTTCCTCAAGAGATAACTTATTATTTGCCTTTACTGCAGACTTACAAGCGAGCTTTGCTATGGTATTATATTTAACTTCAGGTGTTTTGCCGCTTCCCATATTTTTAAGATTATCTAATATTTCTAAAAACAATTTATTTATTTCTGGCTTTCCGAGTATTAAAGGAACTTCTCGTATACTTATAGTATTTTCTCCAAAAATTTCAATATTAAACCCTGCTTTATTAAATATCTCACTATTTTCTATATAATAGCAGTAGTCTTCTGGTAAAAGTTCTATTATAACTGGGCTTATGAGTATTTGAGAAATCACCTGCTGCTTTGCTATGTTCTTAGAATATGTTTCAAATAATATTTTTTCATGAGCTGCATGTTGGTCTATTATATAAAGATCGTCACCTATCTCCCCTAATATATAAGTTTTATTAAACTGACCTATTATATTTATTTCAGGTAATTTTGCGAGCTTTGGGGCTTCTAAAGTTTGTTCTTTCTTAAGGGGTTCTTCTTTTATATATAATGATGACTTTTCTTCAAAGTTATCATTATGAGCTTTAATAGTTATAGCTTCTTTTTCTTCAGTGTATTCTTTGTTAAAATTTGAGTTTATATTAATATTATTAGTTTTTTCACTGAAGTTTGTAGATAAACTATCTGTATCTGAGGAATTTAGAAAATCTATAGGTAGCTTAAAGGTTTCTATAGATCTTATTTCTTTTTCTGTTTCTTTTACTTCCTCTTCTATGTTAAATGAATTTATAACACTATTTTTTATAGCCTCATGAACAGAATGAAATACAGTGCCAAATATTTCCCGTTCATCTTTAAATTTAACTTCTGTTTTAGTAGGATGTACATTTACATCTACATACTCTGGAAATATATCTATAAATAATATAAAAAAGGGATATTTATTTATAGTTAAAAAGGATTTAAAGGCATTTTCTACAGCGGTGGTAATAAGTCTGCTCTTTATATATCTTTTATTTACAAATATACTTTGATGATTTCTACTACCACGACTTATCTCTCTATTTCCTATAAAACCATGAACAGAAATTATATCCTTATGAGACTCAAAATTTATCACATTTTCTAAAACGTTTTTCCCATATACATTTCGGATAACGTCCTTTATATCTCCTGTTCCAAAAGAATGAAGTACTGTTTTTTCATTATTTATTAGTTTAAAGGATACATCAGGATGAGCAAGTGCTAGTCTTTGCACAATATCTGATATTAATGACGCTTCACGGGAAGAAGATTTTAAAAACTTAAGTCTTGCAGGTACATTATAAAACAAATCTCTTACTTCAATAGTTGTACCATTGTTACTTCCTGTATCTTTTAAATAATGTATATTGCCACCTTCAATATGAAGTTCCCTGCCAAAATCTAAATCTTTAATTTTGCTTTTAAGAGTAACCTTAGATACTGAGGAGATGCTAGCTAGTGCTTCTCCTCTAAAACCCATGGTACTCAATTTAAATATATCATCAATGCTTGAAATTTTACTTGTTGCATGTGGTAAAAATGCCTTTTCTATATCATCAGGATGTATACCTACTCCATCATCTGTGATTTTTATAAGTTTTTGACCACCTTCATTTATTTCCATAACAATGCTTTTTGCATTGGCATCTAGGCTATTTTCTAAAAGTTCCTTTACTACAGAAAATGGTCTTTCCACCACTTCTCCAGCGGCTATTTTATTAGAAGTATTTTTATCTAATACATTTATTCTACCCAAACTCATCACACCTTTGAGATAGTTTTAGCTTTTTTAATTATTTCATAAAGTTTATTAAATCCTTCTATAGGAGTTACATTCATTATATCTATAGATGCAATCTCGGCTAAAAGATTATTTTTTTCAATGTCAGTAAAGTTCAATTGAAGACTTTCCTCTTTAATTTCATTATGATGCTTTGAAGTTACAGCAATACTTCTTGGCTCACTTAAAGTTTTACTTATTGCAACTTCGGAAGTGTTGCATGATATTTCATCTATATTTGTTACAACATTTTTATCTTTTTCAATTGTAGTAAGTATTTCCTTGGCTCTTTCTATAACTTTGTCAGGTAATCCAGCCAGCTTTGCAACTTCTATTCCATAGGACTCATCAGCACCACCCTGTACTATTTTTCTCAAAAATACTAGTTCATTATTTATTTTTTTGATAGAAACTGAAAAATTCTTAACGCCCTTAAGTTTATTTTCTAATACTATAAGTTCATGATAATGAGTAGCAAATAGCGTTTTGCATCTTAAATTATCATCTACACATATATGCTCTATAACAGACCAGGCAATGCTTAATCCATCAAAGGTACTGGTACCCCTGCCAACCTCATCTAATAGCACTAAACTCTTATTAGTGGCATTTTGAAGTATATTTGCAACTTCCCACATTTCAACCATAAATGTACTTTTACCTGCAGCTAAATCATCTGAGGCCCCTATTCGTGTAAATATCTTATCACATATTGATATTTTAGCTGATTTTGCAGGTACAAAGCTTCCTATTTGAGTCATAATAGTTATAAGAGCAACTTGCCTCATATAAGTTGATTTCCCTGCCATATTAGGCCCTGTAATTAAAATCATTTGATTTTCTTTTGTATCCATAAGTGTATCATTAGATATAAAGCTTCCTGTAGGTATCATATTTTCCACAACAGGATGACGTCCTTCTATTATGGATAAGTCATTTTCGTCAGATATAGAAGGTTTGCAGTAATTGTTTTCTAATGCCACGGTAGCTAATGAGCTTAAACAATCAAGGTCAGAAATTATATGAGCAGACTTTTTCATTCTATCTATTTCATTTTCAATGGTACTTCTTATTTGTAAAAATATATCATATTCTAGGGCGGTCAATTTTTCCTCTGCCCCTAAGATCTTTTCTTCCATTTCTTTTAGCTCAGGAGTAATATATCTTTCTGCATTTGATAAGGTTTGTTTTCGTATGTAGCGTCCTTCTGGTATTGAAGAAATATTACTCTTAGTTACTTCTATAAAGTAACCAAAAACTTTATTATATCCTACTTTTAAAGACTTTATACCTGTAAAATCTTTTTCCTGAGCTTCAAGTTTGGAGATCCACTCCTTACCATGAGCTTTAGCATCTCTTAAACTGTCTATTTCATTACTATATCCTGATTTTATTATGTTTCCTTCTTTTATAGATAAAGATGGATTATCTACGATTGATTCTTCAAGTAAATTATAAATATCACTTAATTCATCAATATTTAAATACATATTTTTTAACAAATTACTATTAAAATTATTAAGTATTTGTTTTATAGCAGGGATATTTCCAATGGAGTTTTTAAGAGCTATAAGCTCTTTTGCATTTACATTTTTAGAAGATATTTTTCCCACTATTCTTTCTATATCATATATGCTTTTTAAAGATTCTTTTATATCTTCATGAAGAGAAATATTAGATATAACCTCTTCAATTGCATCTAACCTATTATTTATTAATTCCTTATTTACAAGTGGCTGCTCAACCCATTTTCTTAGTTGTCTTCCTCCCATAGAGGTACTGGTTTTATCTAATACCCATAAAAGAGATCCTTTTTTACTTTTTTCTCTTAAAGTTTCTGTAAGTTCAAGATTTTTTCGTGAATTAATATCCATGGATAAAAAATCTAATACATGATAATATTCAAATTTATCTATGTGAGAAAGAGATGTATTTTGGGTTTCGATTATATAGGTAAGTAGTGCAGCACTACTTTTTATTACACATTTACTATAGGAAGAAGAATTAAAATCTAAAAACTGTACTTGTAATGCATCTTCATTGTTATAATATGTATCATCTATAAAAGTAAGAGAAGTTTTAAATCTTTCCTGAATTGCTAAAGTAAAACTCTCGCTTATATTACTATCTACTAATATTTCACTAGGATTGAATTTAGAAATTTCATTTAATATTATTGAAGTTTCTGTTTTAGTATAAGTAGAGATAAATTCACCAGTGGAAACATCACAAAAACTTAGTCCCGCATTATCTTTGTCAATATGTATGCTCATTATAAAATTATTTTTATTTTCTTCTAAAAATGAGGAATCTGTATATGTACCTGGAGTTATTATTTTTATTATATCTCTTTTTACGATTCCTTTAGCAACAGAAGGATCTTCTAACTGCTCACCTATTGCTACTTTATAGCCTTTAGATATAAGTCTGCTTATATAGGAGCTTGCAGAGTGATAAGGAATTCCGCACATAGGGGCCCTTTTATCAAGACCACAATCCCTTCCTGTAAGAACTAACTCTAATTCTTTAGATGCAACTTCAGCATCTTCAAAGAACATTTCGTAAAAGTCTCCTAACCTAAAGAATAATATGGAATCTTTACATTTTTCTTTTATTTCAAGATATTGCTGCATCATTGGAGTGAGTGCCAATTTTACAAAACCTCCTTAATAGTATGAAAGGCATATAATGCGATGCTAGTGCATTATATGCTCTTTCAAATTTATATTTCTTCGCCTAATAGTGAAAAAGTTTGTGCTTTAGTTATTTTTACACTAACTATTTTACCAATATTATCTTTATTTCCAGCAAAATTTACAAGTTTACCTGTTTCAGTTCTTCCCATAAGCTTTTCATCATCATTTTTACTTGTACCTTCTACTAAAACTTTCACTGTACGGCCATCATATTCCTTGTTTTTCTTTGCACATGCCTTATTTACTTCTTCAACTAATCTATTAAATCTTTCGCGTTTTACTTCTTCGCTTACTTGAGTTTCAAATTCACAAGCAGGAGTTCCTTTTCTAGTAGAATAAAGAAAAGTGAAAGCGGAATCATATTCTACTTCGCGAACTAAGCTTAAAGTGTCATTAAAATCTTCTTCTGTTTCTCCAGGAAAGCCAACTATTATATCTGTAGTTAAAGCTACTCCAGGAATTTTTGCCTTGATTTTACTTACTAAGTTTAAATATTCTTCTCTTGTATATTTTCTATTCATTTCTTTTAGTATCTTACTTGAACCTGATTGAACAGGTAAATGAATGTGATCACATAGCTTGCTACATTCAGCTACAGCATCTATAACATCATCAGTTAAATCCTTTGGATGAGAAGTCATAAATCTTATTCTCTCTATACCTTCTATAATATTAAGCCTCTTTAAAAGATCTGCAAAGCTAAGACTTGGAACTAGATCTTTTCCATAAGAGTTTACATTTTGTCCAAGTAGGGTTACTTCTTTGTATCCTTTATTTACAAGCTCTATTATTTCTTTTTCAATTTCTTCAGGAGTTCTGCTTCTTTCTCTACCTCTAACATAAGGAACTATACAATAAGTACAAAAGTTATTGCATCCATACATAATAGTTACAAAAGCTTTAGTATTGCTTTCTCTATCTATAGGAAGTCCCTCTACAATGCCTTTTTCCTTATCCCATACCTCTATTATTGACTTATTTTCTTGTCTTGTTCTATTTAAATACTCAGGGAACATATGAGCATTATGAGTCCCAAATATTATATCTACAAAAGGATATTTCTTTATTATAGCTTCTGCCATACCTTCTTGCTGCATCATACATCCGCATACAGCAATAATTAAATCAGAATTTTTTTCTTTTAATGCTTTTAATGCTCCAAGATTTCCGTATACCTTAAGTTCTGCATTTTCTCTTACACAGCAGGTATTAAAAATTATAATACTTGCTTTTTTCTTTTCTTCAGTTTTAGAATAGTCCATGTTTTTTAGCATTCCTGAAAGCTTTTCAGAATCCTCTTCATTCATCTGGCAACCGTAAGTATAAATTAAGAAGTGTTTTTGTTCTGGTTTATTCTGTATATTAGATAATATATTTTCATCCATGATAGTCTGTTCCCTCCAAAATATAATTGTATTAAATTCTCTAGTATTATATCATAATAAATATCTAAAAATAAACAAACTCGTTGAATTTTGTTTGGGTTTGTTTATTTTTATTATCTCTTTTCTTTTTTAATTTAAGCAATAACTTGTAAAATGCTATTTCGCTTTCCTTCATCATAAATTGGCCCCCTTGTGTTTTTAAAAAATTAAAATTTTATGCCATTTAAAATCCAATATACCATTCGCATGTCTATTATACCTCAAAAAATATTCATAGGCTGAATATCGTTCCCTTTTTTGTTACATATTTCTTATTTATTATTGGTATATTTTGTCGTAAAATTGTACTAAAACAAATATTCTGTGGGGTGTTGCAAATGTTAAAGGCTATTCGTAAACATAAAGGTATTAGGCAAGCAGACTTAGCATCAAGATTAGATATAAGTCAATCACATTTAAGCAAGTTAGAAAATAATTCTATTTACAAAATAAATGTTAACATAGCTATGATAGAAAAATTAGCAGTTGAACTTAACATTTGCCCTGTTGCTGTATTTTTATATTTTTTAAATGTACAGTTATTCTGTCTTTTTAATAACAAAAGGACAGAATAACTGTAATTAATACTTCTTACCTCCTTACCTGCTATAAACTTATTTTATAAGAAATAAGTTTATAGGAGGATTGAGGATCAATTATGTTTGGGGATAGGCTTAGGGAATTAAGAGAAGAAAAACAACTCACTCAGGAAGAGCTGGGGAAGCTATTAAACATTTCTAGACAAGCTGTGTCTGGATACGAAGCAGAAGGTAATGAACCAAATCTCCAGAACTTAGTTAAGTTAGCAGATATATTTAATGTAAGTCTAGATTACTTGTTAGGAAGAACAAAAGAACGATTTAATTTAAATTTAAAAAATAAAAAAGATAAAGATTTAATAATGGATATAATAAAGGTATTAGAAAATCATAAAAAATAAGACTCTTATATATACTAACCGCATTAAATTTTTGACGTCAAAAGAAATAAGGAACCTTAGATGGTTCCTATTTATATTTACATTAATAATAATCTTATTAATGTAAATAATAATAGTATACAAATATAATAATAAATTGTCTCAGTAATAAGATAACGATAAGAAAGAAAAAGAAAAGATGGTCTTAAAAAATATATAGATAAGAATGAATCTATACTTCCTAATATAATATATTATATTATTCCAGTTAATTTTCTTTTGTAAATCAGCTTGTTATCTACATTTAAAGGCACTTTGGCTGTACGGAGTACTAGATTATAATCTAGTACTTACTAGAGGAAAATAAACATTATAGTTAAAAGTATAGTATCTTGTCTTTGAGCTGATTTAAGCTATAATCTAATATCTTAATAGAAAAGTTATGTCCTTTAGTTTCGTAGTTTTGAGTTGATGATATAATAATTACTTCGGGGAAGGTATTATATTCCCTTTGGAATAATTCTGTATCATATAGCTTTTCATATTTGCTTAAATCCGTCTTATGGCTCATATCTATTTCTATAAAAGCCATTTTCCCTTTATTATGGTATTGGAATACTATAAATCCATCGGGGCGACAAATATTATCTATCTTATATTCCTTTTGAAATTCTATTATCTCTACTCCAGTTTCTATTAGTTCTGAATAGAAATTTAATAACATAATACTGTGACTAGAGGGTTTCTTCTTTATAAAATAAACCCTTTGATTAGTTACCCAATCGTCTTCATATTTCAAAACATTATTATCTGATAGTTTTTTCAATCTCTTTCTAGCTAAATCCTTTCCATAGTTAGCATTATTAAAAAATAGCTTAGCGCATTGATTAATTGTAATCCCATCAAATTTATCAATGAATTGAATAATATTATTATCTCTATCAGTCATCATTTTATATTCCCCTTTTTAAACTTACTTAAATCTACTATACCATTCTCCTTTGTCCCTTCTACTGCAACTTCTTCTATATGTGGCTTCTCAGTCTTCTTTTCAACTTTAGGAGGTTTTGGAGTGATATTGGTATTCTTGTTAAAATTAATTGTAAGTGGCTCAGAATTAATACTAGGCAACTTGTGACTACTCTTTTGCATTTGTGGAATTGTAATATATTTGTGATTAGGTTCTATACTCACCTTGATGTGCTTTAAAATTAAGTTATGATCTATGAAGGGCACTTTTATTTTATCTTCTTCTATAGTCCTTACAAGTGCTTCTCGTTCCTTTAGACCAGTTGCGTTGGCATTACCTAGAACTATTACGCTTGTTTCTTTATCTAGCATCTTAAAGCTTATTCTGGTGGTTAATTGGCTTTTAATGTCCGTTGGAATACTGCTGCTAGTTGGCTTTTGCAAACTTGTAAATATAAATATCCCTGTGCTTCTACCTGTTAATACAATATTTTTTATATAGCCTAATATCTCCTTTTTTATTTCTTTCTCTTCTTTAGTATCAGCTCCAGAATGATTAAAAAAAGCAAATTCATCTAATACTATATAAATGTATTTCATCTTATCCTTTTTAAACTTCTTATTATAATCCTGTATATTATATACACCCTCCATTAAATACTTCTCTAAAATAGCGTCTCTTTTACTACATATGCTATCTAAATACTTTAATATATCTCTTGTCTGCTCTAAAGTTCTAGCCATGTATTTAACTTGCTTGCAATCCTTAAAAACTGCCAAATCAGACTTTCTTATTTGCATTAAATATACTTCTATATCCTTAAATCTATTAATTAAATTAGTCAGTATTAGCAACATTAATCTGCTCTTACCTGTCCCTGTATCGCCACCTATGAGCATATGAGGGAATTTATTAAGATTAACTTTTACATAATCTTTATAACTGTATCCTATTAATATTTCTCCATCATCTGTATCCATAGCTTTATACTTCAATTCCTTCAAAGGTTTTGTTATTACGTTCATTTCCATCATGCTAGAGGATTCAATTTTTTTCATTTCTATATCTATTGCTTTAAAATTAGTTTTAAATAAGTCCTTTTTATCTTCTAGTTCTTGATAACTTATGCCATATGGAATACCCACTTTAACATAATACCCCCAATCCATAACTTTAAAATAATCTAGTTTCAAAGTTTCCATCTGCCTATTAAAAAAACCCGTTCCCTTTTCACATATTTCTCTTAACGTTTTTTCAAACTTAATTTTTTCTCTGCATACTGTTCTATAAAGTGCATAAGAAGTAATTGCATAAGCTCCTATTTGCCAAAACATATATAATCCTCCTTATTCATCATTTCTATTCATACCAAACAATTTAACCTTTTTCTTTGCTTCACGTCTTTTAACAAAAGCAACTACAACTTCTCCACACCCATACATTAAAAGTAAATCTCTAATATACTTACCTATTAAATTTACATCTCCACATCCTCCAAAGTCGATATTAGGCACTGGAAATATTAGGTCAATTAGTTTCTTAAGTTGTTCTAAAATCATAAGATCAATAGCATCTGGTTTCATAATATACCCTCCATTTAATACTTAACTATCTACTATGGTATATACTATGCTGTGATTTATAGAAAGTTTCCTTAATTTATAAAATATTTCTTTATTTTATAGAAATTAATTATAAAAAAATATGATACTATTCCAAGTACCATATATCATCTATTTTTTTATGCAGTTCTTTAGCTACTCTTAATCCTTCCTTCATAGATGGAATTGCATTGGCTAGCTCCCAAGCATAATATGTTTTCACATTTACCTTTATAAGAGCTGCAAACTCTCCTGGTTCCATAGCGTATTCCTTCATTCTTATTTCTTTCAGTCTGTTTTTAACCTCCATAAAACCACCTCTAATGATAGTATATTCTATAGTGATTTTTCTTTTCCTTTATTTTGAAATATTTTTACAAAAAATAAAAAGGCCCTGGATTACCCAGGGTTACTTTATTTACTTAAGTAGAATCCCGTAGCTTCAGAACCACCATTGCTATTTATTAGAACACTATCAGAAATAGTCATATCTTTTGGTACTTCAAATACTATATAAGTTTGTTTAGTTGTATTAGGATTAATATCTGAATATACTCCTATAAAGTTGCTATTTTTATTATATATAGTTTCTTTGCTATTAGCATTTCCCATGGCTTCAAACGCAACATCTGTTATGTTGTATTGAGTTTTATCCTTCATATTCCCTAGAGCAAATTCTTTCGCACTATATTCAGCTGCTTGCTTAGATAAATTTTTCATTTGCAATTTAATTACAATAAACTTTTCTTTTGTTGTTACCTTATCTGAGCTATTTCCACCAACTATTGTATTAGTTTCTTTGGCTTCTAAGACCTTAATATTCCAACTACCTGAAGTCCCTTCCTCACCTAATTTATATATTTTAGCCTCTTCTTTCTCCTCTTGTTTAGGTTCTTCGTTACTTTCTTCTTTGTTTTTATCTTGCTGACTTGCAATCTTCGAATCTACCTGCTTATTTACTCTATTTATAGCCGAGCTATCGCCTACAAAATATCCAACTATAAATGCCACTAGGACTGCTACAACAGTAATTATTGTTTGTTTTTTATTCATTACAACCCCTACCTTTCATTACAATTATAACAACCTTTATCATATTTTGTAAAGTTTGTTATGGGTTTTGTATATTCTTTGCTACATTTGTCTAGTATCTAAGTAGAGGTGATAAAAATGGATTTACAAATAATAAAAATAATGTGCTATGGGTTTTCATTTGCAATTATACTGCTATTTATATACATAACAACTATAGCAGCATTTTTTATTAAACATATATCTAAAAACAGGAAAGATAAAGTTTTCTAAGTAAATAAAAAAAGCCCCAGGCATCAAACCTGGGGTGTACGTCTAGACTATAAATCCTGTATATCCTTTTTTTTTCAAATCTTTTAACAGAGCTTCAGCATTAGATCTACTACTAAAAGCTCCTACTTGTACTCTGTAAAGTTTTCCGGTATCTAAAGTACCTTTTAATACTGCATTCTTAATTTCTTGTAGTGGATAATTCTTACCAGGACATGCTGTAGAGTATAATTCCTTATGTCCATAAATTTTTGCAATATTGTATTTAGATTTTAGGTATTGTCCTAATTCTATTAGTGCATTTTTTTGCGCTACAGGCATAGTCTCTGTATCATATGCTCCTTCCGCACATATACCAATAGACTTATCATTTGCACTTGGGCAATGTGCTCCTACCGCATTTTCTGGTCTTCCTTGATATATAGAACCATCCTTCCTAACTAGAAAATGATAGCCACAGCCACTCCATCCAAAGTTTAAGTGCCAATTATGAATATCTTGTATCGCACATTTAGAAGCTTCAGCATGATGATACACTAGCATAACAGGCTTATTTCCATAGTCTAAATCTTTAAATTTAAGATTTCCTTCTATAATTTTCATGTATTAGTCCTCCTTTATTTCTTTTTTATTACCTTCTTTTAATTGTATAAGCATATCTTTTAATTTATCTGGTACTGGTACTCCTGCTCTAGTTGCATTTTCTAGTATACTTATACCCTCCATGCTAGCATAAAAGAACACAACCAAACTCCTTACAATCCCATTTGTACCAGTTATATTATCTATAGATACACCTAACGCCACTATAGTAAGTATTATTATCTTTTTACCTAGTCCTTTAAATCCTATACTTGAGCTTAATGTCTTGTCTTTGCCAGCGCAAATTAGCCCACTTATATAATCTAAAACCATAAGTAAGAGCAATGTTTTTATCGTCATATCTAACCCCCCGAAGAAATAATTTGCACATGCTCCTAAGCTAGCTATAAATGTACTAGTAATTTTATCCCACTGTAATTCTTTCATATTTTCCTCCTTAAAATAAAAAGACACCCTTTATAGAGTGTCTTTAAAATTATTTAATTGTGTCGTCTTTTAAACCTAAGATGACTCAATTACTTAAGCACCTTTAAAATATCTCTTTCAATTTGCTTGTATTCCATGTAATGACCAGCCGAATTGCAATGTGTCCATCTTCCGATTTCTGCCGTATTTTCTTCAGTACAATAAGTTGGATATATATTTTGTCTGTTGATTCCACATTGAGTTAAATCAACATATCCGCAATTAAATAATTCAGCAATTTCCTTGATTGCATTATTATATTCCACAACTGTTTTACCTTCATCATTATACTCTAGCCATTGACCTGTATCAGACTTTGTACGTACAAATGTAGGTATAGAGCAACAGAATACTCTTGCAAAAGGATACCTTGTTTGGATACGATGTAACATTAAAGCATAAGCACCTCTAAAATTACTATCATCTGTACTTATAGCTTCATGTCCATTCCATGTACCTAATTTGGCAAAGTCCTTTGAGAAATCGTTAGTTCCACCCATAATCACGATAATATCTGGGTCTGCTTCAGCTGCATGCAAATTGTTACATCGGCTTAGGTCAGAAAATGGAACAAATACATAGTCAGGATCATTTAGTTTATTATTTGAAACTTTTGAACCACTGTAAGACTCTATTTTTAATATATTCATATCATTGTTATCAGCTAATCTTTTCCACCACATTTGGTCTACAGATGATACGCCAGCATTACTTCCATTGTAATAATACCTATACCCATCTGGAACCCATCCAGGATAGCTAGACCTACTATCTCCCATTATTGATAGATTTAATCCTTTTAGTGGAGAACCTTCTATTTTACCTACCTTTTCATCAATCTCCTTGATTTTTTCATTTGCTGTAATCTGTACTTGTGGGGTTGTGCTAGTATTCCATATCCTAACATCTCTATCATACTCAGCTAGTTCTACCCAAATTGGAATATATAACTCATTTATACCGGCTGGAATTGTAATATACTCTTTGTTAGCAACTTCCTCTGGCAAAATATCTTTTACAAATACTCCGTTATTCCAACAACTTAACCTAATTCCAGTGATACCGCCAATCGTGAAGCCAAATACACTCGCATAGACTTTATCACCTTCAGCTACAACATATGGTTCATCGTTATTTACAACACTATCATTGTAAGTTAATTGCCCAGCTTTGTAATAAGAACCAAATATATATTTCTTAGTTAAATATAAATTAGCACCTCTTTCATCCGCCTTTTGATAAATGAAATTTGCACCTAATTCTTCCAAAGATTTCTCAATGTATAAATCTTTTATATAAGTACCTTGTACATAATCAGATTCCTTTGCACAATAAATATCATCAGTAGTGATAATATCGGTTTTCAGTAAAGAATAGGACATATATTTAGCATTTATTGGTGTAGTTATTGTATTATCAATAATATTAGCTATAGGTATATTTGATATATATTGATAATTTGCATCATATAAATATATAGTTCTAAATTTATTTGCTTTATATTTAGCATTACCTTCGATTTCAACTAATGCTATGCAATAATAAGCTTCATCATAAATCAATGAAATTGTACCAGTGCCTATATTAATTTTTGCATTATTTACAATACATCTAGCAATATTGTTTTTATGTTTAGAAACATATTTATCATATTTTGATAGTTTATTTAAATATGCGCCTTGCATTACATTTACTGGTGCATTTACAGACATATCAGTACCAGCAGAAGTCTTAAATACAATTTTTATTCTTGCATTATCTGCAAATATATAATTATCAGACATATAATCAGACCATCCAATAATTTTATTATTACCATCATAGAATCCGATATTATATAGAAATTTAGTATTACCACTAAGTACAGGTCTGTTTATTATTTCATCACCAGCACTTACGTCTATAAAATCCTTAGTTCTTATTCTATTAATCCCTTCGAGAAATGAGCCATCAAGATTAATGCCACCAAATTCAACATCTAATTGGTAAAACTGTTTCTTAAAGTCTTTTTGTAAATCAGAGTTTAAATTACCGATTTGAATAGTTTTTATATGTTTAAATGTTACAGATTTATCTGCTATCTTTTTTTCTTGATAAACCCCTCCACTTGTCCATTCTAGAGTTGTTGAGTTCCAATAGTACCAATATCCATCTTCTAATACTAACATTACACCATCCGTACCATTGGGATATTTAGTTTGTAAAGCAGCCAAATATATAAATGTTTCTTTAGGAGATCCACTCACAATAGTTGCAAATTGTGCATCAACAAAAGCTTGGTCTGCTTTTTTTATATCAAGAGCATTAACTTGTGTTTTGTCAGCTTTTTCTGTAGCTAGTGAATTAACTTCTGTTTTATCTGCCTTATTAGTATCTAAAGCAGATATTTGTTGCGACTTTTCAGCCAAAGACGAATCAACACTATTCATTCTTTGTTGTAAATTCACATAAGTTTTACCTGAAGCATCCACTCTTGCTTGTACTATTTCAGCATTAGAATTTCCTTCATTGATTATAAGTTGGTCAAATTCAGTTTCTAGTAAATTTTGTTTTGCAGTAGTACTCTCAACTTCTGTGTTTATATCTTCAATTCCACTAGCAATGCTTTCCCTAACATCTTTACCAAATACTGCTTGTCTAATTTGTGCTATTTTATCAATTATACTAGCCATTATATCACGCTCCTTTCTATGGTGTTGATGAAGATTCTAATGCAGCTATTCTATTTTCCAAGCTAATCAAATCTCTCTCTGTAACGACTCTATAACCATCTGATTTTATTTGGCCTTTGAAATCACAATCTCCCCAAATGTAGTTCCAACCTTCTGACCTCAAATCAAACCCACTAGACCCGGGATATACTGTAAATGAGCAATGAGGAGTTATTATACCAAAGTCATAATTTCCATCTTCATACAATGGATTTGGAGCATATCCTAAAGAACCTATTTTTGAATTTTCATTATAAAAATCTAAGTATTGGTCATGAAGTTTAGCATAATTTACTGTATTAGAGGTTCTCATTTCGTTAGCTACCATATTATTAGTGGTTATTTCATTATAAGTACCTTTATTAGCTATAATGTCACCATTTTCATCAACGCTAAACACCTTTTGATTTTCATTTTCTATGCTTATACCTTCAGTAGCGTTCATAGTTGTTACAACTTTCCCATCACTTCTAACTGCCCTAATACCAAAAGCACTTCCAACTTGCACGTTATTGTACACTCCATTGTCTTGAACAGTGCTTTTTCTTAAGTCATTTATTGCATTGGTTAATTTTACAGGGAAATTAGCAATTGTCAATTTCGGATCGTAGGGTTGAAGCAAATCCAAATCTAACCCAACTACTTTATAAATGCTATCTATGTTCATAATTGGATTTAATAAGTGCAAATTAACACCTAAAGTAAACTGCTCTGGTTTATTGCCTGTTAAATAGGATAAATCTACGGCATTAGCTTCTAACAATAATAAAGGTTGAGTATGATTTAGTAAATCTGCCAAAACAGTATTGTAAAGTTCTATAGGGTCTGTTATTTCTCTGTATTCAACTACTTTTTCTAATGTTCCATATATAGTTGAAGCATTATTATCTTCGATATAATCTATTCCATTGTTTACACTAGCTATAGTCAAGTTGTTTGCTCCAAGAGGTATTATCTTGGTACCAAGGCTTGTTATATCCTTGCCTTTAACCATTTCTTTCATATTAATACCTAAGATAATATCTATAGTATCGCTAGAAAATACCTGTAACCAATCTAAATATAATAATCCATTAGTTTCCCTTACCCTTATGTCTCCACCTAATTTTCCTCTTACTTCTATCAGAGTTTCTAAAGTACTTTTAAAATCACATGTGTAAGCCACAGAACCTACTATATCTATATTTCCTATGTTTATTTTCTTAGCATCTTCCACTTTTGCATTGTGTTTATTTAGTATCCATATTAGAAAATCTCTAGGAGAACCTAAGAAAGTTTCATTTCTAGTTTTAGTATCATTAAGATAACTTAGTGCACCTTCGCATAACACTTCTTTATAAAACAATCCATTGGAGTCCATCTTTTCATCAATGCTAAGCACTCTACCAGTGAACCTAACAGAATTATCTCTTACGTCTATTGACTTTACTTTTGTTGCAATTTCAAAGGTATCATTGTATCCTGGATTATTTGGATACAAAATAAAAGAAAGACTATCTACCATAGATAATCCTTCTTTTAATGGAAGTTTATTAAGATGTGGAGCTTCTTGGTCAGAACTTGGGTAATGCATTATAGTTTCCATACCATTATTATAAATACATACCTTATACACTATAACACCTGCTTCCTAAAGATAAATTTTGTGTGACCAGTTCCATTAATAATAAAATTATTTTCTCCTGGTTGTAGCTTTAAATCATAAAATTTATTATCCCCTATAGCTAAGTTATAGACCTTACTATTAAATACTACAGACATACTAGCGTCTGCATTAATTACAGGACATACTGCTCTACCAACATTAATTATATTTACTGTTTTATTTCCAGCAACATCAAATCCAGTATCCTGCAATACATCAACATCGAAATTGAAACTATCCCATAACTTTTCACCTTCATAATCAACTCCTATTTTAAATGGCTGACATATAAAGGTTACGGCTATCTTTCCAAATCTGCACATCTCTTCAAAAGAAGATGCGTTTTCAACCTCTGCTTCAAAATAATAATCACATATATCATCAAATACTAATTTCCGCCGCCCTATATCTTGTAGCCATTCTAAGATTTGCGAATATAATACATGTAATTTTTCTTTAGATCTTGTAGCTAATCCTAATACAACTTGAATTTGCCTTTCTTCAAATATCTGTTCTCCATCACTGCCAATTACACTAAAGTCATAAGTACCACTCATAAAAGGAACATTAATTTTTATCTTTTGTTTTGATGGGGGTAGTATTTGTTTACTTTCTAATACAAGTCCAAAATCTTTGTAATTATGTTTATCATTAAAAGTAAAACCTCTTATCATTAACCTATCCCCCTCTCAGCTAATCGTAAGCTATTGCCTTGTATTCGGTCATTGTATGGCGCTACAACTCTTGCTATTTCTCTACCATCTAAAGTTACTGGTACTATAATAGTTTTCTCTCCTGCACCACTTCCTATGTTAATCCCAGATAAAACACTATTAGCTACTTTAGTTGCCACACTTTCAGCCGTTTTTGTGACTAATTCCTCACTTGCTTCATGGTTGAATATCCTAGTACCTCTTGGCAAATCATACAACTCATATTTTCTTTCATGTAATGTAGTTAATCCACCTCTATAATTGCTTGTACCAGTCCAATTTTCATCTATAGTATTATTCACACCTACTAAATTACCCATACCACCAACAGTTTTTATAGTTCGTACAATAGGATTATTATTAAACCATTCCTTCAATTTATCCCATCTACTTTTTATGCTTCCATCACTAGTATCTATATCTTTGATTATATCAGCATTCATTTCACTTACTTTTTTAACTACACCTTGCTTCATTAAGTCCGCTTTAAGAATACTTTGTTCCCTTTGCCTTTCAGCCTCTTTTATAAGTTTGTCAGCCTGTGCAGCACTTATGGTTCCACTTTCATCTCTCATTTTAATTATTTGAGCAACTCTATCATGGTATTCTTGCTCTGCATTTTTTACAGCCTCTTGTCTTTGTTTTTCAGCATTTTTAATTACTTCACTAGCTTGCTCTGCTGTAATTCTACCACTATAACTTTTAAGTCTTTCAAGTATTATCTTGCTTTCAATTTCTTGCTTAGAAAGACTTTCTACTGCATTTTGCCTCATATTATTTTGATATATTCCTATTTCTCTTACTTCATCAGCCGTCAAAGTTCTTTTTTCCTTACTAGCTCTATTAATTATCTCAAGAATTTTTTGATTAAATTCTTCTTGGGAAGCTTTTCTCTCTTCATTGCTCCACTTTTCTTTATTAAGTATTTCAGCTTCTTCCGTAGTAGATATAGCAGTACTTTCAGCAAAGAAAGTTTGTAGTGATGTTATCCTTTCCTGGTAATGCTGGTCAAAACCTTGTTTAATTTGATGGTTCATTTGATTATAAGTGTCTATAATCGCTTTAGAATTGCCATTTGTTATGGTAGTTGTACTAACATATAAATTAGTAAGACTTTGTGTAGCATTTTTATCTAATTCCATGTAAGCTCCTACTGCTTTTTTAGTTTCTTCACTTATCTTGGTAGAAGTTTGTGTGTATGATTGCTCCATTTCTCCTGCGGAATTTTTAACATTTGTTGCAGTAGTCTCTATCTTATTTGCAAACAAATCTATAGAAGGAACTACTTCCTGTGACATAACCTTCTTAATAGCATATCCTGTGCCTACAACTGCTGCTCCTGTAAGTAAAAAAGGTGCTGCTGCAGTAACTACAGTCCCGAGTCCTGCGGCCAATGCTCCTACTCCAGTTGCACCACCTGCTGCTGCACCTGCTGTCCCCACTGTAGTGGTAGCACCGGCTGTAACTCCCATTATTCCTGTTAATTTACTTAATCCTCCTGCAATATTCCCAACTGTAGATATTACACTTCCACCAATCTTTAAAACTCCACCTAAACCTACAGTAAACATTCCTAGACTAGCTATATTCTTTAATTGTTCTTCATCCATTTGGCTTAATTTATCAGTTATTTTACCAAGCAATTCAGTGCCCTTATCAAGCATTGGTGCTACAGTATCACCAAATCTAATAGCTTCATTTTTTAATTGATTAAGTGTTTTCTTCAATCTCTCACCACTCGTATTAGTAACCTTTGCAAAAGCCTTATCTGTCTCCCCTGTAACATTATTCATATCTTTTAACATGTTATTAAAGTCATTCCCTGCATTTGTAGAAAGAACTAAAGCTGCTTTTCCTGCTTCAGCACTTCCAAACATATCATTAAGGCTTAATTTATTTTTTTTAGCATAATTATCAAGTATTATCAATACATCTGATAAACTTTTCCCCTGTTTCATCAAGTCAGAAAATGATTTTCCTGTCATTTTTCTTAATGCTTTATCTGCATCAGTTCCAGTTTTAGATAATTCATTTAGCATAGAGTTTATATATGTTGTTGTCTCTGCTGCTTTTATACCATTACTGGTCATAATTGCATATCCAGCACCTAGTTGTTGTAATGATGTGTTCGTAGCAACCGCAGTAGGAATAACCTTACCCATTACACTAGATAGCTCTCCAACTGTAACTTTACCTTTATTTTGAACCTGAATAAGCAAATCAGAAACCCTAGTTACTTCTTGTGATTTCATTTTATAAGCATTTAAAATAGTAGTAAGTACATCAAGCGATTGTCCAGCCTCTGCAAATCCAGCTTTAGCAAGCTTAGTAGAATTAGCAACAAAGTTAACTGCATCCCCAGTCTTTTGTCCTGCTGAAATTGCATCATAAACGTTATTAGCTATTTCAGTACTTGCTATTCCTGTATCACTAGATAAATTTAAAATTTGTTTTCTTAAATCTCTAATAGATACTTCACTTTCATCAGAAATGGTGCTAACTTTAGCTATAGAATTTTCAAAATCAGTAGCAAATTTTAAGGATGCTACTCCAGCTCCAACTAAAGGTGCTGATATTTTTAATATTTTATCTCCTGCATTACTTATATTACTACCGATATTTTTAAGTTTTTCACTACTATTTCTTAAAGTTTCACTAGCACTAATCCATTTATTATTACTTTTTCCTAACTCATCATTTAATTTATTTAGTTCAATTTTAGTTTTATTCAATTCTGCATTTGCTTTATTTAGATTAGTTTCATAATTATTTATTTGTTTCGCATTACTTTCAATCGCCTTTTCTTTTTTCTTATATTCTTCAGTAAGTTCATCAACCTCTGTCTTAGCTTTTTTAGCTTCATCACTTTCTTTTCCATAAAGTTTTATAGCTTCATCATATTTTCTATTAGCATTTTCAAGACTATCTTTTAATTTGTCTCTTTCTTTTATATTGTCATTCATTTTCACAGTAGTCTTTTCAATACTATCTTTATATATATCAACTTTTTTAGCATGAAGTTCTACTTGTTTTGCTAACGCTTCTTGTACACCTTTTAATTTTTCTGAACTTTTACCAAACAAGCCAACTTCACTACTAGCATTTTTCAGTTGGCTTTGAGTTAATTTAAGCTGGCCATTTATGCCCTTAATATTAGAATTAAAACCTGAACTATCAAGTACCATCTTGGCGGTTATTCGCTTTTCTAAATCATTTGCCATTGTATACCTCCTTTCTTATAAGAATGGTATTTGGTCTATATATACTTTTTCTTCTTTTTTATTTTCTTTAAACTTCAAACCATTAAATCTAGAATGTAAATCCCAAAGTGTTCCTATTTTTCTTGGTGTGCTTCTCCAAAACTGTTCTTCGCTCATATTTAAATGTACTGTAGCAATATAGAAAAACCAGTCAAAGTCCACTATATGTTGTGGTTTCTTTAACTGGCTATCTAGTTTTTTTCTTTATTACTTCCATCTAAATCATCATTTATTAATCCTTCAGCTAATGTAAATGTTATTTCATCAAATAATCTCATAGTATTGAAATTAAATGACAATCCCTTTTTAAGCTCTTCTTCTTCCCATTCCTTTTCTATACAAGAACAAGATAATATTTTTATAATGCATTCATAAGTATCATTACCACTTAAAAATTTGTTAAATAATTCCATACCTTCAAGCCCGTATTTTTTATCAAATTTTATTAATGCTTCAAAATCTAATCTAAAAGTATACTCTTTATTATCTATTTTTATTTTAAATTCTCTTACTTCTATATTTATCATAAATTAATCAATCCTCCTTATAAACTAATGTAGAATAGGGTAGGTTTAATCTACCCTATTCTTATGGTACAACTACCTTTTTAGTTGGTTTTATTACATTAGTAAAGAATGTTGTTTCAATATCTGCTGGACAATCTGTATCATCTGAATCTACTTGATATTTCCACATGTTATTATTTTGAGTAGGTTGGAAAATCCCTTTCATCTCAGGTGTTTGGAATTCTGTTTTCCCCTCTTTGCCTTTTGCACTATCTTCAGGCAGTTCAAATTTCCCTTTATATAACACTTGATATCTTGCTTTCCCATTACTTTTATTTGCCTTATATAATACTGCTATATATGGCATTGAGTCATTTGCAGTAGCAAAAACTCCACCCTCTGTTGCCTTGGTATGTCCTAATAGCTCAGCTCTTTCCGCATTAGTCAAATCTGCTAAAGCAATTGTTACTTCGACTTCATCCAATGCCGTATCCTGCTCCCAAATTTTATTTTCTGCATAGAGCTTCTCTGTTGCCATTTTGGGACTTACTTTTAATTCCTTTACTCCTGGTAAATATACAGGAGTTCCATAAGTTAATGTTGTTGCATTATCTTCTGTTAATTTTGCATAATATAACTTTTCTAATCCTACTATAGGCATATTATCACTTTCCTCTCTAATCTAATTTGAATTTGTTGTAAAAACAAAACGCATAGCTTTATGAAATAGTCCTGTATTTTCTTCATATAAATCAACAGCACTAGATCTATTAAAGCCTGCGTTTATCATTTTTTCTTTTATCTTATTTTCAAGTTCTGTGTAATCTCCTTTTGAAAATATATCTACCTGAATATAATAAGTAGTTGCTATTTCCTTGTTTTCTGCCCATTCTTCTCCATTTTCATCTATTATTTCATATTCAACGTAAGGTGGAGTTGGACTAATAGCATGAAGAAAATAAACCTTTTTATCTGCAGTTAAATCAATAATCTCCTGATCCATTAAGATACTTCTTAAAAATTGCTTTATATTTGACATATAAGACACCTACTTTAATAATTCATTACTTAAAACTTCTAAGGCTTCATTTTGAGTTTTATTTACGCTTCTCTCAAAAAAACCTTTATTCTTTTTAGAGTAGCTAGTTCCAAACTCCTGAAATATATCATAGAAAGCTCCCATTTTGACGATACCTACAGTTGCAAGTCCTTCTTTTTTTACAGATTTTTTAATTCTTTTAAGTCTTCCTGTAGTTCCCTCCGGAGTATTCTTCCCTACTTCATTTGCTATAACTTCTATAGCTTTTTTCATGGCTTTTTTTTCATCTGCTTCATCTATAGTCATATCCTGCAGCATTTGCTCCAAATCATCAAAACCATCTAATTCAATACCATGAAACATAACTACACCTCAACAGCTTTAATCTTTAACCATCTATTTTCTTCTCTTACATTGTCTGCATAGATAATATTAAAAGGTCTATCTTTATACAATATCCTATATGATTCAGTGCCATTTTTTTCAGTTAAAAGTTCTAAATCTTTAGAATATCTTACTTCAAACTCTACTGTTTTTTCGCTTTGGATTGCTTTAGCTGCCCAAAACTCTTTACCAAATAGATTGTTCTTTTTAGCCCACACTGGCTTATAGTCCACCCATTTTTCTTCATCAAAACCATTAGCACTTGTTGTTGTTACAAATCTCTGTATGATAATTCTATGCTTCATTTTGCCTACATCAGCCATGTTAACCTCACTTTTATAATAAAAAGGTAGGTTGATTTCCTACCTTTTAACTAAAATTCTATCTTCTTTATTGATCTCTTAGAGCCTAAAACTGGTATAAATCTTTCTAGTATTCTTATTTTAACAGTATCATCTTTAAATCCTGCTTCTGTACTTCTGGCTATAGTTACTGCTTTTCTGTCACAATACTTAACTGCTTCATTCATATTTGCTAAATAAAAAACTTGAGTTTTTAATTCTGTAATTGGTAGTAAAGTGTCTTCTACATGAACTATTGGTTTCCCATGAAAGTATTCTACTCCATTTACCTCTGTTATAAGATTTAATGGTCTGCCTTCTAAATCTTTTTTATTTTTCAAGTGGACATATCCGGTAACGTTTGTAATAGTTATTAATCCAGCCTTAACAGAAGGTAATGAACCATCTATAGCTTTTTCTACATCTTCATAAGAAGTTGCTCCCGTTATTTCAGTAGCATTATCTTTTATAACCTTTAATATCTTAATATTTTCCTTTGCAGTAGCTATATTTGCAAAGTTCTTCTTTACTAAACTTTCCATTTCAATCTCTGCATCTTCTATTAATTCACTTGTTAAGGATTGTATTAGGCCTACCTTTGCACACTTAAATGATACATCTGTAGTAACTAAAGTACCATCTACTATGTCCTCACCTTCTAAAACGTCTAATAATTCGTTTTGGTCAAGATCTACAACTGGGATAGTCCCCTCATTCTTTGTAACAGGTATAATATCACATAGTCCTTTTAGAGAACCAAATCCCTTTTGTATTTCAATTAATTGATTTACAAATTGTTTAGGTATAACTGCAGCATTATCTGTAGTTGTAATATCAGCTCTCTCCTCCATCGTCATATCCGCACCCATAACACTCTTAACAATTGATCTAAACTCGTTTACTTCTTCTGTTTTTTTGGCTTTCTTTTTCTTTTGACTTTCTAAATTTCTTTTTTCATCTTCTTCTAAATCCTCTGCTGCCTTAATCAAGCTTTCTAAATCTCTTTTTTCTTTCATTGCTTTTTCAGCTTTGTCAGCATCTTTATTAGTAATAAATTCTCTAATCTCCTTCTTTTTAGCCTCCAGTAATGCTCTTAATTCTTCTAATCCCATTATAATTTCCTCACTTTCGAATTTTAATTTTTGGTATAAAAAAAGAACCGTTATAATTCCAGTTCTAAATTTAATAATTTAAGTTTTAATTCTCTTTCTAACTCTTCTTTTTCAAGTTGTCTTTGTTCATCAATTACAATTTCTAAATCATCATCAATACACCTAAATTCAACATACTCGTTTTTATCGTCTCTAGTTTCTATGCTTGTACCAAAATAAGCTGGTGTCCTGGTATCATCTAAAATAGATACCTCTTTTAGTTCTATTTCTTCAAGGTATCTTCTCCTTATTCCAGAGTCGGTTTTCCCCCAGCTTTGTTTTTTAGGTATAAAACCAAAGCTCCAACCCATTAATTTATTTTTTCGGGCCTTCTGAATAACTTCTTGATCTGTAACTCTAATTTCAGCGTATAAACCAATGTTATCCTCTTTAAGCTTTAAGTTTTTGCCTGTTTCGCCTAGTATTCTCTTTTTAGCATGGTTTAGCAACCCAAATATATTGCTATTTGATTGTATAGCCTTTCCAAAGGTTCCAGCACGTACTTGCTCTACAAACGTACCTTCTGAATCATACAACTCTCTTGAATCCCTCTCAATAGCATTTACATAACCTTTAATTATTGCATGGTCTGCTCTAATTTCTATTTGCATATTATCACCACCTTTCTAAGTTGTATAATTACTTAATTTATCTAGAATACTCATAGTAATTCTATCTTGTTTAGTATTATCTGGAATTTCTATACCTCTGTTTTCATACATATCAGCTATTATTTTTAACTGTAATAAATCTGCTAATTTAATTGCTTTAACATCAGCTTTATACTCTTCCCCTACCATAGAATCAATATATATAAGACTTGTTTCTACTATAACTGATAAATAAGCATCATCATAAGTATCATCAATTCTAAGATAGCTTTTAACCTGCTCCAATATTACCGCCATTGTCATCACCTACTTTCTTATTCAAGTAACTAACATTGCCGGATAGTAAGTCGGAAAGTAATACTTGCCCACTCGGAAGAGTTATTATAAGCTCTCCTCCAATTTTCTCTACCCCTAGAATATCTCTGGCATGGTCTAGGTCATAAACTCCATTCCTAACATACGAACTTATTACTTCTGCTTGTGTTTTGCTATCTGTTCTAAGCAATACATTAATATTAAACCTTATCTTGTATCCCATTTCTCTTTCAGTTGGTGTTAATAGCTTCCAGTCCATTTCTTGCTCTATTTGTTCAAATATTATTAGCAAGCAATCTGTTAAAAACTTAATATTGTCCTGTTCCTCACTTACTGCGGTATCCCTCATTATCCCCAATTTTGATAAGGGGACATTAAAGCTAGTTGCTATTTCTTCTTTGGATAACTTTCTTAGTTCAGTGTATTGTGCATCTGACAAACTTAAATTCAAAGGTTGTATATTGTAACCTGCAGGAACCGTGAAAATCCTCCCATTATTTGAATAAATCCTATCAAATTTAGACTGTACTTTCTTTAATTCCTTTTCTTCTTTTATATCAGAAGTCATTTGTACAACTATTTTATTAGTTAACCCATTAGTAAATAGCTTATTTAAATAATTTTGGCTTTTTAAGCTACTATCTAAACTCTCCCTTAAAATACTTCTATTTGCCTTGCCCTTTATTCCATCCATAGTAAAATCTCTTAGAATTATTATTTCTTTATCAAAGCAACTTCCTGTTTCGCCTTCTACACTTTCAAAATCCCATAAGATTTTATTATTCATTGTACTTTTAATTAATCCAGCATTATCTATTGTTACATTTGTAATTTTAACAGGATATAGTCCTTTTATTTTGGAACCTTGCCTATCAATAAAAAGTCCTGAATATCCCCAATGCTTCGCTAAAGCTACAAATGGTTTGTAGCAATCTATAGCACTCATATATTCATTAGGTCTCAACCTTAACTTATCATATAAATAATGGTCTTTTGCTAATATTTCCCCCTTTTCAGTTTCTTTTTTAACCTGCAAGGTACATTTAGCAATACTTTCAGATATAAATTTTATACAACTAAAATATGTGCTTTCTCTCATTTCAAGTTCAAAGGGGGTAATATCATAGCCGTTTTCAAAGGAATATACCGACTTCCAATCATTTGCGTTAATTTCTTCTCTTCTTTCAATCAATTTATCAAAAATCACTTATTATCACCTCCCTTTCCTGTGAATTTGTATAGAAATATACTAAAAGCTATTAGAGCTGCTCCTAGAAAGTATAAGCCAAAATATAAATTTATCTTGAAATTGGTGTAAATGATGATAAAAAGACCAATGAAAAAGACTACTTCCATAACAAAAATGTCATTGAGAATAGTCTCATTAAGTAATTTATTAAGTTTTTTCTTCACTTGTATCACCTTCTTTCTACCAATCAGCTTTCTCTAAAGCATCAACTGCGTTATAGTGAGTATCTCCACTTACGAATTCTGTATAACAAAATACTAAAACTACAACCATATCTATTCTCTGCTTATTTTTATCCTCTTTTATAAGCATTTCATCATCTGCTTTTCCCTTAGTAGTACTTGCTTTATTCATATTCCAATCCAACAATTCATTTTTAACGTGTCTTACTTTTTTATCATACACAGCCTTCCTATATTCCTTTGTAGCTGGACTTAAATTAGTGAAAGTTTGTTTTAATAGTATCACATCATAATCCTCTGCAAGTCGCTCCATCATTTCTTTTGCGTTCATTGGGTCTGTTACTATTACCTCAATTTCACATTCATACTTACTTTCTATATTGCGTATATATTCCTCAACAAGCGTATAACTTACTGTCATTCCAGGATGAATGTCACAATAGCCTGCTTCAGCATATTTTCTATAGTCTATTTTTTCTCTTCGACTTGCTAAACTGTCTTCAGGTAAAAATCCATGTGATTTACAATAAACAATTTCTTCATCTTGAAATTCTATACCTACTGCTGTTAAATCTGTAGTAACTGACAAGTCAACCCCAACCTTAACCTTTTTACCTTTAATTCTTCCCCTAAACTCTTCCTCGGTAACAACCCACTTTTTCCAGTGTTTCATATCAAGGTATTTGTTTTTCTCATTAGTTTCAAGAAATATGTTAAAGTTTTTCGTTAATAATTCTTCCTGTTCACTTGTTTTTATCTTAGCCTTTTCCCTGTCTGCTCGAATCTCTTCATAGTTTTCTTCTACTCGTAGAGGATTAGCTTTGTAAAGGCCTTCATCTGTCCACGCTTCCTCTTTGCTGCAATAATACAATAAACAGAATAACCTCGGGTTATCAACAATTCCATTTAATACAGCTCTATCATATTCTAGTTCTTCAAGCATAATAGAATCGCTTTCTGCATAAGCAGTAGTTGTTTGTATCTGAATAGGATTTAACACACTTAGCTGGCCTTTTCTCATAGCTTGGATATTGCCATTAGTAGTAAATGCTCCAACTTCATCAGCCACAAAACAAGCTGGTCTAATAGAGTTATTTTTATTTGCCTTGCTAGTTCTAGGCACATAATAACTGTTGGTTATTTTGCATTTTATAATTCCTATCTCACTTTCAGATACTGTAAAATGTTTTTTAATATCTGGACTTGATTCAATAAGTTGTGCCATTGCTTTTCTTGTTTCTTTTGCTAAGTCTCTATCTATACAGATACTATAGAATTCACTAAAGTTTTGCTCCGTAAGCATTAATAGAAGAATTACCAAAGCAGCTATAAAGCTCTTTGCGTTCTTACGAGGTATAAATAAGACTACATCTCTATACCTAAACTTCTTTTTATTTTTCTTTTGTCTCCATCCAAAAATTGCTGCAATAAATAAAGCCTGGAATCCATCCAAGCCTTCTAATACTTGTTTGCCAGCCACAAATCCTGTTGCATAATTAAATAATTTCAATAAGCTATTTATCTTTTTTAACTTTTTTTCATCAAAGTAAAATTCAAAATCTTCCTGGCATTGATTTTTATAATAATCTTGTATAAAAATGCTGCATTGAAGTCCAACCTCTATTGTGGTTATCTCTCTCCCTTCAACAACATCTGTGCAGTATTTCAAAGCTTTATCTAAAAGTATCATTCTTCATCATCTTCTCTTAAAGCTTTTAGCACAGGATCTTCTTTTTGCTTTTGTGCTTGTAAATTAATGTTTCCTAATTTAGCTCGGCTTTGGGGACTTAATGATAATTCATTGCAGCACCTATAAAAGTCTTTTGTGTATTTATCCTTTGCGCTCATAATTTGATTTTGCATTATTAATCCTGGATTCTTATTTATTTTACTTTCTATAAACTGTAGTCTATCAATAGCGATTACACATGAGGATAAAATATAAACATCTAGATTACTTAAAAGCTTACTTTCTTCAAGTTCATTTTTAATATAATTAAATAACTTAGCCTGATTATCATTTAAATAATTAGGAGGTTCAATATTATCAGCTTTTCCTTTAAGCTGTTCTTCCTGTTCTTGTCTATTTTCTATTTCTTCTTTTGTTAAATGTTTACTCATTAAATTTACGTTCTTGGAAGGCCTAGCCAAAATATTCACCTGCCTTTTATTTTAAAACTTTAAACTTTCATTTCGGGAAATTTATCCGACTGAGAGGGCACCATGGACTTTCTAAGTCCATGTAAAACTTTTCGCACCTCCCCCGGGTTAATAAAATTCATCATTAAACTTCTTCATTAATTTTTTTAAAAACTTTTGTATGCCAACTTTATCTTTCTTACTCTTATCCATTAGCCTATGCACTTTCTTATGGCAACAATCGCATAATGGTATTAGGTTGGCTTCTTCTAGTCTTAAATCAAATCTATCCTTTATGGTTTCAATGTGATGTGTATATTCATTCTCTTGTATCAATCCTTTAAACCAACACACTACACATAAACCAAAGTAATGTTTCTTTATATTCTCACTTAATGTTAACCAAATATTGCTGCTATAAAACTTCTGTCTTTCCTTTTCTGCATTGTCTTGTAGCCTTCTATGTTTGTACTCTTTATACTTCTCCTTTCTATTCTTTACTTCACATTGGCACAATGTACCTTCCAATACTTTCTTACCACATTGAGTACACTTTCTATATATAGCCATTGCTTCTCCTATATCACTATCACCTTAGAATTAACTTCTTTTTCTTTAAGTTTAGTAAGCTTCTTATCATTCTCAACTTTGTGAGGATCTTCTTTCCACTTAGCCTTTTCCTTATTATTTAACCAATACTTCTGTGCTGCTAAGTCAGGCCCTTTATATTTTTTAACATTAACCACTTTAACATCTTCCCTGGAAAGAATAGTTTGACCATCTTCTGCCAAGTATTCTTCTTTTACTTTAGTAGCAACTTCTTCGTAATACGCATATCCAATGCACCCTTTATAAAGTGCCTTTTCAACCTCTTGGTTCTTCTTATCTTTTGCCGTAGCAATTCTAGCCTTAAGTGCTACGCTAACACTCTTATATTTCCTATATGTGGAATATGCTACTCCAAGCTTTTCTGATATTTCTTTGTCAGTGTCACCACGTTCAACCCATTGTTCTATCTCGTCTAGATGGCTCTCAATTAGTTCCTCAAAACTATCACTTCTTGCCATTTTTATCACCTCATTATCGTAGCAGTCACTCTGCAAAGTGCTACGATATTTTTCTGTATTTCCCTACTTTCTTAAATTTACTAAAAATCAATTCTTTTATATTCTTTGTTAAATCCTCCTTAAGCATTGATGTATCTGCATTTAACTGTAGTTTTATTTATTTTCTGAATGTGCTATTTGTATATAGAACCACACATTCCTTTTAAAAAATCTCTACTAATATATGCCACTCTTTTCTGACACTTCAATACTTACCATCCTTAAAATGAAACATTCACTTCCAAAAATAAAAAATCACCTTATTAGATTATTTAGTTTATCTGAGTACTTATCATAAAGTTCTCTATCTAATCCTAAATATCTTTTGGTGATTTCTATACTACTATGACCTAACATTTCTTTTACAGCAACAATATCATATCCACTTTCAACATATATTAGGTAGGCATATGTCTTTCTCATGCTATGAGCAGTTATATTTTGTAATCCAAAGTTTTCTGCTGCTTCACTAATTACTCTACTAACATGAGATACTGTTATATGTTTATTTGTGCCTTTTCTACTCATAAACATATACTCATAATCTTTTTTATCTTTTATATAGCTTCTTAATATTTTTTCAGTTTTAGCTACTATTTTAACTTCTCTTGGCTTAATATTTTCTTTTCTTATGTTCCTAGTATTTTCTTTCTTACTTTCTAAAATTAAAAAGTAACCGGTTCTTAAAGCTTCTTTAACATCTCTTACTTTTAATTTTACTAAATCTCCAGCTCTATACCCTGTTGTTACTCCTAATGCAAATAATACATAATTTCGTTCATTCTTATATCTTAAATAATCTTGAATGTCATATACTAGCTCTATATCTTTTATTGGTCTAGCAGGTCTTTTCTTATTTTTCACTTATACATCACTCTCCACCCCCTCATTTAATTTGTTTTATAGCTCCTTTGATTCTTTTATATACATGCTCACCTTGCATTAGCTCTGCAAAGTTTATATTCGATTCTTCTTTAAATGCTATTAACTTATCTATATATTCTTTATTATTTGATATTCTTTCTAAGCTATCTACTAACTTATAATTTTTAGGTAATTTTTTCTTAATAGCCAAATCTATTAATAACTTTGCTTTGGAAAAATCTCCAATATGAGTATGTCCATTTTTAAAAGCTTTTTCTATATTAATTACTATATAATTTTCTTCCACTGGTATTATTACATAGTTTTCTTTTTTATAGACTTGATTCATAAGATTCCACCACCTTTAAATTTATATAAATATAAAAATAGCACTCGGAACTTGTCCAAGTGCTTAACTATGGGGATAATACGGGAATTTCATGAGTAACTTAAATTTCTATACTATTATCTTACCATGAATTTCATTATAATTCGTTGCACTTTTGTTGCATTTTTGTTGCACGTTTTATAATGTAATCAATTTACTTACGTCCATTACAATCCTCTCTCTATTTCTACTCACTGTACTTTTATCCATGTGCAGCCTATTACCAATTTGATCTAAGCTTAACTCATCTTTATATTTCATTTCTGCAATGAGTTTATACTTACTTCCTAATAACTTTATAATATAATTCATATCAGCATTTTTATTTTTTATTTCTCTTATCCTTGCATGAGCTTTAAGTATCTGCCTTCTAGTATTCTTCCACTCCTGCTCTAACTTTTCTACTTGCCTTATAGTTTCTTGCTCTGCATAACTGGACCCACTAGAAGAAGATTGTACTCTTTCTTCATAGCTTATCCCCATATTTAACTCTGTTTCTATACTTATATTGGTATTTCTTATATCTTCCCTTAATTGTTCTTTTGCTTTTTCTAATACCATGCATCTATATTCTAGCTTATCTATTTCACTCATATCTTTATAGTATCTATATAATCTTCCTTCTATTTTTTTAAATATTTCTTTATCTATCATTATTATTCTCCTTATCACTTGTATTTTATGAGATTTTTTTATACTCATGCTTTACGTTGTCCTCATTCAATTCTGCGTAAATAAGCGTAGTATCAGGGCTTTCATGTCCCATCAAATGTGCAGTATCTGTAATGGCATTCCTGAGTTTATGTTGTGGGTAGCAAATGAATGCCTAAACAAATGAGGATAAACTGATTTGTCAAATCCAGCACGTTCCTTAATCTTTTGGATTTCTCTTTCTATGCTTCTTCCACCCATTCTTCCATGAGGTGCTCTGATTGTAACAAATAAAGCTTGATTATCATCTTTTCTTGTCTCTAAATATTTTTTAAGCAATATTTTTGCTTTTATACTAAAATATACTTTTCTTTCCTTATTGCCTTTACCGATAACATTTAAGCTCATATCATACCAATTTATATCTTCTTTGTTTATTCCCACTACCTCACTAAGTCTACATCCAGTACTTATAAGAAATTCTACCAGCGCCTTCTCTCTATTTGTTTTACATGCTTGTCTTAATAGTTCGACTTCTTCATCCGTAAGTGCATGTCTTAACCTCTTTGGCTCCTTGGTTTGCTTCAGTTTCTTCGTTGGATTCTTGGGTATATATTCTTCATCACATAACCAGCCGAAGAATGATTTTAATATAGAAATTTGCGCGTTCATAGAACTTGGTTTCATTTCTTTACATCTTACAGATAAGTACATTCTTAAGTCCATTGCAGTTATAGTAGCTAGTGGTTTCCTTAGATGGCTTGCTAATATTATTAAGTTATATTCGTAATTCTTTAATGTCTTAGCACTTAAACCATCTAATTTCTTTACTGCTAGATATAACTGTATTTTTTCTTCTACATCGCTTGTAACTAGAGCTGTCTCAGTTGGAGTAACATTATACTTGTACAACACTTCTTCTACAATATTTCTTACTTTAATTTGATTCATTTCTGGGAACTCTTGAGTTAATTTCCCAACTATTTTTATTACTACTTCATCTTTGCTGCTTGTACTATACATTTTAATTCCTCCTATATTGTTTACTGAGACACTCTAGTGTATAATATAGGTGTCTCGTTTGAGATTTTTAAAGAGAGCTGAAAGTTGTCCAGACAAGCAGCTCTCTTTTGTTTTTTATTTTTTTCTCTCTAGATATAAAATCCCGCCAAGATCTTCTATCCTATATTTCTCTAAGTATTTATTTGTAAGTTTAATTTTCTCTTTAAAATTTCGATATGGTAATGCCATTGCGACTGGTTCCCCTCTCTTACTCAATGCCCTCACCCTCTTTTATATCATTTGATTTTCATATGATAATTTAAATTTATACCTGTGCCGTTCACTACTTGCATTATTAGCTATCTAAACTAAAAAACTTATTTTTCAATATAATTAACAATATTTTTAAGTACTATATTAATAGTTCCATCACCATTTCTATTAATCTGAAATTTGTTTGTATCACTATAAGCTTCTTCATTTATATAAAGATCAATATCTTTATCTATTTTTAATCTTATCCTCTTAAACTTTTTTTCTATCCAATCCTTATCTAAGGTTATATTATCTTGTACACCTTCTGAGAATACATAATCCACAAAGCTTGCCTTTTTCTCCGTGTCTTCACCAAATATATCATCTGATACTTCATATAAGTTTAAGTTCTCTTCCTGTTTAAGTTTTTTCTTAATGAAACTTCTTACCTCTTCTGCCTTATCTGCATTTTCATTGAGATTTGTTCTAGTCCACTTTTCTGCAGCTCTTACAAAATTTTTAGTCATATCCCTCTCATTTTCTATGATCTTGCATCCTAAAAATTTATTTATAAAGTAATTAGAGCCATATTCTTCTTCATTGTTTTTCTTTTGCTTGTCCATAACTAACAAATCATATTCCTGCTCTGGGTCTATAAACCTTATAAAAACACACTTTTGTATCTTTTGACTACTAAGTGGAAGTCCTGCATGCTCTGGAACTATATCAATGTCTATTTTTTCTCCATTAAAACTTATACTATGGGTATAGTTTTTAACATAATCCATTTTTATAATGCCAATCATGTTGCCTCTTTCCGTAGATATACTTACAACTATAAGATCTGAAGATGGTATATTTCCATTTGACTGCATTAGTATGAATAGTTGTCTACCTATTTCCTTTGATATTTCTTTAAAATTCCCTTGGCCTGATAAATATTCTTGGCTTAATTCCTTTATAATATTTCTTTCCTGTTTAAACTTACCATACTTAAGTTCTTCATCCTTTAGGCATTTTTGAATATGCTTAAGTAAAAAAGTATATACCTCATCATTAAGTGTTAATTTTTGTTCATTTAATATAGGCTCATCCGCATTGTTATCCAAAACATGTATTATAGCTTCATTTATAATTACCTCTCTAATATATTCCATAAAATTTTCTCCTTTTCACTTATAAATTTTCTATTTCTTTATCTAAATCTTTAATCCAATAATTGTATTATTATTTTTTCATTCACAACTTCTTTTATAGTTTTTTAATATTATGCGTATATCCTGTTTTTTTATTTTTTCGATTACTTCTTCAATACTATTAGCACATTTATTACAACAATATGAAGTAAACAAAGGGTCTTCATTAACAGCTCTGCTTTTTTTATAATCTATTATCTTAAACCCATTCTCTCTTTTAAATTCTTTATTGCAAAATCTACATTCATGCCATAACCATCTAGGATATATGGTTTTAACTTTAGGATAAATACTTGACTTTTGCCTTTGCACTATTGAACCTCCTGCTTCTTATTTTTGAAATGCGACTATAAATCTTCATAAACCTTTTTACTTACTGACTTTCCAAGAACATATTCCACACCTTGTTGCGTTAGCCAAAACCAAGTTAATCCATTATCAGCAATATTATCACTCATTTTAGCCAAACCCTTTTTAACTAAATCATTCCAACCTTCATCTTCTGCTTGAGTTTGATACCTATTTCTATAAGGCTTCTTCTTATAATCTAATCCTATGCAGTGCTTCATTAAATCTAATTGATAAGGCGTTACTTCAACCCACAGATTTTTATACAATCTCGAAAATGTTTTTGCCTTTTCTTTTGTATTAATCATTGGGTATCTGCCAACTAAGTATTGTTTTTCAAAATTATAGTGGTGATTATCTATTCCATAGATAGGTGGTGATGTCCAATAACTATTTTGACCATGATTTCCAATTAAAACTGTTATTATATAGCCTTTATCTTTTTTCTCTTTAATAACCTTCACTTCAATCACTCCTTCGCCTTATTTTCATTAGCACATTCTTTCTTCATCTGTATGATAAATACGTGCAATTTTATCTTTATGAACCTTAACACAATGTCTATACAAAAACTGAAATTCTTCATCTGTAGCATCATAAGGTTCTGTCTCGACTGTTCCAGTATATTTCTTATTTATAATATAATAGTCTCCTTCCATGTCTGTTTTTAAAGGGTTCTCAGTACGTTCATCCCAGCTTGTAGTGAACTCTATAATTTCACCATTTCTATATTCAACAAACCATCTATGAAGGATATGTTTGAACTTTCTTATTTCACATTGAATTAAAGAATTATAAGCCTTAAAATATTCTTCAGTGTACCCATAATATAATCTACAAAGGCTATCGCAATAATTAACCCACATTTGATTATCTCCAAAATTAGGTATCCAGTATTTTTCAACATTTGGATTAAAACTTGGAATTTTACCAGTTATAGAATATTCTAAATACATTTTAAGAATATATCTTGATTTATCTGCACAACAGGATGAACCTTCTCTTAGAACACATAAATTTTTTATATGATTTTCTAAAAAGCCATAATTTGCATAAATAAAATTAGGTTTATTTTTATCTTTGCAAACAGATGGTTCATGTAATGTACTTGCTAATAATTTCACACCTTTTTTTAATTTATGATTGATAAAACAATCAAAATTCTCAGGATTATTTATTTTAACCTTACTTTCTTTTGCATGACTAATTGCTTCTCCAAACATTTCTATTGATTCTTCTTCCGATTTTGCAGTTAACGCATTAAATAAACTTGTGAGGCATCTCGTCATTTCATTATCCATAATTTATTTCACTCCTTAAATTTACTTCGCCATATTCTCACCTTATCTAATTTTTGAAGTCTGACTTATTATTTTTTCTTATTTCTTCATTTTAGAGCACCATGGTACTCTAAAATGAAGAAAATGTTAAGATTCCAATTTATGATTCCAGAATAGTTTTGATGTCATCTAGTTTACTAAAAAACATATCTTTACTTATTGCTTTAATTGCAGTATGTTTTCTTAGAAAGTTTTTTATAGTAATCTCAGTGCTAACTGAACAAGTAAGGCTATAATCAAAATAAATATTATTATCACTTAAGGTTACTTCTTTTAAGCCTTTTTTATTTGTCCATATTCCTAAATAACACAATCTATTATTACTTTCTGTACGACCTTCAAGAAAAATATTTTTAGTGTCTTCAATGCAAAATTCAAGTTCTTCTGTTATAAATTTTTCTTTCTCATAAGAGATTTTAACCATAAAAACCTTCCTTTCTTGGTACGCAATTTTTTCATGTTATCTAACTCTTGCATTGCGAATTAGTTTTCAACTTTATACAGTCCACTTTCAATACCTTTTCTTAACAAACTCAAATGTATAGTTCTTCTTGCTGATTCATATACTAATTTATCAGTAATTTTAAATAATCCTATTATTTTTTCTTGGCAAATAACTTCTGCTACATCATTTTTAATACTTGCAATTTCTCCATATGTTCCATTTTTAAGATTTATTATCTTATTGCCTACTTCAAATTCCATACTATACATCTTTGGTCTCCAATTAGTATATACATAAACGGTGCTTTCACCATCTTCAGATAACACATAATTACCACATGTAGTACATGGAAAATCTCTTTTGTATGGTGCATGCTTACACTCATAACATGAATATTTCATTAGTCTTCAACCCTTTCTAATTGAATTGCGAACTATTTTAATTTTTTATAATAGAATTTTGCAATTTTATTTATATCTTGACCTTTATCATCATGTACAAATACTTTTGGTTGTCTTAGTCTTGAAGGAATGATAATTCCTACAATATGTTGTGTTCCAAAATCTTTGAGATGAATAAGACTTCTTCCATTTTTAAAATTTCTTAAATCAAAACCATATTGATAACTCATATCCGAATTTATTTCAATCCATGTTTTATAAACTTTTCTTTTTGGAATTGCAAAAATCATAAACTTAGATTCATTTACTTCACTTTCATCACCTGTTACTTTTATAAGAGCATCTTTACAATTTGTTTTTATAATCATATAAATTTCCTCTCCTCTTAATTCACAATACTCTCAGATGTCGCCACATTACTACTTCGCACCCAATCTGTTACTTTTAGGTTTATTTATTGATATATCATTTTCGACAAGTATTCTTCTTAATGTTTTGGCACAACAGCCTATCTTCATAGCAGCCTTATTCATAGAGCCATATTCCTTATATATCTCTATAGCATCTTTCTGATTAATATTTTCATATCTCATTACTTTAGGCTCCTTTCTAAATGATTAGATCACTTTCATATCCTATTTTCATTGTCATATTAAAAACCTTTAAAATATTATCTAAGTATTTCAAGCTTATATTTCTTTCTCCACTTTCCCAATATTCTACAGCTCTCTCAGTACAGCCAATAAGTTTGGCTAATTTTCTTTTACTCATATTTCTTTTAGTTCTTTCTTTTGCTATCATTAACCCTATATTCATTTGCATCATTCCTTATTTACCAGCTTCAAATATGTGCTTGAACAATATTTGTGTTGTGACTGCTCCAACACCATTTATAACTGGAGTTACATAAGCCTTCTCTATAACATCTTCTGATACATCTCCAAGACCTACATCTATAACTAAACTATTAACCTTTACCATATTCTTAGTTATAAGTCCCTTTTTACCTGTAACACTTATAATCACATCTGCATCTTTTGTATATTGCTCTAAATTTTCCGTTTTAGAGTGGCATATAGTAGGAGTAAAATCTCTTTCTAACAAAGATAAAGCTATCTCTAAACCTAAATGTCTACCAATCACACAAACACGTTTGTTAGAGTTTATATCCAAGGATTCTAATATCTTATTTACAGCTTCAACTGTACAATTTTCAAAGACTCCTTCTCCTGTGAAATTATCTATATCTTTTTCTTCATCCATGCACGCTTTTATAAGAATTTCTTCAAGAGCTCCTAAAGGTTTAATTGGCAAAACTGCATTTACCTTTGCTTGTACTTCTTTGACCACCTTGCCTACATCAAATCTATTTTCTAAATCTAGTGTTAAAATACTTACTCTTGCTTGATCTGCATTTCTTTCTATACTTTTGATATAATTAGTACTATCTTCTCTTTCTCCATGCTTTAAAATTGCTAATGTACGATTTTCTTCTGTTGAATTATGCTCTAAACTATAAATTAGTGGTTTTAAATTTATATACATAGTTTTTTCCTCCTTATTATTGAAACCAACCTTAATATCCTAATCTTTGCCTTTGATAATTTACTTCATGTTTTTTCAAATAAGCTTCATGCAGTTCTTTTAAAGTAAAGCCTAAAACAGTAACTAGTGCTATAAGGCTTTTTAATGCATCTTCCCAATATTCTTTAGTTACTAATTCAAATAAAGTATTAAATCCAGTTATTAAGTTTACCGGGCCTATTTCCAAAACTAGCTTAGCTGACATAGCTATATCTTCTAGGTTAAATTTAGCTTGTATATTAGTTAGATTTATAAGGCTTAGAATAAAGTGTAAGCAATCTGCTGCTTCATCCAAAATTACTTCCTTTGCTTCAGGACCTTTATTGCTCCAATACTTAAAGCATCTAGTTGTATTAGCAAACTCTCCGACCTCTACAAGTAATGCTAACTTTCTATCTTCTAAGAACTTCTTATCATATGCATTGCCTAAGTTCTTTTCCTTTGCTATAAAAATATCTAGCTCCCTTTGCTTGTCCAATAGTATTTTAATATCCATTAGTTTACTCCTACCCTCTTTATTATTTCTGAATGACTTAATCCTAATAGCTCACAATAAGTCTTACATGATTCACTTTCTAACCACACCTTGGCATCTTCCCTTAAGAACTCTGGAACCATTTTATTTCTAGTATCCTTAATTGCTTGCCTTATAACTTTTACTACTAAATTTCTAGATGTTTCATTAAAATAATCACTGTTCTCCAATGCTCTTATAGACTTCATCTCTTGTCACCTCTAATCTTATACACGCTTCTTCTATTGAATTATCAATGCATTCCATGTATCCTTTGCCAGTTTTCTCTACTTCTTTAATGGCAATCTCTGCAGCAAGATCTACTACATTTTTAACGTTTACCATCTTTCTACCTCCCTTTTTAAAAAGGTATTTCCCCATCATCTACTGGAGTTAAGTCATCTGGATACTCACTAATTTCTTGTTTATTAGTAGTCCATTCAATGAACTGCACCTCTTCTGAAACTATTTCTGTAACATATCGTTTTGTACCATCTTTAGCCTCATAGTTTCTAGTTTGTATCCTGCCTGAAACTCCTATTAATTTTCCCTTACCTACATACTGGGCTGTAGCCTCTGCTTGCTTGCCCCATACTACTACTGGAATAAAATCAGTTTCCTTTTTTCCATCCTTAGAAAATCTTCTATCAACAGCTAATGTAAATGTTGCTACTGCAGTTCCGTTTCCAGGAGTAAACTTTAACTCTGGATCCTTTGTAAGTCTTCCTATTAAAATTACTTTATTCATTTGTTTTCCCCCTTATTTCAATCTATAGTTATTATCCTTACCTTCTATCTGTACCATATAGTCTTTACACATTTGTATAATCCTGCTCCCTACAGCTTCATCAAAATCAAGCAATCTATCTGCAGTAAATTCAGAGCTAACTATTATTGGCAAGTAATTTAGATACCTATAATTAATAATTTCAAACATTATATTAAAATCTGATTCTGTAACCTTGCCTTTAAACAAATCATCTATTAAAAGAATTTTAGCTAATTGGTACCTACTCAACTGTTTTACATAGTACTCCTTATCTAGCATATTCTGCTTTATACTTGTAATGGTATCTCTGTAGGGCATATAAATAGCTGGAATTTTTTTATTTTCTAAAAAGTTTACAGCTAGTGCTATACTTAAATGTGTTTTACCACTCCCAACTTGACCTAAAAAAGCTATGCTGTTTTGTCTTGTTTCTTTTATATCTCCAAAATCTTTATAATACTTAATTGCAGTTTCTTTAGCTAATTGAGTTATCCCATTATAGGGTTTATATCCAGCAAACGTGTGCTTAGCTTGCTCTGAATTTATTCCAGAGGACTTCCATACTCTTTTTACCTTTTCTAACTCTTGACATTTACATGGTATAACCAAATCTTGAGAATCTTCTTGGCTTTTAATAATCCATCCTGTATCTTTGCATATACTACATTTATATAAGTCCTGTTGTATCGACTTCCCCTGCGGTTTTTGGCGCTGGTGGTCTGTATCCTTGATATTTCCCTGTGACTTTACTCTCATTCTTTCTATTACAGCCTGAAGCTCCATTTTTATGTCTTCCTTTCAATTTTTTATTTTTGAAATTCATCTTGTCATTTAAAACAGCTTCAACCGTAGTTATTTTATTATCTAGCCATCTATTTAAAACTGTTTTTATATATCTTATATCTCTTGCATCTGCTTCAACTGCTTCTTCTAATGCTAATGTAATTACTTCTTTCTCCATTCCATCATTTTCATAGCTTTTAAATATTTCTAATTCATGTGGTGTTAGTAAATGTCCCATGTTTTTATTAAAAAAACTTATATAATCTTCTATATTCTCCTTACCAGTAGTAGGAGTAGTAGTATCTTCTTCTGTATCTACTTCTTCTTCTACTTCTATTGCGTTACTTAACGTTACAGTAACGTTACAATTTTCGTTACTAAATATATTTCCACAAGTTTCATCTGCTGCTGATTCTATTAATAGTTTTTTCTTTTCTCTATGCTTAGCAACCCTTTTCTTAGTTTGCTCCTTTATTCTTTCCATGCCTTGAACATTTTGATGTTTCCCCCAATTTGCAATATAAATTAATTGATTATCTTTCATTTCTATCATTCCAAATGTTTTAAATGTTTGTAATGCCATTCTTATTGTATTAAGTGGTCTGTTAAATAAAGTTGCAAGCATTTCTTCTGTATATGGAATATTTTCTGAGAGATAAATGTAACCATTGTTATTGCATTTCCCAGCTAATACTAATAATTTTATCCAAATTATCAATACAGTGTCCTTTTCAGGCATAGCTTCTATAAGTCTTATTTTTTCATCGTCAAACATAGTTGTATTTATCTTAATCCACTTTACTTCTGCCAAGTACATCACCTCATTCGCTTAAAAGTTTTTCCCTACCATTACAACTCTTTTATTGCCATGCGCGTCTATCCAATTTATAAACTTAATCCTTATTTTCTTCTTCATTTTTCCATCCCCCGTATAAATTTTATATTTTTTGTGCATACTAAATATTGAGAAAGTATATGCACTCTGCTATACTGGAGATAAGGGCCAAAGCTCTTATCTAAAAATTTAAAATCTTGATTTAGTGCACCCTTGCCAGAGGGTGTATTTTGCTTTGTACTGAGTTAACTTTTTACTAATATTTATCTACCTCCTAGTACTAATTTTTAGACTGCTGCATATAATATATTGAGGAAGTGTTTGTATTTTTACTGTAAAAAGCTTTTTTAAAAAGGCTTTTCAGCCTCCCTTATCTCTTGTGGTAAAGTTTGGACTATAACTAAATATCTGTATTTATCCTATTCCCTTCATTAATTGGCATGGTAAATATTCCTATATCTAATACTGTCTTTTTCATTTCTTCTTTTAATTGTTCTTTAGTGTAAATACCATAACGATTATTTAAAACTTCCCAAATTCTTTTCATTTCCTCACTCATTTTTCCCACTTACTTTCTTTTTCAATTGTTCTAATAATTTATTGAACTTTATTTCTTTTTCAGACATTGCTTTCACCACCTTTTCCAATTGCCATTTCAATTTCTTTAACATCTTTACAATAAACTTTACTTAACTTCTCAATTTTTAGCCTGTCCATTTTATATTTACCTTTTTCTAAGTTATTTAATTGGACCCTGCTAACACCTAGTAATTCAGCAACTTTATAAGCTTTTAGCCCACTCTCTTGTCGTAATTCTTTAAGTGTCATGTGTTGCACCCCCTTGCCATAATAGTACATTAACTTTTCTAATATGTTAAGTTTAAAAATTGGTTAAAATTGGCTATTATTGAAAAATAACTCGATATTTCTGAATATATCTATCGTTTTTATATGTTTATAAATTTTCAGTATTGCAAATTTTTGTTTTTTTACTTTACTTTTATGTAAAGTTTGGTATAATAAATTGTGAAAGATGGAAGGAATGGTGATTATATTGTTTAATGAAAGATTAAAAAATTATAGAGAGAGTAAGAACTTATTGAAAAGAGAATTCGCCGGAGCACTTGATGTAAGTGAAAGTTATTATAATATGATTGAAAATGGTAAAAGGAACCCCAGTAAATCTTTTATTGAAAAGCTAGTCTGCGAAAGTAATATGCCAGAGGAATACTGGATATATGGAATTGAAAAAAATGATTATATAAATGTTAGAGAGGATTTAAAGTGTGTTAGAAAAGCTGTCGAGCAAATAATGGATTTAGGGTTAGTAAAAGATGTTGATAAGCTATTTAATGGCAATTATCCAGAGGGAACTTTGGAGGAATTACTAATAGCAGCTTTAAAAGCCGATATTGAATATTTATTAGAAAAGAAGAAAATTAATAAAGAAGATTAAACATAGGAGGTAATTTATTATGAATACTAAGGTTGCTATTTATGTGCGTGTTTCTACGCATCATCAAATTGATAAAGATTCTCTACCCCTTCAAAGACAGGATCTTATAAATTATACTTCGTATTTACTTAACACAGACGATTATGAAATATTTCAAGATGCTGGGTATTCTGCTAAGAATACAGATAGGCCAAAATTTCAAGAGATGATGTCTAGAATTAGGCAAAATGAATTTACTCATTTATTAGTATGGAAAATAGATAGAATCTCTCGTAACTTATTGGATTTCTGTGATATGTACAATGAATTAAAAAAATATAACGTTGCTTTTATAAGCAGAAACGAGCAATTTGACACCTCTTCTGCTATGGGAGAAGCTATGCTAAAAATAATATTGGTGTTTGCAGAACTAGAAAGGAAACTCACGGGCGAAAGAGTTACTGCTGTAATGTTAGATCGAGCGACAAAAGGCCTTTGGAATGGAGCTCCAATACCACTCGGTTATGTCTGGGATAAAGTTAAAAAATTTCCCGTGGTAGACGAAAGAGAAAATGTGACGGTTGAGCTAATTTATAATACATATAAAAAGACAAAATCTACTACTGCAGTAAGAGGGGTATTAAATGCCAATAATATAAAAACAAAGCGCGGAGGTAGCTGGACGACTAAAACGATAAGCGACATAATTAGAAACCCATTTTATAAAGGTACATATAGGTATAATTATAGAGAGCCAGGACGTGGTAAAGTTAAAAATGAAAAAGAATGGGTTTTGATTGAAGATAATCACGAAGCAATTATAGATAAAGAATTATGGGGTATATGTAATAATATTATGGACATAAATGCTCAACGGAATAATGCAGCAGGCTTTAGATCTAATGGAAAAGTACATGTATTTGCAGGATTGTTAGAGTGTGGAGAATGTCATAATAATTTGTATTCCAAACAAGATAAACCCAATATTGATGGTTTCATACCTTCTATATACGTTTGTAGTGGTAGATACAATCACTTAGGATGCACACAGAAAACAATATCTGATAATTACATAGGTACTTTTATATTTAATTTTATATCTAACATTATGGTATCTCAAAATAAAATAAATAAACTTGATGCTCTAACATTAGAAAGGGCTTTACTTGATGGAAAAATATTTAAAGATATTATTGGAGTTGAGAATATAGAAACTATACAAAAAATATCTTATTCTAAAAATATATTAAAAGCCAAGAATGTGGATACTAAGGATAACTCGATTGAATTAGAAATTATAAAAAAAGAAAAAGTTAAATTTGAAAGAGCTATGCAAAGATTAGAAGATTTGTACCTCTTTGATGATGAAACTATGAGCGAAAAAGACTATGTAATTAAAAAGACGAAAATAAATGAAAAACTTAAAGAATTAAACAATAAGCTAAAGGAACTAGATACTTGTGTAGATGTATCAGAATTAAATTTAATGAAAGAAGTATCTAATTTTATGCTTTCAAAAGAATTATTAAATGCAGAATATATAGATTACAAAACTTTATTATTAAATGTTGGTAGAGAACAATTAAAGGACTTTGTAAATACAATAATTGATAAAGTATTGATAAAGGATAAGCAAATTTTAAATATAAAATTCAAAAACGGCCTTGAAACTAAGTTTATATACAAGTTATAAGTATTGCTTTTATTCCTACCACTTTGAACTTACGGACAGCCCCAGGTTTCTATATAAAAGTATTTTTGATTATTCATAAATTATTTCACCTCATATAAAAGTTTTCCTAAGTAACATTAAACATTATACTATATTTTATAATGTTTATCTATTTTTTATTGAAATTTGTAAAATTATAAGTAATAAAAAAAGACACAGCGTGAGACTATGTCTTTACTTCTAATTTCACATATTCTTTTAAAACATTAAATCCGCAATCCTTATATAAATTAAATGCAACGGTATTATTTATATCCACATTTATAGTTGCTATATTATAATTATAACTATAAATTATCTTTAAAAGATAATTTATAAGTAATTTTCCATAACCCTTACCCCTATAAGCAGGTAAAATACCTACATTTACAATAATAGGTATATCTCCTTCTATTATAACTTGACCATATCCAATATATTTATTATCCTCTTTTATAAATATAGTACCAGGGCTAAAATAATAATATTGATTTTCATCAAAGTATATATCTTTAGTAGAAATAGGAACTCTATTTTTATTTTTAAATACCTCATTTTGAATATAACATCGTATTTTTTCATCAAATCCTTTTCTAAACACTTCAAAACTTATATTTGCTACTGCTACAGAATTAATTTCTCTTTTTAAATCTAAGCTCATTTCAATTGTGCCTACTTTTTTGCAAAAACCTGCTTCTTTTAGCAGTTCCATATTAATTCCATTGTTTTCACATAAAAAATTTGCTGTAAAACCAGGTTTTAAAGTTTTTAAAAGTAGTCTTATATAGTCTGCACTTTTGCTAGATAAATTTACACTTAAAGCCCTTATATTATAAGAGTTTTTGTCATCTATAGAGGTCCAAATATAGCCACATAAATTTTTATTATTCTCAAGTATGTTTATATTTCTTCGTAAAAATAATCTTTGAGGTAAAGTTGTAGTATTATAGTATTGAAAAAAATCTTCATTTAAAGAGTTAAATGATTTTCTATCAGCATTTAATTCTTCAAATTGTGGCATTAAACTTTTACTTAATTTAACATATTTGCACATAATATTCCCCATAAGTCTAATATTATAAATAAGTATAAAACTTTTAAAAAACTTAGTCAATATTTTCCTTCAAGTCATTAAAAGTTCCCAAGTAATCTAAATAATCATTTAAGAATTTTTGTTGAGCTTCATTATATCGTAGAAGTTTATTAAGTTTACGAATATACTTATTTTCGCTCCAATCTTTATGTTTTATATATCTTTTTTTACCTAATCTACAAAATTTATGTGGAAAAATAATCATAGAAAGCATAGCTTCTATTTCAGATTTAGATAATTTATTTACACTATCATAAGCTTCTATCATTATTTTAGCTTTTTCAAAGTCCCATTGATACTCTTTTTTAAACATAAGCCTTCGTATAAATTTACTTAAATCATTTATATGAAGATTTATTAATATAGTATCTAAATTTACTATATAATAAGTATCGTCCTTTTTTATTATATTTTGATAATCAAAACTATCATGACAAACTAATTTTTGTTCATTAGCTTTTTTAGATAGTACATAATAATCAGAGGTATTTAATACTTGTAAACACATACTGCCCATATTATAAAATCCCTCTAAATAACTTTTATATAATTTATCAAATTCATTTCTTAAACGTTTCTTTTCAATGTATTTTTTAAACTTTTCCAAATCCTCTAAATCCTTTTTAAATATTCTTGGCCAGTTTTTTAAATTGTTTTTAATTTTTAATACTTTTGTGTCAATATGCTGGCTAGATATATGAAACTTAGCTAAAAGGCGAACACAATCACATGCCTCATCTATATCATTTAAGTCACATTCATCCCCATCAATCCATTCTACAACATAAAAATACATTTTTTTATGTTTTGCAAATAAATAATTATCTTTTGTTTTAAAAAATTTAGATGTATAAGGAAAATTATTTTTATTTAATTCTTCTGCTAAATAATTGCTATTAAGAGTTTTCGTTTTATTATGTTTTACTCTTTTTAAGCATACAGTTCTTATATTAGTATCTATTTTATAACTACTTCTTACTTTGGTAATATCTATTATGGAGAAATTATAGTTTTCTAGAACTTTTTTTACCATCAATTTTTCTTTATCAGTAAGTTCGTCCACATACTGTATTAACTTTCTATCTCCCATAATTACCCTCCTATTAGTATCTATTAAATTATATTAATTATAGGAGAATTTATTACAAATAAAAAAGGACATCTATAAGCGATGACCTTTAAATATTGGAAACCTTAACGGATACGGGCTGTTCAAATATACCTCTCTTTACTTCTGTAGCGGTCATGTTTTTAGCCTGAAATTTTTCAGTCATATAGTTACATGCATCCCATGGATTTATCTTGTCCCCACATGTAAATACATCTACAGCAGCATATCCAAGCTCAGGCCAAGTATGTATAGTAAGGTGAGATTCTGATATTATAACTACTCCACTAACTCCCATAGGACTAAACTTATGAAATGCTACTTCTCTAACTTCAGCTCCTGACTTTAGTGCAGAATCTACCATTATTCTTTCTATCATTTCTTTATTATCTAATATATCACCATCGCAACCATATATTTCAGCTAAAATGTGGCGTCCTAAAGTGTTCATTCTATAAAAACTCCTCCTTGATACAGTATATTTTATAATTCATTAACAAGTAAATTTTATCAAATATACGAGAAATGTCAATATATTTACTTGTTTTTATAAAATATTTTCATTTAAACTAGTAATTGTTCTATTTATCTCTTGATTACTACTATATTTAATGTTTTTTACATTAACTTGTAAAATGCGTGTGCTATATTAGCATACACGCATTTTATAAAATTATACTATGTTACTTATTACTTAATTTATTTATGGTTTCATCTATAATCCAATCTGGAGTAGATGCACCGGCGGTTATTCCTATCTTCTTTATATTTTTATTATTTAATAATTCTAAAGGAATCTCTTTAGAGTTTTCTATATGAATTGTATTTTTACAATTTTTTGTACATATTTCAAATAGTTTAGTTGTATTTGAACTATTTTTGCCTCCTATTACTATCATATACTCTGCATCTTTAGATAAATCATAAGCAGCCTTTTGTCTAATCTCCGTAGCACTACAAATAGTATTAAAAGCAACTATTTCTTTACTAAACTTAACTACCTTTTCAAGTACATCTTCCCAGCGAGATTGCTTCTCAGTAGTTTGAGAAACCACGCATATTTTTCTTGGGAGATGCTCTATATTATTACTATCATTTGTTATTATAGCAGAATTATTACACCATCCATTTATTCCTATAACTTCAGGATGATTTTTATCTCCCACTATTAATATAGAGTATCCTGAATCGTAGTATTTTTTTACTTTTTGTTGTATATTAGAAACATATGTACAAGTAGCATCTATTATTATAACTTCTTTTTCCTTGAGTTTATTAAATATTTCAAGTGGAATACCGTGTGAACGTATTATTACTATATCATCTATTTTTAAATTTTCTATATCTTCTATTTCTATAGGAAAAATATTTAATGTTTTTAAATAACTTACAACATCATTATTATGAATTAATGGTCCTAAGGTATATATTTTTTTCTTATATTTTTCTTGAACACTTATTGCCATGTCAACAGCTCTTTTAACCCCATAGCAAAAGCCTGCATGTCTTGAAAGTATAACTTCCATAATATATCACCTTTCTTTGTTTTTTAAAGCACTAGATATTATATTAGAAATTTTTTCAACTACTTCATCTATAGTCAAGTAGGAAGTATCTATTTCAATAGCATCTTCTGCTTTTCTTAAAGGATTTACATCTCTATTAGAATCTATATAATCCCTTTTTATAATATCATTAAGAATTTCCTCATATTTTACACTTATATTTTTAGCTAAAAGCTCTTCATATCTTCTTTTAGCACGTAACTCTGGAGAGGCAATAAGATAAAATTTAAAAGGTGCATCCTTTAAAACTACTGTACCAATGTCTCGACCATCCATGATAACATCATATTTTTCGGACATCTTTTGCTGCTGTTTAACCAAAAGATTTCTTACTTCTGAAATAGCTGCATATAAGGATACACTATTGCTTATTTCAGGAGTCCTAATAGCTTCACTTACATCAGTATTATTTAAGATAAGTTTATTATTTTCAAAATGCATATTTGTATTTTCAAGTAACTTACATAATGCTGATATATTATCTGGAGATATGTTATTTGTTTTAGCAAGTAAAGTTACTGCTCGATACATTGCACCTGTATCTATGTACATTAAATTAAATTTATTTGCTAGTATTTTTGCAATGGTACTTTTTCCTGCTCCTGCAGGCCCATCAATTGCTATAGCTACTTTCAATTGCAAACTTCCTTTCCTTTTTACTTTTAAATATATATATTATATATTCTATAGTAAGAGTAGTTTTCCTTTATTTAGCTAAATTTTTTCTTCTATAGTAATAACTACTCTTACTCCACAGATTATTTATCACCTATCATTTTACCTGCTAAATATCCAGTAGAAAATGCTATTTGTATATTATACCCTCCTGTATATGCATCCACATCTATCACTTCTCCTGCAAAGTATAAGTTATCTACTAATTTAGATTTCATTGTTGAAGGATCTATTTCTTTTACATTTACACCACCAGCGGTTACTATTGCTTCAGCTATAGGTCTTAATCCTTTTATATTAAATGCAAGATTTTTTATTAAGTAAACTAATGATTTTCTTTCTTCTTTCGTTATGGAGTTTACTTTTTTATCTTCAGGTATAAAAGACAATTTTATAATTATATTTATCAATTTTTTAGGTAATAAATCATCTAAGGAATTTTTAAAATCTTTATTTATATATTTGGCAAAGTCTTTTTGTATTCTTTTATCAAGTTCTTCCTCAGTTAAAGCTGGTTTTAAATCTATTACAGCTTGCATGGATGAATTTGATTCTACAAATCGACTGCTGCTTAATACTATAGGCCCTGAAATACCAAAGTGAGTAAATAGCATTTCGCCAAATTCCTTATATATAACTTTATTATTTTTTTTGATTTTTACTTCTACATTTTTAAGAGACAATCCTTGAAGTTCTTTAATCCATTCCTCTTCAAGTTCTATAGGCACTAATGAAGGCTTTAATGATATTATCTTATGACCTGCTTTTTTAGCAAAATTGAATCCTTCGCCACTAGATCCAGTTTGAGGGTATGAAGCCCCACCTGTAGCTAATATAAAATAATCACCTCTAATACGGGAATCATCTTGCAAAACTAATTCTACAATTTTACCTTCATTTAATATTATATCCTTTACCTTGGCATTTAATTTTACATTAACATTTCTTTTAATAAGTTCTTGTTCTAAACCTTTTATTATATCAGAGGATTTATCAGATTCAGGAAAAACTCTATCGCCTCTTTCTACTTTGAGCTTTACTCCTATATTTTCAAAAAAGCTCATTACATTTTCGTTTGTATATGTATAAAGAGAACTATACAAAAATTCAGGATTACCAGGAATATAATCAAAGAATTCGCTTATATCCTTTGCATTAGTAACATTACATCTGCCTTTTCCAGTTATGAAAAGTTTTTTCCCTAGCTTTTCATTTTTTTCTATTAAAATAACATCATGATGCTCAGCCGCAGTAATGGCACTCATTATACCTGCAGGGCCACCACCTATAACAACAACCTTTGACACTTGTAAAACCTCCTATAATCAAGAAAACGAACCATTAAAGGTTCGCTCTCATTTATTCAGATCTCTTTTCTTTATAAGCATAAACTTCATAGTCTTCCCAAATTTTTTCTAGTTTTTCAAAAGTAGAAGATATCTTATCCTTTTCTCTAAGGCCTACTGCAATTATAAGTGCATTTATTACACTTAGAGGAGCTACTAAAGAATCCACAAATGAAGCCATATTGCTTTGAGCAATTAAGGTATAATCTGCTCTTGCTGCTAAGGGAGATAATAAACTATCTGTAATAGCTACCACATTAGCATACTTACCTTTTGCATAATCCAAAGCTTCTATAGTACGAGCTGCATATCTTGGAAAACCAATTCCTATAACTAAATCTTCTTCATTTATATTTAGCATGTGTTCAAATATGTCACTAACTCCAAAACCAATAACCTTTACATTATCTAATATAAGGTTTAAGTAAAATCCTAAAAATTCAGCCATAGCGGTGGAACTTCTAAGGCCTACAATATATATCTTTCTAGCTTTAAAAATGCTATTTACCACATCATCAAAAGTTTTATGATTTATCTTTTCTAGAGTAGATCTTATATTTTCCATATCTGATTTCAAAACACTTTTTAACGCAGATTCTTGACTTATAAAATCATTAGAAAGTTCAATTCTTTGAACAGTAGTTAATTTATTTTTAATTAGTTCCTGCAATGCCTTTTGAAGTTTTGGATATCCACTAAAACCTAGCTCATTTGCAAACCTTACTACAGTAGATTCACTAACTCCAACACTTATTCCAAGTTTTGCGGCAGTCATAAAAGCAGCCTTATCATAGTGTTTTAATATATATTCAGCTATAAGCTTTTGACCTTTACTAAGTCTTGGGAATCTACTTTGAATAATTCTCATTAAATCTTGTTTTCCAACATCCATATTAATTCAATCCTTTCTCCACATTCCCTAAAATATTGCAACATTTATTTCATTTTATCATCTAATGAACATATAATCAATATATCTTTCAATTTTTGCTAAGATTCTTTATATATGGAGAGTATATCTTTGCCTTCTTTTTCGGTTAATCCAAAGACTAAATTAATATTACTCAAATTTTTATTAAGAAAGTCTACTATTTTATACATATCATCATAATGATTTAATTCCTTCACAGCGATTAATTGCAACTCATTTTTCATATGTATTCCTCCTGTTATTCTTTAAGATATTTTACTTCTTCATTTGTAAGAAATCTCCAATTACCCTTTTCTAAATTACCAAGCTCTATATTTCCAATAGCTACTCTTTTTAATTTTAACACAGGGTGATCTATTTTTTCACACATTTTTCTTATTTGTCTGTTTTTCCCCTCATGTATCGTTATTAACACTTCAGTATTATTATTTTTCGTCTTCAATAATTTTATATCTGATGGAGCAGTAATATATCCACCTATATCAATACCACTTTTAAATTTATTTAGTTTTATTTCATCAGGAGTACCTTTGATTACTGCTATATATCTTTTGTTTTTCTCTACCCTTGGATGCATTATATTATTATATATTTCACCATCATTAGTAAGAAGTATAAGCCCCGATGTATCATAGTCAAGTCTTCCAATAGGATATATTCTTTCATCTACCTTTACTAAATCTAAGAGGGTTTTTCTTCCTCTATCATCCTTAACAGTTGAAAGATATCCTTCAGGCTTATTTAAAGCTATATATAGCTTTTTTTCCTCAGGCTTTATAAGTTTACCATCTACTATAACAGTATCCTTTAAAGGATTTACCTTTGCTCCTAATTCTTTTACTATCTCATTATTTACTTTAACTTTTCCACTTAGAATTATTTCTTCACATTTTCTTCTTGAAGCTATACCACATCTAGCCATAAACTTTTGTAATCTTTCCATGTATTTTTTACACTCCTTTATCCTAGAGTAACATCCATAATCATCATTATTATAAATCCTATTAAAAGTCCATAGGTTGCTATTCTCTCAAAACCATGTTCGTGAGTTTCAGGTATTATTTCATCACTTATTACAAATAGCATTGCGCCTGCAGCTAAGGCCAATATAAATGGAAGTATAGGTTTTGCTACACTTACTAAAGATACACCTATTATGCCTCCAATAGGTTCAACTAAGCCTGTAAGGAGTGCTATTAAAAAGGCTTTTTTTGTAGAGTAGTTTTCCCTCAGTAAAGCTAAGCCTACTGCAAGACCTTCAGGCATATTTTGTAGTGCTATTCCCACAGCAAGAGATATTCCGTCATTTATATTATTACCACCAAATCCAACTCCTACTGCTAATCCCTCAGGAAAGTTGTGTATGGTTATGGCAATGATGAATAGCCAAACTTTTGTTAAGTTAGAGGTTTTTCCTTCAGATTTATTATTAAATAAATAATGCTCATGAGGTGCATACTTATCTATTAAATCCAGCATTATACCTCCACTTAATATTCCAGCAGCTGTTATAAGTACTGCTTTTATATTACCTCCTCCATAGTTAATTGAAGGAATTATAAGACTAAAACATGTGGCAGCGAGCATAACGCCTGCAGCAAATCCAAGCATTGCATCTAAATACTTATGAGATACTTTTCTGGTAAAGAATATTGGTATAGCTCCTATGCCTGTTGCTAAACCTGTAAATACGCTTGCTAAAGTACCAAGTATTATATTTGACATTAAATGCATCCTCCTACTAATTACTTCATAAAATAACCAATATTTATTATAATACATTTATATACAACTAAACAATAAATGTTAAAGCTCAGCACAAATTAATTATGCTGAGCTTTTAATATTTATATTATATATTATTGTGGAAGTAATAAGAATCTTAATACAAATAATACAGCTAATATATATATTATAGGATGTACATCTTTATGTTTTCCTGTAGCTACTTTCATTATTGGATAAAATATTATTCCAGCGGCTATGCCATTAGCAATACTATAACTAAATGGCATAATTGCTATTGTAAAGAAAGCAGGTACTGCTTCTGTAAAGTCATCAAAGTTAATTTCTTTAACAGAACTCATCATAAGTACTCCTACTATTACTAGTGCTGGAGCAGTTGCCTCAGATGGAACTATACCTACTAAACTACCTAAAAATAAGGAAAGTATAAATAGAAGTCCTGTTACTACGGATGTAAGTCCTGTTCGTCCACCTTCTGCAATTCCTGCAGTAGATTCTACATAAGTTGCAGTTGTTGTAGTTCCAAACATTGCACTTATAGTTGTAGCTATAGCATCGGCTAAAAGTGCTTTTTTCATATTTTTAATTTTACCATCTTCTTCAATCATATTTGCCTTTTGTGCAGTTCCTACAAGTGTTCCGATAGTATCAAAAAGATCTACTAAGCTAAATGTTAATACTACCATAAATATGCTTATGAATGCTCCTAAAACTCCTGTACCATCGTGATGCATAAGTCCCTTAAAATCAAAAGCCATAAATGTAGGACCAGGGTTCGCTGGCATACTTAAAAAGCTTATATCTTTTATATTTGTGATTCCCATAGGTATCCCTATTATAGTAGTAATAATTATAGATAATAGTATAGCACCTTTTATGTTTCTTGCCATTAAAACTGCCATTAAAACAATTCCTATTAAAGTTAATATAGTGCTAGGATTTGTAAAGCTTCCGAAACCTACAAGGGTAGATGGATTAGCAATTATTATACTACCACTTTTTAAGCCTATTAATGCTATGAAAAGTCCTATACCACCAGTAATAGCTATTTTTAAATTTTCAGGTAGTGCTTCTACAATTTTTTCTCTTATAGAAGTAACAGTTATTAAAATAAATAGTAGTCCTGAAAGAAATACTGCGGCTAATGCTTGTTGCCAAGTATAACCTAGTGTTAAACATACACTATATGTAAAGAACGCTGTAAGCCCAATACCAGGGGCAACAGCAAAGGGTAAATTAGCATATAGTCCCATAAGTATTGTACCAATAGCTGAAGTAATACACATACCGACAAATGCAGCCGCTATAACAGGATCATTTGCAGTAGAAAGATTGGCAGCCTTGTCCCCTATCACTCCTAATGAATTCATTCCTGAAAATTTTAATATATTAGGAATAACTAAAAGGGCATAGGCCATAGTAACAAAAGTAGTAAATCCTGCAAGAACTTCAGTTTTTACATCAGTTTTGTTTTGAGATAATTTAAAAATTGACTCAAATAATGATTTTTTATTGCTGTTTGAATAAATATTATTCATTACAGACCTCCTAAATTTAGTTTTTTAAATAAAAAAAGCTGGTAAAGGGTTATGAGCAAACCCGTTACCAGCATATGTTAATTCTATAGTAAATCCTAAAAATAAATGCAACAGATTCACCCATAGCAGGAAATTTGTGGTCTCCCGTAGAAACTTCTGAACCATATTATCAGAATTATATGGATGATAATATTCAATTTTTATTAATGATAACAGGAAAATTGCAAATGGTCAAGATTTTTTTGGATTTATGTTCACATCTACTCTATTTTCGATATTTTCATTAAACCTTGTATCTAAGTTATAAAATAAACCATGGCTGTCTCGTGTATGGATATATTCTTCATTTGCACTACCTTTTTTTTGCTCAGTTAAAAGATGATTTAATTTTGTATGTTGCAAGGTTTCAATAGTAGGGTCTTGCCTGTTGTGCAAATTATAATTTACTTTTTTAGTATTTAAACTTGGATCTAATCTGTCATTTAGTTGAAAGCCATTTTGCGCTATTGCTTCTCCTACATTTTTATTTATATCATCATAAGCAATAATAGGATCATCTGTATCATCAAATATAGGGGCTTTAATACCTCTATTTATAGTTCTACTACTCTCATAAGGCATTTTATAGGTACCTGGTATAGTATCGGGACCTAAGTCAGCAATATTAGCATTCATCTTACTATTTAATCCACCAGTAAACATATAAGGATCTCCAGTTATGGTATTTATAGCTTCACGACCTACAGAGGGATTTACCCTATCATTTTCTACTGTCATATCTAGAGGTATTGTATGAGAATCTTCTCCTAAGGGTTGATTTATATCTTGATATGGATCTACTGCATGTTCTTTAGAATCAAATAATAATGGATCTGTAGTGTCTTGAAATGCTCCCCAATTAGTAGATACACTTTTATTATTTTTTAATACTTTTTTATAATGTTTATTCATTTGTTACCCTCCTTTATTTAAGTTCAAGTTAAATTTTATTTGTTGGATAACATTTTTCTTTATATACATAATATATATTATGTATACTTAATTATCCAATAATACTATTTAATATTATTGTTATAAAAATTGATCATTTTATTCAAAAACTTTATAGGTTCCATTGGGTATTTACCAACTGACACTTCACTTGCAAGTAAAAAGCCAGTAACTTTTCTTGTAATAAAATTATATATGTCATTAACTTCACTTATATTTGGATTAGAGCAATTTTTCATTGAATTTAATACATAGGTAGCTATTATTACATCCTTATTTTCTAATAATGCATTTTTAATAATTTTTTCTTGAAATAATGGTATCTTAGCTATATCTACTTCACTTATTAAATCTCCTCTACCTATTACCACTCCATCGGCTACTTTTAATATATCTTTACTATTCTTAATACCTTCTTCTTCTTCTAATTTAGCCCAAATTAGTGAATTGTATTCCGATTTACCTTTATGAGTGTTTATAAAGTTTTTTAATTCAATAATTTGCTCTACTACCGAGCAATATGATAGGCATATTATATCCATTTTATTGATTAATGCCCATTTTATATCTTCTTTATCTTTATAATTTAATCTTAGATGTTTTCTTTTAACTCCTGGAATGTTTATGCCCTTCTCTCTCCTTAGTATTCCACCTTTTCTTACAATAGTATGCAATATAGAATTTTTATTTTGTAAAATATCAAACTCCATAGTTCCATCTTTCATTAAAAGCTTTTTACCATTAAAATTTTCAATAGAAATTCCATTGAATTTTAAAGGTATTAAAGGAATCATATCTCTATGTCTATCATTTTTCACAAATAAATTAGCCTTTTCATTATAAAAGTCTACCTTTTGACCTGGATACACTTTTATTTCAAATTTAAACTTATCACTTATCCTTATTTTACTACCTTGTATATCAGCCATAATAAGTATATGAGGGTAATTTGATTTAACATATTTAATTAAATCCTCAGAATATCTATAATCAATATGAGAAAAATTAAATCTTAATACATTTGCTCCATTTTCTATAATATTTGTTATACTATCAATATTATTTACTTTAGGTCCAATAGATGCTATTATATACATTTTGTCATACCTCCTTGAATCACTTATAGAAAATTTAAAAATTACTATAAGCTTTTATATTTCTTTTTTATATTATTATAAACTAAATATTATATTTAAAAAAGTTTGTTTTAATTTTAATTATTTACATAATATTAATATGTAAATAATTAATTCATTATCATATTTACGCTATTTGAATATAATGAATTATGACTAGTACTCCTATCTACGACAATAAACATATCATAAAAGGAGGGATAGGATATGAGTCATAAGCATAAACACAAAGATTGTTGTAAGAAGTCTAGCTGTTGTTGTAATAGAAATCGTCAATGTTGCCATAGTCATGAATGTAATCAATGCTGTGGAGGTAATTCATTTTTAGGAAACAACAATAATTTTTTACTACCTTTAGTTTTAGTAGCTTTGTTTTGTAGAAGATGCTAAAGATTATTAAGAGCAGTATTTATATACTGCTCTATTTTTTATTCCAATTTATTCAATATATAGGCAATATATGTTATAATATATATTATTTAATGTAAGTACATGGCAAAGTTAAAAGGGGGCCAAAATCATGGGAGAAAAGTATTATTGTGATGCTTTAAGTGATGATTCAATTATTAATGTTTCTAATTTTATATATCCTAAAATTAAAGATAAAAAAAAGATTTTGATACTTTGTATAGGCACTGATAATTGTTTAGGAGACTCTTTTGGTCCCCTAACTGGTACACTTCTAAAGGAAAGCAATTGCTCTTATGACATACTAGGGGATCTTGAAAATATTATAGACTTGGGTTTTATTAAATCTAATAATGATACAATTAAAGACAAATATAAAGATCATTTTATAATTGCATTAGATGCTTGTTTAGGAGATAAAAAAAGTATTGGTAAATTTATAATAGAGGATACCCCTTTAATTCCTGCTTCTGCCTTATGTGATAGTGCATTTTGTATGGGAAATGTATCTATAAAAGCTGTTGTAAATAAATATCATAATATTAAATATGCTAATTTATATATGCTTCAACAAACAAGATTATTTTATGTATATTCTATGGCTAATAATTTAGCTAAATCTTTATTAAGAACATATAATCTAAGTAATTCATTGACCAATTCAAATTATGATAATAATAAAGTGCTACTGTAAAAAATAAGAGGATGGAATTTTCCATCCTCTTATAATACTCTTCTCTTCTTTAATAAATTTGTTAATATAAGTGCTATAAACCCGCCTAAAAGTGCAGTAATAAGCTGAGGAGCTCCCATGCTAATTACTAACTTATCTGCAACTTTTTTAGGAATGGCTAAGTTAAATATAGTAATAAGCTTAGAAGATGCTAAAAATAGAAATCCAAATTTTAATAATGAACTTATTATTATTCCAAAAATACTAGCTTTATCCCCCATTTTGTTTATTAATGAAAATGCTACCACGAATATAATATTACCTAACATTATAAAAGGTACAAATGGACCAAATGGTGCTGGTAATTGGCCAATAGACCATGCTAAAAGAGGAGTTAGTCCTCCAACCAGTATTCCCCATTGCATTCCACAGCTTATAGCTGCGATTATAAGTACAGCATTTACTATAGATCCAACAAATAATTGACTTATTTGAGGGAAATTCCTTCCTATAGCTTGTGCTGCAATGGCTAAAGCTAATAATAAAGATGCTCTTACTAATTTTTGTACAGTATTCATTTACGTCCCCCTAATTATAAAATTATTTCTTTGTCATAGCCGACTTTACATTTACACCTTTTATTTTTCCAATTTTACCTGTCATGGCACTTATCTCATCTGATGTACCATCTACTATAAGAGAAATTACACTAATTCCTCTTTCTCTATAAGGAATACCTAATCTTCCAACTATTATAGATGCAAATTCATGTAACGTATTATTAACCTTTTCTGCACTTTCAAGTTCCTCTACAACTATGCCTACTACTCCTATTCTTTTATCCATAAATTATCCTCCTCTATATAAATAAAAACCTTCTAGAAAAGCTCTAGAAGGTTTAAATGCGTTATTATTCATGTATTTCCCCCTTTTGCTTAGTAGCTTCCTTGCAATTAGGCATATTAAAATATAATATCTCTTTTGCTCGTAAAAATTACCAACAAAAGGGATATATCTTATTATACTTTTTTAGTACATTTTAGTCAATTAATATATTTTTAATAATATATTTAAAAAAATTATATTTTACATTATTGACAGCTTAAAATAATAAACTTAATAAAAAAAAAATTTAGTGAGATACTAATTATAATAATATAATGAAAGTAGTTGATAGCAGTGCTTAAGTTTAAAAAAATTATAATATTTACATTATCTTTCGTTTTAGTCTTTATAGCTATAATTAGTACTAAGAATAAAAATTTAAATATATTACACGCTAAAGATAAATCAAATCCTTTAAGCGCTTATAATGCAGATGATTCAACCTATAAAAGAACTGTATATCTTACATTTGATGACGGTCCTACCTGTATAATTACAGATAAGCTATTAGATGTTTTAAAAGAAAATGACGTAAAAGCTACATTTTTTGTAGTAGGTAAGGAAATTGAAGGGCGAGAAGATATACTAAAAAGAATACACAATGAGGGTCATGCTATAGGACTTCATACTTATTCTCACAATTTTAAAAGTATATATTCAAGTAAAGAAGTATTTATAGAAGAAATGGAAAAGGTGCGTAATAAAGTTAAGGATGTTATTAATATTTCACCTTCAGTAATAAGATTTCCAGGCGGAAGCGCTAACCATCTCACTGAAGATTTTTTGTTAAGTTTACATGAGCATAATTTCAAAGTTTATGATTGGAATGTAGATATTTTTGATGGAGTGAATCCAAATTTAACTACAAATAAACTTGTTCAAAATGCAAAGAAATATAAAGAAAGCTATAGCAGACTTATATTATTACTTCATTGTAATTCTAAGAATAAAAACACTGCGAAAGCTCTTCCACAAATAATCAGATACTATAAAGACTTAGGATATGACTTCAAAGTTATAGATAACAATACACAAGAATATTATTATAAACTAAAAAAATAGAGCATACTATTTAACATGCTCTATTTTTTTAGTTTTATTATTTGTTCATTAACTTTTCAACTTTTTCAACTACATTTTCTACAGTAAATCCAAATTCTTTAAATAGTATTTCTGCTGGAGCAGATGCGCCAAATCTATCAATTGATATTATTTCTCCATCTAATCCAACATATTTATGCCAACCAAATGAAGAAGCTGCTTCTACTGCAACTCTTTTTCTTATATTCATTGGAAGAATCTTTTCCTTATATTCTTCTCCCTGAGCTTCAAATACTTCTAAAGAAGGCATACTTACTACTCTAACATCTATTCCTTTTTCTTTTAATACTTTGGATGCTTCATATATTAATTCTACTTCTGAACCAGTAGCCATAAGTATTGCATCTGGTATATCTTTTTCAGAATCCTTAAGTATATAAGCACCCTTTAAAGCTTCCCTACCTGTTTCATCGTATAAAGGAAGATTTTGTCTTGTTAATACTAATGCTGTTGGACCTTCTTCATGAGTTATAGCATGATACCATGCAGCAGCAGTTTCCTTAGAATCCGCTGGTCTGTATACTGTCATATTAGGTATACTTCTAAGTGCAGCTAATTGTTCTATAGGTTCATGAGTAGGACCATCTTCTCCTACTCCTATACTATCATGTGTAAGAACATAAGTTACAGGAAGTCCCATAAGGGCTGATAATCTCATTGATGCCTTCATATAATCAGAGAACACAAAGAATGTTGATACAAATGTTTTAAGTCCTCCATGAAGAGCAATACCATTACCTATAGCAGCCATAGCATGTTCTCTAACTCCAAAATGTAAATTTGCTCCGCTTCTATCTTCTTTTGAAAAATCACCTTTGTCTTTCATATAAGTTTTATTAGATGGTGCAAGGTCTGCAGAACCTCCAATTAAATTAGGAAGAACTTTAGCTAATCTATTTATCAATTCTCCTGAGGATGCACGTGTTGCCATCTTTTTATCAAAACTCCAAAATGACTCATCGTTTAATAAATCTACATTTAATTTATTAGCAAACCATAAATCCCATTCTTTAGCAAGTTCAGGATAGCTTCCATCATATTTTTTCTTTAACTCATTCCAAGTTCCTTCTTCTTTTGAGAAATCATTTTGAAGGTTTTCCATGTGATTTCTAACTTCATCTGGAACATAAAACTCATCTTTATAAGCCCATTTTAAAAATTCTTTTGAAGCTCCTATATTATCTACTCCTAATGGTTCACCATGAGCAGAAGACTTGCCTTGTTTTGCTGGACATCCATATCCAATATGTGTTTTTACTATAATAAGTGAAGGCTTGCTTTCTTCATTCTTAGCTTCTTTAATTGTTTTATCTATGGATTCTATATCATTTCCATCTTCTACATAAAGTACCTGCCAATTATAAGCTTCAAATCTCTTACCCACATTTTCTCTAAAAGCTATATCTGTATGTCCTTCTATAGATATATTATTTGAATCGTATAATGCTATAAGCTTTCCAAGTCCTAAAGTACCTGCAAGGGATGCTGCTTCTGAAGTAATACCTTCCATTAAACATCCGTCTCCTACAAGTGTATATGTATAATGATTTATCATTTCAAAATCAGGTTTGTTAAATTTTTCAGCTAAATAACTTTCACTTATAGCCATACCTACAGCATTACAAAATCCCTGTCCAAGTGGTCCTGTAGTAGTTTCTACTCCAACAGTATGCTTGTATTCAGGGTGTCCTGGTGTTTTGCTTCCCCATTGTCTAAAATTTTTAAGATCATCAATTGTTAATCCATATCCAAACATATGAAAAAGTGAATATATAAGCATAGAACCATGTCCTGCTGAAAGCACAAATCTATCTCTATCTATCCAGTTAGGATTTTTAGGATTATGTTTCATATTTTTTGCCCATAAGGTATATGCCATAGGTGCTGCACCTAATGGTAATCCTGGGTGACCAGAATTAGCCTTTTCTATAGCTTCTGCGGATAAAAATCTTATGGTATTTACAGCTAAATTATCTACATTATTCATGTAATCATCACCTTTCTAACTTATTCTATTAATATTATAAACTAAAACTATAGTTTTTCAAATTAAATATAGAATTTTTTTGTATTATATAGAATCTTTTCTAAACCCCTTTCCTTCTACTTCCGCTACATCCAATATAGAAATAAAGGAATTTGGATCTATATCTTTCACCATTTGTTTTAAAAGTGGTACTTGTGGAAGATTTACTACACAATATAACACCTTTCTTTCAGCATTAGTATATGCACCTTCACCATATAAAAAAGTAACACCTCTACTTAAATTTTGCATTATAGCTTCACTAACTTCTTTTTCTTTTTCAGTTATTATAAAAATCAACTTATTTTTTCTATCAAAACCTTTAATAACCATATCTATCATATATGATGTTATATATATAGATACTAGTGTATATAATGCACTTGTGATTCCGAATATAAATGCTCCTATAATAACTATTACAGCATTTACTGAAAATGTAGTAGTTCCTATATTAAAATTTTCATTTTTCTTTTTCAAAACCGAGGAAATTATATCTAATCCTCCAGTAGAGCCATAATAAGTAAATGCTATTCCTATTCCTACCCCATTTAATATTCCACCATACAGGGATAACAGCAAAGTATCATCTATGGAAATTATATTTTGTAATGGATTTGTTACTATAAGCATTACAGAAAATGAAATAGTTGCTATGATAGTGTATAACGTAAATCTTAAGTCCATTTTCTTATAACTTAAATAAAGAAGTGGTATATTTATTGCAAGAGTTGAATACCCCGCTGGTATATTAAATACATATTGTAATATAAGAGCTATACCAGATACTCCTCCACTCAAAAGATTAGCATTTACTATAAATAGGTTAATACCTAATGACGATATTAACGTACCTATAATTATAAATGTTAAATTTTTTAGATGCCACGCTATAGGTTTATCTATTATTTTTAAATTCATATAGTATACATCCTTCCCTACAAATACGATATCATATATTATAATTTCCTTTTTAGATAATTTTATTATATACTTTATTAAATATACTGATTAGCAGCTGCTGCCCAATCCTTAGTTATTTCTTTCATTGCTTCTATTGCAATATTTACATCATTTTTCATAGTAGGTTTATTAGATAATTTTTTTACTTCACCTTGGGGATTTGTAAGCGATAAATTTTCTTCCTTTCCTGTAAGAACCCATAACGTTTTATAATTTATTGGATTTACAGTAAGTTCCTTTTCTCCTACTCCATCTGTGAAATATATGAGGAAATGATTCCTTAACTTATTATCATATATATATTCAAATACTGGAGAAAAAGCAGTGCCTCCCTTTGTATCCACTTTTGGTTTTACATCTTTTTTACTTTTAACCTTATAATTTCTTCTTATACTATTATCACATTCTATAATAGTAATTTCTGATTTATAATTTTTAACTATATCTAATACTTCAATCATTATTTTTTCAACTTCTTTATCCGTTATACTTCCACTTATATCTATTGCTATTATTATTTGTGCTAAATGATTAGAAAGCTTTCCCCTAAGTTCAAGTCTATGCGGTTGTCTCCTATCCTTTCTAGTTATGGTTTTCTTATAACCTGAAGGCATTGTACCTAAAATCTTTTTTAAATAATCACTCCAAGATATTTCTGCTTTTTTATTTAATAAATTTATAGCTTTTTCTATTGATGTAGGCATTTTACCTCTTTTGGCATTTTCAACTGTCTTTTTAGTAAGTTCATTTATATGTTCCATATTAAAATCATAATTATCCTGCGTCCATATATCATGGATTTTTTCTATATCTAATACATATTCACTTTCAGATCCACTCTTATTAAACACTTCCTTTGATATTTCTGTACCTGAATCTTTAATTAATTTCTCTATAGCATTATGAATTTTTTCTGCATAGTATTCTGCTGACTCTTCATATTCTAAATCTACATTATAAGATAAACTTACTTCCTTTATGCTGCGACTCCAAGATGGTAAATTTTCAATATATTGATTTATAGAAACGTCTAAAGCTAAATTTACTATAGCTTCACTATATTTCTTTCTAAGTTCTGTATGTCTTTTAAAATGTCCAAACATGATATGATATATTTCATGCTTTATAAGAGCTCTCATTTCTTTTAAGGAACACTGTAAAAATATTGTTGGATTAAAATGTAATATAAAGCTGGATAAGGATACTGTGGTTCCTAATGCACTAACGGTATTATAATTTATGTTTCTTTTCATTTGCATAGTGAATAACCCAAAAAAATTATCTTCTCCCTCCATTAGTGAAAAAGTACAATATTCTGTTAGTTTATTAAATTTTACTCTAAAGCTTTCACTTTTGCTTAGCTCTTCTCCTAAAGTATATACTTCTTTTAAAAGTTCTTTTCTTAAATTCTCAAAACCATTGCTATTCATCAATATCTCCTTTAATCCTCTAAATCTTCATATAGACTAAAGTATCCTTCAATAAATATATCATTATTTATAAATTCTTTGTACAATGAATCACTGTAACTAAATTTAATCTCCTGCATTATACCTACCTTTAAATCTTTAGGATACATCTGAATAAACTCCGAAAATAAGTTTATCTCCTTATCTCCATGTTCAATGTCCTTTAGGTATGATAGAGCATTTTTAGCTGCAATATAAAGTCTTGAATGACTTTCACTTTTCACTTTTACGTATAATTCATCGCTTAAGTATCCTTTTTCAAATATATCTTGTGGTTTAATAATTGGGTTTTTGTTTTCTTCTAAAAAATTTAAAAAGTCTTGTGCAATGCTTCCGCCTACATTTCCCTTTATTAAATTATAAAATATTTTACTAGGATATTTATTTTTATTACTCAAATAAATTTCATAAGCTTTCGAAACTCTTTGCCAGCTTCTTGGAGTTGCTTTTATACTTTCCTCTATATAAGGTGTATGTAGATACTCTGGAAAGGTTCCAATAAATTCAACAATATCTTTATGTATATTTCCCTCTTTACTCATTGCCCATGTAAGCCAAGTTTTTGCATCTGAATCAATATCAATCCAAACGAACCTATTTTCCTGGGCAGGATCCATATCTACTACTTGATATTCACTTTGATGATATTTATCGTATTTATTAGAAGGATTCATAGCAGCAATTACATATACATTTTCAGGAAGCATGTACCCATTTATTTCCCTATTTAATATTAAGTTCATAAGCTCTTGTTGTACTGTATGTTCACATCTGTTTATTTCATCTATAAATAATAGCACTTTTCCAGCATTATTTTCTCTTAAATATTCCTCTATTTGCAAAAGTTTTATATGTATAGCATATACCGTTCTTTTATTTTTAATCATTTTTCCATCTTTACTTACTACATAATCTTCTACTGTAGGAAGTCCTCCTATTTCTCCTTCTTTTAAAAGATTAGCATCTATATTTACTACATAATAATTTTCATCTACACCTAATTTCTTTATCAATGAAGTTTTTCCTATACCGCTCTCTCCTATTAAAAGTGGTACTGCACCGCTTACTATTGCAAGTTTTACTGTTAAAAGCGCATCATTAAAATTCATTTATTATCACTCCTTATGTTCCAAGTTTATAGTCTACTAATATTTTCTTAGTTTTCTTACTTCCATACTTATGAATAAATTTTATTCTATTGAACTTAAATGCTTCACATTCTATAAAGTCAATTACATATTTGCTATCTATGTCTTCTTCCCCTAGTTTAAATTTTATTGTATCTAATAACTTTTCCTTGCTATACTCATCTATATACTTAGCTATTTTTATATTTTCTACTACAAGCACTCTTAACTTTTCTTCATTTAAGTTTACAATATATCTCATTGACTCTTCATTTTTGTTGATTGCAACTTTTTCAACCTCTAAAAATGGATTTTCAATATATTTTAGTACACTCCAATCTTTATGTACTGCCATAAGTTGTAGTTCTAAAGAGGGCTCTTTTATATATTTTATGGAATCTGGATCTCTATCTATTGCTAACTTTTGAATTTCATAAGGAGGCTCTTTTATAAATTGTAGTGCCCATCCCCTGTTTTTTACTGCTTCTTTCATAACCTCTATTGAAGGAGTTTTTATAAACTTTAGTGAATTCCATGCATTTTTTACAGCACATAGGCACATTTCCTCTGTAGGATTATCTATATTTTTTATGAAATATGGATCCCTTTTTATGATATCTAAATTTTTTTCTATATTCATATACTCCTCACCATCCATGATTTAACTTTTATATTTTCTGTTAATATGATATCATATTTCATAATTTTAATAAACAATAATTATTACTTACTAAGAATAAGTGATAAGGGGCTGTCTCAAAATGATTTTTTAATCATTTTGAGACAGCCCCTTATTAT
>NZ_OAOD01000029.1 GCF_900205925.1 Clostridium peptidivorans | reverse complement strand
TGCTTTTCTTAGGTGGGAGATAACGGCTGATACGCCCCTGGATAAGTTCTTCTAAGACTCAGCTGGAGATAAGTATTCTTCATAAGCAAACTCCACCTGAGTCTAAGAATCACTTGATAAATTCCATTTCCCACTTATAGTATCCTGTCTTATCATCTCTTACATATTTTAAGTAAGCTGCATAAGTGGTTCCCTTCTTACTCTTTAAATTTCTAAATCCAACTTTTCCGTTTTTAAGTAACAATTCAATCATTTGACTAGTAACTTTTCTGCCTATGGAGGCTATAAATTTATCATTTTTCCATACAGTAAAGTTACATCCGTTTTTCCAGTTGGTACATCCAAATCCCTTATCATTTTCAACTACAGGGTTACCGCATATAGGACATGCACCTAAACTTTCTGTACCATTTGGCACTTCTACCTTAAAATTCTTAAGCATTGATGTATCTTTTTTAATTAAATCCACCGCATTAATAGTAAATTCCTTAATCATACTTAAGAATTCATCCTTCTTAAACTTACCCTTTTCTATATCAGATAAGGTTTTTTCAAGTCTTCCTGTATACTCTAAGTCTAAAAGTTCCTTAGCAGGAAAAATCTCAATTAATGTCTTTCCAAGCTCAGTACAAGTAAGACTCTTTCCCTTAGCCTGTATATAAGAAGCATCCTTTAATTTCTTTATTGTTTCCGCTCTTGTGGCAGGTGTTCCTATACTAAATCCACTTAATATGGAAGCCATCATTTCTTCTGTGTCTTCTTCATCTTTAAAGCTCTTTCCACAGGTCTCCATAACTCTTAAAAGGGTTTTTTCATTGTGAAGCTTTGGCGGCTTTTTAGTAACAGTATTTACTTTGCCGTCAGTTACATCTACAATTTCTTTTTCTGATACCATTGGTAAAATTGTATCTTTAGTTTCTGTTTTTTCTACAATGCGCCATCCTTCAACTATTTGAACTTTTCCCTTTGATACAAATACTCCTTTAACGCTGCTTTCATTAACTTTAGATACCAGTTTAGTTTCTTCATATTCAGCTATTGGCAAAAACTGCATTATAAATCTATTTTTTATTACAGTATATACAATTTCTTCATCTTTATTCAATCCAGTAGGTTTCATATAAGTTGGAACTATAGCACTGTGACTTTCTACCTTTGAATTATCAAATATTCTCTTATTGTCAATAAACTTAATTTGACTTTCATAAGGCAGTCCCTTTTTAATTACATCCAATACTTTTTTTGTTCTATCTTTTAAACTTTCCTCTAACGCAACACTGCCTGTTCTTGGATAGGTTATAAACTTCTTTTCATAAAGGGATTGTGCCACTTTTAATACTTTATCAGAGGTCCATCCTTTATATTTACTTGTAACATATCCTTGTAAATTTGATAAGTTAAATAAAAGCGGCGCATAATCTTTTTTCTTTTCTACCTGTTTTTCTATAATTTCTCCACTTTTATCTTTTAGAAGTTTAGCTATATTTTCTGGAATTTCTTTATCATCAAACTTTTCATTATCATTTTCATAATAAGTTCCTTCAAATTCCTCGTTGTTTTTAGTCTTAAAAGTTGCTATTAATTTGTAGTAAGTTGAAGACTCAAAGTTTTCGATTTCTTTATCTCTATCATAAATTATTTTAAGTGTTGGCAGCAAAACTCTTCCTATGTTTAATATCTTCTTATCATTTGGATTATATCTAAGGGTTGCAACGGAGGTTAAATTTATTCCTATTATCCAATCTGCCCATTGCCTGCCTATACCTGCATCTTGAAGTGATTTCATTTCTTCATTAGGTTTTAAATTTGTCATACCCTTTTTTACTTCTTCTGCCGTCCACTCATTTAATAGTATTCTAAATACTGGCTTTTTTTCATTAAAATATAAGAACAATTCATCACCAATGACCTGTCCTTCTCTATCAAAATCCGTGGCGGATATAACTCCATCCACATCATCTCTATCTATTAAACTTTTAATTATATTAATTTGTTTCTCAGCACCTTTATCCACAGATGCTTTATGTACACCATCACATTTTACCTTATACTGAAATTTTTCTGGGATAAACGGAAACTTTTCTAGTCTCCATGCTTTCATATTTTCATCATAGTCTTTAGCATCATATAACTGCAAAAGATGACCAAATGCCCATGTAATTAAATAGTCATCTCCGTCAAAGTAACCATCCCTTCTGGTCTTTATATTAAATGCATCTGCAATATTTTTAGCTACGGAAGGTTTCTCTGCTATTATAACTTTTTTCATATTCTAGTCTTTCCTCCTGTTTGCCACATATTTATGTATTATGACAGTAAACATTATTATATCAAAAAAAGATATAATAATATAACTTTAAATTATATCATTTACAAACAAACCGAATTAAAATACACTCAATAATTAATTCAAATTAATTATTGAGTGTATTTTTATAAATAGCAATTTAGTTTAATTACAAGAATCATCTTCTTTAAGCTTTTCTTTTCCTCGTTGAAGTACCTTTTTAAAAATCTGTTCAGCACCTTTATAATGCTTCTCGGTAAGCGTCATAGCCAATTGATAATCATTAGCTCTAAATGCATCTATTATTTGTTTATGTATCTCAATACCGTCTTCCTGAATTTGAAATGTTTCCGGCTCATAATAATTTCTAACAAGCATTTCATGAAGAACGTTATATTCATCAAAAATTTTTTTCAATCTAGCATTTTTGGAATATTCAATAAATGCTTTATGAAATTTATAATCATAATCATAAAATTTATCAGTTCCTATATACTTTTCTTGAAGCAGCAAATACTCTTCTAAATGTTTGCAAACTTCTTCTATATTAGACTTTTCAAAAGACAATTTTATTCCAGTGTTAACTGCATACAAAAGCACTTCATTTATTTCAAGAAAAAAATCGTAATCAAAATCAACTACTGTTGCTCCAGAGTTATCAATAGATGTAATAAGTCCATCCTGATTTAAATGATTTATAGCATCTCGAATAGGAGATGAACTAACCTCAAATCTTTTTTGCAACGTTCTATTGACTAGTTTCGTTCCAAAAGGGATTTCCCTTTTTAATATTTCCATTTTTAATATATCGTAAATTTGATCACTTAAAGTTTTTTTGTTAATTAACACTCCACTACTCCTGTCTTTTTATTGATTAAAACAAACTAATAACTTGATATATTATACCATTAATACTTCATTATGTAAATAAAATGGGTGGAGTGCTACTCCACCACATTAGCTCTATTAAATTTAAAATGCTACTTTCATAAATAACGCAATTAAACATAAAATTGTTGCAAATGGTACGTAAAGGTATCTACCCATATTATACCATAAATCTCCTTGTTTCTTCTTAGCTCCTAAGTTAATCTCGTCAATTAAATCTTCCTTTTTCATAATCCAGAACCAAGATATGGCACCTAGAGTTGCTCCAATTGGAATAATATATATAGATATAATATCCATCCATGGCCCCCATTTGAATATAGGTTCCATATTAACACCTATACCAAAACAAATTATACAAAGTAATATTAACATAGGAACACGTTTTAATTTAGGAAATTTATGCATTAGTGATTCGCCAACTACTTCAAACATATTTTGTAGGGAGGTTACTCCACCAAATACTACTGCTGTAAATAATATTATTGCAAATACCCTGCCTCCTGGTATGTCTTGTAGTATTCTAGGTAAAGTTACAAAAAGAAGTCCTGGTCCTGACCCAACATCTACATTATATGCAAAACAAGCAGGTATAATAACTAATGCCGCTACTATTGCTGCAATTGTATCAAATATAGCAGTATTTTTTGCACCATCTATGATATCTTCGTCATCTGATAGATATGCACCATACACAATCATTCCGCTTCCAGTTACAGATAAAGAGAAAAATGCTTGACCCATAGCCCAAACCCAAACCATTGGATCTTTTAAAAATTCCCATCTTGGCATAAACATGAATTTATATCCTTCTGCTGCCCCTGGTAAGAATGCTACACGAATAGCAAGAACTATAAATAGTATAAAGAACAATGGCATCATAAACTTATTAGTCCTCTCAATACTATCTGCTCCAAGCGTCAATGTAAGCAATGTTCCGATAACTACTATTAGATGATATGGTACAACTGAATAATCTTTCATAGAAAATGATTCGAACCATATGCCTGTATCTACGGTCATGAGAGTACCAGTAACAGATTGTGCCAATCCTTTAAGTACATAGGCAATAATTGCTGCGTAACCTATTGCTATACACATAGAACCTGCAAGTGGAATCCATCCTACAATTTTGCCGATTCCTTCCTTGCCCCCAGATTTCCAAGCATTTTCATAAGCACCAAGTGTACCAGTTTTTGCTCTACGACCTATTGCATATTCTGCAGAAAGCCCTATATAGCTAAAAATGGCTATAAATATAAGATAAGCTACTAAAAATGCTCCACCACCGTTACTACCTAATTTGTAAGGGAATCCCCAAACATTAGCCATACCCACGGCAGAACCTACACATGCTAATATAAATCCCCATTTAGATTTAAACTTAGTAGCGTTTTGAGTATTTTGAGTATTTAGAGTAACTTCAGTTTTCATACATCTCCTCCCCATTTTTCAACCCCATAATAAAGGTCATTATAAAGTAATATCTTTTATTTATCCGATGGCAATCATCCGTAATACTCCCATCCTTTTAGGTGGGAGATAACGGCTGATACGCCCCTGGATAAGTTCTTCTAAGACTCAGCTGGAGATAGTATTCTTCATAAGCAAACTCCACCTGAGTCTAAGAATCACTTGATACTCAACATACCTTTTTGTACCATACTTATTATTCTATATTATCGGGCATGAAGCCTGATAATATAGAATAATAAATTTTTATTTTAATTTCCATTATTCTGCATAATCAAATTTTGCAGTGAAGAATCTTAATTGTGCAGGTTCATATATGAATTTAAGTGGTTTTATATCTTCTTTGTGTTTATATAAATTAATAACTGATTCAGCTACAACATCCATATGTCTATAAGTGTAAACTCTTCTTGGAATAGTAAGTCTTACTGTTTCTAATTTTGGTTTATGATTTTCACCTGTCTTCACATCTCTACCAGCAGAAACTATACCACGTTCCATTGATCTAACACCAGAGTCAATATAAAGTGATGCTGCTAGTGATTGAGCTGGATATTGTTCTTGATCTAGATGCGGACAAAATCTTCTTGCATCTAAGAATACAGCGTGTCCACCAACTGGTTCAACTATAGGAACCCCTGCTTCTTTTAATCTATTTCCAAGATATCTAACTTGTTTTATTCTATGTTCTATATATTCTTCTTGCATTGCTTCTCTAAATCCAATTGCTATTGCCTGCATATCACGTCCAGTCATACCACCATAGGATGGCATGCCTTCATAAACTACTACTATTTCCTTAGCTTTTCCAAATAATTCTTCATCATTAATTGCTAAGAATCCACCAATATTTACGATACCATCTTTTTTACCTGACATAGTAGCACCATCAGAATAACTAAACATTTCATGCACTATATCTTTAATTGAAACGTTTGCATATCCTTCTTCTCGTTCTTTGATAAAATATGAATTCTCAACACATCTAGTAGCATCATAGAATACCCTAATTCCATGTTTTGCTGTAAGTTCTCTAACAGCTTTCATATTAGCCATGGAAACCGGTTGTCCACCTGCTAAGTTTACAGTAACAGCAAGGCATACATAAGCTATGTTTTCTGCACCTTTTTCTTCAATAAGTTTTTCTAATTTATTAATATCAATATCACCTTTAAAAGGAACGTCTATACTTGCATCGTGAGCTTCATCTCTGATTATATCTACGAAAATACCTCCATTTTTTTCTTGGTGATATCTAGTAGTTGTAAAATACATATTTCCTGCTACATATTGTCCTGGTTTAATAGCTATAGTTGAAAGAATGTTTTCTGCACCACGTCCTTGGTGAGTAGGAACAACATGCTTAAATCCAAATAATTCTTTTATAGTTGATTCCAAAAATATCCAGTTTTTACTACCAGCATAAGCTTCGTCACCTATCATCATTCCTGCCCACTGAGCATCACTCATAGCATTAGTTCCTGAGTCAGTAAGTAAATCAATATATACATCCTCTGATCTTAAGTTGAATGTATTATATCCAGCTTCTTTCATAGCGATTTCACGTTCTTCTCTTGAAATCATTTTAACAGGTTCAACACTCTTAATCTTGAAAGGTTCTGCAGGGTACTTGCTTAAATCCATATAATCCATAATAAAACTCCTCCTTGAAATTCAATCTATATTTTATATGATGCATCATACATCACCAACCATAATTATTGTATAATGAAATATATGGAATGTCAAGAAATAAATGGTAATTTATTCTAAATTATTTTTGTCTTAATTAACTTCGTAATTTTAAAAAAATAAGTATTGAAAACAATGACTTATATGTATAAATGTGGTACTATATGTATAATGATCATCCATACTCAATCATCGACCAAATACAATTTTTTGGAGGACAAATCTTGAAGAAAAGTTCTAATCAATTTTTATTAATCTCCTTTATAATAAGCTATACATGCTTTGGTTTAATAATCTATTATAAAGTTATATTTAACGACATATTCTCCAATCCCCTTTATTTATTTATTTTTATTCTTGGATGCTTAGGCCCACTTATTTCAGCATTCTTGGTGCACATTTTAAACAAAGAGATTTTAGGTGGAGTAAAAGGATTTATAAATAAGTTAAAAACAATTAACGCTCCAAAAAATATTATTTTAATACCAATATTTCTAGGAGCGCATTATGGCTTTGCCATACTTTTAAAAAGTGTATATAAATATGGTAATTTTACAGATTTCTTTTTTTACCTACCCATCATAATAGTAATATTGGGTTCTCAAGAAATTGGCTGGAGAGGAATAGTACAACCAGCAAATGAAGAGAAAAGTGGATTTTGGAAGTCTTCTATTTCAACAGGACTTTTTTGGTCATTGTGGTTCTTACCACTTATTTATATACCAAAGTTTATTGTACTTCCACAGTTTTATGCACAATTCTCAGCATATTTGGTTGGAATAAGTATATTATTAACTACTCTTTATAAGACAAGCGGCAGTATTATGTATTGTATGATATTATCCAGCTTCATTTTTTCATTACTCCCAGTTATTATCTTAAAGCAAAGTTTTATGCTTGTGGTAATAGCATTAGTTGATGCAATAATTGCAAATACATTTAGGACAAAATTTTTACCTGAAAAATTAAAAATATAAATAAGGAACTATTTGCAGTGATAAGCCAATGCTTAATATTAAGCATTGGCCTACTTTCTTTTTATATAAGACTCTGCATTTTAATATTTGCCTATGTTTTAAATCAATGTTGAAAATTAATATATTATTGTAGATATGCTATAGTTAAACCATATATTGGTAAGGGGGACATTATTTGAGAAAATATTATATTGACAATATACGAACATTAGGGATTTTATTACTATTTCCATTTCACACCTCTCGTATATTTAACTCATTTGAAACCTTTTATGTAGTTGGAAATCCAAGCGTTATTTGTGATAATTTTATAAGAATTTCCTCAGAGTGGTTTATGCCACTATTGTTTGCAATTGCAGGAATTAGTGCTTCATTAGCCATGGAGAAATATTCAATCAAGCAATTTATTAAGGAACGTTTTTTTAAACTCTTTATTCCATTTATGTTTGGAGTTATTTTAACAGTTCCTATTCAAACATTTTTTGCTGAAAAACAACATAATGGGTATACGGGAAATTATTTTCAGCAGTACATATTATTTTTTACTAAAAAAACTGACTTAACTGGATATAGTGGTGGTTTTACTCCTGCACATTTATGGTTTTTACTGTTTTTGTTTGTTATTTCATTAGTATCATTACCTCTAATAGTTCTTTACAAAAAATCCGACAAAAAAATCAACGAAAACAAATTTAATTTATGGACAATACTACCATTATTTTTATTTAACTTTTTCCTAAGTGTTTTTGAAATTGGTGGACAAAGTTTTGGTAAATATCTATCATTTTTTCTATTAGGTTATCTAATTTTAAGTACCAATGGTGCTATAAAACTGTTAGAAAATAAACGCTTAATTTTAACTACTTTGGCAATTACATTTTCTGTTATCCGTATGATTATGATTTATACGATAAATTTTGAAAATGTTTCATTTGAAATTAATTTCTTATCTTCGGCATTTAATCATTTAACTACATGGGTTATAATTTTAGCCGTTTTTGGCTTAGGAAAATGCTATTTGGATTTTTCTAATAGTATTTTAGATTACTTTTCTAAAGCCTCTTTTCCTATTTACATTTTTCATCAAACTTGGTTAGTAGCAATTGGTTATTATGTCATAAGTGTTGTTAATAATGGATTAATACAGTTTAGTATTATTATGATTTTAACCTTTATAGCAAGTGTTTTAACCTATGAGATTATACGACCAGTACCAATTGCAAGATTTATGTTTGGATTAAAAAAATAGCAAAATATTGACAAGAACAAAAAAAATAATTTATATAGAAGATTAGTTCATAATTATTAAAATACGAATTAAGGAAAGTAAAATAACTTTCCTTAAAATTTACTATAAATTCAACACTATACTAAAACATAGCCTAATATTTTATGAAAAGTAAAAAACAGCCTTTCAGCTGTTTTTACTTCACTCCCATTTGTTGTTCGCTGCACCCGGAAGCGCAGCATTAGGAAATTTTTACTGGTTCTATCTTAAAATTTGATTCAGCCAATATTTCTGGCCAAGCTTCAACCATTTTATATAGTTTATTTTTCTTATCCTGTGTTAAACTGTTCCATGAAACAAGGTCAGAATCAGTTTTTTTCTTGCTGTCCTTAACTTTGCCATACTTCCAGCCACACTCTTTTCTATATCTATACCAGTACATATGCTCATTTTTAGCTAAAGTCTCTAATTCTTTAGTTGTAAATTTTTTAAATTCCGGTTTATCTTTAACTGAAACAATATCATAATTAATTTTAATTAAAGCGTTTGGAATATTTTTAGCTTGCTTGCGATTAGAGTTTTTAAGCTCCTCACTAAGCTCCTGCCAAGGCTTTATGCAATTCTCATCCATATTTTCGTTATTTGCATTAAGCATTCTATATTTTTCATGAATTGCCATTGCAATACTTTCAATTTTTTCACCATAAAATGCATCATGCATTAAATGACGTAAGAATTGTTCTCCATCTACATGAAGCTTTAGCTGTTCTTCAGAAGGCAAACATGATTGCTCCCATTTTGTAGCGTTAGTCAGCGTACTCATATCCAATATAGCTTCCATAGATCTTGATTCATGTTTGTATCTTGGAATTTTAAGCATTGCTCTTAACACTCCATTGTCCATTTGAGCCTCTCCATTATCATTTATAAGATGCGGCACTTTACGTTCCAATAATGAACGCAGTAGTATTGCTCTTCTAATTATAAACAACTGATCCAATTTTTCATCTGTTTGATTTGGCCCCATAATGTTTACATAGCCTCTTAAACGACTTACAAAATCCGGCCCTTTAGCACTTTTAAATTTTAATAAAAACTGTCTTTGTTCTTCTTTATCTTCTATATCTTCTCCACAAAATTCACTAAATGTACTGCTTGTTCCACCTGCAAATGCAAAGATAGCTTTTCCAATAGGATGAATAGAATCCCCTTCTCTAAATACACCATCCTGCATAGGGGCTAGGAAGTATTTGAGCCATCCAATGTTTCCGTCAAAAGCAGAATCAAATTCATCAAAAATCACAAGTGGAATTTTTCCTTCCAGTACAATATCTCTTACTTTATGAAAAGCATTGACTAAATCCATTGTGGATCTAAATTGCGATAAATTAAAATCTATCTTTTTAATTAGGTTTGATGCAATACTGTTAGCCACTTCAACTATACCAAAGGACTTTCCAGATCCAGGGGTACCAAATATAGCAATTGAAAGAGGACGTACAGTATTTTTATTTGAAATATACTCCAGCATAAGATTTTCTATACTCTTATAACTCTCAATCTCTGTTTTATCTACAGTTGTTAAATTTCCAAACTTGGCTATTGGTATAGACTTAAGTGAATTTTCAACTCCATTCTTAACAATATCATAAGCTATCTCTGCTAAGCTTGTAGAGCTTTTATCTTTTAAAATATACCAGCTAGAATTAGGAGAAACAGGCACTATTGCATCCTGAACATGATCTCTATGTATAAAATCCTCTTCCTTTTCAATAAATATTTCTAAGCTGGGGAATATATATTCTTCCACATTTTCCCCAAACCCTTCAAGGAAGTATTTATGCGCAGAAACAATTCCTTTACGAATACCCATGTTTATTGATTCTGATATTTCTTCATTATCTTGATTTCCTGAAACAATGGTGCTTGCAAGCCCTGCAACAAAGCAAGAGGTAAGTCCGTACATTTTACCTTGGGGCTCCTTAACAAAACCACCTTCAAATTCATATGGCAGAAAATACAACTTAACTTCACGTACATCTTCATTCTTATAATAAATAGCGCCTTCAAGTCCAAAAGGAACTATAATATGACGGCAGGTTGCCAGGAATGCAAGATTAGGATTGTTGTTAATTTGCCATACAAAATCCTGAGCTGTTTTTTCCCATGACAGACCTTTACTTATATTAACCCCTTTAGAACGCAAATCATCAGCATTTACAATTACTATTACATTTTCATCGTTAAGTCCCTGAATATGTTTCCAAAGTTTACTAGAATCAATAACGTTACTCATCTTATATAAGATTATTGGTGACTTTTCAGATGATTTTAAAGCTAATGGCCAAAACTTTTCATTAGAGTTAAAACCATTATTTTCATCATCTATTATGATTATATCTGCATCAGGATCATCATTTACAATAGGAAGCAGTTTAGCTACCCCGTCTTTTGGGCCTGTAAATCCCATCAAACGGCTTATCCTGTAAACTTTTTTATCATTATTTTTATCGCCGTATACAGGGAAACGATCTAATTCTGCAGTAGAACGAAGGATTTCTCCTGATAAAGTTAACTCCATATTCTCAGTACTCGGTGATATCACCGAAGCCCCAGTTGATAAAGCTACCAGCTTTGATAGAAGTAAAGCTTCTCCTGAACTAAAAGCGCTGTGCATATTTAAATGGGCTTGCCAATTCAACCCTACATTTGTGCTAGGATATGTTAGCCATTGTAACTGATTTACACATATATCACCTGATACTACAATTTTTATATTTTTATTATCCATATTTAAACTCCTATAACATTTGAATTTCTATTTAATATTATACTAGATTAGCTGAAAATAAAAAGTAGCCTAAGCCATATTTGTTATTCTTTTTCTATTATTATCCTACTAATCTTTTAATTTCTGCTTCTGTCAAGGATCTATACTGACCTTTGTTTAGTGATTCATCTAACATTAATTCTCCAATAGAAACCCTCTTTAAACTTACCACATAGCATCCCACTGCCTTTAACATACGTTTAACTTGGTGCTTACGTCCCTCAGAAATAGTAAGATATCCAGATACTATAGGCTGGTTATAATGTTTTGAATCTATATTGTGTAAATTATCAATAGGTATTTCATGTTTAAATTCCTCATATGCTCCGTACTTGTCTACTTTTATTTTTGCAGGTTTTGTTAATATTTTGCCTTTCCCAATATAAACTCCCTGCTCTAATGCCCTTATATCTTCCTCTTCTAAAGAACCAAGAGCCCAAAAGAAATAGGTTTTTTCAACATGTTTTTGTGGACACATTAATTTATGTTCAAATTCGCCATCATTGGTAAATAGCAATAGTCCTTCTGTATCCTTATCTAATCTTCCAACATGAAATAATCCATCCACGTTAACATCCTCAAAATAATCAAATACTGTTTTATTAACTACATCTCTTTTTGCAGTAATGCAGCCTGCAGGCTTATTAAACATATAATATACTTTTTCCACATACCGGATTGTTTTACCAAGATACTCAATAACATCGATATTTTCATTAATTTCTATAGAAGGTTCTGTTATCACTTCTCCATTTACCTTTACCATACCTTCTTTGATATAAATTCTAACTTCTTTTCTTCTTCCAACGGATGATTGTGCTAAAAATTTATCTAATCTCATATTTTACTGCTTCTCTTTCTTTGAAAAATTATTTTATTAATCATCAAATCTTGTTTTCACTTGTTTTATTATACACAAAAATACCCTATAGTATAGAACTTTTTTAGTGTCTATGCTATAAGGTATATTTAAGTAATCTAAAATTATGGATGTATAAGTTCAAAAGAAATAATAGCCACACAATAAATACAATCATAGTATAATATGTATATAAAATGGTAGATATAGTAATATATTATTCATTAAGTTTGAGAATGAAGGGGGAAATATAAAATTGAGTGAAGTGGATAAGCGTAATCGGCTTGATGAAGAACCTTTTTCATACAATATTTCAAAAGATAACAAAGTTTTTATATACTGGCATGGAAAACAAGTGACAATCTTAAAAGGAAAGGAAAGTAATAAATTTTTAGCACGAATAAAAAATGCAGACTTAAAGGAAGCTCAATTAATTATGGCAAAGGTCACAGGAAATTTTAAGCATGGCAATGAAAAAAAATAATATTAAACATTATAAACATTACTTCTCGATTTTCCATAATTATGTATTAACAGGCAGCCTGAATTTAAGTTAAAATTGGACTACCTGTTTTTAGTGTGTATATATCAACAATTTAGTCTAACAGAGCCTACAATTTTTTTATATTTTCTAATCCCTCTATTATCTTTTGCTTTGAAAAGTTATACTTCATAAGTTTGCTTTCATCCCATTTGTTGATTTCCTCATAAAATGATAGTGCTATTTCATAACTTCGCTGTGTCTTACGTGATTTTATTGCTTCAATTATCATACTTTCTGCCTCATTGATCTTACCTTCATGAATGTATTTGTTAATCATAATTTCTAATAATCCATCTTCTGAAATAATTACATTATTTTTGTCTAATTTAATATTACTTTCTACAGCGTCTTTCCCTGCAACAATAGCAACTAACATTTGTCCAATTGACGTTATTAATCTTTTTATATAATCATTCTCATTCATTTACAAATTCTCCTATGAATTAACTTTTTATAGTGCATGCTTACATGATACACAATACTGTTCAATCTTATCTCAATTAATTTAAACCAATATAAAAGAGTGCAAAAAATAATGCAATTTTGCACTCAAAAGTTGTTGTATTACTTAGAATTAAACGCAGCTTATTTCTTTATTCTTTTTAACATTAAGCTTCAAATCCTGCTATTCCAATGGCTCCAGGACCACCATGTGTTGATATTACGCAGCCTGTTTGAGTCCATATGATTTTTTTGAAACCCTTTTCTTTTGCAATATTCTCCATCTGCTGCTTTATTTGTTCTTCAAGTCCCAAAGAATATAAAAAACAAAGCCCCTCTTTATCAAAATTGTATCTTTCAAGATATTCATTTAAATATTTCTCAGTAATACGACTCATTGTACCGCGAAATTTTTGAGTTGCAACCAATTTTCCATCCAAAATTTCAATTAGTGGTTTTAGTTTAAGGATAGATGCACCTAAATAAGCTGCATTGGATAAACGTCCTCCAGCCTTAAGATATTCAAGATTGCCTGGAATAAACGAAACTCTTGCCCTAGACACAAAGAATTGAATTTTTTCAATTAAATCATCTGGATCAATATCTGGGTGTTTTTCAATGAGCTCAGCTGCTTTAAGAATGATTGCTGCTTCACCCCCTGAAACATTTAAAGAATCAACATGGTAAATATTTTTCATGCCATCAGAACCAATGAGTGCATTTTGATATGTACATGATGCTTTAGATGAATATCCGATGTAAATAATAATACAATCAGGGTTTTCTTCTGTTATCTTTTCAAACGCACACTGATATTCATTTGGATTTGTGGCTGATGTTGTTGGTATCTTTTTAGTTCTATTATAATAATCATAAACCTCTGTTACTGGTATAGAACCATCCTTATAATCTATATCATCCATGATTACATGCATAGGAAGTACATGAATTTTATGCAAATTTGCTAAATCTATAGGCAAATCTGCTCCACTTTCTGTTACTAAAATATATTTTTTCATAAGTTCTCCTTTTTTAAATTTACTATATATTTTATAGTTATATTATCATTTAAAGTTTTTGCTAAATCCACCCCTTTTATAAGGGGTTTAGAATTATTTTCTATTATTATATCATATCCATTATTTGGTTGAAACAAAAAAACACCAGAAACTTGTCTGGTGTATGATTTCCCTATTTTTCCCAGGGGTCTGGCCCCAATTTAAAGGTTTCTTTTAGTGCAGGATATAATCTACTAAATATATCATAAAATTTATTATACTCTTCAACCTGAAGCTTGTCCTGCTCTACTACTTCTGTGACCTTAATTAATTTACTACATGCTTCATTTACAGAACTAAACTTTCCACATCCTACTGATGCCAAAATAGCAGCTCCGTAGGCTGGTCCTTCTTTAGAGTTTATCACTGAAACCTTAGTGTCAAATACATTTGCAAGTATACTTTTCCAAAGCAGACTTTTTGAGCCACCGCCGCTTACTCTTATCTCCTCTACAGGTACATTAAGGCTTCTTAATATTTCTAAAGAATCTCTTAATCCAAAGCACACCCCTTCAAGTATAGCCCTTGTCATATCTCCTCTTTCATGAGTCATATTAAGTCCAAAAAAAACTCCTCTAGCATTAGGATCATTATGTGGTGTTCTCTCTCCCATAAGATAAGGAAGAAATACCACCCCTTTGCTTCCTACAGGAGAGGCTTCTGCTTCCTTAAGCAGGTTATCAAAGGCCTCTTTACTGGTATCTTTATTTACGTTTTCCACCCACCATTTTAAAGAAGATGCCGCTGACAACATAACCCCCATTTGATGGTATTTGCCGTTGGAATGACAAAAGGAGTGAAGTCTATTATCCTCATCAACTTCATATAAATCACTAGTTGCAAAAACCACACCAGAAGTTCCTAAGGCAACAGAAATTATTCCTGAACTAACTGTACCTGTACCAACCGCCCCTGCTGCTTGATCTCCTGCTCCTGCTACAACAACGGTATCTTTAGAAAGTCCTGTATAGTGAGATACCTCTGGTAAAACTTTTCCTGTAGGCTCCCAGGATTCAAATACCTTAGGAAGCCATTCTTCTTTAATACACAGTATATCCTGCATTTCTTTAGACCAGCATCTATTTTTCACATCAAAAAATAGCGTTCCTGAAGCATCTGATACATCTGTTGCAAATTCTCCTGTTAACTTATATCTTATGTAATCCTTTGGCAAAAGTATATGAGCTATTTTTTTAAACACTTCTGGTTCATGTTTCTTTACCCACATAACTTTAGGCGCTGTGAATCCTGTTAATGCCATATTTCCTGTGCACTTGGATAACTTCTTCTGTCCTATTTCCTTATTTAAATGATCACACTCCTCCTGCGTTCTTTGATCACACCAAAGAATTGAGGGGCGTAACACCTTACCTTCTTCATCTAGTAAAACAAGTCCATGCATTTGTCCACTAAACCCTATACCTTTAATCTCATCACTTTTTATACTGATAGATGACATTAATTCCTTTAAGCCTTCCTTAGTTTCATTCCACCAAACTTCTGGTTCTTGTTCTGCCCAGGTTGCTTTTGGATAGCTTACTTCATAGCTTCTAGATAAAGAATGCTGAATTTCTCCACTTTCATCCATTAAGATTATCTTAACTGAAGAAGTTCCCAAATCTATTCCTATAAATTTCACCCTAATCACCTCAATTTCTATAAGTTGAAAATTAAAAATAGGATGCTAAAAGCAACTTCAAATCTACTTTATAGCACCCCATTTTAAAATATTATTTACTATCAGACATATACACGTCTACTAGAACTTCTGGCTTTGGCTTTGTTCCATTCTTTAAAAATCCATCTATATAATTTACTGCTTCTGCACCGATAAGTTTAAAGTCTTGAACTGCAGTTACTGACATTTTTCCTTCTTTAATTAGGTCGTATGCCTCTTTTGCTCCATCAAATCCAATAACTTTTATACCATCTTTTTGTCTGTTAGCTGTTTCAATTGCTCTAGCAATACCAACTGCCATTGTATCGTTTTCTGCAAATACTACATCAATATCTTTATGTTTTGATAATAAATCAGACATAGCAGCTTCCGCTGGTGCCATTGAGAAGTTACCTACAGCTGTATCTATAACCTTAAATTTACTTTTTGAATTTTGAGCTGGATCTATAACGCTTCTGAATCCGCCTCCACGTTCACGTTGAGGTGCAGTACCTATTATTCCTTCCATAATAACTACATTTCCACCTTCAGGCATTTTCTTTTCTAACCATTCTCCGCAAAGTTTTCCACCCTTTGTGTTATCTGTAACTAGGTAAGATAAAATTCCATCAACACCTTTTACAGTTCTGTCTACAGTTACAACTGGTATTTTTTGAGCTATAGCTTCTTTTAAAGCATTTGCTGTAGATGATTCATCTCCTGGGTTAATTATGATTGCATCAACACCCTTTTGAACAGCATCTTCTATTTGTGAAGGTTGCTTTGAAGCATCATTTTGTCCATCATATACTAATACTTCGTATCCTAATTCTTTTCCTCTGCTTTCAACTGAATCTTTTAATACATGGAAAAATGGGTTTCCTAAGTCTGCCATTAATAATGCAATTTTCTTACCTTTTGAGCTGTCAGCTCCTTTAGCTTCTTCTTTTTTAGCTGAACATCCAACTGTTCCAAGAACCATTACTAAAACAAGAAAAATAGAAGCTAGTTTTTTAATTCTTTTCATGTTAATACCTCCATTTTTTATTATTTATGTATTACTCTTGCGATCTAATATAACCGCAAGTAATATTACTAGACCTTTTATAAACTGTTGATAAAATGCTGAAACTCCAATAATATTAAGACCATTATTTAGTACTCCTATAATTAAAACTCCTAGGAAAGTACCAAATATCTTACCCTTACCTCCTGATAAGCTTGTCCCACCTATAACAACCGCAGCTATAGCATCTAATTCAAAGCCTATACCCGCAGTTGGTTGAGCTGAACTAAGTCTTGATGTTAATATAACCCCTGCTAAAGCAGACATAAATCCACTAACAACATATACTAATATTTTCACCTTATTAACTGGTATAGATGATAATCTTGCTGCTTCTTCATTTCCACCTACTGCATATACTCCTCTACCAAATACAGTATTTTGTAAAAGAAGTAGTAAAACTACCAAAAATACTATAAGTAAAATCATAGGGAATGGTATATTTAAAATTTTTCCTTGACTGAAAAAGTTTAAAATACTTGATTTCTTTGTTAACTCCATAGCAGGAATACCATTTGATATAATCATAGTTATTCCTCTAAACATAGTCATTGTAGCTAAAGTTGCGATAAATGGTTGTAATTTTACTTTTGAAATCAAAACTCCATTGATTCCTCCAAAAATTACACCAAGTAAAAGTGCAACTGGAATTGCAACTAAATCAGATGTACCCTTAACAAGCATTAATCCCATTATCATACTAGTTAATGCTAGGGTTGCACCAACAGATAAATCAATTCCACCTGTTATAATTACAAAGGTCATTCCAAAAGCTATAAGTCCTATAATAGATACCTGTCTAAAAATATTTAAAATATTATACATTGTTAAAAATTTAGGATTAATTGCACTAACAATGCCTATCAAAACAAATAAGCTGATTGCTGTTCCATACTTTACAAATAACTGCTTAACTTTATCCATGCTCTATTTACCTCCACCTGTAGCATATTCCATTATTTTTTCTTGAGTTGCATCTTTAATATCAAATATTTTCTTTAATTTCTTCTCATGCATAACCGCAATTCTATCACTTATGCCTAATACTTCAGGTAGTTCACTTGACACCACAATAATTGCAACACCTTGCTTCTTTAACTCATTAATTATTTCGTATATTTCTCTTTTTGCTCCTATATCAACACCTCTAGTGGGTTCATCTAAAATTAAAATTTTAGGCTTAGTTACTAACCACTTTGCAATTACAACCTTTTGTTGATTCCCTCCACTTAATCTGCCAACGTTTATATGTTGATTTGGGGTTTTTATATTTAATTTTTTAATAAATTTATCTACAACTTCAGAAATTTTGTCCTCATCCATAAATAAATTTTTCTTAAATTCATTCAAAGATGGCAAAATCATGTTTTTGCTAACAGAAGCTTCTAAAATCAAACCCTCATTTTTTCTGTCTTCAGTTATAAATCCAATACCAAGCTCTTTGGCAACTATAGGTGAGCTTATTTTAACCTCTTTATTATCTATATAAATTGATCCTGAATCACAATGTATGCTTCCGAATATGCCATGCATTATATCTGTTCTTCCAGCTCCCATAAGTCCAGAAAAACCTAATACCTCTCCGCTTCTTACCTCAAAGCTAACATCTTTAAACTTTCCTTTTTTAGTAAGCCCCTTTACTGAAAGTACTACTTCCCCTGGGGTTTTATCTATTCTTGGAAATCTATCATCAATATCATATCCAACCATCATGCTAACAACTTCATCAAAACTTGTGTCTTTGATGCTTTTAGTTCCTACATACTTACCATCTCTAAGAACAGTAATAGCATCACACAGCTCAAAAATTTCTTCCATTCTATGTGATATATATATGAAAGAAACTCCCTTATCTTTAAGTTCTCTTATTACTTTAAATAATAGTTCTGTTTCCTTTTCTGTAAGTGCAGCTGTTGGTTCATCCATAATAATTAATTCAGCATCTAATAAAAGAGCCTTAGCAATTTCAACAAGCTGTCTGCGACCAATTGGTATGTCCTTGATAGGGGTATTAGGGTCGATGTCTAGCCCTAAAGTATTAAGCTTTTCCCTTGCTATCTCTTCCATCCTTTTTTTATCAACAAATCCAAATCTTTTTTTTATTTCTCTTCCTAAAAACATATTGTCTACTATGCTCATTTCCTTAAGCACATTTAACTCTTGATGTATAATAGCTATTTTTAACTTTTCACTATCCTCTATACTTTGTATATTCTGTTTGCTGCCGTTGATTATGATTTCTCCAGAATCCTTTGTGTAAACTCCTGTTAAAATCTTCATCATAGTTGACTTACCAGCACCATTTTCCCCCATGAAAGCATGAATTTCTTTATCTTTTACATGTATCTGAGCGTTTTCTAAAACCTTTACACTCCCGAAAGACTTGCTTATCCCCTTCATGACTACTTCCACAGTATCACCTCTAACTTTAAAAATTTTATCTTATTTAGTAGTTTCTCTTTTTATTAGCTCAGGTTTAAAAATATAATCTTTAACCTCAACACGTTCATTTTCTATTAACTTAATAAGAAGTTTAATTATTTTCTTCCCTATTTCTTGAACTGGCTGATTTATAGTTGTTAATGATGGTTGAAGCACTTGGGATATAAAGCTATTATCAAATCCAATTATTTGAACATCCTTTGGAATATCCATATGATTTGTAGTTAAAAACTTCATAATAACAGACGCTGCTATATCATTAAAAACAAATATTCCATCATATGTACTAATTTTATTTATATCACTCATGTTTTCTTCAAGCATCTTTACTTGGAAATCCGTTTCAAATTCAAAAGTATCTATGCTTAGCCCTGTATCTTTTGCCGCATCAAAAAAACCCTTATATCTTGCTTGCGTTGCCTCGAAGGCTGATGGTCCTTTTACATGCAATATATTTCTACAACCTGAGTGGTAGAGGTGCTCAAAAGCTATTCTTCCACCCTCGTAATTATCTGTAGATACGGTTATGATATTTTCTGAAATATGATTTTCAAAAGCTATAATAGGAATATCTAAACTTGCATATTCTTCTTTACATTGACTTCTAGCTATAATAATTCCTGCAACTCTATGACTTTGTAGAATATCTATGTACTTTTTTTCTTTATCACTGTTGTCTTCTGTGTTACACAAAAATATACTATATCCTTTATCATTGGCATATTTCTCTATGATTAGTGCCATTTGATTAAAGAATGGATTTGATATGTTAGGCACCATAAGCCCTATGGTTTTGGAACTTTTCCTGAAAATTGACCTAGCCAATTCGTTAGGCCTATAATTTTCTTCGTCAATTATCTTTTGTATTTTTTCTCTAACCTCATCACTTACATAACCATTGTTATTTATGTATCTTGAAACAGTAGCAATACTAACTCCTGCTAATTCTGCAATTTTTCTCATATTTGGCATGCCATCACCTATTATCATATATATTTATTAGATGTAACAAGTTACATGTAACTTGTTACATGTCGAATATTGCTAATTTATTATAGCAAATTATATTTCATTATTCAACCACTTATTTCACAAATTTAGCAGAAATTTTGCATGAAAATCCAATAAAAAAATATATAATTCATTATAAAAGCCGCGGAATCAGGCCCACGGCATGTTTATTTATAATCCTCTAACCCTTAAAATTGTCACCGTTTTTTTCTTGAAAATAATAGTTTTGTATTTGGTTTAAGAGCTGGTTTAAATGTCTTTTGACTTTCCACAAGGAGTGATTCAACTGTCTGCTTTAATACTTGTTTGGTTACTGGGTCCATGTTTTTGAAGGTCTTTATCATAATATCAATGGTTTTCGAACGTTCCTTTGACAGCTCAAATAAGGTCTTTGCACCTGCAGCCTGTAGGATTTGAAATAGTGCATCAACAAATTGGGCCCTTTCCTCAATGGATAAGTTATTAAGCCATGACCTTACTGCTCTGTTTAATTTGACACTGGATTTGGTTAAGCCTTTTTCATAAACAAAATGATTCCCCTTCACATCCCATGAAAAGGGATTGTGCTGCATAATACCAATTGCATTGCTATTTACCACAGCAAACTCTTCTCCATGTTCCAGAAGCATGCCAACAACAGCAAACTTAGGAATTATAGTTTTAATAAGATTTAATATGCTTTTATATCCCTCACTTTCTATGATTTTTGCTTGAAATCCTGGTCCATCATTATTATAAACACCAAGTATCTTTCCCTTTGCCTCATTAGATGTATGTGTCGCTGCGTAAACTGCAAAGTTTCCACCCTTTGAATGTCCACCAATCCAAAAATCACCATCATAATGTGCCATAACCTTTTCCGCATAGGCAGCTGCATCCTGCTGTCCCTGCACTTCATCCATGAAGCTCATCTGGAAATCCTCTTTCCAGCCAACTATAGTGGCATCAGTACCTCGAAAAGCAATAAAGTGCTGATCATTGTTTATAGAAAACACAACAGCTGAAAACTGCTTTGACTGTTCATAATTAATTTGATTCACATAATAGGACAGCTTAATATCTCTATACCGCACTGTACAGGCAGCCTTCATAAACAGCTCAAATGCCTGCTGAGTTAATTGATGATCACTAATTTTCGAAATATCACTATATAAGTTTTTAAATTGCTCTGCCACATAGCATAGTGAAACTGATCCTCCATCAATACTTAAGGGTACAATACCCTCAAACTCCACGTAAGCCAGTACTGACATAATTAAATTATCAACTTCATTAAATCCGTCTTTTTCAAAGCTTAAGTCTCCGCGCCACTCTAAATAATCAAATATATTGTTCATGTACCCGCCTTCCCTCTAAACAAAAACTATTGGAATTATTTTCTATAATTATATCATGTTCATTGTTTATATAAAATAAAAAAACACCAGAAACTTATCCGTTTTAAATTGCCTTTTATCTATTTGATTTTATCTGATAAAAAATAGATTATAATTTCAAGCATAAGACATTCAGTGACAATTATAAATCCAGATGAATAACTATGTTTATCTGGAATAATATTAATTGGGCCTAACATAATTATTAAAAAAATAATAACAGTTACTATTCTTAATACAAATCTTAATACCATTGATTTATTTTCGCTTTTAATGTTGATAATATGACCTGATATAAGAAAAAATGCAAATATGATACATATAGTTAAAATTGATTCTGTACCAAATTTAATCTTCTTAGTTATAAGTAAAATATTAAAAATTAAAATCACCAAAAATGAAAAATAGTTACTTTTAAATATATTCTTTATCATTGACTTTGTTGCTCCTTTGATTTAGCTTTTTATTATCTTTCTTTATACATAAAGCTACATATAAATAAGCATTTCCATAAACGTTCTAAAAATTCCTTTTATTTCATCAAGTGATTCTTAGACTCAGGTGGAGTTTGCTTATGAAGAATACTTATCTCCAGCTGAGTCTTAGAAGAACTTATCCAGGGGCGTATCAGCCATTATCTCCCACCTAAGAGGATGGGAGTATTACGGATGGTTGCCATCGGATAAATATAAATTTTAGATATAAACACAAATTCCTATTCTGTATGATTAAGCAAATTAAAAACCTTCTTATCTAAAAGATAAGAAGGCATTAATATTTCATCTGTTGTTATTTATATTAAGAGTTTGCGGAAGACGAAGCTGCTGCTGCACTTGCTGCGCAGGCCGCTGCTACTGCTGCTTGCTGTTGAGCAATGATTATAGCAGTAATACTGTTTCCTAAAGCTACCTGAAGAACTCCCCTTTTTATCTCATCTACATAAAAATCAGAGACTATTGAGGAAGCTAACATTGTTCTCATGGACTTATCAAGACTCCACAAACCATAGCCTTTTTTCGTGTATATATAGTCATAAACTTCTTTAATCTCTTCTGTTATTTTCTCTACATCTGAGGTTACAAGGGCCAAAAGTCCTAGTGTTGGTAAACCATTGTACTGAAGCTTGCAGTCATTTTCCTTAAGTTTTCTATAAATGCTTACTGCTTTGCTGCACTTTTCTTCTACTCCTTCTTCTCCTATGGCAAGTATATGAGATAAGGTTTGAAGACCGTTGCCCTTGTAGAAACCTTCTTTATTTAAATAATTGTAGCAGTACTCCATATTTTGAGATGTATCTGCTACATTTAAATCTGTAGAAGCTAGTACTGCAGCAAAAACATAGTCATCCGCAGAGGTTAGCCAAAAATGATTTTCCTTCATCTTGCCATAAAAATCATTCATTCTATCAATCTTCATATCCCACTGCTCTTTTGGCACTTCCTTAACAATAGTATAGGCAGCTAAAGGAAGCTGAGTTCTTTTCTTTAGCCCTTTTTCTATCATCCTATCATAAATCTCTACAGTGTCCTTGAAAAACAGCTTATAATTTTCTTCAAGACTTAAAAGACTTGCTAAAATAAACTCATTTGTTCCTCGAAATTGTGAAGTCCATCCTGTTTCATCCTTAATAAACTTTTTTACCTCCTGCAGTCTTTCTATATCAACTCTTCTATCCTTAGTTGCATAAACCATAGCCGCAAAATGTTTCACAAGATTTCCTTCCCACTTAAAGCCTTCCTTAAGGTTATTAAAATTTTCAATCATTAAATCAATCTTTTGCTTTAAAATAATTTCCATTATTCTTAATATCCCCCTTTTAACAGAAACAGATTCTCATAATTTGATTTCTGTTACTTAAAATAAGTTTCAAACCCATTATTTACAATGTATGAACCACTTGGGACTTGCATTCCTACAATACATATGCTTAAGCAATCAACACATGAACCCATTGCATTTATCAAACATAGAAATATTGTGAACCAATTTAGCAATCCTAAAATATTGAGAATAAAAGGTAATATACCTGATAACAAAATAAAAGGCATAATAGAAATAATTAAAAATCTGCTCTTTTTGATTTTTTCAGTAGTATAGACAAAACCGAAACATCCATTAATACCCCAATATGTTTTATCTGATTTTAGTACATTAGGTATAAAACAAGCATGAAGAAATTCATGTATTGTCATAAACGCAAAAATGATAACAACATATATCAGTGCAGATAAATTTACTGTAAAATTAATACTAAAGCCGTTCTTACTGTTGAAAACTTCTTTCAACGGAGAATATAAATAAAAGGCGATAACCATAAAAATAATCCCATTTATAAACATGAAAGGCACTGATAGTAAAGTTGCTGTGCGTAAATTAGAGGGTTCTTTTAGTTTTCTCCATCCATTTGATAATAACTTGTCCCTTAACTCTTTATCTGTAGATGGTATTTTTTTCGCATATCTCATAAATCAAAATCCTTTTACTAAATTTATATAATCTTTATTTTATAACATTGTGATATTATTTACCAGTTGAATCTTGCCACTTGCCATGTGAGTGGCACTCAAGTATTTTAACTGTATAATCACCTTCAGGTGAACTTACTACTACAATGCTGCCAACTTTCTTTTTATATATGGCAGATCCTAACGGAGACTCCACCCCAATAAACCATTCAGCTGGGTTGCTTTTCAATGTAGTAGTTAAAGTTATTTCCTGCTCTTCTTCATCTTCTACAAATTCTATTAATATTTTATTTCCAATATTACATTCATCGCTGTGAGCTTCATCAGCTACTTTTGAAGTTCTAATCATCCTTCTTAGGTAACCTAATCTGCGGTTATTTTCATAGTACCGCTGTTTAGCTGCTATATACTCGGCATTTTCTGACCTGTCACCATGTGCTGCTGCAATCATCTTTTCTCGTGCTATTTCTGCTCTTAATGTTGTATTTCTATAATCATATTCCTTTTGCAAGGCTTCTAAATCTTCTTTTGTCAAGATATTATACATATTTCTCACCTTTCAATTAATATAATTACCTATTTTTGTAACTTGATTATACTTTATTACTTCATTACTGTAAATACTATTATGACATCAGACATTAATTCTCTAGTCTTGACTGAACATAAATCTAAATATCTGATTCTGTATATTTATATATTATATAAAAAAGGATATATGGCCTTTTTTAAACCCCATGTACCCTCTGAATTGTACTCTATTTGTCCATTAAGTTATTTTTTGCCTGTCCATCAAAAATATATCCAATGGCTCTAACTGATTTTATAAACTTAGGGTTTTTCACATCATCTTCAATCTTTTTTCTAAGCCTTTTTGTATAAGTTGTAACGGTATTTTCATCGTACATATCACTTTTCCAAACATTATTTAGTATCTGCCTTCTTGTAAGAACTTTCCCATGATTTTGGACAAAGTAAATTAGAAGATTATATTCTGTTACAGTTAAATTAATTTCTGAATCTCCCTTTAAAACTTTGTGGGAATCCTTAAAAATTTTTATTTTATCAAACTCTATTACTTCGCTATCATGGTTACTCGATATATTTCTATATTGATTATAACGTCTTATATGTGCCTTAACCCTGGCAATTAATTCTACTGGATCAAAGGGTTTTGTTATATAATCATCTGCTCCTATTCCAAGACCAAGTACCATATCATACTGAGATGAATTTGCTGTTAAAAAAACTATTGGTACATTGGTTCTTTCCCTAAAAATCTTACAAAGCTCAATACCACTTAATTCATTCATGTTTATATCAAGTAAAATGAGGCTTATAGAATTATCCAACTTATTTATTGCAGTTTCACCGCTATATGCAGTCACCGCCTCTAACCCATATAACTTCATGAACTCTGAAACCATACGAACAATGGATTTATCATCATCAACAACTAACACTTTATCCAAAATATCGCCCCTTTTGACATAATCTGATATTTTAATCTTACCATAGGAAAAATAATTATTCCATAAAACTTCCCAAATATATGACAATTTGATGACAAATAAAAATCAAAATAGTGTGAATAGTTAAAATAAACTTCCTTTTTATATATAATAAAATAAAAGTTAACAAAATATAAGGGGGAGATATTAATGGAAAGTCTCGATCGAAATACGACTAAAAATTTAAACACATCTAGTGCCTTAGCTAAGTTTATAGGGTTCAGCTTAATAGGTATTTTTATGTTCTTTGTCCCATTAAATATGTGGGGAAAATCTTCTATTCCAATAGATCATGTTGTAACTATACTTAAAAAGCTGATGGGTCCCTTAACCTCTGTTTATGCACTAGTCATCATTACTTTAGGTGCTGCACGTCCATTTATTAAAAAAACTTGGAATAAAGATACTGTAACAACTATATTTTCTATTTTAAAAATTTGCGGTGTAGTAGTTGGATTCATGGCATGTTTTAAAATTGGGCCAAGCTGGATGTTTGAACCTGATATGGTTCCATTTCTATTCGACAGTCTTGTTATTCCAGTTGGAATGATAGTTCCAATAGGAGGAGCGTTTCTTGCCTTTCTAGTTGGCTATGGGCTTTTAGAATTTGCTGGAGTGTTTATGAGACCTGTTATGAAGCCTATATTTAAAACCCAAGGAAGATCAGCAATTGATGCTGTTGCATCCTTTGTAGGAAGTTATTCTTTAGCATTACTTATAACAAACAGAGTTTATAAAGAAGGTAAATATACTATAAAAGAAGCATGCATTATTGCAACAGGTTTTTCAACTGTATCTGCTACCTTTATGATTATAGTTGCAAAAACCCTTGGAATTATGGATATATGGAATACATACTTTTGGGTGACCTTCGTCGTTACCTTTGCAGTAACTGCCATAACCGTAAGGCTTAGACCTCTTAGCAAGAAAAGCGACTCTTATATTACTGAAGTTGGGGATCCTGAACCAGAGATTACCAGCGATTATTTTAAAAATGCATTAAATGAAGGCTTAAAGGTTGCATCAGTTTCACCTAGTATAGGAAAATGCGTATGGGATAATTTTAAAGACAGCCTTGTAATGGCAATGGGAATACTTCCATCAATTTTATCTGTAGGACTTATAGGACTTGTGCTTGCAAAATTCACTCCTATATTTGATATTCTTGGATATATATTCTATCCATTTGTAAAACTTCTTCAAATACCAGAAGCAATGCTTACATCAAAGGCAGCAGCTCTTGGAATTGCTGAAATGTTTTTGCCAGCGTTACTAGTTAAAGATGCCCCAATGGTTAGTAAATTTATAATAGGTGTAACATCAATTTCTTCAATACTATTTTTCTCAGCTTCAATACCATGTATTATGTCAACAGAAATTCCACTTAAACTTTCTGATGTTGTACTTGTATGGTTTGAAAGAACTCTTCTTACTATAATACTCGTAACTCCTATAGCATTCATACTTTTTTAACAATTTATTAACATTTATATAATTTATTAAATATTTCTACAATTTATGATAAGATTAAAGTGTCTCTATTACAGATTTTGTAATGTAGGCACTTTAATTTTGTTGTATGGGGGTTTTTATGAAATTAAGAACAAGAATTACATTAATTATATGTACTATGATTGTTATTTTAATGGCTTCTCTTGGAACATTACTATACCTTAAATCTGTATCCATAATTAATAAAGACTCTGAAACTCTCATGGTTTCCCAGCTTGACAGAGTTCAAGAAAATATTGATTTACTTGTTAACATGAACAAGCTTGAAACAAATGAACTTTCTCTAGATAAAAAGGTGGAAGCATTTTTATCTGGCAAGGTAGAACTAGCTGATATAAATAAATATTTATTAAATTTAATGAATAAGAAAAATAAAATCTATGATTATTATATGGATTTTTTTATTTTAAATAAGAGCGGCCATATTATTGCTTCATGTATGCCTTCCGCAATTAATATAGATTTATCTAGCAGGGACTATTTTATCCAAAGTGCAGAGACAAGGTCTGTAGTTACAAGTGATATTTTAGTTGGAAAGGTAAATAGTCAGCTTATTGTAAATACTGTATCTCCAATAGTAAATTTAAATGGTGAACTTCTTGGATATGCAGGGACATCTATTTATGCTGAATATTTTTCAAAACTTGCTGAAAACCTTACCATAGGTCAAAGTGGATATTATGCTATCATCGATTCTAATGATTTAGTTTTATCTCACCCAAATAAAAATTTAATAGGAAAAGAATTTCCTTTTAATATTAACCATAAAAGCTTTGAAGGAAGTACTAAAAATTTAATAAAGCAAACAGTAAATGTTAATCCCAAAGAAAAAGAGTTTCAAATATTTAAGCTTATGAAAAATACAAATTGGATTTTAATTGCCTCTCTCCCTGAAAAGGATATGTATCATGAATCGAAGTCATTTTTATACAGCGTCATTATAATAAGTATTATTGCTTTAATATTTTCAATGCTTATTGGAGTATATGTAACTAATAAAATATCAGTTCCTATTGTTACTACGACTGAATATCTTAATATTATTTCAAGGAGCAATTCAACTATAGGTAAATCAATATCGGAATCCATTGAAATACTAAAAAGCAGCTATAAAGAGGCAGATGAATCTAAATCCTATGGAGATATTAAAGATAATAACTACGACGAAATAGGACGATTTCAAAAAGCATTTAAGGATGTTAAAAAAGCAACCTATATGTTGCTGAAAAGATTTGAAAAAGAAAGTGACCAGCTAATAAGCTCTTCAAAGCAGCTAGCGCTTACCATTGAAGATATATCAAGTGGAACAGGAAAGTTTATTTCTACCCTATCTCACGAGTTAAAAAACTCAATAACAGTTATAAAGGGATATTCAATGGGACTTAAATCCGGAATTATTGAAGATGAAACTGTAAAAGAAAATTTCATTAATGAAATATATAATAGGACACAGGAAATTGAAACAATTATATATGATGTTTTAGATTCTGCCTATGAAGCAAATAAGGATATAACGCTGCATAAGGAAAGACTTGATCTTAAGAGCTTTGCTTTAGAACTTACTTCAGATGCTAGAGAATATGTTAAAAATAAAGGGTTAAATTTCAAAGATTATATAGATATTGAAGATAGAATACTTAATGTTGATAAAGTAAAAATTAAAAGAGTTTGGAATAACCTTGTAAGCAATGCTGTTAAATATTCACAGCTAGGCTCAACAGTAACTATACGCATATCTAAGCAATCTGATATGATAAAATTTGAAGTGCAGGATGAGGGAATGGGCATAAGTGAAGACGATATGAAAAAGATCTTTAACATGTTTTATAGAGGGACAAACGTAAAGCAAAAGGGCTATGGACTGGGTCTATTTATCTCAAAGTCTATAGTAGAGGCTCATGGTGGTGAGCTTAATGCAAAATCCCAGCTTGGCAAGGGCAGCGTGTTTTGGTTTTGTATTAAGGCAGATGATGATGTGAAATAATGGTGTAAAAGAAGCAGTAGATCTATTCTATTGCTTCTTTAATTGTCTTTAAAAGTATCTTTCAAAAACACTAAAACAATTTCCTAGAGAGATGTTTGTGGTACTATGAATTTTCTATACCAATAATAGTTATTATTAAACCATCCTTTAGTTCATCATATCTAAAGGCTCCAAATACTACATTGCACTTCTCCCTTGAAATAGCTTGAATTCTTTCTAAAATATTATTAATATAAGTTAAATCCATATCTTGATTACCTAATATACCAACTAGAAGTTTTTTACTTTTACTTACTTTGCTATTATTGATACTTCCTAGTTTTAATGCCTTTTCAAGTTTATCTTTTCCTTCACCAGCCCCTATTGCAATAAATCCTAACCCACTATCCTTAAATATTTCATTAAAATCTTCCTTTTTTATATTCACTAGTCCTTCTCCGAAAAAATCTACTAATTGTTCTAAGCAAAATTCCATATATGATTCACAAAAATCTATTCCATCTTTATCTACAAGAGGAATGTTGGAATCCAGCGCTATCTTTTCAGCTAATAACGGAATAAATGTATCTACCTTACTTGCCAAACACTGTATCTCTGTATCATATTTTAATTGCTCATTTTTATCTGTAGAATATGGTATTAAAGCCATGACTATTACTAAAACACCTTTTTCTCTAGCTATTTTTGAAATTATTTCTATATTTTTAAAAGAATTTTCATCTCTTAAATTTGCTAAAATAATTGCTGTATCTAAACCTTCTAAAGCCTGTCCTAGTTTTTCTAATTTACTTTTTTCATGTTTTTCATACAAGCCTATACATTTTACAAGAGCTTTCTTCTCTTCTAAAGGTTTTAAAACACTATTTAGATAATACCTTGAAGAGCTATAATTATTTATCCTTACATAATCTTCGAAATGATTTGTAATAACCGCAATCCTTTCAACAATACTGCTTGGAATTTTTCCACATGCGAAAACTTTAATACGTTTTGTTTTTTCCATTTTAATCCCCCATAACTATTCTTAATTAACTAATCTTTATCTTGTGTAGCTGCATCTACTAATACAATATCTTTACTTGTAACATTAATTTCTATATTTAAACAACTTAATTCCATTATATACCTAATTATATTTTTTTCCTACAATAGCAAAATAAATTATATTCATATATTTTTCTAATTCATAAGCTTATTTTAGCAAAAACGCCTCCGTGCGTATCTTTATATGAAATGTTAAATATAACCTCCAATAATGTAGAAAATATAATTTATTTTGTATATATAATCTATCATTAAGCTTATAAACTTCTTTATTTATGATAAGATATTTTTCATCACATACTGGGATGTCGCCAAGCGGTAAGGCACGGCACTTTGACTGCCGCATTCGTAGGTTCGAATCCTGCTATCCCAGCCATGGTTCACTAGCTCAGTTGGTAGAGCACATGACTTTTAA
>NZ_OAOD01000039.1 GCF_900205925.1 Clostridium peptidivorans | reverse complement strand
CTATCTTTTGTTTAAATACTTTATCATATTTTTTATTTGCCATTTGTAACACCACTTTCTTAAATCTTATTATAATAGATTATTCGGCATTAGTGTTACAACTTTAGTATATCACGTCAAGTCAAGATAATTTAATTGCAATAGAAATGAAAAAATCAAGACGTCCTAAAAAGGAAAAGGATAAAGATAGAGAAAGACTTATGGCACTTACAAAGGATAGCTTTGATGAAATATGGTCATTTGATGGGAAAACACTTCCAGAGCATGTGTGCAGATATAAATTAGGAGTGTTTTATGAAGTTAACTACAAGAAAAAACAAATTGCACTAGAGTATTATGTTAGTGGAAACCTATATAATAAAAAAATAATTAACTACTAAATATTAAAGAATTGTAATTGGAAAAGATACTTAGCAAATGATGAGGTTTAAAAAATAAGAATATTATATCGAAATAAATAAGAAATAGTTTAGGAAATATAGATAATAATAAATCACTAACAACTGTTGTTAGTGATTTATTATTATGATTATGAAAATAATAGTTTGAACAAAAAGAATTTGTTTAAAATTTATTGGAACAAATTTTAAAATTAGGGTCTTTAGATACTTAAGAAGCCAGAGTTGGCAAAACGAAAGGCTAATTTAATACGAATGATTTTTAGTTTTATAATTAATTTTAATTTTAATTCATTACAAATAAGTTGCTAATTAAAATGAATGGATACGGAAATAATTAATAATGAAAGATACAAAAATAGATAAATATTGTATAAAATACTGGAAGGTGTTAAAAATATGTTAGATGAAGAAATAATTGCTTTCCAATACTTACTTTTGGATTGGTACGATAAAAATAAAAGAAATTTTCCTTGGAGATACACATTTGAACCATATAGGGTGCTAGTATCTGAAATGCTACTACAGCAAACCAATGTAGAAAAGGTTATACAACCTTATCTCAAAATAATTAAAGCTTATAAAGACATAAATGAGCTTTCAGACTCTGATATTAAATTTTTAAAAAGTATATTCAAAGATATAGGGTTATTTTATAGAGCAGATAGATTAAAAGATATAGCTAAAGAAATAGTTAAGTGCCATAAAGGATCAATACCTAACCAATGGGAAGATTTAATTAAAATAAAAGGCATAGGATATTATATATGCAGTGCTATTTTATGCTTTGGATTTAATCAGCCTTATGCTGTATTAGATACAAATGTAATAAGAATATTTGAAAGAATATTTGAGATTAAATCAGAAAAGAAAAGGCCAAGGGATGATACAAAACTTTGGGAATTTGCTCAGATGTTGATTCCAGAAGATAGATATGTAGATTATAATTATGCTGTTTTAGATTTTGGAGCTTCTATATGTACGGCTTATAATCCTAAATGCAGTACATGCGTATTTAAAGATATGTGCAGTAGTAAATAAAATTATAAAACATTATTCATAAGTGATAATTTAAAAAACTTTTTAATTTTATAACATTAGCTCCACTGGCTGTAGAATAGCTATATACAGCGTAATTGTTTATAGTAACTTAAATAATTCATCTATATTATGTACATCTCCAGTTTGAATGTAATAATTTTTAGCATCCATAATTATACTTTTAACTAAGGCAAGGTACTTTTTATATTTTCTGAAAATTTATCTAATGGAAGGCTATATAAACAAGCAGGTAATGCAGTTACAATAACATTAATAACATTTGCTGTTGATAAAATCTTAGGAGCTATTATTTAAAATATTTAAGATTATATTTTAAATAATAGAAACTCTATAAAGATAAATTATAGAGAATCAAACCAATGCATTGAAGAAATAGAAAAATATGTCCAAGAATAATGAGAATTTGATAGAATTATAATTTGTAGAGCCCAATAATATAGAATTAACTATGTTATTGGGCTCTACAAGTATTTTAATATGTATTAGTTTATAAAATAAATCATTATATGCTAAACTTTAGTGATGTATAAAAATATAGAAAATGTGGCTTGTATTATGAAAATATTTATGATATATATACAATATATGAAAAATATTGTATATATAAAGTGAATGTACAAAGTTATAGGGGGTTAACAATGGATGAAAAAGATAGAAAACAGGAAAAACAAGAAAATTTTATACGGTTAGCAGAGCAGAGAACTAATAAAATTATTAAGATGCTTCAGTTGTTATCAAATTGCAGCAACAAATCAAATTATGAATATACAGATGAGCAAATTTATAGGATATTCAGTGCAATTGAAAAAGAATTAAAAAGAACAAAATCAAAGTTTTCAAAAAGTGAGACAGAATTCAAGTTATAGGAGAGTAGCAAATGAATAGATTAGGCTATAGATTCCCATATAATGATGGGGGACGAAATGTCGGTATAAATGACGGCAACATTGAATTTTTTAGTGGTAATCCTATATATTACATGACAAAAGAAATTATACAAAATTCATTAGATGCCAAGCTTAGTAATGGAATTCCTGTTAAAGTAAAGTTCAAATTACATAAAATTTCACAAGAACAATTTCCTTATTTAGACCAAATGAAAAATATTATTGAAAGCTGCAGAAATTTTGCACAAGAACGTAATGATAAGGAAACTGTTCGATTTATGCAGAAAGCAGCGGAAGAGCTGGGGAAAAAAAATATATCTGTTCTAGAAATTGGTGATTATAACACAACCGGATTAGTGGGAGCTGAAGGAGAAATAGATACTCCTTTTAGTAATTTAGTTAAATCAACAGGAATAAGTAATAAACCAGGTGAAGCAGGAGGATCATTTGGAATAGGGAAAAATGCACCATTTACCTGTTCAAATATAAGATCTATTATTTATTCAACTTTAGATAAAGAAAAGGTACTAGCTGTACAAGGGGTAAGTAACTTAGCAACTCATAGAAGAAACGGGAAACTAACTCAAGCAACAGGTTTTTTAGGTGTTACTGGAGAGTGTGAAGATGCAGGAAGAATACACAGACCATTTTTAAACAAGGAAACAGATAATTTAGATAAAATTTTTGTTAGAGAAGAAATAGGAACAAGTATATTTGTAATGGCTTTCTCAGAAGATACTGATTGGGAAATGCAGATTACTCAAGCTGCTGTAGATTATTATTTTGCAGCAGTATTAGATGGAGCACTTCAAGTAGAGGTTGGAGAAAAAATTATTGATAAGACTACCTTAGAGGATGTTTTAGAAAAAAATAAAGATAATTGGGACAACCTCTTAACCATGCAGTATTATACAGCTTATAAAAATAAAAGAGATACATGCCGCTTTGTTGAAGAAGATTTTGAAGAAATGGGTGTAATTAAACTTTATTTAAATTTAGACAAAGACTTACCTAAAAGGATTGCCTATGTTAGAGGAGCTGGCATGAAGATAATAGATAAGGATAGAATAAGAGTCACTCAATCATTTGCTGGTGTTTTAAAATTTGAAGGTAGGAGAATAAGTGAATTTATACGAGCATTAGAAAATCCGAGTCATGATAAATTAGAAACCGCTAGATATAAAAAACAAGGAAGTGAATCTCAAGCAAAGCAGATAATGAGCAAATTAAATGCATGGATCAAAGAAAAGATTAACCAGTTCAACGAATATAATGAACTAGAACAAATAGACATCCATTCAGTAGGGAAGTATTTGCCGCAGGAATTAGACAGTGGAGAAATACAGGCAGATATTAAAGAACCAATTAAAAAGAGAATAGAAAAAATAGATGAAAGTAAAATAGATAAATTAAAGAAAAGTAAGCCGCTAAAAATTAGAGAAGAAGATGAAAATCAAAGTCCAAATAATCAGCCAGGTAAAAATAAATCTAATAAAGGTAAAGAACCTAAAAATAATCCAGGAAAAAAAGATGATAATGAAAATAAAAAAAATATAGTACTTATAGATATCAGCAGAAGCAGAGTATTTTGTATAGATCCTACTCAGGGGAAATATAGAGTAATTGTTAAAAGTGGGAATAAAAGCAATTCTTATTTACAGTTAACGATAATAGGAGAAGAAGGTGCAGAAACTGCTGAACTAAAAAATGTTGAAGAAGTGAACAGCTCTGTAAAAATACCGATAGTAAACCAAAATAAATTTGGACCAATATCTTTTAAAAAAAATGAAGAAAAATATTTTGATGTAACATTAAAAAGGGCATTAAGATGTTCAATGGAGGTACAGAGCGATGCAGATAACAACTAGACAGTATCCACATCCTGTATTAAGTGAACTTACAGAAGATTATAGATCAGGAAAATTTTTTACTAATATTACACAAGAGACCTATAGCGATGAGATTATATTAAATATAGAATTTATGCTTCAATGTAGAGAACTTGAAAAGTTAATTCAAGATAGAACGGCAAGTTATGCAGTGCATTTAGAATGTCCAGCAACACGTTACAGAAATAAGTTTATAAGTTATGAAAAAGATCTTAAAATTAAGCTTCCAGGCAATAGTCTTAAAAATAAAGTGGAAATTTCTATTTTTATAGTAGCACAGAAAGAAATACATAATTTTGCACATAAGGATTTTAGCTCGGACTTTAAAGGGATTGCTTTTGAGATTCAGCAGGGAGATGTACTAGCATTTGATTATAATAGAGTTTTAAACATAGTTAAAACAGGTGACAACTTAAAAAAGGTTCCGTCTATTTTTAGTATTACATCCTTAGATGAAAATAATAAGTCATCTATAGATTGGGAGGATACAGGGAATAAAATACTAATTAAGCTGTCCAAAGATAATTATATAAAATATAAAGATTTAGTTCAAAATCATAAATTCGAAGGAATTCTTTCTATGACAATAGTAATACCGGTTTTAATTGAAATTTTATGTGATTTAAGAGAAGCGTTTGACAAATATGAGGGTTGTGCGTGGAATGAAGTTATTATGAAAAGGCTAAATGATTTTAAAATTGACACCCAGGAAAAATTGCAAGCTCAGACCTCAATAACTGAATTAGCATATAAGATTCTTAATGGATTAATGGAGAAATGTCTCATAGATTTAGAGGAATTGGAGATGGAATAGATGCAGTTAAAATACTTTAAGCAAAGCAGTGTAGATTATTTAAAAGCAAACATAACTTCTCATATGCAGAAAGGATATTATAAAAGTAATAGTCAGTGGCTGAATGAAATATTTAATGAGGAATATACAATTGAATCAGGGATAAACATTCCTCAAATAGTACTTATAGTACCGGAGAAACAGTTTGATGTGGAATTTGAAAACTGCAAAATTATTTATGAAGCTTTAAAAGACTTTACATTAGAACAAGCATCTGATGAAAGATTATGGGCATGTCTATGCTATACAATAGGATGGAATTATATGCTTAGAAGATGGCCTGTTAAAGACACAGATAGTGCTAACAAAGTATCTGAAAGGTATATGTTTATAAGGCAAAATAACGATAGAGCCTTATTAAGGAATGGTTTATCCAGATTATGGTGGATGGCATATACTACATATGATAAAGATAGAGAAAATCCATATGAACTCACAGAATTTTTATTAAAGGATACGAATTTGCAGCAGCAATTAATGGAGAGAGCATTTTCTAGAAATAGAGAGTTTACTAAATTAGTATTAATAGCATTAAAGAAATATACTGGTGAACATACTTTTCCTAGTAAGGAGAAGAGGGCGGAACTAGTTAAAGCTTTGAATAGACTTGGGGGGGTAAAAGTCTTAGATATGATTACTTATGAAGAGATAGAAAGAATAGTATATAGTGAGCTGCAAAGAGAATTTATTTAATATTTAAATGTAAAAGTAGCGGACAAGTATATTATAATTAAGCTGTTTATGCAAGAAGAGAAACGAAGTCTCTCATAGAGACTTAGTTTCTCTTCTTTTATTCTATAAATAGTTTTATAATTTTATGTAACGAAGGAAATAAAAGGTGATTTTATGAGATATGATTTTGTAGGATACAGAATAAGAGAATTAAGAAAAAAAAGAGATGAAAAACAAGAAGTTGTGGCGCTGAAAATAAATAAGAGAAGAAACACGATTTCCCAATATGAAAGTAATTGCAAGTATCCAAGTATATTTACACTTATAGATTTAGCAAAATACTTTCAAGTTTCTACTGATTATTTGCTTGCAGTCACTGATGAAAAATACAACAGCAGGGATGAAAAATTTTTGGATTTAATAAAAGAATTTTCAAAAATGACAATTGAACAAAAGGATCAGTTGATTAAATTGGCACAGGAAATAAATTTGCAAAAATAAAAAGGGGGGCAAGCTATGTTTACTGATATTCAAAGTAAGGAAGAAATAAAACAATATGAAAATATTCTTAAAGCAGCTGGTGCGCTTTCAAATCTATTTTCAGAAAGTTCATCTCCATATTTAGGTTATAGGGCAGTGGAAAATATATTTTGTAAAGCCTTTAATGCAGAAAATTTGTCTCGTTCTGACTGTTCAGCTGATGCAGCAAAAGACAAGATAGGAATTGGGATTAAGACATTTTTGAATGTTAATGGTAAAACGCTTCAAAAGGTAGCGGAGTTTAACAGTGATATAGGATTATATAAAGATAAAAATCCTAAAGAACTTATAAAAAAGGTAGCAGAGTTAAGAAATGAAAGATTAGAGGCTACTAAAAGAATTCATGGCTTAGATGAATTGATATATCACTGTGTAGTTAGAGACACAGGCAAGGTAATGGTTTTTGAATGCCCAATGGACAAAATAGATATAGAGAAGATTAAGAATATGCAAGTTAAGGAGCATATAGTATCTTTTGAAGATGGTAAAAATGAATATAGTTTTAACATATCTAAAAGTACACTTTATAAGAGATTTATAACTAAAAATGTGATTTTAGATTTTATGGTTGATATTATTGAAGATCCATATGCATTCTTAGCAGATATATTAGCAGAAGGCTCTGCAGGAAAGCTTATATTTGCACCAGTAAAAAATCATCCACATGTATACCTTCCATTATTTTCAGACCGAGGTGGTAGACAAGTTCCGCCTAAAAGCGGACTTAATCAGTGGAATGCAGGGGGAAGGTCTAGAGACTATAATGAAGTTTATATACCAATTCCATCATGGATACATCAAAGCTTTCCAGAATTTTTTCCGAAAAGAGATGAAAGCTTTAACCTTAAACTTCCAAATGCTACAAATATGAGTGCAAAAGTTTGTCAAGACGGATCAAAGGCTCTTATGTCAAATCCGAATAAAGAGCTTGGACAATGGATTTTAAGAGATGTAATGAATTTAAAAGAAGGTGAATTATTAACTTATGATAAGCTTCAAGAATTAGGGCTTGATTCTGTAGTTATATATAAGATTGATGATAAAAACTATACAATAGATTTTACATCTATTGGTTCATATGATGAGTTCAAAGATGAAAATAAATAACAAATTTAAACTATAATTTTATTACACAATAGTGGAAAGACAGACAAGGCATTAGGTTTTAGAATAAACGATTAAAAATAAATTTCTTTATTTTTATTGAAATTAGATAGGCAGAATATAATGGTATCAAAACCATTTAGATCTTTAGGCTTACTTAAAAAGGGAGGGATTTTATGCCACAAGCAGGAGACTCATATACTGTAGTTCTAAAAGAAGCACATTTAAATTGGGGGACTCATAGATACACTTATACTCGTGATAGAATATATGGGGAAGCATATATTCAGATACCATTGGGTGTAGCACGAAGTATAGGTATATTAAGGGGAGCAGTCTTTAATTGTACTTCCACAGATGGACAATTTAATCATCCATTGCGTGCAGCAGGTTGTTGTACTGCGGGAGCTATACATGCAAAGCAGTTCCAAGGGGATGGAGATTTAAAAGTTTTAGGGACATGGTTACATGGTTATTGTGGGGCCAATGTAGGAGATAGAATAGAAGTTACGTGGACTTCTCCAAACGACATAGTACTTAGATATATTCCATAAGTATGATTAATTCTATATAAATATTTATAAAAATTAAAGCAGCTCAAAAAGCTGCTTTTTTATTTGCAGTATGTTATAATTACTATCTAGATGAGAAATATATGTACTAGTGAGAGGAGAATAGGAAGCTAATGCCATTTAGAGTAGGAAGTTTATTTGCTGGAGTTGGAGGTATATGCCTTGGATTTAAAAACGCCCTTTTAGGAAATGGACAGAATGGATTTGAACTTGTTTGGGCTAATGAAATAGATGATTATGCAGCAGCTACATATAGAGCTAATTTTAGACATCATCTTATTGTGGGTGATATAGAAAAAATAGTAAATTTAGATAGATGTGATGATGAAGAAGAAAGAGAATTATATCAAACAAAAATGTGGGAAACTTTAGATCATCAAATAGACATTTTAGCAGGTGGATTTCCCTGTCAGGCCTTTAGCATAGCAGGGGAGAGACGCGGATTTGATGACCATAGAGGAAACTTATTTTGGAGTATTATTGAGCTTGTAAATTTATTAAATCAAACACATGGACGAAAACCTAGAGTTTTATTTCTAGAAAACGTTAAAAATCTTCAAAATCATGATAACGGAAATACTTATCGAGTTATAAAAGGTGAATTAATAAGGCTGGGATATATAGTTAAAGAAGCTGTACTAAATACAATGGATTTTACACAGATACCTCAAAATAGGGAGAGGATATTTATTGTGTGCTTTTTAAATCAAGAAGATGCAGATCGATTTACTATGTTTGATAAAGATGAAAGAGGGAACTATATTCATCTTGATGATTATAAGCTTAATTTTACAGAGGATGATAGAAGAGATCAGCTTGACTCTATAATCGATTATAATTTGAGTTTCAACGATTTACAAAGATATTATTATACACGAGAAAGATATCCACATTATTTTTTAACTGAAGAAGAATATTCACAGATACCTGAAGAGGAAAGAAAAGAGATTAGAATTAATCTAGATGAGCAAATAACGGATATGCACCAGGTTTATCAAATTAGGAGAGGGATGTATGTTCGCAGAAATATGAGCGGAGTTTGTCCAACGCTGACTGCTAATATGGGAACAGGAGGCCACAATGTTCCTTTAATTAGAGTTAACGATGGTATAAGAAAAATAACTCCAGCAGAAGCATTTAAGCTACAGGGTTTTCCAGTAGGACAGGGCAATATTCCAATAATTGAAGGTGGAACTAATTATATATTGCCTGAGAATTTATCAGATGGAAGGCTTTATAAACAGGCTGGAAATGCTGTTTCAGTTCCAGTTATAAAGCTTATAGCAGAAGAAATATTAAGAGCATTAAGTGATGATTAATTTAAAAGTAAAAAGAAAAAGCAGCAGATCAAACTGCTGATTTTTTAATTTAAAGATAATTATTTATATAATGGCAGCAAGCCCTAGGGAATGGACTTACTGCCTTGCATAGGTTATAAAAGGTTACTACTTTATTTCATGGGTTATAATTATAATGTTAATTCAGTTTTTTCTCTGTCTACTATATAAGCACCGCTTTTACTAGCTAAGTCACCGTCTTTTGTTTCAAAGACATTTTGGGCAATCATAGTGTCCATAAGGGTATTAGCTTCTGCTGCAGTTACTGCATCTTTTATATTGTTTACTGTAATGCTGGTCTTCTTTCCTCCAACATTCACAAAGGATAAAACCAAACTCTTAGCCATAAATCATTCCTCCTTTTTTTATGAATAAATCAATATTAAATTGTTGAGCTAAACACGCTGTCTTCTTGTTTCTTAGCATATAAAACTGGGTTTTTAAGTACAGGGGATATTGCCTGAGCAACAGCATTTAACGCATCATTAGTTGCAGCAGTCTTGATTTTGGAGAATCTTTGACTTCCAAGGACATCTTTGCCCTCGTCATCAGTTCCCACCACATATTCAAGAATTAAAGACTTTTTAACCATATCAGCTGTAACAGCCATACTATCAACTCCTTTCACTATTTAATATGCAGTAAAAAGCAAAGTGAGAAAAATTTTAGCATTATTTCAAGCCTTCTTTAAGCTTTTGTAGTACTTTCTGCATTTTGTATCTTCCTTGATTATAAGTAATTCCTTTTATCTCTGCGTATTCTTTAAGACTTTTATTCTGGAGGTAAATCCAGCTTATTAGTTCTTTTTCCTCTTTATTTAATAGCTTGAAGCTTTCTTTAAGTTTTTGGTGAGTTTCCTTTTTTAGATAATCTTCTTCTAAGTTAAAGTTATCTTCTATGCTATCTCCAAGAGTTAATCCTTCACCAGTTTCAAATTCCATGCTGTACTCTCCGTTATGTCGAGATTGCTGCCTTATGAGATAGTAAAAGTTCCTTTTGATTGAAGCTAGAGCATAGTAATTAAAGTTTTTATTTATAGGCTTGTACATATTTATAGCTTTCATAAGACTTACATATCCAATTTGAATTAAATCCTCTATTTCATAACCCCTTATATATATACAGTGAGCTTGCTTTACTATGTAGGGTTTAAAATATATAAATAAATCTTCTAAAGATTTTTTATCTCCTCCTTGGGCTTTAAGAGCTGAATTTTCTAAATCCATACAAAATCTCCTTATATTTATTTATTTCTTATATGAGAAAATACTTCAGGCATTAACTTAGCTTCTTCTGGGTGGCTTTTCTTCCATATAAGCATTCTATAAGAGACATGTTCTCTAAATCTTGTTATTCTTTTTTTAGAAGTTTCTTCATCAATTTTTTCAACAGCTGCATAAAATTTTGTTGAAATATCTCCATAGTGCAAAATAAAGTTCAGTACATCCTTATCTGTATTAGTAAGTTCATTCATTACAGAACTTGGAATGGGGTTGTAGAATATATAGTCCCATAGGGATTTTGTATAATGAGCCATTTCGGCTATTTTATCCATATATATTTCCTGTGTATAGGAGCTTTGCAGAGGTTTATATATACGGTTACATAATCTAAAATATAATGCTCTTTTTTTATTTTTTATAAAGTTATTAACAGCTGCCTTTGAATAGCACAACATTTCTACAAGGCTTTTAGGTTCAGTTTTATTTAGCAAATTATAAACTTTTAAATATATATCAAGTTTTAAATCTTCTTTATCATAATAAGTAAATAAATCTTTAGTATATTCCTTATTAACTTTTGCATTAACAAATTCAATCATTTGTTTAGTGTAATCTGAATACTCATCTTCTTCTAACATTATTAATTCTTTTACAATTAATTCAATTTCACCATAATTCATAATTAACACCCCTTAGTTATAATTTTACAAATTAAAATAAAATTTCCTATATAACTATATAAGACACTTCAGCTTTAAAAAAAGGGACAGAATTTAAAAAAAAGAATAAAAAAAGTTTTTTTAAAGATTTTTGTCCCATTTTTTGCAAGTTAAGTGTCTTATATATATATAGAAACAATGCAAATGCATAGGAACTATGCTAAACACTAGGGGAGGATTATAAAATGTGCAAAGAAAACTCATCAAATAAAAATTGTGTAGTGCTAAATGTAAACTTAGCAGTGGTACTAGGATTATCCGAAAGTATTATCATTCAGCAAATGAGCTATTGGCTTGAAAGATCAACTCACATTATAGAGGGGAGGCCTTGGATATATAATAGCTATTCAAGCTGGCAAAATCAGCTTCCTTTCTTTTCTGAAAGCAGCATAAGAAGGCTTATAAGAAAGCTTGAAGATATGGGCATTATTTTATCTGCAAATTTTAATAAATCAAAGATGGACAAAACCAAATGGTACAGCTTAAATTACGATGCTTTAGCTAAACTTCAGGAAAATAAGAGGAATGACAATAATGACTTATGCTGTGACAATAATGAGTCTATGGATGAAAATATAGAGGAGATGAACTGCTCAAATTTAGCAGTGGATGAGGTTAATTTAAATAAACCAATACCAGAGACTACTACAGAAGAGGAAGAAGAGAAAGGGGCCAGACCCCTGGGTGAAAATGGTAAAACTGCAGAAGCAGTGAAAATAGACCCAAGTGATGATAGCAGCAGTCAAATCATTGGAAACAGTGCAGAAGACAACCCTAAAGACTTCAGTGACATCTTGAACTTTTTCAATTCAAACATCCACCTTGCAACTCCTCATGAGTGTGAAAAGTTAAAGCTTTTGCATGAGGAGATAAAAAATCCAGATTTAATCTTAAAAGCCATGGAGCTTGCTGTGGAAAATAGAGCGAGAAGCTTTAGGTACATTGAGGTGGTTTTATGTAACTGGATGGATCTTAAGTTAAATACTCTTCAGGAAGTTGAAGACTACATTAACAGTAATAGTGCCTGTGAAAAAGGCTATAATGCTTTAAATCCATCAAAAGAGGGGGATAATAATCATGGAGAAAACAAGTATTCAAAATGGGGAAGTGGACAATATTCAAGAGACTATAAAAAGGCTCAGAAAGAAGGCAAAGGAAAATATACAGGATTCAAACCAGAGTGCACAGAAGCACCAGACTTTACAGATGAAGATTTCGAAGGATTTATATAGTGATAAAGAGGTTTGTCCAAAGTGCCGAGGAGTTGGATTTATAGTAAAAAGAGATGACAAGTATCAAGATATTATAACTCCCTGCAGTTGCAGTGTTAAGGATAATGTTAAGTTAAAGTGGAAACGGGCTGGCTTAAATGTGGATAATTCAAATTTAAGTTTTAAAAACTATAGAGTTTTTAATGAACTTACAAGATACTCTAAAAATAAGGCTTTTGCTTATGTGAAAAATTTTAAGGAAATAAAAAATAGGAGACAAAACAGCATAGCGTTTTTAGGACAAGTTGGCAGCGGAAAAACGCACCTGTCTATTGCTATAGCCATGAATTTAATGGATTCAGGAGTAAGAGCTTATTATATGCCCTATAGAGATGTAATAACTAAAATAAAACAAAATATGCTGGATGACGAAGTTTATAAAAAAAGTATGGAGAAGTATAAGACTTCAGAGCTTTTAATAATAGATGATTTATTTAAGGGAAAGGTAACAGAATCAGATATCAATATTATGTTTGAAATAATAAATCATAGATATTTAAATAATCTTCCCTTAATAATCTCCAGCGAATACACCATAGAAAAGCTTCTAGATTTAGACGAGGCAGTAGGCAGCAGAATTTTTGAAATGTGCAGAGGTAATGTGGTTGAAATTGAAGGCAAGGAAAACAACTATAGACTTATTGGAAAAAATTAGCGGGCACCCCAGGGGTGGAACTATCAAGTGATTCTTAGGTTCAGGTGAAGTTTGCTTATAAGGAATACCTTTTCTCTATCTGAACCTTAGAAGAACTTATCCAGGCGCGTATCAGTGCTTATCCCCTACTTTGAAGAAAAGCAGATATCCCAAATCTATGATTTAGTGATAGTCGCTTTCACAGAGTGCGATAGGAGTGTTAGCAATGGTAGCGATCGGATAAAATGGATATGAAGGAATGGAAGATGGATGAATTATTAAACGATACGTCTAAAAGAGTGACAAGCTCATAAAAGATTTGAAGGCTTGGGTGCTGCCCGCTGTTTTCAATGGACGCAATATATCGAGGGGCAATATTCATTTGGTCTGCTAACTGATTTCTCGATAATCCTTTTGCTTTTCTTGCTGTTTTTATACCTCAGCTTGTATATTTCCGTCAAAAGAAATATAATAAAATTATGGAGGTGTTATGCGTGGATTATATAACGACAAAAGAAGCAGCGAAAAATTGGGGAATCACAGACAGAATGGTAGTGTACCATTGCTCCGCCGGGCGGATTAAGGGAGCTAAAAAAATGGGAAATACATGGCTTGTTCCTGCTGACGCTGAAAAACCGGCTGACGGACGATATAGGAGCAGTAAAGTAAAGGATGGTGAAAATAAATGAAACGGATATTTTTGGTTGAGGACGATAAGGCAATCGCCAGAAACCTTGTGCTTTTGCTCCGCTCGGAGGGATTTACAGTCACTCACGCCCCTACGCGGAGTGAAGCCCTTGCCGCGCTTGCCGGGAATAAATTTGACTTGGCGTTGATTGATATTTCTTTGCCTGACGGAAATGGCTTTACGGTTTGCACGGAAATCAAAGAAACTCAGGATGTTCCCGTTATCTTTCTGACGGCTTCCGGCGATGAGGCGAGTGTTGTTACCGGGCTGAACATGGGTGCGGACGACTATATCACCAAGCCTTTTCGTCCGCGTGAATTGATTGCGCG
>NZ_OAOD01000003.1 GCF_900205925.1 Clostridium peptidivorans | reverse complement strand
CCGAAAGCACCTATTCTTTCACCCTTAGCAAGTGCTGGTAAGTACTTTTCCTTTTGAGCTGGTGTTCCATGCTCATTTATTACTGATGCACATAATGAAGTGTGAGCTGAAACGATAACACCTGTTGAAGCACAAACTCTTGATAATTCTTCAACTGTTATTGCATAGGAAACAACGTCTCCACCTGCTCCACCATATTCCTTTGAAAATGGGATTCCCATCATTCCAAGTTTACCCATTTTCTGTACATTTTCCATAGGAAATTCTTCTGTTATATCGATTTCTGCTGCTAATGGCTTTACTTCAGTTTCAGCAAACTCTCTTACCATTTGTCTTACAAATTCTTGTTCTCTTGTTAATGAAAAATTCATTATACTTTACCTCCTCATTTATTGTTAATTAATTAACTAGGCTAAGCATATTTATACTCTTGGGGGCATAACCAGAGCTTCACCTGCAATAACTATTTTGCCATCTTGATTAGTACAGGTTGTCCTTAATTTAACTCTATTTTTTTCTGTAATCAATTCCACTATTTCTGCCTCTGCTTTTATTGTATCACCAATTTTTACTGGTGCCATAAACTTTAATTCTTGACCTAAATATATTGTCCCTGGTCCAGGTAGCTGCATTCCTAAAACTGCTGAAATTAATCCAGATACTAAAATTCCATGAGCAATTCTACCTTTAAATATGGTCTTTTCTGATTCTATTTGATTTATATGCGCTGGATTTAAGTCTCCAGTTATTCCTGCAAAAAGATATACATCTGTTTCACTTATAGTCTTTTCTATATATGATTTATCTCCTATCTTTAGTTCATTTATTGTTTTTCCCATACAAATAACACCTCTTTATTTTAATTTTTCTATACTAATCCAAAACCAGCCGCAATTATACATACTATTGTAGCTATAACTGGAATAACTACTGTACACATTCCTATATCTGCATAGGATTCCCTATGTGTAAGACCTGTAATTCCTAATAATGTTATTACAGCTCCATTATGCGGAAGTGTATCAAATCCTCCACAAGCAATAGCTGCTATTCTATGCATTACCTCTGGATTAATACCTAAGGCTGATGCTTTTTGCATATAAATATCTCCTAAAGCTCCTAGTGCTATACTCATTCCACCTGAAGCTGATCCAGTTATACCAGCTAATATACTTGTTGAAACTGATAAAGAAATTAGAGGAGTTCCTGGTATTGCAAGTATCGCCCCTTTAATTAATGCAAAAGCTCCCAATGTTTTAATAACATTTCCATACCCAACCTCTGATGAAGTATTCGCAATTGCGAGTAATGAACCAATTGCTCCATCATTAACAGTCTTTATTATACTCTTAAAATTCTTTCTCATTAAAACTATTGCAAGTATTGTTGATATAAGAAGAGCAACAATTAAGCTCCATAATCCTTTTACTTTATCTATTGATGTTCCATATGATTTTAGATATTCTGAAGGAATTCTTTCAAAATATACACCAAATATATAATTTAATACCAAAACTGTTACTATCGGAATAATAGCTACAACAATATTGGGAAGTTTAGATACATCTACTGTTTCAAGCCTTTCATCTTTATGATTTCCATAACCTTCTCCAGCTGCAACTGCCTTTTGTGCTCTTCTATTAAGCCACATCATACCTAAAGCAAATATTACTATTGAACCAATTATACCTATTACAGGTGCTGCCCAAGCAGTTGTTCCAAAATAAGTCATTGGTATAGCATTTTGAATCTGAGGAGTTCCTGGTAATGCTGTCATTGTGAAAGTAAATGCTCCAAGAGCTATAGTTCCCGGTATAAGTCTTTTTGGCAGATTAGACTCTTTAAATAATTCAACTGCTATTGGATATACCGCAAATGCAACAACGAATAAAGAAACACCACCATAAGTTAATACTGCGCAGGATAATACTACCGCGAGCATTGCTTTATCTTTCCCAAGCTTATGTGCTATAAAATTTGCAATGGATTTAGCTGCCCCTGAATCATCCATTATTTTTCCAAATACTGCTCCAAATAAGAATAGTGGGAAATAGGTTTTTGCATAACCTGCAAAATCTTTCATAAATACTTCTGTATAAGTTACAAGTAATGGAAGCTCTCCAGAGAATACTACCGCAAGTAATGCTAGTGCTGGAGCCAAAATTAATACCGTTATTCCTCTATAAGCTAAATACATTAATAATACTAGGGAAATCATAATACCTATAACACCTAACATAAAAATTCTCCTTTCTCTCTCTAATTTAATTTATTTTAATTTACTTTAATCCCCATTAATTCATCTTTAAATATTCTTTCATCCATAACTTTAAGATTTTCAGATATTATTGGCTTGAAGTCCATATTTGCTAAAATATCCTTCTCTAAACTGATCCCTGGAGCTATTTCTGTTAAAACTAATCCTTCTGATTTTAACTCAAATACCGCTCTTTCAGTTATATATAAAACTTGTTGCCCTATTTCCCTTGCATATTCTCCGCTAAAGGTAATTTGTTCAACATCTTTAATAAATTTTTTAGTCTTTCCTTCTTGTCCAATTATTAGTTCTCCATTTTGAACCTTTATTTTTAAGCCTCCAGCTGTAAATGTTCCACAATATATTACTTTCTTTGAATTCTGTGTAATATTAATAAATCCGCCACAACCAGCTATTTTAGGCCCAAACTTACTAACATTAATATTTCCCTTTTCATCACATTGGGCTAACCCTAAAAATGCTATATCAAGACCTCCACCATCATAAAAGTCAAATTGGTAAGGTTGGTCTAAAATACACTCTGCATTTAAAGATGCACCAAAACTTAAACCACTTGCTGGCACTCCACCTATTGGTCCAGCCTCTACGGTTAAGGTCATCATGTCCCCAATACCTTCTTCATTTGCAACAGCAGCTACTCCTTCTGGAACGCCTATTCCCAAATTTACTACTGCGTTAGGCATAAGTTCCATAGATGCTCTTCTTGATATTACTTTTCTTTCATCTAATTTCATGACTTCCATACAATCTAATGGAACCTTTACTTCTCCACAGTATGAAGGATTAAAATGCTCTGAGAATGTTTGCATATGATTCTCTGGCTTAGCAACAACAACAGCATCTACATATATTCCTGGAATTTTTACTAGCTTAGGATCTAATGTTCCACTCTTAACTACAGATTGAACTTGAGCTATTACTATTCCACCAGAATTTTTAGCAGCTTGAGCTATGGATACAGCTTCTAATGTGGCTGCTTCTTTTTCAAAAGATAGATTACCTTTTTCATCTGCATAGGTGGCTCGTATAATACTAACATTTATAGGAAAAGCTTTATATAATAGTCTTTCTTCCCCTTCAATGCTAACAACCTTTACAATATCCTTCTTTGTTATATCATTTAGCTTTCCACCTTCAACTCTAGGATCAACAAAAGTCTTAAGACCAACATGAGTAATTGTTCCTACCTTTTTGGCTGCTATATCTCTAAAAAGATGGGATATTACACCCTGAGGAAGATTATATGCTTCTATTTTATTTTCTAACGCTAATTTTTGGAGTTTCGGTGCAAGTCCCCAATGTCCCCCTATTACTTTTGACACTAATCCTTCACGTCCTAAGTGGTTTAATCCTTTTTCATTTGAATCTCCTTGTCCAGCAGCATACACAAGTGTAAGATTATTAGGTGCTCCTGTATTAATAAAACTTTTTTCTATTTCTGATGTTATCTCTTCTGGATGTCCAGTTCCTATAAATCCACCTATGGCAACAGTACTGCCACCTTTAATCATTTGTACTGCTTCTGAAACAGTTTTTACTTTAATCATAAATATATCTCCTTTCTCATAACGATTACAAACTTACACTTTAATTAATAAGCAAAAGCCGTGCCAAAATAAATATTTTTTTATTTTTTCTTCTCTTAATGTTGATTTATCTGCATTCTTTAATAATATTATGAAAAACAAATTTTATAAATATTTAGTCAATTCCTAAAAAAGTGTATGCTTATCATTACACATCTAAAATAACAACAAAAAAGTGTATGCAAAATCGAACACTTTTAAAATAAGTCTAAAAATGTGTACGATTTCATATACACTTTACACAATTTTCATTAAATTTTTTATAATATTTTATATTTATTAATCTTTTCATATAAAGTAGTTCTACTTACTCCTAATTCTTTAGCTGCCTTTTGTTTATTACCTTTACATATTTTTATAGCATTAATAATTGTATTTCTTTCCGCTTGCCATATAACATCTTCAAGCTTTGAAATATTAATATTAATTTCAACTCCTGTTATTTCCTTTGGCAAATGCTTTGGTAGCAATAAAGTATTTGTATTTTCTATAATATTTATGGCTCTTTCAATTGCATTCTCTAATTGTCTTACATTTCCTTCCCATTTATAATTTTTTAAGTATTCTAAAGCTTCATCCGAAATTGTGCATTTTTCTTTATTTAATTTTTTAGATATTTTATCACATAAAAGATTAGATAATAATATAATATCATCTTTTCTCTCTCTTAAAGATGGAATTTTTATAGTAACTACATTAAGTCGATAATATAAGTCAGCTCTGAACTTTCCTTCCTTTACCATACCGCAAAGATCTTGATTAGTTGCTGCTATAATTCTTATATCTATATTTTTAGGAGAAACAGCTCCTACCCTTTCAACTTCTCTTTCCTGTAATACTCTTAAAAGTTTAACTTGCATATGTAGTGGCATATCTCCGATTTCATCTAAAAAAATAGTTCCTCCATCGGCCAATTCAAACTTTCCCATTTTCCCTTCTTTTTTAGCTCCAGTAAAGGCTCCCCCTTCATATCCAAATAATTCTGATTCCAATAAATCAGATGGAATTGCTGCACAATTTACCTTCACAAATGGTCCATAATTTCTATTACTATTTTTGTGTATAGAATGTGCAAATAGTTCTTTTCCTGTGCCACTTTCACCAATGAGTAATACATTAGAATCAGTTAAGGCTGCTTTTTTAGATAGCTTTTTAGCTTCCATAATTCCATCGCTATTTCCAACAATATCAGCGAAGGTATACCTTGCACTAGTTTTCTGTTGAAGTTGTTCTTTATAAGCTTCTAATTCCTTCTGAACTTTACTAAATTTCTTGTAAAGAGAATCTAATTCTTTTACATTTTTAAAAAGCACCTTACCTACAGCACCTTGTAGCTCTCCATTAATAAATAGTGGAGTTCTAGTTGCTATCATATATCTATTTCTAATTTTATGCAATTGAACTTCCTCTTCTCTTCCTGTTTTTACTACAATATGCATTCTTGTATTTTCAATTATATCTGTAATATGCTTGCCTATTGCTTTTTTATCATCTATCCCTAAAAAATCTGCATATCCTTTACTTATCATAATTATATATCCGTATTTATCTATAATTACTATTCCTTCATAAGCCATATCCAAAGCCTTCTTTAGCATATCACTCCAATTTTTTTCATTAATTAATTCTTCTTTTATTTTTTCTTTCTCAGTAATATCCTCACATACATAAATCACTTTTTTAACTTCTTTAGCTTCATTATTTTCAATGATTGGAATTTTAGTCATTGAAACTACTTTTTCCCCTATTACTATATTTTTATTAGTTTTTATATATTTTCTTTTCGGTAATTGAAATTCAAGAACTTCCGGAATTAAATCACTTATAATCCGTCCAATACCATAATGTTCAGCAATATTCAAAATTTCCTGTGCTGCTTTATTAATAATATTAATTTCCCCATTAATGTCTGTAACTACTATTCCATCATTTATGTTATTAATTGTGCTGTCAAAAACATTCAGATTGCAATTATTTCCACAGTCATTCATCTGTTCTGCCTCCTCTTTCAATATTTCATTTGTAATAAATAACTTCATCTCTATGCACTAATATCTATTTCTGCCCTCAAACTATAAAAGAGCCTTGTCATTGGCTCAATAAGTTTTATTTATTTTAATTCTTATAAATGAATTAATTTATTCCTTAATACTAATTAATGCAAGTTTTTATATAAATTATATCATATTTACACCCTTTTACAATAAATCAAACTTGTATTACATGACAATCGTATCTATAACCTGGTGCAAACTTAAGAAATAGCGAATTTCCCGACTCAAAGAAGCATACTAATAAATATGCAGTCCTTTTGTTACAAAATAGATGAATTTCAGAGTGTAAATGCATATGCTTAAATATCACACCCTACCATCTTCAAATCTTTATATAAGGTATGTTGTTGTGAAAATCAAATTTTATAAATCATAGGAGGGAAATTAACATGTGCACAGCAATAACGTTACAGTCCCAACAGATGGAAAACTTTTTCGGGCGAACCATGGATTTTTCTTATTCTATTGAACCACAGCTTTATGTGGTACCCAAAAATTATGTGTGGAATAATGTTTTAAACATGCATAAATTTTGTAATTACTATAAATTTATAGGAATAGGACAGGAAACTGATGGAACACTCGGTTTTTTTGACGGAGTAAATGAAAAGGGCTTTGCGGCAGCTGCATTATATTTTGCTGGTTATGCCAAATACAATATGCATGTGAAGCATATGGGAAAGGAGCCTATTGCATCTTTAGATTTTCTCCATTATATTTTGGGAAGATGCGGATCCATAGAAGAACTGGGAGAAATACTACAGGAAATATCTCTCATTGGTCTGCCAGATCCCGTAACACAAACAGTTGCACCATTACATTGGATTGCCACAGATAAAAGCGGAAAATGTGTTGTTATTGAGCAAACAGAAAAAGGTCTGAAGTTATTCAAAAATCCCATCGGTGTTATGGCCAACAGTCCTGATTTTCATTGGCATATGACTAATTTAAGAAATTATATGGATGTATCTCCAATGCAGACTAGTGAAACCTACTGGGGAAAAATTAAATTAAAGCCATTCGGTCAGGCAGGAGGAACCATGTCGTTGCCGGGGGGCTATACGTCACCAGAACGATTTGTAAGAACGGCATATCAAAAGACACATATTCAAACACCTAAAGACAGGATGGAGGCAATAATTACATGCTTTCATATTATGGAAGGTGTTTCTATTCCAAAGGGAGTTGTCATAACAGATCGAAATACTTATGATTATACGCAATATATAGCTTTTATGAATACAAATACTTGTGAATATTTCTTTAAAACTTATGGTAATAATCAGATTATAACTGCAAGTCTTTGGGATAATTATAAATATAGTACACAGCCAATCTGCCTTGGAAAATTAATGCGTCCGCTTATCTTTGAAAAAATGCAGAGCTGTTGAACCTGTCGCTCTAAATCATAAGTATTAAAATTTCTCTGCATTTATTCTTAAATTTTTTTTAGTAAACTAAATCCAGTAGTAAACAATAATAAGCTTTTCTACTGGATTTTTTGTATTTAATTAATTCCTTATTTTTTACAGGTTCTATTTGCTCAAATAACTAAGACATGCTACGTTCTTCTTTTTTACTTTTTAATCTTCTAGATTATTTTTATAATATTCTATAGTTTTCTTGAGTCCATCTTTCAAACTAAATCTTGGACTCCAATTAAGTTTATTTTTAGCTTTATTAATATTAAAATATGAATTTTCTATATCTCCTTTTCTAGCTGATTTATACTCTATATTAGATTTTAGACCAATGATATCTATCATATTTTCAGCTAGTTCCTTGACAGAAGTATAAACTCCAGTGCCTATATTAAATATCTCTTTGCCTCCACTGCTGATAGCTGCAATATTAGCGTCAACGATATCTTCTACAAAGATGTAATCTCTTAAGGCACTACCATCTCCAAATATATATAGTGGTTGTTCTTTTAATAAACTATTCATAAATGTGGATATTACGCCGCCTTCACCCTTTGGATCTTGCCTTATTCCGTATACATTTGCATATCTAAGTATGGTGAAGTCTAAATTATTTAAATTACTAAATACTCTTATATATTCTTCAGCAGTATATTTAGATAATCCGTAATAAGATACGGGTCTTATTTCATGTTTTTCATCTATAGGTAGGTACTGGGGATGACCATAAACAGCTGCTGAAGAAGAATATACTATTTTTTTAACATTATAGTTAACACAATTATTTATTATATTTATAGTACCACATACATTTACATTAGAATCAAATATAGGATTCGTTATAGATTTTTGCACATTTATCTGAGCTGCTAGATGATAGACTATATCAAACTTTTCCTTTTCAAATATTTTTGATACATTAGGATCCAAAATATCATTTATATATAATTTAGCTTTTTTATTTACATTATTTATATTTCCAGTAGATAAATTATCTATTATACATACATTGTGTCCTAGATTTATAAGTTTATCTACTAAATTAGATCCTATAAATCCTGCACCGCCACTAACTAATACCCTCATAAAGCTCTCTCCTTTTCTACAGCAAATTAAAATAATCAATTAATGGATGTAACAATCCATATTTTTATAATATTATGACAGGTATCATATTGTGAAAATAATAATGAGAGATTAATGAGAAAGTTATTATTATAAAGTTCTTAACAATTCTTAAATTTTATTAAACATTGTCAAGGCTATTCTCACATTAAGAATAAATAGAACATTTTATGATTTTACTCATATGATAATTATGTAATGGTAATAAAATGTTTTCTTTGAGTAGTTTCAATGAATCATTTATGTATCCTATGTAAACTTAATTTAAAAAATGATTTACTTCTGGAGGAGTGATATAAAATGACAATGTTATATGATCGATCAGCAGGACTTGTAAGCGTAATTATCCCTGCCTATAATTATGATCGCTATATAATTGATACTCTTGAAAGTTTAAAAAGGCAAACCTATTCTAATATAGAGATTATTTTGATAGATGATTGCTCACAGGATAACACAAAAACTATTGTAAATGAATGGCTTGCTGAAAATCGAGATGACTTTACGGACTTTATATATGTACGGCTGCCAAGAAATCTTGGTTTCGAGTGGGCCGTAAATATTGGTTTATGTCTATCAAAAGGAGAATATGTTGTATTTCACGACGCTGATGACATTAGTCATGATGAAAAAATTGAAAAACAGGTAAAATATCTTCAAGAACATCCTGATACTTCCGCATTAGGTACTATATTTTCATCTTTTCGCGATGATATATCAAACACTATATCTACCAGCAACTGGATTAGTTTTGATGCAAATGAAATTGAAAAAAACTATAAGATTGATATTAAGCACTGTGTGTGCTATGGAACACTTATGATCCGTGCCTATATTATCGACGAGATCATTGGCTTTAATAAACCAGTTCTATTTTCTAATGATTTCTTTTTTGTAAGTAATATTGTAAATCATGACTTTATCGTTGAGAACTTAAATGAAAACCTGTTTTTCTACAGAAACCATGATAAGCAATTTTCACGTAGTCTTTATGAGGACGATACTGTAACTCATAACTACAAAGAAAAAAGAAAAAAAAATGAAGGCCAAACAAGTATCGTTATCCCAATAAAAGGAATATCCGATAAAGTCAAGAAATCCTTAGATAGTATAGCCTCTCAAACTTACGATAATCTTGAATTAGTTATCATAGATGAGCAGCCTGATATTAATACAGAAAACTTTATTAGCAAATGGGCAGAACCATATAAAAATAATGGTAAATTTAAAGATTTAGTATATTTCCCTCTACCAAGGGAAGTTGGATTTCCTTGGGCTTATAATATAGGGACTTATCTTTCTAAAGGAGAATTTATAGCATTTCACAATGTTGGAGGTAAAAGCCATCCAAAAAGAATAGAAAAACAGATTGAATTTTTAACAAACAATTTCATGTATAGTGTTGTAGGCACAAATTATAATGACAGTGGAGATTATATAAAATTCAAGGATGATGTTGAATATTCCTATAACGTTGATTTTATGCCTTGCATGAATTTTAATACGCTTCTTCTTCGCAGTGACATTATAGATAAAACTGGAGGCATAAATAAACGTACTGATGGTGCAGAAGACTTTGAATTTATTTTTAATCTTTTACACAATGGCTACAGAGTAGAAAATCTATCCGATATCCTATACTATCAATAGATATAAAAAAGTAGGTGAATAGCAATTATGAAGCCAGAAATTAGTGTTATTATGCCAGTATACAATTGTAAGCAGTATATCTTTGAATCCATTAAAAGCATATGTAATCAAACTTTTCAAAACTGGGAGCTTATTATTATTAATGATAATTCTATAGAAAATATTGAGGAAGAAATAAAAAAAATACAGGACGACAGAATTCATTATCATGCTTTTGTAGAACATGAAGGCTTATTTAATTCATTAAAATATGGTTTACAGCAAGCACAGGGAGATTTTATCACATTTCATGATCCAGATGATATTAGTTCTCCTACCAGGTTTGATGAACAGCTCAATTACCTTAAATCTAATGATGATTTAGGGATGGTTTCATGCCTTATCAGATGTTTTACTAATGAGACTAGTTATCGTAGTGCCTGTATTTTTATAGAGAAAATTCAAAATAGTTATATATCCAAAGAACAAATTGAAAATGCAATTATCAATAAATTTTCTCCAGTTATATTTCCTACAATAATGATGCGTAGAACCTTATTAAATGGACTTGAATTCCAGAAAGAAGAAAATGAACTAGAAGACTACTTTCATATATTCTTACATTTGCTTAAACAAGGTAGATTAGAAAAGATCAACAGCATTCTTTATTATTATAGAAGGCATAAAAACTCCTATCATATTCAAAATGAAAAAAATTATTCTGAAACAGTAGAAGCTCAGCTAAGTAAAAGCGGAATACAAAATTTTATAAAGTATAGAGAACTCTACAAAGATTTAGAAAAAGAACAGTATATAGTCAGTAGATTGAATGAAGATAGTCCATTAAGAATATTGATGCTTATAGATGCCCTAAATATTGGTGGAACAGAGATGTATGTATTGGAGCTTGCAAAATCTCTGGAAAAGTTAGGGGCGCATGTAGTTATCGGAACCTCTGGTGGTCCACTAGTAGAAGTATTCAAACATTATGGATTAAAAGTTGTAGAAATTCCTTTTGCTAGCGACTATATTTCTAATAAAAACATTATGAAGTTAATTAAATTAACAAAGAAAATAATAGATGAAGAAAAAATCAATTTGCTTCACTGCCACCTTTTTGCAAGTATGCGTCTAGGAAATGATATTTATAGAAGCTACAAAATCCCATATATAGTCACGTTACACGGCTTATTTTATCCTAATGATATACTATTTGCTTCCTGTATCAATGCAACTAAAATTATTGCAGTAAGCGAACCAATTAAAAAACTAATTGAATCAAAATTAGGCTCAAGAATAAGAGGAGAAATTGTGGTGATTCCAAATGGAATTGATATGGAAATTTTCCATCCTCAGCATACAGTAAAAGGTTTGAAAAATCAGCTTGATATACCTGAAAACTCTCAGATTATAACTTACTGTAGTCGTCTGGATTGGGGAAAAACCTTAGCTGCTGAATCTTTTATTTTTGCATGTTTTATTTTAATGATTAAAAATAAACATCTACATGCTTTTGTTATTGGAGATGGAGCTGATAAGCATTTAATCACACATGAAGTAAGCATTCTGAATAAAATGTTACAAAGAGATGCAATTCATGTAGTAGGTGCGAAATTTAACGTACTGCCTTATTATCAGAATGCAAATATTGTAGTTGGTACTGCAAGAGTGGCACTTGAGGCCATGAGTTGTGGTAAGCCAGTTATTGCCGTAGGGAATCATGGATATACCGGAATCATTAGTCCTAGATGTATGAACGAGCAATGGAATATGTATTTTGGTGATCATGATTCAATAAAAAAAGCAGATCCCTTAACACTTGCAAAAGATTTAAATGAATTGCTACAAAATTCCAAAGCATGTAAATCTTTAGAAAAATGGGGTAGAAGCTGGTGTGAAGAAAAATTTGATAGTCGACTCGTAGCAAAAGATATTTTTGATTTATACCAAGAAGTTTTATCCGAAAAAGAAGTAGAAAATACAGATAAAGAAAATATACCTAATCTGGTAGCAACCGATATACAGACAAAAGAAAGTCCTATTTTAGAAAAAACTTCTTCCGTAATTAGCAGAATTCCTAATGAAATTGAATTTACTCCAGAAATAAGCGAAGTAGTATTTGGTTCCAATAATGCAGTTGTACGATACTGCAATCATCCTACCCATGGTAGATTGGACATTACAATGCCTTTTACTATAATATTGAAAGATAAAAAAGATTCCTGTAAAACACTAACTGTGTCTGATTTGCTTCATCTTGAGTTAAATGACTATAACTATAATAATTGCATTCACAAACAAGATTGTGAATGTGAAGCACTGGTGAATCTTAAAAATAAGTGTGGAGTGAAAATAGAAAATGAAATAAAAAATAACCCTATTATTGACGAGCATAACCAGAATATTATATTTGAGATCATTACCAGGATATACATTAATTTCTGTGATACAGGTATATTTGACCTGGAAACTGAAATTTATGAATCAAGTTCTATTATTGATGAAGATAATCTTCTAGTTAAAGATACAGGAAAGGATGAATTTAAAAAAAATACCGCTGCCGAAGATTCTACCAATATACACCATGAACTCTTTTATTGTTATGAAGACCATAACTCACTTATGAAAAAATATCCTTGTAACAGACTTTAATAAAAAATAAGTAAACTATATGAGAAAGTTGACAATGAGCAGTTATTGTGCATTGTCAATTTTCAGTTTCATATGTTTAGATATATTCATGCTACTATAGATACATATTCACATGTTACAAAAAATGAAACAGAGTACTGTGGATATATTTGAAAGTGTAGTAGCAAAAAAAATAATTACTACGAACCTTTTCTCATTGGTAGCAAGTTCATAGTAATTACCTATCTTTTATTATTCAAATTTCATTTAACCTTTGATTTTACTTATACAGCTTCACCACTGTCTCCACGTGCGGCGTATGAGGGAACATATCCTTTACCTTTACCTTTTCTATTTTATATCCCTGTTCAGTTAAGTACTTTAAGTCAGTTATCAATGTTTTAGGATTGCAGGATACGTATATTATATCAGGAGCATTAAAGTCTACCACGTATTTCAATGCATCTGGATGTACTCCTGGTCTTGGTGGATCCAGGATTATAACATCTGGCTTTTCCTTTACGCTTTTTATGATTTTAGCAACATCTCCTGCTATAAATTTGCAGTTATTTAAGTTATTAAGTTTTGCATTTTCATTTGCGGATTTTACTGCTTCTTCAATAAGTTCGATTCCTATTACTTTTTCCGCATCTGGAGCTACTATTTGCCCTATAGTTCCTGTTCCACAGTAAAGGTCGAATACTGTTTTAGATTTTGAATCTCCTAAGAACTCCTTTACTATGCTATAAAGCTTTTCTGCTCCTTTAGAGTTTGTTTGAAAAAATGAAAATGGTGTTATTTTAAATTTAAGTCCTAAAATTTCTTCTATAATATAATCTCTTCCATAAAGTAACTCTATTTTATCTGCTTGAACTACATCAGATAAAGAATCATTTATAGTATGTAATATTCCCACTAAATTTCCTTTATAATTTAAACTTTTAAGAATTTCAGTTATCTCAGCAAAGTCAAATTCCACCTGAGAAGTTGTAACTATGTTTATAAGTATTTCTCCTGTGTTATCAGCTTTTCTTATAACCAAGTTTCTTAAATATCCTTCATGGCTCATTATTCTATAATGAGAAAATTTCTTTTCCCTAAAGTAGGCTAAAACAGTAGCAAGTATATTTCTGTAATCCTCATCTACTATCTTACAATAATCTGCAGTTATTATACCAAAGCTTCTTCCCTTAGCATGCATTCCTAATGTAAGTTCTCCGCCCTTTTCCATGTCTCCAAATGTGAACTCCATTTTATTTCTATACTCTTCTTCTTTAGGACTACCTTCTATACCTAAATATTCAAATCCTGATAAATTTGCTTCTTCAAAGAGTCTTAATACTTGCTTTTCTTTTAAGTTTAGCTGAATATCGTAAGGCACATCTTGAGTACTACATCCTCCGCATCCTTTAAATATAGGACATAGCGCTTCCCTTTTAAAGTCTACATCTTCTAAAATCTTTATAACTTTTGCCTCTGCATATTCTCTTCTCTTTTTACTTAATCTAGCCAATACCTTTTGACCTGGTAGGGAATTTTTTATATATACCTTTAGTCCATCTGCGTAAGATACCCCTGTAGCTGGAAATTCTATATCTTCTATTAAAAATTCATATTCCTTACCTTTTCTCATCTAGTTTTTCTCTCCATTTCTACTATTGTTCTAAATTACTACCTGAAATTTTATTGTACTGTTTCTTTTTTTACTACTTTTAGTTCTGAACCCTTTTCTCCTATGGTTGCACCTTTTTTTCCTCTAATTATAGGAGAATAAAGTATACTTACTATAACAAATATAATTAATACAAATGCTCCTATATATGGCTTTAATATATTATATCCTGCTAGTCTTAGAGTAACTTGTAAAACAAAGAAAAGTACTCCTGATATTATAAGCATTATTGCTGTATCTGTAATTGAAGCTGAAATCAAATTGCTAAATTTTATATTACCTGTATCCTTAACTTCTTCTACATTATTATTTTGTGTTCCATTTTCCATAATTACTCCTCCAATACTTCATTTATATATGTCACTATATCATTATGCACCAGTATTTTATTATTGTAAATACATGGCTATACAATTATTTAAAATAATGGCTAATTTAATATAATGTTCATTTCTTTTATTGTATTATAATACTCTGTGAATTTACACTTACAAAAATTACTCTTAACGATAGAATTTTTACTTTAATTTGTGATATTATTATATATAATATTTAATTTGCATGTTTTGTAAAATTTCCCAATTTTATTACATAAACAAATTACATTTTAAAGGGGCTTTGAGAGATGCTAAATTTTAAAAATACACTTTTAAAATATATAGATGTTATTTTTTTTATATTTATTCTTACATTAAAAATATTAATTTATGGCAAACAAATTGAAACTGAATATTTTACTTATAAGTCTATTTTCCTTGCAGTATTTGCATCTGTAATGATTATATGTTCTATATCTTTACTATTTAAAGATAAACAAAGAGTTAAATTTCTTTTCATATTAAATATATTTATATCATTGTTTATAATAGCTGATTTAAACTACTTTAGATATTTCAAAGATGTAATATCTATTTCAGTAATATTAAATGGTATCCAATTATTAAAGGATGTAAAATCTAGTGTAACAAACTTATTTAAAATTACTGACTTATTGTTTTTATTGGATATAGTTCTTATTATGCCTATAATAAATAAATATAAATACAAAAATTTAACTACATCATCTTTAAAATATAGGCTTCTTTCATTTGTACTTGTATTTTTAGTTGCTGTAGGAATTGATACATGGAAAATATCTAAACTTTCCTTAGAGCAACCTAAGCTTATAAGCACTATGTATAATAGAATTTATGTAGCTAAAAATCTTGGAAACTTAAATTATCATTTTTTAGATGTTTTTAATTCACTAAATAATACTATTTCAAAACGAACTCCTTTGTCCACTGAAAAAAAGGAAGAAATTGAAACATTTTTACAAAATAAAACCTTAAACACTTCCTCAAATTTAAAGGGAGTTGGTAAAGGCAAAAATTTAATTGTAATTCAAGTAGAAGCACTACAATCCTTTGTAATAAATAAATCTATAAATGGGAAGGAAGTTACTCCAAATTTAAATAATTGGATAAATAAGAGCGCTTATTTTGATAATTACTTTTATCAAACAGCTTCTGGTGGAACTTCTGATGCAGAATTTTTATCTATTAACTCCTTATATCCTGCAAACTCTGGAGCTGTTACATCTATTTATTATAATAATGAGTTTAAAGGACTTCCTAAAGTATTAAAAGCTAATGGATATTCTGCTACCGCATTTCATGGCTTTAGGGAAAGCTTTTGGAATAGAAATGTGATATATCCTAAATATGGATTTGATAATTTTTATGGAGAAAAAAGCTATACAATAGATGAAAATATGGGACTTGGTTTAAGTGATAAATCCTTTTTAAATCAGAGCTTTGAAAAAATCAAAGATTTAAAGGAGCCTTATTATGCTCTTTTAATTACATTAAGCAGTCATTTTCCCTATGATGATACTAAAAAATACGATGAATTTGATGTAGGACCTTACGAAAATACGCTTCTTGGAAATTATCTTAAAGCAATTCATTATACAGATAAGGAGTTAGGAATGTTTTTAGATAAGCTAGATAAAGAAGGTATACTGAAGAATAGTATTATAGCCCTTTATGGTGATCATCATGCAATTCCAAAAACTAATGAAAATGAATTAGCAAGTTTTTTAAATAAAAATAAATTTACTGATTTAGAATGGGCTCAAATTCAAAAGGTACCTATGTTTATTCATTTTCCTAATGATATGTATAAGGGTACTTATAATATATATGGAGGGCAAATTGACTTATATCCAACCTTAGCAAACATACTTGGTGTGAACTGCAAATATGCAATGGGCAGGGATTTGTTTAACTCTAAAGAAGGATTGGTTATATTTAGAAATGGTTCATTTACTGATGGTGAAGTATTTTATTTATCTCAGCAAAACACCTACTATGATATAAAATCTTCATCAGTAATACCTGAAACACCAGAACTTAAAAATAAAAAAGACTCTGTTTTAAATCAATTAGAATACTCTGATTTGATATTAAAACACAATCTTTTTAACGAAGAGCTTAATGACTAGTTTCCATTCTCTAATCCCTAGTTGATAATCACTAATCCTTAGTCACCAACTTATGGTGATTAGAGATTAGTGATTAATTTTTAAGTTTAGCTTAAATACTAAATTTTAGCCATAGCTTATCTCATCTAAATTAAAGGTCTTACTACTTCATAAAGCATTTTTAACGCCACACCTAATGACATAGTCACAAATATAGGCTTAATAAGCTTTGCACCTTTCTTTAATGCAAACTTTGTGCCAACTCTTGCACCGAGCATCATGCAGAGGGACATTGGAATACCCATTAAGTACCATATCTTCCCCTTGATTGCAAATAAAAGAAGTGCTGTTAAATTACTTGTGAAATTCATAGCTTTTGCATTTCCGCTGGCCCTTACAAAATCAAAACCATATATTTTTATAAGACCGAATATTATAAAGGAACCAACTCCTGGGCCGAAAAATCCATCATAAAATCCCATAAAAAATGCAAATATACTTCCTATTATTAATGTTTTCTTAGTAGTACCTTCAAAATTGTCTTCTTGTCCCATAGACTTTGAAAAAAAACTATATACACCTACGCCCATTAAAAGTATCAGTATTATTGGTTTTAAAACTGATGAATTAATATGCAATACTGTGGCAACTCCTGCTGCTGCTCCTAAAAATGTAAATGGAAGAAGCACCTTTAATATATTCTTGTCTACCTTACCTGATTTTGCAAAATTCCATGTACTAACTAATGTACCACAAGTAGATGAAAATTTATTTGTGCCTAATGTAAAGTGAGTTTGAAATCCTACAACCATGTATGCAGGTAGGCTTATAAGACCTCCCCCCCTGCTATAGCATCTACAAATGCAGATAAGAATCCAGCAGCACCTAAAAATATAATCTTGTAAATCAATGGAACTGATGCCAACAAACTAAGCTCCCCCTCTAAATAGTATTAATTTTCTTACAATTAAATTATAGCATGATAACCTAAATCTTAGTATATAAATTTTCCATTTCATCATGCTAAATACCAATTCTATTATCTATATGTATGAAACTTATATTTCAAACTATTCTCAAGGACAAAAATATAAAGTAGGTATTAGGGCATTTTCATGTCTCCTAACACCTACTTTTCCCATAGTAACTAGTACCTTGCTCCTAACACCTTTTTATTTTGCTAATTCATATATAGCTTTTGCATATATCTTCGCGTTCATTACCAAATCTTCTATTTCAATATATTCATTAGCTTGATGATCTAAGTCAGGTTTCCCAGGAAATATTGGTCCAAAAGCTACTATATTTTGCATTTCTTTTGCATAAGTTCCCCCACCTATAGCAAAGGCTTCCCCACTATCTCCTGTTACTTGTTCATACACACTTAAAAGCTCTTTAATCAATGGGTGATCTTTAGGAAAATATAATGGAGCTTGATGATCCATATCCTCCACTTTTATTCCTGTTTTATTTATAGTTTTGTTAAATCCATCTAATACATCATCTAAAGTTTTTGTTACAGGATATCTTAAATTAAGTCCCATAGATATTTTCTTATCTTCAAAATTCACTGTTCCTATATTAAAAGAAAGTGAACCTGACACTTCATCTTGCAAATGGACTCCAAAAGATTCTCCATTTACTTCAAAGCCTACATGTTTATTCATAAATTGAATAAATTCATATAAATCTGTATTTTCAAATGCAAGCATTTCTAAAAATTTGAACAACTGCATTATTGCATTTACACCATTTTCTGGGGTACTTCCATGAGCTGAAATCCCTACTGACTTAATAACTACCATATCACTTTTTATATGAGCAGTTATGTTAAAATCATTTTTCACCTTGAATTTTTCTAATGCATGTATTATAACATCTTTTTCTTTTGACCATATTCCAGCCTCACAGTAGTCTGGAACCATATTTACTCTATGCCCACCTCTTATATAATTTATGCATATTTCTTCATTTCCACAATTAGTTATGTCTTTAATTAGATTAAAACTCATTAATCCCTTTTCTGCATGTATTAAAGGATACATAGCATCTGGAGTAAATCCTGATACTGGCATACTTTCCCTTTCTGTATAATGATGCATTTCCTTTGATCCTGTTTCTTCATTTGTTCCAAATATTATTCTCACTCTTTTAGAAATAGGTAACTTTAACTCTTTAATTGCCTTAAGTCCATAAAGAGCTGCCATTATAGGACCTTTATCATCTAAAGTTCCTCTTCCGTACATCTTATCATCATGAATTTCTGCAGCATAAGGTGGATATATCCATCCATCCCCTTCTGGAACCACATCTAAATGTCCAAGCACTGCAACATAATCTTCTCCTTCTCCATACTCAGCATATCCCACATATCCATCTAAGTTTTTAGTTTTAAATCCTAGTTTTCTAGATATCTGCAGTGCATATTCAAGAGCTCTATTTACTCCTTCTCCAAAAGGCATGCCATCCTTTGGTTCATCTTCAACGCTTTTTATTCTTATAATTTCTTGAGTAGATTTTATAAGTTCTTCTTTTAATTCATCAATTTTTTTGTTTAATTCCATATTATTTTCCTCCAGTAAAACTTGTCTGTGATAAACTCTCTCGCTAGGACTTCAATTATGCAAAATGATATAAAAGTAACGTCCTGTTTTTCTCTTTAAAGCATTTTATTTTCTTGAATCATATTTTCTAGCTATTCCACTAAATCCACAATAATTAAGCTTTTCTAGTATAATATTTCTTATTTCACGAGACTCTATTTTATCTTTTTTAAGTGTATTTAAATCTCTCATTATTCTTTCTTCAATGACCTTTAAGTCGCCGTCTGTTAAGGGATTTCTAGCTTCATCAGAAGTTCTAGCTAGTGAAGTTCTTATTTTATCAATCATAAACTCTTCAATTCTTCCATCACGTTTGATAACTTTCATAATACATGCCCCCAAACTTTTACTTACTTTATTAAGCTTTATTATATCATAGTATTTATGCATATATTATTAAATTTTTCATAATTTACTAAAGTTATGTCATTTATATAAGGCAATATAAATCATTATTTAATGTTTTTCTTCTATAAAACACAGAAGACATAGGCACCTTTGCTTGCATGTGCCTATGCCTTAGTATTATGTGTATAAAAGAGTTAAATATACTTTGTTCCCTGTATTCCTTAAAACCACCCCAATAAATATTATAAAATAATATTTATTACTTGCCTAATATAAACTCTTTTCCAATGGTCATTTCTTCCAAATAGGTTGTTCCATCTTCACTAGAAATTATAGTTACAGGTGTAACCATAGTTTGGCGTGATCTATAATATTTATATTTTCCGTTTTGATCTTTGTTATAAAATCCTGAAAAATCATGAATCATATAATGTTCCCCATTGTATTTACCAAGATATAGCATAGCATGACCTGGCATGTATAATGCAGCCCCTGTATTCATGCCATCAAATATCTTTTCCCTTTCATCTAATTTCATTTCTTTTGGCATATTATAATCTTTTGCTATATCTATTTTAGCTTGTTCTCCTGTATTTCTAGGTAATTTTACTCCCATAGTTCTATATATATCCATTATAAAAGCAGAACAATCTCTTCCATTAAACATTCCGCCCCAGCCATATCTCTCGCCTAATAATTTAAAAGCTTGATTTAATATATTCCTTTTTGTATAAGATATATATCCAACATTGACATCCTCTGACTTGGAAATCAAAGCAAACTCTAAAACCATTTTACCATTGTTATCTCTTGTAGGAAGTTTAACTACATAATTTCCTGTAGGGTTTTGTCCATAAATATCGTCTCCAATTTCATCCTGGCTAGCAAGTGGAATTCTTACTCCCATATCAAATTTTAATTCAGAAATTTGTGCATTTAATGGATTATTGACAGTGAAGGACCTCTTGCCTGTAGTAACTATAAAATCCTTTGTGTTAATATAATTAAATAATTCATCCTTAGTAGTTATAGCTACATCCTCTGCTGGTATCCAGGCTAAATAATTATACATTTGCGCAAAAACCCACTTATTGTCTTTACTATGACTTAATATGACTAATGGCTCTAACGGATAAACTGCTGTCTCCATAAATCTATCAAATTCGTAATTGTCTCCTTCTTTAAATATTGCATCGTAGGTTGGATATGTCCTCATAACTGTTCTTCTTACTGTAACTCCATACTTAATCTTGTTAACTTCTTCTAGTGCATTTAAGTTTAAATTTTCCTTTAGCTTATTATAATAACCTTCTGTAACTTGCTTACCATCTGCAGTATAGCGAGGTGTAGATGCAGGTGAGCTAATATTTAATATTAATTTTGTTAATTCATCCTTTTTAAATGATTTATCGTATTTTTCAAGATCTACGATTTCAGGTGAATTTTTTTGAATTTCTTTATTATATTTTTCTATTGCTTTATCATCCATGATAATTTTATCTGTATCTTTAGTATTATTTATCCAAAAATCAGCTTTCATCATCTCTTCGTTAACCTTAGGTACATTAGTCTTATATTGAACATAATTTTCTTCAGCAGCACAAACATTAGTTGAAATAAGAGCAATACACGCCAAAACTAAAATACTCCTTAATTTAAACTTTCCCATAATTATTATATTCCCCCCCATAATTTATAAATTACATTAAAGAAAATAACTTTGCCACTATAAGCTGCTGCAAGTATTGGATAGTTTTTCTCCTATCTCATCAATAAGCTTTGTATTGGAGGTTGTCCACTTACTAAACTTAGGCGAGAAAGATACTAGCCATAACAAAAACATAACCCATATAGAATAATTTATTTAATAGTTTATATATATTTATATAATAAATATGTTATATAATGAAATTCATATTACTATATTTATTATAAATTTTATAAAATTATTACATATTTTAAATACTATAAATTTACATACCAATCCATAAATGGTATATTAGATATTATGTTATAACTAAATTTAAAATCCTCATACATCATGCAAGGAGCTGAAAATTATGGAACTTACAAAGATTAAGGGTAACACTTATTACATAAATGCCACTACAAATATCGGAGTTTACGTGTTTAAAAATAAAAATTGCCTTTTAGTAGATACAGGCATGAATAATTCCTCTACTAAAAAAATAGATGAAGTGTTAGTGCAAAATGGCCTTCATCCTAAATACATAATAAATACCCACAGCCATTTAGATCATTGTGGTGGAAATACATATTTTCAAAATAATTATCCTGGATGTCTAGTTTATTCTTCTTTAAAAGAAAAACTATTTATGGAAAACCAGGAACTTCACGCTTCTATACTTTCCACAGGGGATCCTTTTAAAGGTTTAGATAAAAGTAATAAATCTTTATCTACGGACTTTTTACTTGAATATGGAACCAACAAAATAAATGATGAAAAGCTTGAAATAATTTCTCTTAAAGGACATTCCATAGAGCAAATAGGAATTATAACTCCTGAAAAAATATGTTTTTTAGGTGATTCACTCTTTAGTGATATCACAATAGAAAAGTATTCTTTACCATACTTATATGATATAGAGGAAAGCTTAAATACCCTAAGCTTTATAAAAGAAATAGATGCAGATTATTTTGTAATAGGCCATAGTGATAAAATTTATGAAAAGTTAGAAGTAACTGATTTAGCTGAAAAAAATATAGAAAATATAAATACATATATAAATGATATACTAGAATTATTAGATCAACCATTATCCAAAGAAGATGTTTTAGAAAACTTATCTCTTTTAAATAACTTAGATATGGAATTTAGACAATACCACCTAAATCTATCTGCAGTAAGTTCTTTTTTATCTTATCTTTATAATAGTGGTAAAATAAATTCTTCTGTACAGGATGGCAAGCTTTATTTTTATGTATAATTTTATAACAGTTGTTTTTGCTGGAGTTACAGAACTTATAAAAAGACAAGCTAAAGGATATTCATATATAAAAGTATAAAATATTGCACATGATGAAAGGATGTTTTTAATTGTTTCAAGATAAACTTATTAAATCACTTACAAAAGTTTTACTCACACTTGCTATAATTTATTTATTTGGCAAATTAACCTTTATATTAAACTTAGGAGAGAAAATCATAGGCACTGTCCTTATTCCAATTTTGATAGGACTATTATTTTACTATATGTTAAGACCTGCAGTAAGATTTTTAGTTAAAAATGAATTTAAAAAAAATTTATCCGTAACAATAATTTTACTGTTTTTTATCTTTACTATATACTTACTATTTAGCTATAGTAGTAATACCATTATAACTAGTTTAAGTACATCACTTAATAATATATCTAATCAAATTAAAAATATAGGAAATCCTAGCGATATTATAAATAACAAATTTCAACTACCTTTACTTAACCTTGAAGATATACAACAAAAAGCAATTTCATTCTTACAAACTGCTTTAGTGCATTTAAGTAACAATGTAGTAAATATATTTTCTAACATTGCAAATATAGGAAGTAAAATAATCCTTGTTCCTTTTGTACTATTTTATTTCTTGAAGGATGATGATGAATTTACTAATATGTTTACAAATTTATTTTCTGAAAAGCATAAAAATAATGTAAAGAATTTGGTAAGGGATACCGATAGGGTACTTTCAGATTATATAGCAGGTCAATTAGTAGCTGCTTTAGTTATAGGAATATTTATGTACATAGGATATTTAATTATAGGTATGGATAATGCTTTATTCCTTGCTATATTTGCAATAATTACTTCTATAATCCCATTTTTAGGCCCTATACTTGGAATACTTCCTGCTCTTTTAATATCACTATCCATGGGAAATTTTCCTATGCTTCTAAAGATACTAATTGTATCCATTGTAGTTCAGCAAATAGAGGGTAATTTTATAACTCCTAATATAATGGGTAATAGACTTAAAATTCATCCATTAACTATAATATTTGTAATAATGATTGCAATATCTGTATTTGGATTTCTTGGAGCGTTCATTGCAGTACCACTTTATGCCTTACTTAAGGTATGGTTTAAAGACATTAGACAAATGTATAAAGAAAGTAAATTAGTTGAATAAAATTATGGCGATGTTTTTAAAACATCGCCATAATTTTATATATGATTAAAGCTATAAAAAATATTACTATACTTATTGCTGTGAACCATACTATTATATTTTGTATTGGTTTGTTCACTTCTTTACCCATAATCTCACTGTTATTTGTTATTATAATCATATATATAAGAATTACAGGTACAACTATAGAGGCTAAAACCTGAGTTAAAATTACCAAATCTATAAGAGAATTCTTATTTAATAAAACAAAAATCCCACTTATAACTATAATAAATGTAAATATTATATAAAATGGTGGTGCTTCTTTATAGCTTTTTTCAAATCCATTTTCTAATGCAAAAGCATCGCATATTGCCAATGTTGTAGATAATGGAGTTAAAGCTAATGATATAATTGAAAAACTTAATATCCCTATTCCAAATATATATCTAGCATATTTTCCAAAGGTTTTTATAAGAATTGCTCCTAAATTTTTATCATTTATAGCAATTTCTCCTCCCCCTTGAAAGATTTTAATTCCTACAACTATAATAAGTAATGCTATTAAAGACATTATCAAAATCCCTATATATATTCCTATTTTTTGTTCTCTATATTCCTTGAGGTTCAAATCTTCCTGAGCCAAATATGATTGAAGATGAAACAGCATATAGGTTGGAATGGAAGCTCCTATTATGCTCAAGAAACAATATATATAGTCATTTTGCCAAATATCTATACTCTGCAAAGAATCAATCATAACTTTACTTGAATCATTAACGTCAATTACTGAAATTATATATATTATAAATATAATACTTAACAAGAAAAATATATTTTGAGCACCTTCATAGTATCTCTTAATTACCATAAACCATATAAATATAGAAATTATGGGTATAGCTATATACTTATTTATACCTATAAGCTCTGAACCTATTAAGGACACACCAAAGCTTGAAACGGTAAGTAATATACTTGATATTAAAACCATAATCATAGCAAAAGATGCTGGCTTTACTCCATACCATTCTCTTATAAGATCCGCAAAACTTTTTCCAGTTACTTTTGCCATTCTTATATTCATTTCCTGTATAACTAAAAAACTTATAGCTAAAAATACAGCTGGCAGGAATAACCTATAGCCATATTTAAATCCGCCATTCATATAGGCAATTATTTTTCCCCCATAATTTGCAGAACTTACAACAATTAATCCTGCAATTATAGTAGATAATGTGGATAATGTTTTATTTTTAGATCTTTTCATAACAACCACTACTCCTTAAGTAAAGGTGTCAAGTCTCCGCTATATAGAACATACTCATTATGAAGAGCTCTTGTAAGAACAACATATAGAAGTCTTTTATCAAGTTCATCTTCTTTATAGTTTTCATTATTTCCATTTATAATTATCGAACAATCAAACTCTAATCCCTTAGTCATATAAGATGGAATTATTATCTTTTCTGAATTTACCTTTTTATCCTCTTCATTTACAAGCTTCCATCCTCCTATGTCATGCATATCAAACATATTTTTTATATTTTCACATTCCTCTGAAGTCTTTCCAATAAGTGCAATGGTTTTTCTATTTTCTTCATTCATTTTATTTTCAATACTTTGCACTATATCTATGAATCCATTATAATCATCATACTTTATAATTTCCGGTATCATTCCATGTCTTAACACAGGTTTGGCTGGCTTCAAGCTATTTTGTTGTTTTTTAAGCACTATATTTGCAAAATTAACTATTTCCACTGTAGAACGATAACTTTGAGATAATGCCACATAATTTGCATCTTCATCATATACAAATTCAACAAGTCTTTTCCAGTCATCTATTCCCTTGTAGTAATAAATGCTTTGACCTGTATCTCCAACTATGGTAAATGAATTATTTGATACCATGGACTTTAAAACATATAATTGAAATAAGCTGTAATCCTGTGCCTCATCTACTACAATGTGTTTAAACTCAGTCTCTTCATCTACTCCCTCTAAATTAAATTTTAAATACAAAAGAGCAGCTAAGTCATCACTATCTATAAAGCCTTTATCAAAGTTTTCTTCTGACTCCTTTTTCATACTTTCCCAAAGGTTTTTTGGAATTTTTCCTTCTGTAAGCTTGTCATAGATTTCTTCTTCAAACAAACCTAAGTATACTTTATTTATATTTATCTTACCTAAGTCACTAAAGTAATTTTTTATTATTTTTTTACTATCTACTTTAATTTTTTCCTTTAAATTATCTCTTTCTTCATAAGCTTCTTTAATTTGATTTCTCTTTTCTTCTCCTTCTGGCATTTCTCTTAATTCTTTGAATAAAAACTCATATTGAGCATCAATTATTACATATATATTTTTTATCTTTCCGTCTAGCTGATTGTTAAAATACTTCTTTATTTCTTCCTTCCTTTTTTCCATAGGAAGGTGCTTTAATCCATCTAAAAATAGCTTCTTTATATCTTTTCCTTTAAAAAGTGTATACTCTTCTACCTGTATATCTTCATAATCTAAATTATTCAATTGAATATATTTTATATATCTATCAATTACATTTTTAAATAGAATACTTCCCTTTACTTTACTTGCTGCGGTTATAAATTTTACTTCCTTATTGTTACTATTTTCAATTACATAAGCAAGTTTCTTATCTTTATTATATACTGCAAGTTTAGTTTTTAATATCTTTAAAGCAAGCTCTTCAAATGTAAACTGATTTACCTTACCTGCCCCAAGGTTTGGAAGCACTTCTGAAATGTAATCTAAAAACAAATTATTAGGTGCAACTACAAGCACATCTTCTCCCGTGATATTTTTCTTATACTTATACAAAAGGTATGCAAGCCTATGTAGTGCCACAGTAGTTTTACCTGAACCTGCTGACCCCTGCACTATAAGTGATCTATTTTTCTCACTTCTTATTATGTCATTTTGCTCTTTCTGTATTGTAGCTACTATATCTTTGAGCTTTTTATTTGCACTTTCTTCCAAATTTATTCTTAAAAATTCATCTTGAAGGGCTTCTTCACTATTCTCACTTACCTTTAATATTATTTGATTAGCGCCTTCATCAAAGGCGTCCTTAATCTTACCACCCTTTATCAAGAACTTCCTCTTTAAAGATAACTCCCCTTCAATTTCACCATAAGGGCCGTAGTAAGAGCTTTTTCCTTCAGTGCCGCTATAATATAAATCTGCAATAGGAGCTCTCCAGTCTATTACCTTTTCTTCCTGCTCCTTTTCATCATTCAGTCCGATTTTGCCTATATAAAAACTTTCTGAATCTCTAAGTCTTTCTCTAAAATCTATTCTTGCAAAGTACGGTGCTCCTTTTACCTCTTTATAACTTTTTACCTTCTCTTTATTTCCCTCTTGAATATGAATTGCAGTATCAAGCTCAAAGCTGTACTTGCCTTTAGATTCTTTTTTAAGTTTTTGTACCTTTTCATTGAGCTCTTTAACGTTATTTTCTAAATATTTTATTTCATCTTTAAGCCAAGTTTTAGTTTCTTCTAACTTTTCCTTTTCACTCTGTAATTCTTCAGGATGTATTGCCACTCCAGTGTGCCTCCAATCATTAATTTATGTAAAATTTTACTATAATTATATTATATAACAAGATTTTATGATAATACACTTAATCATTTAAGTCAAATCAATAAAGGCCAGCCTAGGGCTGACCTTTGTTAAAAATTATTATTGATTGTCTATTAATTATTATTTATTACTTCCATAGCTTCTTCTAGCGTGATAGTTCGCTGTTCACCTGTGCTCATATTTTTTAATGTAACCTTATTCTGATTTATTTCATCAGAACCTATAAGTATTACATAAGGTATATTAAGCTTATCGGCATAACCAAACTTTTTACCTACCTTACCATCTTCAAAATAAATCTCACATACTATTTCATTTTCTCTTAAATCACTAGCAACCTTTATAGAATGTTCTATACATTCATCTCCCATAGGAATAATAAGTGCTTGTGATAAAGTTGAAGATGCATTTTCTCCTATTATATTAGCTTCTCTTAGCTGATAAAATAATCTCGTAAGGCCTATAGATATCCCTACTCCTGGAAGCTTTTGTTCAGTATAGTATTCTGCTAAGTTGTCATATCTCCCACCAGAACACACGCTTCCTATTTTAGGATAATTATTTAGTATAGTTTCATATACAGTACCTGTATAATAATCAAGGCCTCTTGCTATAGTCAAATCTATGATAAAGTTACTTTCAGGAACTTTAAAACATCTTATATAGTATACAACTTCAGATAATTCTTTTAATCCTTCTTTAAATTCATCATTTTCTATATTAAGTTCTTCTAAGGATTTAAGCATTTCATCATTACTGCCTTTTATTTGTATAAATCCTATTATCTTATTAACTCTTTCCTCATCTAAACCTAAGGATTTTAATTCTTCTATTACTGCATTTAATCCTATTTTATCAAGTTTATCTATAGTTCTTAATATTTCTGCCTTATTATCAACATTTAAAGATGCAAAGAAGCCATTTAATACTTTTCTATTATTTATATGTATAGTAAAGTCTTCAAAGCCAAGCTCTTTAAATGTAGAATATATAACACTTGGAATTTCCGCATCATTTATTACATTTAATTTGCCATTTCCTATTATATCTATATCACATTGATAAAACTCTCTAAAACGTCCTTTTTGGTTTCTTTCTCCTCTATATACCTTTGACATATGATATCTTCTAAAAGGGAAAGTTAAATCTGAAAAATGCTGTGATACATATCTTGCAAGTGGTACAGTTAAATCAAATCTTAGGGATAAATCTGTGTCCCCTTTTGTAAATCTATATATTTGCTTTTCTGTTTCTCCGCCGCCCTTGGCAAGAAGTATTTCGGATTTTTCTATAGTTGGAGTGTCTAATGGAATGAAGCCACACTTTTCATAGTTATGTCTTATAGTATCCATCATTTTATTAAAAAGTATTTGATCTGCAGGAAGTAACTCCATAAATCCTGGCAGTATTGAAGGCTTTACTATATTTTTAGCCATTTTTATCCCTCCATATACTTTAGTATGATAAATTGTTAATATTTTACACTATTACAGGTAAAATTTCAAATATTTTCTAAATATTTTTTTACTGTTACATTTTATTATAACATATTTTTTATTTAATAGTTACCATATTATCAAGAAAAACTTATATTTTATTTAAGCAACATCTTTATTTTATATGCGCAATAGCATCTTTTTAATACCTTTTTATGCATTATTATTTGTCATTTAATTTTACACATTTACTTTTAAAAAATTGCAAGTTTTCTCAAAAATATATATAATATAAACATTATACTAATATTAAACATAGGAGCTGATTTAATGTTATTTTTTGGTAAAAAAACTGTTAATGATGAAACTATTCAAGGTCTATCAAATGTACTTGATAAATACGAAGACGAATTTAATAAATGTTTTGTTCCTAAAGATGCTGCAATAACATTGTATTTAGGTGGATCAGAATTATTAGATAATCAAATTGAAAAAGAGCTTAAAGAATTTGATTTTCATGAGATAAATTATAAAAACAAGAATCTTCCTCAGGTATTAGATGAAAATCTTAAAATGAGAAAATCCTTTTTTGTTGCTTTAAACAATATAAAACAAAATGAAAATTTGTTTTACAATAATGCTCTTTTAGATTTTCTAAAAGAAAATGGAAAAATATTTTTAGGTAATTATCTTGATGGATTTAAGAAAGAAGCCAAGGCATATAATAAGCAACTGCAAAAGGGTAAACTAAAGGATGGAAGGTATGTATTCGTATGGATTGAAGATGAGAAGATTTATTTATTAGATAACTTATTCGTATATATAACTCCATTAACAATAAATATACAAGATATCATTGGTTACTATGAAGAAGATAATGAAACCTTTGCAGGTACCGTACTTGAATATACGGAGAATGAAGAAATTAAAAAGTTAAAATTCAACCTAGCATCCTTTGAAATGTTAAAGAAATTAATACCATTTAAAGCGGAAAACAAAGAATAAAAAGTTGCTTACGCAACTTTTTATTTAATCTCTAGTCGTTAATTTCTAATCACTATCCTCAGTTTTGTTAAGAATTTAGAGATTAGAAATTGGGGACTGTTATTTAAAGTACCTTTTTTAATTTATCAAATTCATATTCTTTAATGTATGTTTGATTATTTTCATCTCTTATTAAAAGCTTTACTAAATCATTTTTGATTTTTAATACCTTACCTTTTAATTTGCTTCCCATGATATTTACTGGTGATCCGTGAGTAAGTTCTTTTAAATTGCTGCTATTGCAGTATTCACATTTCTCTGAGTCTTTTAATATTCTTTTGCAATCCTTACAATAATATAACTTATCCATGATTAACCCCTCCACCACTTTTTTGTACATTTGTACATTTGTACATTTATATTATTCTATATTTTACATTTATTACCTTCAAAATATGAATGTTTTCTGAAATTAATTAAACTTTTTTTATATGAATTATTTAAGTTTTACTTTTTGTTTTAAATTTAAATCAACTTATATAAAATTTAATAAGAGCTGGTATTTCCCTAATAAATCCATAACGCTCATGATTAACATAGTCCTTTACAAATACTCCAGAAAAACTTGCATGAATTCCTACTTGTTTTGCCATAAGTGAAGCTCTTTTTAAATGATATTTATTAGATACCACTATAGCAGAATCAAAGCTCCTATCTTTCATTATTTCTTTAGAGTTTTTTAAGTTTTCCATAGTACTAGTAGACTTATCTTCTTTTATTATGTATTTTTCATCCATCCCCAGCTGAATTAAGTATCTTTTTATTGCTTCAGCTTCAGAAATTTCTTCTCCCTCTCCCATTCCTCCTGATGCAATTATATAATTTGCATATCCTTCCTTATATAATCTGAAAGCTTCTTCTGTTCTGCTTTTTAAAAATGGGCTTGGAGTTTCCCCATAAACACTGCACCCAAGTATTATTACGCAATCCGACTTTTCAGCCTTAGAAAACTTACCAAATTTATAAACTTGTATGCCAATAACTAAAATAAAAAACATACATAATATAACTATACTTATTCCTATTCTTATAGCCATCTTCATTTTCCCATTACTCCTTATATATTTTAATAAATCTTTAAATATTGGGACATTTTTAATGGTGAACGGGTCGTATGGAATTTGCATTTAGGAAAGCTTCTCTTCGCAAAAAAGCTCTAATTATTATTCAACTAAACACTCTTCTAAAACTTCTAAATCATTTATAGTTATAGAATTTTTATCATAATCAATTATTCCTTCATCCTTCATATTCATCATTTCTCTTGAAAGTGATGGACGAGGAATTCCAAGTTCTTCAGACATTTCTTTTCTATTTACCTTTAACTTAATATGGAAACTATCTTGCTTTCTATATTCTTCTAATATAAAACTTGCAATTCTTTGCCTTATATTTTTATAAGATAACATTTTAACTTTTTTATTAAGCATAAGTATCTTGTTAGATAATAAACTCATAAAGCTATTTAAAACTATATTATTTTCGCTACATATTTTAAGTAATTGTTCTTTAAATATAAAAAGCACTTCACTCTTTTCCGTTGAAGTTATAGTAGCTGGATACTTATGAAAATTAGAAAATATTATAGCTTCTCCAAATATTCTATTTGGTTGAAGTCTGTCCATAGTTACAGTTTTACCAGATGCAAATATTCTACTAATTTCAATCTTACCTTTTATTACTATTCCTATACTATTGCAGTCATCTCCTTCAATAGCTATTACATCACCTTTATTATAACTACTAAGTTTAAATGTGTTTTTATCTAATATGTTTTCTAACTGTTCTCCACTTAAATTTTTAAATAGTATACATTGTTTAAGTACTAGTAATGCTTGTTTCATATTTTTCTCTCCTAAAAATCATATACTAAATTCTAACTTGGTTTCATGTGTTACTGATTTATAAATATAATTCTAATATAATAAAATTACGAAATCAATTGAAAACAGAATAACTAAGATTAAAGCTATATTAATTTTATGTAAATTTAAATAAAATATCTAGGAGGATTATATTATGAAAAGAAAAATAGTTCACATATATGAAGATAAATGTAATGGTTGCGGGTTATGTGTAAGTGCTTGCCACGAAGGTGCTATAGAGCTTGTTAACGAAAAAGCAAAACTTATAAGTGATGAATACTGTGATGGGCTTGGAGATTGCCTTCCTGAATGTCCAACAGGTGCTATTGAAATAATTGAAAGAGAAGCTAATGAATATGATGATGAACTTGTTAAACAAAAAATAGCTGAAAAAAAAGCTAAGGAAGAAGCTAAAAAAACTTTAATTCCTGATATGCCTTGTGGCTGTCCTGGAAGTGCTGCAAAGCTTATACAAAGACAACCTAAAGTTCAAAAGCCAAAAGCCCTTCCTATGCAGGTAGGACAAAAAATAACCTCCAGTAGTTCAGATTCAGAACTTAGACAGTGGCCTGTACAACTTAACTTGATAAATAGCAGAGCTCCTTACTTAAATGGTGCTAATTTATTAGTTGCTGCTGATTGTACAGCTTATGCTTATAAAAACTTTCATGAAGATTTTATAAAAGATCACATTACAGTTATAGGATGTCCAAAACTTGACGATAACAAATACTACGAAGAAAAATTAGCTGACATGCTTAAGAACAATGATATAAAAAGCATTACTGTAGTTAGAATGGAAGTACCTTGCTGCGGTGGAATTGTATCTGCAGTTAAAAATGCAATGTTAAAATCAGAGGTAATAGTTCCATATAGAGAAGTTATAATTTCAACAGACGGCAATGTACTTTAAAATCAATTATTAAATAACAATAAATAATAATTTTGAATAAAAGTCAGCAATTGCTGACTTTTTGTCCTTCAGCAGTTTAGTTCACATAAAGACACTTTTAATATTGAAACCAGTATGGGATTTGCATCGTAGAAAGCATTTAAGCAAGCATTAAAAGCTCTTTATTTATAATTTTAAAACACCGTTAGAACTTTCTACTGTCTGAGCAACAGCGAGTTTAGAAAGTTTAGATGTTTTAAAATTATAAATATTAGAGCTTTTTTGCGTAGCGAACTGCTTTCTTAGATGCAAATCCCATACGATAGTTTCAATATTAAAAATGTCGTAAAATTACTTAGGAAGTATTGTAAATCTTAATATAAATAATGCTGCTAAAATATATACTATTGGATGAACTTCTTTTCTTCTTCCAGTTACTATTTTAACTATTGGGTAAAATATAATTCCTGCTGCTATTCCATTTGCTATACTGTAGCTAAATGGCATTATTGATATTGTAAAGAATGCTGGTAAAGCTTCTGTAAAATCATTAAAGTTTATATTAGTTACTGCCCCCATCATTAGTACCCCAACTACTATTAAAGCTGGAGCAGTTGCTTCTGCTGGAACTATTCCTACAAGTCCTGTAAAGAACATTGCAACCAAGAACATTATTCCTGTTACTACAGAAGTAAGTCCTGTTCTTCCACCTTCTGAAATACCAGCAGTGGATTCTACGAAAGTTGTAACAGTACTTGTCCCAAGCAACGCTCCTGTTGTAGTAGCTACTGCATCAGAAAGTAACGCCTTATTCATGTTTTTCATTTTTCCGTTCTCATCTAACATATTTGCCTTTTGAGCTGTTCCAACTAATGTTCCAATTGTATCAAACATATCTACAAGGCTGAAGGATATAACAACCATAAGTACATTTAAAATAGCCTTAAATAATCCATGTTGTCCTATATTTAATAATCCTGCTAAATCTAATTGTAAAAAAGTATGACTTAAAGAAGGCGGTGCACTTACAAGCTGAGTTAATGGAACAGTTTTAGTAACCCCTAATGGAATACCTATAATAGTAGTTAATAAAATACCAATAAGTATTGAACCTTTTACGTTTCTAGACATGAGTATTGCCGTTATCGTAACTCCAATCAAAGTAAGTATAGTGTTTGGCGCCATAAAGTCTCCAAAACCAACTAAAGTTGCGGGATTTGCTACTATTATTCCACCACTCTTAAATCCTATTAAAGCAATGAATAATCCTATACCACCAGAAATTGCAAATTTTAAGTTAGTAGGTATTGCATCTACTATCATTTCTCTTACACTTGTTAATGTAAGTATAATAAATAAAATACCTGAAATAAATACTGCTGCTAATGCTTGCTGCCAAGTATATCCCATTCCAAGACAAACGCTGAATGTAAAGAAAGCATTAAGTCCCATTCCTGGAGCTTGGGCAAAAGGAACATTTGCATATATCCCCATTATAAATGTACCGACTGCTGCTGAGATACATGTAGCTGCAAAAACTGAAGCAACCATTGGATCATTTAAAGCGCTAATTCCTGCTTTTACTGCTGCTTCCCCTAAAAGCCCTTGTGTATTCATTCCTGCTTGCATAAGTATTCCTGGATTTACAAATATTATATACGCCATTGTTATAAAAGTAGTAATACCTGCTATAATTTCAGTTTTTACATTAGTTCCATTTTCACTTAATTTAAAAAATGAATCTAAAAAACCTTTAGATGGTTTTTGATCATATCTTTCTTCTTTTAACTGCTGCATTATTTAATCCTCCTTATAATCACTTATAATCTTCTCATAATCACGAACGATATATTATAATTTCCAACCTAATATTAGCATTATTTTTATACTCTGTCAACATTGCTTTTCAAATTTATTATTATTATTCGTGTATACGGTGTTTTTCGCAACATTTTTATAACTAATGTTCGCAAATAAATAAAAACCTCCTATGTAGTTAATATATTCACTATATATATCAACTACATAGGAGGCTTTTATACATTACAATGCCTTAGACATTATTATATCTTCATCCTCTGGATTTTCTTCAATTTTTAATTTTTCAAAGTAAAGTTTTGTCTCATTAATCACTACAGGGCTTAATCCTATTAATGCTATTAAATTAGGTATAGCCATAAGTCCATTAACTATATCTGCAATTATCCATATTAAATCTAACTTTAATATAGACAATCCTCCAACCGCTACAATTGCTATAAATATATATCTATAAGGTTTTACTCCCTTTGCTCCAAATAAATATTCTGCACATCTTTCACCATAATAATTCCATCCTAATATAGTTGTGAATGCAAAGAACATAAGTCCTATAGTTATTATAAATTTTCCCAAAGCTTCTATAGGCATACCTTGTGTAAATGCTGCATTTGTCATAGCAGCTCCTGCTAAATCTGATTTCCATGCTCCTGTTAAAATTAAGGTTATACCTGTCATTGTACATATTAATATAGTATCTATAAATGTTCCTGTCATAGATATAAGGCCTTGTCTTACACAGGATTTTGTCTTTGCTGCGGCTGCTGCAATAGGTGCACTTCCAAGTCCTGATTCATTTGAAAACACTCCTCTTGCCACACCATTTTGGATAGCCTGTTTAACTGTAGCACCTAAGAATCCGCCCACTGCTGCACTAGGAGTAAATGCACTTTTTATAACAAGTAGCAAAGCTCCTGGTACTAGCTTAATATTTAAAGCAAGTATTGTTAATGTTGCAATTATATACATTATAGCCATAAATGGAACTATCTTTTCCGATACTCTTGCTATACTTTTAATACCACCTAAAGTAACCATTGCAACCAAGAAAGTTATTACAAATCCTGTAGTAATAGTTGGCACATTATATGAATCCTTTAGAGATTCAGTTATTGCATTTATTTGTGCAAAAGTTCCTATTCCAAAGTAAGCTACTCCTATTCCAAATATAGCAAATAGCTTAGCCATCCATTTGTTTTTAAGTCCTCTTTCTATATAATACATAGGTCCACCAGACATTTGACCATTCTTATCTATTACTCTGTATTTTACAGCAAGTAATCCTTCTGCATATTTTGTAGCCATTCCAAAGAAAGCTGCCATCCACATCCAAAATAATGCTCCTGGTCCTCCAGCCTTTATCGCAGTGGCTACACCTACTATATTACCTGTACCAATAGTTGCAGCAAGTGCTGTACACAACGCCTGAAAGCTTGTAACATCACCTTTACCTGAATTATCTCCATCTTCTTTAGAAAATAAATATTTAAATGCTAATGGAAGTTTTGAAATTTGTAGACATTTAAGTCTTAGTGTAAGATAAATTCCTGTTCCCACAAGAAGAATTAGTAAGGGTGTTCCCCATACTATTGAGTCGATTTTGTTAAAGATTTGAATTAGATTTTCCATGATCCATCCTCCTAATAAAATTATTTCTGAGGACAGCAAAAGAATAGATTCGTGACAAATAAATAGAGGTACTGCAAAAAAACAGACCTCTGGATATACTGTTCTATTCTCTGTCCTTTTACCTGAGAGTTTCATTGGAATAACAATATCCCAACTTTCTCCTTCGGTGCTCTAAATAGAGTCTCTCCAGAGTTTCGTCCAGTAACAGTCCTCCCCATAAATAATGGTACCTGAAAGATTAACATCTTCGGTGGGCTATAAAAGCCTCTCTCCTATTACCTTCATCCGAGACAAATATTAATTTCGCTTAATTATAAAACACTCGATGTAATATTGCAATAGCAACTTTAATCCATGTAAACATTTGAAATTAAATTTTATTAATTATTTCATTGATTTTTACCTTATTTCATTAAATTATTATATTTTTATAGAAATAATTTCTTGCACTCTTTGTTAGTTTATCAAATTAACCTTTTAAAAAGTTAAAAGTTCGCCTAAAATTTCTAGGCGAACTTTTCCTGTAGATTATTAACACACCATATATTAATTAGACTTAAAATCTTATCTTCCCCTTGATTGCTTTTAATAAAAGAATAGCTACCACAATTCCAACAGCTATTTGCATTGTATTTGCTGGAATATCCGCTAAGGCTAAAACTAAACTTTCATAAAAACTTGCTGATTCAACATATATATAACGCACTATTACTGCATTGGCTAAATAATATGCTAAAACCATCCAAGCTCCAGCTACTGCAAAAGCAAAAATATTGTTTTTTACATTATCTCCATTATAATCATTTCTATATGCTAAAGTTGCTGCTATATATGCCATAACTGCTTTTATTACAAATGTAAATGGTGCCCATATAGCATATCCCCCTAAAATATCTGCAAGAGTCATTCCTAGTGCTGCAGCAATCGCTCCTCTTCTTTTTCCAAATACTACAGCAGCCACAAATACAAATCCATCTCCTAAATGAGTATAACCTATAACTGTTGGTACTTTCATTGTCATGGTCACTAAACATATAATTGCAATCATAAGTGCCATTTCTACTATTGTCTTGGTTTTAATTCTTCCGTTAATCTCCATACCCCTTCCATCTCCTTTACATCTAATACATTAATTGTTTTTATTATAAGTTATAGCCATATTCTTTTCAAATGTACCGATACAATACTAGTTAATAGTTAATAGTTAACAATTACCTATTACTTCTTCAAGCTAATCACTACAAGTTCTGGTCTATTAAATACTCTTAGTGGAAATGAGCTATTTCCAAGGCCTCTGCTTATTTCAATTTTAGCACTTCCTATGTTATGGACCCCTTCTTCATACTTTGGAAAAAAACCTTGTCCTGGTGCTAAAATTCCTCCTATATAAGGAAGTCTTATTTGTCCTCCATGAGCATGTCCAGACAGAATTAAATCCACATTTGCATTTTCATATATATCTATTCTTTCTGGTCTATGGGATAATAAAATTTTAAAGCTATCTTTAGGAACATTTTTCAAACTACTTTTTATATTTTTTACAAGTACTTTTCCTTCTTCTTTTGTTTTATATACTACTGGATCATCAATACCTAGTATATAAATACTTTCATCACCTATTTTTATTTGATTAGATTCATTCCTAAGTACACTTACCCCTATATTTTTCATTTTTTCTTCTAGTCCATTAAGTTTTCCACTCCACATTTCGTGGTTTCCTGTAGAAAAGTATACAGGTGCTATTTTCATACACTGTTCTGCAAAATAAAGACTTGGCTCTTCATTATAATTTCTTCTGTCTATTATATCTCCTGTGATAAGTATGAAATTTGGCTTTTCTTTTGCTATCTTATCCAATAATACTCTGTTCCTTTTTCCAAACTCTTTACTATGTAAATCTGAAATATGGATTATCTTAAAATTGTCAAACTTTTCAGGCATTTTTTTGAATTTCAGAGTATAATAACTTGTTTCTATTAGATTATTTTGAAAATAAAAAAAACTAATACATACAACAGCAATTAATGATAATACTACTATTTTACTTGCATTCAGCTTCATATCAACCATCCTCTCAAATCATTACCAATATTTACATTGTATAATTAACTTTATCATTATTGCAATTCCAAATTTTTTTTAGTATATTTAAAATAAATCCAAAAATAAAAATTGTTAATATTTAAACAAAATTCTGATATAATTAAATTATAAAAATATTAAATCATTTACAAAGGGGGCACTTAAAATTGAGTTGTAAAAACGAACTAGCAGAAGCTAAATTTCAAGAATTAAGCGAGTACATAGATTCTTTAAAGGACAAAGAAGGAGCCTTAATAAGTGTACTTCATAAAGCTCAACAGTTATTTGGTTACTTGCCTGAACAGGTCCAAAAATTTGTAGCTGATAAATTAAATATACCTGTTTCTAGTGTATATGGTGTAGTGACTTTTTATTCTTACTTTAATACAGAGCCTAAAGGCGAATATGTTATAAGTGTATGTATGGGTACTGCATGTTTCGTAAGAGGTGCTGGAGATGTAGTAAGTGAATTACAACAAAGATTAAATATAAAGGTTGGAGAAACTACAAAAGATGGCAAATTTACTTTAGATGTATTACGTTGCGTTGGTGCTTGTGGCCTTGCACCTGTTGTTACTGTAAATGATAAAGTATATGGTCATTTTACTAAAGATAGAGTTCCTAAATTGATGGAAGAATATGGCGAATAGGAGGAATAAACCTTGAATAAAATAAAATCTTTTGAACAATTAAAAAACTATCATGAAGATTGCAAAAAGTTGGTAGCAATAAAGCAAGTTTCCCATGAAGCTGAATTAGCTGCAGAAAACAAGAGATGTAAACGTTCAATATCTGTTTGTGCAGGTACAGGCTGTAAATCTGCAGATAGCTATGAAATAGTTGAAAATCTAAAGAAAGAAATTAAAGATGCAGGACTTGAAAATGAAGTGCAGGTAAGCTTGACAGGTTGCTTTGGATTTTGCGAGCAAGGTCCTATCATTAACATAAATCCTGATAATGCCTTTTATGTACATGTGAGACCTGAAGATGCAAAAGAAATCGTAGAAAATCATCTAATGCAAGGAAAAATAATTGAAAGACTTTTATTCATAGAACCTACTCTTCAAAAAAGAGTTAAAAGACAAGACGAAATGTCTTTTTATAAAAAGCAAAAGAGAATTGCACTAAGAAATTGTGGACTTATAAATCCTGAAGATATTGAAGAAGCTATAGGCGAAAAAGCTTATTTAGCTTTAGGAAAAGTTCTTACTGAGATGACTCCTGATGATGTTATAAAAGTTATTAGTGATTCTGGACTTCGCGGACGTGGAGGCGGTGGATTCCCTACAGGAACAAAATGGGGATTTGCAAAGAAATATGAAAGCTCTAAGAAATATATAATCTGTAATGCAGATGAAGGAGATCCTGGTGCATTTATGGATCGTTCCATACTTGAAGGAGACCCTAACAGCGTATTAGAAGCAATGGCAATAGCAGGTTATGCTATTGGCGCTGATGAAGGAAATATATACATTAGAGCTGAGTATCCTCTTGCAGTTCACAGATTAGAAATCGCTATAAAGAAAGCTCATGAATACGGACTTTTAGGCGAAAATATTTTAGGTACAGATTTTAGCTTTAACATAAATATTAAATATGGTGCTGGTGCATTTGTATGTGGTGAAGAAACAGCTTTAATTCACTCCATAGAAGGAAAAAGAGGAGAACCTACAAACAAGCCTCCATTCCCTGCTGAAAGTGGATTGTGGAAAAAACCTACTTGTGTAAACAATGTAGAAACTTTAGCCTTAGTTCCTGCAATTATCAATGAAGGTCCTGGCTGGTTTAGTTCCATTGGTACAGAAACCTCTAAAGGAACAAAGGTTTTTGCCCTAGCTGGAAAAATAAATAATGTAGGTCTTGTGGAAGTACCTATGGGAACTACTTTAAGAGAAATCATATACGATATTGGTGGCGGTATAAAAAATGGTCGTAAATTTAAAGCTGTCCAAACCGGTGGTCCTTCTGGTGGATGTATCCCTGCCGAGCACTTAGATACTAAAATCGATTATGAATCCTTATCAAATATAGGTTCTATGATGGGTTCTGGTGGAATGATTGTAATGGATGAAGATAACTGTATGGTTGATATAGCTAAATTTTATCTTGAGTTTACAGTGGACGAATCCTGTGGAAAATGTACTCCTTGCAGAATAGGAAATAAGAGACTTTTAGAAATGCTTACGAAGATTACTGAAGGAAAAGGTACTGAAGAAGACTTAGTTGACCTTAAAGAACTTGCTCAAACCATAAAAGATACTTCTCTTTGTGGTCTTGGACAAACTGCCCCTAATCCAATACTTAGTACAATTAAATATTTTTATGATGAATATGAAGCTCATGTAAAAGAAAAAAGATGTCCTGCAGGAGTTTGTAAAAACTTACTTCGCTATGAAATTACAGATAAATGTATAGGTTGTACTAAATGTGCAAGAGTATGTCCTACTTCATGCATTGAAGGAAAAGTAAAGGACAAGCATAAAATTATGCAAGATAAATGTATAAAATGTGGAAGCTGCTTTAGCGCCTGCCCTGTAGGTGCAATAATAAGAAAGTAGACTTAAGGAAAAGAGGTGTGAAGTTTGAGTTTAGTTAATATTACTATAAACAATAAGGAATTTCAGGTTCAAGAAGGAACTACTATATTAAATGCTGCAAAGGAACTTAACATAAATATACCTACTCTATGTCATTTTCATCTTCACGATAATAAGACTGAAAATCACCCTGGTTCTTGCCGTGTATGTGTAGTTGAAGTAGAAGGAAGAAGAAACCTGGCTCCTGCCTGTTGTACTCCTATAACTCCTGGTATGGTAGTTAAAACCAACTCCATAAAAGCTATAAAAGCAAGAAGAACTATGGTAGAACTTCTATTATCAGATCATCCACAAGATTGTCTGCTTTGCGAAAAAAATACGGACTGTGAACTTCAGACGCTTGCGGCGGAAATGGGAATACGTGAAATTAAATACAAGGGAGAACAATCTAGATATCCTGTAGATAATTCTAGCTACTCAATAGTTCGTGATTTAGACAAATGTATACTTTGCAGAAGATGTGTAACCATGTGTAACAAGGTTCAAACTGTTGGAGTTTTATCCGCTGTAGATAGAGGTTTCGAAACAATAATAGCTCCAGCTTTTTCAGCTCCTATGTTAGAAACCAACTGTACATTTTGTGGTCAATGTGTAGCAGTATGCCCGACCGGTGCTCTTACAGAAGTAAATAATACTTCTAAGGTTTGGGATGCATTAAATAATGAAGAGAAGACAGTTATAGTTCAAACAGCTCCAGCGGTACGTGCTGCACTTGGTGAAGAATTTGGACGAGAACCTGGTACAGCAGTTACTGGTAAGATGGTTGCAGCTTTAAGATCTTTAGGATTTAACAAAGTATTTGATACAGATTTTGCTGCTGACTTAACTATAATGGAAGAAGCTTCTGAGTTAATTCATAGACTTGAGCATGGCGGAACTCTTCCTATGCTTACTAGCTGTTGTCCTGGATGGATTAATTTCTTTGAACATCAATTTAGTGATCTTTTAGATATACCATCCAGCTGTAAGTCACCTCAGCAGATGTTTGGTGCTATAGCAAAAACATACTTTGCTGAAAAAATAGGAATTGATCCCAAAAATTTAATTGTAGTTTCAGTTATGCCTTGTCTTGCTAAAAAATATGAAGCTGCAAGACCTGAAATGAGTACTAATGAAATTCCAGATGTAGATTTAGTTATAAGTACTCGTGAACTTGCTAAAATGATCAAAGAAGCCGGAATAGACTTTAACTCTTTACATGAAGAAAATTTTGATAATCCATTAGGAGAATCCACAGGTGCCGGAGTAATATTTGGAACTACAGGTGGAGTTATGGAGGCAGCTCTTAGAACTGCTTATGAATGGGTTACAGGAGAGGATTTAGCTGATGTTGAATTTGCTAACGTACGTGGTGCTGAAGGAGTACGTGAAGCTACTATCTCTATTAAAGATACTGATGTAAAGGTTGCTATAGCAAGCGGTCTTGGAAATGCTCGTACTCTTCTTGAAAAAATAAGAGCAGGAGAAGAACAGTATCACATGATAGAAATAATGGCCTGTCCTGGCGGATGTATCGATGGTGGTGGTCAGCCATACATTAGAGGTAATACAGATATTATTAAAAAGAGACGAGTTGCTCTTTATACAGAAGATAGAAACAAAACTTTAAGAAAGTCTCACGAAAATCCATTTATTCAAGAACTATATAAAGACTTTTTAGGAAAACCTTATGGAGAAAAAGCTCACGAGCTTCTTCATACAACTTATGTTAAAAGAAAATAAAAAATTTCTGAGCTAAATCATTAAGGAAGAAATTCAGCCATATGAATTTCTTCCTTAACTTATTTAATAATTATACCTCTTTCACTTCTACTTTTTTACCAAGCTCCACCATTATATCTCTAAGTTCCTTTATCAGTTTTAACTTTATGCTTAGCTCCTTTGGAAAGTCGTCTTTTTTATGAGCAGGATTTGTAGCTTTTCCTATCCAAAGAGTTAAATGAGTACATTCATTTATGAGTATTTTTGTAAGTTTTGAAGCCCCATCTTCTCCAATTATCTTTATTCCTTTATTTCCATTATCAAGATTATCTTTATATTTTTTAATGTTTTCTATAGCTCTATTTAATGTAACTACCCCTTCAGTTATTAAATCTATTCCTTCCATTTTTCCTGTTGGTGGTACCCCATTATATATTTTTTCTGTATTTGTTTTAATTTTTCTTTTAAGCTCCCTTGCTGCAATATTCCCAGCAGTTCCTCCACATATTATTTTTTTACCTCTAGATTTCATAAATTCTTTTATAAGCTTTGAATCTACTTCTTTATTTAGCGGAGGACCTGTAAACAAATCCACGTATTTAGGCATTATAGCTTTAATGGAAACCACCGTTGCATCATCATAAGATTTCCCACCATATAAACTATAAGTTATATTTATTAAATCCTCTGTTATGCTTTTTGCATCAATTTGGTTCGATATGCTTCTTTCTAAGTAATCTCTTATATTATCTATGCTCCAATTCATATTCATTGTATTTCCTGGTCCTGCATTTACAACTCCATCACTTAATATAACAAGGGCATCTCCTTCTTTAATATAAAATCTACTTTCTACAATTCTTTTTTCATTTATAACAATTTCTTTTTTAGGCATATCGATACGACTTCCTGCTCTTATGAGTAGAAATGATGGATTTTCATACTCAGCTAAATATGTTTCTCCATCTTCGTATATCTGTACTAAAGTAAATGTAGCATATGCTATGTTTCTTTCTTTACAAATAGGCAGTGTATTTACTATGGTATCCATAGTTTCGTATATATCTGCTCCTCCTTTTAACATAGTAGATGTTATTTTTGCCGTGAGTGTTGCTAATATGTTAGCTTTGACCCCACTCCCTAAACCATCTGCCATAACTACTATTAACCTGTTCTTAAGTCTTATGACCTCTACTATATCTCCACAAAGTTCTTCATTATATTTAACAAGGCTTTGAAAGGCAACATCTAAGAAAAGACTCATCTAATTTCACCTTCTTCCCCTTCCACAACTTTTTTAAGCTTTGTAAGTATAAGCTTTGTTTCTGCAGTTGTTTCTCCTAAAAGACTTGCTATTTCCTGCGCTACCCTCATTTGTTTTTCTATAACTTCTTGAGCTGCATTTAATGTATTCTCCTTAACTTTAATTAGAGCCTGTCTTTTCTTTTCTTCTTCCATAACATTTACCATTATTGCAAGTATCAAATCTTCCTTTTCTAAATACACTATGCTCTCTATAAGCACTGCATTATATTTAAAAAGTACAACTCTCTTGGCTTTTATGCTGTCCATAGTTTCTTTTACATACACAAAATCTTCATCTTGCATAAGCATAGATATTGGTTTATCCTTTATATTTTCATTTTTCACAAGGAAGAGCTGTTCTCCTGCCGGATTTATTTCCTTTATATTCAGTTCACCATCTAGCAATATCATTATTGCATTTGAGTTTTTAAATATCATATTAGTAATTTTTTCAGCCTTGTTTCGCATATAATGAAGGCACATAGTAGGCTCTGACATATTTTCATATATGGCAATTGCCTTATCTTTGCAAGTATCATATCCACATACTCCACAATTTAATTCATCATCTTGGCTAAATTTACCCATACTTTTCATTATTGCCTTTAAATATTCTTCATGCGGGTTAACTTTTCCTAAGGATTCATCTTCAAATTCACAGTAAAAATCAATGCCATCTTTAAGTACATAATCATCTCTTTTAGTAGACTCACCTTTGCTTCTAATGTAATTTTTAACCCATGAAAGCCTTTTAAAATATCCATTATTCTCCTTTATACTGCTTGGACCTCCAATACAACTTCCTGAGCAAGCACTAACTTCTAAAAGCACATTTGTTATTTCTCCCTTAGACAAAGCATTAAAAACCTCCATACACTCCTCTAAACCTGAAACAGATATTTTCTGAAAACCACAGGTATTATCTGTTTCTCCAATAGCATTTAAAATACCACCTGTAATAGGATAAGCTCTAGAAGCATTTGAAGAAATATTATAAAATTCCTGACTTTCAATATCTTCTAAGTTTATTTTCTCTTCATTTATCCAATTTAAAACTTCTTCATAAGTTAAAACTCCATCTATATTTTCATTTTTATCTTTATCTGCTTCTATCTTTTTTGCAGTACAAGGTCCTATAAACACCACAAAGCTATCCTGTCCATAAATATCCTTTAATATCTTCCCAGAGGCTGTCATAGGGGTTACTACAGGTATTATATAAGGTATTAATGTTGGATAATATTTTTGTATAAGATAATTTGCTGATGGACAACAGGTAGATATATATATTTCTTTTTTATTCTCTTTTATATATTTTTTGTATTCATGTGTGACTCTTTCCGCACCTATAGAAGTTTCTGTAACCACTTCAATTCCTAGCTTTCCTAATGCTCCTATGAATTTTTTATAATTCACTTCAACATATCCTGCAAAGGATGGAGCAATAGATGCTATAATTCTTTTTTTTGATATTATTGCACCCTTAACTTTATCTAAATCACTTTCTATATATCTTGCATTTTGAGGACATATAACAAGACAATGAGAACATCCTATACATCTTTTTTCTACTATTTCCGCTTGTTCATCTTTAAACCTTATAGCTTTAACAGGACATGTTCTTAAACATTTATAGCAATTTTTACAATTAGCTGTAGAAAAATTCATATGTGCCATTTATTATTCCTCCTAATAATTACAAATATATAACTTATAAATCAAAATTTTTTATATTTTTTTGTTTTTTCTTTATATTGATTCCACATACTAATTTTACAACAAATATGTCATGTATTCTATAGGTTCTAAATATTGTAATTTTACTAAATATATGATTTAATATATATACTATTTAATCGGAAAGGACTGTTATATTTAATGAATGATTCCCCCAGTATTTTACCTGATTTGTTGTTTATATTGATACTTATACTTATAAATGCATTTTTTGCTGCTTCTGAAATGGCAATAGTATCTATAAATAAAAATAAAATTACTCGTATGGCAGAAGATGAAGATAATCCTAAGGCAAAACTTCTTTTAAAGTTAACTAATGAACCTAGTAAATTTTTAGCAACTATTCAAGTTGGCATAACTGTAGCAGGATTTTTGGCCAGTGCTTCTGCTGCCACAAAACTTTCTGCGCCTTTAACTAAATCTCTTAATAATTTAAGTATTCCTGGAAGTTCTAATATCGCCTTAATAATTGTAACAATACTTCTTTCATATATAACGCTAGTATTTGGAGAACTTTTACCAAAGAGAATAGCTCTCCAAAATTCCGAAAACATTGCTTTATCCGTAGTAAAACCTATAGTCTATTTTTCAAAAGTAGCACTTCCTTTTGTTAAAGTGCTTACTTTTTCTACCAGTGTACTAGGAAGATTATTTGGAATTAATAGTGATAATATCGAAGAGGATGTATCTGTTGAAGAAATAAAAATGATGATAGAAGTCGGTCAAGAAACTGGTGTTATAAATGAAACTGAAAAAGAAATGATAAATGGTATATTTGATTTTGACGATACTTTAGCAAAGGAAATTATGACTCCAAGAACTAATGTATTTGCAGTAGACATAACTTCAAATACTGAAGATCTTTTAGATAAAATATTGGAGGAAAAATACTCAAGGATCCCAGTATATGAAGAAGATGTAGATAATATAATAGGAATATTATACGTTAAGGACTTATTCTTTGGATTAAGACATAATAAATTTCTAGCTGAAGATTTAACAAAGCTTTTAAGACCTGCTTATTTTGTACCTGAAACTAAACCCATAGACGTACTTTTTAAAGAAATGCAAAAGGACAAAACCTATATGACAATACTTATAGATGAGTATGGTGGATTTTCAGGTATTGTTACCATGGAAGATTTATTAGAAGAAATAGTTGGAAATATATTTGATGAATATGATGAGATGCATATGAGCATTACCAAAATTGATTCAAGTACATATATGATAGATGGGCTTTTATCCATAGATGAGATAAATGAAGTATTTCATTTAAATTTACCTACAGATAATGCAGATACCATAGGAGGATTTGTGGTAAATTTATTAGGAGCTATGCCTAACGATAATGAAATAGTAGAGCATGAAAATATAACTTTTAAAATTGAAAAAGCTGAAGATAAGCGAATTAAGACCTTAAAGATTATAATCAGTTAAATTAAATTATTCTTTATCTTTACTAAAATTAGATGTATAATTTAGTAAAGGGATAAACTTCCTATTAATGAAAAAAATTAGTAGGAAGTAATTTTTTATCAAACATAAAGGAGAGATTATATTATGAAAAAGATTAAGGCTTTAGTGGCATCAGCTACCTTAGCAGTAATGCTTAGCGTTACTTGTACAAGCACCGCTAGTGCTAAAGTAGAAAATAGACTTGGTGGAGAAAATCGTTATGCCACTGCTTATGCTATAGCTGAAAAGTTTAACAACGCTGCAAATTCCTTAGACAGCGTAGTAATTGCAAGTGGTGAGGGCTTTGCAGATGCATTAAATGGAGGTTTACTTGCTAAAAACCTAAACTCCCCTATTCTTCTTATGGGAAAGACTGAAAAAGATAACAACTATGCATTTGATTATATTCAAAAATACTTAAAGGCTTCAGGTAAGGTGTATATTCTTGGAGGACCTTCAAGTGTGAATGCTAAAACAGAAGATAAAATTAAAGCTCTAGGATATACCACAGAAAGATTAGCTGGTAATAATAGATTTGAAACAAATAGTAACATTGTAAATAAGCTTTCTGTTAAGGAAGGTACTCCTGTATTTATAGTAAATTCTAATGCTTCTGCTGATGCGCTAAGTATATCTAGCATATCTGCTATAAAGGGATATCCTATCATTATGAGTGCTAAGGATTCTATTCCTGATACTATGAAATCACAACTTAACAAAATAAAACCTTCTAAGGTTTATGTAATCGGTGGAGAAAGTACGCTTTCTTCAAAAATAATTGCACAAGTGCAAGCTATTAATCCTTCTTTAACAGATACTGATATAGTAAGAATTTCAGGTAAAACTAAATATCTTACTAATTTAGCAGTATGTAATGCATTTAATTTAGATACCAATAATGCTGTAATAGCTTCTGGAGATAATTTTTCTGATGCTTTAGCTGGAAGTGTCTTAGCTGCTAAATTAAATGCTCCAATACTTCTTACAGATGGTAAAGACTTTAGTGCACAAACTCAATATTTAAGTGGTACAACTTATACTTCTCAGTATATCCTTGGAGAAATAGGTTCTATAAGTAAATCTATAGAAGACACTTTAAATCAGCCTCTTCCAAATACAAAAGAGGGTCAGGCATTTTGGAGTAAATTAGCTGACGCAAAACAAATGCAATCTGTAGAAGCTTCCTCTAATACAACAATAAACTTTTCAGCTTCTGGTTTATCATCAGAAATGCAGGAAGGCTATAATCAAATGGTATCTATGATTGGAAATAAGCTAGATGTTACTTCTAATGTTAAAGTTAATTGTCCAACCAAAACTACAGTTACAGAAGAAGTAAAAAGTTCAGTAAAGTTTGGTGGAATGATGGGCGCTATGCCTGCTCAAGAAACTTCCGTGTGGCTTGATTATTCAAACAATAATATGAAAATGCTTTATAAGCTTCCTAAGGAAACAATGGCACCAATAGCAGGATCTGACCCAAACATGGCAGCTCTTAAAGATAAAGACTACTTAGTGCTTGATTTCAATAAACTAGGACAAATGTCTAGTCCTGAACAGCCTAGCATGGACTTTAAAAAGTTAAATAAAGTTGTTGAGGAATTTACTCCTCAGATAGAAGCTTTATCTAAAGAATATGCATTAGGTTACAAACCTAATCTTAACATAATTTCAAAATTATCAAATGTGACTAAAACACCTGATGGAAGAAATGCTGAAGTTTATAGACTTACACTAAATAACAGTACTTTATCTGCACTTATGAGCTATACAGGAAACAACGCTTTAAACTTTATACAAAAGGATGCTGTTAAAAAATTTATAGTATCTTATATGAGTGCTATTACCGAGGCTATGCCTACTCCTGAAGGAGAAACTAAGCCAGATTATAAAGTAGAAATAGAAAATTTAATGTCAAATATGCCTTATGTAAATTTACAATATAGTAATTTTGTAAATAAACTATCTTCATTAGAATTATTAGGTAGTAAAGGTATAGTAATAGACTATTACTTAAATGAAAATGGTCATGTCATGTATGAAACTGGTTCCATGGACTTAAAAGTTGACTTAGGTAAGTTTAGTGCATTATCTTCACAACCATCACCTGCTTTAAAAGGTATATTAAACTTAAATGTAAACTTTAATACAAACTTAACTAAGATAAACGAAACTGTAGATATTAATATGCCAACATTAAATCCTACAAACTCTGTAGACTTTGTAGATTTAATGAACATGATGAATGCATCTATGGAAAAAGAAAAAGAAACTGAAATAAAATAATATGTTGTAAATCATAGTTTTGAATGAAAGTCACCTAATAGGTGGCTTTCTGTTTCTTGTTTATAACAATAGATTCAAAGATATTTTATATTTAACTCCACCATTTTATTGTTTTTAGGATATAATAAAAATACAGAGCAATTTCTATAATTCTATAAAAGTTTCAAGTTATTTTATACGGTAGTTGCTAGAGATTAGCGACTGGATACTAAATTAAATTGCTTTACAATTTACTGCAAAGGAGTTTTAATGATGTTTGTAAATACTGGTGAAGAATTAATTAAAGTATGTGAAGAAAAAAATATAAGCATATGGGAGTATGCCTTAGAAGCCGAAAGTGACGAAAGTGGATTTTCATCGGATATTATATTTGAAAGAATGAGAAAAAACTTTCAAGTCATGATAAACTCATCAAATGAAGCTCTTCATACAGAAGTAATATCTGTAAGTGGCCTTATTGGCGGTGATGCTTATAGGCTTTATAAATATTCTCAAGGTGGTTCAAGTCTTACAGGAGAGTTTACAACTAAAGCTATGGCCCGTGCACTTTCTTCTTCTGAGGTAAATGCTGCTATGGGTAAAATAGTTGCATGTCCTACCGCAGGCTCCTGTGGAATACTTCCAGCAGCTATAATATCTGCTGGCGAAAAGCTAAATAAAAATGAAGACGATATGATAAAAGCTCTATTTACAGCCTCAGCAGTAGGAGTAATTATAGCTAAAAATGCCAGCGTATCTGGAGCTGAAGGAGGATGTCAAGCAGAATGTGGATCAGCTGCTGCTATGGCTTCTGCAGCAATAGTTGAAATGATGGGAGGTACTCCTAGCCAAAGCTTACATTCATCCACCATTTGTATTCAAAATATAATGGGACTTGTATGCGATCCAGTTGCAGGACTTGTAGAAGTTCCTTGTGCCCTAAGAAATGCAAATGGAGTTGTAAATGCTCTAACTTCTGCAGACATGGTTATGGCAGGCATTAAAAGTGTTATCCCTTTTGACGAAACCATTGCAGCTATGTATAAGGTTGGAAGGCAGCTTCCTATGGAACTTAGAGAAACAGCTCTAGGGGGCATTGCTGATACTCCTACAGGACAAAGATTAAAACAGCAAGTTTTGAAATAGGAGCTAATGCTAGCTCCTCATCTTTCTTTTAAACTTACGTTTTATCTTTAAAAAATGTTCCATATCATCTAAAAATTCAAAGAGAGATGCTCTATTTTCGAATTCCTCACGTGTACTAGGAAGTTCCATGCTTCTAAAGTCACTTTTCAATTTATATAAATCTTTTAAAAGCTTTTCTGCTGTATTTTCTTCATATATTGAACGTGCTACCTTTTCTGTAAAATCTGCCATCATGATTGTTTGTTCATAGGTTTCAAAAAACCTTCTAAAACTTCCTACCATTCTTTTTATAACTTCAAATTGTCTTATTCTCATTTCCATATATTTCACATAATAACTCATATCTTTGGTAAAATAGTTATTTAAATTATCATAGGCGCGTAATCTAGCACTATCTAATCTTTTTTCGAAACTTTTAATTAAATGTTTGTTTCCTATATCCGTTTTTTCCCCTCTCATTGCCTCAGCCATCTTCATAAAAATATCTTTCATAGTTTTTTCAATATAAACTTGATCTTTTTTTATTTGAGATTCTATACTTGGCATATAAAGATTTAATATCAACGCTACTCCGATTCCTATAAGCATAAGGGCTAGTTCATTTCTCATCCAATAAATATCTGTGGACTTTTCCACTAACAAATGAGTCACAAGTACAGAACTTACAACTATACCCTCTTCTGCTTTAAACTTTACTGTTAAAGGTATAAAAATCAATATAAAAATTCCAAAAGTTATTTCATTATATCCTAATATATTAAAAGCTATAAATGCAATACCTAAGGCAAGTATGGATGCTATAACTCTCTTAATAGCAACCTCTAATGACTGTCTTTTAGTTGTTTGTATACTTAAAATAGTGATAATTCCTGCAGCTACTGAATACTTTAGTCCTAATTCCCTTGCTATAACCATGGCTAAAAATGCACCTACTGCAGTTTTTAATGTTCTATATCCAATAAAATTCATATTTCCTCCTTGTACATCCCATTATAAAATATATTATAATGAGATGATTTTCATATATCAAGATGTTATAGTGTAAATTATGTTAATTAACGAGTTAACTTTGACTATATTTCTTAGTTTAAATATAATATACCTATAACTTAAAGCTATTTCAAGGAGTGATTAAATGCTAAAAGAGTTTAAAGAATTTGCTATGAAAGGAAACGTAGTAGATTTAGCAGTAGGTGTTATCATAGGTGGCGCCTTTAATAAAATAGTTTCTTCATTGGTAAATGACATTGTAATGCCTATTATAGGTGTGTTAACTGGAGGAGTTAATTTTACATATCTTAATACAACTTTAAAAGTTGCAGAGGGTGCCAAGCCTGCTGTAACTTTAAATTATGGACAATTTATACAAAACATAGTTGATTTTTTAATAATTGCATTTTCTATTTTTGTGGTTGTAAAGACATTAAATAAATTTAGACGTGAAAAAGCTGAAGAAGTTACGCCTGCAGAACCGCCTACTCCTCCAGCTGATATTCAGTTATTAACAGAAATAAGAGATTTATTAAAAAAACAGGACATAACAAATTAAAATTCATAATCTAATAATACATATTTATCAAATCTCATGGAAACAATTAAGTATGAGGTGATAAATATGAATAATAACAATACAAACTCTAACAAAAATCTTGCCCTTGCTCCTTTGCAAGAACAACAAGAAAAAAGAATTAGGGAAGTAGAAAATCAATTTAATACTGAATTTGGAACTGACTATTATTTAATGGCTATGAAGAAAGATTAACATTTTCATGACTATCTCAAAATAGATATTTCAATTAAGACAGAGTGTATAAGAGATACAGTGTCAAATTTATAAAATGCAAAAGCATCAGGCGTTAACCTGATGCTTTTCATATTGCGACTAAGTCTAGAAGCCGGATTATTTTGGGCATTACGCCTATGCTAAAATGCCTTCATTTAATTAGATAATATTTATATACTTCTATTTTAACCTTCAAGCCTATAACCTACTTTGAAAACTGTCTTTATATCATCTTTTAGGTTAAGCTTATCCCTAAGTCTTTGTACGTGAATATCTACAGTTCTAGTTTCCCCTGCATAGTCAAATCCCCACACCTTCTCAAGAATTTGATCTCTGGAAAGAGCAATATTTTTATTTTGTATAAATAACATTAAAAGGTCAAATTCCTTATAAGTTAATTCAATTAACTCCCCATCTAGCTTTACTATTCTTTGGTCATAAAATACTTCTATATTTTTAAAGATGAAATTTTGCGGTGATGCATCATATCTTCTTAGGACAGCTTCTATTCTAGCTATAAGTTCTATTATTTCAAAAGGTTTCACTATATAATCATCAGCACCTAACCGTAGTCCCATAACCCTATCCAGTACTGATTCTTTAGCAGTAACAAATATGGTTGGTATGTTTTTATTTTTAATTTGAGATATTAGAGTAAAGCCATCAATCTTCGGAAGCATTACATCAAGAAGAATAAGGTCAAGGCTTTTTTCTTCTACAAGCTTTTTTGCAAGATAACCATCACTAGCCTTATATACTTTATATCCTACGATCTCAAGATTTATGGATATTAAATCACATATTGCTTTATCATCCTCTACTACTAGAATTCTTTTCATAATTACTTTTCTCCTGTTCAATTTATTATAATTGCTTATCTAATTTTACAAATCTATCAACTATTTTATTGACTAGATCAATAGTTATAATATATTCTTCTTTGTGGCTTTTCTTATTATATAATATAATATCCATGTAGGTATTGTACTCATAACTTGATATTGGAATGATCGTATAGTCTTTAACATCAATTTCTAATTGCTTAAGCAGAGGTTCTATTAAATTTTTAATTTCCAAATCTGATAGTTTAGATACAGCAACTTTGTTTGAATTTAAGTTTGAGTGGTTAAACCATTGGATTTCTACAATTTCTCCAGTAGATGAGTCTAAAACGCATCTATAAAGCGTGTCTCCATAACCTTTAACCCAGCTTATTTGCCATAGTAAACTGCCCGTTCTATCATTTTTAACAAGCTTTATATTTTCTGTAAATTTTGTTCTGTCTATTTTAATATTCAAACCTTTATCAAATACATCCAGTGTCTTTTTTATAGCATTTTGCCTTGTAACTACATTTGTCGCCTTAGTATTTAAATCTTTATCACTAAATACAGTCTTTTCAGAATATAACTTGTCTTCATAGTGATCAAAGGTTTTAGTACAGCCGGTTAAAAAAACAACCATCAATAATACTAAAGCAAGAATTTCAAATGACTTTTTCATGATATAATACTCTCCTTAAAGAAACTAATAAACACCTCTGTCCCCTTGTTAAGTTCACTCTCAATAGACAACTCTAATTTATACAGCATGCATATTTCCTCACATATAGCTAGCCCTAAACCAACTCCGCTTTTAGCTCTATCCCTAGCCTTATCCACCATATAAAAAGGCTCTTTAATTTTATTTAAGTCTTCTTTAGGTATACCAACACCATAATCTTTAAAGCTTAATTGATAGGTGGATGAATTTTCTAAGAAGTCTCCTTTGATTTTAACAACTCCATTATTCTCGGAAGTTTTTATGGCATTATCTAAGATATTTATAAAAAGGACTACAATAAGCTGCTTATCGCCAGATATTTTAATATCTTTCATATCAAATTTAATCTTTAAATTTTTATTTTCTATTTTATAGCTTAGGCTAGTATAAGCATTTATAACGCAATCTTTTAAAGATAGTTTTTCAACCCTTAATTCTTCTTGCTTAATTAGTATAAGCTTTAACAGAGTATTATTAAGCTTCTCTAGTCTTTTAGATTCAGAATTAATATAATTTAATGCTGTGAACCTAATATCTTCATTTATATTCCCCTTAATTAGCAAATCTGAATATCCAATTATAGAAGTAAGAGGGGTTTTAAGCTCATGGGTTAAACTGTCAATAAACCTCTGTTTAGCACTATTCAAATTTTTAAGCTCCTCTATTTTATCCTCTGTAGCTTGAGCCATTATATTAAAATTTTCAGCTAAAAGACCTACTTCATCTTTTTTATTTTTAGTCTCTACTCTTTTTGAATAATTTCCATATGCTATTTCTTTAGAGGCTTCACTTAGCTTGGATATAGGCTTTGTAGTTCCTTTTACAATTAAATACATTCCAAGGGCTAGTAAAACAAAGACTAATCCATCTAGCATAAAAAATAGATTGTAATTTTGTGCTCGTTCATCATAAATAGAATTAATATCTTTAGTTAACACAAGTTTAATTGTACTATTTTGCAAAATGAATTTAGAACTAATAAATAAGTAGTGGTCTTTATTGATTTCCCTAACAGTAAAAAGGCGTTCATTTAACTTTGCATTATTTATTTCATCTCTTGCTATGTTCATATTTTGATTTGATCTAGAAAAAAGCAAGTTGTTATTGTCATCATATAGCTCTAAACTGTCTTGTCCTATAACATCATTGCCAATGTATCCTGTTACAACTAAAGTCAGCCAGTCTTTGAGCTTCTTCTGTGAAGCAGGAGCTGTATATTGTATAGAATCTGTATTAAGATACAGCGTACCCTCTATTACTTTATGCTCATCAATGGCAGCTTTTATAGTTCTATCAAGACTTCTTTTATGAATATTTTCTATGATAAATATTCCGGCACCATTGAATATTATTAAGAACAATGTCATTGAGTAGATAAATATCTTCTTCCAAAACTTCATTTTTTCACCTTTATCCTAGTTATTTTAAGAATATATTTTATACTTTAGTTATACTGATTACTTTAATGGAGTTGCAATAAGCTTTTCTTCATAGGATGAAAGTATTATGTTGTCATTCATAGCTATAAAATCACCTTTGAAAGTCACTTTAGTTTTATCCTGAATATTTTGGACAGTACCCTTAAGATTATCAATTACATATACATTGCCAGAGTTCAATATATGCAAATTATCTTCTGAAATAGGATTTTCAAGACTTAACCTATTCCAATTATTTTCCTCATAAGTTTCATCAAAACTCCTTTTATAAATTTTTGTAATCATATTATTTTGTAATTCTCCAATAAAAGCAGTATCACTTTTATCAACATATAGAAGCTTGAGTTTTCCACAGCCATCAATTTCTATTTGTCTATTTTTAGATTTATCCGTCATATATATCTTGTTATCATTAAGATTTTCATATATTAGCTCATCCTTTTGTTTTAAAACAAAAAAATTACCTACTCTTGTTGCATTAATGTGAAGTTTATGCATGCCACCTGATATATCAAGTCTTTCAAGGTAACATTTTCCGTAAAGGGTTGATACCTTAAGATACATAATAGTATTCATTGTATTTAACTCAATTCCAGCTACAACTGCATTTGATGCTGGTAATTTGTAAATTTCACTTTCGTTATTATAATTTAAAGCTTCTTGTTTAGAGTTATTTTTAGTGTTGTAGGTATATATCTTTATACCTGCTTTATTACTTGCAATTGTCTTTTCAGAGATAATCAGTTTATCTTCAGTATTATGCCACTTGAAATGATAATTTTCTAGATCTTTGTCTAAATTTAATGAGTTTTTGCTCCCATCAACTAAACTAATTATATTTATTTTTTTCTCTGAATAATATGAGCAATATTTTCCACTAGGCGACAAGGTAATATTTTTAGCATCCGGGTCAAGTTTAATTTCCACGTTAGCTGATACAACAGGCTTTAAGCTTACTTCTTTAAAGGTAAGCTGTGTATCGTTTGTAAAATAAAAATTATTTAAATAATATAATATCATAGTTTGCACTGAAAGTGATAATATTGCACCCAAAAATAATATACTAAATTTTTTCCTAATCTTTCTCTTAATCTTTACCATAATCTTTCTCCTTAAGGCTCAACATATACCATGTTAGGTATAGCTCTTTCCCCAGTAATACTTGAAGGATTATTTATTATTTCATTATTATAATACATAGCTGTAGAGCCACCTCCATCAAGGCCCATTGCATTGACAGCATCAAGCTTAATCATAATGTTTTGTACATCCTTTAGTGTAGCTCCTAGTTTTAGCCCTTGTCTTCCATCAATAGCCAGTAATATTATACTTCCATCTGCCCTTTGACCTATGGCTGTTCTAGGATTTAGACCACCTAGAGAGTTTTCTGAAATATAAGGGTTACCATCAACAATAAGAGTTGGTGAAAAGGATATAGCTTCCTGTATATTTTTATTTATAAGTTCGTTTCCGGTAGCTGGTCCAACGTACATTTTACCTTTATTATCTATAGCAAACACGCAGCTTTCTCTAGTATCATAGTTCTCTTTTTCTTGTGGATACATTATATTACCTTTAGAAATCATAATGCCACTAGGTATCCCACCTGTACTACCTGCTTTACCATTTGGAGACACATCTAAAAATCCCCCTCCATTTATTGCAGCAACAGCATTATAATTTTTAGCCATTTCGGATACATTCTCACCTGCATGCCCAAGTTTTGAAGAATATCCAACCTTCACCTTTAAAGGATCCTTTACTATTAAGGCAATGCCATCAAATTTATTTGTACTTATATCTAATCTTTCTATAGAACTATTAGTATATTTTAAATTAATCTTGTCCACCTTTGAAATATCATAATCTGACTGAGCTGAATTTAATTCTTGATTATTTTCTTCTATTATTTTTTTAATATCCTCATCATTAAAAAATGTCTTTGCTATATACGTATGGTTTCCTGTAGACATTGATAATCCTACTATTGTATTTCTTACTTTTTTAAATGGACCGTAGAAAGCATAAAAAGGAAATGTTGTAGCAGTAAATATGGTTTCCAATATTAAAAATAAAGCAAGCTTTTTAAATAAGCTTGTTCTATTTCTTTTACTATGCTTTCTTCGTTTGGTTTTCATTTTATAACCTCCCTTCGATTACTAAAATAATACTAACCTTTGGAGGTATCAAAATTATATATTACTTGTTTCAAAGTTGTAAAATAGTTACGTAAGAAATGTTTTATTCCACTTTATTCAAGTATTCTTCCAATGTAATGTTCTTTTGTGATATTTCGGTAGCTTCGGAGATACCTACATATCTTAAATGCCAACACTCATAATTGTAGCCAGTAATATTTTCCTTGCCTTTTGGATATCTAATTATAAAACCGTATTTATGACAATTATTTTTAATCCATCTATAAGCTTGAGTTTGTTCAAAGCCTTCATCCAAAGATGAATATTCATCTGATAGTACATCCATAGCTAATCCTGTTTGGTGTTCACTTGCCCCAGGTTGTGCAACATATTTATCTGCTTCCTTTTGACCAACAGCAGATACTTTGTTATTATAAAGCTTTTCCTGATAGAAATAATCTCTATAGCCAGACACAGCAAGAAGAGTTACACCATCTTCTCTTGCAGCATCAAATAAAGTTTCCAATGCTGAAGCAGCAGAGGTATCTATTTTTTTCACCCTAGAGTCAGCATAGGAAATAAATCTTACATTTGGCACCCTTAATGATTGAGGCACATAGTCTTCCTCTAATCTATTGTTTCTATTTACTAACAAAATACCCGGCTTTGAGGTATTTTTAGAATTGCTATAACTGTCCCCTTCATTAATTAACTCTTCCTTTTCAGCTTCTGCGGACTGCTTTATATTTAATTTATTAGTTTGTATAGTGCTCAGCTTAATATTATCAGTAGCAGCAATTCCCTTACTATAACTTGTTACAGCAGCTAAACCTATAATCAGTAACAAAATACTTAATCTTTTTCTCATATGTTTCACACTCCTTTTTCTATATACACAGTGTAAAGGAGTGATGTCTCATATTTCTTTATTAGTTGTTTCAAAGTTGTAATGTATTAGTAAACTTAATTTTTATAGGTATATGGTAAAAAAATGACATCGAGCTAAACCTATTGAGGCAATTTATATTTTGAGTGCTAATAAAAATTATCAGATTTTACTGGAATTAGCATGTTCCTAACCTTTTATAAATGCAGCAAAATGCCACCATTTAAAACTATCTGACGTTTTCAATGGTGGCAAAATAAAAAACACTCTCTCTAAAGTGAGTGTTTTCAATGCGCGACTAAGTCTATAAGCCGAGTTCTGTATTTCATTTTCACAATATAAATGTGTAAAAATAAATGTTTATAAGTAAGTTATATCAATGCTTCAAGGCTACTTATATAAAAATAAGTATAATTAAATATATATGAATATTTTTAATCAGAATGGCAAAGGAATGGCAAGTTTATTTTTGCCATTCTTTTTAATACCCTCTTAAAACAACTTTAGTTACCTGAACTTATTATATAATTATGATCCCCAAACAATATAAGAATATTGTGATTATAAGTAATTTATAATAAACTATATTTATATAACTATTTAATTAAAACAAAGGATGATACTATGAATAATATTAATTATGAAATTGACCCAAAACTAAAACATTTAAAAAATGATGAGCTAAAGTCATTAATAAGAAAATACTATACTAACGAAAATATAGAAACACTGATTGAAGAATACAAAATTGATACAGCTCCAAACGAGCTATACTTACTGCTTCCAACATGGTTATACAAAGATGTATTCTGTCCAAAATGTCATAGACCTCTTGTGACAGGTAGAAAACCTGGAGATACAACTTCGTTAGATTACAACCAATATTGTGAGATATGTGGGCATACACAGACTGCTAGTTCTATTTACCAATCTAACTCAGATAAGGTAGATAGTAATAACTTAAATAATTCTAATTATGAAGTTAATCCAAAGTTAAAACATCTAACAGAAGATGAAATAAATGAATTAATGAGAAGATACTATAGCAATGAAAAGACAGCATCACTAATCAAAGAATATAAAATTAATGCAACTACAAGCCAATTATGCTCTCTATTTCCCCCAAAGATATGTGAAGATATGCTTTGTCCAAATTGCAATACACATATGATAGTTGATAGACAACCTAAAACCAGAGTTGGCTATAGAACTAAACCGTACTGCTATAAGTGTGGACATACTGATAGCGCTAGCTGTAAGTGCAAGACGTGTTCAGAGAAAAGAAAAGCTGCACAACAAAAGGAAAAAGAACTAAGATTAGAACTAGAAGAAAGAAAAAGAGATTTAATAAATAAAGTATATTCACTACATGATTGTGTGCCAATTGAATTGAAGGATCTAACATTGAGAGATAGGCTATACATAGGTGCTTTATTAAGACTAGCTTTATCAGAGGATATGCAATATATCCAGGCACTAAACAGTATAGAAGGTGAATTGGCACCTACTGTAGAATTAAGTGAAGACATTCTAACTACATTAAAAAATAAGAAAATAATTGCTATACATCCAAATTCGGACATTAAATCATTCGTCGAAAGAGAAGGTGTTAACTTCCCTTATAGATACTACATATATGACGTTAATTATCACCTAAATGTCGGAGAGCATTGTGAAAAGGATAATGTTTTTGAATACTTATTAAATCCGCCTGATCTTAGTAGTTTTGATAATATAATGGTACGTCCACTTTGGAAAGAAATAGCTATTGCTGAATGTCTCCAGTACTTAGAGTATCAGATGAAAAAAGTAAGCTTTGAATTTAGTCCTGGTGAAAAAACAATTTCTTTACTTGATAATTTTTTAAATGACTTTTCTATTTCTCAGGTTTATGGAATTATATATAAAGGTGTTACAAGTGCAACAAGGTATTATCAGGAGAAAAGTGTTAGTAAATTACAAGCAGCCAATTCCGTTATAGGAACTTGTCAGCGATATGCTGAAAAAGCCATGCTTACCGGTTGGGATGTACCAAAATATAGCAGAATTTTCGATCTCCCTCAAACAGTTATAAGTGAGTTTTTCTTTAATAAGATGCTTAAAATAGGTGACGAAGGTTTTAACTCTATCCCTAGAAAACTATAATAAATATAAATCTACTTTAAGCTGTAGACATATTTATTCAAATGATTAACTATATAAAATAAAGTAGTAATAATGCTATAACCTTATTATAACAATATTACTACTTTACTTAATTTACCCTCTATTTAAGAATAGGGAATGAATCTTTATTACTTTAATGGTACTTTAATAATTATTTTATTTTCTGCTAATATCTGTCCGTTCTTATTATATCCCTTAACTGTTATTTTATAATTAGAACCTTTACTAAAACTGTATCCACCATTTCTTGCAGTTATGACTTTACTTGTATTCTTTTTTAATGCTGTATAGTTGCAGTTTGGAGGTACTAAGTCAAATGCCCAGCTTGCTCCCTTGTCACTATCTACCCATGCGAAAACTCTTGTAATATCTGGAGAATACTCTCTTATAATTAAATTTACTCCAGGAGCTCCTCTATTATATGCAGCATAACTTCCACCATCAATATTTATATAACTTTTCTTGATATTATCATACTTGCTTAAGTTATACTGTTTTATCAAAGCTATAAGTTGCTGAGCATAGTTAGGAGCTGTTGCATATCCTGCCTGTTGCAAAGCATTTGCTTGTCCTACATAATCTTTAGCACTAAAAAATCCATTCTGCTTATATCTAGAGTTATTAACTAAGAATAAAGCGTGGTCCTCTATACTTTCCGCATAACTATTATATACTCTAAAATAATCATTTATTAGAGTTTTCTTACCATTGTAATACTCATAAGTTGCATAACTTTTCTTTGCTCCTCTCCACCCACCTATAGCTTTTACACCAAACAAATTTTTACTTTCTTTTGCTAATGTGCTATTTCCCCAGCTACTTTCTAATATAGCTTGTGCAATTGTTATACTTGCTAATACTCCATGCTTCCTCATAGAAGCTATAGCTCCATTCTTAATGCTGTTTATAAAATTATCTGTATAAGCCATGAGTTATTCCTCCCTCTTATCTATACTCTGCTTAAACAACTGGTTAGCATAAACAGTCACTCCTGTGACCAGCACCCCTTGAATTACTGCATTTATATTGAGTCCTATTAAAGCTATAGCTCCACCAATACCACAAATTAAAAGTATCCAAGGGATAGTCCAATCCTTTATTTTCACTGTGCCCTTCAACATTCTACCCAATATATATAGAAAAGGTATTAAAATAAAGGCTTGCTCAACAACATAATCCATTAAATTAATATTCATACTTATTACCTCCTTATTTAGTAAAAAAAGCTATTGTAGCAGTTATAGCACTTGCAACAATAGCCCAAAATTCCTTTGTATTATAAAATTTAATTTTATTTTTAGTTGTATTATCATCTGATAGATTTTTAGTAAATGTATTTAATATTTGTTCTGTAAATTCCTTTAAAGTCTTCTGCTGCTCCCTAGAAGTATCATTTATCATAACCTTTATCTCAGCTTGAGATTTTTCTATGCTTGCAAGCTGAATTTGTTGTCTTATATCACTTTCCTCAAGCTTTCGTATTCTTCCTTCATGGTCTTGAAGCATTTCTAATTCATTCATGCCGCACCTACTTTCTTATAAAATAAGGCAAAATAAAAACACTATCTCTAGTGCTTACTTTGCCTTTGAAAATTATTTATATCTGTATTATGCTACATAATCTTGCCCTGTTATTTCCTTGAATTGTTCTTCAGTAATTACTCTTTTTAATACTGCAGTCTTTACCATTACTGCATTCCATAAACCTCTATCATAATTCTTTTTAATCATTTCAAATGTCATAGTATACTCCTCCTTTATGCTGTTGGCATAGCCAATAAATTTTGATATTCTAATGCACTCGCTATACGTTCCTCCGCGGTAGGTGCTGGTTCTGGTTCTGGTGCATTTATTATAGCCTCTATTGCTAATATAGCCTCATCCTCTGTCAATGCCTCATCTATCTTATATATATTTCTCATTGCTCCTAACTCTTGAATTGCCATACAAGTGTTTCCACTTACCTGTATAATGTGAGCAAAATAATCCAAGGCAGAATAATTCTTTCTCATAACCTCCGGTGTTGCCACCTGACCATTTGGAAACATATAAGTTTTTGTACCATCAAATTTCTCTAATTTTATCATTACAAATCTCTCCTTTATTGTTTAGTTCGAAAATACTTCAACTACTGTGCCCTTAGCTGCAGCAGTAAATAATGCATGACTTCTTATAGTAGCACCTGTGTATTGTTGAGCAGTTGCTACAACACTAGCATGTGTGTTTAATGCCAAGTTTTTATCGTAATAATCTACTGTATTAGAATAAGTAGGTGTATTGCTTGTTTTTCCACCAACAAATAATGCATAGTCGCCTACCACGGCTGTTCCAGGAGTATCTCTTGGTGCAGACAAGCTGGTTGGAGTAGTATGAACTAATGAGGCATCGTATGCATCTGCATCAGAATACCATTGTGATGTATTACCACCACCCCCAGCAAACAGTGCATAACCTCCAAATGATACACCACCCATTCGTCTTTTAGCAGTAGTTAAGGGTGTAATTATGGTCTTTACCAATGAGCTATCAAATGCTTCAACATAATTTTCTGACCCTGAATTGTACCCTCCAGCAAATATAGCATAATTCCCAACTGTAGCACCTTTAACTTGAGTTCTAGAATACTTTAGATATGAGAGTAATGTTTTTACTAGAGAACTATCAAAAGCTTCTACAGTATTAGTAGTATAGTTATTACCACCTCCGGCAAATATGGCATGATTTCCCAAAGTTGCACTTCCCATTTCTTCTCTTGCACTAGATAGGGCAGCGACTACGGTATGCACTAGCAATGTATCATAAGCATCTACATCCTTAGAATGAATAGAGCCGTTGTAGCCACCCGCAAATAAAGCATACGCTCCAACTTTCCCCGCGGTCAACTCACGTCTAGCAGAGACGAGAGCATTAGCAGTAGTTCTTAGTAAATTAATGTTATACGCATCAACAACTGCGGAACTATCTCCTCCAGCAAATAATACATAAGCATCATTGTTTCCAGCTGTTTTGAAGGCTTTATCAGAACTTAAGGGAGTTGCCACTCCTTGATATTCTACCTCACTACTATAAACACAATAGGGAAGCCCACCCACTCCTACAAATGCTTTTTTTACTTTTCTTGCTACCCCACTAACTCCAACGTGTATCTTTTTTACTTTCTTAGCTGCTCCACCAATTCCTATATATACACCTCTAGCCATTCATATCACTCCTATTCATATGTCAAGCAAATATCTCCATTTGCCATTGATGTTGGAATATTAGTTGAAAAGTATATATTCCTTAATCTTGCTGTTGTGTAATCAGTTGCTCCGGATGGCGCTTTTGGTGTTCCTGTAAATATAGGCGATGCCTTAGGTGCTCCATCTGTAATGTTATAGCCACCCAGTGTTGTAGGATTAGTACCAGCAGTGACGTGACCTTGTGCATTCACAGTTACGCATCTAAATTCACCGGCAGTTGCACCAGAGTTTGGATGCGTATAGTTATTTGCACCTGTTGCTATCCCATCAAGCTTAGCCTTATCTGTATCACTAACAAATCTATGCGAAGCATCTTGAACAATTATTGTTGCAGGATGAGTACTTGGATGCACATAATTATTTGCTCCTGCAACTATTCCCGCTAATTTATTCTTTTCAGTGGTTGTATAATCATTAGTAGATAAACCTTTTCCTGTTACCTTATCTACTTTGTTATCTTTTAAACTTTTTATTTCTAAGTCAATTTTGTCTGCATTGTAATTAAGATCATCAATATTTACTACATCTGTACCCTCAGGCTTTTTTAGTCCTGAATTTGCTGTGTTTTGCATTTATATCGCCCTCCTTATTCAAAAACTTTTAATTCATTCCATGTTTTAAATTTAGCATTATTCCAGGTTAATTTCTTTTCATTTAAGTGATTCCAAACTGTATAAGTATATTGAAACTCATATGCTAAGTGAGCTGGTTTTATAGTATCTAGCATATCCTTGAACCCTGCTAAGTTCTTTGGAATGCCTTTAATACCTATAAATTGTACTGTAAAAGAATAGGTTTCAGAATGCTCAATAATATCTACCTCGCCACCACTGAAAGCTTCTGCTGTTTCCTTTATCATTTTCCTTGTTACAGTCCCTTGACCTCTCTTTTTAGCTTTTAATATTTCTCTTCTTTCTTCATAAGATTTATTTAAATCTATACTTATTCCATACTCTTCTTCCCACAAACTTAATCCCCATGTAGCAGTATCAATAAAACATTGTTTAAGCACATCTCTTATATGCCAATTTAATAATGCTAGTTCATAGCCTACTACATCATTCCATACATTAAATTCTTTTATTTCTTGAAGAACAGGAGGTAAATAAGCTAACAAGTCTGGTCTATATAAATTTATTTCATCTTCTGGTATTGTGAAATTGCTACCATATTGACCAGCACCATATTTTATAGCTCCATACAAAACCTACACCCCCTTTAGATTATTCCATGTAACTCCGTCATTAACTGTTGCTACCTTTTTCCACAAACTCCACACACCATTATTCTTAGTTCTTCTATAAGTGTTACTCTGCCAATCACAATATATCTGACTTATCCATAAACTACTATGTGCTAATACTATCAATAAACCATCCGCAATTACTCCGGGTGGTTTATTAGCATCACTAGACGATACCCAATACATACCTGTCATAGTAGCATCATTAGAATTAGTAACACTCACAGTAGATAAATAAGTTCCTAAACCATATCCAGATGGGGCAAATGCCCCCGCATCTATTCTCCTCCAAGCTGTCCATGCACTACCATTAACCTTAAATCTAGTATAACTTCCACTACTTGTGTCGTCAAAATACTGCCATATCCAGTTACTTGAGTTATTGTGAGTCCCACCATCACTTACATATATTCTTAGCTTACCATACATATTCCCCGGGTATGGCGCATTTAATAATGAAGTAGGAGAAGCTATTTGCATTTCACCCTCAGTTAAAGCATTGTTAAAATCAGATACAGGAGCTAAATTCTTCTGAATATATAAAGTATCGTGATTATGTGTAGATGGGGGATATGTGGGTGGCTTGTTTTGTACTCCACTCCATTCTATTTTTTCAGCCCAATCTACTATTCCATCATTATCTGTATCATATGTTGATTTCAGCATATCCCCATATCCAGCATTGCCTAGTTCGCTTTGGGTTATATATTTTTTATCATTTTCAAGTTGTCCTACTTTAGTTGGTATATTACTTATATCTGCTTTACCATTCCACGAATCTCTTTCAGCTTTAGTAATATGTCGTACTGTATCTTTTATATGTTCTACTGCACTATTCCAATTAGTTTTTTCAGTATCTGAAGAAAATCTATGCGTACTATCCTGAACAATAATACTTGCCGTATGTGTTGATGGATGTATATACTTATTAGCCTCAGCTTCAATTCCTGCAAGCTTATTCTTTTCAGTAGTTGTATAATCCTCAGTACTTAATTGCTTCCCCACGATTTTATCTACTTTTCCTGCTAATTGAGTTGTTATGGTTGCAGCAAAGTTAGGGTCATTATTAAGTGCATCTGCAAGTTCTTTTAAAGTATCTAAAGCCGCAGGAGCTGCATTCACTACCATTTGGATTCTTTGGTCAGTTTCAGTTTTAGTATATGTTTCTGTTTTAAGGTATCTTTTATTAAGCTCAGTGTCCACATATGTTTTTTCGGCTTTATTATTTTCCAAATTTGTTGCTCTAACTTTTAAATTGCTAACTTCTAAGTCATTAGAACTTTTATATCTATTTACTTCTATTTGAGTATTTACTATACTTTCTTGTACTTTATTAATATCATCAGCTTCAACTGTATCTCCTTGAGTTTCATAGGTTATATATACTTTTTGATTACTAGAAAATATTTTTATTATCTTTTTCCACGGAGTTAAACTTGGAGTAGAAAGAATAAAATTGTCTATCCTATCTCCAGTAAGCTTAGAGCCTGTATAAACTCTTACGCTCGTATTGCTCACGTTATCATGCCTAAGCTCAACTTCGTACACTCCATTAATCAACATTACTTCTTCTTCAATTACATAAGTATTGCCATCAATCTTGTTTAGCTTTTCTGTAAATTTATCTATTTCATTTGGGTACATTTATCACACCCCCAACTCTACAGTGCCTAAGACTGGTACCTCTTCATCCTGCAATCCAATATTAGCTGTAGAATTATTTATTTTTAAATTCATATAATCCAAAACCCCTGGAGTATTTAATAGTAGGTTTCCTATTCTTGCAATACTAATATAGGTTAACTTAAAAGCTATGTCTTTTAGATATTTATCTAGTAATATTATAAATTCTTGTTGGACTTGTCCTATATTAAAACCATTTGCCAATGCAATATTTGCAGTTACGCTAAGTTGTTTTTCTGTAACCCCAATAATGGTTACTTTTGGTCCTATAGGTCTTGCTTCCTCTATATGCTCAAAGACTTTATCTATTAATTCTTTAGAAGGTGCTTTTTTATTACTGTCCATTATAACTACTTTAACTGTTCCATTGCCTGCCCATAAAGGAACTGGCTTTGCATCTCCAACTCCCGCAACTTCTTTAGCCCATTGTTTGTAATGATTTGGATTCCCTGATGTAATAGGCTTTTGTATTTTTTCTGAATATCTATTAAATAAATCTTCACCTGATTCTATATCTATACCTTCTCTTATTATTTCTCCTAACTCAGCTATAGATAGATTTTCTATATAGTCTATAGGGATTAATTGTCCTGATGGATTATTTCCCTCAACACCTGTTTTTTCACATTCCATCTTATAAATCCCCGGCTCTATCTTTTCTATAGCTTTAAAATTAAATTTATCAATAGAGAATCTAGATCCTAAGGGGATATCTATAAACTTTTTATTGCTATCATAAAAATAACCTTTTTTAACAGCGCTTTCAGCTTGCTTTATCTTAATACCTTCTTCATTTGCACGCTTCTCAATAAACTCAACTGGTGTATCTTGCTCAGGGAAAGCATAGCTTAGAAACCTATCTAAATTTGAATATGCAAAAGCTAATTCTAGTGACACTGGAGCCAAGGTATTATATAGTAGGCTACTTTCTCTTTTATCAATATCATCAGGAGTCTTATCAAGCATTCTTTTTAAAATAACTTCTTCTGTATTTTCTTCAAACACTTGTTATCCCCCTTTCCATATCAAACTCTCCATAAATAGAAAAGACCATGAACTCTATGAGAACACCGTCTTTATCATACTTGAATGTAAAATTATCTACGCTTTCTATTCTATCATCTTGAATAAGAGCTTCCCTTATTCGTCTTTTATATTCGCTTTCAGCTATATTTCTCTCGTTACTTATTAAAAATTTTAACTCACTTCCATAGTAATCTGAGTATATTAAATGCTCATATCTTTCTGTATTTAAAATTAAACATATAGCTTGTTTTAATGCCTCCACTCCATCACAAAACCCAACTACTCTGCCTTTTATAAAATCTACCTTATAAGTTTTAGTAGGTTGTATAAATGTTTCTTCCACTTCTAAGTCATTTTGTACGATTGCTCCTTGTGGCAATATACTAATCTCATTCATAGTTTACACCACCTTGTCTAGTATTACATATTGCTGTCCACCTTGTACTCTCAAAAGTAATACTTTATCCCCTTGCTTAAGCCCTTCTCTAATGACTATTTTATTTAGTTCTTTAGAAGTTGAACCATTTGAATAGTTGTGGCTATGACTTAAATCTATTTCATACCTGGTTAGATTTTCAGGAATAATAAAAAACTCTTGGGGTAATATAAGTTTTTGATCTATCTTGATTTTTAAATCTTCTATACTTAGTATTTCTCCAAAAATTATATTTACAGGGTTGCCAGCTCCTACTGCATCTACTCCAGCCTTCTTTACAATATCTATCATTCCCATACCTTACACCACCTTCAAATCAAAGTCCATAATTAAATTACCTTTTTCAAACTTATGTGTAGCCTCTTCTATAAGATAATATTGACTTATGCCTTTTTCCTTTATATCTACATAGACACCACTGCCAGCTCTTAACTTTAAGTCTGCTGCTATATCTGTACTTATTACATCTTTAAGTTTTAAAGTCTTAGTTTCTCTATTTTTAAGTTTTAACGTAGAATTAAGCATTTCCTGAATTTGGGCCTTATTCATTTTTTCATCTACTTTATGAAAATACTGAAGCCTTCCCCATCTTCTAATACTATTACTATCCTCAAAAATAAACACATCTCTCTTCTTAGTTTCTTTATTATCTTTAACGATTTTAATTCTGTTATAAGTATCACTGTCTATGCTATTTTTCCAGTCATAGTCACCTAAATTACTATCATCACTTATAACTGCAGCTTGCCGCATATTATTTATATTTTTAAGATTTAAATATCCATAATCATCGTATAATGTATAAGTCTTTCCAGTACTCATTACGGTATTTTCTAAGGAACTATAGATTATATCTAATAGCTTTTTATCATCCCCTAATAGCGTTGGTATAACGTAGCCTGTATCTTCTATGGTTCCTATTCTCAAGCCCACATCTTTACAAATTTTACTTATAATATAACTTGCTTTTTTATTCTCAAACTTATAAGTATCATTGTATAGTAAATATCTAATTTGATCATAGGCAGTTACTTGCATATCTAAATCTTTACTGCCGCCATTCTCAAATACATATCCGTAGAAAATACCATTACCATCCATTTTAAAACTTACTACATCCCCATTATTTATGGGTAGTTGCTTATCTTTTAATAATTTAATATCTAAACTAGATGAATTTCCTTTTCTTTTAGTTTTCCAAGTGACTTCACTGATTAATTCTGATATATCAAATACATTGCCATTTTTGTTGTCTATTAGTAGTTGTATCTCCATAAATCCTCCTATGGAATTTTTATTGTTTGCCCTATATAAATGTGATTAGGATTTTTTATATTGTTTAGTTTAGCTATTTCTGGATATCTAGCACCATCCCCTAAATATCTTTTAGCTATGTGCCAAAGAGTATCACCTTTAACAACTGTATGTGTTTTAGATTTTGCTTTTTCTACTGATCTTGGTGGCTTGGCATTAACTTTAGCTTTTACTATATTTTTAGTGTCTTTTTTGCTAGTAACTATTACAACCTTTTTAGCAGCATAAGATTTATACCTCTTTAATTCTATAGAGTAATAAATATCTCCAACTTCTCCGCCGCTTTCGGTTAGTTTTAAATTCTCTATGGTAAATAAATCATTAATTTCAAGTGGAGAGCCTGTAAATATAAATCTTATCTTTTGCTTATTTTCTCTCCACTCTTTAATTTTAGAAATATAAAAGCTCGGTTCAAATAATTGCTCCGAGCTTACATATGGTCCTTCATTTTTAGGGAAAAAACTTTCAAAGCTTATTTCGGTTAACTTAGGTAAATTTATTGTGTTAACTTCACCTAAGTTTATAATGTCATAGGTTTTATTATCTCCGCTTTCATTAAATTCTATCTTCTCAGGGAGTATTGGCAAAACAAACCCTTCTTCACCATTATTAATTCCTAGATACATTTTATAGTCCATTAAGCATATACCCCCTCTGCACTATTAACTAGTTCATTTTCCATATAAGTCTCAATTTTAGATATTATTTTATTTATATCTGCCTCTTCTCTTATATCTCCAGTAGTTACTTGAACTGTAGGAGTTAAGGTAACAAAATTTTGAATACTTTCTGCTTCTGCTAGATCTCTCATTATTTCTAAATGCTCATTGGAAACATCCATTTTATCATCCATATTCTTAAGGTGTTTGTTAGCATCTTTGAGATTCTTGTCTTTATCTCCACTCATAGACAACGCTCCTGGACCTTGTGCTTTATTCCACTTGTTTAAATCTATTCCAGCACCAGCAGATAGTTTATTTTCTTTTGGAGCTTTTGCATGAGCTCCCTTAGCTGCATTTATTTTTGCTTGCCTTTTAGCTAAATCCGCATCTGCCTCCTTGACCATATTTTTCAAATTATTTTCTCTTGCTTTCTTTGCTGCATCTTTTTGCGACATGTAAGCAGCCAAATCCTTATTCCTGCCAGCCTTTTCAGCCTCATTTTCTGCCATAGCTTCAGTACCAAAAGTAACCTCATCTATAACTTTAATTGAAACCCCTGGGATTTTATTCACCGTATTTATTAAATCATTGATTAGATCTATTGCACCATTAACAAAGTTTTGTATTATCATAAGCCCCCCAGCTTTCATATTACCTAACGCATTCTGAATGTTTACAGATAATTGATAACATGAAACACCTAAAGAATCCCACATATTCATTATTCCGTATACTGCCATAAATGCACAAATCTTAAGTGTATCAAATGCAGTGATTAAAAAATTAGTAAACATAAGCCAAGTTGCTTGAAGTCCATAAGTGTGAACTGACCATGCAATTATTGCTGCTATAACTGCTATTATAATAATTACTAACCATGTTAAAGGGCATGCTAATACTGCTGCATTTAGTCCCCACTGAGATGCTGTGGCTGCCGCATCTACATCAACTTTAGCCAATGTTGCCCTTGTATGAACTGCTGTAGCAATTGCAGAAGCAAGTTGAATACCTTTGGATATTCCTTGTACTATATTATAAGCAAGCATTGCTCCTTTAAGTGTAATAATTGCTCCTATAGCTCCAGCTAATATGGGACTTATAATTCCCCAATTACTTTGTATGCCACTTCCAATCCACTGTACCCCATCGACTAACCATAAAATCAAATTAACAGCTCCAGCTATTCCAGTTGATATTGAGTTAAAAAATACTTGAAAATCTCCATTACTAAATGCTTGATTTAACTGTGTTATAACAGGAGCAAGTATCTCCAAGGCATTACTACCTGATTCAGCTAATGATGTTTGAATATTGGACATTAAATTATCAAACTGTGCAGTTGCTGATTTGTTATATTGTTGTAGCATACTCTCAGTAAAACCCTTTTTAGCTAATAATTTATCAAATTTAGATATAAAATCATCCATAGAGCTTGAAGCCTTAAGTATTTCCGCATCAGCTTTTCCAAAACCAAACCTTTCTTTTAAAGAAGTAAAATCTCCACTCATTGCTTCCTTCATTGCAAATCCTGCACCTTCTAATCCTTGGGCTGGGTCCATAAGCGTAAGTCTTTCAGAAAGATTAGCTAACTTATCTAAGCTTTTAGTGTTCTTTGTAAATTGCATAAATTTTCTAGCATTACCCGCAAACTCTTCAAATCCAAATACAGATTCATTAGCTTTCTTTTGTAGATTATCAAAATATGCAGTTGCAACATCTTTGTTGCCCATAATACCTTGTAGTGTAAAGAGCTGCTGTTGAAGCCCCATAGCTCCTCCTATAGTAGATTTAATTCCTTGTTTAGCAGCTTGAAAACCTAAATATCCTCCTACAAGACCTTTGACCTTCCCCATTAACCCATTAGCAGCTTGTGAGCCTTTCTCAAATGAGTTATTTAAATTGTTTTGTTCTCTAGTTGCTTTTCCTTGAGAACTAGCTAATTCTTGTAATCCCGTATTAGATTTTTGGATTGCCGCCCTTGCTGCATTTAATGTATTAGTCATTTTGATATCTTTACTCGCTGAGTTATTCATTCGATCCATAGCTGATATGGTAAGGTTAAGTGCCTGTGTAACTTGTTGGAGAGGACTAGTCATCTGGTCAAACATTTTTAACGAAGTTGCCACTGTAGCCATAACTATCACCTCACTTTCAAGGCATAATAAAAAAGCACCTAGTTATAGATGCTTTTTAAGTTTTATAATTCAATTTTATTTTTTTCTTCTCTCTTTTTTACTATTGGTCTTAATGTATCTACTAATCTTGCCGCTCCTTTTACTGCATTTGCCTCAAGATCTTCAAATATCATATATGCAGTATCCCCAGAACTGTTCTCATAACTTATAATAGCTTTACAAGTAACTTTTCTCTTTTCTTTTGTTTTTGGTGATGATCCGATAATTGCACCTGATACTCCAAATGTAGCTGCCCCAACTACACCTTTTACCATGCTTGATTTTGTATATTTTTCTATATCTAAGTTCATATCAAAATCAACTGAACATATTTTTTCCATTTTTAAATTATATTCCTTATCCCCAGATTCAATAACCAATTTATCACTGTATACAGTAACTTCGCAATACATCTTTTCTGGTATTTCTAGTCCTGTTATATGTCTAAGTTCAAATTTATCTAATTCTCCATTTATGTTCTTTTTCTTCTTAAAAAATAATCCCACAAGAACACCTCCCACTTAGTTATTTAAATATTAACAAATATTCCTTAATAATTCAATTATTATCTTTATTACTTCTTATTTCTTTGTCTTGCTTAAAGATTTCTTTTCACTCTCTACATGTAAATCTATAGAAGCATAAATAAAGGCTTTTTCTTGTCTAGACATATTTGCTAATGTGCCAGGAAGGATTTTAAGTTTGTGGAGGGCATAGTGTGCATATGTAGCCTCACTATCGTCCCCCTTTATTAGTTTTTTGCTTCGTCTACTAGTTCCTCCATAGTCCTATTATACCCATTCACTTCACTTACTACGTTTGACCAATCAGAATATTCCCCGTCGCTCATCTTTAATTTCATGGATTCCAGAAGTTGCTCTGCACCCATTACTCCCCAGGATTTCTGAAGCTCTGCATTTTTTAAATCTGGATATGTTGTAGTTTCTATAATAAGGTTTGAAATATATTTATCTTGATCTGTTTCATACATCTTTTGCCCTTTTGTAAATGTAACCTTTCTACATTTCTTTCTTATTTCATCACCTAAAGTTGAAGATATAGGCTTAAACTTCATCTTTCTTTTTCTTCCACCCATAATTATTTCTTTTTCAATCTCTACTGCATCCTCAAAACTTTCCATTAAAAAATCTTCAAATTGACTCATTTTATACTCCTCCTATTATCCTAATACTGGTTCATTAAATTTATCTAATAAATCTACATCATCGAATGTAAATCCTACATCTTCCTCTAAAGAATCTGAGTCTACATCAAGTAGTGCCATAGAGCATTCATCCAAATTACAATTTTTCAATACTAATGTTTGTCTTCCGATTGAACTTGTAGGATCTTCATTTACAACTGTTATATCGAAATAAGTGTCAATCCCATCCTTCATGTATTTAAGCATAAGCTCTCTGAATAAAGAAGTTACATAGTAAATTGTAAGGGTACCTGTTCCTTTGTACCCCTTAGCTTTACTTTGTGTACCTCTTTTGCCTAATGTTTTGCCTTCACTTTTTTCTTTTTCAATTTTGGATTCAAGTTTTTTAATATAAAATAGTTCTTCATTTCTTCCATCTATGGTCGCATAGGCTCTTGCCTCTTGACCACTTATAGTATCTTTAAAATCTAAATAAGGCATATACTATTCCACCTCCACATCCATATATAATTTTTCCATAGCATCAACAGGCTGTATCCCTATTCTTGATATTACGGAATCTTTATCTGAACCAGATAAAACTTCTACATCTTCTGGAACTACGTTTTCTAAAGCTCCAATTCCTTGTAATCTCTCTAAAAACTTAATGACATCTTTTTTAAATAGATTTCTTCCATCGTCACTATTGTTGCCTTTACCAATGTAATTAGTTTCCCATAGCAGCCTAATGCCATTGTTTACTTCAAACAAAGTTCTTACTACTCTATTTTTCCTGTAGTCTTTTCCTTTATCACTTGTGAAAGTTTTAAATGTGTTAATATCTTGCTCTATTACCACTCGACCGTTACTTATAGTGAATACTATCTCACCATTTGCCAAAGCTTCTTCAATCTCTCTGTTAGTATATTTCACATCAACGTCAATAGCACCATTATAAACGGCATAAGTATTTGACTGATTTATATTAGCACCTGCTGTAGCTCCTGTTACAAATGCAACTGCCTTATCAGATGGTACTGGTGTTCCATCACTTAAAACAACTCCATTTTTAACACTAATAACATTTTCACTATCAGCTTCTAAATAATTTTCTAATACTAACTGAACTTGTCTACCATCTTCTTTTAATCTTTTTATAAATGTGGTTGCTACTGCTTTAATAGCAGGATCTTTAGTAGAAATACCTACTGTATGAAATTCGCAAGGCTCTATAGCTGCTAAATAATCAGTATAATTTTGATTAGTAACTGTTCCATTTTCCCCACCTGTAAGTGGTAATCCTGCAGCAGCTTTTAATTCTCCAGTGCCCTTAAATTCAACATAACTGTTAGCTTTTAAGTCAGATATAGCCTTACCTAATTGTTTGTCTACCTTATTTCCTTCAAACATAGTTATAATTTCAAAGCTGCCTGGAACATCTATGTTGTTTTGGATTACTACAGTAATATTATTTCCTTTAGTCCCTGTGTATTTTGCATTAACGGTTAATCCATCTAATGTTGCAGTGGCTTTAGTCCCTTCGTTGAGCCTGTATAATAGAAGTATCTTTGCTCTCTTAAATACTTCTCTAATAAGTAGCGCGCTTTCATCTGCTATATTTATTCCAAGTACTTTAGATAAATCATCATCAGCATATAGAGTAAGAATTTGTTTTTCTGGCCCCCAAGGTAATTCTAAAGGCATTGTAGCAATACCTCTTTCACCTATTGGCGTTATAGCTTGTTTTTTAGACTTGAAATTTATATATGCACCTGGTCTAATCTTGTTTTGTTTTTCCCAAGTTCCTCCAGCCATACTATTTCACCTCTTTCTTTTTAAACTCTTCTAATACTTCTTTAGCTTCTTCTAAGCTATATTCCTTATCTTCTAAAATAGCTTTTAATATGTCCTTTTCTATTACTGTAAATTGTTTAGAAGATACTATTTGTTCTTTACTAAATTTAACTTCTTCATTCTCCAATAGTTTTCACCTCAACTTTTAAATTTTGCATTATAGGTTCGCGATCTACTTGCTTAATTACTTTGTAATCAAATTGCAGCATGAAATGTAAAACTCCATCTACAACCTCATGGGTCATGCCAGTACTTCTGTATAGGATATTACCTACTGGCACATACTCAAGCACCTCATATAACTTATCAGCCATATCAAGGCAATCCGCATTTATATCCTCTTTATCACTAAAGTAATGAACATCAAAGAATATATTTTTCTTATACCTTCTGTTAATCTCCTTATTTTGTGCTGAGCTTAGAATCTTAATAAAAAAACAAGGCTCCTGAAAGCCCTGCTTTATTTCTTCTCCATATATATTTATGCTAGGAAATTCTTTATCTAATACCTGATTAATTCCTATTCTTAAATCATTTATGTTATCACCTTCTTATTTAATGTTATAATTTTACTAAGAAAGGAGGGATATCCATGTCAAATATAAACTTTGATAAACTCTTATCTGATTATTTACAAGAACTTAAATTAAAAAATCCTAACCCTTCAAATGATCCTTATGTTAATATTCATTTGACTAATATGAAGCTTTCTGCTGAAGTATGTGTCACTATACTTAAAAGGTATGAAGAATTAAAATCTAAAGAAGATGATTAGATTTTTGGGAATATTCTTCAGCGAACTTTTCAGTAATTTTATTAATATCTACTGGCTGGACTTGCTTTTCAAGTTCAGCCACTCTTTTTTCTAATTCCTCTATCTTCATTTCAATATTACTCATTCATTATCACCTACCATTAAGTATTTGATTTAATAATTCTACTTGTTTCTTTTCCAAGAACTTAGGCAAATCTCTTTCTATCTCTTGCATAGATATTTCAACCATAAACCGTCCCTCGACCCATCCTTTATGATTTCTAGTTCTATGACCATTATTCACATAGCTTGCATACTCAACGTTATTAAATATTTCTACTATATATGCATTCCCTTGCTTAATAACTTCTCCTACTTGCCAGTTACGTCTTAAATGTCCTCCAGTTTTATCGGGATATACACCTACTGGAGTACGCTTTTTAATCTTCCTTTCAGCACGAAAAGCCATTTCTAAAAGAAATTCTTTTATCCATCTTTCAATTACTCTTTCATCTAAAGCCTTTTGGAAGCTTCCAGCAAGCTTTCTAAATTCAGAGCAATCAAAGCTTCCTAGTTTAGCCATTATGCCTTATCCTCTTTACTAATAATTACTTCTTGGTGTGTATTGTATATAAAGCCTTCACCAGCAATATATTTAGTAGTTACTCCAAATCTAGTAACTTCAATTATATCTCCTTGGTGTATTTCTAACTCTGGAGCAATAAACAATTTAAGCTCATAGGCTACTTGGTTTACAGTATCAGTTTGATTATTCTTAGATAAATTTTGTTTAGATACCCTGCAATGAACATCACTATATTTTATTTTTGGCACTAATTTAGTTTCTTTAGTAACAGGATCCTTAATCTTTTCCATGCCACCGCTTATATTACAAGTGCAATCATAAAGACTTTCTATGGCTTTTCTGGCTATATTCATAGCTTGCGCTAACATTGACTCACCAACTTTCTAATACATCCTAATATATGGAGAAGGTAACAAAGCTTTAATTTCATCATCAATTACAAATGCATCTGAGGCGTTTTCAAAAGTCATTGAGACATCACCTTCTGTGATTGATTTAACTCCAGTAGGCTTACTTCCTTCTAATTGCTTGGCTTTATTAATCATTCTATACATTGCAAATTTAAAGTTTTTTCTAATATAATCATCAGAAAAATCCTTATTTAAATATGTTCTTATAACTTGTACAGCCATTTCTTCATATTCTTGATCCGTAAAATCCATATAGCTCCTCCTTATAAATAAAAGAGGGCAATTAATCCCTCTTAAATTAAGCTAAAGTTATAGTTCCAATTCCTAATTCTTCACCGTGTGGGAAAGAAGGTAACGCTGTAGCTGCAGCCTTAGTAAATTCTCCAACAGGATCTATAGATGTATAGGTTCCAACAAAGATATTCCCAACCATTGAAGCTTCTTCCATCTTGCCATCACCAATTAATTTTACTTCTTCTGCAGTTAGACCATAGATTGTCTCCCCTAAAGTACCATCTCCAAACATTGAAATAACATTTTCAGGGAAGTATCTATTAGTAGTAAATCCTTTAGCACCTTCAATTTTATACTTACCCTCATAAGTAACAAATATAGGCAATTCACATTGTACTAATAACTCATTTAATTGAGCCAAAGTAACAATTTTATCTGAATTAACTCCATTAATTGCTTTTCTCACAGATTCACTTGCACATATTGCCTTAACAATTTTTCTAGAAGTAAGAGCTCTAGTAGGTCTACTTCCACTTTGAGTTTCAACTGCAGATGCTAAAGTTTCTAAATCAACAAGTGGTGTAGATGTAGTAGCATTGCTCCAGTTGAATGACTTCTTGTTACCAGCTGGAACCTTATAATCAAGAGTAACTTTAACCCCATTCTCCTCTATTTTAAGCTTACCACTTGAAAGAACTTCCATTCTCATGGCTTCAACTCTTACTTTTACTGAGTCAACCATCTTTTCAGAATCATTGTACAGTTGAGATAAAACAAATGCTAATTCAGCATCAGTTCTTGGATTTTGAATTTTGATTATTTCTTTTTCTGCAACCTTAATTTGTCTTTTAATTAATGCTAAGCTTGCAACTCCTTTTTCAATTGCTTCTCTACTAGCTAATTGAGTTTTAGTGTCAAATGCATGTACTTCAGCACTAACTGGTAACCCTCCAGCCCCTAATATCATGTCAAATTCAATATCTTGAATCTTTCTTTCTGGAAACAAACTTTCACCTAACATTGGGGTGATTTTTCTTTCCTTATAGTAATTAATTAACTCTTTAGTATTAAAAACTTCTTCTATTCTTGGCATTATTAATTCCTCCTCTTATTATCTAAATGTTATGTTTGGTAAAGCAGTCTTAATTGCAGTTATTGCCTTAGCTGCAAAGCCATCTAAAACTCTATCTGCCCTTAAATATCCCTCTACTACTAAGCTACATGGCATATCACCATTAGTTACATCTACAGTTTTATATAATATACCTACTGGAGTAGATGTTAATGTTTCTGAACCAGTGGCTCCAGTTTGCTTAACCACATTACCATCAGCATCTATTAAACTACCATTTAATACATATTTCCTACCATATTCATCTGCCGTAGCCACATCAGTTAATACTGTTCCACTAAAAGTAACTAAGTTTGCAGGTGTAACTAAAATTTCTAGATCTGAATTATAAGTTTCTTTTTTAAAATACATAAATTTCCCTCCCTATTTATCATCGCCCCATGGATTAGGAGCACCTTCTACTTTATTTCCATTTGCTTGCGCTGCAATTGCAGCTCCAATGCTAATAGCTTTACCGTCTGAACCCTTTCCTGGTACATAGCTGTTAGATTTCATCTTTTCAGTAACCATTGTTTCAAGACCTTTTGACCAATCCTCAGCTATTGAATCAATAACTTCTTTAGTTTTATCAAAATCTTCTCCTAAGCACTTTTCCACTACACTAGCTGGTAACTTTTTATCAGCTGCATATTTCATTACTTCTGTTAGTAAATCTTTTCTAGCATTAGATTTTCTTTCTTTTTCTAATTCTTTTTCTAACTCTAATAATTTCTTTTGAGTTGGATCAGTAACTAAATCTGGATACTTCTCCTTTATAAAAGGGTCAAGTTCCTTTTCTAAGTTATTTTCCTTCCAAGTACCTAAAGCTTTATTAAAGTGCTTATCATTTTCACTTTCTAAGAACGCCTTAAAATCTTTTTCCTTAAGTTTCCCCTTAAAAGCTTCCAACGTAAGTCCACTAGCTTTAAAAGTTTCTTCAATATCAGTCCCAGATAATAGAGAATTTATATCCTCATCATCTTTTGCATTTTTGATTTTTTCTAGTAAATCTTTCTTTAACATATTTCCTCCTATCCCCTAAACCTCCATACGAGCCTTAGGACATGTGTTTATATTATTTTTAATGTATTTATACCTTGTACACTTAAGTAAGCACACAAGACGTTTAAAGCAGTTTAAGCCATGCTAAGGGCAAAATAAAAAGCCTTATTTCTAAGGCTTCTTTTTATTCCCCATAAAACTCAGTATTACAATTGTGGAACATATTATTAACGTTATTTGCACTGCAGTACTCATAAACATTCACCTCATTTCAGGCATAATAAAAGCACCTACTATTGTTACTTAGTAAGTGCTTATTAATCAATTTTACCTGTTTTTTCAAACTCTTCTAACTTATCAAACCATATCTCGGACAACTTTTTAAATTCATATGTTGATATTTCAAATTCTTCATCTGTAAAATCACAATATATTATTGTTTTTTCTTTGCCAACCTCTGCTCCAAATCCAGGAACTCCAAAATCATGTTTTTCATCTGTTCCAGACATAATATCGTTTATGGCCTTTAGCCAATCCATTTTACTATCATAACCAAGAACTATTTCCATGAATATATTTGTTAACATTGAATAATCTTCTTCAAACTCCATAACTAATTTTGGTACAGCATATACTGGAACAGTTACAAATTTATAATTCATGATATCACCTTCTTCTTTCTATACTATTAATGGAAATGCTGTTGATATTTTACCTTTTTCATCTAAATATATACCTATATCAAATCCACATTTAGTATTTCCCTTCATCATTGCTCCTCTATAAGGCTTCATAGTTAAATAAGCTTCATTTATAACATTAACTACTTGTTGTGGTGTCATGTTGATTGGAAAAAATGTTGATTTAGCTATTTTAGAAACACCATTAATAGTTACATTAGCATTATATATACCGTTTTTATCAACTTTACTTCTAGTACTTTCTATAATTTCACCTTTTTTAGTTGGCATATTTTCCATATGAAAACCAACTGCTTTACCTCTTCTATTCACTTCACCCTCAAGAATGTGCTTAATTACATTCTTGTTGGAGAATATTTCTGTATTCTTTAAATTATCTAAATTATAAACAGTTTTAAGCTTGTATTTATAAGCTAATCTATCCCAATGCTCCTTATTATTATACTTCAATTCCTGGAATTCTGCCAAGTTATTTACATCTAAATCTTTTCCTAAAACATCTTTATATTTTTCATACTGCTTTTTATCAGTTGATTTATTTTGTATTTTCTTTTCCTCTGCTAATGCTTTCGAATTATTAGCAACATTTTCTTTATACCAATCTTCATATTTTATATCACCAGGTACATAATTAGTTTCACCTGTAACTGGATCTCTTGCAATTCTTTCTTCGTCTATAGCATCATCAAAATATGCCATCGTGGTACTTCTGCAATTCGGATGAAAGGGTGGAGCATTAACACCTATTTCTTTTTCGAATACTTTAAATACTTTCCCATCCATAGATCTACATATCTTACTTGTATGTAAATCTAAAGTAGCGAGTATTTCATATTCTTTAACAACTCCACTCCCACTATAGCTGTCAAAAGTGGCTTTAGAAATAATATTTGCACTTTCAGTATTAACCAAGGTCCTAGCTCTACCAATTCCAACATTCATTCTATTAGCTATTATTTTAGAAGTCTTATCTATGCTATCGCCTCTAATAAAAGCCTGTGTTAAATTAGATTGCAACTCCTTTATGAGTAATTCTTTATTATTCCATATCCTATTACTGTAATTATTTCCATGCCACGGTTCAGAAATTATTTTATTTACTGTATTAGTGTCTAATTTAGCAAAATTAACACCTATTCCTAAACCTCTATGAACTTCATATATATTTCTATAATAAGTATCCTCACATATTTCGCTCAAAAGATTTGTAGTATTGTCTTGCTGTTTAGTGTATAAACTTTCTATTTGATTTCTTATTTGTGCCTGTAAAGATTGGAGCCTTGTTATTCTAACTTTACTAGATAAATTATTAAGTTCATTTTCCCATTTTAGGTTTTCATTGTTTTTAGCTTTTTTAATAAACTCATCTAAACTGATTTTAAAATCTTTAAGCTCATCTCTAGCTAGCATTTTCTTAGCTTCAGATATGCTTATTTTATTATCATTAGCAAATTTATTGTGAAAAGCATCTATGTCCTCACAGATATTTTTCAAAGCTTTCTTATACTCTTCTTCTAGCTGTAATTTGTAGCTATCAGCCTTTTCAAATTCATGATTTGAGATATTCTCAGCTCTTTTTTTCCAGTAATCCATGCTTTTCATAGCTAATTACTACCTTCAGGAAAGATATCATTATATTTGTTTCCAAAGTCCATTTCTTCACTTAGCTCTTTTTTTACCTTTTCAGCCTCCGCCACCTTATTATTTATAAAACTAAACAATCCCCTGGCTGTATCTTTAGAAATAATGCCTTCTGGAACTTGTGATAACATTTGCGCTGTAGCTAAATCATCACTTGGTATATTTGGAGTATAAAGAGCCTTAATGTCTTTAAAATCATATTTCTTATTCTTTTTAATATCTAGGTACTTGAATAAAAATCTAAGCCTATTTTTTACTATGTTTTTATGAGCCTTTATCTCTAGATTACATTTGTTTTCAAGTACTATTAACCTGGATCTTAGAGTTATACCTGATAAATTAGATTGCAATTTCTCATTATGATTAATATGGCAAGCAAGTTGGTACATTGTATCCTCGTACCTATCTAAAGTGTTTTGAATAAATGTATCATTTATATTCTTAATTAACCATGCTGCATCACCTCCAGCCGCTGGGAATTGAATAACTCCTAGTTTTTTCATATCTGGTATGTCATTTTTATCAACTTGAGCATTTTTAAATAATAAATATGCATTTCTAAAATCAGATATTTCATTACCTACATCACTTAAATTAGTTTCAAAAGCATCCTGTAAGCCCTTTATATCACTATATAAACTATCGTCAGTACCTTCCTCAGTTAATTTTCCTATAGTAACTGGTACCTCACCAAAAATATTTTGAGTTGGAGCTGCAATTTCATTAAACTTATTGTCAAAGTGATATATCTTATCAGCAGTGTAAACATCAACGAAGGAATTAATTGTATCAAAATCATTTTTGAAATTATGAATAAAAAATAAAACCTTGCCTGAAGCATTATCCATATAGGCATAACCATCAGTAGGCTTTATAATCTTGCTACAAAAATCAGCGTTATCATCTACATAATATAGCTCATACACATGTGTAAATATTAAAAGATATTTCATTAAATCAGTATCATGCAATTCATCCCAATGCGCTGTATAATATTCTATATCTTTTATAACATCTTCGTTTCCGCTCCTGGACTCATAAGTTATGTCATTCCCAAGGGTATATGCAACTTCTTCTTTAATAAATTTCTTTATATAGTTAGCATTTACTTTTAAATTAGATCTTTCAGTTACAAATAAATATTTTCTAATTGCATCAGTATCACCTTTATAATATCTATACATTTTTTCATAGATATTTTTAAATACATAATAGATACCATAGGCTTTTTTTACTACTTGCAAATGCTCAGGATTACTAAGGTTTAAGCCTACTTCTTTTTTAAATAGCTTTTTTACCAAGTCACTTAAAGTCAACTAGCTACACCCCCAAACTCCTTCTATCTAACATTTTGACTTTATTAACTGTCTTAATTTCATCAACTTTTAGCCAGAACTCAGAACTAACGTCAGCAGCATCATCATGTGTAGTAAACTTTTGTCCTGCAAATTCCATAAATTGATTAATAAATTCTTGATCTTCTTCACAAAAAACAAATTCCCCTCGATTTACGAAAGGAACTATTGTACTAACTTTATCATCTTTATTTTTACGCTGTTGCTCATTTATAATTGTTATGTTTCTATACTTTAAAATTTCATGGTCCTTAATAGCTTTTTCCAATTGATTTGCATCAGCTCCATTAAAAGTATTCTTTTCAATGCTTATATGAGTAGCATCTGGATACTCAACAAGCAAATCGACCATGTATTGGATATATTTATCAAACTCCTGCCTTGCATTTATCTTAGCTAATTCAGCTTTTCTAGCATATTTATACCCATTAGTAGCTTCAGAACCTACAATAAAGGCTGAATAGTCATTCTTTCTTCCGCCTGCAGAAGCTGGGTCAGCACAAATCATTGTTTTTATAAATTCATGACTCTCAATTTCCTCTCTAGTTTCAGTATGCATTTGCTTAAACCATTTTTCCCCTATAGAATCCACATCCCCTTGAACCTCTTGTTTAAAAGAATTGGGGTTTTCAAAATAGTCTAGGGCCAACTCTAGGCAGTCCCAAAATTCACTCCAAAGCATAGGAAATTGCATTTCTTTTTCATTATTATAGTAAAATTCTTTAGCATCTTCTAACCTAGTATTGTTTTTAAAATTAAAAAGAATATCCTTAAACTGCTTCCATAGGCCATTATTAAATAAATAATCAACACCATTAATCTTTTGCCCTTTTTCACCTATAAAATCATCAACTAAGACCCCTTTTTCTTTCTTAAAGGTCCAAGTAGCTGTTTTAATTAACTTGGAATAGAAACACTCCTTATGCTGTTGAGTTCCCCAAGCCATAAGCACGGTACCTTTTTTAATAATCTTACCATTTCTTCTTACAGGTCTTTGCTTAGCGAACTTAACGTCATCAGAATACCTCTTCCACTTCTTTTCTCTGGCTTCTTCAGTCCTAACATCATCCTCTGATTGATAGTCATCTAATATTATAAGGTCTGGTCTAACATTTTTATATTTTCTACCCCTCATAGGAGATGTAGAAGAAATAGCTTCGACAAAAGTATGATTAATAAATTCTAGTTGAGTAGCATTACAAATAAAATTTCTATTTTTATCATCAAGTATTTTACCAAAAGCAGATTCAATATACTCATTTTCAAGCATGTTGTCCTTAATATCTTTTATAAACTTTTCCGCGGTACTCCCTATGTCAGAGCATATTAACACATAAGTTTTATGTTTATATGCTACGCTCCAACAAGTAGGGCCTAAAGTACCAAAGGCTGATTTACCAGTACCTCTTGGAAGAACTCTTCCCAATTGTTCAGGTCCAGTACCAATAATACTTTCTTGAATATCATGCCATAATTCTTCATGAACCGAAGCCAATGGAGCTGCTGCATTATCTTCCTTAGGAAGATATATGTCTTGTAAAAAATACATACAAAAAAACTCTAAGCTTATTTGTCCTAATTGCCAGGCTAAGCCATGGTATCCAAACAAATTCTTAGAGTTTTCTAATATTCTATTATCTGTTAATTCTTCAGCTTTTTTATCTTCTATTCCTATATCAGTATAGGATTTTTTAAGATAGTGATAAAGCAACCATTTATTACGAGCTTCATCACTAGGAAAATCAAATGGTATTTTCAAGCTTTATCACCTCTTCAAATTTCTAAATCATTTCTTACTACCATTGAATTTGCGATTTTCATCTAAACCATGAAATTTGTTTTTCACAATGGCCTTTAATCTTCCTTTTTGTAGTTCATCTTTACACCCATCATCAATCAATTTATTCATTAATTCATAATACTTTTTTACCTTTTCTAAAGTATCATTACTTTGGTTTGTAAAAAAAATGTTCTCTAATGCAGTCATTCTAAAGCTCATATACAAATATCTGTCATCACTTACGTTATCATTTATGTTAGTATTCCCCTCATTAATATCCTCATCAACCATATTAATAATTTTAAAAATTTCAATACAATTTCCAATTAACGCTATTGAATAAAAAATTATAAATACTATCGTATATGTGTATAAAAATGAACAAATACCTATACAAAAAATATTATATGAATAAGTAGAGTATGTAGTTATATACATAATCAAACTACTTATTATATCTACTCCAACAATTATGCCTAACAAATAAAAACTAAGTAAAATCTTTTCAATAACATTAATCCTGTCCTGTTTCTTTAATATGTTTATAAATTTATTAGATATAGCAGATGTTAATATCGCAAGACCTGAAATCACAAAACCTAAAAATCCTATTAATACAATTGCAATTTCTTTTGTCATTTCCCTCATTAGATTATTAATATCAACTATGTTTGCTTGATTAAATACTAAAGTTATTAACATAGTTATTATTATTGAACTTATTAACGAGACTCTTACTTCCATAGTATTAGTATTATAAATATCTCTATACTTTTTATACCTAACTATCCTACTAAATGAAGATTCGTTATTCATATTTTTTACATCCTTTATCTACATATTGAGCATACCTTCTGCTCTTACTGCTGCAATAAAATCTCTAGCTTCTGCATTATAGTCATCTTCTTCTAAATTTTCATTTACAATTCGTGTTAATGCCGCATCTGTATTAGACTTTACAATTTGCTCTCTTCCATTTTTATTTATTCCATATGTTGTAATGTCTCCATAACCTTTAACAGCTGCGCTTATTGTTTCTTTCATCATTTTTGCGTCCATATTCAATCCGATATCATCGGTATCAATTAAATCTAACTTAATTTTTTTAGCATTAGTCTCCCTACATTCAGCTATATAACCTATTGACTCTCTTAAAGCTTTTAACTCACTTTCATTTGAATTTGGTGGAATTAATGTAGCAGATACTCTTTTTACTTTTCTTAAGCTTTTGAGTTTCCTTTCAAGCATGTCTTGATCTTTTTTTAAAAACACTTCAAATTCATAATCTTTTATACTTATATTTAACAAATATTTAAATGCTTCTGTAAACTGATTATACCCAAATGCCTGTCTAACGCTAAAGGTAACTAATTCCTTTCTTACATCAAAATAAAAATATATACTTACATGTTCTTGAACGTATGTATGAACTAACTCATTGTTTTTGTTAAAGTCTTCTGTGGGTCTATTATAAGTTCTAATTACTTTACCAGTAACAATCTTCTCTTCATCAAATTTAGTTAGCTCATTGAATTGATATTCTGATGTTTTTATATATACCTTTGTATTTCCTCGACTATCTTTAAATTGTTTTCTCTTACTTATTTGATAAGTTTCTTCCTCATTCACCTTTTGGAATATCTCATTTAGAACTTTATCCAGTTTTAATTTTTCTTCATAGACATCAAATATTTTAGAATTAAGATTGATTTTTGCTATATACATTAATGGCATATTATTCTCCCCTCTCTACGTGTAACTAATTATACACGAAAGGGCAAAATCCTTCTAAAATTTATTAAATTTTTATAATTTATAAATATAAAAAATTTCTTTTACATAGGTTTATCACATATTTTAACTCTGAATATATAATTTTTAGCCACATTAATCCCCACATATATTATATTCTTTAGCATACCTGTAATAAGTTGGCTTAGTAATATTAAGTAATTTCATACATTCAGTTGGTTTAATATCACCTTTCAACACTCTTTTATATTCTTTTACAAACTTTTCAAAATCCAATGCTCTTGGTCTGCCATAATCGTCCCATTCACCCCTCGCCTTTTTAGCTGCAATACCTTCCTTTTGTCGTTTCTCTTTTTTCTCTATTTCAGCCTGGGCAAATGATGCATACATTTCTATAAGCATATTATTAATAGTCTCCATTATCATAGAAGCTATAGAACTATCCTTTGGCAGCTCTGTCAATGTAGTTGGAATTTCTAGAATCATTAACCTTATACCTTTATCTTGCATCTTTCTTATTTCAGCTAATATAAGTTGTTTGTTTCTTCCTAGTCTATCCAACTCGGTTAATATTAAAGCTATCTTTTCATTTGGATTAACCTTTTTTATTAGTGCCATATCTTGAATCATTTTGTCATAAAATGGTCTATTAAAGTTTTTCCCAGTTTGTTGATCAGTATAAATATTACTGACAAGTTCTATTTTCTCTTTAGTAACAAAATCATTAATCTCAGATATCCCTCTATCTAAATGTTGTTCTTTTGTTGAAGTTCTATGATAAGCAAAATATAACATGCTAACACCTCGACTTTTTAAAAATATTATAGAAATTGTGGAATTGAAAAACGCTATTTTAAAAACCTTCTGTTTTAGAAGGTACCCCATAGCTTCAATCTATGCTTCTATGATATTCTCACAGTCTTAAAATGTCAACATATATTTTTGATACCTATGAATAGTATTTATATGACCTGAAAGTCGCATTATATCATGTAATTATTGCTAGTATCATTAAGTATACCTTTCGATACTACTTAACAACCTTTAGGTTCTTTATGTCTTCAATCTCTTTCTTAAGAGTATTAGTATCTTTATTATCATTGCCATTTCCATCAACATTACTTTCTTCCTTAGTAGTCGCTGGAGTTCCAAGACATTGATCTAGTAAATACTTAATTGCATTATACTTAACTCTTTGGTCAGTACAAGTATTAGCTAAGTCCAGCATCTTATCAACTAGATTATTAACATTGCCTGTAATCTTATCTCTAGCTGATTTTCTCAACACCTTTCTTCGCTCCTCAAGCTCAACCTTAACTTCAGATTTATCTAACCATCTATATAATGTGCTTGGATGAAGTCTAAGTGATTTCGCAATTGCAGTAACTGTGTGGCCTTCAAGCAATTTATCAATCATTTTACTTTGCTCATTAGTAACTATATTCATAGATAAACCTCCTTATATAAAAATAAGAGATACTTGCAACAAGTATCTCTCTTGATATATTTCTATGATACTATTATATAACCTTTTTAACCTTAATATATTAGCATGATACAAGATGTTTCTAAGTATTTTCTAATATTGTTCTTGTAAAAACATTATATTTGAGATATCTTTAATTAATTTACTCTTATAACTAGATAAATAACTTTCTTCTAAATTAATATGCTTACTTATATTTTTTAGTTGATTACGTTCTATATAATATTCTTTAATAATATATTTATCTCTTTCATTTAAAGAGTTAAGTACATTATCTACTTTTTCTATTTCAATTTCTTTAAGCCTTATTTTATTTCTAAGTTTTAATATATTTTCATCTCTTTTTATTATCTCATTCTCTACACTGCTATTAAATGCATTCGTTGGTGAAGAGCGTTCCTCATATCCTATTGCTTGTACGCCTTGATAATCATTTTCTAGTGCTTCAAGGTCTAGAAAATAATTTTTTATTTCAATCTTAGTTTTTTTATAATTATATAATATTGCCTCCGTTTTTTTATATAAATTCATCAATTTCACCTCTTTTTTCATGTTTATCTGTAACACTTTTTGAGGGTATTTGTAACAATAACAATGTAGCAATATCAATAGTTTAAGCTTAATTTGTGACAGAAAAAGTGTTACATACTTATATATAATTTCTTTTATATATTATATATTTTTATATTAAAATATATTTTATATAAAGAAGTTGAAAACATCTGTAACTCTGTAACACATACGACTTAAACCATTGATATTACAAGATTTAAAGGTGTTACAGATAGTTACGCTTTATTGTAACAAAGTGCCCATATTAATATCGCTTTAACCGTTGCTATATCTATGTTGGAAGAGCGTTACAGATAATATCTGTTTGTGTAACAGTTTTAGACATTTGAATTCTGGCATTGCCTTCTTTTCATTTTTTCAGCTTCTTTTAATGCTTTGTGGGTATTAATTTCTGCTATACAAGGTAATATTGTCATAATTACTATGGAACCAATGATTATATATAACATATTTTTATATGTCTCCCTTCGTCCTTATTTCAAATTACACTCTAATCTATTTTCTTAAATTTCATGTTTTCATTTATCCCTAACCCAACCTGAGGTACATTGGGATAAAACTCAAACTGAATAAAATTATTTTCTTTATACACTCGCTTTAATAACCTATGATCTGTAGTAGGCACATAAAACACCCCTTCTTTAATTACATTTATAAGTTCAGCCAATGTATATTCCTTTGATGTATTTTCCTTTGGTGTCCAATTAGTGTATGCATAAACAGTACCATCACAATCTTTAGATAATACATAATTACCACATCTAGTACATATTGTATTTTCTCTATTGTAAGGTGAATATTTACACTCAATACATGAATATTTCATTATCTTTCAACCCTTTCTAATTGAATTGTTCATTAATATTTAACTTGAATTTTAAGGTTTTTAAATTGATTAAGTTCTTCCTCGACTTCTTTAATCCATTCTTCTTTTATTGCATTTGCCTTATCTTTTAATGCTTTTCTATTCAATGATACAAAATAACAATCATTGAAGCGTGTAACTTCATTAGTAATTTTACTTTTATCAATCATAAGATTTTTCAAAGGTGCTATTTTCAACTCTTTTTTCTTTTTATTAAAATACAATTGAAACATGATTTCCTCCTTATTGCTTCACAATATTCTCAAGTTGTGTACTAGCTAACTGACTGTTCATAAATTATTTCTTTATTTTTAGCTTTAGCATATTCAAATTCTAAATTTGCACCTTTACTGTCTGTCCAGTTGTTTAGCATGTATACTGCATCACAGGCATCAATCATTGTGTAACATATCTGCATATATATTTCCCACGGAAACCCTTCAGGCAAAATGCTTGGGTTCATACATAAATGCCCTTTCTCCTTTAATTGTTTTTCTACCTTATAAAAGTTTTCTTTATAATTTTTTAAACCTGTTATTTTACCTGCTATATAAATTTTCATAAACTCACCCTAACTTAATAATATTTTTACATTATGATTTTTTATAAACTCTTTTTTGTTTACCATTAACTCTTATCACTGTATCGCTATTATAACCTTGCTTTCCTACTTCACGTCCAAATACTGGTTTACTTATTGCTTTTAAACCATTTTCACTACACCAACTTGAATATCTTAAGTAAACCTCTTTTACTGGATCATTTTCTATATCATTATCCTCTAAAAATGCTACTACTGGATTGTTAATTGCTTCATACTCTTCCCAAACATCATCGCATACTTTTGCGTAAGTGAATGAATGATTATTAAGTGTTCTATTCAATCCCTGGAGTGCTAATTTGAGTAAATATTCCATAGCTTCTGTACCTGTTAGCTTGTCTAGTATGAAAGGATCATAGTCTTTATCACGTTTTGAAAATGTAGCATTAAAAGGAATAAATATTAATCTTCTTTTAAGTCCTCCAGATAAATCATTTATTCGTGGTAACTCATTAGCACTAAAAATTAATTTAGAGTAATTTTTAAAATCAAATGGATCTCTTCCTTTTCTCTCTACATTGACTTTTTCTCCTGTAACTAATTTCTTAAAAGTACTATTATCCTCAATATATTTATTGGAAATATCATCACCTATATTTGCAAGTTTCCCTTCAAGCTGAAAAGTCTTAAATCTATGATTAAGCTCTTCCAAAGATACACTTGATATATTTTCTTCCCCCAAGAGGTCATTTAGTACTTCCAGTAGTGTAGATTTTCCATTAGCACCTTGACCAGTAAGTATGAAGGCCTTACCTAACTCATTACGCCTAAATAACGTGTAACCAATCATTTCTTCTGTTAGCAATCTTAAATTCTTATCATTACAGCATATTTTATCCAAAGTCTTATCCATAGTTTCGTTATAAGCGTTAGGGTTATAGGACCATGGAATTTTATTTTTAATTATATAGCTGCTATTAAACTCCAATAGCTTTTTAGATTCTAAATCAAATACTCCATTACTTAGTGCTATATATTTTGGATTAGACATTTTTGCATTTTGACATATTAGCTCTAAGTATCTTATAACTTCTGTTCTAACACTATTGGTAGAGTTGTTTATATATTTAAGCATAACTTTTTCAATTTCTTTCATGTCACTGCTGTAGTAACCATCTTTATACATATGCAATTCATCATTTATTTTTATAATTTTCTCGTTATCTCTCAGATAGGTTGCTAACTTTTCATATTGTAATTTACTTTTTATATAAAAACTCTCTTTCATGAAAGCTTCATCACGTAAAATTGTTTCTATTTCTCTTTCATCCAATGGCTCCTGGAGAATGTATTTATTTATAATTCTTATAGTTTCTCTTATTTCTTCCTTAGTAAAACCATTACTCTGTAAGATTAGAATATAATTAAATAAAGCTTGATTTCTTCCATCACCTTCACTCATGCTCGAGAAGTTAATTTCCCTTTTAGTTAGTGGCCTCAACCATATTGGAAGTATATCTGGAGCATCAGTAGTTTGTAAAAACTTACGCTTTCTCCCTTTAATTTTAAGAGGTACTACTGCATTTTGAACTCCTAAGCCAACATCTATTTTTAATCCTAACGCGGTATAATACCCTTGCTTTCTTTTATCTATGTTTGTGTTAGTAAAGTAAAAATGTTTCCCTCTAGAGGTCTGAAGTACACTAGTGTTAACACTCATATCTTTAATTATTTCATATAGTCCATCAGCCTGTGATCCATCGTCGATGTCTATTTGAATTAGAGTATCATCTAATACTCCACCATAACTTTGTAGAGTTTCAACATCTTTTAAACTATAAAATTCAGTACGATTTTTGTATTCTTCAGCTGGTGTTTTTCCATCTTTACCCCCTGTAGGTATATATCCTTTCCACATTAATTATCACTCCTTGTAGCTATATCTACAGTTCCCTAGATCCTCTCCAGTTGGCTCTGGAATACAGCGCTCTTCAAATTCCTTGTATATTTCACAATCATTATTACATTTAATACAGTTTCTACAGTTATAATAAAATATTAATTCGACTAGTTTATAGTAGTCCCTATTCATTTCATAGCAATCATCTAATTTACTACTTAACTTTTTATTATACATTTCAACAGCATATCTATCTTCAACATTTATATAAGCATTTTTAACACTATTCCAAAATGTTTTAAATGCATTATTATTTAATCTTTTAGCTTTACTATTAAAACCTTTAAATCCCCAAGTCCTAGCTGTTTTAAGTGCTTTATGTTCTTCTTTAGTAAGGTTAGTATTATTTAACATTTCGTCAATATTATCTATATATTTTTTTAAGAAAAGGAGCTGTACTCGCTCCTCTTTATTCAAATAATCCTTTAACATATTAATATCCCTCTTTCACTCGATTAATATTAATTTGCCTTTTCTTAAAGTAAGCATCTTCTATTTCCTTAGCACTAAACCCTAATTGGTTCCCTACACTTAGAAAGAAATGTAATACATCTACATATTCATCAATAATCCTTTCTTTTGGTTCAGGACCTTTATTACTCCAGTGCTTAAACACTCTAGTCGCATTAGCTAATTCGGAAACTTCAACTTGTAAAGCTAACAATGTATCTGTTAGTAATTCCTTTGATTTCAAATTGAGGTTTTTCTTTTCCAAAATATACTTGTCCAATTCATCCTGTAGTTCATATAAATCATTTAAATGTATCACTCTTTAGCCTCCATTTCTATTACAGTCATTATTGAATAATTTGCAAGATCTTTAAGAGTATCTATAATACTTTCATCTCCAACTTTAGCATGAGACTTAATTAAATTTTTAAATCTCAATAGTTTATCTTCTAATCTAATAGCCGACATAACTGGTCCATATTCTTTAAATCCCTTACCAAAGCTATCACCATAATCATGGTTTTTAGCTTCATATAACTTATTGAGTTCAACACATATTTCAGCATGTTTTTCAATTTTATTCATTTAATATCCTCCACTTCAATTAAACCTGGTCTTTCTAGCTCAATTTTTTCATCTGCAATACTTGCAGCATGACAATAACTCATAATTATGACTGTAATAACGGATATAGCTATTATTCCTAACCACATTAACACCTCTATCATCATTTACCACGCCTTTCCATATATAAAATTCCACCCAAGTACTCTATTTTGTATGTTTTTAGATATTTATTAGTAAGTCTTAGCTTTTCCTTAAAACTTTTGTAAGGCAATGCCATTACTATTGGTTCTCATCTCTTACTCATATCCTCACCTTTTATCATTTGATTTTCATATGATAATGAAAAGTTATACTTATGTCATCTAATAATTGAAATACGACATTAATTGTTTCCATTTAATAACTCAATATGTGTATATTGCAATGTTCCTATCTTGAAGTACTTCTTTTTAGTTCCCCAGTTTGGTAAAGTTATAAAATGTATTTTTACTGGAGCTTTTACTAGTGGTAAACAAAATTCACTTTTAGATAATTTTTCAAGATATAGAAGTACTTCTCTTTTAGATAAAGAAAACTTATCTATCCATATATTTTCAATTGTTTGTAATGGGAAAATATCTCCCCATTTCTTTTTATCTTCTTTATATTTATTTAATATTTCAATCACTAAATCATTTAAAGTCATAGCTACCTCCTGGTATGTCGCATAATTTTCAGTTTCCGAACCTAGACTATTTTTAATTGACCATCATTTTCAGTTTTAATACTTCCACATGGTCTGTATTCAATTCCTAAATAGTCTAATATTTCTCCTAGTCCTAATTTATTTATGCAATAATCATATTGTTTAGGGTACATTTCAAACATTCTCTGAAACCTATTAGGTTGACTTTCCAAATGGCACCCAAACATACAAAACATACATCCTGTTCTTTTTTCTTTCGTTGTGTAATACTTACCATAAGCGTTTTGTTTTATTTCACCATACTCTGGAGCTATATCTATTTTTTCTTTAACTACATATTCAAGCAAATCTTGCTGTGTCCAAAAAGCCATTGGTGTACTCTTAGGTCTTTTTAGATTCCACATATTGCAACCATTTTGGAGATAAATGATTTTTCTATTTACACTTTCTTCAACCATTTCAGCTGTTATTGGGTGTAATCCTCCGTTTTCATCTTCAAATTTATGTGCAGGTCTTTTTTTCATAACATCACAACACTGCTCTGAAATCTTAAAAGGTGCATTTAATAGATAGTGCCATTTGTCACTTAGTTTCCCACTTGTACCCCTAATATCTCCATGCAGTAATTTATTTATATATGCTTCACTTAAATTTTGAGTTGTTAGTTTTCTTATTGCCATAGCCTGTGATTTTGATATTACTGGATAACCGTATTTATCTATTACCTTATTAAATGTCATTTTAGGTTTTAATACATATTTTGCATATTTCAAAGCTATTGCTCTTACTCCTGGATATTCAAGTCCAGTATCAATAAATACTATAGGTCTTTTACTTTTCCATCCCCCTTTTTGCATTACATCAACCAATACCCTACTTCCTAATCCACCGCTAAAACTTATATATCCCCCATCAAAATCACTTAATCTTTCTTGTGTTGATTCAACTTTTTCTTCAAGTGGCATACCTATTCTATATGTTAATATTCTCATGTTGTTTTCATATAATCCTTTATCTAATTTTTTCACCTACCTTTACATCATCAATGGCATTCAAATCGCTTCAAATATGTGTTTGAACAGGATTGCAGTAGTAACAGCTCCAACGCCATTCTTAGCACTTGTAACATATGCCTTTTCTATAACATCTTCTGATACATCTCCTAAGCCTACATCTATTATCAAGCTATTTACTTTTACCATATCCTTAGTTATAAGCCCCTTTTTACCTGTAACACTTATAATCACATCTGCATCTTTTGTATACTGTTCCAAGTTTTCTGTTTTGGAGTGGCATATGGTAGGAGTAAAATCTCTTTCTAGCAAAGACAAAGCTATCTCTAAACCTAAACGTCTACCAACCACACAAATATGTTTGTTAGAATTTATATCTAAGAAGTCCAATATCTTATTTACTGCTTCTACGGTGCAATTTTGGAACTTACTTTTCCCAGTGAAGTTGTCCACATCTTTGTTATAATCCAAATATGCTTTTATTAATAGTTCTTCTGATGGTGTGAAAGGCTTCACTGGTAGTACAGCATCTGACTTAACTTGTACTTCATCTAAAATTTTGGTTATATCAAGCTTATTAGCTAAATCTACTGTTAAAATATTTACTTCTAACTGCTCTGCTTTCTTTTCTATACTTTTAATATAATTAGTGCTATCCTCTCTTTCTCCATGTTTAAGTATTGCTAATGTAGAGTTTCCTTTCTTAGTTGGTTCCAAACTATCTATCAATTCTTTTAAATCTATATACATTATTTTTATACCTCCCATTTGAGTTGTCCGGTTATTCCGAAGTCCTCTAATCTTTTTTTAGCTACATCTATATACCATTGTTTATCCAATTTACGTGAAATTCTTTTTTCCTTCATATCTCCATTCTCGATAAAACATCGTCCTGGTGTATTTGCTATCTTTTCAGGCTTATCCTTAGAATTTATTTTCATTACTGGACCATCAGATAAACTTCTTGAAGCAAATACTCTTATACATTTTTCAGGTATGGGTTCGCTATTATAAGTTATACCTTTATACTTAGATGTTATTTTAACTACCTTTTGAAACTCAATTAACTTATTACAATTATTAACAGTAGTTTCTACTGAAGTTCCATTAACAAAATATTCTCTAAGTGCTATATTAACTATTGGTAAGTCATAATCTAATTGCTCTAACTTTTTAACATAAGCCCCTTTAGATTTATAAGAGTTATCTTCATGGACTACAATATAGTTATTAACATCCTTTTGATATATCTTAGAAAATGTTTCCCATTCTAACTGTAGTCTTGTCCTTTGTTCCCACTCTGCAGCAATAGCTTTTATTTTATCTATATCTTTTTCTCTTCTAACTTTTAAAAATAATCCATCAGTATTACTTTGTATTAACTCACAGTGGTTCTCTAATTTTTCTATTAAATCTAATAAAAATAACTGCCCCGCCACACATACATTATTAGCCATCAATGGGTCATACAGATTATTATTCTTATCTTTCATAGCTCCGTAAGTTGAATTTAAAACTAACTTATAGGGTAACTGCATTGGATTTTTAGCTTTTTTAAGTTTTAATCTTGTATCTCTGATTTCTCTAAATTTATTTCTATCACTTACATTACGGGACACGTAATTGTATTCAATCATTAAGCTTGGATACAAACTTGCAACGTCACAATTTAGGAATATACCCTCTCCATAATACTTTTCCTTTGCACCATGTAATCCACCCCAAGCAAATATATGAGGTACTCCTGCTACGTCACATTTGAGTGATGATTTATAATCTCTATTGAGTCTATTTTTATACCAATCTACAACATATGAATATTTATCTACTTTAAGATTATCAGGGATAGTTATTTCAAATTCGTCTTGATGCCTTTTTTTACGTGCTCCAAGTATTATTGCTGACAATTGTGGTTTAGTCATAGAAATGTACTTTATATTTAGATTAAATGCTTTAATTAAAGACATTTGAGAATTAAATTCTTCTATTCTCTGCATAAAAACTTCCATGGTATTCTCTACGTCTGATTTACAATACTTAACTGTTTCTACTATTTCATCACTATTTAAAGGCCTGTCTATATTAAAAGCCACATCAGATTCTTTAATATTATTTCCCATGTACCCTTCCAGCTGCTTAAGTCCTTTAGTAACATCAGTCATAATATCAAAATTGTATAATTGAAATTTGTTAAAATCCCTACTAAACATCCAAGCTGGTTGTTGGGCTTGAATAATATGATTATTTAACTCCCAAGGATCCAAGTCTAATAGAATAGCTTTTAAGATATACTGATCATAACTTCTACTGTTATAACCTACCCAAATATCATCTTTATGTGCTTCATAAAACTTCTTTAATCCATTTGGATTATCTATACACACATTATATTTCTTAGTATCTGTATCCATTATTACTACTAACCAGTTATAACGGAATACTTCAAAGTCATAGAAGAGCATTTATGTCACCCTCTCTCCTCTGTTTCTTGGTTCCCAAACATACTTATTTACTGTTGTTGGACTTAATTTGAATTTCTCACCTAGTTGTTTCATGTTATAACCTCGGTTGTATAGCTTATTTATATCTTGTATTATTTGTATATTTACTTTTGGTTTTCTACCCATGTCTACTCACCTGTTTATTTTAAAATTTAGGGGACAGTTAAGTCCCCACTCCCCTTAAACTTCATATACGTCTGTTATCTTATATACATTGTATCCTTTGTTATTTTTGCTATAATCTAAGGCAAACTCTAACTTTCCCTCTACAGCTTCATGAACATCTAAAATAGTATCGTTATACTGCTTGAAGTTATCAAATTTTACTTCTGTATCAGTTCCAAGTGATTTTAGCATTTCATTAGCATTGTGTATTCCAAACCCGGTGCTTAACACTTGATTATAAAATATAAGTGAACCTTCATACTCTCCAGCAAGTATTTTAAACCAAATTGTTAGCATTGGACTTCCTTTCTTAGATTCAGTTAATTCCATTTTATTTACCTTAACTTCATACTGTCCTACTGGAACTTCTTTAAACTCCATTGAACCAGTCGAAGCTTCAGCCACATCTTTCTTTAATCCCTCTACATCTATTGCCTTATCAAATTTTTCCCATAAATTCATATTAATTTTCCTCCTCATATTTTAAATTATTTTCTTTTAATAATCTTTCAGTTACTTTTAACAATACTTTACTTACATCACTTATTTCTTCATTATTCATAGCTGGGGCCAATATCCTTATACTGTCTAATATTGCTCTTATTTTAGCTATATCTGCCATATTATTCAGCCTTCCTTCTTCTTCTTTTAGGTGCTTCTTCTACCTTCTTATTAGTTTTAGCATCATCCGCTTCACTTGAAATTTCAGCATTTTCTTCTGTTGTTGAATTTTCTAATTCATCATTTTTATTTTCTATATTTACTTGACTTGGAGGTCCCCCAACTGAACTATCATTATTAAGATTTTCTTCCTTTGGAGCTTCTTCCATCTTAGAATAAGTTTTAATACCCTCCTGAGCTTGCTCTAAAGCTTTTATAAACTCATCTTTATCAAGTTTAATTGTCTTAGTTTTAAAATTAAATCTACCACCACCAAATACATTCTCTTTCTTTTCAAGTAATAAAAATCTATCTTCACCATTCATGTATGCTCTTACTGTAAGATCTACAGTTCCAGCTAATACATTAGCAAATTTATCTTGGATATTAGGAATAATAGTTGTTATCTTACCTCCATTTTTAAGATTAATTTCAGATACTACTTCTTTACTTATATAAATTACTTGGTATCCTAAATTCTTAAGTCTTTTTATTGCACTAAAGAACTCTGTTTTTACTAAATCCCACCCTTTACCGTAGCCAGCATCTGATTCATGCTGTATTCCATTTTTATCAAATACATAAAGTCTACAATGTTCTTTTAGATCCTCAACTAAGTCAATACAAACTCTTTTGAAGTCATTTTGTTTTTTCTCAAGCTCTGCTATAACCTCTAAGAATACATCCCAAGCCATTTTTCTTTTAGTTATTCTTCCTTCTACAGTTACTTCATCAGCTATTCTAATTACAGGACTTGTAGTGTTATCTGTATTTCCATCAGTATTAAGGAATAGTAAGTCATCAAATTGATCAACAAATGTACTTTTTCCAACGTAGCTATCTGCATAAACCCACATATCTGGATTAGTGTCTATTTTTCTTTCTCTTCTTTTATTACTTGGTAAATTCATATAATCCTCTCCTCTTTGGCAGTATGGCTGATGTTCACACCATCCGCATAATTTAGTTTCATTTTTAGGGAATTCTGTACTTTCAAGCATTTCTACAGCTGTATTTAAACTGTCAGTAACTTTTTTACTGTCATATTCTAAATACTGTACTCTTATATCCATACCCCTTATAGTTTCATTTAGGCGCTTTCTAAATTGATATAAGTCTTCACTATTCTTTTGTCTTATAAATGTTTTTGGTATAAAGATAAATGCCATTTTATTAACTTTGTATCCTATGCACTCTAAGAAATATTTATAAATATGAAGTTGTGGTGATTTTAAATAATCTTCAACATTATTACTGTATTTAAAATCGTATAGATCCACTGTTCCATCTTTGTTATGTGCCAATAAATCAGCTGTGCCATGAAATTTCCCCACTTCAAATTCAACTTCATGTTCTAATTTGTCATATTGGTTTATAAAGTTAAGTACCTTTGGAAGTAAATATTCAATTTTAATAGCTTCATTAATAGTGTTATCAGTTAGTACATAATAGTTAGAGTAGTAATTATCTATCATTTTTTTAACGCTTCCGGTCTCAGCTCCATAATGTATAGCTGTTCCCAAATATAAAGCATTATTAGCATCTTGATTTTTAACTATTTCAAGATTATCTACATATCTTAATTTATATTTATAAGGACAGTGTCCATATTGCGTTATGGCACTTTGTCGCATTTAATCACCTCCTTACCAGCTGGTTAATCTTTTCTTACCTCTGCTGCCGTTTCTTATTGAGTTGTCAATACCGGTTATGGTTAATCCCATAACATCCCTTTCACCTGAAGATTTTTTTAATTTTTTATCATAATGGTCATTAATAACTTTTTTCATGAACTGGCTTTTACTTAATCTTTGCATAGCTTGTACATATCCTTTCTAAAGCTTTCAAAATCCTTAGGATATAATATATATCCAATGCCTTTAGCACCTTGTATAAGCTCTATATTGCGTTTCTGTAACTCACTAGCATGACCATTCTCTGCTTTAACTTCTATTCCAATAAATCTACCATTGCAGCAACAAATAATATCTGGAATACCACTCTTGCTATAAGGTCCAGCCCAGTACTTAAAGTACCAAGTATGTGGTAAACTCTCTAAAAACTTTTTTATTTTATTTTCAAATTGTTTTTCTGCTGCCATTATTCTTTAGACCTCACTAATACAAAATGAACTGGACTTACTTTAATTAAGTCAGCTATGTCTATTTTCCCTTGTAAAGTTCCCTTATTAACTGAGTTCACTGTCATTAGAACCTCGTCTTTTATTAAGCTACTTCTATCAAAATTCATAATTGTTGCACTTGCAGTATAAGTATTAAATTTAATTAGTTTGTTATTTATCATTACTTCAATTAATTGATTTTTAAGTGAATCTAAATCATTCTCTATAATCTTTAGTGATTCTTTTTTATCAAGTATTTCTTCCATTAAATCTGACATTTTCTCTTCAGCTTTAGTCATCTATTTCAGCCTCCCTTTTATATTCATTCATGCATTTACTGCAAATAATCATCCCGCGAATGTCGTAATATTCTTCACCTTCATATATAAACTCTCCACAATCAATACAGGTATCTACTATTTTTGCTTTAGGAGATTCGTATTTGTATTCATAACAAGAATCTGGTAAGTTATCCATATTAGTTATCACTCTCCTCAAATAATTTATCTGCCTTTATATGACCTTTTATTATTAGCCTGTTGTTCAATCGTTGCCCATCTACAATTAGAAGACTCATAATTCCCATCATTATTTATTCTGTCTATGGTCAAATCATCTTTATAACCATTGCCCATTGACCAATTATAAAAATTCATAAAGTCATTTAACCATTCATCACAAATTCTTATTCCCCTGGCTCCATATCTTTCGTAATTAGTAGCATTAGGGTTATAGCATCTTGTTTTCATGCAGCTCCATATGCTGAATAATCTATGATTAGTTAAGTTATGAGTTTTAAAATTTTTGCTAGTAGTCTCTTTTCTTAAACATCCACAACTTTTACTTCTCCCATTTCTTAAATCATGTAATTTAACAATTTTTCTATTACCGCATTTGCATTCGCATACCCAAGTGCTTCTACCATTTATATTTTTACTTCTTTTTATAACTGTCCAATATCCATACTTTTTTCCAATAATATTTACAGGAGCCGGCACGTTAATCACCTTCCTCAAATAGCTTTAAGGTATAATCTTTTCTTTCTTTTAAAGTATTTAAAATATCTTCCTCTATACTGTTTTTAGTAATTAAGTACCAATAGAAACAAGTTTTTTCTTGTCCTATTCTATGAGTTCTTTTTTTTGACTGCATCCATATTTCTGCACTCAACGGTAAACTGTAATAAATAATCTTATTACTAAGTTGTAGATTAAGCCCCATAGCTCCAGCTTGATATTGAACTAGAGTTATACTATTATCTTTAGTCTCATATTTTTTTAAATCTTTAGTTTTTCCATTTATAATGCTTATTGGTTTATCTAGCTTTTTACATAGCATCTTAATCTGTTCTAATTCTTCAGTGAAGTTATAAAATATGATCACTCTATCTTCTGTACTCTCTAGTAAATCTTTAAGAGCTTCTAATTTATTTTTGTTATACTGTGAAGCCAATTGTCTTTGATATAACATTTTAGTAAGTGAAGTATCTCCTACTAATTCCTTACCTTCTATAGTAATTACTCTATCTTTCTTAAACTTCTTATACTCTTTAGTGTTATCAACTACTACTGTATTTTCTATCTGATCTGGAAGGTCAAACACATCTTCGGTTTTCATAAATATACTTCCATACTCTCTTAGTTTTTCTTTAAGCCTTTCCACATTCTTATATCCAGTTACTTTAGGTATTTTGAAATTACCCATATCAATATTGATATAATTTACATAAGTGTCCCAAAATAACTTCTTACTAATATTCCAACCTAAGAGTTTACATTGAGTATGAAGTTCTTCATATTTACCGCCTACTGGAGTACCTGAAAGAAGTATTACATTTTCAGGCCTTAATTTAAGAATAAATTTTGTCCTGTTAGAGCTAGGATTTTTTATACAAGAACTTTCATCTAACATTAGTGTAAAATCTCTAAGCTTTAATAATTCAGGTCTTCTCCAAACTAAATCATAATTTATGATTACTACGGACCCACTAGGTATATCTCTTGTCTTGCTATATATAAAGGTGTTATACTGTGGGTAGTGTGTTTTAATATGCTCATACCAATCTTGTAATTTTGATTTTTGGCAGATTATCAAATTTACATTGGCATTGAGCTCTTTTAATTTTTCTGAACCTACATAAGTCTTTCCAAGTCCCATATCTAAGTAGTATGCTACTCTATTATGATATTTAGTTTCTTCTAGTGCTCTTACCTGGTGCTGATAAAGTTCAATTGTTCTCACCTACTTTCTACACACATCTTTTTAATACAAAATCACATCTTTCTATTATTATCAATAATTCTTTTAAGCTTGTCTTCTTGTTAAAATTAATGTTATTAAACTTAATATCTTCTACAACCATATTGGACAATTCTTTGTTTAAAACAATTCCCCTTTGACATAGTAAAGTTCTTAGCAAATTCTCACCTTCCTATAAATCTTTTACATTATTTAGATCAGTTAAATCTTTCCCATCAAACTCTTGAAGAAATCTATTAATTTCAGTATTTCTAATCTTCATGCTTCCTATTTTCAAAGATTTTAAAAATCCTTTTTTAATAAGTAAATATATGAAATTTTTGTTAGTTTTAAGTCTTTCAGCTGTTTCTGTGACACTTAATAAATAATCTTTCATTGCTTACACCTCTTTTCTATGCTCCGTATTTAATTGCCATTTCTTTTACTATAGCCACATAGCCTTCTATAAGCTTCTTATCATCTTGAATTACATCGAGCATCGTTAATTTATCCCTCTTAGATTTACAAATTCCTTCATCGGCCATTCTTCTACGCTTATTTGTTAGCCTTATAGATAACTGCACTCCCATTCTTTGTTCCAATAGCTTATAACTCTCTTCTCTAAGTGCTTTAATGTGGTCATATCCTCCTGCAGTTAAAGCCATTTTATTGATTAGACTTGAACTGTCTTTTCTCCAATCATTTGGATTAAGAGCAACTACATCTCTTATAGCTTGTACCTCTTGTTTTGTTTCTTCCGCCTTTGCATTAGCTTCAATAGCTTTAGTGTTAGCTTGTTCCACTTGTGTCCTCATAGCCTTCATTTCCTGTAACTGTGCTATTAATACATCTTCTAAACAAGAAGGCTTTAGTTGATTTTTAATATGTTCTTCCATTTTATTAAAGGCTTCAATGTATTTCAGTTTCCACTGTAAAGCTTTTGCCCCAGTGAATCCCATAACCAATAACGAAAATCCATCTCTTGTTAATAGATATTCTTTATACAACTGTTTATTTTGTTCATGCTGGTATTCTGATTCAATAAATAGGTGTGCACAATTTTGAGCAGACCCAACGTTTGATATTAAGTTTTCTATATCTCTCACAACATTTCTGTGTTCTTTCTCAAAATCATCTGCTATTTGTCTACTTGTTACTACAAGTTGTCCATCTTGATTTAAAATTTTTATTAAATTATCCATTAGTTATCCTCCTTGTACACTTTTTCATTAATTTTTAATGCCTTAAAAATTTCATCTGTTGAACACTTATACAATTTTGACATTTTAAAAATAATATCTTTGGATGGACTTCTTTTCTCAGTTTCAATTTTATAAAGCATACTTTTACTTATTCCAAGAATTTCAATAGCATTTTCAAAATCTATACCAGAATTAATTCTTTTTAATCTTATAGGTGTTAATTTCATTTTATTGCCTCCTTTGTAACACTTTATGTGATTATAATATCACTTATAGTGTTAGGCATAAAGCTCTATTATATCACAAATAGCGATATAATTCATCACTATTAGAGATTAAATGTTTGTACCTAAAATTTCCTTTTAAATGCTAAAATTTGCTATTGATTTTATCACAATCAGTGTTAAAATATATTACAAGGAGTGATAATGATGTTAGGATATAAAATTAAAACCTTGAGAATTAAAAATCAACTTACCCAAAAACAATTAGCTGATAAATTAGGATTAGCTCAATCTACAATTGGAATGATTGAAAGTGGCAAGAGAGATGTTAGCTTTGAAATATTAATAAAAATTGCAGATTTATTTAATGTATCAACAGATTATTTAACAAGGAAGTCAGCAAAGGCAGTAATTGAAGATAAGTTAGAAGAATTAAATATGACTTTTGAAGAATTATCAGATAAGACTAAAATTCCAATGGTATTCTTTGATAAATTAGATGATATAATCCCATATGAAGGTGATTATGAAAGAATACAAGTAATAGCTCGTGCTTTAAATATAGAGCCAATTGACTTAGCAAACGCATTGCATAGGCAAGAGCCACCTATTACATATGAAAAATTGGATAAATGGGATAAGAAATATAACAGTAGAGATTTATCTGAAAAAGCAAACTATATTGAATTAGGAAAAGTCGTTGAGGAATGTAGAAAATATAAAGAGTATTCTATTACTAATTTAGTATCGCGAATTGCTCAAGATGATAATAAAAGGAAAAAAATCGAAAAAATAATCTATGACCTAGAGCATTATAATTGGACAAAAGAAAAATTGTCTAAGCCAGATCTTATAGAGTTATTATCCAAAATAGCGACTGAAACAAACACCTCATACCCTGCAACATTTGAAAAATATGTTGATAAAATATATGCAGATATTGAAAACGAAAATCAAATTAGAGAAGACTCAGCTCCTTATAATACTGGAGGATTTACTACGCCTGAAGCAGCCATGCAATTTATATTAAAGCAACCTGCTGTTATGGGATTTGGAGGATTTGATGTAAATAAAATGAGAGATGAGGAAATAATAGAGTTTGCAAATGAACTTTTAAACCAATTGAAATTAATAAGCTATAAGTATAAAAAATAATAACATAAAAAGGGTGATGAGAATGTATTTATGGATACACAATACAATTTCAGGTTTACAGGACATCTATAATACAAGCAATATTTATGATTTATATGGTTATTTAGAAATTGAGATAATTGAATTAGACTCAAGTAATATTTTACTTAGAAAAAACGAAGCATTTTATAATAGAGATTATTTTGGAAATGAGGTTGTCTTTATTAGAAATGATTTAAACCAGCAATATAAAAAATTTGTATTGGCCCATGAATTGGGGCATTCATTATTGCATACTCACATTTATGAAGCAGCTTTTAATAAAGAATTATTGAATATTGGTAAATTAGAGCGTCAAGCTAATTATTTTGCTTTTAAACTGCTAAATATAGACTTAGATCCAATACAGTTTGAAGGTTTTACTATAGAACAAATTGCTAGCTCTTTATATATACCAAAATCTTATTTTAATGTTACAAATAAAATATAAGTAATACCAACACTTTGGAACTATTTTGTTACAGAGTGTGACAAATGAGCTAAAACATCTGTAACACCTCTCAAATATTGATATAACTAAATTAGATTTACGTTTGTTACAGAGTTACAAATAAAATAACTTTCTTTATATAAAAATAAAATTAAAAATAAAAATATATAATATATAAAAGAAATTTAATATATATTGTAACACTTTTTCGTAACCTAAAATCTTCTTAAGTATTGGTATTATTGAGTTTTAACTTTTGAGAAGTGTTACAATAGGTGTTACAGATATAGCAAAAGGAGGTAATTAAATGTCAAGAGTAACTATTATAGAACCAAATATAACTGAAGAACAAAACGAAGAGAATTTAGAACGAGTAATCGAAGTGTTAGAAAGTATTACACATGGAACTGTTGTAATAACTCATGATAAAAGGAAGTGAAATTATGAACAAACTTCTAACACAAAAGGATTTAGCTGAAAGATGGCAAATAAGCATTAAAGCAATAGAAAGTTATAGACAACAAGGTATTATAACTCCAGTTCCTGGTATACCAAGTATACGATTTAATTCTCAACATATTTTGGAATTGGAAGGAACTAAACTAGAAAGATTTTCTCCAATAGAGAGAAGAAAGCTTGAAAGAGAGATTGAAATTCTTAAACAAGAAAATGAAAAGCTTAAAAGTATACTCTCTAAAGTATTAAGTGATTTAGCACCAGTTATTAATTTGAAATGAGGTGAATTTTATGCAAGGTGGAGTGCGAAAGCGAGGTAAAACATGGTCCTATTATTTCTACATTGGCATTGTAGATGGAAAAAAGAAATATAAAGAAAAAGGTGGTTTTAGACTTAAAAGTGAAGCCCAAGAAGCCTTACGTGAAGCAATGACTGAGTTCGAAAATGGAGGATTCATAAAACCTAAAGGAATCACGTTTATGCAGTTTTCTATGGAATGGCTTGAAAACTATGTAAAACCTCTTAGAAAGGTAAGCACCTACAATCGTTACAGGGAATTAATTAACAAGTATTTAAATGATATTGGTAATATGAATATTGGAGACATTCAGTCATATCATCTAGAAGAATTGTTATTGAAAAATAAAAATAACATTAGTGGTTCAACTTTACAAGGCATTTATACTATAATTAATACTATCATGAACAGGGCTTTACATTTAAAACTGATAAAAGATAACCCCTGTAAGTATGTTGAAAGACCAAAACGTGATAAATTCACTCCAGATACATTAGAAATTGAAGAAATTGAACAATTGTTTGATGTGTTGGATCAAAATAATAATTATGATTATATGTTTTTTATTGCATTAAAAGTAGCCTTAGAACTAGGACTGAGACGAGGAGAATTAGGTGGACTTGAGTGGTCAGATATTGATTTTAAAGAAAATTTGATTACTGTTAATAACAATTTAATTTATAGCAATGGGCATGTTCTTATGTCTACTCCTAAAACTGAGGAAAGCAATAGAACTATTTATGTATCAGATCAAATATTAAATATATTAAGGGAGCTAAAAGAAAAGCAAGAGGAAAATAAAAATAAGTATGGTAAGTTTTATGTATTGAACACTTTTGATGACAAAGATTATGATTTGGTCATGGCATGGCAGAATGGCAAATATATTCATCCAATGTATTATCTAGATAAATTAAAAAAGGTGCTAAAAAAAGCAGGGATAAATAAAGATATCCGTTTCCATGATCTTAGACATACAAATGCTACTCTTTTAATATCACAAGGCATAGACTTTAAAACTGTACAAAATAGACTTGGTCATAAGGACATTAATACAACATTAAATATTTATAGTCATGTGAATAAAGAAATGCAAAAGAAAGCTACAGATAAGCTTTCTAAAATTTTAAATAAATAGAATGGCAAAAGAATGGCAAAACAAAAAACACTAAGTCTAAAACCCAGTGTTTTCAATGTGCGACTAAGTCTATAAGCCGAGTTCTGTATTAAACAGTCATCTATCTAGGCCTATCGTTACCAATAGGCTCAAGCGATACACCCGGAAGCGGGACGGGCAGCCCCATAATGCTTCCCTATTCGATCTTGCTCCAGATGGGGTTTACATAGCCGCATAGTCGCCTATGCGCTGGTGAGCTCTTACCTCGCCTTTCCACCCTTACCTATATAAAATAGGCGGTATATCTCTGTTGCACTTTCCTTCAGGTCACCCTGACTGGGTATTACCCAGCACCCTGCCCTATGGAGCTCGGACTTTCCTCTCCTGTGTTTCCACAGCAGCGACTGTCTGACTTACTCGCGAATTATATTATAACATATTCATTGTAAAAATCAACTTATTTTTTATTGGTAATATTATCCATCAGCCAAAAAATATTATCCATAGCTCGAAAATCTATTTATTTCAGCTATTTATTTATTTATTTTCTAATCTCTTATCAGAAAATAATATTCTCCCGCAGTTATCACAAAATGTTATTTCGTTATCTTTATTTATATTATCTATTGTAAACGCTGATACCTGAATTTTGCATCCTTCGCATACTCTATCTTTTAACTTAACTGCTGCCTTTTTATTTCTGCTTTTTATTTCATCAAATATATCTAAATATCTCTTAGGTATACTCCCTCTTATATTACTAATTTTCTTTTCAATAAGCTTCTTATCTGTATTAGCCTCATTTATTTTTTTACTTTCTTTTTCCTTATAGTTATAAAACTCTTCTTTAATATTTACTAACTTTTCTCTTAAGCTTTTTCTTTCCTCTTGTATTTTTTCTTCTCTCTCAAGCATATCTATAATTTTGCTATCTAACTCTACAAGCATTTTTTTATCATTATCTAGCTTATTATTAATAATATCAATAACCTTTAAATTTGCTCCCGATTTATTATATAACTTATAATTTCCATCTTCTATTTCTTTTTTTAAACTATTTATATTATTATTAAGCTCAACTATTTCCTCCTTTATTTGTTTTAAACTCTCATCTTTATTTATAAGTTCAACTTTAAAATTTTCAAATTGTTTCTTTAATTTTTTTAGTTCACACTTATATGAATTATCATTTAAAATTACATCACAGTTATTCATTTTATCATACTCATTTTGTAGCTCATAAATATTTTCATTTAAACTCATATCTTAATCCTCCTTAAATATTAAATGATTGGGATATTACTTTCATCTGAACTTTATCATGCTTAAATTTAAAATTTATATAATAAAAAACAAAAATGAATAGATATCCATTCATTCAAACAGACATCTACTCATTTCTATTTATACTTATAAGGACATACAGTTTTAGTTGATAAAATTATTTCTATATTATGCCCCATTAATTTTATTCTGTTCTGTAACCATTTTCCAACTATTTGCATACCTGGCCATTCTGTATGGAAATGTCCTGCGTCTATTAAGCAAATTCCATCTTCAGCTAAATCTGAAGCATAATGATATGTACTATCCCCTGTAATTATACACTCTGCCCCTAAATTTTTTGCCTTCATTAAAAAGTCATTTCCACTTCCATTTATAACTGCTACTTTTTTTATTAGCTTTTTTTCATCTCCTATATATTTTAAAGATATTATATCTAAAGAATCTTTAACTCTATCACAAAGCTCATCTAAGGTTATAGCCGTGCTTAATGTAGCTATTCTACCCAATCCCGTAAAATTATCTATACTATTCTTATTTGGAGAAATAACTTCATAGTTTTTAAAGTCTAGTAAACTCATTATTATATCATTTATGCCATCTTTTGTTGCATCTAAATTAGTATGACTTGAATAAAGACTTATATCATTTTTTATAAGATTTATTATTTTCTTTCCTAAGAGAGTTTCTGTTGTTATAGAAGATGGTTTTTTAAAAAGCAATGGGTGATGTGAAATTATAAGGTTACATCCTCTATCATTTGCTTCTTGAATTACATCTAAAGTACAATCTAATGCTATTAAAATAGAAGTTACTTCCTTTTGTGCATCTCCTACCATAAGCCCTACATTATCAAAATCTTCTTTTAATTTTATTGGAGCAAATTCTTCGATTATATTTGCTATATCTTGTATTTTTAAGGACATTATCTCAACAACTCCTCCAATTTATAAATTTTTTCTTTAACCTCTTTTTTTCTGAGATTTGCCAAAGAAGAATCCTCTTGTATATATTCAAGTATATTATTATACTTATTTATCTTATATTGTATAAATTCATTTACTAATGGATGTTTTTGTTTAATCAAATCATGGCTTACTTCATAAAATATATCATTTTCGATTTTTTTTATGTTTTCATTTTTATTTGCGTATCTAATTTTTATTATCTCATAAAATATTTTTTCGTCAATACATAATTCTTCTTTTATAACTTCAAAACCACTATCATATATATACTTTCTTAGAACATCAGGATTTTGCACTGGCTGAAGTATTAAGTAATCTAAAGATTTAAATACTTCCATTCCACTTTCGATTAAGTCCTTTATTAAATGTCCACCCATGCCTGCAATTATGGCTACATTTACTTCTCCTGGAGTTATCATATCAAATCCAGAGCCTAATCTAAGACTTATATTATCTTCTAAATCCCCCATACTTATATTTTCTTTAGCCTTTTCTAAGGGTCCTTTATTTATATCGCAAGCGATAGCAAATTCACATATCTTATTTTTTATAAGATGTATAGGAATATATCCATGATCCGTTCCTATATCTGCTATAGTTTTGCAGTTATTTATCATATTACAAATAGTTTTTAATCTTAAACTTAATTCCATATACACTTTCCCTTCTTTACTTTTCTAACTTTTGAAAGAAATAAAGCACCCTAAGGTGCTTTCCTATTACTAATCTAAATAATCCTTTAATTTTTTACTTCTACTTGGATGTCTTAGTTTTCTTAAAGCTTTCGCTTCTATTTGTCTTATTCTTTCTCTTGTTACATTAAATTCTTTTCCTACTTCTTCAAGTGTTCTTGCTCTTCCATCATCTAATCCAAATCTAAGTCTTAATACCTTTTCTTCTCTTGGGGTTAACGTATCTAATACGTTTATAAGCTGTTCTTTAAGCATTGTAAAAGCTGCAGCTTCTGCTGGTGCTGGGGCATCATCATCAGGAATAAAGTCACCTAAATGGCTATCTTCCTCTTCTCCTATTGGTGTTTCAAGTGATACAGGTTCTTGAGCTATTTTCATTATTTCTCTTACTTTGTCCACAGGCATTTCCATTTCCTTTGCTACTTCTTCCGGAATTGGCTCTCTTCCTAATTCCTGTAATAGCTGCCTTGAAACTCTTATTAATTTATTTATAGTTTCTACCATGTGAACTGGTATTCTAATAGTTCTTGCTTGATCAGCTATAGCTCTTGTTATCGCCTGTCTAATCCACCAAGTTGCATAGGTACTAAACTTAAATCCTTTTCTATAATCGAACTTTTCTACAGCTTTTATAAGTCCCAAATTTCCTTCTTGTATAAGATCTAAAAATAACATGCCACGGCCAACATACCTTTTAGCTATACTAACTACAAGTCTTAAGTTAGCTTCTGCAAGTTTTTTCTTAGCTGCCTGCTCTCCATTTTCTATTCTTTGAGCTAAATCCATTTCCTCTTCTGAAGACAATAATGGAACCTTACCTATTTCCTTTAAATACATTCTTACAGGGTCATCTATAGCAATACCTTCAGGAATTGATAAATCCAATTCCTCATGTGGCGTATCTGCATCTTGTATATCGCCTATAACATCTATACCCATAGACTCTAATACTTCATATATCTTTTCTATTTGTTCCGGACTTAACTCTACATCTTCTAATTCATCCATAACTTCTTTATAAGTTAGGCTACCGCCTTTTTTCCCTTTTTCAATAAGCTTTTTTACAAGTTGCATTTTTTCATTTTTATCTTTCATTATATATATGGCCTCCTTCCGCCCTTACTGCAAACCATTTAGCTGCTTTTGAACATTCATAAGTTCCTTAGCAACTTTCATGGATTCAGTTACATTCCCATTGGCTTCATATTCTTTTATCCTTAACATTATTTCATTTTTTTCCTCTTCTAGCTTATATCTTTTTATTTCCCGTATGCAATCATCTATAAGCAACTTGTAATCTATTTCTTCATTGCTTATATCGCTTTGAAGTATACTCACCCACTCCTTTATGATTTCAGACTTCTGGCTATTTAATTCAACTTTATTTCCCATTTCTTCTAAAGATAAATTTGAATTTTCTAGTATAGTATTAAATATATCTTGATGGGATTTTAATATCATATCCTCTATTTTAATCCTATCCTTAATATAAGAAATCAATTCTCTCTTTTTTATAATTATCCTTATGAGAAGTCTTTCTGCCTTTATATATGCAGGTTCTATATATAATTTATTTCCCAAAATGGATTCAATATTCATCTCTCTTCGATTATTTCCATCCTTTTGGTACTTTTTATTAACTATTTGATATAAAATTTCTTCACTTAATTTTACCTTAGTTGAAATCTTCTTTATGTATTTATCCTTCTCCACTGGATGAAGATTTCTTATTATTTCAGTTGCTTCTTCTGTATATCTTACTACTTCTTCTGAGTTTTGAAAGTTAGTTTTTTCTTCTATCTTTTCCAGTTTATAATCTACAATTGGAAGGGCATCTTTTATTAAATTTACAAAGGCCTCTCTTCCATGATTTTTTAAATATTCATCTGGATCCTTTCCATCTGGAACCGTAAGCACCTTAACTTCAAGTCCTTCATCCTTTAAAATATCAAGTCCCCTTAATGTTGCATTTTGCCCTGCTGCATCTGCATCATATGAAATAATTATCTTATCTACAAATCTCTTTAAAAGCTTTGCTTGAGACGCCGTAAGAGCCGTACCTAATGATGCTACAGCATAGTTTATTCCATATTGATAAAGTGATATACAATCCATATAGCCTTCTACAATTATAAGTGTTCTATCTCTAACATCCTTACTTGCAAAATTTAAACCATATAAATTAGTTCCCTTGTGAAATATTGGAGTCTCAGGAGAGTTTAAATACTTCGGTTTAGAATTATCTAATACTCTTCCACCAAAACCAATTACCTTGTTCCTATAATCAAATACAGGAAATATTATTCTATTTCTAAATCTATCATAAAAAGCTCCTTTTTCGCTTTTTATAATAAGCCCTGCATTTAACATGTCGAGTTCAGTATATCCCTTACCCTTAAGAAATTTTATTAGGGAATCCCAACTATCTGGAGCATACCCGAGGCCAAACTTATTTATTATTTGAGGGGTAACACCTCTTTTAGATAAATACTGCATTGCATTTTTATTTTTTCTTAAATTATAAAAATAAAATCTAGCTGTTTCTACATTTATGTTATACAACTTTAAGTTATTTTGTTGTTGTACATTATTGTTACCATAAGCTATAGTAATATTTGCTTTATCTGCAAGAACCTGTACTGCATCTGTAAATGATATATTTCTGGTCTTCATAACAAAACTTATGACATTTCCAGCTTCACCACAGCCAAAGCACTTGTAGATTTGCTTATCTGGTGTTACAGTAAAAGAAGGAGATTTTTCATTATGAAATGGGCATAACCCAACATAATATTTGCCTGCTCTTTTTAACTTTACTGTTTCTCCTATCACATCAACTATATCACTAGATTCCTTTACCTTTTGAACGACATCTTCCGATATCAATTATTTATTTCACCTAACCTTTTAATTATAATAAACTTTTGTATGATTTTGCAACAAAATATCTGATTTATTTTATATATTCGACAAAAATAATTATAATCCTTCTACAATATTAAATATTAGTGTAAGTTTTATATTATATTTATATATTCTGTAAAAAATCAAAATATCCTTCATATTTATATTTTTTATTTTATTACACACAAACATTATTTTTCCAATTAACTTAGGTTTTATACTAATAAATTACAATTTTAGGAACATATATTTGATTGAATATAATAAGGCAATAATCATCACTCATCCCTGATATGTAATCTGTAACTCCTCTATATAATCCTTCTTCTTCCACAACTTTTAAATAAAACTCAGGCATTTTTTCAGGATACTTTATATAATATGTAAATACTTGTTTTAATACAAATTTAGCCTTATCTCTTTCTTCCTTTAATATAGATCCTTTATATACCTTTTCGAACATAAATTTTCTAAGTTCTATCAAAGCTCTTTCAATTTCTGAGCTTAAACATACCTGTACCTTGCCATCTTTTATATTACCTAAGGTATTATAAACAAGATCTCTTACTAAAGTATCTATTCTTTCTCCATGGCTTTTCCCAAGAATTTTAAGAAGCTCTCGTGGTATTTCTTCTTCTTTTAAAATCCCGGCCCTTATAGAATCATCAATATCGTGATTTACATATGCAATTTTATCACTATATCTTACTACTTGCCCTTCTAAAGTAAATGCCTTAGCTCCATTTTCTCCTTTAGAAAAACCACTATGATTTAGTATTCCATCTAAAACTTCTTTTGTTAAGTTTAATCCTCTTCCCTGTCTTTCAATTTTTGTAAGTACTCTTATACTATTTTCATTATGTCTAAAACCTTCGGGAAGCAATTCATTTAATACATCTTCACCATTATGTGCAAAAGCTACATGGCCTATATCGTGTCCTAAAGCTATAGCTTCAATAAGATCTTCATTTAAACCTATGCCCTTGCCTATGGTCTTTCCAATTTGCGCTACTTCTAAAGTATGAGTAAGTCTAGTTCTATAGTGGTCCCCCCAAGTTTTTATATATACTTGAGTTTTATGTTTAAGTCTTCTAAAAGATTTACTATGAATTATTCTATCTCTATCTACCATGAAACAAGTTCTTATTTCGTCATCTTTTTCTACAACTTTTCTTCCTTTAGACTTTGCGGCTAATGATGCCTCCCTTATTAAAATCTTCCTTTCATTTTCTTCTATTGTTTCTCTAATTAACATATTCATCACCACTCTTATGTATTCTATATTATACGTGAAACTCCTTTTATTTTTACTAATATAAAAATTACTATGTATAATATTAAATTATAAGTAATATCATTATAATAGATGAATAGATAAGGAGTGTTTATATGCCAAGTATGGCTTCAACATATAGTTATGATTTATTATCCGAAGAAAATATAAAAAAATACGTACTTCCTTATTATAACCTTGAAAATTGCTTTGTTGAGAGGGTAAAGTTTAAAGATACAGATAAACAACGAGCTGTTTATAAAGTTTCAGATACAGATAAAAATTATTGTCTTAAAAAAGTTTACTTTAATAAAGAAGATTTATTATTTGTATATTCATCTATAGAATGGCTTTATAGGCATAATGTACTTGTTCCTAGAGTGCTACCTACATACAATAAAAGTAGGTTTGTAAATTACAATGACATGCTTTTTATATTGACAGATTGGATTGAAGGACGCAAATGTAGTTATGACAATGACTCAGATACTTTGCTTTCCGCCTTAAATCTCGGAAAAATGCACAGATGTACAATAAATTTTGAACCTATCAAAGGAAGTAATTTGCGCTCCGAATTTGAAGATACAACTTTAGCTACATCTAAACATTTTGGTGATCTTTTAAAGTGCTCAAATAACGCATTTAGATATAAGGATAATTTTTCAAGATCATTTCTTCAAAATTTTAATGACAACTTTTTACTTGCTAAAACTTCACTTTCTGTATGCAATAGTATAAATTTTAAGAATTTAGGTATTTCCTTATGCCATCTAGATTACGTAAATAAGAATATAATATTTGATAAAGATAACTCTATTTGGGTAATAGACTTTGATAAATGTAAGATGGACTATTGTGTTCATGATATATCTTATTTTTTAAGAAGAATACTAAAACGTGATAAAACTAGATGGAACTTTGATTTGTGTATAAAATGTTTAAATATGTATGAAAAAATGCGCCCTTTAAATTTAGATGAGTATAAGTATATTTTATCATATTTAAGCTTTCCACAAAAATATTGGAAAATTTCTAGAGATTATTATAACAATATAAAGAAATGTAATAAAACTTCCTTCTTTACATTGTTAAAAAAATCTGTAAATAAAACTGAAGAACACTGTAAATTTGTCTATGAATTTGGGAAATATATAGAAGACAAATTTGAAGCTACACTAAATTAAAGCTAAGTCCTAAATATTTAGGACTTAGCTTTTTAATAACTTTATTTTCTAGGATTTTTTACTTGTGCTTGAGCTGCTGCAAGCCTTGCCACTGGGACTCTATAAGGCGAGCAAGATACATAATTTAATCCTGTTTCATGGAAAAATTCCACTGAAGATGGATCTCCACCATGCTCTCCACATATTCCAAGCTTGATATCTGGTCTTGCTTTTTTACCTAATTCGCAAGCCATTTCTACAAGTTTTCCTACTCCCTTTTGATCTAGTTTTTGGAATGGATCAAACTCATATATTTTCTTTTCATAATAATCGTTTAAGAACTTACCAGCATCATCTCTTGAGAAGCCAAATGACATTTGTGTTAAATCATTTGTACCAAATGAGAAGAATTCTGCTTCCTTTGCAATTTCATCTGCAGTTATAACTGCTCTTGGGATTTCTATCATTGTACCTACATGATACTTTAAGTCCACTCCTGCTTCATGTATTATAGAATTTGCAATATTTACAACTATATCTTTTACATATTTAAGTTCTTTTACTTCGCCTACAAGTGGTATCATTATTTCAGGAACTATATTGAAGCCCTTATCTTTTTTAACTTTTATAGCTGCTTCTATAACGGCTCTTGTTTGCATTTCCGCGATTTCTGGATATGATACGCTAAGTCTACATCCTCTATGGCCCATCATTGGGTTAAATTCATGTAAAGATTCAACTTTAGATTTTAATGTTTGGAATGTTATTCCCATATCCTTTGCTAATTCTTCAATATCTTCATCTTCTGTTGGAAGGAATTCATGTAGTGGTGGATCTAGAAATCTTATAGTTACCGGTCTTTCTTCCATAGCCTCATAAATTCCTATAAAGTCTTCTCTTTGCATTGGTAAAAGCTTATCTAAAGCCTTTCTTCTTTGTTCTTCTGTTTCTGATACTATCATTTCTCTTACTGCTGGAATTCTATCTTCATCAAAGAACATATGCTCTGTTCTACAAAGTCCTATACCTTCAGCTCCAAACTTAACTGCTTGAGCTGCATCTCTTGGAGTATCTGCATTTGCTCTAACTTTCATAGCTCTTATTTCATCTGCCCATGACATAAATATTCCAAAATATCCGCTTATTTCAGGAGCTACAGTCTTAATTGCCTGACCATATACATATCCTGTACTTCCATCTAAGGATATATAATCTCCTTCTTTATATATTTCTCCATTAACTTCAAAGCATTTTGTACTTTCATGTACAACTACTTCTCCACATCCTGCAACACAACAAGTTCCCATACCTCTAGCCACAACTGCAGCGTGAGATGTCATACCTCCTCTTACAGTAAGTATACCTTCTGATGCAATCATTCCTTCTATATCTTCAGGAGATGTTTCATTTCTTACAAGCACAACTTTTTCACCTAATTCATGATGTGCCTTTGCATCTTCAGCTGTGAAATACACCTTTCCACAAGCTGCTCCTGGAGAAGCTGGAAGTCCTTTGGCTATAACCTTAGCATTTTCAAGCTGATGTGCATCAAAGTTTGGGTGAAGTAATGTATCTAGCTGCTTTGGGTCAACTTTAAGTACAGCTTCTGTTTTAGTTATAAGTCCTTCTTCTACCATTTCAACAGCTATTTTTAGTGCTGCTTGAGCTGTTCTCTTACCATTTCTTGTTTGAAGGAAATATAGTTTACTCTGTTCAATAGTGAACTCCATATCCTGCATGTCTTTGTAGTGATTTTCTAATCTATTAGCTATATCCATAAACTCTTTATAACATTCAGGAAGATCTTCCTGTAATCTAGTTATAGGCAGAGGTGTTCTAATTCCTGCAACAACATCTTCACCTTGAGCATTTATAAGATATTCACCAAAGATTTCTTTTTCACCAGTAGCAGGATTTCTAGTAAATGCAACACCTGTACCTGATGTATCTCCCATATTACCAAATACCATACTTTGAATATTAACTGCTGTACCCCAGCTTCCTGGAATATCATTTAATCTTCTATATACAATGGCTCTTGGATTATCCCAAGATCTAAATACTGCAGTTACTGCTTCTATTAACTGAGCTTTAGGATCTTCAGGGAAATCTTCTCCCATTTCCTTTTTATATAAAGCCTTATATTTTTTTACTACTTCCTTTAAATCAGATGCCTTTAAATCCGTATCAAATTTAGCTCCTATGGATTCCTTAACTTCATCTAAAATATCTTCAAATTTTCTTTTATCTATTCCCATAACTACATCTGAAAACATCTGTATAAATCTTCTATAAGAATCATATGCAAATCTTTCATTATTAGTTAAATTACTTAAAGCTACTACCGTATTATCATTTAAACCAAGGTTTAAAATTGTATCCATCATACCTGGCATAGAAACTCTTGCTCCGGATCTTACGGATACAAGAAGAGGATTTTCTAAGCTCCCAAATTTCTTTCCTGTAACATTTTCAAGTTTTGCCATAGCATTAGAAATTTCATTTACTATTTCATCAGATATTCTTTTACCATCTTCATAATATCTAGTACAAGCTTCCGTAGAAACTGTAAAACCTTGTGGTACAGGTATACCTAAATTAGTCATTTCTGCTAAGTTAGCACCCTTTCCACCAAGTAAATTTTTCATTGAGGCATTGCCTTCGTTAAACAGGTATACATACTTTTTGCTTTCCATTTATAAAACAACCCCTTTTGTATGTTTATTTATCTATTTATTATATTTATTATATTAAAGAGTTTATTAGTATACTCCTTAAATTCTTTTTATGAGCTTTCTCCCATTTTAACTAAAAGTTTTGTGATATTAGTTTTTGATATTTTACCAATTATTTTATAAGCTTCTTTTTTATCATTGTCATCAGCCTTTTTTACAACTGGCAAACTATCTACTTCATGCTCTATAATTTTTATAGCTGCTTCATAAGCGCTATCTTCCTCTTTTACAAACACTATATTAGGCATTCTAGTCATTATAATACCTACAGGTATCTTATGCATGTCAGTTCCTCCCATAGCAGACTTTAAAAAGTCTTTTCTTGAAACTGCACCTACAAGCAATCCGTTATTTTCTACAAAAAGTGTCCCAACATCATTTAAAAATAAATTTACTATAGCATCATAAACCATGGTAGATTCATTAACAACTACAGGACTTCCCATTACGTCCTTTACCTGTATGTTTCTTATGTAGTCATAAACCAAGCTATAAGAGGGTTTCCTGGAATATATATATCCTACCTTTGGCTTTGCTTCTAAAATTCCTGTCATGGTGAGAATAGCTAAATCTGGTCTTAATGCTGCCCTAGTCACACTTAATTTACCTGCTAACTGTTCACTAGTTATAGGCTCATGTTCCTTTACTAACTTAATAATTTCTTCTTGTCTTTGTGATAGTTTAATTTATTTCACCCTCTTTCACACATAACCAATAATTATATGTATTATTTCCCTTTAATTCATAAATAGTATAACACTTTTATTTATATGTGTCTATTTTTTTTTAATGTTTTAAGCATTTTGTTTTCTATTTACACATAACTTCGCATTTAAAATAATCTTAAAATATTAAAGTCTTAAATTTTAGTATATATATTACAAAAATACTCATTAAATAAATTTTACCAAATATGCATTTTTTATTCAACTATTTTACCTTTAAAACTAAAAGCCAGCAGATTTTTTCTGCTGACCTTTTTTATTGCTTTTCCTTATTTTCCGAGCTACTTTCCTCGTCTATTTCTTCAAAGTCAACTGTGTATGTGTATATATTATTATTTTCGCCATTAGTATTACTTTTTTCACCAGTAAATTTATCTTTTACATTTAATGCACTATCTTGTACTTTAGCTGCAGCATTTTGAGCCTTTTCTTTTACATCTTCTACAGTAGATTTTAATATTTTATTAACTACTTCAACAGTTCCATCTTTTCTAGTTATTTCTATAGTAATTTGTGTTAAAGCTGCTGCGAATACTCCTAAAGTAATAAGTGGTGAATAGATTAAACTTGGTATAGCCACTACCAATCCAGCAGTTACTGGAATATCTAATAATACCTTATCATCCTTTTTTATTTTTATTCTAGTAACGTTTCCCTTACTTATAAGATCTTTTAACCATTTTATAAATTCATCTTTATTAGTATATAGATTTTCCTTTGGAGCTTTTTTACTTTCTTCAATAAATATTAATGCATCTACTACGTTTCCTTCACATTTTTCCAAAGCTTCTCTTGCTTCAGCATAGCTAACTCCAGTTCTGTCTCTTACAATATCAATTTTTTCTAAAGTTATTTCACTCACTTTTTTCACTCCTTTTAATAAAGTTTAATGTTTCTAAACTCTTAGGTTTTCTAAGATAGCTTTGAGCTATAATAGCTCCTAAAAATTTTTCAATTTCTTCTTTTAAATTAGAAGGTATTGTTACTCTATAGGATTTTTCCAGTGTTAAATTATTTAGATATTTAATAATATTATAAGCTGCAGGGCTTACCCTCATACCATTTAATTTTTGGCACTTACTACATACTCCTCCAAGATATTGAATATTAATATAATTTGATGAACTTATTGGTTCTTTACATATAGAACACTTATGTAAATTAAGTCCATATCCTGTAGCTTTTAGCACCTTCATTTCAAAAACCCTAGCTAAGGTTTCCAAATCACAAGCCTTATTTTTAATAAGATAAAAAGCTGTTACAAGTTCTTTAAAAAGTTCCCTGTTACTTTCTTCTTCAGCCATGCTTATATCTATAAGTTCACAAAGATATGAAGCATAGGATATAGTGTCAAAATCACTTAAAACACCTTGAAAAGAATCTATAATAGTGCCTTCATTTAGTGTATACATACTTTTTCCTTTATAAAGTATATAATCACCATATGTAAATGTTAAAGTATTTGAGAAATACTTACTTCTATTTTTCTTAGCACCTTTAGCTATAGCAGAAATTCTTCCTAGCTTCTCTGTATAAAACCAAACCAATCTATCTGATTCCTTGTAATCTTGAGTTTTAAGTACTAGTGCTCTTGTCTGAAATATAGCCAGAAAATCATCTCCTTGCTACTTATATCCTAATTCTCTTAATACTATATTATTATCTCTCCAGTCCTTTTTAACTCTTACCCAAATCTTTAAATAAACTTTGCATTGTAAAAATGTTTCTAAGTCCTGTCTAGCATATTGAGTTATTTTTTTTAACATTTCCCCATTTTTACCTATTACTATTCCTTTGTGTGAATCTTTTTCACAAAGCATATCTGCATTTATTTCATATGCCCCATTTTCCTTTTTTTTCATAGTTATAATATCTACACCTATTCCATGAGGTACTTCTTCTGATAAAAGTCTTAAAGCCTTTTCTCTGATTGTTTCAGCAACTATAAATCTTTCCTGTTGATCTGTTATCATGTCTTCTGGATAATACATAGGTCCTTCTGGAATATAGTTTTTTACAAGTTCCATTAATTTGTCTACATTTTTCCCCTTAGCTGCAGAAATAGGAATGATTTCTGCAAACTTAAATTTTTCTGAGTAAATTTGTAATGTCTTTGCTACCCTCTCTTGAGTATTTTCATCTATTTTATTTACTACAAGAAATACAGGTACCTTTGCTGCTTCAAGCTGATTTAATATATATTCATCTCCTTTTCCAAATTCCCCTTCTGGAGTAGTTAAGAAAAGTACTACATCTACTTCTTTTAAAGCATCTGTAGCTACATTTACCATATATTCTCCAAGCTTATGTCTTGGTTTATGAATTCCTGGAGTATCTACAAATATTATTTGTGATTCTTTATCCGTAAGTATAGTTTGAATATTATTTCTTGTAGTTTGTGGTTTACTAGATACAATAGACAGTTTTTCCTCCATTATATGATTTAGTAAAGTTGACTTTCCTACATTCGGTCTTCCTATTATTGTTATAAATCCTGATTTAAACATATATCCTCCTTCACTTGTTGAGATCTTTTTTAGAAAATGATAATGGGAATATTTCACTAAACTTTTTTATTACAAAATCATTTTTATCTTTTATTAAAATTACATCTATATCTTCAGAAATAAATTCACTAATTACCTGTCTGCATATTCCACAAGGCATTGTATAAGTTTTTACATCTCCAATTTCAGCTAGAGCTTTTATTTCTTTTTTACCTTCAGAAATAGCTTTAAATATGGCTGTTCTTTCTGCACAATTAGTAGCTCCAAAAGATGCATTTTCTATATTACATCCTGAATATATACTTCCATCTTCCATAAGAACTGCTGCTCCCACCTTAAAGTTAGAATAAGGTACATATGCAAACTCTCTAGCACTTATAGCTTCTTCAATTAATTTACTATATTCCCCTTTCACTTTCATCATCCCTCCAATTTCCAATCTTAGTTCTTACACAATTATATCATTTTATTTGATTACAATTTAATTGATAAAATATTAAATTAATTCCCTTTAATATCTAAACATTAGTTTACCCAAAAACTCTAAATAATAACAATGTAATTAGCGTTCCAAACACCGCTCCTACTATAACTTCGATAATTGAATGAACTTCTGAGTCTACTCTACTTTGAGCAACAATTATTGCTAAAAAAAAGCTTAAAATTATAGCTTCAACATCTTCAGTTATTAGTGCAATCATGGTAGCTATAGAAAAGGATATGGCACTATGGCCACTTGGCATTCCTCCCTTTAATGGAGTTCCCTCCCCAAATATAGCTTTTACAATTAAAGTGCTTATAATTACAATAATAAAAATTATGAATATAGTATATGGATTAGAATTTTTAATTTTATTAATCACCATAAAATTTATATATACAAGTTTGCTCCAAAATATAATATATCCCACTGCTAACGCATTTATAGCAGTAACTAAAACTGCTCCTGCCGCTACATTTTTCGCAATTTTAGCTAAAGGATGATAATAATTGGTTGTAGCATCTATAGAAGCCTCAATAGCAGTATTTATAAGCTCCGCAGTTATTACCATGGTAATTGATAAAAGTATTATTAAAAGCTCTGTCTTACTTATATCATAGAAAAAGCAAATAGTGAGAACTACAAGAGCTGCTATCATATGTATTCTCATATTTCTTTGAGTTCTTACTGCATATAATATACCTTCGATTGAATAATTAAAGCTATCTAATAACTTTTTTACACTTTTCATTCAAGCACCTACTTTTAGTATGTTATCTTGATAATTGGAACTTACTTAATATTTCTTCTTCCCTCTTTCTCATAACTGACTTTTCTTCTTCTTCCATATGATCATATCCTAAAAGATGAAGCACAGAATGTATTGTTAAATAACAAGTTTCTCTTAAAAAAGAATGCTCGTATTCTTCACTTTGCTCTAATGCTTTTTCTAAAGAAAGAACTATGTCTCCAAGTACCAGCTTTCCATCATCTAAATATATAGGTGAAAACTTATGTCCTTTATACATTTCCTTAAATACCTTTCCCTCAGTGTACTCAAGCATAGGAAAGGAAAGGACATCTGTTTCTTTATCTATTCCTCTGTTTTCCATGTTTATTTCTTTTATTTCTTCATTGTCTACAAAAATAACACTTACTTCATAATCTATATTTACTTCCTCTTCTTTTAACGCATAATCTATTATACTTTCTATAGTATTTTCTAACTCCTTATTTATTTCTATTTTATCTTGACCATTTTCTATATATATCATTTTCTTTTATCACTCCCGTTGCTTTTATTATCCCACTTATCTGTAGGGTATTCTATCCTTTGATGGTATATTCCCATCAGTACTTTTACAAAGGTTTTCTTTATCTTTTCTATTTCTTTTAAAGTTAAGTCACATTCATCTAACTGACCTTCATTTAATCTTGCTTTAACTATATTATTTACCATTTCTTCTATTTTACCTTTAGTTGGTTCGCTTATAGATCTAACTGCTGCCTCAGTACTATCTGCAAGCATTATTATAGCTGCTTCTTTAGTTTGAGGTTTTGGCCCAATATATCTAAAATTTTCTTCATTCACTTCATCTGGGTTTTCACTAGAATTTTTTGCAGTTAGATAAAAATACTTTACTAAAGTTGTACCATGATGCTGCTTTATAATATCTTGAATAACTGAAGGTATCTTATAGTCCTTAGCTAATTCCTCCCCATCCTTTGCATGAGAAGTTATTATAAGCGTACTTAAATTTGGTGAAATTTTATTATGTGGATTATCATTTCCTATTTGATTTTCCTTAAAAAAATATGGCCTTTTTATCTTTCCTATATCATGGTAATAAGAAGCTACTCTTGCAAGTACTGGATTTCCTCCAACCTCCTCAGCTGCGACTTCTGATAAGTTCCCAACTAAAATACTATGATGATAAGTACCAGGAGCCTCCATCAAAAGCTTTTTAAGCAAGGGATTATTTGGATTAGAAAGTTCTAAAAGCTTTATAGTGGTAACTATGTCAAAAGTACTTTCAAAGAAAGGTAAAAATCCTATAGTAAGAACACCAGAAATTATACTTCCTGCTAAAGTAAAGGATGTCTTTCTAGCCACTTCTGCTATATTATCACTTAAAACTAATCCTAAAGAAAATGCAAAGATAACATTTATTACCGCTATATATAAAGAACAATACAAAATATCATTTCTCTGCTGCATTTTCCTAAGTATTACGGATCCAAGTATTACATTAACTATAGTTAGCAAAGTAATTTCAGCATTAAATCCCACAGCACAACTTATAAATACACAATTAAAACCATTTATTATTAAAGACACTTTTCTACCTACCAGTAAAGTAGTAATCATAGGTATAAAGGCAAATGGGATTAAAAATGGTTGAATATTAAGCGCTCTTGCAATAGCAACAGTTAAACAATTCAATATACCAATTAATATAATTTTACTATTATCTTCATATATTTCATTTTTAAACTTATATGCATAAAACCACTGTAAAGATAATATTAAAAATACGAATACACCTAAACTTAAATATACATAAAATTTATGGCTATCCTTAGTATTTAAAAGCCCTAATTTCTCTAGAATATCTAACTGTATCTTTGTTACCGGCTCTCCCTCTTTAATTATTGTCTGATCTTTCTTTATAACAACAGGTGCCTTTTTCCTAGCTTCATTTTTAAGCTCTTCAGTCTTTTCTTCATTATAAAAAAAATTAGGCTTAATTTCCTTATATGCAATTGATATAACTAAATTCTTTAGCGCTTTCTTTGGAAGTGTTGAAGAATTCACCTTTATATTTATAAATTCTTGAGCCTTTTTTATATCTTCTTGATTACTTTTTTGCTTGTTATCACTTATATTGACATTGTCATAAAGTTCAGACATCATACTCGTTAAAAAACTTTGTATTATTTTAATTTGTTCTTTACTTAAGGATATTAAAGATAAATAGTCCTCCTCTTCTAACGGAATCTTAGACGTCCCCTTTAATTTATTTACTTTTTCACCATCTTCATACACACTATCCTTCAAAGTATACACATTATTAAGTAAGTCATTAATATCACTTAATACCTGAGTTTTAACTTCAGGATTTTTATTATATTGAAGTGGAACTGCTTCTAGTGCCTGCTGTATTTTAGTCTTAGTTGCAACTTCATCTATAATTTCTCTTGGTGCCTTTATGTCTACTTTAGCTATATCCCCTTCTTTTAAATTATACTTTTGTGTTACTAGAGATGTTACTAATACAGAATATATAAAAATAAAAATACAAAAGAAAATTGCTATTCTATTTGTATTCTTATTCTTATATAAATTTCTCCAATTAATTTTAACCATAAATTACCATCCTTTTGAATGTTAATTATTTTTTCTCTTGTGATGCAATATTTTCTTCTCCTACAACAAGAACTCTAAGAATTATATAATCACTTTCTGCTTTGTCTTCTACAATTTCATCTACTACTTCAGTATTTTTATCTAAAGACTCTTTAATTTTATTTATCATTTCCTTAGAATAATTATCTATTACTTTCTTTTTATTAATAGCTTTGTTTTTTTCTTGAATTTCAAAGCATTCTTCTGTTATTAAAAAACCTTTTTTACTTATTATTTTATCATAATTTGAAAAGTTATTCATTTCCTTTTTTAAAAATATCTTTTTATTTCCTATTGATACATATATGTTTTTTACTCTATTTCCCGTTCTTTCTTTTACCTTTTCAAAAAGTGGTATCTTTTTTACATCTTCATAAAAGGTTCTTGCTATTACATGGCCTTTAGCAGGTACTTCATAGATATTCCCTTCTCTTCCTTGTTCCCCTTTTACAAGAAGCTGACCCTTTTTAACTACATCTCCTTTTTTTACTAAAGCCGTGCCTGAAGTAGTATACACTCTTACTACCTCTCCGTCTTTTATAGCTACTAAATTGCCCGGAGTGGTTTCTTGTACAATCATTGGAGGAGTCGCTCTCTCCGCTGCTACAACTTTAAGTACAGATCCCTCTACTCTAACTCTTACCCACAAAATTTCGTCATTGTTTTTTGTTAACTTTTCTTCTATATCTCCTATATTTAAATTCTTTTTCCTAATTCCTTCTTTTACTCCATAACTTGTAAGTTCTCTTCTTAACTCATATGGCGAAAGTTTCTTCTCTGTAACTATGTCTATTTTCCATATAAAAGTAGATAAGTAATACAATATACACATAAAAAGCACTGTACCAAAAATCAGTGCATTTCTTTTTCTTATCCTTATAAATAAAAATGCAATTCCTTTTCTTTTGATTACCTTTAATTTAGTATGCGTCTTTTTTGATATTTTGTCTACCTTGAGATAATCTTTTAAGGAGACTTCTAAAGATACAGTTGTCAAATCCTTTTTTCTTATATTTTTTACTCCTATGTTATTTTTCCAAAGCAGATTTATAAATTTTTCAATATTTAAGGATTGGGCTTCAATTTCAATGCTACTTCTCTTATAATTTTCTAAGTTTATTTTACTCATTTTTTTCATACACTACCGATTTAAATTTCCCTTTAAGTGTTATAGTACTTCCACCTAAGAAAGGGATTTCAAAATCTCTACCATATATACACACCAATCCAACCCTTGATTTAATTTTAACCTGCTTTTCATCGAAAACAACTATTCCTTTATGATTTTCTATTATTATCTCATTGTCCCCTGTTATTATTATTTTAGGAAAATCCATCACTATATCTCTTGGTAAATCCAGCCTTTCAGCTAGTTCATTTTTAGTTTTATCTATTCTTTCCTCCATATCTTTCTCCTAAAAATACTTTCATATTAATTTATGAATGTTAAGAGAAGGTTATGATTTATATATGTAAAAAAAGGCTGAGTTACCTCAGCCTTTATGTTAATTCTATTTATTTAGAAGCTCTTTTACTATCTCACTAACAGCTTTCCCGTCTGCTCTACCCTTAGTTTTAGGCACAACTACGGCCATTACTTTGCCCATATCTTTTATACTATTTGCTCCAACTTCTTCAATTACCTGTAAAATGATAATTCTTACTTCTTCATTAGTTAATTGCTGAGGAAGGTAACTTAACAAGATTTCAATTTCTGCTTTTACACTATCAACTAAATCCTGCCTATTTCCTTTTTCAAATTCAAGCATAGCCTCACGTCTTTGTTTAACTTCTTTAGCTAAAATATCGACGATTTCATCATCTTCAAGAATTCTTCCATCAGTCTTTTCAACTAGTAGTATAGCTGCTCTAGCTGTACTAATAGTATTTGCTTTAAATTTGTTACCCGACTTTAAAGCTTCTTTCCAATCCTGTTGTAGTCTTTCTTTTAGGGCCATAATAGTACCTTCTTTCAAAAGAAATATTACTTAAACTTTCTCTTTCTAGCAGCTTCTGATTTTTTCTTTCTTTTTACGCTTGGTTTTTCGTAATGTTCTCTTTTTCTTACTTCAGAAAGAACACCAGCTCTAGCGCATTTTTTCTTAAATCTTCTTAATGCATTTTCTAGTGATTCATTTTCTCCAACTTTTATTTCTGACATTGATTTCCCTCCCTCCGCTATTTCAATTTAATTTAAAAAATTGAACAGGTAATTCGTGGGTCGCATAGCACATATTCTATTATATAATACTATTTAAGATACTGTCAACAATTTCATTTAATGTTTGAAATCTTTTTAGCCTGGTGGCCACTGTAGAGTTCTTCCTCCTAATAAATGAAAGTGAATATGCTCTACTGTTTGCCCTCCATCTTTTCCACAGTTAGTAACAACTCTATATCCTTTGTCAGCTAGATCAAGCTTTTGTGCTATATCTTTTACTGTCATAAATATATGAGATATTATATCACTATTTTCTTCTGTAAGCTCATTTACGCTTGCTATATGATTTTTGGGAATTACAATCACATGTACTGGCGCTTCAGGGCTAATATCTTTAAATGCTAAAACCTTCTCGTCTTCATATACCTTTTGTGAAGGTATTTCCCCTTTCACAATTTTGCAAAATATACAGTTCTCCATGATTTCACCTCCTACATGATTTATAGGATTAATAATTTCGTTATAAATCGGCACCTCTCAGTAAACTGAGATGTTTCCTTTATTATATCTTAATCTACATAATATTTCCAATACTATAATCATCTTTTATTTCGAGAATTTTTGTATCTAATATCTTTCCATCTATTTGAGCTCCAGATTTTGATACTATCTTTATATAATTTGGAGTGTATCCCTCATACAAATCATCGCTTCCGTTAAAGTTCTGCTCATAAAGCACTTTAAAGGTTCTTCCAACAAACTTTTCCATAAATTCTTTTTCATTTTGTTTGTTTAATTCTATTAATTTAGTACTTCTTTCATCTTTTATAGTTCCATCTACTTGATCTGGCATATGCTCTGCCTTAGTCCCTGTTCTTGGACTAAACTTAAATATATGCATCTTAGAAAGCTTAATATCCTTTAAAAGTTTATAAGTCTTATTAAATTCTTCTTCCGTTTCTCCTGGGAATCCTACTATTATATCTGTAGTTATAGAAACATCAACAATAGACTTTCTTAATCCTTCAACTATATCCTTATACTCTTTTATAGTATATCTTCTATTCATTCTTTTTAAAGTTTCATCACATCCACTTTGAAGAGATAAATGAAAATGTGGACAAAGTTTATTTAACTTAGAAAGTCTTTCTATTATACCTTCTGTGAAAAATTGAGGGTCTATAGATCCTATTCTTACTCTTTCTATTCCATCCACTTCATTAATTTCTTCCAATAATTTGACTAAATTCCATCCTTCTCCAATATCATCTCCATAGCAGGCTATATGTATACCTGATAAAATAACTTCTTTAAATCCATGACTTGCAAGTCTATGCACTTCTTCTATTACCTTTTCAGGATTTTTACTGCATACTGCTCCTCTTGCAAATGGAATTAAGCAATATGAACAAAATCTATTACATCCATCTTGAATCTTTAAAAAAGCTCTTGTTTTATCTTGATATTCTTCTATATTTAATTCTTCAAACATGTTATTTCTAAGAACATCCGCCACTTCTACAATTTGACTTTTTTCCTCTAAAAACTTTCCTACGAGTTCTGCTACTTCTCCTTTATTCCTAGTACCTACTACTATATCTACTCCTGGGATTTCAGCCACCTTATCTGGTGCAATTTGAGAATAGCATCCAGCAACTACTATGACAGCTTCTTCATTGAGTCTCCTAGCTCTACTTATCATTTGACGGGACTTTTTATCTCCCATATTAGTAACGGTACATGTGTTTATAACATATACGTCAGCACACTCATCAAAGCTTACTAAATCATATCCTGATTTTATAAATTTTTCTGTCATAGCTTCTGTTTCATATTGATTTACTCTACAACCTAAGGTAGTAAATGCAACTCTCATTAAATGTTTCCTCCTAAATCTCCTAATTCATACATAATTAAAGATGCAGCTACAAACCCCGCTGTTTCAGTTCTAAGTATTCTAGGTCCCAAGGTTACTATAAAAGCTCCTATATTGTTTAGCTTTTCTATTTCACTTTCCTCAAATCCACCCTCTGGCCCTATTACAATACCTATATTTTTAACTTCACCCTTACTTATGCTGTCTACTACTTTTCTTACTCCATGTCCTTTTTCATTTTCATAAGGCACTATAACCAAGTCCATATCTTTTAACTCAGCTAATGCTTCATCAAATTCTATAGGTTCTCTTACTTCTGGAATAATAGTTCTCTTACTTTGTTTTGCTGCCTCTAATGCAATTCTTACCCATCTATCTACCTTTTTAAATTGCCCGATTTCGCCTTTTACAACTACTCTATCTGTAATTATAGGTGTTATTTCCCTTACCCCAAGTTCACAATTTTTCTGTACTATTAAATCCATTTTAGTGGATTTAGGCAATCCTTGGAATAAGAAAACATTAATAGGAGCTTCGTTATTTACAGAAAGCTTTTCTTTAATCTTTACTATTACTTGACTTTTATTAACTTCCTCTATTACACCTAAGTACTCTTCTCCATTACAATTATTAATACTTACTTCTTCTCCTGACTCAAGCCTTAATACTTTATATATATGCTTTACATCTTCGCCTTCAATCACAGCTTGATGCACATTTACATTTTCTTTAGGAACAAAAAACTTATGCAAATTCAACACTCCTTAGTTAAGTTTTGCAACGATACAAACCCATTCTCCTTCAGTATTTTCTTCTACTATTTCGAATCCACTTGTCTTTAACTTATTCATTACATCTTCTTTTCTATCTTTTATTATACCGGATGAAATAAAATATCCGTTTTTTTCTATAAAGCTTTTTACCTCATCAGTTAAAAAAATTATAATATCTGCTATTATATTAGCAACTACTATATTTGCTTTTCCATCAACTACATCCATTAAATTTCCATGAAGTATTTCTATATTATCTACTTTATTAAGTGCTACATTTTCTTTAGCAGATTTTACAGCTACAGGGTCTAAATCAACACCTATAACCTTCTTAGCTTTAAGTTTTGCTGCAGCAATAGCAAGTATTCCCGAACCTGTTCCTATATCAAAAACTGTTGAATCCTCTTTAACATATTTTTCTAAAGCTTTCACGCACATGCGGGTAGTTTCATGAGTTCCTGTACCAAATGCCATACCCGGATCTAAATCTATAACTACTTCTTCTGAATTTGCATTATACTCTTCCCATATAGGTCTTACCACTATTTTCTGTCCTATTTTGGTAGGCTTATAATACTTCTTCCAATTATTTTCCCAATCCGCTTCATTTACTTTAGTTGCAGTAACTATTCCTTTTCCCTTGTCTATTCCATATGTATGTAAATTATCTATGCTTTCTTTTATGTATGATATATATTCTTCAAAACTTTCATCATCCTTATAGTATCCTTTAATTACAACACCATCCTTTACAGCGAGTAGTGTCTCATCAAAATAATCCCAATCTCCAGGATGGTTTTTCTTATATTCTATATCTTCAGGATCCTCAATTGAAACTCCCTTTACTCCTGTATTATACATTATTCCAGTCACTGCTTCCATAGCTTCACTGCTAGTTATAACGGTTACTTCTAACCAATCTTTATCTTCATTATGCATAAAATACCCTCCAATTTTTATTATCCTAAATCACTTATCAATTATACATTATTGACCTACATTTTTAAAGTAAACAAACACTAGAAATTTTAAGACAATGTTGAATATCCCGTATGTGATTTGCGTTTACGAAAATCATTCATTTCGGCAAAATTAGAGATTAGATGCTAGAGACTAAATGCAAAAAAGGAAATTGCCACGCAATTTCCTTTGATATAGCATTTTTATTTAAAGAATTTTTTTAGAAATCCTTCTTTTTCAGAACTCTTTATTTCACCGCTAGCTTCCATATAAGCAACTAGTGCTTCCTTTTGTTTTTGATTTAAAGATTTAGGTATATCAACTACTACATTGACATATTGGTCTCCTCTTCCTCTACCATTTACATGAGGAGCTCCCTTTCCTTTTAATCTAAATACTGTACCTGGCTGAGTTCCTGCTGGGACAGTATATTTAACTTCTCCATCAATAGTTTGCACCTTAAGTTCTATTCCAAGTGAAGCTTTAGCAAAACTTATATGTGTATCTACGTATATGTCATCTCCCTTTCTCTTAAAGAATGGATGTGGCATTACTCTTATTGCAACATATAAATCTCCTGGAGGACCACCATTTACACCTGCTTCTCCTTGTCCTCTTATAGGAATAACATTCCCTGTATCGACTCCAGCTGGTATATTAACTTTTATTTTTTTAGATTTTCTTAATATACCTCTACCTTTACATTCTTGACATGGATCTGTAACTATAGTACCTTTGCCGTTACATTCATCACAAGTATTTACACTTACAAAGCTTCCAAGTGGAGTATTTCTTTGAACCTTAACTTGACCTGTACCTCCACATTTAGTACAAGTTTTCGAATGACTTCCTGGTTTAGACCCACTTCCATTACAGGTTTCGCAAGTTTCACTCTTAGTTATATTTATTTCTTTTTCTACCCCTGTCATTGCCTCTTCAAAAGTTAAATTTATAGCATATTCTACATCTTCACCTTTTTGAGGTCCATTTCTTCTTCTACCTCCACCACCAAAGCCTCCAAAAAATGAATCAAATATATCTCCAAATCCTCCGAAGCCTGAAAAGTCAAATCCTGAAGCATCAAATCCCCCACCATTAAAGTCTGTAGTTCCAAATTGATCATATTGAGCTTTTTTTTGCGGATCAGAAAGTATTTGATATGCTTCATTTATTTCTTTAAACTTTTCTTCTGCTTCTTTATCTCCCTGATTTTTATCAGGATGATATTTTATTGCTAGTTTTCTAAAGGCTTTCTTTATCTCTTCTTCATTTGCGCCCTTTTGAAGTCCTAATATTTCATAAAAATCTTTTTTAGCCATACCTTTACCACCTTTAACGAATTGAAATATCGAAATCAAAAATTTCCATAAATCATGTAACATAAATATTCAGATGGAGAATACTCCCCATCTGAATTAAATTATAATTTACTCTTATATTATATGTCACTTATATACTATTTGTCATCTTCTACTTTATAATCTGCATCTACTACATTATCATCCTTTGGACCATTTGCTCCAGCACCTGGATTTCCACCAGCCATGTTTGGATCAAATCCTGCACCTTCTGCACCTTGTGCTCCTTGGTACATCTTAGATGAAACCGCATAAAATGCTTGTGTTAGATCTTCAGTAGCTTTTTTGATTACTTCTAAATCTTCTTTATCTTTAACTTCTTTTAAAGCATTAAGCTTTGCTTCAATATTAGATTTATCTTCTGCTGATACCTTATCTCCTAAGTCAGCTAATGCTTTTTCAGTTTGATATGCCATTTGGTCTGCATTATTTCTAACTTCAATACCTTCTTTTCTCTTCTTATCTTCTTCTTCATATTGTTTTGCTTGATTAACAGCATTATTTATTTCATCTTCTGATAAATTAGTTGAAGCTGTAATTGTAATATTAGCTTCTTTTCCTGTTCCCTTATCCTTAGCGGAAACATTAACTATACCATTAGCATCAATGTCAAATGTAACTTCTATTTGTGGAATTCCTCTTGGTGCTGGTGCTATTCCTGAAAGAGTAAATCTTCCAAGAGTCTTATTATCTCCAGCCATTTGTCTTTCACCTTGAACTACGTGGATTTCAACAGAAGTTTGACCATCTGCAGCTGTAGAGAATACCTGACTCTTCCTTGTTGGAATAGTTGTATTTCTTTCTATTAACGCAGTTGCAACTCCACCTAAAGTTTCAATTCCAAGTGTTAATGGAGAAACATCAAGAAGTAATACATCTTTTACATCTCCAGTTAAAACTCCAGCTTGTATAGCTGCACCAACTGCAACACATTCATCTGGATTTACTCCCTTGGAAGGCTCTTTTCCAGTAAAGTTTTTAACAGCCTCTTGAACAGCTGGTATTCTTGTAGATCCACCTACAAGTATTACCTTATCAACCTCACCCATACTTAATCCAGCATCACTTAGAGCTTTTTTCATTGGTTCTATAGTTGCATCTACTAAATCATGAGTTAATTCATTAAATTTAGCTCTTGTTAAGTTCATATCTATATGCTTTGGACCAGTTGCATCTGCAGTGATAAATGGTAAGTTTATATTAGTTTGCATTGATGAAGATAATTCTATCTTTGCTTTTTCTGCTGCTTCCTTTAATCTTTGAAGAGCCATTTTATCATTTCTTAAATCTATACCATATTCCGCCTTAAATGTATCTGCTATATGATTCATAACTCTTTCATCAAAGTCATCACCACCAAGTTTTGTGTTACCATTAGTGGATTTAACTTCAAATACTCCATCTCCAAGTTCAAGTATAGATACGTCAAATGTACCGCCACCTAAATCGTAAACAAATATTCTGTGATTTGTATCCATCTTATCAAGACCATATGCTAAAGCTGCAGCTGTTGGCTCATTTATTATTCTTAAAACCTCTAGTCCAGCTATTTTTCCTGCATCTTTAGTTGCCTGTCTTTGGCTATCATTAAAATATGCAGGTACTGTAATAACTGCCTGTGTTATTTTTTCTCCTAAATATGCTTCAGCATCTGCTTTTAATTTTTGAAGTACCATAGCTGAAATTTCTTGAGGAGTATGATCTTTTCCATCTATATTAACCTTATGATTTGTTCCCATATGTCTTTTTATAGAAATTATAGTTTTATCAGGATTTGTTATAGCCTGTCTTTTAGCCACCTGTCCTACTAGTCTTTCTCCATTAGCCTGAAAAGATACAACAGATGGTGTAGTTCTAGCTCCTTCTGCATTTGTTATAACTACAGGTTCTCCACCTTCCATAACTGCTACACAAGAGTTTGTTGTTCCTAAGTCTATACCTATTACCTTTGCCATAATATTTTTTACCTCCTTATAAATCAAACAATATAATATTTTTATATATGAATATTAAATAGAATTCTATTTAAATTTTAATTAACAACTTTTACCACACTATATCTTATTACTTTATCTCCTCTTTTATATCCCTTTTGAAATACTTCCACTATTTCATTATTACCATAGTTCTCATCTTGTATATGCATTACAGCTTCATGATAATTAGGGTCGAATCCATCATCTACACTAATTTCATCCACATCTAGCTTTTCAAGGGATCCTTTAAATTGTTTTAGTGTCATTTCAACACCCTTCTTTAAATCTTCAAAACTTCCTTCAGCACTTACAGCTCTTTCTAAGTTATCAAGTACTGGAAGCATATATTTTAAAACATCACTGCAGGCATCTGTGTATATTCCTTCTTTTTCTTTAGAAGTTCTTTTTCTGTAATTATCATACTCTGCAATTGTTCTTAAAAGCCTTTCTTTTAATGTTTCTAATTCATTATTTAGTTTATTATTCTCATTTAAAATGTTAGAATTTTTTTCTTTCAATTCTTCTATACTTTCCCCTTCAAATTCTTCCTCAATTTCCTCAAATTCCTTATCCTCTTTTATTTCAGCTTCTTCTAAGGACTCTTCCATTTTCATATCTTCTGGATATGCTTTATCTTTATTATTCAAATTATCTTTTTTAATTTCTTCCATTTAAATGCCTCCGTTTCTTACTTTTATATTAAGGTAATTTAAACCTAATTTATCTTGTATAGTCATCTGTAAGAGTTCTGTTTAATTCATTCACAACCGCTGCTAAAATAGAGATAACTTTATCATAAGGCATTCTCGTTGGTCCTATTACTCCTATAGAGCCCAATGGACGACCTCCGATGCTATAAACTGCAGAAACTATGCTACACTCCTTAGCATCTTCTAAAAAGTTTTCTCCTCCAATTTTAATGTCTATGCTTTCTGTAGAATTTATTAAGTCATTTATTTTTTTCTTATTATCAATTAATGATAAGAATTCCTTAGCTCTTTGTATGTCATTGTATTCAGGGTAATGAAATATATTTGTAGTTCCCTCAAAATAAATATCTGAAGACTCCATACTATTTAAGCTCTCATATATGACTGGCATAATAGTATTAAATATATCTTCATAGCCAAATAAATCATTTCTTAAATTATTTATAACTTCTAAATTAATTTCCTCTATACTTAAATTGCTTAATCTTATATTCAATAAATTATTAATCTTAACTAATACTTCTGTATCTACAGGTTTTGTCATTCTTATTAAATTATTTTTTATTATCCCTGTATCTATAACAATTACTGATAAGATATTAATATTATCAATGTGTATAAGCTGTATGGATTTAATCTTGCCTTTTCTAAATGATGGTGCCTTTACTATTGATGTAAGTCTTGTAAGCTCCGCAAGCAAATATGATGCCTCTTTTATGACCTTATCTATTTCGTTCAGTGTAGATTTTATTATATGCTTTTTTATAAATTCCTCTTCCTCATAAGTTACACGTGAAACCTGCATTAATTTATCTACATATAACCTGTATCCCTTATCAGAAGGCTTTCTTCCTGAAGAACTATGAAGTTGCTCTAAATATCCCATTTCCTCAAGATCAGCCATTTCATTTCTTATAGTAGCGGAACTTATACCTAAATCATATTTTTTAGCTATGGTCCTGGAACCTACAGGCTCTGCTGTATCTATATAATCAAGTATTATAGCCTGAAGTATTTTTATTTTTCTCTCATCCATTTCCATAATATCACCTCTTTTATTAGCACTCACTCTTGTTGAGTGCTAATTGCTATGATTAAAAAATATCATTATCGAAATCATTTGTCAAACTAATTTAATTTTAAATATTAAAGAAATATAGGTAATTATCCCTTATAAATTAATTTTTACCTATATTCCTTTGAAAATCTCTTCCTTATTCCTAATATTTATTAATCTTACTTTAAACAGTTAACATAAAATCGCTCATAATCATATTAGAAACCTCTATTCCTCTAGGAGATAGATATAATTTATTATCTTTTAATATAAGTAATTTATCTTTTAAATATTTATCTATTATTTTTCCGTAAATATCATATATATTTTTATTAAATCTCTTTTGAAATTCATCTATATTTACTCCATTTATTTTTCGGAGTCCCATAAACATAAATTCTTCCATATCATCTTTTAAAGTATTATGATGAATTTCTAATTTAACTTCCTCATTGCTATTTATTTTTTTTATATAATCTCTTATACTTTCTACATTTTTGTATCTTTGATGATTTACATATGAATGAGCAAATGCTCCACAGCCAATATACTCATCTAAATTCCAATACACCAAATTATGTCGGCATTCTTTTTCTAACTTTGAGAAATTAGATATTTCATATTGTTCATATCCTTTTTCTTCCAATTTTTTTTTAATCTTTGAGTACATTTCTCTTTCCATTTCTTCACTTGGCAAAATCAACTCATCATTTTCATATTTAGTATAAAACGGAGTTCCTTCTTCGATTATTAAACTATAGCAAGATATATGCTCAGGATTTAATTTTATTGTTTCCCTTAATGTTTCATTTATCTGTTCTAATGTTTGATTTGGAAGTCCAAACATTAAATCTATATTTATATTATTAAAACGAAGTGCTCTCGCCTCTTTATATGTTTCCAAGAAATCATTTAATTTATGTATTCTTCCAATGCCCTCGAGTAGCTCATCTTGCCATGCTTGAAGACCTATACTCAATCTATTAACTCCCATCCCCTTAAAAATACAAAGTTTCTCTTTACTTACAGTACCTGGGTTTATTTCCACAGAAAACTCTAAGCTTTCATTTTTATTTAGCTTATCTATACTGCACTTTAATTTTTCCCAATGCCTTATTTCTAAATAAGAAGGAGTCCCACCTCCAATAAATATAGTGTTAAATTTATAATTTCCTAAATTGTCAATTTCCTTACATAAAGCGTCTACATAAGAATCCATTAAGGCTTCTTCTCCACAATAGGACGGAAAATCACAATAAAGGCACTTTTGCTTACAAAAAGGTATATGTATGTATAATGAAAGTTCCTTTTTCATTTTCAATCAACTCCCTTGAAAAAAAATGTGATATTTTAAAGTAATGTTAAACCCTCTCGTATGGGATTTGCATTTAAGAAGCCGTTCACTGCGCAAAGAAGCTCTAATATTTATGAATTTAAACCACCTAAATTTTCTAAACTCGCTGTCGCTCAGACAGTAGAAAATTCTTAACGTTGCTTTAAATTCAGAAATAAAGAGCTTCTAATGCTTGTTCAATATCTTCTACAATGCAAATCCCATACTATATGTTTAACATTAAAAATATCACCTATACCTGCTAAAGTAAGAAATTCAATTACCTGAATTTCTATCAATATATTAATTTATAGGAATTTTCACCAAAGGGAAATTCCTTCCTTCAGCAGTTTGCATAAAAACATTTTTAATGCTTCAGAGTATAGAATTTTCATCGTAGAAGGCATTGAATGAGCCTTAAAAATGTTACAATTTTTATTCTTCAGTTTTCAAAATAGACATGAAGGCTTCTTGAGGAACTTCAACACTTCCAACTTGTCTCATTCTCTTTTTACCTTCTTTTTGTTTCTCTAAAAGTTTTTTCTTTCTGGAAATATCTCCACCATAACATTTAGCAAGTACGTCTTTTCTTAATGCTTTAACAGTTTCCCTTGCAAGTACTTTAGAACCTACTGCTGCTTGTATTGGAATTTCGAACATCTGTCTTGGTATAATTTCTTTTAATTTTTCAGCTATGCCTCTTCCTCTTGCATATGCTCTCTCTTGAGGTACTATCATTGATAATGCATCAACTATATCTCCATTTAAAATTATATCAAGTTTAACAAGTTCTGTTCTTTGATATCCTTTCATTTCATAATCTAAAGAAGCATATCCTCTACTTCTTGATTTTAAAGCATCAAAGAAATCATATATTATTTCATTTAAAGGAATATCATAATTTAAAACTACCCTTGTAGTCTCAAGGTATTGCATATCTTTAAATGTTCCTCTTCTTGTTTGAGATAAATCCATAATTGCGCCTACATATTCAGAAGGAGCTATTATAGATGCCTTAACCACAGGTTCTTCCATATAATCTATTTCTGTTGCATCAGGTAAATTAGTAGGATTTGTTATTTCTAATTCTGTACCATCAGTTTTTATTATTTTATACACAACAGATGGTGCAGTAGTTATAATATCTAAGTTAAATTCTCTTTCTACTCTTTCTTGTATAATATCCATATGAAGTAATCCTAAGAATCCACATCTAAATCCAAATCCTAGTGCAATAGACGTTTCAGGTTCAAAGGATAACGCCGCATCATTGATTTGAAGTTTTTCTAATGCTTCCTTTAACTCATCATATTTTGCTCCATCTACAGGATATATACCACTGAATACCATCGGAACTGCAGGTCTATATCCCTGCATAGCTTCCTTAGTTGGATTATTCGCCAGAGTAACAGTATCCCCTACACGTGCATCCCTAACATTTTTTATGGAAGCTGTAAAGTATCCAACTTCACCTGCTCTAAGTTCTTCCATCTTCATATATTGAGGTACAAATACTCCTACTTCTGTTACATCATATACCTTACCCGTAGCCATAAGCTTTATCTTAGTTCCAACTTTTATACTTCCATCCCTTAACCTTATATGGCATACTACGCCTTTATAAGTATCATAATATGAATCAAATATAAGTGCCTTTAATGGAGCATCTTCATCGCCTTCAGGTGCAGGTACCTTTTCCACAACTGCTTCTAGTACATCCTGTATATTCAATCCTGTTTTAGCTGATACTAGAGGTGCATCATGTGCATCTAATCCTATTACATCCTCTACTTCCTTTTTAATTTCGTCTGGTCTTGCACTTGGTAAATCTACTTTATTTATAACTGGAACTATTTCTAAATCATGATCTAATGCAAGATAACAATTTGCTAAAGTTTGTGCTTGTATTCCCTGAGTAGCATCTACTACCAGAATAGCACCTTCACAGGCTGCCAGGCTTCGAGATACCTCATAGTTAAAATCCACATGGCCTGGAGTATCTATTAAGTTAAGTATGTACTCTTCTCCATTTTCTCTTTTATATACAAGTCTTGCAGCTTGGGATTTTATCGTAATTCCTCTTTCTTTTTCAAGCTCCATTGTATCTAATGTTTGCTCATCCATTTCTCTTTCTGTAAGAGTTCCTGTCTTTTCTAGTAATCTATCTGCAAGAGTTGATTTACCATGATCTATATGTGCTACTATAGAAAAATTTCTAATATGCTTTTGTCTTTCACTTTGCATCAATGTACCCTCCAATGTAGAATAATTCACTGTAAATTATATCACAAACAAAAGGGGGACTGTCAATAATTATGTTGAATTAAAGGTTTTATAATAATATTAAGTATTGGCATGCTTTTTAAAACTTCTTTTAAGCTTCCTTTAATTACATTTGAAGCATTCTCCAATTTATTTACAACAGAACCTATCTTATCATTTAAGGTGTCGTATAAGTTATATGTACTTAATTTTATATTTTCACTAGCTTTTTTATTTATATAAAATATATATTTCTTTGTTTCAACTTTAAAATCAAAAGGTTTAGCTGTAAAATAAATTTTAAATGGAGAATTATTTTTTATAAATTTAGGTGTATTATTTGATACAGCTATAAAGCCTAAAAATATTATAAATATAGTTATTAAAATTATAACTATATATCTTTTTTTCATAATAAAAAACACCCCTATATTATATTTCATTATATAAGGGTGTCCTTTTATATATCTTTTATTCACTTTTTGCCATTAATATATTCTGCAATAATTCTTCCTAAATATTTAGTAGATTCTTTTGCTTCTTGAATAGTGTTTACATATGAACCTAGTTCTATTAATACTGCATTATTGCTTTTATTTTGATGAAAATGACTACTTCCACGATTATAAGCAAGTATTCCTCTACAGTAACCTGGGAATAGGCTATCAGATATTTTTATCAAGCTATTTACTACAGCTAAATTTTTTTCATATCTTGGATTGGTCTTCGACATAACAAACATTATCTTATTTACATCCTGTCCGTTCATTCTTGTAGTAACAGCCTTTTTATCAGGCACTGAATCCCTATGTAAATCTATTATAATCTTAAAATCTCCATATTTTTTTAAATATTTATCTACAGTAGGCCCTGACCTAGTATAACTTTGTGTATAAGATGCTGCATTATGAACAGTTTTATCATGAATTACAGATATGCCGTAGTTTTCTTCTAATTCCTTAGCTAATGCATCTCCTGTTGCACATATATTTTTATCTGCTTGCAGACTATCCTTTCCAATTCCAGCAAAACTTTCTGTGGTGTGAGTATGATAAATTAATACTTCAGGCTTTGCTTTATTTAATGTCTTTTTAAGCTTAGGATTATATACTCCCACAGTTTTATCAGGCAAGTCCAATTTTTGCTCTTGTTCAATAGATATATCTTTTTCACTTAATTTAAATGGATTAAATATTACACTTTCTTCATGGGTTTCCCCTTCTTCACCTTCTTGATACATAGAAGGAATTTCTCTAAGAACTAACGCCAAAGGATTGTTTAAATCTATATTAAATAAGCTCAGCACCTCTTTCTTTATAGAAAATCCCCCTTCCGCTAAATCCTCTTCGTTAAAAACTGAAGTCTTAACTATTGGCATAGCATTATTAAGTACTTGTATATAAAAGGTATTTTCTCTTGAAGTTTCTCCACCTGAGGTTGCTTTTACTGCAAAAGGAAGTATTAAGATAATACTTGCTATAAAAGAAAAGATTGCAAACATAAGTTTTAGATTGTGATGATTATTTACCTTATAGTAACTTGGAATGTTTTTCTCTTTTGGCTCTTTAATATCCATAGCCCTCACCTCTTATGTAAAATTATATACTATATATATGAGGCAAGGGCGAGTTTTAGACTATTAATTTATATATTGATTTATTTCTCTTAATTCAAGAGCTGGTTGAAGGGCTATATTTATTCCCGATGATAACAGCTTTGATACTGAATCTATTACCATATCTACATCCTTAGGAGTTACAACTAAACTTCCCACATAAGGTCTTAAAAGTTCCTGTATCATTCTTTCTTTTTCAGTTCTATCTATAGATTTTAACATACTATAAAACTTTCCGCCTTGCGTTGCTCCACGTATCATTTCATCTAATACCATATCTATACTATCATTTGCAATGGTTGCTGCATCCACTACAGTGGGAACTCCTATAGCTATAACAGGTATTCCTAATGCTCTTTCGCTTATTTCCATTCTCTTATTTCCTATACCAGATCCTGGTGAAATTCCTGTGTTTCCTATCTGTATAGTTCTATTTACTCTTTCAAGTCTTCTTGAAGCTAGAGCATCTACGCATATTATTAAATTAGGTTTTATCTTTTCTGATACAGCTTTTATTATTTCACCTGTTTCCATTCCAGTAAGCCCCAATACCCCTGGAGCTAATGCACATACTGGTCTTATCCCCTCATCTATTTGATCTGGAATTAACTGTTTTAAGTGTCTTGTCACCATAATTTTTTCTACAACTCTAGGTCCTAATGCATCTGGTGTAATGTTCCAGTTTCCAAGACCTACTACCATTGCTGTCATACTTTCATCTAGTTTTACTAAACTTGAAAGTACTTTTGCAAAAACCTTACTTACTTCTTCTAATCCCTCTTGATCATAAGTTGTGACTTCTGGTATTTCTAAGGTTATATATTTCCCCTTAGGTTTATTCATGACCTTTTCTCCTACATCATCTAAGACACTTACTTCTGTAACTTTTATATCTTGTTCAACATAATCTCTTACTTCAACACCGGGAATCTTCCCTTTATTTTGTTCTTCATATATCTCTTTTGCTTCTACCGCCAGGTCTGTTCTTATATTTAGCATAGCATTTCTTCCTTTCTATACCTAATATTTTTAATTGTATTATTCCCTTGAACGTATCTCATATTCATAAATAAAAGTTAAATTATACTTGAAGTACATAGAAATAAATGCTATAATAGCATTTGTTAATAAAGTGAAACTCATACGCAGATTTCCCCAAAAACTGCTGAGACCCTATTAAAATACAAGGGGGTGAAAAGAAATGGCAAATATAAAATCAGCACAAAAAAGAATAAAAGTTATCGAAAAGAAAACTATGCAAAATAGAATGATTAAATCAGCTTTAAAAACTACAATAAAGAAGTTTTTAACTGCTGTTGCTGCTGGTAACGCTGAAGAAGCAAAAGTAGAATTTAAAGCTACAGCTAGAGCTTTAGATATGGCTGCTGGTAAAGGTGTAATACATAAAAACAAAGCTGCTAGAGCTAAATCAAGATTAGCTACAAAGTTAACCGCTTTAAATGCTTAATAAAAAAACCGGTGTAAAAACCGGTTTATTTTATTTTAAAGTTATAGTGTTTATTATAAGTAATTCTAATTCTGTTCTTTTATCTATTGTAGAACTTTTAATTATCTGCTCGGAATTTAAGCATATTTTAATGACTTCTTTTAATTGTCTTGCTGTAAATTTTTTACTTTGCAAAACTAACTTATCTACAATAAAAGGCGGGAGCTTTAATTCTGTACCTAGTGTACTTCTACTCTTTCCATTATCAATACTGTGCTTTATTTTATATAAAAGCTTAAATTGCCTTTCTATCATATATAATATGTAAACTTCCTCCTGCCCCTTAAACATAAGCTCGTTTACTACATCTATAGTTTCCTTTAATTTTTTATCCCCCATATAATCAACTAAATCAAATATATCATTTTCCTTTTTCTTAGGATATAATTCTAAGATGTCATCCTTTGTTATTTCTCTATCCATAGCATAACAACATAATTTTTCTATTTCGTTTTCCACTATTCCTAAATCACTAGGCAAATTTGAACAAAAAAGCTTTAGCTCTGCATTCCCTATAGTCCTGTCCCTTTTTTCGAAAAATTCCTTTACCTTTGATTCTAGATTTCTTCCATAAATTTTATCCATTTTAACTACACATGAAGTTTTATCTAGCTTATATAATCTTTTGCTAGGCTTTTCTCTTTTATCTTTAAAGACATAATAAAGGATTAATATAGAAGAGCTAGGTACATTCTTTACATAAGTCTCAAAATTATTGTATATAGACTTTTTAACAGCATCCTCGCTATCTTCAAGGAAATTTGCCCTATATACTAGCACCACTTTTTTATCACTCATAAAAGGTAAAGTTTCTGATGCGTTTATAACTACATCAAAATTTTCCAATTTATTTCCATCAAACTTTACATAATTTAAATCTATAAAATTTCCATCTATGTTTTTACTCACTATTAGATTTATTTTTTCCTTAATAAGTTCCTCATCATATCCACAAAATATATAACAATTATGAAATTCATCTTTTTTTATTTGATCTTCCAATTTAGCTATATCTATCAAATTTTATCCCACCTCCAATTAATAGCTTTTCCAAAAAATATTTTATAAGAAGCTACCTTTATTATATCTTCATTTATTATATCATAGTGATAATAAATATTTTCTTTACTATATTTATTATTTTGATTTTGAAGTTTTATTATATTATCCTTAATATTATTACTTATTTTTAAATCATTTAATTTAAAAGACAAAGGTATATCTTTGTATACGTTACTTACTACATTTTGCACACTATAATATTCCTCAAGCTTAATTACATATTTCCCTTCAGTTATAGGATATGAAATAGCCATTGTAGAATTGAATTTATCCTTAATTACTATTGCTTCTATATCCTTAAACTTTATAATATTTATTTCTGGGAAAAATGTATAATAACTAAAAATCAAACTTATAACTATAAGCATAGGAATAGGTTTAAATTTTTTATGTTTATACTTTATCATAATAAAGCTTAGATATATTATTAAAAAACATAGCGATTCTCTTTGTCCAAAGTTTGTAGTTAAAGAAGTTCCATTTAAAAGTAAATAATATCCTCCTTCTAAAGCCATACACATTATTTTTATACCATAACAAATAAACTTAAATACACTAGGTAACCATAAAAATAAAACACTTAAGTTTCCAAGTATAACTAATACAGAGTATATGGGTACTAAAAATATATTTCCTGCAATAAAACTCCAATTAAACGTTCCCATACTAAGGCCAAGATATGGCAATGTAAATATTTGTGCACTTACAGTTAAACTTAAAGGGCTTCTTAGTATATCTGGAAGCCTATAAAGAGCTCTTTCTATATTAGAATAATACATGATAATTCCAAGTGTAGCTAAAAAAGATAGACAAAATCCCATGTCCATAAAATAATATGGTTTAGCAAATAATAATACCATGAATGCAAAGCTTAATGAGCAAATTCCATTGTAATTTTTATGTATCTTTTTAGATAACTTTAAAATTAAAATCATTATAAAAGCTCTAAATGCCGAAGACTTGCTTCCTGAAAATATTACATATAATAGAGATATAAGAATTCCTAAATAAGTGCCTGCTACCCTTTCCACTGCTTTATATATTATAGATATATGAAGTCCTGAAACACTTACTGCATGCACAACCCCTAATTTTTTAAATGTTAATTTTTGTTCTTGTGAAAGAAGGCTTGTATCTCCAAAACTTAATGATCTAGTAAGAGCTGCTTCATTTTCTGTTAAAAACATAGCTAAGGATTTATTAATATGTGCTTTTAATTTATACGATAAAGACTTTAAATCTTCTCCACAAATCTCATAACTTTTTACATTATAATTTCCTATAATACCTTTTTCATATATATTTTGCTTTTTAAAGCTTCCAGTAATATAACTCTTATACCCGACTTTTAAATTCTTAACATCTCCTTCAAGCAGTACATTTCTTCCTTTTACAGAAGCTAAAATAGTACTTTCCTTGACTTCTAAAACTCTCACTTCTGCATTATCAGCTAAGGAAAAGCCAAAATAAAACTTAAAGCTTAAAAATCCACACATAAAAAAAGCCATAGTTAAGCAAAAAAATTTTTTAGGCATGCTAAGGTAGATTATTACTAAGAAACACATAACACAAGCTATTCCATAAAATATGTTTAAATTAATTAAATATGCTGTAAAACATCCAATCAATAGTGATATGGAGTAGTATACAATTAAATATTCCATCACAGAAATACACCTCCACATTAAATTTTTGCCATTAACATGGAGGTTTAATCATTTCATTACTATTATTTATTTTTATTTTCTCTTTTGTTTTTCATATCCTTCATTGTATTACTAGCTCGTCTACCATTAGAATATAATCCAGTCGCACTGGTTCCCATTAGTATTCCTTGAAGTATATTTTCTTTTATATCTTTGCATTCCAAAAATAGCATACCAAATAATATTCCAAGTACCAAACATGCAAAAGGAGCATATCTAGGCTTTAATCCTAAACTTTTAAGCACATCTACTAAAAAAGTTATTATTGGAATAAGAGCAACACCTTTATAACTAAGCTCCATACATTTCCCTCCTATATAATTATATTATATGAGGTAAACACTATTATGAGCTTGTTATACTAATTAGATTATGGTAATATTTTATTCCTATATATAACATCTGTAGTATTAAATTTAAAACAAATATATTTCTGCAAACATTGTTTTTAAATGCATTAAATTTAAAAAATTTTGATGAATAAACTGTAAATATTATATTGATTACTAAATTAAATATCAATATCATATATTGGGAATTTTGTTTTAGTAATATGTAAATAATTAAACTTAAAAATACATTTATCAATATTCCTCTTATAAAGAAATTAACTTTATTATCCTTTAGAATGTTTTCATCTAAAACATTTCCATAGTAAATATCATCTTCACTAGAAAAATCTAAAAATATACAAAGTCCACCTATAGATATAGTTAAGAAACTTGTCCAAAATATGTCCATTAAATTAATTCCACTGCTATAATTAATTAAATCCAACAATATGACACTTAATACATTAGAAGTATACATAGTAAAAATATATTCCATTGTACTATTTATTTTATTTATCATTTTACGAGAACTTTTAATTATATTCAAAAGTGTTACTAATGATATTTTTTCTCCCGATATATCACATATATTTTTTAATATATTACTTTTCCCATAACAATAAGATACATTTGTAAGCATTAGATATGGAAGATCTGAAACTTTACTTCCTTCCATAAATATTAAGTTATTTTCTTTAAAATGCTCTGCTATTTTTAATTTATGATTTGCACTTATCCTTGAAAATACGTTTATTTTATTTAATATTTTTTTAAACTCTTCTAGAGTTATATTATCAAGCTCTGCTCCTGTAAGTGATTTTTTTATATTATTTATAATTCCGATTTTTTTACCAAATGCTTCTGCTGTTAATTTATTTTCTTCTGTAATTAAAACTGGTCTTATATTTAATAAGTTAAATTCCCTCAAAATTTCATCTATATTTTCTTTTGGTGGATTTAAAAATCCTATAATCCCTACAAATACAAGATTGCTTTCTATGTTTTCTTGAAGACTTGGTTCGTAGTTAAAATTTCTATATGCAAATGCCGTAACTGCAAGACCTTGAGTAGACATAAGCCTATGCATATTTTTTATATTACGTATTTCCTCTTCAGTTATTTCTCTCTCTATGCCATTTTTTAATATATGCGTACAAAGTGATAAAACTGAATTTACAGATCCTTTAACATGAGCTCTATAATTTCCATCTATGTCATTTATAGTAGTCATCATTCTTCTTTCTTTATCATAAGGAATCTTATATAATTTTTTATATTCTTCTTCTAGCCCATGTTTTTTTACACCAAATTGGAGAGAAAATTTCACAAGTTCAATTTCTGACAAATCCATCTTTTCATTTATATAATTATCATCTATAAACTTAGTATCATTACACAATACTCCTATATGTAAAAGTCTTTTAATCATATGACTTTCATCTTTATTATAATAATTATTTATGTCTTTATGATGTATTAAAGTATTATTTATATAAATTTTTTCTACCTTTACATAGTCCTCTGAAAAAGCTCCTACCTTTTCTTTTAATACTAAATTTATTATAGAAAGCTTTTCAATAACAGATAAATTTTTTAAATTTATCTGTTCCTTATTAAAATGCTCTCGAGCAAGGGAAATAATAATTATAAATATAAATATTAAATTAATTGGAATTCCTGCAAGATTTATATTTGCGAACAAAATTAACGAGTTATTTATGGATTTCTTTAAAAATAAAACCCTTATTAATAAAAATATAAAATTTATAGATAAAATATATAACACAAATTGATTAACAAGCTTTTTTAAAGTATTTATAAAGGAAGCCTTATTATCTTGTGCTTTAAAACCTGCTAAAATTATTTCACTTATTTTTGTATTTATACCAGTTGAAGTTACTATACCTTTAGCATGGCCATCTATAATAACAGATGATTTAAAAAGTATATTTTTCATTTCACTTAGTGAAATTTCTCTATCTTCTATCATTGTAGAGTATTTTTCTACTAAACATCCTTCTCCCGTTATTGCCCCTTCTTTTACTTTCAAGGAATATGCTTCTATAATTCTAATATCTGCTGGAACTATTTCATCTTTATTTAATATTACTATATCACCATTCACTAATTCCTCTGATAAAACTATTTCCTCTTTTCCATCCCTTATTACTTTACATTTAAAAGCTTCTAGTTTTTTAAATTCTAATAATTCATTCCCTTCCTTGTATTTATATATACTTAAAATTCCTATACTTATTAAAAACATAATTATAAATAAAACTATTTCTATCCACTGATTAAAATATAAATATACACTTAAAGATAATAGTATAACTATTGACCAAGGTTCAAGTATTTGTTTTAATAAAACATTAAAGAAACTATTACTTTTAGGTATCTTAATAATGTTCTTTCCATTTTCTTTTTGGATTTCATCTACTTGTGCAATGTTTAATCCTTCATCTATATTACTTTCAAGCTCTGCTACTACATCATTCCAACTTTTATTGTACCAATTCATAATACTGTGTTTCCTCCATATAGTGGTGTTATCATAGTGGTATTATCGATAATTTATTAGAAAAATTAATAACATCCCAATTTAATTGAGATATTTTCCTTGTAAATTTCAACTTAGTAACTTTATCATTAAATAAGTTTTAAATTATTTCTATATTAAAATCAATTAGCACTGCATCTGTATTCGATTCTATAAAATTAATTACATGTTGTATTACTTCATTTGCGTGTGAAGTTGAATTACTTACACAAGCAATTCCAAAAGTAACAATTTGATGTTTATCTTGATTATCAACTTCTGCAATAGAAACATTAAATTTGTTTTGAACTCTTTTTATTAAACTTTGTACTATCATCCTCTTTTCCTTCAGAGAATGAACCCAATTTGCCTGTAGATATACCTCTCCTGTACCTATTATCATTTAAATCACCTCACTGAAAAAATTGGTCTGCAACTTTTTAAATAATTAATGAAAGTCGGCCAAAACCGACTTTCTACATTAATTATTATATATTATTTATTCATTATTATTTATATAAATTGCCTCGTAATTTTATTTATTCCACAAAAGTTCGTCATAAAGCTCTATATATTTATATGCTGAGCTATTCCAACTATTATCGGTTCTCATGGCATTTCTTACTATATTATTGAATACTGGTTTATCTTTATAAAAATTTATAGCTCTTTCTATGGTATACAACATATCCTTTGCATTGTAATTCGTAAAGGAAAATCCATTTCCCTTTCCTGTATATTCATTACAAGGTATCACTGTATCCCTAAGTCCTCCTGTTTCCCTTACAATAGGAAGTGTTCCATATTGCATTGCAATAAGCTGCCCTATTCCACAAGGTTCAAATAAAGAAGGCATTAAAAACAAGTCCGAACCTGCATATATCTTTTTAGATAAATCATTACTAAAGTATATATTACAAGATATCTTAGTTGGATATTTTCCTGCATAATACTTAAACATTTTTTCGTATTTATTATCACCAGTACCTAATATAACCATTTGTAAATCTAAGTTCATTATATCATCTATTACTTCTGATATTAAATCAAATCCCTTTTGATCTACAAGCCTAGATATTATACCAATCATCGGAATATCCTTATTCACTGGCAATCCTAACTGTTGTTGAAGCATTTCCTTATTTTTCTTTTTATTTACTATGTTTTCTTCACTATAATTTAAATATATATCTTTATCTTTTTTAGGATTATATATATCATAATCTATACCATTTACTATTCCACTTAGCTTATAACTTTTTTCCTTTAAAAGTCCATCAAGGCCTTCTGCATAAAAAGATGTTTGTATTTCCTGAGCATAGGTTTCACTTACTGTAGTCACTCTATCTGAATATACTATTCCACCTTTCATAAAAGATATGGCATCATGATATTTAAGCTTATCTTCTGCAAAATATTCTTCTCCAAGAGATAATAAATCACCTAAAAATTCTTTAGAAAACACTCCTTGATATCTTAAATTGTGTATAGTAAGTATAGTTTGTATACTACTGTATAACTTATCATTGCTATAGTTTTCTTTTAAAAGCACTGGAATAATTGCAGTATGCCAATCATTATTATGAATTATATGAGGCTTAAAATCATTCATGTATCTTACACTTTCAAGTACCGCCTTAGAAAAGTAACAAAATCTTTCTCCATCGTCATCATATCCATAAGCACCTTTTCTTTTAAAATAATATTCATTATCTATAAAATAAAAAGGTATATCCTCTTCCTCCATATATTGAAGTCCTACATACTGATTTCTCCATCCTAGATTTATATTAAACTCCTTAAGAGTTACCATGTTACTTTTATAGCATTCACTTATATCACTGTATTTTGGCATAATAACTCTTACATCTATACCTAGAGCCCTTAGTGCCTTAGGTAGAGCAAAGGCTACATCGGCGAGTCCCCCCGTTTTTAAAAATGGATGAGCTTCTGATGTTGCAAATAATACTTTCATACTGCTACACTCCCTAGTATAAAGATCTTTTTTCTATAACTATTGGAAATTCCTTATCTCCTCTTAATTCTTTCTTCTTTTCAATTATATTATTCTTATCTATTATTACATTTTTAAGTTTTACATTTTCATGAATTTCTGCCCCTTGCATTATTATGCAATTTTGAATTTGTGCTCCTTTGTGAATTTTTACTCTTCTACTAATTACACTATTGTTTACTTTTCCATTTATTATACATCCATTGGCTATTAATGAATTAGACACCTCTGCATTTTCACCATATTTTGTTGGTGCTTCATCCTTTACCTTTGTATATATAAGTCCATTTTCATAAAAAAGTTCTCTGCTTATTTTTTCATCTAGCATATCCATGCTAGCTTTAAAATATGCATTTACTGAGTTTATACATTGCAAGTAACCTTTAAATTCATAAGCATCAGTAGTAATATTTTTTAAATTATTTTTTATATAATCCTTAATATTTTTTGCGCAGCCTGTTTGAAGACAAGTTTGAATTATCTCAACTACAAATTCCTTTTTCATAATCATTATGCCCATAAATATATTAAGATTATCTTCTTTGCCTATATTCTTTCCTATACTTACAACACTATTATCTTTTTCCAAATTTATAACATCTGTGCCTATAAAGTTCCTTTTTCCATCTTGTACTTTTTTATATACGAATGTTACATCTTTACCTGACTCTTCATGGTATTGTGCTGCTTTTCTAAAATCAATATTACATATCATATTAGAAGATGCTAGTATTACATATTTTTGTTTACTTCTTGTAAAATACTCCATATTGTTTTTTAAGGAGTCCACATCTCCATCATAAGATGCAATGGGTCCAAAATTAAAAATAAACAGTCCATTTATTTTTCTATCCAAGTCCCAAGGTTTTCCAGATCCTAAATGATCTAAAAGAGAACGGGACTTAGTTTTAGTAAATATACCTATATTATCTATCCCTGAATTCACCATATTTGATAATATGAAATCTATAATCCTGTATCTTCCCCCTATCGGTATGGAAGCTAATGGTCTTCCAAAAGTAAGAGGCCTTATATTGTCCTCATTTTCATCTAAACTTAAAATTCCCATATAATCTTTAAGCATATCTTTCACTCCTTTAGGATAGTTATTCCTCAAAACTTACTACAGCAATTTCTTGTCCATCACCAATATTTGAGTCATCTGAAATCTTCACATTATCTCCTATTACTGCTTTTTTTACTGTAGAGTTTTTTCCTATATGAACATTAGACATTACTACAGAATTTTCTATTTTACTTCCTTTTTCTATATATACACCTGGAAATATTACTGAATTCACAACTTCCCCATATATATAGCATCCTTCTGTTATAAGTGAATTTTTTATAGATGCCTCTGAAGAAATATACTGAGGTGGTCTTACTGGATTTACTGAATATATCTTCCATGAATTATCATATATGTTGAAATCCACATCATCTTTTATTAAATCCATATTAGCCTGCCAGTAGCTTTCAATAGTTCCTACATCTTTCCAATATCCCTGAAATCTATATGCACAAAGTTTTTCATTTTTGCCAAGCATTTTAGGAATTATATTTTTCCCAAAGTCATTTGAAGATACTTTGTCCTTTTCATCTTCTTGTAAAAACTCTTTCAATTTACTCCAATTGAATATATATATTCCCATGGATGCTAAGTTGCTTTTAGGCTCTTTAGGTTTTTCTTCAAATTCATATATCTTATCATTTTCATCTGTATTCATAATTCCAAATCTACTTGCTTCCTCATAGGAAACTTCTATAACTGCAATGGTTGCATCTGCTTCCTTTTCCTTATGAAAATTAAGCATTTTAGAATAATCCATCTTGTATATATGATCTCCTGATAAGATAAGAACATATTCCGGATCATATTGATCTATAAAACCTATATTTTGATAGATTGCATTTGCAGTGCCTTTATACCAATCCCCACCTGTTTTAGTTTGATAAGGTGGTAATAACACAACTCCCCCATTTGCTCTATCTAGATCCCATGGACTTCCTATGCCTATATGAGAATTTAAAATAAGTGGTTGATATTGTGTAGGTATTCCAACTGTATAAATACCTGAATTTGAACAATTACTTAGAGTAAAGTCTATTATTCTATACTTACCTCCAAAAGGAACAGCTGGTTTTGCATTTTCTTTTGTTAAATTCCCTAATCTAGTACCTTGCCCACCTGCTAATATCATTGCCACAATTTCCTTTTTACGCACCTTTATCCCCCCTGATGTTTTAATTTAACATACTTTCTTACATAATTACATAATTCTAAGAAATCTCTGCTTTCTTAGAATTAGTACATGTTAATTTATTGAAATATTTTATTTATATATTTTACCAGATAAAGTGTTTTATTTCTACCATTTATTGAAAATAATGTTAATGAATTAACAAATTGCATTTATTCAAATTGTGTAAAAGCTGTCTTTATTAAGACAGCTTATTTTAATACGCGTTATATATAAATACTCCTCTAAATACAGTATCATCTGATGATAATATTATATTTATTTTTTTCTCTGCATCCACAAAGAAGAAACCTAATAAATTTTCATCATTGTATAAACCTATTTTTGTATGTATTTGTGTTCCTATTTCTTCTTTAAATATGTTTATTTTATTACAAAAAATCATTCCCTCGTTGCTTGCCGCAAAGAATATAGCTCCATTTGGAAACTTAAACTCAAACTTGTCCCCTGGATTGTAATCCATAAACTGCTCTGAATCTCCATAATTAAATACAATTTCTTTTTCCATGTATATTGCTCCCTTCTTAACGAAAAGTTTGTACTACTTTTTATATCCCAAATTAATATATATTCTACATTAAAAACTAATTTCCTTTTTATTTAATAATCAGTTTTCAGTAGCCAATGTGGCTATAAAATTATACCTGCACCGGCTATTGTCTTGTAGTTACTTATTTTGCTCCTTTTATAGGATTTTTCTTAATTTCGTCGTCAGATATTATTTCAGGTCTTCCTCCACTTTTGTTGTAATCTTTATTTTCTCTTCCATTTCTTTTTTTACTTTCTTTATGCATAATTTTCCCTCCTACTTTTTATATATTGATACAAAAAATCCCGCATTACGCGGGAAATTAAAATGAAGAGGTTATCGTACAATAATTATTATAACCACAATCTCATTTTTTATTATTAATTTTTATAAAATACAACCATATTGTATACTATATTTTCTTTAATACATTGTTTTTCATATCGCATTTAATAAAATTGTAATTGTTCTAAAAAAATAATATGTTCTGCATCTGCCAGTCTCCGGATCACTGGCAAAATAAAAAATCTCCCTCTAAATACAGAGGCATATATTAGTAATTCAATATATTTAATATAATATCAACGAAAAACAAAAGTATGCCAATATAAAATTAAGAAAATATTCATAATCATAATTATTTATATATTTTTGATAAAAGCTTAATTAAATTTTGGTTTTTTTAAACAAAAAAGCGCTTAACCAATTATTTAAATTAGTTAAACGCCTTAATACAATTTATTTGGTGGGAGTATGTGGGAATCGAACCCACCCGTCGTGGTATTAGCACGGCAACATGGTGTTGAAGACCAGCAAGCACACCAGCACTTATCTACCCCCAAGATAGATATATTTTAAATTAAATAATATAATAAGTCAACATAAACTTAAACAAATTGACCATCCTAAACTTAATATAGTATTCTTGTATTTTCTACCCTCTTAGTTAATTTAATTTCATCAAAATACTCTAAAAGAGCAACTGCTACTTTTCTATTGGTTTTTAATTCATCTCTGAGACTTCCTACATTAATGTTTCCATTTTCCTTAATATAACTTATAAGTTTATCTTTAGCTTGATCTACTGCTTCAATACTTAAAATAACCTCCTCTGGAAGTTTTACAAGATCTCCTGATTCGATTAGTAAATTATATATTTTCTCAAAGTCTTGTGTACTTTTTTCAAACTTTAGCAGATCATTATACTTTGGAGGATTAAATAACTCTTTTTTATATTCTATTATAATATTATCTCTAATTGTATTTTGTACTTCAGTATACTTTATACTAAATTCTTTTAAAGATATATAATTATCATTTTTTCTAATTAAATCTTTTTCTATACCATAAGAAAGTATATAATCATATATTTTAGGTTTTACTCCCTGCTTAAATATTTTACTTTTCAACTCTTCCTTATCTATACCCATCCTTAAAGGGTTTATATCATGAAATGATTCTAATTCCTGAAACATTTTATTTAACTTATCTTGTAAAAAATTATTGTGAATATATACTTCTTGATTATCTAATGATATATTAAATACTTTTTTATTTTCTAATAGGACTTTTATTTGACTATTAAATTCTTCTTCACTTATAGCAAAATATTTTAGCAAATCTTCTTTCTTTGGAAATGTGTTACTTAAACCTTCTATGAGTTTTTCTAATATCTCTTCATTTTCTCCCTTTTCTTTTACAATTAGTTCATTTATATAACTTTCATTATATCTTTTTGTTTTTTTACCTAAAGGTTCAATTATAGTTCCTCCACCTAAAGTCACCATGGGAGAATAGTTTCTTATTACAAATTTATCTTCTCTTTTACATGCAATTTCTTCCTCGAGCCTGATTTGTATATATGCTTCTTCTCCTGGAATAACTTCTTCCTTATCTAAAATACTTACTCTTCCTATTATTTCAGACGTGCCATGATAAACTTTTATTCTTTGATTATTTTTTAGTACCTTTTCATTACTTTTAAGATAGTTGAGTTTACAGTCTATTATAAATGAAGGAGTCAGTGAGTCTACCGAAGCTATTATATCTCCTCTTTTAACTTCTAAAGTTTTAATTCCAGAAAGATTTAGTGCACATCTTTCTCCACTTTCCGCTCTTTTGACACTTTGATCATGTACCTGTATACTGCGAGCTTTGCTTGTTATTCCTTTAGTATATATTCCAATAGAATCCCCTTCATTTATACTTCCATTTAAAATAGTTCCTGTTACTACTGTTCCTATACCACTTATAGAAAACACTCTATCAACAGGCATTCTAAAATTACCGCCTTTACTTTTTTCAGTTACCTCACCTGAGGCTTTATCTAAATATGCCACAAGTCCTTTTAACCCTAGCCCTGTAATTGAATCTACTTCATGTATATCCACATCTTCTAAAAATGTATCCTTAAACTTTTCTCTAATATCTAATTTAATTTCTTCTAGCCATTCTCTATCTACTTTGCTACATTTAGTGACGACTATTAATCCATTTTTTATTCCCAAAAGTCTTAGTATTTGAAGATGTTCAACGGTTTGTGGCATTACCCCTTCATCTGCTGCAATAACCATTAAAACTACATCTATTCCTTGAACTCCTGCAAGCATATTCTTTATAAACTTTTCATGTCCTGGAACATCAACTATACCTGCTCTATTACCAGATGGCAGATCAAAAAAGGCAAATCCCAAGTCTATGGATATACCTCTTTGCTTTTCTTCCTTTAATCTATCCGTATTTCTACCTGTTAATGCTTTAATAAGAGTAGTTTTTCCATGATCTATATGTCCTGCCGTTCCAATTATAATATGTTTCATCCATACCCTCCTCTCTCCTTTCTATTTCTTGAGGTTATTTATCTTTTAAAGCTTCTACTATTATTTCAAAATCTTTGTCATAAATAGTTCTTAAATCCATTATAATTTCGTCCTTACTTATGCGGATAATTATAGGTGTTTCATTTTTTCTTAGTATTTCTTCTAATTGCACTGGCTTATAAACAGAGTTCTTAATTTTAACAACGTAAGTATTTATCTTTTCCTCTGGCATGGATCCGCCTCCAACCATGGAATAATCCTTATCCACCCTTATCCTCCAATTATCATTTAGTTCCTTTTTTAGTCTTTCCGATAATTCATAAGCTCTTTTTTCATGTATTTTTTCATCACTTAATATCATATATAAAGTAGGTATCTTCTCTACTGCTAAACTTTCATCTAGATACATTTTTAAAGTTCCTTCAAGAGCTGCAAGCGTAATTTTATCTATTCTTAAAGCTCTTGTTAACTGATTTTTTTTCATTTCATCTATGTATTTCTGTTTTCCCACTATTATCCCTACTTGAGGCCCTCCAAGCATCTTATCACCACTGAAAGTTACTACATCTATACCATTCTTTACACTTGCTTGTACTGTGGGCTCATAGCTTAATCCATACTTTGAAAAGTCTATTAAAGTTCCACTTCCTATGTCTTCCATTACAGGGATGTTATATTTGTCACCTAGTGCCGCCATTTCTTCTAAGGACACACTTTCTGTAAATCCTAATATTTTAAAATTAGAAGTATGTACCTTTAAAAGCACTCCTGTGTTTTCATTTATATAATTTTCATAATCATATAAATGTGTTCTATTAGTGGTTCCCACATCTACAAGCTTTGCTCCACTAAATCTCATAACATCTGGCACTCTGAAAGATCCACCTATTTCAACTAACTCTCCTCTAGAAACTATAGCTTCCTTATCATTACATAATGTATTTAATGTAAGCATTACAGCTGCAGCATTGTTGTTTACAACTAAAGCTGCTTCTGCTCCAGTCAGTTTAGTAATTAATTGTTCTATATGTTCATACCTTGTTCCCCTTGAGCCTTTTTCAAGATTATATTCTAAGTTAGAGTAACTTTCACATACATTCATTACATTTTTTACAGCCTCTTTGCACAAAATGGATCTTCCAAGGTTTGTATGAATAATTACTCCTGTGGCATTTATAACTTTCCTCAAATTACTTAGAGATTTCTTATTTATTTCTTTTAAGATTTCTTCTATAACTTCTTCTTTACTATAGTCTTTAATTTCTTCTTTTAATAATTTTCCTCTATAACAATCTATAACTTTTCTTGCAGCTTCTAAAATTATAATTCTAGAGCTCGTATTTAAAGCGTAATTTAATTTATCCTCTTTAAGAAGTTCATCTATTTTAGGAAGATTTCTTAGCAAACCATTCTTATCCATCAATTCACCTATTCGCCTATATAACTATTCAACTATTATTGTTTTTTCTTGCTTTGCAACTACTTTTCCTATGATAGAACTTTCTAATTCTAAATTAGATAATTCCTCCATAATACTTTTTCCATATTTACTATTTAAAGATATTAAAAGCCCTCCTGAAGTTTGAGGATCAAATAAAATATCCTCCATCCACTCTGAAACTCCACTCAGCACATACTTATCCTTTAAATAGCTTTTATTTTTATAAGTTCCTGCTGGAACCATTCCCATATTAGCATGTTCCTTTGCCTCTTCAATATAAGGAATTAAATCCTTATATATTTGAAAAGACACATCTGACGAAGAAGCCATTTCATAACTATGACCCATAAGTCCAAATCCAGTTACATCCGTACAAGCATTTATCTCATATTTTAACATTACATCTGCTGCATATTTATTTAAAGTTGTCATTATTTTCACTGCTTCATCATATCCACGTTTACTCGCCATACTTGCCTTTATAGCAGTATTCATTATTCCTGTACCTAAAGGCTTTGTAAGAATTAATACATCTCCCTCTTTTGCTCCATAGTTTTTAAGTATTTTATTTGGATGTACAAGTCCTGTAACAGACAACCCATACTTAGGCTCGTTATCTTCTATAGAGTGTCCACCTACTACAACTGCCCCTGCCTCTATTACCTTTTCTGCTCCCCCTCGTAATATTTCACCTAACATTTCTATAGGAAGACAACTTGGAAATCCTACTATATTTAAAGCTACTGTTGGCTTACCTCCCATAGCATATACATCACTTAAAGAATTACACGCTGCAATTTGACCATATATATAAGGATCATCTACAACTGGAGTAAAAAAGTCTAAAGTTTGTATTAACGCAGTATCTTCATTTATTTTATAAACAGCAGCATCATCTGAAGTCTCAATTCCTACTAATAAATTTTCATCTTCCATCTTAGGCAACCTGCCTAAGATACTGGAAAGAGTTTCTGGTCCTATCTTAGCCGCTCATCCAGAATGAGATGACATCTCAGTAAGTCTTTTTATGTCCACGCCAAGACACCTTCTTTCTTCAAAATTTGATTCAGTGCAATTTAGTTTAATTATATATCAATGCTTTGTTTTAGACAATTACATTACATCTACGTATTCTTTTATTTTTTCAAAGCTTTTATCGCCGATTCGTTCTACATTTTTTAACTCTTCAATGGAACTAAAACTTCCTTTTTCCTCTCTATAATCTATTATTCTTTGTGCAGTTACGTCACCTACTCCTGGGATAGTTTTTAGCTCTTCTTTAGTTGCAGTATTTAAGTTCACTTTATCATGATCTTTAGATGAAGCTTCTCCTTTAGATTTTGCTTCTTCATTTGATATACTATTATTACTTGATTCATCTACTTTTTTGTTTATTAATATATAATCTTCATCCTTTAATTTTTTAGCTAGATTTATTTTTTCTTTATCGGCTTTTTCAGTAAATCCCCCTGCAGCTTTTATTATATTTTCTACTCTGCTATTTTCTTTAAGTGTGTATACTCCAGGATTTTTTATTTCTCCATTTATATATACTATTATCTTTCCACCTTCATCTTTATCTTCTATGCCATCATCTTCAAATATCTCTTGATCTTTAGCAGGTTTATTGATATTAGATACCCTATACCCTACAGTTAAAAAAATGATAAATATACATAATATGAATAAAGAACCATATACTTTTTTGTTTCGCACCTTAATTTTCAAGGAATTTTCCTCCTTCTGAATATATTGCTATTTAGAATTATTGTCAATTTTCAATAATTAATATCGCATTAGAATAAATTTTTTGCTATAATTATTTTTATAACAATTGGAGGAGATGAAATGAAAAAAATATGTAAATTTTTTTTAAACGTTATCATATTGCTAGCATTATTTTTAAATAACACTGTTTCTGCTGCGGTTAAGCCGCCAGAAGTATCTGCAGATGGTGCAGTACTAATGGATGCTTCTACAGGAGAAGTAATTTATAGTAAAAATATGACTTCACCTTATCCCCCAGCTTCCACCACTAAAATAATGACAGCCTTACTTACGCTTGAAAATTGTAATTTAGAAGATATAGTAACTATTGGTGCAAAACCACCTTTGGAAGATGGAAGTAAAATATACATAGAAGAAGGAGAACAATTAAAAGTAAAGGATCTATTATACGCTCTTTTACTTGCATCAGCTAACGATGCTGCCGAAGCTTTGGCTGAACATATATCAGGCACTAAAGAAGAATTTGCAAATTTAATGAATAAACGTGCTTTAGAACTTGGTGCAACAAGTACTAACTTTGTAAATCCAAATGGATTGTATGATGATAAGCATAAGACATCTGCAAAAGACTTATCACTAATAATGAGAGAATTAATTAAACACCCTGAATACACTGAAATTTCCACAACTTCATCTTATAAAATTGCACCTACAAATAAAATGAAAAAAGAAAGACCTTTATGGAATGGAAACAGACTTGTTCAAAAAAGTTCTCAATATTACTACAAAGATTGTCAAGGCGGTAAGACAGGATATACTATTCAATCTGATCATTCTTATGTAGCTACTGCTGAAAGAAATGGACAAAAGCTTATAGTTGCACTTATACACGACAAAAATAAAACTTACTTTAAAGATGCAGCAAATTTATTTGACTACGGATTTAATAATTTTGAGCTTGCAAAACTTTATTCTCAAGGTGAACTTGTAACAAATTATGAGAAAGATAATTTATCAGTTCCATTATTATCGGAGAAAGATTTTTATTATGTAAAAGAAAAAAATTCATCTTCTATACCTGCTATAAATTTACACAACGAAAATACTAGTATTTTTGATAAATCATTTAAGAAAGGCGACATTTTATCAGAAGGTACTGTTGTTTTAAATGATAAATCCTTAGGCTCACTAAAGCTTTTAGCCGGACAAGACTATGAGCCTAATAAGTTTTTAAATGCTGCTACTTCTGAAAAAAAGCTTCCTATGATTATGTATATAGCAACTTTTACTTTCTTATTATTGATTTTACTTTTAATAATTAAAAAAATTAAACAAAATAAACGTAAAAAAAGGCTTAGGGGTAGATATTAACCCAAAGCCTTTAATTTTTCTATTAATCTTTTTATATCCTCAGGTAAAGGGCTTTCTAAATCTACAATATGTTTATCTTTTGGATGTGGAAATGCTACTTTATATGCATGAAGCGCTTGTCTATTAATATATTCTTCATCATTGTTCTCTTCACCATATATCTTATCTCCAAAAAGAGGAAATCCTAAGTGACTTAAATGAACCCTTATTTGATGAGTTCTTCCAGTTTCAAGTAAAAGTTTAACTAAAGTAGCATTTTTAAAGGTTTCTAAAACTTCATAATGAGTTATGCTCCTTTGGCCTCTTTCATCTATCACTCTTTTTATTGTTCCTTCTCCGACTCTATATATAGGTAAGTCTATTGTACCTTCACTTTTATCCATTATGCCATGAACTAAAGCAATGTATTCCTTTTTAAATGCATTTTCTTGCATTTCTCGAGACAAAGCTGCATGGGAAAATTGGTTTTTAGCTATTATTATAACTCCAGATGTATCCATATCTAGTCTGCTTACCAATCTTACTATACAATTTTCTCCCTTCTCCTTAAAGTAATATAATATCCCATTAGCTAAAGTTCCTGAAAGATGACTTTTGGTAGGATGTACAACTATTCCTGGTGGCTTATCTACAGCAATTATATCATCATCTTCATATATAACTTTTAAATTCATATCTTCTGGTTCTATGTCCTGGCTTTCTTCTTTATTTATATCAACTTCAACCATATCCTGAGACTTTAAAATATATCTCAAATTTACTCTTTCACCATTAACCTTAATTCGTCCTTCTTTTGCTGCTCCTCTAATTAATCTACTAGATAAAAGTTCTACTGACTTCAAGTAATCCTTTATTTTTGAGCCTTCATGTTCCTTTATTTTAAAAGTTAATTTATTGCTCATTATTATTTCTCCTTTGGATATGACTATTCTTTAAAATCATCTCCTAATATAACTTTGATATAATTATTTTCTCCATCTACATTATATTCAATATTTTCTATATTAAAATCTCTTTTTAATGTCTGCTCTGCTTCCTTACTTAATCCGTGCACTATCAATTTAGATTTAGTACTTTTATTACCATTTGCTGTTTTTATATTTACATATCCCTTTTGCTGAAGCTTAGAAGATACTCTAGCTGCTAATCCATTTCTATTTGTTCCATTTAATATATCAATTTTAAAACTGTTTTTATCAAAAGTTTTTACGTTACTTCCTTCATGTAAGACTGTTAGTATTTGTTTGTTTAAGCTTTTTTTGAATATATAATAAGATACTCCATTTATATATTGACCTTCCCCTTGAAGCGTGGTCATTTTCATATTTGATTTATCTACTTTATACCCAAAATTATAAGCATATTTAATAATTTCATCTGGATTCATATTTGTTTCCACATACTTTGGAAGAGCTGACATTAAGCTTGGTATTCTTAGAAGAATTGCAGGACTTTTAAACTTATCTATTACTTTCTCCATAAGCATATGTTGATTTTCTATTCTTCCAATATCTCCATTTGCCAAACCTGTACCATCATTGTTTTGTCTCCACCTAAAGAATTCCTCTGCCTTTTTCCCATCCAGATGTACAGTTTCACCTTTTTTGAAGTTAATATGCAAGTTTTGTGAAGCATCATCATAATACATATTATTAGGTATCGTTACATCGACTCCGCCAATACTATCTATTACATTTCTAAATCCATTATAATCTACCTTAGCATAGTAATTTACATCTATGTCTAATAATTCTTCTACCTCTTCAACTAACAAATTTACTCCACCAAAAGCATGAGCAGCATTTATCTTTTGATTTTTTCCATTAATCTGTATTAAAGTATCACGAGGAATTGAAATCATATCTGCCTTCTGATTTACTGGATTATAATGAAGCAAAATCATTGTATCCGTTCTCTTAGGTTCTGCTGCATTCTTAGGATTTCCGATATCAACTCCCATAACTAAAATATTAACTGGTTCATTTTTTTCTACTTGTTTACTTATGTTAGGACTTGGAAGTTTAGATGAATTACCGCTAAAATTTAAAAGATATAGATAAAACCCTCCAACTGTAGCAAGTATTAAAAAGAAAACTATAAGAAGTACAGATCCCCTATGGGACTTCTTTTTTCCTCTTTTTTTATTTTTTTTAGATTTATTTTTTTCTTCCATTTTAATCCCCCAATATTTTAATTAAGTAATTTCTTCCTTCTATGGTATTTGGATGGATCATTTGCCCTCTATCTATTACATATTTTATTGTATTGTCAAAAGAACGTAATACTGCTTTATTTATATCATTATAGGTTAACTCTCTTATCTCACTTACCCCAGGATATTTTCTTAGCGGTTCTATATAATCTGCCAAATATATCATCTTTTCTAACATAGTCATATTTCTTCTTCCCGTGGTATGATAAGCTATAGCATTAAAAACTTCCTTATCCTTTACACCCATAATTTCTTTTGCAATTATAGCTCCAACGAGACCATGTAGAAGCTGAGGACTCCTTTGATATATTTCTGATACATTATACCCATATTTTTTAGCAGTATTTATAAGTTCATATCCTCTTAAATTTTTAGCACAATCATGAAGAAGCCCGGCCATTCTTGATTTATTTATATCTTCATTGAATTGTTCTGCCATTTCTACAGCTGTATCTCTAACACTTATACTGTGGGCATATCTTTTGGAGTCTAAATTTTCTTTTAAATACTGCTCCATTTTTTCTTCGCTCCACATCCCTATCACTCCCATAAAATTAATCATATAGCTTTAATTCTTTTATAGTATTGTATACACCTTCTGGAACAAAACAACTTATATTTCTTCCCTGTGAAATTAAATTTCTTATATTTGTAGATGAAATATCTAATAAAGGTATATCTAAAAAAATTATATTTCCTTTATATTTTTCTTCTAATTTTCTCTTTTGGAAAATTATATCATATTTATCATTTCCAGGTCTATTAAATACTACTAAATTACAAAGCTTAAATATTTCTTTTACATTCTTCCAATTTTCTATATCCATTAATCCATCAGCTCCTGTAACGAAGTACAAAGATGCATTAGGATATTTATTTGCAAAATACTGAAGAGTTTCAAAAGTATAACTTATATTTTTTTTGTTTATTTCATAATCACTTACAGTGAACCTTTTTTCATTTTTTGTAGCTATCCTTACCATTTCATATCTGAAAAAGGGACTTGCAAGCTTTCTTTTTGTTTTATGAGGGGGAATGCCTGACGGCATAAATATTATTTCATCTAAATTAAGTTTATATAAAGCCTCATAGGCTATATAGAGGTGCCCATTATGAATAGGATCAAAGGTACCTCCAAATATAGCTATTTTCTTCATACTTTTCTCCCCCCCTAAACTCATTTATGGCAATTCAATTTTTGGTTTTTTAACTGATCTTCTGTATAAAACTATTTTATTTCCAATTGCCTGAATTCCTTCACAATTTAACTCTTCACATATTATATCTGATGCTTCCCTTGCCTCTAATCCGCTATTATTTAACACCTTTATCTTTATAATTTCTCTTGCTTCTAATGCCTCATCTATTTGCTTTAACATGCTCTCTTCTATACCACCTTTTCCAATCTGGAATATAGGCTGCATATCATGAGCAATAGATCTTAAATAACTTCTTTGTTTACTAGTAATCATACTTACCCCTCCAATACTTAAAATTACAATATAAATTCAAATTCAAAATGATTTAATCTTACAATATCACCATCTTCAATTCCCATTTGTACTAATTCATCTATTATACCCTTATTTTTAAGTACAGTATGGAAATATCTAAGCCCATCTGGATCATTTACATTTACACTAGCAAGCAATCTGTCCACAAAGCTTCCCTCTACTATAAATGTATCTTCTTCTTGTCTTATAGTATAAGTAAATTTCTTTTCTTCAGGTACAAATTTATCTGCTTCTTTTATTTCAAGGTCTACTACAGGTATTGTTGAAAGTATTCTTGCTGCTTCCTTCATTAAATCATCAACACCCTGTCTTGTAGCTGCTGAAATCTCAAATACATTTTTGTATCCAAGCTTTTCTACCTTTTCTTTAAATTCTTCAAATTTACTTTCATCTTGTAATATATCTATCTTATTAGCAGCCACTATTTGCGGTCTATCCCAAAGCTTTACACTATATCTTTTTAATTCCTCATTTATTTTTAGAAAATCCTCGTAAGGATCTCTTCCTTCTATTCCGGAAATATCTACTACATGTATTAAAAGTCTCGTTCTTTCTATATGTCTTAAGAAGTCTAATCCAAGTCCTACTCCTTCAGCAGCTCCTTCAATAATACCTGGAATATCTGCTATAACAAAAGGCTCTATACCTGATAATCCTACAACTCCTAAATTCGGACTTAAGGTTGTAAAGTGATAATTAGCTATTTTAGGTCTAGCATTTGAAACCATAGAGAGCATCGTTGACTTCCCTACATTAGGAAATCCTAGTAGTCCTACGTCTGCAAGTAGTTTAAGCTCTAATACTATATTAAATTCTTCTCCTGGCATACCTGGTTCTGCAAAATTAGGTGCCTGTCTAGTAGGGGTACAAAATTTAACATTCCCTTTACCTCCCTTACCACCTTTAGCTACAACAAATTTATCGTTAGCATGAGACAAGTCAGCCATTACCTTGCCACTTTCTACTTCTTTTATAACAGTACCCATTGGAACCTTTATGTATAAATCTTCTCCATCTTTTCCGTAGCACTTAGAACCTGCTCCACTTTGCCCTGCTTCAGCTTTATACTTCCTTTTATATGTAAAATCTAAAAGAGTTGTCATATTAGGGTCAGCTACTAAAACCACATCTCCTCCATCTCCTCCATCTCCTCCATCTGGCCCTCCTAAAGGGATATACTTTTCACGTCTAAAAGAAACAGCTCCATTTCCGCCGTCTCCAGATTTTATAAAAATTTTGGCTTTATCTATAAACATATATTCATCTCTCCTATGTAAAACTAATTATAATTATATCATTAATAATATAATTATTAGCAATTTAATAAAATTCTATCCAAATATATTGCCATACTGATACTTATTAATATCAAAAAATAAATATTAATTCACTTAAAAAAAGCACCCCTAAAATATTAAGGGTGCTTTAAATTATTCAGCTACAACAACTTCTTCTACGTCTACTGGGTAAACAGAAGCTTTCTTCTTGTCTCTTCCTAATCTTTCAAACTTAACTATACCATCTATTTTAGCAAATAAAGTATCATCTGATCCTCTACCTACGTTGTTACCTGGATGTATCTTAGTACCTCTTTGTCTAACTAATATGTTTCCAGCTAAAACGAACTGTCCATCAGCAGACTTTACTCCAAGTCTTTTAGATTCACTATCTCTACCATTTCTTGAGCTACCTACCCCTTTTTTATGAGCAAATAACTGAAGGTTCATTAGTATCATGAGTTACACCTCCTCTACTATGATATTTATATAATCACCGTAGCTATATTCTACATTTTTTAATCCTAAAAGCATAGTTTCTAAAAGTACTTGACACTCTTCTACTTTAGCTTTAGAAATACCTTCTAAGCACAAGCTTAAAAAACCATCCTTTACTTTAGTAGGAGCATCTATGTTCAATATTTCAGTAATTCCATTAGCAAATGTAATAGAAATAGCTGAAACTGCACAACACACAAGGTCATATCCTTCGTCTACAGACTCTGCATGCCCACTTATGTTAAAAGAAACTATTTTTTCTTCTTTTCTTTGAAAAATAATGCTAATCATAATTAAGCATTAATCTTTTCTATCTGTAACATTGTGTATGGCTGTCTATGTCCTTGTCTCTTTCTGTAGTCTTTCTTTCTCTTATACTTGAAAACAAGTATTTTCTTAGCTTTGCCCTGCTTTACAACTTTAGCAGTAACTTTTGCTCCTTCAACTACAGGCTTTCCAATAACAAATTCGCCATTTTCTTTGCTTACAGCAAGAACTTCTGTAATTTCTACATTAGCTTCTGCTTCTGCATTTAGCTTTTCAACGTATATTACGTCTCCTTCAGCAACTTTGTATTGCTTTCCTCCAGTAACTATAACTGCGTACATTCAAAACACCTCCTCAAACCAGTCTCGCCAATTAAGGTACACAAAAATCTCCTGTGATTTTTACCTTTTCTGAGCGGTCTACAAAAGCCATTTTATCATAAATAATTATGCTTGTAAAGCATTTATCCATATACCTTGTATAATTTTAGATTTTCCATTTGATTTATAAATAATAATGGTTCGACACTAAAGAATTCTTCTCCAGAAATATAATTTAAATATATACATTTATCTAGTGCATCTATACTTTTTATAAATTCTAATATATCATTTTTTATATCATTTTTATATATTTCATTTACCTCTATATATATATTTCTTATTTCTTTCTGATTTGCTATTTTTTCTATTTCATTTTTTATTAAAAGTTCTACATAAGAAAGCTTCAATCGCATTCCCTTACCATGGCATGAAGAACACTCCTCTTCTATATATTCATATATAGATTTTCCCATTCTTCTTCTAGCAATTTGCACTAGGTTTAATTCTGTAAAAGGATATACTACAGTTTTACTTTTATCATCTTCAAATCCCTTTAAAAGTTTTTCATATACTTTATCTTTATTTTCTCTATCTTCCATATCAATAAAGTCTATAAGTATAATCCCACTTAAATTTCTAAGTCTTACTTGATGAGCAATCTCCTCCGCTGCTTGAAGATTCGTAATAAATGCAGTTTTTTTAAGCGATCCATTTCCTATATTTTTTCCTGAATTAACATCTACTACATACATAGCTTCAGTTTTTTCAATTATTATATATCCACCACAGTTTAATTGAACCTTATGATTTCTAAGCTTTAATATATCCTTTTCTATTCCATAGTAATCAAATAGTTCTCTTTCATTATTATGGAACTCTAAGTGAGTATTATTATCAGTATTTTTTATTAAATAATCAGATATTTCCTTATAATCTTCCTCACTATTTATATATATTTTAGTGGTTTCTAAGTCAAGCTTATCTCTTATTATTCTTCCAAATACTCCGCCAGTCTTATATACAATACCTACCTTACTTGAAAAGGCAAGTTTGCTTTTTATACTCTTATATGTATTGTAGAGCTCTGCTATTTCTTCATTTATAATATTAACATCTACATTTGAAGCCTTTGTCCTTATTAAAACTCCTACATCTTCTGGCTTTATTATGTTATCTCTTATATTACTTTTTACATTTTCATCGTTAATTTTTTGAGAAAACACCATTTCATTGTCTAAAGTATTTAAAACACAAAATCTTCCTGGAATGGATATCGCACTGGTAACTTTAGGGCCCTTTTTACCTACCTTTTCTTTAACTACCTGTACTAATACCTCATCTCCCTTTTTAAGATTAGTATTTTTAAACTTCCTATCCATATACATATAACAGTTTTCTTTATATCCTACATCTATAAATGCACACTTTATTCCTGGCACAATATTTTTCACGATACCCTTATAAATTTCTCCTGGAGAAGGCTCCATGCTTTCTTCTTCAATAAAGCATTCCTTTAATTTATTATTTTTTTTCACAGCAATTCTTAATAACTTATCACTGCGTTCAATAAAGATTTCCTTCAAACTATCTCACACCCTTTAATAATTAGAAAGTAATTCAATTAGAGGTATATATTTATTATTTTTAAGTCCATACATATCTTTTCTTTTAATATCAACAAATGCTTCCTCATTAACTCCAGTAGTATTTTCTTTTATAAATTTCCCCAGTAGATCAGAAGATAAATTCTCCTTACTTCCTGCACTTAATAGTACCTGTAATTTTAATATGTTATCTTCTAATTTATATTTAAATTCTTTGATTAAAGGCTTTATATTTACTTCCTTTTCTCCATTTTTACCTTTCTTAATAACATTCCATTCATTTAATCTTGGAAGTTTTTTTAATTCTTCTCCTAAAATAGAAGAATCAGTGTATTTTATAGCTATTTCATACTTAGCTGCCTCAATAGCCGCCATAGATTGAGGTACTTTTTTGTCGCTTAAGCTTTTAACCTTTATAACTTCAAGTATTTTTACTCCTGAAGGAACATTTATACTTAATCTTTCCTTTATCTCATTTTCATCTATTTCTTCTTTTAATACAACATCCATATATTCTCCTGAAGAGTATACTCCAACGGATAAAGGCTGAGCTATAGAAATAGTCATATGTGGGTTAAATCCTTTTGAATACTCTATAGGAAGCGCTGCCCTTTTTATTATCTTTTGTATAGTTCTCATTAAATCTAAATGAGATATAAATTTTATATTGCTTTCCTTACTGAACTTTATTAAATAACGCACCTTCAAAACACTTCCCTTCAAGATTTACATTTACTCCACAGTTAGTACATCCAAGACGACAATCTGGAAGCACTTCCGCTCTCTTTGCTCTTTCATTTTCATCTATTAAGAATTTTTTATTAACTCCTATATCAATAAAGTCCCAAGGTAATATTTCATCATAACTTCTATCTCTATAAGCATAAAAATCCCCAGATATATTACATTCTTCAAAAGCATTCATCCAAACATCATATTTAAAGTGCTCAGACCATCCATCAAATTTAGCTCCATTTTCAAAGGCTTCTACTAATACATCACAAAGTTTTCTATCTCCTCTCGCAAAAATAGCTTCTAAAAAGCTAACTTTAGAGGCATGATAATTAAAACTTATAGCTCTACTCTTAATATTATCCTTAACTGCATAGACCTTTTCCATAACTTCTTCCTGTGATGCTTGTGCTACCCATTGAAATGGAGTAAAAGGCTTTGGAACAAATATTGCAGCACTTGCTGTAACCTTTAATCCCTTTTTTCTCTTATCCTTAGGAACCTTATAATATTCATTTACAACCTTTTCAGTAAGATCTGCTATACCTTTAGCATCTTCGAGAGTTTCATATGGAAGTCCTAGCATAAAGTAAAGCTTAATTGTAGACCATCCTGAATTAAAGGCACTACTTACAGATCTTATTAAATCTTCTTCTGTAACTCCCTTATTTATAACATCTCTCATTCTTTGGCTTCCAGCTTCTGGAGCAAAAGTAAGTCCTGTTTTTCTAACCTTTTGAATCTCATTAATAAGTTCTACAAAAAAGGAGTCTATTCTAATAGATGGAAGTGATACTCCTATCTTCTCATTCTTATACTTTTCCATTAAAGAATTTATTAAATTTCCAATATCTGAATAGTCACAAATACTTAATGAAGTAAGTGAAATTTCTTCATAACCTGTGTTTCTTATAAGCTTCTCAGCAAGTTCCATTAGTGTATCTGTTTTCTTTTCTCTTAATGGCCTGTAAATCATACCTGCTTGACAAAATCTACATCCACGTGTGCATCCTCTAAAAGTTTCAAGTGTAATTCTGTCATGTACTATTTCACAATAAGGAACTATTAACTTATCTGGATAAGCCACATCATTTAGGTTTTTTATTATTCTTTTTTTAACTGTTTTAGGTACTCCTTCTTCTGTAGGCTTAAATTCCTGTATAGTTCCATCTTCATTGTAGGACACTTCATATAATGATGGAATGTATATACCTTGAATTTTTGATATTGCCTTCAAATATTCCTTCTTAGGCTTTCCCTTAAATTCCTTATATACATCTAATAATTCATTTGTAATTTCTTCACCTTCTCCTAGTACAAAACAATCTGCTATATCATAAAGAGGCTCTGGATTATATGCACATGGTCCTCCAAACATAACAATTGGATCATCTTCTCCTCTTTGTGAAGCTCTAACAGGGATTCCTGCCATATCTAACATGTTTAATATATTGGTGTAACTCATTTCATATTGTAAAGTAAATCCTAAAATATCAAATTTCTTTAGTGAATCTTTGCTTTCTAGTGCGTATAGTGGGATATTATTTTTTCTTAATTGTTCTTCCATATCTGGCCATGGTGCAAAAACTCTTTCGCAAAAGGTATCTTCTCTTTCATTTAGCAAGTAATATAATATCTTTGTGCCTAAATGAGACATTCCAACCTCGTAAACATCTGGGAAACAAAATGCATATCTTATATCTACCTTACTTTTGTCCTTTTTATATGAATTTAACTCCTCGCCTATATATCTAGCTGGTTTTTCTACTTTAAATAAAATATCATCTGAAACGAAATTCATCTAATTACCTCCTCTTACGTACTCAATTTTATATTCTAGCACATATAGTTATAAATTGAAATTTATTTTATCAATTATTGCTTCATGTTTATATACTCTTCTATGATTATATTTCCATAAACTTTTAAAGCCTCAATTATTTCCTCTTCATATATAGTTTTTATAAGCTTCATGTCATCATTTAATATTAAAAACATATTGTATTTATTTTTTTCCACCAAGCTTAAAATGAAAAGCAAATCCTTTTTACAATGCACAGATATTCCCCTATTTTCTATATACCCTCTTTTTAAAAATTTAATCTTCTTTTTTATTATATCCTTCATAATAACATAGCATATCCTTTCCCTTTCTTTCAAGGCTGAAGCTATTATAAATATACTTATAACTCCTATACTTATATTGAGTGTTCCACCCAAAAACAAAAAAAGATAATATGTCATAAGTAAAATCCCTACTATAATACTTGTATAAATACTTATAGTGTTTGCTTTTCTATATATAAATTTTATATTTATAATATTCCTTAACGCTCTTCCACCATCTAGTGGAAATGCAGGAAGCATGTTAATAAAACCAATGATAAAATTACATTGGTATAATTCATTTAAAATATCAAATTTATATTTATGATACAGAATATAAAAAAATACTGCACAAATTAAATTTATAAATGGAGCAGACAAAGAAATTATTAAATCTTCTTTTGGTGATGCTTCATCTATATCTATTAATTTAAGTGCAGTACCTACAGGCATTATTTGTATATCAAAGCCATTAAATCCAAGCATTTTAGCAGTTTTATAATGTACTAGTTCATGCAAAAAAACTATTAGAAAAGATATAAGTATCTTCTCCCTATAACCTATTAATATAAGTACTATTATATAAGGAAAAAAATATTTACTTACCTTTATCAAGTTCATATTCTCCATTTCTTAAATTGCTATAAATTCCTTAGGATCTTTATTTTCACCCATATATAAAAATTCAAAGTGTAAATGAGGTGCTGTAGACTTGCCTGTATTTCCACTTAACGCAATTACACTACTACTTTTTACAACATCTCCTTTTTTAACCTTTATTTCTTTTAAATGACCATACTTTGTTTCTATGCCATCACCATGATCTATCACTATATAATTACCTAGCTTCTCATCTTGTCCACAATCTTTAACCGTGCCACTGGATGAACATTTAACCTCCGTTCCTTCCTTTACCTCTATATCTACACCCTCATGAAAAGCTCTTTTCTTATCTATTGGATCAATTCTGTATCCATAGGGTGATGTTATTTGACCCTGAACAGGAAGTGTAAAATTCTCCTTTACTTTATCTTTAAAAGTTTTTTCACCACTAATCTTACTTTTAAGCGTTTCCATCCAATTTGTTACCTTATCTTCGACCTTTACCACATTCAAGCTCTTTACTTTAGCAAAAGCACTTTTATAATCATAGCTTTCATTTACTAAACTCTTGGAATAATTATAAACTGCCTGAGTTTTTGGAGTTACAACTAATTTACAAAACATAATGACAAGTATTAAACTTAAAGCTCCAATTAAATCTCTAGGAAGCCTTTTAAGGAAATATTCTCCTATCCCACTTGAACTTTTCCTTTGTGAGCCTGTATATCCTGTGTTAAAATTTTTTCTTAAGGATTTATAATAATCTTCATACTGATTATTATAGTTTCCCATGCTTTCTCCTCCTTCAGTATCACTCATTTTTACAGCAGTTGTAAAAAATCTCTGATATATATATATTTATAAGGAAGGAAAGTTATTACATAAAAATAAGATAACGTTTTTAATGTTGAACCTCCCGCAGGAAATTTGCATAATTAATGAAACATCTCAGTACCTGAGATGTGGTGATTTATAACGAAATCAAAGATTTCTATAAATCATGCAACCGTTCGCTACGCAAAAAAGCTCTAATATTTCTTCCTTTTAAGGCGCCTAAGCCTTCTAAACTCGTCTGCAGCTCAAACAGTAGAAGGCTCTATACGTCACCTTAAAATCAGAAATAAAGAGCTTTTAATTGCTTGCTCAATGCTTTCTACAATGCAAATTCCCTGCTCATGTTCAACATTAAAAATATCATTCATGCTTACCTTACTAAAGGAGGGAATTTCGCTTTGGCAAAAATTCCTTTTAAAAAGATTTTTATGTGTTAAGTTCTAAAATATTTTATAAGTTCAGTTGACTGAATTTCTTCCTTCGGCAGTTTACATGAAGAACTTTTTAATGCTCTGGGAGCATAGAATTTTCATCGTAGAAAGCATTGAATGAGTCCTAGAACGGCTTTATTTATAAATTTAAAATACCGTTAAGAGCCGTCTACTGTCTGAGCGACAGCGAGTTCAGGCGGCTTAGAAATTTTAAATTTATAAATATTAGCCGTTCTAGGCGAAATGAACGCCTTCCTAGATGAAAATTCTGTACGACCCAGAGCATTAAAAACGTCGTAATATCCTACATGTATGCCTTCAATGCCTTAACAAAGACTTCTGCCGATGCTAAGTTTGTAGCTAGAGGCACATGGTGTACATCACATATTCTAAGTAGTGCATTTACATCTGGTTCATGAGGCTGAGATGTAAGAGGATCTCTTAAAAACATTACAAAATCCATTCTACCTTCAGCTACCATTGCCCCTATTTGTTGATCTCCACCTATAGGCCCTGATAAAAGTCTTTTTACATTAAAACCTAGCTCCTCATTTATTCTTTTTCCCGTAGTTCCTGTTGCGAATAAATTATGATCTTGAAATACTTCCTTGTACCTTTTCACAAAGTCTACCATATCATCTTTTTTCTTATCATGTGCTATAAAAGCTATATTCATTTAAATCCCTCCAAATATTAGAAGTTAATTTTCTTCCTTCTCATTCCAATATTTATTACTAATCCAATAGACATAAATGCCGTTATCAACGAACTTCCTCCATAACTCATAAGAGGTAGTGTTATTCCTGTAATAGGCATAACACCTATAGTCATACCTATATTTTGCATTATTGAAAATAAAAATGTAGAAACTACTCCAATAGTAACCATTGAACCAAACACGTCCTTTGAAGTTCTTGCTATCTTTATAAACTTATATATAAGTATTGCATATAGCGTTAGTAAAAATATCGCTCCTATAAGTCCCCATTCTTCTCCTACTACAGCAAATATAAAATCTGTATGAGCTTCAGGTATAAATCCACCTTCTATTTGAGTTCCCTTTAAAAAACCTTTGCCTAGTATGCCACCGGATCCTATTCCTATTTGAGATTGTATAAGTTGAAGCCCTGCTCCTAATTCATCCTTTTCTGGATTTAAAAAAGAAGTAAGTCGCACCTTCCAATACTCATGCATAAGAGATGAATTCCAAACTATAGCAATCAAAACTGCAACTGATGCTATTCCACCACCTATAATCTTTAAATCAAGCCCTGCAGCAAAAAATATTCCAAGCACTATAAAAAAGCACACCATAGTCATACCCATATCTGGTTGTATTACTATAAGTATCATTGGAATAGCAGCATATCCTAATAACTTAAAAAAATTTCTAAGATTATTTATATTACACTCCATATTATCTAATTCTTTAGCAAGCATTATTATAAGTCCTAACTTTGCAAGTTCCGAAGGTTGTCCTATTGTCACAGAACCTATTTTCATCCATGATCCTGCTCCATTTACCGTAGATTTAAATATGGTATCATTTAAAAAAAGAAGTATAACGCCAAACCAGTATATTATATTTGCATATCCTTGCACCAAGGAATAATCAAATACCAATATAAAATACATAACAGCAAATCCCAAAGCAAGCCATATAAGCTGAGATTTAAATACAGCTACACCTCCCTTTGCATGGGTTGCACTATATACATTTAAAGCTCCAAATAGTCCTATAATCGCTACTATTAAAATTATACTAAAATCTAATTCTCTCAACAATTTCTTGTTTATTTTTAATTTTTCTAGCACACTTATCCCCCCGTTTACTTGGTATATTACTTATAAAATTATAACAATATACGTCGAAAAAAGCTATGTATAAATTATACATAGCTTTAATTTAAATCCTTATTATCTTCTTTTCATACTCTTTATGGGAATACTTGCAATTAGTGCTGGAGAAGAACTCTGTTCTTCATCACTTGATGTCATTTTAATTTCCATATCTTCCCTATCTATTTCAACATACTTTGAAATTACCTTCATAATATCTTCTCTTATATTCTCTAGCAATTCTGGAGAAAAATCTGCTCTATCATGTATAAGTATTAACTTAAGTCTTTCTTTTGCTACATTCTTGGATGCTGGTTTAGGAGTGAAAAAACTAAAAAAATCCATCTATATTCCCCCCTACTTTATTCCAAATAATTTTTTTAAGGATTGTAAAAATCCTTTATTCTCTGTTTCTAAAGATAAAAATGGTACATTTTCTCCTAGAACTCTATTAGCAATATTCTTAAATGCTTGTCCTGATATTGTACCTTCCGTAAGTACTATCGGCTCTCCTTTGTTTGTAGAAATAGTAATATTTCTGTCATCTGGAACTATTCCTATAAGCTTTATTGCTAAGCTATCTAATATATCGTTCACGTCTAACATATCTCCGTTTTTAACCATTTCAGCATTTATTCTATTTATTATAAGCTGATGGTCTTCTATTCCTTTAGCTTCTAACTTTCCTATAACTCTATCAGCATCTCTTATAGATGTAACTTCAGGATTTACTACTATAAGGGCTCTATCTGCACCTGCTATAGCGTTTTCAAATCCTTGCTCTATACCAGCTGGACAATCTAGAAGTATATAATCAAATTCCTTCTTTAATGTTTCCACCAAATCTAACATATTTTCTTTAGAAATATCATCTTTATCCTTTGTTTGCGCAGTAGGTAATAAGAAAAGATGTGGAAATCTTTTATCTTTTATAAGTGCTTGTTTTAATTTACAATTGCCTTCAATAACATCCATTAACGTAAATACAATTCTATTTTCTAGTCCCATTAAAACATCTAGATTTCTAAGTCCAGTATCTCCATCAACAACAACTACTTTTTTTCCCATTGCTGCAAGTGCTGTTCCAATATTGGCAGTAGTAGTTGTTTTCCCTACTCCTCCCTTACCAGATGTTATTACAATAGCGTCTCCCATATATTTCCCTCCATTAGATAAATTTATTTGGCAAGTAAGGTTCTACTATTATGCTATTTCCTCTTACCTTTGCTACCTCAGGGTATTGAGGTTTAATATTATCTTCAGGTGCCCTGGTAGCTACATCTCCAATTTGTAGTATTTGAGGTTGAAGATAAAAAGCTGCTACAATTGCTTTTGAATTACCTTCATATCCTGCATGAACATAGCCTCTTAATGCCCCAAGAACTATTACATTACCAGAAGCATAAATTTCTGCTCCTGAATTTACATCACCTATTATAACTAAATTTCCTGGGTAATTTATAATTTGTCCACTTCTTACAGTTCTTTTTATAAACTTAGTTCTACCTTCGTACACACCTGAAAATACTTTAGTTATTGTTTCCTCAGAGTTTTCAAATATACAATCTTTTATTAAGAATTCATCAAAAAGAATGTCCTTAAGTCTTCTTAATTCTCTTTCATTAATATGCTTTAGTTGTGTAGTTATTTTTATAGTGGCACCTTTATAAAATACCCTTCCCCTAGACAACTTTTCAATGAGTGAGTCCAGCATTTCATCAACGTCTTTGAACTTATTCATATTAATAACTGCATTTAAGCCTTCTCTATTTCCCTTAATAATTATGCTGTCATCTATCATATCTAAACCTCCAAAACTGGGCTTATGTTTATATTTCAACAAATTCTTTTCAATTCCTTCTAACATCATAATAAATCTCAAAGAATTTTTTATGAGAAACATCTCATCATAGCTGAGATGTGCTGATTTATAACGAAATCAAAGATTTCTATAAATCATGCAGGGCACATACATTATTATGTACATGCCCCTATCAATTAGTCAAATTTAAATTCTGATGTATAATTCATCTTAGCTAACTCTTCCCTAAAATATCCTTCATACATAGCTTTTGCAACTTCAGCTGATGCGGCCCCATGTCCTCCATCAAATATTAATACACATATTGCAATTTGAGGATTATTATATGGAGCAAATCCAACATATACTGCAGAGGAAGTTCTTCCTATTTTATCCTGTAACTTTTCATTAAATGTAGCTGATCCAGTTTTACCAGCAGTTTGAATAGGGAAATCTTTAAGTACTGTAGATCCAGTTCCTTCATCATAAGAAGTAACCGCAAGCATTCCCTCTTTTACTGCCTTTAAGGTTTCTGGTTTTAATTTTATTTCATCTATAACTTCTGGTTCTATCTTTTGAATCACATTATTATTTGAATCTAAAAACGAATCAACTAAATGAAGCTTGTATCTTTTACCTCCATTAGCAATCATCGCTATATAATTTGCCAGTTGAAGAGGAGTAAATTGATTTGTACCCTGCCCTATTGCGGCATTATATACGTTACCTGGTCTAGTTGCTTCTTCAATTACTGAATTTACAGATTGATTAATTTTACTTATTGCAATATTTATATCACTGTCTGTAAAGTTTTTATCTTTTAAATTCTTATCCAATGCTATAAGCTGTTTAAATAATCCTGTCATAGTCTTAGAAAAATCTTTAACATTATTATATCTCATTTGTTGTCTTATTGTATCTTGTATCTTGCCTTTAAGATCTGTTAGTTCTTTACTTTCTCCATTCTTTATCTCAATGTCTATTCCTTCATATTCGCCTGTACTTTTGTTTTTTCTAATTTTTCTCAAATCCTCATACAAGTTCCATAGATGATATATGGACGAAGTATTTTTTACAGATTGAACATTAAATACTTGCCCATAATTTTCTGGTATTTCTATACCTGTAGATGGGTCTTCTTTTGAATTTGGATCTACTCCAAGTCCAAACTTCCAAGCATATTTTGCTAAAGTATCAAGTCCTCTTTGATAAAGTCTATCTCCTACTTCATAAAAAAAGTAGTTATTAGAATACGCTAACGCCTCAACTACATTTATATTTCCTTTACTAGATGCATTCCAACTCCTACCATTGTATCCATGTTTTGTATAAACCAATGCATCGTATATTGTTTCAGTAGGTGATAATACACCCTCCTCCATACCCGCTATAGCAGTTAATGGTTTAAAAGTAGATCCTGGTGCAGTGAGTGATGAAGTAGCATAATTATAAAAAGGTTTTGGATAAATATCGTATGGATCCTTTCTCAAAACTTTGCTTCCCTTGCTTGAGCTATCTACTGGAGGGAATATCTCATCTAAAGTTACAGGAAGTCCCCTACTACTTATATAGTCTTTTCCAAATGCCTCTAAATCAGGATTAAAAAACTTATTATATAATTCTGTAGTAAGCTTTCCTGGAGTAGAAAATACATTTGGATCAAAGCCTGGTCTGCTTGCCAAAGCTAACACTCCACCTGTATTTACGTCTATAGCTACAGCTGCTCCCCTTGTTGCATTAGATGTATTGACTCCATCATAACTTACCGAAGGATTTTTTCTTAATTTTTCCATTACCTTGTCTAATGACTTTTCTGCTGCTAACTGCACATTCTTATCAATAGTAAGTTTAAGAGTTTCTCCAGGGTATGGCTCTCTTCTTCCTAGTTCCTCTATTATTCTACCTTGTTTATTAAGTTTAACTATTCTTCCACCTTTAGAGCCTTTGAGCCTATCTTCATATACATACTCAAGTCCTGCGGTTCCCACATAGTCACTACTTACATCATATCCTTTCTCAGCATACTTTTCTGTATTTCCACTAATCTTTGATATATATCCTAAAAATGATGAACCAAGCTCTTCATAAGGATAGGTTCTTAGTGGCTGAGTACTTACATCTATACCAGGAAGATCATTTAATCTTTCTAAAAATATAAAAGCTGTTTCTTTTTTTATATTGCTTCCTATGGTTACAGGCTTATAACCAGAAAAACTCTGCATTTTAATTGTATCTTTTACAATCATATATTTTCGTTGTTTTTCTACGCTATATTGAAGTTTATCTATACCATAATCTTCTATTAACTCTGCTAAAATAGTTTTTGAATTTTTAGTATTATTTTTATACTCTTCTAATTTAGCCTTTAAATTTGCTTGATCTTTTATATTAAATCTTTTAACAATTTCACTTAGAGCTTCATCTGGGGATATCTTATATTGTGCTAAAAGATTTTTAAAATCAGCCTTTGGAGTTATGTCATATTGTTTTACTAAATAGTTAAAAGTCTCTTCAGGAGAAATCTTTAATAGTTCTTCATCTATTTGTTTTTCTTCTTCTTTAGTTAACTTTTCTTTTTTATCTGGGAATAATCTTTTTTGTACTTCTTCATTTAATCCTCTATCTCTTTTAAATCTTACTTCTAAAATCTTTTTAGCATTTACATCATCTGTTTTGAATTCAAATCTAAAAGGATTTATCTTTAATTCAAAATCGTCTTGTTGTTGCTCTTTATTATCATCAAGAAGTTTAAATACTTTATCCATGGTTTCAAAGAAATACTTTTTACTTTCATCTGTTTCATTGTATACAAGCATATAACTTTGACGGCTAGTTGCAAGCACTATATTATTTTTATCTATAATATTTCCACGAGGAGCTGGATCTGGTACTTCTGTAATTGCTCTAGTATTTGCTCTTTCACTATATTCCTCTGTTTTAACTACTTGTAGGCTAATAAGTTTACTTCCTATAATAGAATAAATTACAGCCATTACTACAAAAAAAGCAGTATACCTATTAAACTTTTTCTTTTTTTCTTTCATAGCTCACCATTCCTTTAAAATTTCCATTTTCGCTTCATATAATCTTTATTACATAACTTATAAGTTAGTCTATATACAGGTATAGATAAAAATAAATTATATAAGCTGTTAAAAAACACAAATCTAAAACTCATTCCTACTCCTATTACATATAGAATCACAAAAACCAAAATTCCTTTAAATATACTCATAGCAAAACTTGATATTACAGGTATAAGAGTTTTTTCTTTAAATATGCTTTCCCCTATAAACCCTGATATCACAGCACATATCATATTAGCCAAAGCATTTACACCAAGAACATTTGCAAAATAGATATCTTGAAATAACCCCGCAAATGCCCCTAGCCAAAGTCCTTCTGAGTATCCATTTACTATAGAATAGCTGATTATAAATGTAAATAATAAACTAGGTGAAAAGCCCTTTATAGAAAAAAAGGGCACCACCGAGTTATCTAAAATTACCATAATGATAGTCAAGCCTGCCAAAGTTAAAATTTTTTTCATTCTTATCACCTTAATATGTTTTGTCTATTTTATTTTTTGGAACTACTACAAAAACTTCTTCTAACTTATTTAAATCTACATAGGGTTTAATAACTGCATTTTTCATTACTTTTCCTTTATCCTCTTCTACACCTATAACATAACCAATCCTAATACCCTTAGGATATAGCCCACCAAGTCCTGATGTAAGTATTACATCATTTTCCTTTATTTTTGAATCTAAAGGTAGATAATATATTTTTGCTAACTGTGTATTGTCACTATCCCTATGTCCCTTTATAATTCCTACACTTTCTCTAGTGCTCTGAACGATTCCACTTACTGCAATATTTTCATTAGAAAGAGTTTGTACAATAGCCCAACTATTCCCTACAGATGTAACTTGGCCTACTAGTCCTTGAGCGGTAACTACTACCATCTGTCTTTCTATTCCATCATTTTTCCCCTTGTTAATAGTAAATTCGTCTAAGAAATTCCCTCCACTTTTACCAATTATGTCGCATCCTATATAATTATATTGGTAATTTTGATTTTTAAAGTTAAGCATTTCTCTTAATCTTTCATTTTCATTTTTTAAAGCGTCATACTCTAACGCCTTACTTTCTAGTTCGTTATTTCTAGCTTTAAGTTTACTATTTTCTTCCCTTATTACATTAAAATTCAACAGAAAACCTAAAAAATCTTTCACACCACTGCCCGAGTTGTACAAGCCTCCTTGTACAGTATTTAAAGCTCCACCTACACTACTTTCAACAAAAGATACCCTATCTCTTTTGGCACTATAGCCAATTATTATTAAAAATGTAACTGACAGAACAATTATTGTTACTGTCAGTTTATTTTTCAAAAATCCCATGTTTATCTTTTCTTACTTTCTGAAAGTTTATCTAAAGTATCTAATGCTTTTCCTGCTCCAAGTGCAACACAATCAATAGGAAGTTCAGCTGTATGAACAGGCATGTGTGTTTCATCATATATAAGCTTATCAAGTCCTCTTAGCATTGCTCCTCCACCAGCAAGCATTATACCTTTATCCATTATGTCTGCTGCAAGCTCTGGTGGTGTTTTTTCTAAAGTACTTTTTATAGCATCAACAATAGCTGCTATAGGTTCTCTTAATGCTTCTCTAACTTCAGTGCTTGTAATATCAATAACCTTTGGAAGTCCAGTTATTAAATCACGGCCTCTTATTTGCATTGAAATTTCTTCTTCTAGCTCATAAGCAGAACCTAATTCTATTTTTATATTTTCTGCTGTTCTTTCACCTACCATAAGGTTATATTGCTTCTTTACGTAATTAATTATAGATTGATCAAGCTCATCTCCAGCCACTCTTAAGGATTTACTTGTAACTATTCCTCCTAAGGATATAATAGCAACTTCTGTAGTTCCTCCTCCAATGTCTACAATCATGCTTCCTGTTGGTTCATTTACAGGAAGGCCTGCTCCAATTGCTGAAGCCATTGGTTCTTCTAAAAGATGTACTTCTCTTGCTCCTGCAAGCTTTGCTGCTTCTTCAATAGATCTCTTTTCTACTTGCGTTACTCCTGATGGATAACATATTACTATTCTTGGACTTGTAAAAGCACTTTTAGGGCTTACTTTTTCAATAAATTTCTTAATCATTGCTTGAGTGACATCAAAATCCGCAATAACTCCATCCTTCATTGGTCTTATAGCTACAATGTTTCCTGGAGTTCTTCCTATCATTTGCTTTGCTTCATCACCTACAGCTAAAACCTTTTTAGTATTAGTATTTATAGCAACTACTGATGGTTCACGAAGCTGTATTCCCTTTCCCTTTACATATACAAGAGTATTAGCAGTTCCAAGATCTATACCCAAATCTCTAGATATTCCAAATAAACGCATCTAATTTTCTCCTTTCAATTTACAATATACCTTTTTCTTTTAAACTTATATAAACTCCATCTCCAATTATTATGTGATCTAGTAGCTCTATTCCTATTATTTTGCTACACTCATTAAGTCTCTTCGTAATATTTAAATCTTCATTACTTGGACTGGGATCACCAGATGGATGATTATGACATATAATTATAGAAAAACTACTATTTTTAATTGCTTCATTAAATACTTCTCTGGGATGAACAATGGAAGAATTTAAACTCCCTATAGAAACATCCTTAACTTTTATCACTGTATTTTTTGTATTTAACATTATTACTTTTAAAATTTCTTTTTTTAAGTATCTCATTTCTTCCATTACAATGTTTGCTGCATCCTGAGGCTTCATAACTTTACATTCTTCCCCAGATTTATAAGACTTAAATCTCTTTGATATTTCACTTAATGCCATTATTTGAGCAGCCTTAGCACTTCCTATACCTTGAATATTCATCAGCTCATCTGTTGAAGAGTTTATAAGGCCATTTAATCCTCCTAAATCCTTCATCAGCTTACCGCATAGGTTTAATATGTTCTCGTTCTTAGTTCCTGTTCTAAGGATAATTGCCAAAAGTTCTATGTTTGATAATACTTCTGGGCCATATTTAAAAAGTCTTTCTCTAGGCCTTTCGTTTTCAGGTAAATCCATAATCTTTAAAGAATCATTCATTTTAATTACTCCTTTTATAGATTGGCTTTACCCCCATCCCTGCATGATTTGCAGAAACTCATAATTTCGCTGCAAACCAGTACATCTCAATTCATTAAGATGCTTCATTATAAATCATGCTTCCTTATAACTCATGTTTACTTTTAACCCTGCGCTGATATTTCCTCTAACATTCCATACAATTTGTTTATCGGCAGTCCTACAACATTATAATAACATCCATGAATTTTTTCAACAAAAATTCCACCATAACCTTGTATGCCATAAGCCCCTGCTTTATCCATAGGCTCTCCGGTTTTTATGTAATTTAATATTTGGTCAGTAGATAGTTTGGAAAATTTCACCTCTGTACATACACACTCTTTTTTTACTATATTTTTTGATATATCAACTATAGCTAACCCTGAATACACTTTATGAACATTACCACTTAACATATTAAGCATTTCAAAAGCATCTTGAGGATTTTTAGGCTTACCTAATACTTTGTTTTCAAAAAATACTGCTGTGTCACATCCAATCACTATCTTATTTCCCTTTGAGAATTTTTTTGCTACTGTCAAAGCTTTTCCTTCTGCAATTTTCATTACATATTCATCTTCACTTCCATGAAATTCAACTTTAGATTCATCAAAGTCACTTGTAATTACCTCATAGTCATTAACTATTCTTTTTAGTAGCTCTTTTCTTCTTTCAGAAGCTGATGCTAATATTATTTCCATTTTATCATCGCCTTTTTAAGTTTTCCATGTAATATTATTTCCATTTTTACCTAATTTATATCTTACACAGAACACGTTTCATAAATAAATTAATGTCATTTACTTTATATCTTTTAATAGTTTAACATTTAATAATTTGTTAAACAAGTCTATATACAATATTGTTAAAATTTTTTTGTTTATGGAAACTATTGTCGTATATTGAAAAAAAGCGAAACATCCTTTAAATCACTAATCTGCAATCTTTAACCATTGGCAAAGGAATTAATAATCCTTTACTATAGCGACTAAAGATTAGAAACTAGGATCTAAAAAGTGCTTCGCATTTAAATTTTATTTTTTAATTATTTTGTTTAGCTTCTTTTTCAGTTTTTCCCTTAGCTTTTTGCTTATCTGATGATGGATTATTGTCTTTTGCTTTATTTATAGTCTCATCTTTAGCTCTAATTTCAGTTTTTCTTTTAGTTGAAACATTATTTATATTCTTAGTTTTAGTTGTATTATTAGTGTTATCAACTATATTATCAGTAGAATTATCTTGTTTATTACTAATTTGTGTTTCTTTAGTATTAGTTTCTGTTTTATTTACATCATCAGCTGCTTTCTCTACTTTCTTATCTTCCTTCTTTGCTTCCCCTACACTTATCTTGTTTGTATTTTTAGCTTGTACTAAAACTTTTAATTCCTCTTTTTGCTTATTATAATCAGCTAAACTTTTTTCATAAGAATCTTTAACTGCTTTTATTGCTTCGTCATCTCCTGATTTATTAGCTTCATTTAAACTCTTTCTAACTATATTAAGATCTTTTTTAGCTTCCTTTAATTCTTCTCTTGCTTCTTTTATTTCAGCCATAGCTTCCATCTTTTGTGTTTGCATTTCTATAACTTTTGCTATTACATCTTGTGCATTTTCAGGAACTTTATCTTTAATACTTTTTAGAACTTCAATTGAGTGTTTTTGTTTTTCTAATATCTCGTCCTGAAGATCTTCTAAACCTTCATTTTCTTGTGAACTTTCTTCAGTTGTTTCTTCAGTACTTTCTTCGTTATCTGATTTCTTATCATCTTGTATTTTATCGCCTATTACAGTATCTTCTTGCATTTCTTCTTTTAAAATTTCTTGAGCTTCTTCTATGTTTTCTTTATATTCTTCCATACTTTCTTTTGCTAGTTCTTCATTACCTTCTTCTGCCATAGCTTGGCTTTCTCCAAGTCTTTCCTCAGCAATATTTACTAATAACTTAATTTTTGCTTCCCCATCCTTTGATAATTTTATTTTAAAATTATCAACTAAGCAGTCTAATTTATACATAATACTGTCTGGTGTTATACCAGCCTTCTCCTTTAGAGATACCTCCCCCGCAGCAAAGGCATTAGTGTTAATTGTAGTAGCAATTACTACAGCTGTTAATAATGTTATAGATTTTTTCATAATTTAATATCCTCCTTTGAATTAACACATCTCAAGTACTTGAAACATTTCACTGTTTATTATTTTCACTTATCAATACGGTAAGACATATATTTTTTAAGGGGGTGAACATTACCAAATTTTAAGTTTTACCTTACCCTCTAAAATTTATTATAATGATCGTATATATTTATAAGAAGGGGTGAAATTATGGATAATATAAATCCTTCTGATGTTAAAGATAAAAATAAGTTTATAGAAGAAAATAAAAATTTTATATATGGATGCACTTATAAAATATGCAAAAGAATACTTCATTGGGAAAATGATGATGAACTAAGTATTGCAATGATTGCATTTAATAAAGCCTTGGATACTTATAATCATACTAAAGGGAATTTTCATAGTTATGCCAAAGTGCTTATAAATAATTCAATAATTGACTTTTTTAGAAAAGATAAAAATAATTCTTTACTAGTATTTGATAATAATGAAGAAGCTTTTACATATATTGATTATAAAAACTCTATTAATCAATACGAAATCAAAAAGGAAAGTGAACAAAGAATTGATGAGATTAATGCACTTAAAAATGAACTTGTTAATTTTAAGTTGACATTTACAGATTTGATAAATCATTCTCCAAAGCATATAGATACAAGAAGTCATCTATTAAATATCGCCCTGTGCTGCACTAGAAGTGATGACATAAGTACATATATAAGAAAAAATAAATCTCTTCCTATAAAACAAATAACCATTTTAACTGGTTGTAATAGAAAATTATTAGAACGATGGAGAAAATACATAATTGTACTTTTTTTAATAATGTCCAACGATGAGTATTTATATCTAAAGTCTTATCTTAATATAAGCGTAGGTGATAAAAATGAATAATATTAAAGGAATAATAGTTGAAATTTATAAAAGCAAAGCAGTACTTTTGACTTCTACAGGAGAGTTTGTGGAAGTGTTTGCTACTAAAAGCATGAATATAGGAGAAGAGTATATTAAAACTAGCACAAATATTAGCTTTATTAGGAATATACCTAAGGCATTAATTGCTGCACTTCTTATGTTTGCATTATTAGGCGGTGGACTTAGTGCTTATTATACTCCAGTTGCAACTTTAAATCTCCGCATAAACCCATCTGTCCAATTAAAAACAAATTTATTTAATAAGGTTATATACTCTAACGCTTTAAATTCTGATGGTCAAGTTATACTAGATAATATAAATGTTAAAAATAAAAATTTTAATGATGCATTATGTTCAATTGTGGCAGAAAGCGAAAATCAAAAATTCATTACAGAAGACTATAAGGCAAGTAAATCCATTAGTCTAGAAGTAACAGGTAAAAACTTAAATGTGTCAACCTTTGAAACTACCGTCCACGATCATGGAATTTCACTTGAAGTAAAAATTAATAATAAAACTTCTACAAGCAACGGAAAATCCAATAACAAAAATAATAATTTAGTAAATACAAATAAAAATTTTAATAAATTAAATATCGGAAATAGTTCTAAAGATAAAACAAACGATAACTCAAAAGCAGAAATAAATAAGAATAAGAATGATGATAAAGACAAAAATAAAAATAAGAATAAAAATAATGAAAACGCTAATAATAAAAATATAAAAGATACAAACTCAAAGAAGGATCTTGATAAAAAAAATAATTCTAACTCGGAACCTAAAAAAAAGGATAAAACTCATTCTAATAATCCCTTAAAAAAAGAAAAATAAAAAAATGCGAGCATTTTTAATCTCTAATCGCAATTGCTAAGGTTTAAAGAAATCTATATTCTAGCAATTGAAGATTAGAGACTATTAATTAAAAATGCTTCGCATTTTTTATTTCATTTTTTGAAGTATAGAATAGATAAAGGTATAATTTTCTGCCGCTTTATCATTGCTTAATTCATTTGGCAATTTTGCTACTTTACTCTTTAATTCATTTAATATTTTTATGTTCTGACTTTTTTCATCTACTGTTTCTAAGGATTTGCACCAATTTTTAAAGTCTTCAGTTTGTATTGCCTTTACATTTTTTTCAGATAGTTTCCCAAGAATTTGTACATATCCATTTAATATTTCACTTATTTCCATATCACATAAATTGTTTACCTTTATTTCAAATTTCATAGTTGAATTTGATACTTTATTATTATTTAAAGTGTTTATTACAGCTTTTGAACCTTCTTCTGTGTATATGCCTAAAAATACTCTCTTATATTTGTCATCATTTATGACAAATGGATTTCCATAAGAGCTTAATTGACTTTTAGTTTTTTCTACACCAGTTTCATTTCCAAACATTCCGCCTTGTATTGCCACATATTTAAAGCTAGTTTTATTTACTTTAGACTCCTTAGAAGTTTCACTCTTATTATTTATATTTTTATCATTAACTTTAGTTTCTATAGTTTTCCCCTCTGTTTTTAACATAGATGAATCTTTAATAAATAATTTAAAGAATATGCTTCCTATTAAAAATGAAAGTATAAGTATCATTATAAGTATAATAAAAAAAATAACATTATCTTTTCTTTTTGTCTTTAAATCATATCTTGTATACTTTATCTTTATCACTCCCTCTTAAGTATTAAATACACCTCAGCTCCGCTTAGATATTGCCTAACTAATTTATAAAATTCTTAATTTTATTGTAAATTATCACATCTTAAATTTGCTTAGATGTTACCTATATAATAATATTACACTTTGCTTAAAATTATGATTAAGTCATATTATCCTTAGTATTTAAATTTAAATTCTTCATCATTTATCACTAAAATTCTACTAATTCACAATCTATTAGTCCTTAAATAAAATAAAAGCCAGCTAAAAGCTGACTTTCTACATTAATCATTACTTGTTATGTATTATTTATTGAAGCACTCTTCTAGCTCCTGCATATCTGGAAGCATAGTAACTTCCTGAAAGACTACTTACGATGACCTGTCCACTTCCTGATGATGCATGAATGAATTGTCCTCCACCTACATATATTCCAACATGTGAAATTGAAGAATCTGTATTAAAAAATACCAAATCTCCTGGTAACAAATTATCTTTAGATACTGCTTGTCCAGTCGCAAATTGAGTTCCTGTATAATGACCTAAATTTACACCAAATGCTCTATATACATATAAAGTAAATCCTGAACAATCAAAAGCTGATGGGCCAGCTGCACCCCAAACATATGGTTTTCCCATAAATTTATATGCATAAGTTACTACATCCGTTCTTCCATTTGCACCTCTGCTTAAAGTAGGCTTTTTAACGGTTGCTTTAGCAGGTGGCTTTACCTCTTCCTTTTTAGGTACTACTATAACTTTATTCCTATTAACCGTTGCTGCACGAACAGCTAAATTTTTAGAAGTTAAATTTACCGAATCAGCTTGTACGCTATTATTTTTTAGTACTCCTAACAATGTCAATGCTAAAAAGAAAATTGCACTTGCCACTATTTTTTCTCTTTTGTTACTCATTTATTATCCGCCTTTCTTTGCTTCCGAAGTTAGCTGACGGGTTCGGGTAAAGGTTCCCCTACTTAATATGTTTGATGTCATATTAAGATTAACCCCAATACATTGGTTCCTCCGTACCTAGAAAATTCTAGGATTCAGCTTATTTACATAGTTTACAATTTTTTTATTTTGTAGTGAATATTATATCTGATTTTGTCGAAAAAATTACTTTAAACTTACTTCATATATTTCCTTGTTTCATTATACATGATTAGTTAATACTTAGTCAATAAAAGTTAACACTTTTTTTAAAATTATCAGTATATTTTGTCTAATTTTTTAATATCCTAAATTTTTGTTTACTATAATAACTTTTATTCTATTATTTCTTTGTTTTTTCATTATTACATAATCACAACAAATTCTATCATCGCTATTACAATCCATACAGTAGCCAACCTTTGTGCATGGAGTGTTTTTATTTAATCGTTTTGTATTTACAGGTGCTGCTATTTTTTTGATTCTTTCTTCCGCTTCCTTTAAGTCCTTTACTATTTTATTTATTCCACATACTACAATAACCTGGTCTGGTCCATAGAGCATAGCTGCTACTCTATTACCATTACCATCCACATTGAATAGCTCTCCTTGCTCCGTTAAAGCATTTGTACTACATAAGTAAGTATCTGCACTAAAAGTTTCTCTATACAGCTTTTTTAATCTCTCAGGAGATAAGTTAGAATCATATCTATCTAAAAATTGAAAATTTCCATCTCTTAAATAGTCTATAACGCCCATTTCAAATAAAGTCATAGATCCTCCTACGGATACTACAGACCCCTTCTTTATTAGCTCGTTTAACTTTTTAATTAATTCCGCTTCATCCTGTACTAAAATCACTTCCATATTATTTCTTTTTAAATTTTCAATAGTTCTTTCTATTAACTTTTCATTTCTCCATTGCATAAATTTGTCCATTATTAGTCCTCCCTATGGATTTTTTTAATACAAACATATTTGTTTTTTTATCATTTATTTTATAAATATCTTTAGAAACCTTTATAATTTCGTATCCATTTTTAGTCCAAAAATTTAACTTAGAACTATTTTCCTTTATAATACGTGTATAAAAACATCGTACTCCATACTCTTCTTTTAAATAAATACTCAATTCTTTTAAAATTATGCTTCCAATTCCCTTACTTCTTATAGATTGATTTAAAGAAATGGACCATATCCATGCTTCATGGGGATTTTTAAATTCAACCCTACCTTTTATAATTCCTAAAATATCATTAGTCTCTTTATCATTTATCTTTAAAAAAAACTCGTTTTCACTTACATAATACTCTAAAAATTTTTCATAAATATTACTTATTTCTAATTCTTCATTCTGTGACTTACATTGACTTTTGAAATAATTACCTACATATGGTATATCCTCTTTTTGTATACTCGAAATAATCATATTATCTATAATTAAATTTACATCTAACATTATCTCTACCTCATTTCCTGCATGATTTTATTACAAATTAGCATTCTTCAATTCATTCAAGACGTTTCATTATTAAACTATTCTACACATAAATTAAATCTCCTTGTATATTACTAAGAAAATTTAATTTACTTTTGATTATTGATCAAAATAAAAATGGCTACTAAAAAGTAGCCACTAAACTTATTAATCCCACTCATCCCAGCCATGATCTCTTCTACGTCTTCTTCTCCTTCTTCTTCTCCTTCTTCTTCCAAGTAGTGAACTAAGTAAAAGTATTTCAAGTAAAGGTCTTGAACCGAAAAATGTTCCATTAGGACTTCTATAACCATTCATATCATTATCGTCATCTCTTATATGACATTTCTCCATTATGTCATCACAAACTTTATTAACCCAATCCTTAGATGGGCAATATTCCTTACCATATTTATATTCCATAACATTACAATGATACTTTATCATAGGCATAACTTGAATATAAAGCGCAGGATACATTGCCTTTAGTTTTTCATCATCTTCGTCTCTCTCAATGTGTTCTGGCATGTTAGACATAGGCATTCCACAATAACATGCGCAAGGACAATTATATTCCATATTTCCCCCTAAAATAAATTTCTGAACACTATATATATATTCAAAAGTTGAGAATCAGTTACAACTTTTAGAAAAAGTGCGACATTTTGAATGTTGGATTAGCGGTATGGGATTTGCACCTAGGAAAGCGGTTCATTTCGCCAAGAAGGGCTAATATTTATAAATTTAGAATGCCTAAGCCTTCTAAACTCGCTGTGGCTCAAACAGTAGAAGGCTCTATACGGTATTTTAAATTTATAAATAAAGCCCTTTTAAAGCTCATTCAATGCTTTCTACGGTGCAAATCCCATACTGCATTCAACATTAAAAATATCTTCATTTTAAGAATTTGTATATAAAAATTTTTTAGAGTGCAGCCTGCGAGGTTAGAAGAACTTATAAGAAACAAATTAAATGAATAGAAAAAATTAATTTATAAGTTAAGAATCAGGTAGTATGCTAAAAGGCTCTTAATAGAAAATAGGGTGATTAATATTTCACGGCCTACCGGTCTGCGGGCTTATCAGCCCTTTGATAATTATCAATTTAAAAGGAATTTTCGCCAAAGCAAAATTCCTTCCTTCAGTCAGTGAGCCTGAGTAATATTTTTAATATTGAATAATAGTATGGGATTTACATTGTAGGAAGCATTGAGTAAGCACTAAAAGGTCTTTATTTCTGAACTTAAAATATCGTTAAAAACCTTATACTGTTTGAGCAAAGCGAGTTTAGAAGGTTTAGATATTTTAAGGACAGAAATATTAGACCTTTTTTGCGAAGCGAACGCTTCCCTAAATGTAAATCCCTTACGATAGATTCAATATTAAAAAGTCGCAATTTCCTTTTAGTGTTCTGCTAGTCCACTTTCTTTAAATTTTAATACAAACTTTTTCACTATCTTATTTACTTTTCCCTTTAAAAATATGCCAAGCACTAGGGATACAATAAAATATATAGATAATTTATATACATTGAAATCTAGTAAATCTTTCAGAATTCCTCCCACCGTTTCCCTCATTCCATCTATAGCATAGGTAAAAGGCAGCATAGGATTTATACTTTGAAAGAAAGGGGAAGTTAGTTGTATTGGAAATGTTCCACCTGATGCTGCAACTTGTAATACCATAACTACCATTGCTACAGCTTTACCAACGTTTCCAAATACAGATACCAATGTATATATAATCATAGTAAATATAATACCTGTATATACTCCAAATATTATATATGGACCAGGTGCTACAACATAAGTTTTAAGTAAGTATAAATTACCTAAAGTCACTATTAACGCTTGCATGATTCCAATTGTCACAAATGTAAGGTATCTTCCTAAAAACTCTTGGGTTGGAGATATTTCTACACCATCATCAAAACTTTTAACTTCAACTGATAGTAAAGAAAGTGATATGAGACCTCCTACCCATAAAGCAAGCACTGTATAAAATGGAGCCATAGCGGATCCATAATTTGGTATTGCAAAAAGTCTATTTTCCTTTATTTCTATTGGATTTGCTAAAAATTCACTTTCTGCCTTTGCATCTCTCTTTAATATTTTTATAAGTTCATTGATTTTTTCATCATCGCTTAATCCTCTTAATTTTTCGGCTTTTTCATGCATATCATTTTGAATCTCAGGAAACTCCTGCTTTATTTCCTTTAATCTATCACTTCCCATGCCTGCACCATCACTAGCTAGCTTAAGCAAACTATCAATTAATGGAATATTATCCTGTAAATTTTCAAGCATAACTATACTATTGCTAGATATTCCTTGAAGATCTTTTAAACCATCATTAATTGCTGACTCAGTTTCAGTTTCAAAAGTATTAATAATTTCATCTGTAAAATCCATAATATCATCAGTACCTCGAATTGCTGAACGTATGCTCTCAGGTAAAACTTCATTTCCTTCATCTATTGTTGCAATTATAGAATTAACAACTTTTCTTTGTCCTGACATTTGACTTTTAGCGGCTGAAAGATTACCAATAAATTTCCTTATAATTTTACTGTTAGCTTTTCCTATAATTGTATTATGTCTGTTAAGCTTTTTGTCTATTGAATTTAAAAGATTTATCTGTGAATTAAGATTTCTTATTGCATCTGAATATATGTCACTTACATTAGATAAAATACGTCTTAAACTTCCACTATTTTTTTGAAAATCATATGCTGAATTCAAAAGTGTTTTAGCGGTATTTGTTGTGTTTTTTAAAAGAGTTAAATCTGATTTAATAGCCGGAGATATATTATCCATAATATTTGTTGATTGCCCTAAAGCATCATCTCCTGTTTTGGCAATATTTATAGCTTTATCTAATGTATCAGATATAGTTTTTGTATTTCCTTGTACCTTTTCCATGTATTCTTTAAAAACTAATGATCCTGAATAAGCATTATCTATATGCTTTGCAATTTTCGGCATTCCATCATCTATTTCAATAATACTATCTGCAAGTTTCTTTAGTTGAGGTTTATTATTTTCTAAGGTAACTCCAAGTTGATTGCTCATAGATAAAATTGTATCACTGGCTGTTTTAATAAATGTTTTTGCAACTTCTTCTTGCAAACTACTTGCTCCTTTTCCAGTAATTTTAGGAGCTATAGCATTTACTTTTTCATTAACTGTATAAATCAGTTCTGATTTTTTAGGATTCTTTTCAGTTAAAATGGAAAGTAAGTTTTTTGAGAAATCTTTGGTAATTGTTATACTAGCATAGTACTTACCAGTATTGACACCGTTCTTAGCTTCATTTTCATTAACAAATTTCCACCCCATATTTTGGTCACTTTTTAGTTTACTTACTAATTCATTTCCGACATTAATCTTTACATTTCTAAATTCAGTACCCTTGTCCAAATTCACTACTGCTATAGAAAGATTTTTTGTATTTCCATAAGGATCCCAACAAGCTTTAATATTAAACCATGCATAAAGAGACGGTAATACAGTTATTCCAATTATTATAATTATTGCTACATAATTTGTAGTTATATTTTTTATATCTCTTTTGTAAATTTTAAAAATTCCTTTTAAGCCATCTTTAATTTTTTTCATAAATTCTGCAACCTTTCTTTATAAAATTGATAGTATGAACTTAGCAGTTAACATAAGTTCACACCATTTATTATACTACTCAGTATAATAAATTTAAATAGAAAACGCAAGAAAAACTACCTATTAATTAGGTAGTTTTAAATTCAATCTTTGGTGCAGATGGCGGGATTTGAACCCGCACGCCCTGTGGGCACTACCCCCTCAAGATAGCGTGTCTGCCGTTCCACCACATCTGCAAATTTTCATATGTTTTACATATTTATTTAATTGTTTTCTTAATACGCAAATCATTATTTCTTAGACATTTTTATTATAACAACATCAATGTTAACAGTCAAGTGGACTGAATTAATTTTTATCTTCCATATAAAAACTTATAAATATTGTAACTTACCTTCACCTTTTTTACATATTTATCCGTTTCTTTAAATGGAATATAGCTTAAGGTTTCTCCATCCTTTGAATATCTAGTGTCTTTTAACCACTTTTGTACGTTACCCTTACCACCATTATAAGAAGCCAATGCTAGATCTAAATTGCCAAATTGTTTAAGAAGATCGCTTATATACCAACATCCCATATTTATATTATGATCAGGTATAAAAAGTTTATCTTCACTATGATCCTTCATTCCCATTTTCATGGAAATCCACTCTCCAGTTTCAGGCATGATTTGCATTAATCCTCTTGCATCCTTTGAAGAAACAGCACCTGGATTAAAACTGCTTTCTGTTCTTATAATTGCAGCTATTAAATATGGATCCACTTCATATTTATCTGCATACTTATATATACTTTCAGAATACTTTAATGGATAAAATCTTCTTGCTATAGATGGAACTTTAAATAAATAAAATGCTACAACTATTACTAAGATGATTTTTATGACTTTTTTCAAAAAACTTACACCCCCGATTTTATCACTTTCACAAGTTTTTCAACTTGTTTTTTAGTTTCTTCTATAGTAAAGGTATTATCTATTATAAAATCTACTACTTTTCTTTTTTCGTTTAATGACATTTGTGAGTTAATTCTGTCCAAAACCTCTTCATCTTTTAATTTATCTCTTTCTTTTACTCTTTCAATTTGAGTTTGTGTATCCACCCAAACTAATATATTAAAATCCATACATTCATTAAGACCTTGTTCTATAAGAGTTGGTGCATCTACTACACATGCCACCTCTCCTAACCTTTCATATTCATTCATTTGATCAAATATTTCTTTTTTTATATATGGCATTATAATTTCTTCATATTCTAGCCTTTTTAGTGGATTTTTAAATATAAAGTTTCCAAACTCTCTTCTAGTTAGCTCTCCATTTTCATTTATGAATTTTGTTCCAAATTTTTCTTTAATAGTTTCAAGAACTATGGGATATTCCTTCAAGACCTCTCTTGCTATAATATCTGCATCAACTATAGGTATACCCTTTTCTTTTAATAAGGAAGATATGGTAGTTTTTCCACTACCAATTCCTCCGGTTAATCCAATTCTTAGCATATTGCCATTATACCTTTTTAAGCACTCTGTCTTCAACTGGTAAAAGCTACATAATCTGATATTTTTCCTATCTTTATTTAATTCTCTACTTTGCATCATACCAGCTTTCTCCTTCATGCATATCTACTTCTAAGGGTACATTAAGAGGCATTACATTTTCCATGGAATCCTTTACTATTTCTTTCACCTTATATAATTCATCTTTATCTACATTTAATATAAGTTCATCATGTACCTGCAAAATTAGCTTACTCTTTAATTTATTTTCCTTAAGGCTATTATATACCTTAACCATTGCCATTTTTATAATGTCTGCAGCACTTCCCTGTATTGGAGTGTTCATTGCTAGCCTTTCTCCTAGTGCCTTTACCATCTTTTTAGAATCTGCTATTTCAGGAATATGTCTTCTTCTATTTAATATAGTTGTTACATACATTTCCCTATGCGCCTGCTGTATAGTTTTATCCATATACTCTCTTACCTTAGGATACCTATCAAAATAAGCATCTATATATGCCTTTGCTTCTTTTCTAGAGATCTTTAAATCTTGAGCTAAGCTAAAGTCTCCTATACCATATACTATTCCAAAGTTTACTGCTTTAGCATTACTCCTCATAGTAGATGTCACTTCATCTAAAGGCACCTTAAATACCTCTGAAGCAGTTTTTGTATGGATATCATCATGATGTTTAAAAGCATCAATTAAATTTTCATCTTCAGAAATATGAGCAAGCACTCTTAGCTCTATTTGAGAATAATCCGCAGACAACAACACTGAACTTTCATCTTCTGCTACAAATACTTTTCTTATTTCCTTACCCATTTCATATTTAATAGGTATATTTTGAAGATTTGGTTCTGTACTTGAAAGCCTTCCTGTGGTAGTTACTGTTTGATTAAATGTTGAATGTATTTTTTCATCCGTATCAATTACATTTTTAAGTCCTTCTACGTAAGTTGAATAAAGCTTTGTAAGCTGCCTATAGTAAGTTATCTTTTCGATAATAGGGTGCTTATCCTTAAGCGCTTCTAAAACTTCTGCATTGGTAGAATAACCTGTCTTTGTTTTCTTTATTACAGGTAAATCAAGTTTTTCAAATAGTATTTTTCCAAGCTGCTTTGGTGAATTTATATTAAACTCTTCATCAGCTAAAGTATAAATTTCCTTTTGCATCTTATCTATTTCTATTTGAAATTTTTCTCCTATTTGCTGAAGCATTTCTCTATCAACTTTAAATCCTTCTTGTTCCATAGAAGACAATACTTTAACTAATGGTAACTCAACTTCATAATAAAGCATTTCCATATCCAATGACTTTATTTCATCTCTTATTTCTTCGTATAAATCCTTTAAAGCTGAAATTTCTTTTATAAACTTTTCTTCTCCCTCTGCTCTTATTTCACGCTTTAAGTAGTGGGGAATTAAAATATTCAAATCATAGTCACTTCTTGAAGGCTCAATTAAATAAGCTGCTATTTTAATATCAAATGCTAAATTTTTAACATCTACTCCCCACTTATTTAAAACCACATAAGGAGCTTTTACATCATAAGATACCTTTTTAATATCCTCTGATTCTAAAATGTATTTTAAGCTTTTTAGGAAATCTTCTTTATCCTGTAAATTTTCTATATTTATAGCATAGTTTTTATCTAAAAAGTTTATGTATATGTCTTTTATATTTACTAAGGAATAAGTGCTTTCATTCTGTGTATTAAATAATAAAAATAATGTTTCCTTTTCCTTATTTGCATCTATGTTTTTTATGAGTTTTTTTAATTCATCATTATTATGTATTATATCAAATTCAATTGTTTCTTCTTGAATTATTTTATCTTCTTCTTTTTGTTCAATATATATTTTATCTAGTAATGATTTAAACTCCAAATCTAAAAACATCTTTCTTATGGCTTCTGCATCATAATTTTCATTAGATTTTATAGAATCTAAATCTATTTGGATTGGGACATTACACATTATTGTAGCAAGTTTTTTACTAAATATAGCCTGATCACTGTTTTCTATAAGAGATTCCTTAATCTTTTTCCCACTTATATTTTCAGTATTATTTAGTACATTTTCTATGCTTCCGTATTCCTTTATAAGTTTATAAGCAGTTTTTTCTCCAACACCAGGAACTCCAGGGATATTATCAGAGGCATCTCCCATAAGCCCTTTTACATCTATAAACTGCTTAGGGGTAACACCATACTCCTCAATCATTCTATTTGCATCATATATCTCTTTTTCTGTTATTCCCCTTTTAGTTAGAACTACTTTTATATTATCACTTGCTAGCTGAAGTGCATCTCTATCTCCTGTAACAATGTAAACTTCAATTCCTTGTTCTTCCGCCCTACAGGACAACGTTCCTATTAAATCATCCGCTTCAAAGCCTTCTATCTCAAATATATTTATATCAAATTTATTTAAAAGTTCTTTTACTATAGGAAATTGCTCAGCAAGTTCTGGTGGCATCTTCTTTCTTCCCGCTTTGTATTCCTTATACTCATTATGTCTAAAGGTAGGTGCAGCCTTGTCAAAGGTACATACTATATAATTTGGCTCTATTTCCTCTTTCATTTTTAAAAGCATATTTGTAAATCCATACACAGCATTTGTATGGATACCTTCTCTATTTGTAAGAAGTGGTAACGCATAAAAAGCTCTATTCATCAGACTATTTCCATCTAAAATTATTAGTCTTTCTTTATTCAATTAGCTCATCTCCCTCATTTTATAATCAAGCGTCTCTACTAACTATCTAATAATAATTATGATTTTAATTATTAGCTATTTACCTTAAATACACGGTTTCTCTGTAAAAATTTATACTTCTTTTAAGCTCATAAAATTCATCTGCTGGAAACTTATTTAAAATTTCCTTTAAAATTTCAAAGGCAACTATATTTTCAAGAACTATTGAAGCTGGTACTACTGCACACACATCTGATCTCTCATACCTAGTTTCAGTATTTTTTCTTTTCCTAAGGTCTATGGTTCTTAAATCCTTTTTTACAGAAGGAATAGGTTTTATAAACACCTTAAGCTCTATATTTTCCCCATTGGAAACTCCTGCTTCTATTCCTCCTGAGTTATTTGAATATCTTTTTATATTATTTCCATCATAATATATTTCATCATTAAAGCTACTCCCTCTACGATTTAAATCCAGTCCATTTCCAAATTCTATTGCCTTTACTCCTTGAAGGGACATAACCGCATAACTTAATATAGCGTCTAACTTTCTATCCCATTGAGTATAGCTTCCAATCCCCAAAGGGACTCCTTTTATGGAAATTTTTACACTTCCCCCGATAGTTTCCCCTTGCTCTTTACATATATCTATCTTTTTCATAAAGTTTTTTTCCATTTCTTCATTGTAACATCTTACTGGACTTTTTTCTATTTTCTCATATATACCGTCGTCAAATAAATTAATTTCTTCCTCATGAAAATTTCCTATGCTATGAACAACACTTCTAACTTCTATGCCAATACTTTTTAATATAAGTTTACACGTTGCACCTACAGCAGTTCTTATAGTGGTTTCTCTAGCTGAAGTTCTTTCAATAACATCTCTTATATCTCCCGTGCCATATTTAAAGTATCCAACCATATCTCCATGTCCAGGCCTTGGCACAGTTATTCTATCTTCAGGACCCGCTTTAACTTCTAAAATATGCTTCCAGTTTTCATAATCCTTATTATATACTGCTAAAGTTATTGGATTTCCCGTGGTTTTATCGCCCCTAAGACCTGTGACAATCTCTATTTTATCATCCTCAATTTTCATTCTTTCTCCACGTCCATATCCCTGCTGTCTTCTTTTAAGTTCGCTATTTATAAAATCTATATCAATATCGAAATTGGACGGAATTCCATCTATTATAGCTAAAATCATCTTCCCATGGGATTCTCCAGCATCTAAAAATCTCAACATATTTATCTCTCCTATTTATCTCTCCTAAAATTTACTTTGGTAACTATATATAGTTTACACATTTTCACCCAAAAAATCACCCACAAAAAAAAATTGCCCTAAGACAATTTTGCAAAATATACTTAAATCAAGTTCTCTTGATAAATCTTCTATAACTTTCACTTTAGAAATTAACTTTGTCGTAAAGTATTATCCTTGACTTACTAGCCTATATATGGTACTATTTATGTACAATATGCCGAAGTGGTGGAACTGGCAGACGCGCCGGACTCAAAATCCGGAGGTAGCAATACCGTGCGGGTTCGATTCCCGCCTTCGGCACCAAGATATATCAATGAAAAAAAGCACTTTAGATAAAAATCTAGAGTGCTTTTTTTATTACTTCACAAGCTATTTATTATTTATTTTCCTTTCTTACCTCCTTATATTTTGATCTATTCTTATCTTCTGGATTTATATACTCGTAATCTCCTCTTTCATTTTTTCTAATGCCTAATGAAGCCATTTGTTTTTGAGTAAAACTACGTTTATTAACGATTTTAATCACTCCCTTCTATGGTCAAATTTTATTTAAATAAAGGAATACTTCTTTAAAATAGTTTTGCCTACAGTTAGCATTTAATTCCTTCCTACCAAGCGATGTAAATTTTTTTATTAATATTTTTATAAATAATGTTTAAAATTTAAAAACATGGACATAATTTATATATGAAATAAGTAATTTGTCCCCAACCCCCTATAATATACAAAGGATAGACTAGGCCCCTTTCTAGTACTATCCTTTTGTATTTACAAAAATGCAGATTAAACTTTTAAAAAATATATGTTTGCCTTTTGCTTTTATTCTTCTTTCATAAATTTTCTCCAATCTCCATGTGGTATTTCTTCATGACGATGTTTAAGCTCATGTTCACTTTCTTCATTATACTTATAGGTATATGCTTCAACCTTTTCATTTGTATCTACAAATTCCACTTCTAATATAACACGATTATACTCATTTTCGCGGTTATTTTCTCCATAATAATGCTCCATTTCATCCATTTCTTCTACTGTTTTTTCATAATTTTCTATAGTGACTAATTCTCCATAAACCCATTCATCACCATCTATCATTGCTGGATATCCCTTATTTGCTAAGTGAAATAATTTTCCTTTTGTTCTAGTCTCATGCTTTGTTAAAACTTTTCCCTTTAAATAAATATCGTGGTTGTAAAATCCCTCTGATAAACTTCCATAAACAAATAGTGGAAGCTTTTTACTTGGCTCTAACATAATATCACTCCCTCAATTCTTATATGTTTATCGTAAGCTACTAATTTATTTTTCTCTAAATTATATTGTTTATACTTAATCTTTAATTCTATATTTAACTCTTTATTTTAAGAAACAAAGAAACAAAGCATTTTTTTCAAAAATGCTTTGTTTTTTTATATTTTTTCAGTATATTTCTCAACTAGTGTTCCAGCAATAGCTCCGTCACTCACTGCTGTTGCTACTTGTTTTAAAGTCTTCTCTCTTACATCTCCAACTGCAAAAACACCTTCAATGTTTGTTTCCATATTTTCATTTGTGATAATATACCCTTCACTTGTTAAATTAATTTGTTCTTTAAATATTTCTGTATTGGGTTCATATCCTATAAATAAAAAACATCCGTCTACTTGCATATCTATAAGTTCATGTGTTTTAACATTTTTAAGTACAACTTTATTTAATCTTTCTTCTCCTTCAAAGGAACTTACAACTGTATTCCATATAAACTCCATTTTATGATTTTTCATAGCTTGATCTTTAGCTATTTTATTAGCACGCATATTTCCCTCATCTTTTCTAACTGATACAATTACCTTTTTAGCAAACTTTGTGAGAAATATTCCCTCTTCAATAGCAGCATCTCCGCTTCCTATAACCATAACAGTTTTATCTGTGTAATATGCTGCATCACAAGTTGCACAAAATGAGATTCCTTTATCATATAAAAACTTTTCTTCATTAGCTGCTTTTGTAAGTCTTGGTTTTCCTCCTGTAGCTATTATCACAGCTTTTGCATGATATATAATTCGAAAGGTTTCTACAATCTTGTCTTCTTTTTTTAAATTAACACTTTTTACATCTGTTAACTTAAAACTTACTTCAAAATTTTTAGCTTGTTTATGAAAAAGTTTTGCAAGTTCTGTTCCTGATATTCCTTCTGGGAAACCCGGGTAATTTGCTATTTCATTTGTATAAGTAGCTAATCCACCAATTAGAGATTTTTCTATTAAAAGTGTTTTAAGTTTTGCTCTTCCCGAGTAAATTGCTGATGTAAGTCCTGCTGGTCCTCCTCCTATTACTATAACATCATAATATTCATGTTTCTTTTCCACAAAACCACCTCACTTTAAATAAAGTGCTTAACTAAAAGCTTACTTCCTACCCACGCACCAAAGAATATAAATATCATATATACCCAGCCATGTAACGACATAGATGCAACTCCACTAAACAGCGCACCTATATTGCATCCAAAAGCTATTCTTGCTCCATAGCCCATTAAAAGTCCACCAAGTATTGCTGCGACAACTTGCTTCATTGATTTTATTTTCTTAATTTTAAACTGTGATGCTAAAAGCGTTGCTAAAAGCGCACCTGCTATAATTCCAATATTTGACACAGAATGACCATTATTTAAAAATCCACCACTTAATCCTGCGGCATGACTCTTTTGTTGAAAATAAAACCAATTTTCAGGATGTCCTCCAAGTGCTTTATATATCCATGCCCCCCAGTAAGAAAATGGTGTTGTAACACCCCATGCGCTTCCTGAAGACGCAAGCATTGCAATATTTAAGAGTCCCAAAATTACGGCTCCAGTAGTGTACGTCCATGGATCTTTTAAAAATTTCTTATAATAAGGATTCTTTTTAATATCCAAGTAATTCACCTCCAAACACATTTTTTAAATTATCAATTATATTTTAGCGATTTGGTACTAGCGATTCTCTCCTAGCACCTCTCTTTTAAAAACTATTTAACTTTCTCAATATATATTTCCCATTCTCCGTCATCAACTTCTTCAATTTCAACGTTATGTCCTTCTTTTCTTGCCCATTCTGGTACATTTTTCATTGCACAACTATGATCAATTTCAACTATAAGTACATCTCCTACTTCTAGACCTTCTAATTTCTTTTGTGTTCTTATTAATGGTACTGGACATGCTTCTCCTAAACAATCTAATCTATATTCGTTCATAATAAACTCCTTCTCTATTTTAGTGTATTTTAAAATGTTACTAATTTTATTACTATATTAAATTATCCGATTCTCAATATATTTCTTTTAAATTATTGATTTGTTTTTCTATTTCCAAACCAATCTGCAAGAATATAAAGTACTAATAAAAGCCCAAATTGTAGTAATAGTGCTGGTATCCAACCAAGAACTTGTGGTAAGAATATTCCCTTTTTAGGCATAAACATTTCTGACCACCATCCGAAGTCCCTTGCTCCCCATAGTGAGCCTACTATAAAGAACACTAGTGAAAGAACTTGCATTAAAAATCCTTCTCCTACTCTCATTAAAGTTCCAGATGCGCATCCCCCAGCAATAACCATACCTATACCAAACATTGTGGCTCCTATAGCAGTATGTATACCTACAGGTGATACATTTCCTGGTATCGCTGCCCCTTTAGATACCGCAGAAAATTGAATAGCTGCAAATCCAACTGTTGCAACTGAAATTGCAATTATTACTGCCTTTGATAAAGAGGTACTTCCTGTAAGTACAGGATCTCTTAAAGATGCAGTAAAACAAAATCTTGATCTTTGAAGTGTAAATCCCAACGCCACACCAAATATCCACATAAGTGCTGTCTTTGGTGAGTTATTTGCCATAAAAAATCCTACTCCCACAATCCCCACTAAAAACGCTATTCCAAAAGGAATTTGATTCACTTTTTTCTTCTTAGTTTTCTTTATTCTTGATGCCTGAATCTCAGCCATGTTTTCACCTCCAGTATTATTAGTAAACATATCTATTTACTTTGTTTTATGCAATACATTATATAATTGAGTTGTGGAGAAATTATGTAGAAACAAAAAAATTGCCAAGTAAATTTTGATTAATAGTTAATAGTGAATACTTTCAGTATTAATTATTAACTATTAATCAATTACTTCGCAATTTCTCTAAACTATTAGAAATTATTAGTGATTTCTCTTTGTATTCTTCCTATATCCTTTTCTCTTAAATGAGTTTCCGTTCTTATTTCTTTATGAGTTTTTCCATCTATAAGCATTTGTCTTGCTCTTTCTTTTAATTGCTGTTCATTTTCATTCATTTATAATCCCTCCTTAGATTTCAATATGGAGATATTCTTTAACAGTTCTAGTACTGAAATTTTATAGTTTATTTATAAACTATATATTTTAAAGATCATCTTCTTGATATGCTTTAGGATCTTCAAAAACTGCTCTGGCACTTTCTGCTTGAGGATCATGTTTTATATTCTTTTTCTTAAAATGACCATCTTGTTTTTTATTATTTTTAGTATATCTCATTTTATTATTAGACATAAAAACAACTCCTTTCTGTATCTATATTTTTTGTACAAAAAGGAGTTTTATACCTGGCTATTAATTCATGTTTTAGATGAAACATCGCAATAAATTAACATATGCCTAAATCAAATTTTAGTTTATATTAGTTTTTTTGCTATCTGGTAAATTTATGATTTGTCCTTCATAGAACTTATCTAAGAACTTTTTAAGTATTTCTATTATTATTCCGTCTTCTCTTAAACAAATTATATGTTCATTGGTTTTATAACTTATTAATGCCTTCATATGTTTTAACCTCTTTATAAATCATCATATTTTGTTTTACCTGATATTTTTTGTTCAATTAATTTTAAGCTAAATATGTAATTTTTAATTTATATATTCTTCAATATGTATGTTTTTTTCTTTTACCTTTGTTGTAAATTTTTTATAAAAGCTTTCAAATCCATCATAAGTTTCTTCCTCAAAGCAAGCCTCACAATAATTATCATCATATAAATAATCATCATATATTTCTTGAAGATATCTGTCCACAAGCTGTCCTACTTCTTCCTTCGTCATTATATCTATATTATATCCATCAACCACAAGCATACATAGTATCTCTTCTGCTATTTTTTTTACTTCCTCTTCAACTCGAAACATAAACCACACGCCTTTCCTTTATCTCTTAATCTTATTTATATACCACTTATATTTCAAAATAGTTTGAAAATTTAAGTTAAATCTTAATTATTGATAGTTTTCTGATGTTAATTCTGGGAACCATATACTTATTTCTCTTAAAGCATTTTCTTTAGAATCAGAACCATGTACTAAGTTCCTTTCCTTACTTAATCCAAATCTTCCTCTTATACTTCCAAGATCTGCTTCTAAGGGATTAGTAACTCCATTTATTTTCCTTACAACTTCTACTGCGTTTTCTCCTTCTAATATCATAGCTATAATATTATCTTCTGTAATATATTTTATTAAACTTTTATAATAAGGTCTTCCCTTATGTTCCATGTAATGTTCTTCTACCATATTAATTTCAGGCTTTGCCATTTTTAAAGCAGTAACTTTTAATCCTTTTTTTTCATATAAAGATATAATTTCCCCTATAAGTCCCCTTTGAAATCCATCTGGCTTAATTAAAGCTAAAGTACGTTCCATATAATCTCCCCATTTCTTAAAAGTGTTGTATATATATTATACAACAATCTATGGAAATGTTAAATATTTCTAAGCCAGATTTATAAAAAAATGGAAGCAAATACTCCTCTTTTTGTTATTTTTCACAATTTTTCATTAATTAGCTATTATTTTATAAATGTATCATGTACTTACTTTCCTTAAAATTATTTGATAGTATTTACATGTATCTTTATAAATAATTTTAATGTATAATTTAAGTATCTATAGTTGTTTTTTGTAACTATAAATCCATTTTTGCCATCTTAGTTTATATTCCCAGATTTATTTTCTTCAATTTTCATATAATACTAAAAATACGTGTTAAACCATTTATATGCTATAATTATGTTTATAATTTCTGATAATTAATATCATTTAGAAAAGGAGAATTTTATGAATAAATCTATTAAAGATTCATTAATAATCGGACTTGCCCTTTTTGCTATGTTTTTTGGTTCTGGAAACTTAATATTTCCTCCATATTTAGGCAAAACTGTTGGTAGTGATTTTTTTATAGCTATTTTAGGCTTCGTTATTACAGGAGTAGGCCTTCCGTTAATGGGTATACTTGCTTGTGCTAAAATAAATGGTACATTTAAGGAAATGTCTTCTCCCATAAGTAAAGTTTTTTCTATTATAGTGACTACAAGTATAATACTTGCCATAGGACCTATGCTTGCTATTCCCAGAACTGCAGCTACTACCTATGAATTAAGTGTTTTGCCACTATTCCCAAATGTAAAAATGCTTCCTGTTATTATCGTATATTTTATAATAACCTTATTATTTGTTTTAAGACCTTCATCACTAATAGACAATATAGGAAAGATACTTACCCCTTTATTACTTTTAATTTTGATTGTAATAATAACCAAAGGAGTATTATCTCCTATAGGGCCTATTGTAAGCACAAATGCAAAAAATGTATTTTCAACTTCATTAATAGAAGGTTATCAAACTATGGATGCTATAGCCTCAGTTATATTTTCATCCATAATATTATCTTCTGTACGAGCTAAAGGATACTCTAAAGTTTCTGACATAATAAAAATAACTTCATTATCTGGAATAATAGCAGTAATAGGACTTGGAGTAATTTATGGTGGACTTTTATATCTTGGAAGTCAAACTGCTTCTATATTCGCAGGAGATATTACAAAAACTCAATTAGTTACAAATATAGTAGAAAAAGTGTTAGGTAATACAGGAATTATATTTTTAAGTATTGTGGTAGCTCTAGCTTGTTTAACTACTTCTATAGGTCTAACCTCATCCGCTGCGAAATACTTTAGTGATCTTTCTAATAATAAAATTTCCTATACTTTTAATGCTATACTTATATCTATTGTAAGTATTTTAATAGCAATGCTTGGAGTTGACACAATTGTAACTTTAGCTGTACCTATTTTACAAATACTATATCCTATAGTAATGGTACTTGTTATACTCACATTAATGGGAAAACTAGTAAAAAATAATTTTGTATTAAAAGCTACAGTTTATACTACTTTAATAATAAGTATATTAGATAACCTTAAAAACATAGGATTTACTATAGCTCCTATAATAAACTTAATTTCATACATTCCACTTTCTAAAGAAGGATTTAGCTGGGTTATACCTAGTTTAATAGCTTTCATAATATCAAGCTTAGTTACAACAAATAAAGCTTCGGTTTAATATTTAAACCGAAGCTTTATTTGTTTATTAAAAATCCCGCCATACCGTTATGTAAGCTATTGTTGAACCTGCCTAAGCAGGTGGGCATCACCTTTTTGCTTCTTGTTCTCAAGTATATAAACTTAATCTTAATATATTTATTAATCATTAAGTTTGACTTAAGCATCATTCCACAAAAAGAGTTAGATTCCCGTTCAAAAATATGTTGGCTCAATATTAACTCACTTCACGCACACAGCAGGATCTTTATTTAATTATCTGTTTCTATAATATTATTATACTCCATTTTAAAGCTTTTTATTAGAATTTATTAAAACTTTTTTATGAATTTTTTATTATTTCTATTCCTAGTTCCCCTAGCTGTTCTTCATCTACTACATTAGGAGCTTCTGACATTGGACAATATGCATTTTGATTCTTAGGGAATGCAATTACATCCTTTATATTTTCAGTCTCAGCAAGGAACATTGTCATTCTATCAAATCCAAATGCTAATCCGCCATGTGGTGGTGGGCCATATTTAAATGCTTCAAGTAAGAATCCAAATCTCTCCCAAGCTTTTTCTTTAGTCAATCCAATAGCATTAAACATTTTTTCTTGCAGACTTGAGTCATGTATTCTTATACTTCCTCCACCTAGTTCTTCTCCATTTAGCACCATGTCATAAGCTTTAGCTCTTACTTTACCTGGATCACTATCTAAATACTGAATATCTTCATCCATTAGTGCTGTAAATGGATGATGTTCTGCTTCCCATCTATCTTCTTCATCGTTATATGAAACTAATGGGAATTCTGTAACCCATGCAAATCTATATTCTTTATTATCCTTTAAAATCTCAAGCTCTTTAGCAACATGTAATCTTAATTGTCCAAGACTTTGGAAAACAATCTTATCTTTAGCATCTGAAACTATTAATATAAGGTCTCCTACTTTAGCGTTCATTGTGTCTAAAATAGCCTTTAGTTCGTCTTCAGATAAAAACTTAGATATTGGAGACTTTATTTCATCTTGTTTATAAGCAATCCATGCTAAGCCCTTAGCTTTAAATCCTTTAACAAATTCAGTTAACTTATCTAACTGCTTTCTTCCCATATCTGCTGAGTTTTCTACTTTAATAGCTCTAACAGAACCACCATTTTCTATAGCATCCTTAAACACTTTAAATTCAGACGTTTTAACTACATCAGTTAAATTGTTAATTTCCATTCCAAATCTTAAATCTGGTTTGTCACTTCCGTACTTTTCCATAGCTATTTTATAAGGCATTCTTTCCATTGGAAGCTTAACATCTATTCCCTTTACAGTTTTAAACACATGCTGAATTAATCTTTCAGTTAAACTCATAATGTCATCAGCTTCTACAAAAGACATTTCTAAGTCTACCTGAGTAAATTCTGGCTGTCTATTTGCTCTTAAATCTTCATCTCTAAAGCATTTTGCTATTTGGAAGTACTTATCATAGCCAGATACCATTAAAAGCTGCTTAAATATCTGTGGTGACTGTGGTAAAGCATAAAACATTCCTGGATAGTTTCTACTTGGTACTAAGTAATCTCTTGCACCTTCTGGTGTGCTCTTAGTAAGTATTGGAGTTTCCATTTCAAGGAAACCTTCTCCATCCATAAAATCTCTTACCGCTTTAGCTGCCTTATGTCTTATCATTAAGATTTTCTGCATATCTGGTCTTCTTAAGTCTAAATATCTATATTTTAATCTTATATTTTCACCTGCATCTAGATTTTCCTTTATATATATTGGAGGAGTTTCTGATTCTGATAAAATCTTTATACTTTCTCCCTTTAATTCAACCATACCAGTTGGTATTGTTTCATTTGCAGATTCTCTTTTTACTAAGCTGCCAGTTATTGCTATACAATACTCTGATCTAACTGTATCTGCCTTTTCAAAAGCTTCTTTATTTATTTCTTCTCCAAAAACTACTTGAAGGATTCCTGTTCTATCTCTTAAATCAACGAATATTAATCCTCCTAAGTTTCTTTTTCTTTGTACCCAACCCATTACAGTAAATTTATTACCTATATGGGATTCTCTTAATTCGCCACACATTATGGTTCTTTTTAATCCTTTTAATGCTTCTCCCATTTGTTTTCCTCCTCATACTAATCCGAAATTAGTAATTAAAATTTATATTAAAATATCAGGGACAATTATGTCTCTTATATCAAATAGTTTATAAATTAATATAGTTCCTCTAACATGCTTATCTTTTTTTCAATTAGCTCTTCTATACGATTATAATATTCTCTTATATCCTTTAAATTTGGGGCTCTCTCAATTCTATTTTCATCTAAAAATACAATTTTTGTAATAGCATCTGCTCCCATTGCAATTATGGTTTGTCTTTCCTCTATCATTTGTATATTATAAGGGCTTTCCTTATCAGGTAATGAATACCCTATATTTTCCATATTACCAAACATGTTCTTTTGTCTATACATATAATATGGTTCCATGCCTAAATTCTCTGCTAATTTAACGGTTTCATCATGCATTCCTATTAGTTCATCTAGCTCTACAAGATTAAGGGTTTGCTTTAAATTTTCTTGAAGCTTTGACCCTTTTTTAACAGACATACCATGTACCGTTAAACTATCAGGCTTCAATTTAAGTATTTCACTACAAGTTTTTTTCATATGTACTAATCTTTCACCTGGAAGTCCAACTATTAAATCCATATTTATGTTATCAAAGCCCATGCTTCTCGCTAAGTTAAACTTTTCAACAACATCCTGTGAAGTATGATTTCTTCCTATAAGCTTTAAAGTCTCATCATTCATAGTTTGTGGGTTTATACTTATACGAGTAGCCTTATATCTTCTCATAGTATCCAATTTTTCAAAAGTTATGCTGTCAGGTCTTCCGCATTCTACTGTAAATTCTTTTATATTGTTTTTATATATAAACTTATTATATATATTTTTCATTATTTGTTCAAACTGATCATTATTTACAGATGTAGGAGTTCCCCCTCCAAAGTACACATTTTCTATTACTAAACTCTTTTTATTTATAAATTCACTTATTTTCTCAATTTCATATATTAATGCTTCTAAATATGGCTCTACTAGTTTATTACATCCTTTAATTGGATTAGATGCAAAGGAACAATATAAACATCTTGTAGGGCAAAATGGCATTCCTATATAAACCGATATATTCTTACTTGATTTATTTACTATATCTTTTTCTCGCTTAGCTATCTTGATGCATAACTCTGCTTTTTCTTTACTAGCTAAGTAACGGTTTTCATAATATTTAATTATTTCATCATAACTTTTACCTTCATTCATAAGTGCAAGTGCTATTTTACTTGGTCTTATTCCAATAAGAGTGCCCCAGGGAAAACTTTTACCTGTCTTTAAACTTAAAAACAGGTAAAGGTGATTTTTTATTACTTCCTTTTTCGTAAATTCACTTTTTAAGTTAAATTCATCCTTATTAAGTTCATCCTGTATAATTACTAAATCTTCACTAACATTTATATCTATATTTAAATCATAGGAATCACTACTATTAAAATTTATTTCGCTAAAAGGATAAAATATATTTACTATTTGATATATTTCATATCTATAGGCTAATTCATTTAAATTTATATTTATTTTCATTTTACTGAGATGCTTCCTTCCTATAAAAATGGATTATACACCTTTTCAGTTTTTATAGTGGTTTCAGGGCCATGTCCTGGTAAAACTATAGTTTCATCTGGTAAGGTTAAAAGCTTAGTTTTTATACTATCAATTATTGTATCAAAATCTCCACCTGTAAAATCTGTTCTTCCTATAGAGCTTTGGAAAAGAGTATCTCCTGTAAATACTACATTATCTATAAGAAAACACATTCCTCCTTCTGAGTGGCCTGGTGTCTCAATACACTTAAGTCTCATATTACCTATATCAAAAGTATCATTTTCTTTTATTTTAATATCTGCAGCTCCACAATTTTGAGGATTCCCAAACATGTATCCTCCATTCATAATTAAATACTCATCTTTTTCATTTATACATACAGGTATTTTATATAAATTTCTAAGTTCTGCTACTGCCCCTGTATGATCAATATGTCCATGAGTAATAAATATATATTTTGGATTTGCTTCAAGTTTACTTATAGAATACTTTATGCTTGAATAATCATCACCTGGATCTATTATTAGTGCATCTTTTGTATTTTCATCCATTACAATGTATGAGTTAGCTGCATATGCACCTACTGGTATTCTTGAAATCTTCATATTCATACACTCCTATATTAAAAATTTTTTTTACTGTCCAAAATTATAGTTACAGGTCCATCATTTTCAATTGTAACCTTCATATCTGCCCCAAATTCTCCAGTTTCCACATTTCCTAACACTTCTTTACACTCTTTTATAAATTCCTCATAAAACTTTTTAGCTTCTTCTCCACCTAGTGCTTCTATAAAACTTGGTCTCTTTCCCTTTCTACAGTCGCCATATAATGTAAATTGAGAAATAACTAAAAGTTCGCCTGATACATCTATAAGAGATTTATTCATTTTACCTTCTTCATCTTCGAATATTCTTAAGTTTAATATCTTATCTTTTAAGTATTTTATGTCATCTATAGAATCTTCTTTTGACACACCTAGTAAAACATTAAGTCCTTTATTAATACTTCCTATTATTTTTCCATCTACTTCTACTTTAGAAAATTTAACTCTTTGAACTACTGCTCTCAAATCATCACCCTCTAATTTTTTGTTCTATAAACTTCCATCACACCATTTATCTTCTTAATTTTTTTTATTAATTCCTTTAATTGTTCTATATCCAAAATCTTAAGTTTTATATTTACAAAAGCTAATTTATCTTTAGTAGTTTTTGCATTTATAGCATATAAATGTGCCTTTGATTTCGAAATAATATCCATTATCTCAGTTAAAACTCCGTCTCTATCCTCAGCTTTTATATGAATTTCTGCAATATATGATAAAGCCTTAGCATTTCCCCAACTTACATCTACTAGCTTACCCTCCAAGTCACTCATAAGATTTTCAACATTTTTGCAATCTTTTCTATGTATCGATACGCCTCTGCCCTTAGTAATATAACCTACTATTTCATCTCCAGGTACTGGGTTGCAGCATTTAGAAACCCTAACTAAAAGATTGCTTACTCCTTTTACTATGATTCCCATATCTGCTGACTTTTTCTTAATTATCTTTTCATCATGTTGCTTTAAATTTTTACCTAAAGAAGCATTTATCACTTCTTCATTACTAATAGATGTTTTATGCCCCTTTTCATACTGTTCCTTTATCTTAGATACCAAAGAAGATGAACTAATATCTCCTACTCCTACTCCTGCATATATATCATCTATGCCATTAAAGTTATATCTTTTTAAAATTGCAGATAATATTTCCCCTTTAGCTATTTCGCCAAAGTTATACCCCTGCTTTTTAGCTTCTCTTTCTAAAAGTTCTTTTCCCTTGCTAATATTTTCTTCTCTTTTTGCCTTTTTGAACCAAGCTCTTATTTTACTTTTTGCTTGATTGCTTTTTACTATGTTAAGCCAAGCTATATTAGGTCCTTTTGAATTTGATGCTGTTACAATTTCTATAATCTCTCCAGTTTTAAGCTTATAATCCAAAGGCACCATCTTCCCATTAACCTTAGCTCCTATGCACTTATTTCCTATATCAGTATGTATCTTATAAGCAAAATCAATAGGCGTTGCATGACTTGGTAAGTCTATAACTGCTCCCTTTGGAGTAAATACAAACACTTCATCGGAAAACAAATCTATTTTAAACCCTTCCATAAATTCAGCTGCATCAGAAGTTTCTCTTTGCCATTCTAAAATATCTCGAAGCCAAGATAACTTTAAATCCATGTTAGTACTAGGATTTTTATTTTCTTTATACTTCCAGTGAGCAGCAATACCATATTCAGCTGTTTTATGCATTTCAAAAGTTCTTATCTGTATTTCAAATGGCTTTCCCTGTGGACCTATTACTGTGGAATGTAAGGATTGATAAAGATTAGGTTTTGGCATAGCAATATAATCTTTAAATCTACCTGGAATTGGCTTATACATAGTATGCACGATTCCAAGTGCTGCATAGCAATCTCTCACACTATCTACTAATATTCTAACTGCTGTCAAATCAAAAATTTGTTCTAAAGTTTTGTTCTTATTTACCATTTTTCTGTAAATACTATAAAAATGCTTAGGGCGTCCCTCTATTTCAGATTCAATACCTGTTCTTTCGAGATTTTCCTTAAGCGATTTTGTTATCATTTCTATGTATGCTTCTCTTTCAGCTCTTTTTTCTGCAATTTTTTTTACCAAATCATAATATTCGTTAGGATTTATGTATCTAAAAGCCAAATCTTCCAGTTCCCATTTTATCTTTGAAATCCCTAGACGATGAGCAAGTGGTGCATATATATCAAAAGTTTCTTTTGCCTTTTCCTTTTGCTTTTCTACAGTCATGTATCTTAGGGTTCTCATATTATGTAATCTATCCGCTAACTTTATAAGTATAACTCTTACATCACGAGCCATAGCTAAGAGCATCTTTCTTACATTATCCGCCTGCTGTTCTTCCTTTGTTTTATATTGAATTTTCCCAAGTTTAGTAACACCTTCTACTAAATCTGCTACTTCTTTACTAAATTCTTTTTCTAAATATGCATATCCATACTCGGTATCTTCAATTACATCATGAAGAAGCCCTGCAACAATCGTACTGGTATCTAATCCCATTTCAGCAAGTATTCCTGCCACTTCTATCGGATGAATAATATAAGGCTCTCCAGACTCTCTTTTTTGATCATTATGTGCATTGAAAGCAAAATTATATGCCTTTTTTATAAGTTCTATATCATAATTTATACAATTTTTTTCTACTTGATTTAACAGTTTTTCCAGCATATTTTACTCCCCTAAAATCAAAGGCTGGTTTAACTAACCAGCCATCTTATTTTACTTACCATTATATACTATTTGGTATAGACTTTCAAACTTTTATTTTTGTATAACTTATAGAAATCTTTGACTCATTATAAGTTAACATATCTGAATTTATTTGATATGTACTTCCTTATATATCATACTCAACAAGAGACATTATATCATATTTTTCAAGTTTCTTTCTTCCATGTAATTCAGTAAGTTCAATAACAAAATCCATAGCTACTACTTCTCCGCCTAATGTTTCTACAAGCTTTGCTACAGACTGTATAGTTCCTCCTGTTGCAAGTAAGTCATCAACAATAGCTACTCTTTGACCTGGCTTTATAGAACCCTTATGAGCTTCTAATATATCTGTTCCATATTCTAAATCATAACTAACACTTACAGTTTCGCAAGGTAACTTACCCTTCTTTCTTACAGGAACAAACCCAACCCCTAAAGCATACGCTATAGGTGCTCCAAATAAAAAGCCTCTGGCTTCTGGTCCTACTACCACATCTACATTTTTATTTTTAAGATGCTTAGCAATAATATCTACAGTATATTTAAAAGCTTCTTTATCATCAAGTATTGTTGTTACATCTTTAAAACTAATACCTTCCTTTGGAAATCCTTCTACAATACGAATCTTTTCCTTTAAATCCATTACTTTTTCCCCCTACAACTAAATATATGCTCCTTCTTAGCATTTATTATTATATATTAAATTATGATAGATATTCAATATAATAACATAATCTCAAAAATATTTATTACAAATCAACACATGTCAAGTCATTGAGATGTTTCATGCATAATTTATAGAAATTTATAATTTCCTTATAAATTAGCACATCTCGAGTCATTGAGATGTTTCATTTTTAAGGTACTTAGCAATTTGTAAAGCACGATCACTGTTACTTGTAGTAAATAATTCTACTGCTATACGTGCATTGTCGAGCCCCCTTGAACTATTCCAAAATGGCATAAGACTGTTTGCAAGATTATATGAATTATTTATGTTTACATATTTCATTTTATGCAAACTCATGAGAGCTTTTAGTCCATAATTATTTGTATAATTCATGTGATAAATTCCCTCATCTATAATAATCTTATTTTCACCTACATAAGGAACATTACGAGCTATAGATCCAAGCATAACTAAATCTAAATATTTACTTACACTCTTCATTTGATAATAAGACGAAATTGCCTGTACCAATTTATATGCCACTGCTGCACTTGAAAGCTCCTTAAAAGGATAATTGCAATCTATTTGATTTGGATTTATTACTATGGTTTTAGGAACAGTAGCTTTAACATGGTGGCTATCAGTAATTATTACATCTATGCCTAGCTTTTTACATAACTCTACTTGACTATAAGAATTTATACCACATCCGGCAGTTATAAGAAGATTTGCTCCTAAAAATTTTATGTGATTTTCAATGGTATTTGCATCTATATCAAAACTTCCATCGCTACCCTCTGATATAAAGTACTCTACATCAGCATTTAAGTATTTTAACACCAAAAAAAGCACAGACACAGCTGTTACACCATCCAAATCATAACAACCATATATAACTATTTTTTCTCTTTCATTAACAGCTTTAACTATTCTTCTCAAGACCTCCCCCATGCCCTTTAATAAAAATGGGTTATGTAAGGAGGAAAGCTTCTGTAGCCCAATATTGCAAATCTTTTTCTCCATAATAATATCCTCCAAAAAAGTAAAAAGCAATATATATTATAATTTAAAATATGAGATTTTACAAACATTTTCGAGGATTTTTTACAAATAAAAAAAAGCAGAGTTAAAATCACTCTGCTTTTTTCTATTTAAGCTTCTTTTATCTTTCTATTTTTTAGCATAACCCATACTGGACTTGCAATAAATATTGAAGAATATGCTCCACAAGCAATACCTATTGCTAATGGAAATGCAAATTCCCTCACAGATGGAACAAATATATATACTGACACTATAGTAATTAAAGTTGTTAAAGTTGTATTTATAGATCTAGACATAGTTTGAGTTATACTTATATTAGCCAATTCTTTACTATTAACTCTTCTCATTTTCTTAGTATTTTCTCTTATTCTGTCAAAAATAACAATAGTATCATTAATAGAGTAGCCCGCTATGGTAAGTATTGCAGCTATAAAGCTTGAATTTATAGGAATTTGAAATATTGCATAAACAGATACTGTTATTAATATATCATGTACTATAGCAAGTATTGCAGCTACCCCAAACTTAAATTCAAATCTTATTGCTACATAAATAAGCATTGCTATATTTGCTAACACAAATGCTAGCATTGCCTTTTGCCTTAATTCCTGTCCTACAGCAGGTCCTATTGTCTGCTGGGAAATCAAGTCTTTATCTTCCAACTTATATTTATCCTTTATATCTTTAAATAAAGGCTGTATTTCACTTTCATCTAATGAATTGCTTCTTATTTCTAACTGTGTCTCATTTTTTTCATTTACAGCAGTATTTGTTGTATAGTCATTTGCATATTTAGTAATTATATTTTCTACATCTTGTTTATTAAAATCCTTTTTCATGTTTATTTGAACTAAAGTACCGCCTTTAAAATCTATGCCATAATTTATCCCATTTTTTATAAAGAACGCCAATCCAGTTATCATTATAGCTAAGGAAATTACAAACAATATTTTGGATTTTTCAATAATTTTAAATGTCTTCATTTACTCCACCCTCCTTTTTACGCCAAAAGCTGATAAATTCTTTAGTAGTCCCATATCTACAGCAAGCTTTAAAAGATAATTAGTTACTATAATAGCTGTAAACATACTAAGAACTACACCTATCATCAAAGTGAGAGCAAAGCCTTTTACTGCACCTGACCCTAAGTTATATAAAACCAATCCTGATATAATAGTTGTTATATTTGAATCTAATATTGAAGAAAGAGCATTATGTGAACCTGTCTGTACAGCTGATTTTATTGATTTTCCATTTCTCAATTCTTCTCTTATTCTTTCAAATATAAGTACATTTGCATCTACTGCCATACCTATAGTTAATAAGAAACCTGCTATACCTGACAATGTCAAAGTAGCATTTATAGATACAAAAGTACCTAAAAGTAATACTATATAAAATACTAATGCTATATCTGCAATAAGTCCAGGTATTCTATAGTATAAAAGCATAAACAGTAATATCAACCCTATTCCTATTGCACCAGCCTTAATGCTCAATGGTAACGCATTAGCTCCAAGTGTTGCACCTACAGTTTTAACTTCTACAGGTTTTACCACAACAGGAAGAGCACCTGATTTGATAATACTTGCTTGTCTTTTTGCTTCTTCTAAGGATTTACTTCCCTCAATCATTCCTTTTCCATTAGGAATAACACTATTTACTGTAGGGTTTGTAAGCATCTCTTCATCCATATAAATTGCTATAGGCTGACCTATAAACTTTTTTGTAGCCTCTGCAAATTTTTTAGTTCCTTCGTCATTTAACTCAAAGCTTATTATAGGTTGATTAGTATCTGGATTAAGCTGTGCTACTGCATTCTTTACATCTTTACCTGTAAGTATTACCTTTTTATCTGGTCCTACAAATTTAAGTTCTCCAGTTTTTCCAACAGTATCTATAACTTCTTTAGCATTATATACTCCTGGAATTTCAATTCTTATTCTCTTTTGTCCTTCACGTGATACTACAGTTTCACTTACTCCAAGTTTATTTATTCTCATGGATAAAAGTTCTATAGTTCTTTCGATAGTATCATTATCTACATTTTCATCCTGTATTTCTTCTACTAAGGATACTCCACCTTGAAGGTCCAAACCTTTTTTAATAACTTCCGAAAAAGGTTTTATTCTATAACCCGAACCAAATATATTTTCTACTCCATAAGCTCCTGCATATGCTGCAAAGCCTATAAACAAAACAAAAATAATAAAAATTAGTGCACTTTTTCCTTTGTTGTTCTTCTTCATCTTTCTCCCCCTTACTTTACCACTTTATCCATTGTTAATTAGTGTACTACGGTTTAGACGTATTATTAAAAACTCATCTTACCCTTAGTTTATTTTATATTAAGTACTAATTTTTCACGTTCGACACATACAAAAATTATATAGCTTATGTAAATAATAGTCAACATATAAGGAAGTTGCGATATTTTAATATATTGTTAAATTCCATACTATGATTCAACATTAAAAATATCTTCATTTTAACACTTAATACACATAAAATCTTTTAAGGCGAGAGCCTGAGAATTATAAGAATCTGATGAATTGCAAATAAAATTTTTATGTACCAAGTCTTAAAATATTTTAGAAATTTAATTAGCTGAATTTCTTCATTTAGCAGGTATAGCTGATATTTTTTATGTTGAACATATAGTATGAGATTTGCATTGTAGAAAGCATTTAACAAGCATTAGAAGCTCTTTATTTCTGAATTTAAAGCACCGCTCGGAATTTTCTACTGTCTGAGCGACAGCGAGTTTAGAAAATTTAGGTGATTTAAATTCAGAAATATTAGAGCTTCTTTGCACAGTGAGCGCTTTCTTAAATGCAAATCTCATACGGTAGGTTCAACATTACTTTAAAATGTCGTAATATTTCTATTGTTCTTCCATAATTTTTGCTTTAAGTGCAATGGCACATTCTATTCTCTTCTTTTGCATTTCACAGCCTAACTCATAAGGAATATTCATGTCTTTATTAAAGTTGTAGTTATTTGCTTGACATCCACCGCTGCAGTAAAACCTTGCCCAGCAATCTAAGCACGTTGGTTTGTAGTAAATGTTTGCCTTTTTAAAATCATCTGATATTTTTTCATCTAAAGTGTCCTCAAAAATATTTCCCATTTTAAAATCTTCATTTCCTACAAATTGATGACAAGGGTATATATCTCCCGATGGAGTTATGGCTACATATTCATGCCCTGCTCCACAACCTGAAATTCTCTTATATACACAAGGTCCCCCTTGAAGATCTATATTAAAATGATAAAATTTAAAAGCATTACCTTCTTTATGTCTTCTTAACATTTCATCATAAAGTTTATCATATTGCTCAAATATTTTAGGTAAATCTTCTTTTCTTAAAGCAAGTTCATGCTCATCTGGAAGTACTACAGGCTCTATAGATATTTCATCAAACCCTTCTTTTGCAAGATGCATAACATCTTCAAAAAAATCAGGATTTTCATGAGTAAAAGTACCTCTTACATAATACTGTTTGTCCTTTGATCTTCTACTAACCATTTCTTTTATCTTAGGCAGTATTGTATCATAGCTTCCACTTTTATCTGCTCTCATTCTTACTTTATCATTTATTTCTTTTCTTCCATCAATACTTAGAACAATATTACCCATATTTTCATCTAAGTAATTCATTATCTCATCATTAAGTAAAGTAGCATTTGTAGTCATAGTAAATCTTATAGTTTTGTTATGTATTTTTTCCTGAGTTTTTGCATACTCAACAATTTCCTTTATAGCATCAAAGGCCATTAAAGGTTCTCCACCAAACAAATCAACTTCTATATGCTTTCTAGGTCCTGCATTTTTAATAACAAAGTCTATTGCCTTTTTTCCCACTTCTGGAGTCATTATACCCTTATGTCCTCTATATTCTCCTTCATCTGCAAAACAATATTTGCATCTTAAATTACAATCATGTACTATATTTAAGCATAAAGCTTTTATATAAGAAGTTCCTTCATAAGCCTTTAATCCTATATCTTTATATAAGTCCTTTGAGTAAAGAACTCCTTCTTCTACTAATTCTTTTAACTCTTCATAAGCTTCCTCTATATCTTCTTTGTTGTGCTTTTCTGCATATTCTGCTAAAAGCTCTTCTTTTTCTTTTATTCCATCTTCATCTAGTAAATCATATACAAGCTCGTCTACAATGTGTACTGCACCTGAATTAACATCTACAATATAATACTCACCATCTTGGATAAACTTATGAATATCAGCCAATTTATTTTCCTCCTAACTAAACTTAAAGCAGTAACCTTACGTTACTGCTTTTATATTAATTTTCGCATGCTAAATTTGCAACTGTACAAGAAGTTTTACATGCTGATTGGCATGAATTTGCACATTCTTTGCAACCTGGTTTTGCCAAGCTATTTTTTATATTTGTCTTGTTTATAGTTTTTATGTGTTTCATTACGTAATCCTCCATTCCCAAAAATATTTCTGTTTGATTATATCATATAATAATAAGAAAATAAAGTAACTAGGATAGATTTATTCCAAGCATACCAGATAAAGCCCCCACGCCCAAAGCAAGTAAGAATCTAATTAATCTGGTAGTTTCTATGATAGGTGGATTACCTGCGATAATAGATAATACATAAATTATAAGCATATATAATGCAGCTACTATAATACCAACTAGCCATCCCTTTTTATTTATCTTTCTTACGGAGTAAATTGTACCATACATTATGCTCAGAATAGTTACTGCTAAAAAGAACAATGAATTTGCCCCAGGGCTTAATTCCGAAAATGTCATAATTATAGCATACACAACCATTAAAGCTACTGTAAGTATGGTACTTCTAAGTAGCCCATCTCCTATTGGTAAAAAAGTACCTTTTTCCATATAAAAAACACCTCCTATTTAATATTATCTATGTTAAAGAGAGGTGTTTTATGATTATTTTTTAATTTTCTTTGAACTCTACTTTGCCTTCAGTTGCTGAATCATTTGCTACTTCTTCTTTAGTAGCTTCTAATTTTTTATCTTCTTTTTTGATTTCTTTTTCAGAAACAGTTGAAGTATTTAAAACTGATAATATCCCATTCTTATCAAGCTTAATACGTGCTCTACTAGGTCCTGTTTCTAACACTATTGACGTATCATGTATGCTTATAACTTTTCCTAAAATACCGCCCTTAGTGATGATTTCATCATTTACTTTTAAAGTATCAAGCATTGACTTGTACTTTTTCTTCCTCTTATTTTCTGGTATGTATACTATTATATAAAAGAATACTAACATTAAAATAAAAGGTAGTAATAATCCTATTAAGCTTCCACCTTGTTGTGCTGCTGCCATACACTCACCTCCCTTTAAATATAGTTTATAATTTTTAGAAAAATTTGTAAAGTGTTTTTATTTTGATTTTTATTTTAAGCTCTTCCGCCCCACTCAGCTAATTTTCTTTCCTTATATTCCTTAAAATTACCTGCATCAATGGCATCTCTTATTTCTTGCATAAGATTATTATAAAAATGCAAGTTATGAAGTACACATAATCTCATAGCAAGCATTTCCTTAGCTTTAAACAAGTGTCTTATATAGGCTCTTGAATAATCTTTACAAGCTGGACATTGACATCCCTCATCAATAGGTCTATCATCTAACTCGAATTTAGCATTAATTAAATTTATCTTACCTTCTTTAGTAAATACATGACCATGTCTTCCATTTCTAGCTGGAAGCACGCAGTCAAAGAAGTCTACACCTCTATCAACAGCTTCTAAAATATTACTTGGAAGTCCAACTCCCATAAGATATATTGGCTTATCCTCTGGAAGGTGAGGTGCCACAGCATCTATAACCCTATACATTTCCTCATGAGTTTCTCCTACAGCAAGGCCTCCTATTGCATATCCATCCAAGTTCATCTTAACAATTTCTTTAGCATGTGCTATTCTAATATCCTCATAAGTTCCCCCTTGATTTATACCAAAGAGCATTTGTTTTTTATTTATTGTATCAGGAAGTGAATTTAATCTATCCATTTCCTTTACACATCTCTCTAACCATCTTGTTGTTCTGGCTACAGAATTTTCCACATACTCCCTTGTAGAAGGATTTGGTATACACTCATCAAAAGCCATAGCAATAGTTGAAGCAATATTACTTTGTATTTGCATACTTTCTTCAGGCCCCATAAATATTCTTCTTCCATCTATGTGAGAGCTAAAATAAACTCCTTCTTCTTGTATTTTTCTTATACCTGCAAGAGAAAATACTTGAAACCCACCTGAATCTGTAAGAATTGGCCTATCCCAATTCATAAATTTATGCAGTCCACCTAACTTTTTTATAACATTGTCTCCTGGTCTTAAATGTAAGTGATAAGTATTTGAAAGCTCCACTTGACATCCTATTTCCTTTAAGTCCATAGAAGAAACTGCTCCCTTTATAACTCCTAAAGTTCCAACATTCATAAATACTGGAGTTTGAACAACTCCATGAGGTGTCGTAAACTCTCCCCTTCTTGCATTACCATCTTTTTTTAAAAGCCTATACATATGTACACTCCTTTTTAATTATCAATTTTAGAAACAATAAATATATAAAATTCTAATTTCTCTAACAACTATTTTATAAACATTGCATCTCCAAAGCTGAAAAATCTATATTTTTCATTTACTGCTGTTCCATAAGCATTCATAATCTTTTCTCTTCCCGCTAAGGCACTTATGAGCATCAACAGAGTAGACTGAGGCAAGTGGAAATTAGTTATTAGTGCATCTACTATTTTAAATTTATATCCTGGATAAATAAATATATCTGTCCAGCCAGATTGTTCTTTAACCCTACCATTTACATCTGCTATGGTTTCTAATGTTCTATTAGATGTTGTACCTACTGCTATGACTCTTCCACCAGATTCTTTTGTAGAATTTATTATATCTGCAGTTTCTCGGGTCATACTATAGTATTCTGAATGCATGGTATGATTTTCTATCTCGTCTACCTTAACAGGTCTAAAAGTTCCAAGTCCCACATGAAGAGTTAAAAACGCAAGTTTTACTCCTTTATTTTTTATATCATCTAAAAGTTCTTCTGTAAAATGAAGTCCAGCTGTAGGTGCCGCTGCCGAACCTTGCTCTTTAGAATAAACCGTTTGATACATTTCCTTATCTTCTAATGTTTCAGTTATGTATGGAGGAAGTGGCATTTGTCCCAATCTATCTAAAACTTCTTCAAAAATACCTTCATATTCAAATTTTACAATTCTGCTTCCTTCTTCTCCAAGCCCTATTACTTCAGCCTTAAGTTCTCCATTTCCAAACACAAATTTACTTCCTATCTTTGCTCTTTTACCTGGCTTAACTAATGTTTCCCAAATATCCTTATCAGTCCTTTTTAAAAGTAAAAACTCCATTTTCCCATGAGTGTCTTCCTTTTCTCCTATAAGTCTTGCAGGTAAAACTCTTGTATCATTTAATACCAAACAATCTCCTGGATTTAAGTAATTTATTATATCCTTAAAAACCTTATGTTCCAATTCTCCTGTAGCTTTATCTAAAATCATAAGCCTTGCTTCATCTCTTTTTGCTGTAGGATGCTGCGCAATGAGCTCCTCTGGTAAATAGTAGTCAAAATCCTTTACTTGCATATTAACTCTCCTTTAGTAAAATTATCATTCATTTAAATCAATGCTAAACTGCTGTATTTTCTTATTTTTACCTCTTCTTCTATTTAAATGCACATATGCCTTATCAGTTGCAACTCTTCCTCTTGGAGTTCTTAATATGAATCCCTTTTGTAGCAAATATGGCTCATATACATCTTCTATAGTACCTAGTTCTTCTCCTATAAAATAGGCTAATGTCTCTATTCCTACAGGACCTCCATCAAAGTTATCAATTATAGCTAAAAGTATTCTTTTATCTACACTATCAAATCCTTCTCTATCTATTTCTAATAAATCCAGAGCATCTCTTGCTGTATCAATATTTATAACTCCATTTCCTTTTACATCTGAGTAATCCCTTACTCTTTTTAATATCCTATTGGCGATTCTCGGAGTTCCTCTAGATGATCGAGCTAATTCAAAAGCAGCATCCTCTTCTATTTCAGCATTTAATATACTAGAAGATCTTACTATTATTTCTTTTAATTCTTCTTCCTCATAAAATTCCATAGGACATAATACTCCAAACCTATCTCTTAAGGGAGCTGTTAAAAGCCCTATTCTGGTGGTAGCCCCAATTAATGTGAATTTAGGAAGATCCAATCTTATGGATTTAGCTGCGGCTCCTTTTCCTATTACTATATCTAAAGCATAATCCTCCATAGCAGGATAAAGTATTTCCTCTACAGATCTATTTAACCTGTGAATTTCATCTATAAAAAGCACATCATAATCATTTAAACTTGTAAGAATTGCTGCTAAATCCCCTGCTCTTTCAATTGCTGGGCCTGAAGTTACCTTTAAGTTTCCAGTCATTTCTTTAGCTATTATATTTGCAAGTGTCGTCTTACCAAGTCCTGGAGGCCCATATAATAATACATGATCTAATGCTTCTTCTCTCATCCTTGCAGCTTTTATAAAAATATCTAACTTCTCTTTTACCTTGCGTTGTCCTATATACTCTTTAAGTCTTTGAGGTCTTAAACTATATTCTATATCATTATCTTCATTAAGAGTTTCAGCGGTAACAAATCTGTTTTCCATAAACCATTACCCCCTTTTAATTCATCAAATATTTTAAACACTGCTTTATTATATTTTCTATAGAATCTTTCTCATTTACCATTTTTAACGCCTTGGCTGCTTCCTTATCGGAATATCCTAGCGAAACTAAAGCCTCCAGTGCTTCATCTAAGTTATTAGATCTACCTTGAATACTTTCTACATCTTCATTCTCTATAAATTCATCTAGCTTTATCTTATCCTTTAATTCTAGTATAATTCTTTGGGCAGTTTTTTTACCAACGCCCGGAGCCTTTACAAGAACTTTTTCATCTCCAGTAAATATTGCATACTTTAAATTATTTATATTACTTATAGATAAGATAGATAATGAAGCCTTTGCACCTACTCCATTTATACTTAAAAGTAAATTAAACATATCTCTTTCATCTTGTGATGAAAATCCATACAATCCTATAAAATCTTCTCTTACAATTTGTTGAATGTAAACTTCTACTTCTTCATTTATTTTAGGCATATCTGTTATGGTATTTCCAGATGTATGTATTTTATATCCTATTCCATTATTTTCTACCACTATGTATTCTTTATTAAATCCCTTATAAATGCCTTTTATATACTCGTACATAGCATTCGTCCTTTCATTTATCAAACTTTTCCTCTTAATACTTTATCATTTTAAGAAATTTAATTCAACAAAAAAACCTCAAGGATTATTCATAATCCTCAAGGCGTGCTAGTACCTCGTCTCTAGTGTCACATTGAAAATATTTACTTCCTGTAGTAAGCAAATATATATCCTGTTCCTTCAAATTTTCTATTTTCTTTTCTGTAATATCTTCCTTTTCGTTTTCAATATGCATATCGCCATCTTTATCTGTTTTAAAAATGGCAAGATACTCTCCATATATACCTAATACATATTTATTAGGTACATATTTTTCCACTGCATTTTGAAGCTTAATTTGAGTTTTAGAACCCTCTTGAATCTTGTATCCTTCTGGTTTATATTTTTCTTCAACTTGCTTCTTATCCTTTAATCCTAAGGTACTTGCAGCTTCTTTTTTAACAAGAATTAAATCTCCACTTTTCTTATACTTAGTATAAAATAAAATTTCACATTTGGAATCCAGGACATAATTTTCTCCACCACTTAAAGTCATTTTATCTTCTTCATAGGTATTATTTTTTACCTCAGTTCCATTACCATAATTGTCCTTATTGCTCTTAAATCTCTCTGCAGTTATATAATAGCTTATACTAAAAATTGCTATACCTAGCATAATTGCCAATACTATGTACATATTTTTTGAATATTTTCTTTCCATATTATCCCTCCTAGGGATTATTATGGACCAGTTATTGACTTTTTATTCATTATTAAAATATTTTTATACTATTACTTTATATATTCAGTAACTAAATCAGTAAAAAGTATACCCTCTAAATGGTCTATTTCATGACAAAAACACTTTGCTAAGTCTCCTGTGCCTGTTAATGTAATTTCTTCACCATTTTCATTTAATGCTTGTATCGTTACCTTTGCTGGTCTTTTTAACTTTCCCCATCTATTAGGAATACTTAAGCATCCCTCTATGACTTCTTGTATCCCCTCTTGCTTAATTATTTTTGGATTAACTAATTTTATAAGTCCTTGTCCCATATCCATTACAACTAATCTTTTTAACATACCTACTTGAGGACCTGCTAATCCTCCACCGTTTTCTGTGTTATACATAGTATCAGCCATATCATTTAGAATTTGTTTTACTCTGTCATCTACTACTTCAACCTCTTTACACTTCTTTCTTAATATTTCATCACCTAAAAGTATAATTTGTCTTAATGCCATTTAACATTCACCTCTACTTTGCTGTGCTCTTGATTTTCTTTCACTTTCTTCAAATAAAAAAACTTCCTCTATTGAACTATTAAATATTTTAGAGATATCATATGCTAACCATATAGATGGTTCAAACTTTTCTGTTTCAATAGAATTAATAGCTTGCCTTGACACCCCTACAAGTTCACCTAATTGTTCTTGAGTTAATCCTAGTGCTTCACGTAATTGTTTTAGTTTATTTTTCATTTACTATCACTCCTGTAATGTTAACCTTACATTACAAATGTAACACTACATCTCATTTGGGTCAAGTCAACCTTACATAAATGAGAATTTTAGTCTGTATATTTTCAATTCTTATAAAAAAATCACTCTTATCGTTGCTTTAGCAACTTAAGAGTGATCCATAGGTTATAAAAATATTAATCTTATCCCTCAAATTCTTCTGGGAACTCAGCATTGTGATAAACGTCCTGAACGTCATCATCATCTTCAAGTTTATCTACAAGCTTTTGGAACAGCTCTGAGTCTTCCATTGAAAGACTAACTGTTGTATCAGGAATCATAGTTATATCTGCTGATAAGAATTCAAACCCTGCTTTTTCAAGTTCTTCTCTTACCGCTGAGAAGTCCTCTGGAGTTGTAATAACTTCAAATACTTCATCTGAAATTTCTACGTCTTGAGCTCCAGCTTCTAAAGCTACCATCATCATTTCATCTTCATCCATATCTTCTTTCTTTTCTATAACTATCTGTCCCTTGCTTTGGAACATCCAACCTACACAGCCAGTTGCTCCAAGGTTTCCACCATATTTTGAAAATGCTGGTCTTACATTACCTGCAGTTCTATTTTTATTATCAGTTAAAGCCTTTACTATTACAGCAACTCCTGAAGGGCCATATCCTTCGTAAACTATTTCTTCGTAGTTTACTCCTTCCATTTCCCCTGCACCCTTTTTAATTGCTCTTGTAATAGTATCTTGAGGCATATTATTTGACTTAGCTTTTGCTATAACATCTCTTAATTTAGAATTAGTGTCAGGATTAGAACCGCCATTTTTAGAAGCTATTGCAAGTTCTTTTCCTATCTTTGTAAATATTTTACCTCTTTTTGCATCTGTTTTACCTTTTTTAGCTTGTATATTATGCCACTTAGAATGTCCTGACATAGTACCTTCCTCCTCATGAAATCAAAAAATTTTAAAAATTCCTATGTAATAGTTTAGAACAACATAATAATAAATCAATATTCTGCTAAACCATCACTAATTTTTATAAAAACACCTCAAATATTATATCATATTTTATAATATAAACTCAAATTTAAGTGAATTTTATAATCCAAAGCTGATATTATAACTCATCTAGACCTCTTCTATAAGTCTATTGTTTAATTTAAAATAATGCTTTTCATCTGCTATACTAAACTCACATTTTCCTGATGTAATTTGTGTTATTTCCTTTTTTATAGCCTCTGCATCTTCTAAAGTACACAAAATAATGATTTTTACCTTATCTGTATATTCTGTATCTTCTATATGCCACATATTTTTCGCGCAACTATACTGGACTTTTCCCAAAAGGTCATATTCCATCGTTATGTGAAGAGCACACCCTAAAACCTTTTCTACTATTTCTCCTTCCTTTAAAGCCTCTGCTGCACCTTTACTATAGGCTCTTACTAATCCTCCTTTGCCAAGCAATATTCCACCAAAGTATCTTGTGACAACTACCGCTACATCTGTAACATTATTCTTTTTTATAACATCAAGTACAGGTACTCCTGCCGTACCTTGAGGCTCTCCATCATCGCTATATCTTTGAATTCCCATATTCTCTCCTATAATATAGGCATAGACATTATGAGTTGCGTCTTTATATTCTTCCTTTATTTTATCTACGAAAGCTCTTGCTTCTTCATCGCTATATACTCTTTTAGCATGTCCTATGAATATAGACTTCTTTTCTTCAAATTCACTACTAACTTCATTTTTTATGGTAAAGTATCCCACCTGATCACCTCTTAATTTATCTTAAATATTCTTATTCCTCTTCCAAATCATTATCTGGACTTAAGAAATCTTTGCAAGCTTTTCTTAAATATTCTTTATCTGTATTTTCCATAATATATGTAATTTTTCCCTTTACTAATTCACTTTTAAGTTCTGTTAGCCCTTTTATAGCATATAATAATACCTGAGGATTTTCATCTTCAAGTGCTCTAATAAAAGCTCTTTCAAAGCTTTTATCATTTATTTTTCTCATAGCTGATATTGCCATTCTTCTCACATTTACAAACTTATGAACAGAAGCTTTTGTAAGTATTTCATTACATTCTCTTTCTTTAAGCTCCCCTATAATCCATATAGCTGTTTCCTTATCCCTTGAGTACATATCTACGTAGTTATTTTTTATATATTGAATTAATCTATGCTTAGTATCTTCATCTAATGAATTTATAATATCCAACTTATCCATCTTTCCTGCTTTGCTTATGTTATGAATGAGTTCTTTTTCATTACTACTTTTAGCAAGAAGTCTATATTTTATCTTACCTTCTACGATATGTTTTTGAACTATACTTTTATCTAAATTTCTTATTTTACATATAGCATTTATAGACTTCCCTTCTAAAAATAAAAAATAAGTTATTTCTTCATCAGAATATGAGTCTATATCATCCCAATTTAACTTTACAAATCCTAAATTCACTTAAAATTCCCCTATTCTTATTATAATAGTGTATTTAATATGTCAATTCCATTTTCAATATCTTCATCTTTAACTTGAGAAAAGCCTATACGAAAATATCTCTTGCCTTCTTCAGGATTTAAATAAAATAATACTCCAGGAGTTATAAGAAGTGCCTTTTCTCTACATTTATAAAATAACTTTATAGAGTCTATATTATCATTCAAAATTTTCATATAAAAATAAAGCCCACCGCCAGGATATATGACCTCTACTTTATTATAAAGTTTTATGCTTAACTGCTTAGCAATAATCTCATATTTTTGTTTATAAAATTTATTTAAATCGCTTATATAACCTTTCCAAAGCCCATTATATACATATAACTCCAATACTCTTTGCATTAAACTAGATGTAGCTATATCTGTGCTTACCTTTGAATTTTGTATATTCTCTTTAAAAATCTTAGGACTTATTAAATATCCAAGTCTTATACCTGGTAAAAACACTTTAGAAAAACTTTTTATATATATAACTCTATCATTTATATCCATACTTTTAAAGCTTTTATATTCCATATTATTATATATAAGCTCTGATAAATAATCATCTTCTATAATATAAAAATCATATATTTCTGCCATATTTAAAAGTCTCTTTTTCTTCTCTAAGCTGTAGCTTATACCCGTTGGATTTTGAAAATAACTCATAATATATATACATTTTATCTTATTTTTCTTTACTAGTTTTTCTAATAAATCAAGGTCCATACCATCATCTTCAATAGGCACTTCAAATATGTTTGCTCTGCGCCACTTAAATACAGTAAGGGCTCCTCCATAAGTTGGCTTTTCAACAACTATATTATCATTTACATTAATCAACGCTTTAGAAACTATATCTATTCCCTGCTGCGCTCCTGAGACTATCAAAACATTATCACTACCTATATTTCCATTCCAAAAAAAATCATTAATGGTTTTTCTAAGTCCTTCATATCCTAGTGCCTCCTGATTTACTAAAGCCTTTACTCCATCTCTCTCCAAAACTTCATCTATTATATTTTTAAAAATATCTATATGAAATAATTCACTTGAAATACTTTCCCCAGTAAAATCTATATAATTAACTGACTTATCATCTAGGCTTTTTCTTATTACATCTCCATATCTCTTTCTAAAATTTAACACAATTTCTTTCTTTTTAGCATAGGTCCCGCTGCCGATTTTTTGAACAGCGTATCCTTCACCCTCTAGCTTTTTATAGGCATTTACTACAGTAATTCTGTTTACATTAAGCATACTTGCCATATCTCTAATAGGAGGAAGCTTTTCTCCATCCTTTATGATATTGTCTTCTATTAACTTTTTTATATGTTGAACTACTTGAACATACTTTGGAGTGTCATTATCTTTAAAACTTATTTTATATTTTTCCATAGTTATCTCCAATTACTTATTTTAAAAGCGAACTTAATTTAAAATCAAGTTCGCTCTTAATTACATGCTATACAAAGAATACTATTTCATTAAATAGTACTTTGCCATTATTAGTTTTAAACGGTCTTGTCTCTTTCTTTATAACTTCCTTTTCTGAAAGCTTTTCTAGAACAGCTTCTATAGCTATGTCAAAATCCGAAAAAAGAGCGTCCTTTTTTATATCTTCAGCACTTAAAAATGAATCCTTACTTTGCATATACTCTAGTAATATTGAACTTATATCCTTTAAATTGGCCTCTACATACTTTTCGATAAAAGTTAACATATTTTCAATTGCTTTTATTGTATCTTCTTTATTGAAAAAAAGCTCATCTACTTTTTCTTTAAAAGCATCATTTAAATCCATAGCCATTATAGTAGCATCTTTACTTATCATATATCCTAATAAATTCACATATAATTTTGCAAATTCTTCAGCACACTTCACAGCTGATGTATATGCAGTATATACACCATCGTTATGTAAATACTTTCTACAAACATCAATGTTTTTTAATAATTTCCCAAAATAAACCATATTCCATCTTTCTCTGTCTAAGTCCGGATAGAATCTACCTTTATCATAGTACCCTGTTATGTCTTGATCTTTTGAGAATACCAATCTAGACGAAGCAAAAATTCTATGCATAAAGCCCCCTTTTAAATCCATTGTATGAAGCTTTAAAAACTTACTTTTGCTCATGAATTTTACATGTACTGGTATTTCCATTTCTTCCATGTATATATTTTTTATATCACTAATTCTTTCACTAGTTACAACAAACATGTCTATATCAGATTTATCCCATAAGTCTCCTGTAACCATACTACCAAAAACCATTGCTGCAAGAATTTGTTCATTATTTTTTAATCTTTCTACCATATAATTGAATGCCTTTTGGTATTGAGAAATTGTCTTTTCCAACCGTCTTCCCCCTTTTTGGTATATCCACAACTAAAAATTAAATTATTCTTAATTATATAATATTATTAAGCAAATTAAAATACTATATGTCAACTTTTAACACACTTTTACGTACTAATTCATTACAACATTCACATCGAAACACATGAAAGCAATAATTTTCTGTATCTTGTATTGGCATATTTTCACTATAATCACCAAAATAGTCCTGTACTCTCCCATTATCTATGCAGCTTCCTCCACAGTTACCACAAATAGGTCTTATATCTTTTATCTCATTGCACACCGGACAAACCTTACTCATTTTAAAATTCCTCCTTGAAACTTTTTACCATACATTACTTTACCTTTTTCAGCTAGTATTTATACATAAAAACTGAAATTTAGTTAATAGTTAATATATTTGTCAAAATTTAACTAAATTAAATTTTAATATATTAAAAAGGAAGTTTGTTTTCTCAAACTTCCCTTCATTTTACTTGTTACTATCTTACTGATTGCTTAACTTAACAACCAGCTGTCCAGTCTTAACCTGTTCCCCTTCTTTTGCATATATCTTTTCTACTTTTCCATTTACAGAAGATACTACATTGGTTTCCATCTTCATAGCTTCTATTATTGCTATACTATCACCTTCATGTACTATATCTCCTTCTTTAACTAATATCTTATACATATTTCCAGGTATACTTGCTCCAATTTCATATACATCCTCTACATCTGCCATAGGCGCTTCTGTATCTTCTAGTAAATTTTTCATTTGATTTGCTTTATCTATTATTTCTATTTCTCTTCTGTTTCCATTTACCTCAAAAACTAAACTTCTTTTTCCTTTATTAAGCTTTCCAATTTGAAGTAATTTTACTATTAGTGTCTTACCTTCCGTAAGCTCTATTTCACTAGTTTCACCTTCATACAATCCATGGAAGAACACGTCACTTCCCATATGGCTTAAATCACCATATTCCTTTTTGTACTTGATATATTCGTCAAATACGTCTGGATAAAGTGCATAACTTAAAGCATCTTTATCATCAGCTTTTATATTGTACGTAGTCTCCAAATGATTTTTTATACTGTCAAAATCTTCTGCAGGAAGTAATTCTCCTGGGCGAACGGTTATAGGTTCTTCACCCTTTAATACAAGCTTTTGTAATTTTTCAGGGAATCCACCACTAGGCTGCCCCATCATTCCTTTAAAATATGAAACCGCAGAATCTGGGAATGCCATGTTATGACCCTTTTCATATATATTTTCTGGAGTTAAGTCATTTTTAACCATGAATATAGCTAAATCTCCTACCATTTTGGATGAAGGAGTTACTTTAACTATATCTCCTACCATATCATTTACCTTTTTATACATTTCCTTTACTTCATCAAATCTATGACCTAATCCAAAGCTTTCAATTTGAGGCTTTAAATTTGAATATTGACCTCCTGGAATCTCATATTTATAAATTTCCGCAGAAGCCACCTTTAATCCTGTCTCAAATCCTGCATATACAGGTCTTACAGCACTCCAGTAATCAGATACTTTTTGTAAATTATCTATATTAAGTAATGTATCTCTTTCAGTATTCTTAAGTGCAGCAACTATAGAGTTCATAGAAGGCTGACTTGTAAGTCCTGACATACTGCTAAAGGCACTATCTACAATGTCAACTCCTGCTTCAGCAGCCATAAGTATTGTAGCTACTCCATTTCCTGTAGTATCGTGAGTATGGAGATGTATAGGAATTGAAATTTCATTTTTTAATGCTCTTATAAGTTTTGATGCTGCATAAGGCTTTAATAATGCTGACATATCTTTAATTCCTAAAATATGTGCTCCTGATTTTTCTATTTCCTTTGCCATATCTACATAATATTTTAGTGAATATTTATCTCTTTTTTCATCTAATATATCTCCTGTATAACATATACAAGCCTCTGCTATTTTACCAGTTTTAAGCACTTCATCTATTGCAACTTCCATACCTTTAAGCCAATTTAATGAGTCAAATATTCTAAATACATCTATTCCTCTATCAGCAGATTCCTTTATAAATTTTCTTATTACGTTATCAGGATAATTTTTATAACCTACCGCATTAGATCCTCTTATAAGCATTTGAAGCAATACATTTGGAATTCTTTTTCTAAGCTCCTCAAGTCTTTCCCAAGGATTTTCCTTTAAATATCTATATGCTACATCAAAGGTTGCTCCTCCCCACATCTCTATAGAGAAAAGATCACTTGCTAGATTAGCTTCTGCTTTAGCAATTTTTATCATATCCTTACTTCTCATTCTTGTAGCCATTAAAGATTGATGAGCATCTCTCATTGTAGAATCTGTTATAAGAAGCTTCTTTTGTGACTTAATAAAATCAACTACTCCTTTAGCACCCTTTTCATCCAATATTTGCTTTGTTCCTTTTAATCCATCCTTATGATCATATTTAGGCACATGAGGCACATCAAAACTAGGCTTATTTCCATGAGTTTCATTTACTACCTTTTCACCTATATATGTTAATACTCTTAATTCCTTATCTGCCTTAGGTTTTATTTGTAAAAGTTCCTGATTATCGGCTATAAAGCTCGTAGTACATTTTCCCTCTAGAAATGTTTCATGGTTTAACACATTTATTAAAAATCCTACGTTGGTTTTTACCCCTGAAACTGTAAGCTCTCTTATAGATCTTATAGCTTTTCTTGCTGCATCTTTAAAATCCCTTGCCCAAGCAGTTGTCTTTACAAGTAAGCTGTCATAATAAGGACTTATTACAGAACCCGTAAATCCATTTCCTCCATCTAGTCTAATACCAAAGCCAGAACCACTTCTATATATGTCTATTCTTCCTGTATCTGGAGCAAAATTATTAGCAGGATCTTCTGTGGTAATTCTACACTGTATTGCATATCCTCTTGCTTCTACATTACTTTGAGATTTTATATTAATTTCTTTAGAATCTAATTCATATCCCTGTGCCACAAGTATTTGACTTTGTACAATATCTATACCTGTAATCATTTCAGTAACGGTATGTTCAACTTGCACTCTAGGATTTACCTCAATAAAATAGTGATTTCCATGAATATCTACCAAAAATTCTACAGTTCCTGCATTTCTATATCCCACATGTTTAGCAATTTTAAGTGCATCATTACATATTTCTTCTCTTTTTTGCTCACTTAATGAAAAAGCTGGTGCAAATTCTACTACTTTTTGATGTCTTCTTTGAACAGAACAATCTCTTTCATGTAAATGAACTATGTTGCCATATTTATCTCCAAGTATTTGAACTTCAATATGTTTAGGTCCTTCTATGTATTTTTCTATAAATAGATCATCAATTCCAAATGCTTTTTTTGCTTCATCCTTTGCATTTTTAAAAGTTTTAACAAGTTCATCTTTGTTTTTAGCTATTCTCATACCTCTGCCACCACCGCCGGCTGCAGCTTTAATCATTACAGGATATCCACATTCCTCTGCTATATGCAAAGCTTCTTCTTCCGATGCAATAGCCCTTTCTACTCCTGGAATTGTAGGAACTTTTACCTCTTTTGCAACTATCTTAGAATTTATCTTATCTCCTAATCTTTCCATTATCTCAGGGGTAGGCCCTATAAACTCTATTCCTGCTTCAATACATTTACGTGCAAATTCAGGGTTTTCTGATAAAAATCCATACCCAGGATGAATTGCATCTACACCTTTTTTAAGTGCCAGTTCAACTATCTCATCTATATTTAAATATGCTTCCACTGGTCCCTTATTTTTACCTATTAAATAAGATTCATCTGCTTTTGTTCTAAACAAAGCACATTTATCTTCATTTGAATATATAGCTACTGTTCTAATGCCTAATTCATGGCAAGCTCTAAATATTCTTATGGCAATTTCTCCTCTGTTGGCAACTAAAACTCTTTTAAATTTTTTTACCACTCTTAAACAGCTCCTTTTGTATTAACACTTTGTGTATAATTATAAACTTTTATGAATATTAACTGTATATATTTGTGATTTTGCTATGCATATGAATTAATAATTATATAAAAATTTCACTTATAATTAACTATTAAATTATAAATATAATGTTTAATCTGATTTATGAATACATTTTCATTAATTTATTTTACAAAATTGAAATTTATAACGAACATCTCTTGCAAATATCATATCTCAAAGTTGCATAATAATCAATATAAAAATAACATAAAAGGGCTGTATCAAATACTTGATACAACCCTTTTATGTTATTTTTTAGCTTTTAAGCTTCTTTTTCAAATTGATCTTTACCTACTCCACAAAGTGGGCATACCCAACTATCTGGTATTTGAGCAAATGATGTTCCTGGAGCTACTCCATTATCTGGATCTCCTTCTGCTGGGTCATAAACATATCCACATACTACACAAACGTATTTATCCATAATTAAATCCTCCTTAAAATTTCATGTAAAATTTTCTTTCCTTTATTTTACTACACAAGATTTTAATTGGCAATATTTTATCATATAATATTTATTATTTGTTAATAATTTAGCTAATCTCCTTATAAACAATAGTTATTATATTATTTAGTCATATACTCCTCACAAGTGTTATATACCATTTCACTTACTTCTGCACATACATAAGTTCCATCTTCTTTATATTCTTCAGAGATAACATTTGAATTCCTATGCAAATAAGCTACAATGGATTGCTTGTCATAAGGAATTAAATATTCTGCTTTTTTAAGCTTATTTGGAAGTTTTGAGCTTATAAGCTTTAAAAGTTCTTCTAAATTTATATTATGCCTTGCTGAAATTTTAATATTCATTTTATCCTTAAATAACTCATTTATTTCCTCAAGCTTTTCTTCACTAAGTTTATCAATTTTATTTAAAACATAAACATAAGGCTTATCGATGGCTCCTAATTCTTCTAAAACTTTATTTACTGCTTCAATTTGTTCTAAATAATTTTCTAGGGACACATCTACTACATGAAGTAACAAATCTGAATATATAACCTCTTCTAATGTTGACTTAAACGCTTCTACCAAATCATGAGGAAGCTTTCTTATAAAACCTACTGTATCTGTTAGTGTGATAGTTCTGTTATCTGGAAGAATTATTGCACGAGTTGTAGTATCTAGTGTCGCAAAAAGCATATCCGCTTCTAAAACACTTTCTTTTTTAATAGTTTCCTTTGCAGCTATCGTGCATAACGTATTTCTCAAAGTTGATTTTCCTGCATTAGTATATCCAACCAAAGATACCTTAGGAATTTCATTTCTACTTTCCCTTTGGGTAACTCTTGTTTGTTTTATCTTTTCTAATTCGCTTTTTAAATCATATATTCTTTCTCTTATATGTCTTTTATCTGTTTCAAGTTTCTTTTCTCCAGGGCCTCTTGTTCCTATTCCTCCCCCTGTCCTTGAAAGCACTGTTCCAAGTCCTGAAAGTCTTGGAAGCCTGTATTTAAGCTGAGCTAGTTCTACTTGTATTTTTCCTTCTTTACTCTTAGCTCTTTTTGCAAATATTTCAAGTATTAATGTAGTTCTATCAATAACTTTAACTCCTATTATATCTTCTAAGTTTCTTACTTGAGATGCTGTAAGCTCATCATCAAATATAACTACATTTGCCCTTTTAGCCTGCCTTAAAAGAGCTATTTCTTCTACCTTACCGCTTCCAACATAAAAAGCTGTATCTATTTTATATCTATTTTGAATCAATTTATCTACTACTTCTACATCACAGGCCTTTGCTAGTTCTTCTAATTCATCTAAGCTTTCTTCACTTTCTACTCCTACAAGTATTGCCTTTTCACCGGTTTCTTCTTCCACAGTAGTGGTTCTAATTAAATCTTCTATATACTTTATTTTATCTAATATAGGATAGTTTATAGCTTTTTCTAAGATAAGCTTCTTAGTAGTTTCTGCTATAAGCATGTTATCCTTTACACTGCAAAATCCAAGTGTTATATCTGTAATATCATTTTCGTCCACTCCAACCGCTGCAATACAGTCTAATTTTAGCTTTATTAAAGCAGATATATCTAAAGCAGATAAATGAGAATTACCATTGGGATGAGTATGAATAATTCTTACCCCTGATAGTTTTCTTTCCTTTATATCTATCATAGGCATTTCTACAGAAGTACTGTCACCAATTGCAACACTCTCAACCATTCCTTTTCTATTTATCGCCACACTTACTTCTCTATTAACGTCTAATGTAACACCTACAATTATATTAATTAGCTCTTCTGTAAACACTTCATCTTTCGGAATTTTCAAATCATATATATACTCTAGCTTTTTTAATGTACTGTCTTTTATACCCTCTATATTTCCATTTATCAATTACATCACTCCCATAAAAATTACTATACCTTGACAACTTTCATATTATTTTATACTATAATAGCAACATTGTAAATAACATATAATTATGTATATTTGGAGGGCGCTTATGGAAGTAAAAAAAGAAAATATTTTAATTTCTAAAGAAGAAATAGAAAAAAAAGTTGCAGAATTGGGTTCTAAAATTTCTAAAGAATATGAAGGTAAAAACTTATATGTTTTATCTCTATTAAGAGGAAGCTTTATCTTCGCTGCGGATTTAGTAAGACATATTACTGTTCCAACGAAAATAGGATTTATGACTACTTCAAGTTATGGTCATTCCGAAGTTTCTACAGGAAGTGTAAAAATTGTTAATGACATCCCAGACAATATAGAAGGCTTTGATGTTTTAATTGTTGACGATATAGTAGATACAGGAATTACTATGGATTTTGTAGTTAATCATGTTAAATCCTTAGGTGCCTCTTCTGTTAACTGTTGCGTACTTTTAGACAAACCAGAGAGAAGAAAAGTAGCTATTACTCCTAATTATTGTTGTTTCCAAATTCCAGACGTATTTGTTGTAGGATATGGACTTAATTATGGAGATTATTACAGAAATGTTCCATACATATTTAATTGGGAAGAAAATTAGTACATATTATAGAAATTTTGCGACTCAAAATTTCTAGTCACTAGTCACCAATCTCTAATCACTAGTATAGATTTGTAGGAATTTCGCTAAAGCGAAATTGCTTCCTTCAGCAGTTTAATGAAGACATTTTTAATGTTGAGAAGAGCATAGAATTTTCATCGTAGAAGACATTGAATAAGCTTTAAAACGGCTTTATTTATAAATTTAAAATACCGTATAGAGCTTCCTATTGTCTGAGCGACAGCGAGTTTAGGAGGCTTAGGTATTTTAAATTTATAAATATTAGCCGTTTTTAGCGAAATGAACGTCTTCCTAGATAAAAATTCTATGCGACCAACTCAACATTAAAAATGTCGCAATTTCCTTTTAATTTCCCCTAATTCTAAATCCTGAATTATCTAAACTTCCTCCTAGGAAGTTCTCCGGTATCTTTCCTACTATTATAGTTTCACAGACTGGTATTTCATTTAAAATCTCTACATCCTCACTTTTTGTAGGTATTATAACTCTAATATTACTCTTTACTTTAATATAAATTTTATGTCTTGTTTGATTAAAACCTACGGATTCAAAATCAGATATATATTTTGTTTCAATATATCCTATAGGACTCATTTTTACTGTAATATTTGGACCAAAATATGCAATCACATTATTTTGCGTTATATATCCCATAGGAATCTTCATTCCAACATCACCCATATCTTTTAGTTTTTGTTGACATTCTAATGCTACATCACAAGCTAATTTATTTAGTTTTAAAGTATCCGACTTAACTAGTGTTATATTCCCTGAACTATCCTTTTCTATTTTTATTATATCATCATATTGAAAGCTTTCTAAATATTTACTTACTATAGACTGATTTACAGTTTCTATTGCTTTTCTTTTCATTTCAGCATTTGCAACATCTAATACCCTAGAAGCAACCATTTTATCAAAAGCATATATAAAAACATTTACTATGATACCTATAAGCATTATAATTATCCATATTTTAATCTTAAGGCTAATTTTCCTTCTTTTAATAATTCTCACTTCCTTGTATTACTCACATATTCTTTATATTTACTTATTATGAAATTCTTTATTTTATTACTAAATATAACTTTTTATTATGTTTATATATTTTTTTATTATTAGTATATATCTCCTCATCACTAAACATATATATTTTATTAAAGCCCTTTTATATGTTATAATATTTTAAAGTTAGTCAGAATTAATAATATAAAATTTCAGGAGGAAAATTATGAGCGACAAAAAAATGGGGAAGAAAACAAAGAACACCCGTTTTAAAGTTTTTAAAATTACCATTATTACTCTCATTTTACTTTTTGTATTTGGTACTATAGCAACTATGGGGGTAGTACTTGCCATGGTAAAAACGGCTCCGCCACTTGATGTAAACAAAGTATTAAGTTTAAATGAACCATCGGTAATATATAATGATAGTGGACAATTTATGGATACTGTTATTTCAGATATAAATAGAAAAGTAGTATCTTTTAAAGATATGCCCCAAGATCTAAAAGATGCCTTTATTGCTATTGAAGATGAGAGATTTAAAACGCATAGTGGCATAGATATTAAAAGAATATTGGGTTCTACCCTTAGTAATGTATCTAACAAGATTACTGGAAAGCGTGGACTACAAGGTGCTTCTACTATAACTCAGCAGCTTGTAAGAAATACTATGCTTACTAATGAAGTAAAGCTTAAGAGAAAGGTACAAGAAGCTTACTTAGCTTTGCAGTTAGAAAAACATTTAAGCAAGGATCAAATCTTAGAAGCTTATATGAATACTATAGCACTTGGAGGCCCAGCTTATGGTGTAGAAGCTGCATCGATCCAATATTTTAATAAAAGTGTTTCCAAATTAAATTTATTAGAGTGTGCTTTTATAGCAGGTCTTACTCAAAGTCCATCTGTGTTTTATAACGCAGTTGTAACAAAAAAAAATACTTCTTCATATATAAATAGAACTAAGTCAGTTTTAAGTAAACTTCTTGAAAATGGATATATATCTCAAGATGAGTATAATAAAGCACTATCAGATTTAAATAATAATAAGCTAACTTTTAATCTTACTACACAAAGTAATAGCCTTAAGTATGAATGGTTTTCCAGAGAAGTAATAAAAAAAGTAAAACAAGATCTTATGGCTCAATATCATATAGATGAAGATGAAGCAAATAGAATGATAATGTATGGTGGGCTTAAAATTTATTCAACCATGAATAAAGATATGCAAGAACATACTCAAACCACACTAGACAATATGGATTCCATACTTGGCATGAAGTCTAAATATGTAGATAAAATAGCTCAACCTCAAGCTTCTGCTGTTATAATGGATTACCACACTGGTGAAGTTAAATCTATTGTTGGTGGTCGTGGCAATCAGCCTCCTCTTTCCTTTAATAGAGCTACACAATTTTATAGAGCTGCAGGGTCAAGTATTAAGCCATTAAGTGTATATGGTCCTGCTATAGACTCAAAACTTGCAACTGCTGCTACCATATATGACGATGCTCCAGTTCCTGCAGGAATAGGACAATTTTATCCTGATAATGGAAAACCTTATAGTCCTAGTAATAGTCCTGCTATTTATGAAGGTCCTATGACTTTAAGAGAAGGATTAACTAAGTCTAAAAATGTTATTTCTGTTAGAATTGAGCATCAGCTAGGTCTTAGCACTGGCGCTGATTATGCTAGAAAGTTTGGGCTTAAAATAGATAAGAATACAGATGAGTCAAGCATGGCAGCTATGTCACTTGGACAGCTCGGAGGAAATCCTGGAGTTAGTGGTACTAATACCTTAGCTATGGCTGCAGCTTATGGAGTATTTGGAAATGGCGGTATGAGAGTAGATCCTATTATATATACAAAGGTGCTAGATAGAACAGGTAAAACTATATTAGAAAGTAAATTTAACTCTACTAAGGTTTTATCTCCACAAGCAGCTTATATTATGTATGATCTTTTAAGGGGTCCTGTTTCTGGAGTAGGTGGTACAGGTACTGCTGCAAACTTTAGTCCTATGGCTCATGGTAAAACAGGTACAACTAATGCGTCCATAGATTTATGGTTTACAGGTTTAACTCCTTATTATTCTGGAGCAGTATGGATTGGTAAGGATGATCATGGAAGTTTTAATGAAAATTATACCTTTGGAAAATATATAGGAAGTAATGATGCTGCAAAACTTTGGGGAATTATCATGAAAGATGCTCATAAAAGCTTAGCGTATAAAGAAATACCTATGCCTTCTGGAGTTGTTCAAGTTCCTATATGTACAGTTACAGGAAAAATTCCTACGGATGCATGTCCTTCTACTACTATTCGTAATGAACTATTTATAGAAGGCACTGTACCTACTGGAATATGTGATTATCATGTTACAGTACCTAAAGAAGAAACTAATAAAGCTGATGATAAAATCGATAAGGATGCAAAAGATAATATAAACAAAGATAAAACAAATAAAGATGAAAATTCCTCAGATCCAAATAATAACTCTGGTGATAATGCTAATACAGGTACAAGTGAAGATAATACTGACAGTAATGGTACTCCACCGGACAACACTAATTCTGATGATAGTAACATTATTCATAAATTCATTAAACCTAAAGGTAAAAAATAAAAGATTAGGATGCTATTTAGCATCTTAATCTTTTATTTTTTTGTCTTTGGATTAAACAATAATGCCATTATGTATCCAAATATTATAGCTGCAGTTATCCCTCCTGCTGCTCCTTTTATTCCCCCCGTGAATGCTCCTACTAATCCCTTTTCATTAACTTCCTTTATTGTAGCTTTAGCTAATGAATATCCAAATCCAGGCAAAGGTACTGTTGCACCTGCCTTACCATACTTTACTACAATATCATAAACATTTAGCGCTCCAAGTATTACTCCTATGGTTACAAAGCTAACAAGTATTCTCGCTGGAGTAAGCTTTGTAGTATCCATAAGTATTTGAGCAATTACACATATTATTCCTCCAACTACAAATGCGCTTACATAATCCATATTCATGCTTTATCTCCTCCAGTACCATATTCTATAGATACGGCATGAGCAATACCTGGTATACTTTCACCTTGAAGTGAAGAAGTAGTGCTTAACAAAGCTCCTGTTGAAACTAATAGCACTCTCTTAAATTTTCCTTTGCGCATATTTTTATATATATATCCACTAGCTACTACTGCTGAACATCCACATCCACTTCCACCAGAGTCAGTTTTTTGTCTTTCATTATCAAATATTTCTTCTCCACAATCTATATAATTAGAATACATATCATACCCATATTCTTTTAAAAGTTTTTGAGTGATTTCCCTTCCTATTTTGCCCAAATCTCCTGTAGCTATTAAATCGTAATCCTTTGGAGTTCTCCCTGTATCCTTAAAATGCCGATATATAGTTGAAACTGCTGCCGGTGCCATAGCTGCTCCCATATTATTTGCATCCTTTATTCCATAATCTTTAACCTTTCCTATAGTTACATAAGTGATATATGGATAATTACCTTCCCTAGCAAGAACCATCGATCCAGACCCAGTTACTGTCCATTGAGCTGTAGGAGGTCTTTGACTTCCAAATTCCAATGGATATCTAAATTGTCTTTCTGCTGCAGAAAAATGAGATGATGTAGCTGCTATTACATTTTTCGCAAATCCTCCGTCCATTGTAATAGATGCCATACATAATGATTCTGTCATTGTAGAGCATGCACCATATAGTCCTATAAATGGTATTTCTAAATCTCTTGCCGCAAAAGTTGATGATATAATCTGATTTAATAAATCTCCTGCAAATAAAAAGTTGATGTCTTCAGGCTTTAATTTTGCTTTTTTTATACTTTCTGTTACAGATGTGTATATTAAAGTACTCTCTGCCTTTTCATAACTATCTTCGCCATTTAAGTCATCATCTAAAATTAAATCAAAATAATCTTTAAGTGGTCCATCTCCTTCTTTAGGTCCAACTACACTAAAAGTTGAAATTATTCTAGGTTTGCTTTCTATTTTTAATGTTTGCTTTCCTATCAACTTTAATTTATCCAAGGCTTACACCACCCTCTTTTATCTATAGCATTTTTAAAAAGTAATATATAATTCCTATAACTACTGAAGTACTTATTCCATATACTAGTACTGGTCCTGCAATAGTAAACATCTTAGCTCCTACTCCAAACACATATCCTTCTCTTTTAAATTCCATAGCAGGAGAAACAATAGAATTTGCAAATCCAGTTATAGGTACCACTGTACCTGCTCCTGCATAACTTGCTATCTTATCATATATTCCAAGTCCGGTTAAGAAAGCTCCTATGAATACCATAACTATTGCTACATAAGTACCAACTTCTTCACTTGGTACTCCCATATTTATAAAAAAGTTATTAAAAAACTGTCCCACATCACATATAAGTCCTCCTATGATAAAAGCATATATGCAGTTTCTAACTAAATTATGCTTTGGCTCAGCTTGAACAGAAATCTTATCGAATTTCTCTTTAACTTCTTTCTCACTTTTTTTCATAAAATCCCCTCCGATACTTATTTTGTGCATAAAAAGATTTTTAATTCAAAAAAGAAATAATAGGATAATACCCTTATCCTATTACTTCAGTTTTTCTTTCATTATTTTAAGTACCTTTTTTTCTATTCTTGAAACTTGAACTTGGCTTATTCCCAGCATCCTTGCTACTTCTACCTGTGTTTTATCTTTAAAGTATCTAAGCATTATTATTTGCCTGGATTTTATGTCTAGAGTTCCTATAACTTCTTTTAAAGCAAGCCTATTTACGAGTTCTGAGTCTTCTTCATAGTTATCACTTAATTTATCTATAAGCATAATAGGTGCACCATCTTGCTGATGTATGGTGTCATATAAATACTGCATGCTATTTGCTGATTCTGTAGCAAATATTATTTCTTCTTTTTCTATACCTGAATAATTAGATAATTCTTCTAAAGTAGGTTCTCTATTTAACTCTTTAGCAAGTAGCTCTTTATCATAATGTAATTTCCTAGCTGTTGTTTTTACACTTCTACTTACCTTAATCATGCCATCATCTCTTATAAATCTTTTTATTTCACCCATTATCATAGGAACAGCATAAGTAGAAAATTTCACTCCATAGCTGGTATCAAAATTATTTACTGCTTTTACCAGCCCCATACATCCAATCTGATATATATCCTCATACTCATATCCTCTATTTAAAAATTTTTTAGTTATGGCCGATACTAAAGGTAGATTTATTTCTATTAGTTTATTTAAGGCACTTTTATCTCCTTTTCGTGCTTTTTCAATGAGTCCTAGGTTTTCTTCATAACTATACGTACTCCTGTTTACTGCTTCCTCATTCATAATATTCACCTAACTTATAGCTCTAAAAGTTTTTTTCATTATTATTTTAGTTCCTTTGCCCTTTTCCGATTCTACCTTTAACCCATCCATAAAAGACTCCATAACAGTAAATCCCATACCTGAACGTTCTAAATCTGATCTGGAAGTATACAATGGCTGCATGGCAAGTTCTATATTATCTATTCCTCTACCATCATCATAAATTATTATAGTGAGTTCTCTATTCTTAATATAAGCTTCTATCTTAACAGTGCCATCTTTATTTTCATATCCATGTATAATTGAGTTAGTTACTGCTTCTGATACTGCAGTCTTTACATCAGTTAATTCATCAATAGTGGGATCTAATTGAGATGCAAAAGCTGCCACTGCAACTCTAGCAAAGCTTTCATTTTGTGACTTACTTGCAAATTCTATTTTCATAACATTATCATACATTATAGTTTCCCCCCATTAAATATTTTCTAATGCTTCTTCATTTGTTTTATATAATTTTATTATTTTAAACATGCCTGATAATTCAAAAACTCTATTTACGTTTTCATTTACATTTGTAATGCATATTTTGCCATTTTTATAATTTATTTTTTTGTATCTTCCAATTACTACGCCTATACCTGAACTATCCATAAAAGAAACATCTGAAAAATCCATTATAACCTTACTCACATCGTCTTTATCAATACGGTTATCTATTTTATTTCTAACTTCCTCTGCACTATGATGGTCTAATTCTCCTGCTAAACAAACTAATAATTTATCATCTACATTTTCGAATTTTAAATACATATATTTCCCCCCACTTATGTAAATTTGTGCAATTCCCATTTATACTTAAACTTATTCTACATATTACATAATTTTCCTTCTTTTTTATGAATATTTTTTATTTTATTACTAAGATATTTTTCATGTATTGTTTAAATTTAATCTTCTTGCCACATTTTTAAATCATTGCTATAATGTTTTTATTGTATCACATGATTTACGATATCTGTAAATCATAACATCTCAATATATTTGGGATGCTGAATATTTATATTAATGGGAGGTACTATTTATATGGATTTATGGCTAAAAGAAGGTCAAATATCAGATGCTGTTATGACTTATAAAATAAAGGAAACGTTAGTTACAAAGCAAACAAAATATCAAGATCTTGCTATTGTAGATACTTATGCTTTGGGAAGAATGTTAGTATTAGATGGTATAGTTCAAACTACTATAAATGATGAGTATGTTTATCATGAAATGATTGCACATATTCCACTATTTACTCATCCAAATCCTAAAAAGGTATTAGTTGTAGGTGGTGGGGATGGAGGAGCAATACGTGAAATATTAAAGCATCCTTCCGTAGAACAAGCTGTATTATGCGAAATAGATGAAGATGTTGTAAATGAATGTAAAAAATATCTTCCTGAAATAAGCTGTGCCTTAGATGATAGAAGATGTGAAGTTTTCATAGGTGATGGAATTAAATACGTTCATGAGCACAAAAATGAATTTGATGTTATAATAGTAGACTCTACTGACCCATTTGGAGCAGCAGAAGGACTATTTGGAGGAAGTTTCTATAAGGAAATATACGAGTGCTTAACTGAAGATGGAATATTTATTGCACAAACTGAAACCCCTTTCTATCTTCCAGAAGTAGTTAAAAGAGTTTATGATGATGCAAAAGCAATTTTCCCTGTTACTAAGTTATTTATGGCAGCAATACCTACATATCCATCTGGATACTGGAGCTTTACAGTAGGTTCTAAAAAACATGATCCAGAAAATGCTAATGTTCCAGAAAGTCTTTCTTTTGAAACAAAATACTATACTCCAAGATTGCATAAAGCTTCTTTTGTACTACCTAAATTTGTAGAAGAAGTGCTAAAATAATAGATAATAATTACGGAAGGAGCTGCCTCAAAATTTTATTTTGAGGCAGCCCCTTATTATATAATTTAATATCTGTAATTATATTTAAATACATTAATATGTTTCAATAATTATTATCTATTATTTATTATTTTAAAAAAAGTTACTCACAGGCTTTCTTCAATGATCTTTTTTTCCTCATCTGTTATCTCAAAATACTCATATAATTTATTTTCTTCGAAAAAAGTTATATCACATTTTAACGGTATCATTAATTCCATTAATGTATTAGGATAATATTCATATAAATCATCCCCTAGCTTTTTTGCAAAACAATGATAGTAAAATTCATATATACTACTATTCAATAAAAATAATAATGTTTTATAATCATAACTTGCATCTTCTTTTAAAATTAAGCTATATATATCTGCACTAAAAAAGCTTCCTTTATCTAATGCAAATTTATTACTATTACTTTTATAAGGAAATATTATCTTCTCTCCTTCAAAGATAAGAGGTTTTCTCCCCCATTGTAACTGATACCACTTTCTTATACCATTTCTGCACTCTCTTCTATTCATAAGTTTATATTCATAAGGTTTTATATGATTCAATGTATTAACATATTTATTCTCATCATCATTTATAAAATCAGCATAAATTATGTGCTCTTTTGCATCTTTTATATGATTTTTTTCTATATAACTACTTTTTATCCAAGGTCTCAGTATATCCTTTTCTAAATTTTCATTTTTAATAATTTCCTCAGATACTATAAATGCTTTATCACATCCTGTTATGATTCCTTGATAACTATTGCATATATCTTTTAACTTTAAACTAGACTTCTTTATAATTTTATCTAGTATATTTCTCTCCTCATTACTTCTAAGTATCCAAGTACTATTTTTTAAAGTATGTTCTCCTATACTAAATCTATTATAATTATGTGCTTTATTTAAAAATAGTGATTCATAAAACTCTTTCTTATTTTGTCCCTTAATTTTTAATGGCTTTATAATATTAATATCATTTTCTATATTAGAATTATTAGCATAAATTATAACCGGATCTACTCCTGTATTTTTAAAGGGCCTTAATCCATAAAAATCCACTATCTCTCTTATAGAGAAATTATTTGATATATATTTTCTTAAGCTCATTCCATTTTGAGCTTCTATAAAATACCGTGCTAAAATATATACTACTTTTCCTTCGTACTTTAATAATTCTTTAGTTTTCTTAAAAAAACAATAACAAATGTCTCCCTTGTCACTATAAACTTCTTTATAGGCTTTCTTTAACTTTACTGAGTAGTCCTTATCTATAGACTTATGCCCTATATATGGTGGATTTCCTATTATAATTTCATATGTATCTTTAATGTCATTTAATAAAAAATCTCCATTTCTAAAGTTTTTAGGCGATACTTCTCCGCTTATTAAAAATAAATCTATTATAAGTATTTTTAACGCTACATCATCTATATCCATACCAAAAATATTATTTTTAACTATATGGCTTCCAATAGTATGTATATTGAGATTTAAGTTATTCTTTCTATTAATTTGGGCTAAGTTATCCTTATAAATATTAAAAAGATAAATATAACAAGGTATAAGTATATTTCCACATCCTGAAGCGGGATCTAATATTTTAATATATGGGTTATTTATTATATCTTCCTTTGAGATAACCATTCTAACCATATAATCTGATATTTCCTTTGGAGTATATATTGTCCCTTTATATTTATCCTTACCAAAATTATTATAATAAAATTCTCCAAAATACTGTTCTTTTTTTAAAAAGAATAATTTTTTGTACTTTTTTGAAGCTTCCAACTTGTAACTATTATCCATTGGAAGTAAAATAATATTATATAGTTCGTCTATTTTTTCCAAAAATATATCAATCATTTTTTCTCTCTCCATCGTATATTAAGTAGTAATACACACAAACTAAAGTATATCATATATTAGGTAGGTGATTAAATATGAAAAAGAAATGTCTTTCCATTTTAGTATCTATTGTGCTTTGTTTTTCTTTAATAGGTTGTAAAAGTAATAATCAAAAGGTATATACAAACCCTGGAGCAAGTTCGGTGAATGAACAAGCTAGTAATTCTTCTGATAATAAAACTGATGATGCTGTGATAAGTGAGGAAAAAGATATTTCAGAAGAAAAAATAAATACTGAAGAGAATAATTCAACTAACGATGGTTCAGATGAAAAAACTTCTAATGACTCTGTAGAAAAAGAGGAAAAACCTATAAAAAATAAGGCTGATGAACCCTCTAAAAATACTACAGAGGAATCTAAGGCTCAATTAAGTACAACTACCTTAGAGACAAAGGAACGCGATTGGTTTTTTATACCTACAAAAGATGGAACTCCATCCACTGTTGATCCCAATATATTAAATTTAATAACTAAGCAAGATGGATATTACCTTGGAAATACAAATGAAAAAGTTTTATATCTTACTTTTGATGAAGGCTATGAAAATGGATATACTGGTAAAATATTAGATATACTAAAAGCTAATAATGTACCAGCAGCGTTTTTTGTAGTAACTCCTTATATAAAAACTAGTTCAGATTTGGTTAAGAGAATGGTAAATGAAGGTCACTTAGTATGCAATCACTCAACTAATCATCCTTCTATGGCTTCAACTGCTCTAAAGGGTAAAGATAAGTTTAATTATGAGCTTGAAAATACAGCAAAGATATTTAAAGATCTTACAGGCAAAGATATGCCTAAGTTCTTTAGACCACCTATGGGTAAGTACAGTGAACTTTCTCTTTCTTATACTAAAGAATTAGGCTACAAAACTATTTTCTGGAGCTTTGCGTATCATGATTGGGATATCAATAAACAACCTTCTCATGAGTATGCTAAAAAGATGATAATGGATAGAACTCATAACGGATCAATAATGCTTTTACATGCAGTTTCTAAAACCAATACTGAAATATTAGATGATGTTATAAAAGAATTAAAAGCTAAAGGTTATAGGTTTGCTTCACTAGATGAACTTAAGTAGAAACTAGTTACTCGATTACTAAGTAAAATAAAAAGCACAAGGTTATTTTTAATAAACTTCCTTGTGCTTTTTATAATTTAAATATTATTTCATATAATTGGCAAGTATAATAATTACATTTTACTTAACTCTTAAATATAGCCTTTGCAATAAATACAGGAATTGAACCAAGTCTCTTTATTCTATAAGGTTCCTTGCTTACTCTATAAAGCCATTCTAAGCCTAAATTTATCATCCATTTAGGTGCTCTTTTTACTTCTCCTGCAAATACATCAAAACATCCTCCTACACCCATGAATATATTTGCATTTAACCCATTCATATATCTAGTTATGAATAACTCCTGTCTAGGAGCTCCCATAGCTACAAAAAGAGCATAAGGTTTCAAGTTATTTATTTCTGTTATTAGTTCATCACAATTATTTAAATCGAAAAAACCATTATGACTTCCTGATATAATAAGCCTTGGATGCTTTATTTTTAAGTTTTTTATGCACTTTTGAAGCACTTCTTCTCTTGCTCCTAAAAGATATACACTTTTTCCTTCACGCTCACAGTTTATTAAAAGCTTTTCCATTAAATCTATTCCAGCTATTTTTTTTTCTATACCTTGCTTTAAAGCCTTGGATGCAATAACTGTACCTATTCCATCAGGAATAATTATGGAGTTTTCCGAAGTAAAGTTTTTAAACAGCTCCTTATTTTTAAGACCATTATTTAATACTTCCGGGTTTCCAGATATTATATGCACCTTATCATAATTATTTATACATCTAAAAAGTTCTTCTTCCCCTTTATTAAATACCTTATAACCTAATATTGAGCTAAACATATGTTAAAATGCTCCTTCTTTTTTAAATACAGAAAATACTGTTTTAAATAGTATTTTTATATCTAACCATACTGAAAAATTCTTAATATATGTTAAATCATAATATATAGTTTTAGCAAGTTCTATTTCTCCTCTTCCACTTACCTGTGCAAGTCCTGTAATTCCAGGTAAAACTAGCAGCCTTTGTGCATATTCAGGAGGATAATATTTTACTACATCAGGAATTTCAGGTCTTGGCCCAACTAAACTCATGTCTCCCTTGAATACATTAAAAAGCTGTGGAAGTTCATCTAAGCTTGTTTTTCTTAAAAAAGAACCCATTTTTGTAATTCTATTATCTTCCTTACTTTGAAAAACAAAATTACCTATATCTTCTGGATTTATTTCTAAACTTCTTTTTTTCTCTGCATCCACAATCATTGTTCTAAACTTATATATCGTAAAATCTTTATTATCTTTTCCCACTCTTACTTGCTTAAATACAGCTGGACCTTTAGAGTCTAATTTTATAAGCAATATAAGAATTAAATATATAGGAGACAAGACTATTATCCCAAATAAAGATAATACTATGTCTATAAATCTCTTAACGGCAAATTGAACTCTTTTATCTCTTATATGATCTTGTTCATTTATCTCTATTAAATTATTTTGCATGCAAAATTCCTCCCTATTTATTTTTTATTTCTTTTATTTTTTAACAAATTTAAAAAATAATAAATTTCTTCTACTTTTAAAATATATATACACATAAAATATATAGTTAATCCTATTACAAAATTTACAAGTAATGAAATTAAGCTTCCATATGCATTATTTCCAAAAGTATTCATACAATAAATACTTATTATATTTATTATAATACCCATAATTGATGCTGAAAGTAAAGTTTTTATAAATGTAACGCAAATATTTTTTAGCCCAATTCCATTCATCTTTTCATTTAAATTTATGAGCATTAATACTGTAATAATTATAGAAGAAATACTTGTAGCAAGTGCTAATCCCGAAACCCTCATGTACTTTACTATAAATATGTTTATAATAACATTTATTATTATCCCAATAAAACTATTTATCATAGGAGTCTTAGTGTCCTTAACTGCATAAAAGGCTTTATTCAATATATCCCTTAATCCGTAAGCTATCATTGCAGGTGAATAAAATAATAATGCATTTGCCGTTAGATTTACAGCATTCTCATCAAAGGCTCCTCTTTTGAAGATTAAAGTTATAAGGGGTACTCTAAGTACTGCTATTGCAATGGAAGCAGGGACCATTATGAGTAATATCATATTTATCCCTTTTGATAAAATTTCCTTATATTCCTTTGTTACTCCATTTACTGCATATCTAGATAGAAATGGATATATAACCATAGCTATACCTATAGCAAAAACCTCATAAGCCAATGTATTTATTTTATTTGAATAATCAAGCACTGTCGGTGCTCCTTCAAATAACTTAGTTGCAAAAGCCCTATTTATAAAATTATTTAATTGAATAAGTGAAGTACTTATTATAACAGGAGTCATAAGCATAAACATACTTATTAAATTCTTATCTCTTATATTTAAAATCCATTTATATGTATACCCTAGCTTTTTATATTTAGGAAGGTTTATTATAAGTTGTGCTAAAAAACTTATTACCGTTGCCCAAGCAAATCCATATATTCCATATTTACTTGTTAAGAAAACCAAATAGATTATAAATACAATATTTGAAACAAGTGACATGGCTGCTGGCTCATAAAATTCATTATGAGATTGAAGTACCCCTGTAATAACACTTTGAATGCTTATAAAAAGCAGTGACAAAAGCATAATTCTCACAATATTTACGGTGGTACTAAATACATACTGATTATCTTTAAACCCAGGCGCAAATATTAAAACAATATATTTTGCAAAAATTATTGATATTAATATTAATAATATTGTAAAAATAGTATATACATTTATAGTATTATTTACAAACTTAATTCTAGAAGCCTCATCTTTTTTCTCAATGTATTCTGTATTCATTGGTATAAACGTAGTTGTAAGTCCATAACTTATTGTAGTAAGTAAATATACTATTCCTATAGAAAAATTATATATATCTGCAGTATATGATGCTCCAAACTTTGCTGCCACTAAGGAATCTCTTATTACAGCCAAAAGCTTGCCTATTATGGTAAACATCATTACTATTAAAGAACTCTTTACAAATTTAGATTCCTTCATCTAATTCACTCCGCTTAAAATTTTACTATATGCATCAAAGTATCTCTTCCAAAAGTTATCCAATGAATATTCATGTATAACTTTATTATAAAGATTTCCACCCATTAATTCTAATTTATCTCTATTATTATAAGCACATTTCATTTTATCATATATGTCATCTATATCATAAGGATTCACTAAGAATCCCTCATTTTCACTTATTATACTTTCCATATCTCCAACCTTAGAGCATATAATTGTCTTTTTCATAAAAGCAGTTTCAAGTACTGCTAATGGTGGAGCCCCTCCTTCACTAAAAGAAGTTAGTACTCCAATTTCTGATGCGTTTATGTAATCTAATATGTTTTCTTTAAACCCTGCAAATATTACTTTATCCTGTATATTTAATTTTTTAACCTTTTCTTTTAATCTTTCCTCTAAATCTCCAAATCCCAAAAACATTAATTTTGCATCTTTTATTTCCATTTGAAGTTTAAAAAAGGCATCTATTAACCCATCATGATTTTTTATTGGATGCATTCTTCCTACCATTGAATATAAAAATTCATTCTTAGATATGTTATACATATTTCTTATTGAATCTCTATCTTGCTTTAAATAAGATTTTTCTAAAGAAATACCATTAGGTATTACGTATTTATTTCCTTTAAAGTTATTTTCACTTATTAGATTTTTTAGATACTGTGATACACAAATATAATTTTTATACTTTTTTAACCCTAAAATACTTAATGGAGTAAAAAATACTCTTTTAAATTTGCTGTTTATAAAGTCATATCTATAGTCACTATGAATTGTAACAACACATGGAACTTTTATTTTATGCGCTATCATAAAATATAAAAAGTTTGCCTTGGCTCCATGGAAATTAACTATATCTATTTTATTTTTTTCTATATGTTCTATAAGTCTATTAGATAAAAGCTCTTTAAAGCTATAGTAGCTTACAGGTATATGCAATTCCTTAGCCTTTTCATATAGCATCCCATCTCCAATTAAGCAAAGAGAGCACTCCATTTCATCTATATTATTTAAACATATATTTATAACATGATTCCCTCCACCACCGTTATCAGTTCCTGTTATTACTTGCAATATATTAATTGGTATCACCTCCATATTACATAACTTCAGGTTCCTTTGAATTAATTGGTATCGATATAATAACTATAAATATTAAGATAATTTTAGGAGCTGAGAAAAAATCATCTAACATATTCATTATGAAAATAAAAACTATAAAAGAAATGTAAAATCCCCTGTAAAAATTTTTATGTAAACTACTGGAAGTTTCACGTATGTATTTTTTTATTTTTATAATTATAAATATTATTAAGCTTATAATCAATATAGTTCCTATAATGCCTAATTCAGCCTGCACCTGCAAAAATACATTATGTGGATGAAATATTGGATAATCCGCATACTTAAGTTCTTCAAATCTTTTTATATATTTGTCATATTGATAAGAAAAATTTCCTACTCCTACACCCAATAAAGCATGTTCCTTTATCATTAGCAATGCAGTTTCCCATAATTTAATTCTAGTAACATTTTGACTAAAATCATTAAATTCAGTTAGCCTTATTGAAATTTCAGGAATTAATAATCCTATTAAAAACACTCCTAAAAATGGCACTATAAACTTTTTATTATAAATAATTACTATTAATAAGCATCCAGCCCCAAAGGCCATCCAGGCATTTCGTGAATAACTCACGATTATATTAAATAAGCATAAAATTGAAATTATTATGTACAAGTACTTTTTTCTTTTTTCCTTTTCATAAATAGATAACATTATAAAAGGAAATATAAATAATATAAAGAACGCCCCAAGATTATTTGAATTTTCGAGTAATGATTCTACTCTTATTCTATTTACCCCTTCTGCTGTTTGTTCTATTCCAATCCCCTTTAAGGTATCAATAAAGGTCACAATAGATACTACTATTAAAGTAAATATAAAACTATTAAGTATATTATCAATATATCTTTTATTATGTGTCTGATCCTCAATTAAAAAATATATGAATAGATATTTCATATACATTACAATTTCTGATATAGCAGAAACTTTATCCGCTGAATAAGTTACACTAAATATCATCCATATTACACAAAAACTAAGAACAATATTACATTTATTTTTAAAAAATCTTATAACTGAATTTATAGATCTGTTTCTAATTTCCTTATTTAAAATTATTCCAGATACATAATAAATCATAAGTATATTTAGTACAACGTGTATATTTAACCCTACAACCTTATATTTTGACGTAATTGGTAATGCTATGAATAGAAAAATATATATACACAGTAACATATTTAAAAAATTATAGTACATTTTCATAGTAATTATCTTCCTCTAATTCTCTTGATTCTTATATAATATTCCTTCAAAATTAGCTACTAAAATCCAAAAAAAAGCTATTACTTTAGGGGCGGAAAAAAAGTTATCTATAACATTCATAAATATAAACGCTATAATTGAAGCCAAAAATCCAGTGTAAAATACCTTATAAAATTTAGTATCAACCTTTTTTATAAATTTCACCACATTAGCAACTATACTTACAATTACCCCTACGAAAGCCATGGTTCCAAATAATCCCAATTCACATTGTATCTTTAAAAAAACATTATGTGTATGAAAATTATCTGTTGGATAATACTCTATTTTCTTTTTGTACTTTAGCTTATATATATCATACATAACTCTATAATTCCCATTGCCAACTCCAGTCAATGGATGATCTTTAATCATCATAAATGCAATATCCCATAACTTTATTCTAGATAAATTTTGACTTCTATCAGTAAATTCTAGTAATCTATTGCTTATTTGTGGAATTAATAATGCTATAACTCCTAGTCCACCCATACCTAATATTATCTTCCAACTATAAGTTAAAGATAATATTACACTTCCTATTGCTAATCCTAGCCAAGCATTTCTTGAAAAGCTTAATATTATGTTCATAAACGTTAATAAACTTACTATTCCTAGATATATTTTTCTTCTTTTTTCTTTTTCATTTAACATTAGCATTATTATTGGGAAGAATCCCATTAGCATAAAAGCACCTAAATTATTAGAGTTTTCTAAGGTAGAAAAAATTCTAGTTCTTATTCCATGCTCACTCTTTTGTATAAATCCTATACCTAGTATATATTCAAATATGCCTATAGTACTTACTAAAGTAACTATATAAATATATAGCTTTAGTATATTATTTGAAATATACTTATTATTTAATTCATACTTTATTATAAAAAATAATGCTCCATAAGTACTAAATCTTATACTTTCACTCAATGCTACTTTTTTATCTGTAGCGTAAGATATAGAAATAAACATTATAAATATCAATAAAGATATAAATATAGTCAAATAATTCGAAAAAAAGTCTTTTAATCCATTTACAAATCTATTTCTTACAGTTTTAAATATCACTATCATAATTAAATAAGAAACTATAAGCAAAGCTACTAATACGTCTCCATTAAAAGGAATATTGCTTATTTTAAACTTGCTTGGAATAATGGGTAGTAAAATCATATATATGTATAATAAAAAGCTTAAGAATCTAGTGCTTGTTTCCATTTTTATTCTCCTTTCAGCACATCTCCATTTATTGAGATGTCTCCCTATATATTATACACAAATTAAGCACACAAGGTATTGTAAATTTTCAATATCTGTGTGCTTCTTATATTTATCTCGACATTTTTGTATTTTTTTCAATGGATTTCTTAGATTTAAATATATAAAAGTTGAATATTCCATTTACGAAACCTAAACCATAGCTTAAATGAAGAATAGGAAATATTAAGAATATATATGGAAATATACTTTTATTATTTTTTATAAGCTTTGATGAAAATATAATGTCTCCTATTAAATATAAAAATATTTCTAGAAACCATAAATAAAGTATCCATTTATAAAATAATCCTAGCCCTATTCCTAGTATATTTGTAATAACAAATAATGCTGGAATTAGATGTCTTATGGATGCCGGCCTTCCATGTTTTTGCATTACCCTTACTTTCCAAAATCCATACTGATAATATTGTTTCCATAGCTTTTTTAAAGAAGATCTGCTGTAATAATAAGATTTTATCTTAGGTGATAATAATATTTTATATCCATTTTTTATTACCCTAAAATTTAATTCGTCATCTTGATTTCTTACAAGCTCATCATCAAAATATCCTATTTTATTTAATACCTTTTTAAAGTAGCATCCAAATGCAACTGTATCAACAAACATTTCTTCCTTAGCATATCTAAACAAGGCATTTCCAACACCAAAGGGAGAACTCATTGCCGCAGAAATAGCTGTCCCTTTGTTATCTTCATTAATAGTTTCTATGGGTCCGCCAACACACCCTATTTCTTTATTTTTAACAAGAGCATTTACATTTTCTTTTATAAAGTCCTTATCTGCATATGCGTGAGCGCCAAATATTATTATTACATCAGCTTTGCTATAGTTTATTCCTTTATTCATTCCTTTAGGTGCTGATAATCCTTCATTATCTATAATCTTTATATTTGAATGTTCCTTCATATAATCTTTTATAATTTCTCTTGTTTTATCCTTTGACATACCATCACAAACAAGTATTTCATATAACTCTTTAGAATAGGATTGATTTATAAAGGAGTCCAAACACTTTTTTATATAATTTTCTTCGTTTCTGCAAGGAATTACTATAGAAACTGTAAGGTTATTATTATTCATGTAAACCTCTCCTATAATTTAAAATTAGTTTTTTAAGCTTTCACTTTCTTCGTTAAGTATAGAAATTAAACCAAAAATTATAAATATCACAAGAGTTCCTGTTATTACACCTTTATGATTAAATTCATTTCCTGTTAAAGTAGAAAATATAATATATATAGCTACTGAATTAATCATTGCCCTATTATATGAATAATTTTTAAAACAAACTATTAATCTATTCAATATAATAGCTATAAATATTATTAAGGAAATTATTCCAAATTCTACCCCAATTTGCAATAAAATATTGTGAGCATGTTCTAAAGGATAATGTGCAACTGTTGCATTAAATCTTATATTTTCAGGCATTGCTAAATATCCCTGAAAAGAAAACTTTTTATATGCAACTGGAAAATTACCTCCCCCTATTCCAAAGGGGTATTTAAGCATAATTACTAAATCAGTAAATATAGATTGCAATCTAGCCACCGCTGATTCATTTTGTAAAAATGATGTAGTTGTTCCTCTATGCATTATATAAGAAAATATTGGCTTAAATCCAACCACAAATGGTATTAATCCTATGTATAAAATCTTTATATACTTTTTACTTAGTAACGCTATAAATATAGTAATTAATAAACATAACCATGCTCCCCTACTAAAGGTTAATATTATAGCTAAAATATAGTTCAAAAGCATAAGACTTAAAAATACTTGTTTTTTAAAGCTGTTCTTTTTATATAACACTAATTCTAATAAAAGAGGAAACACTGTAAGAATTATGCCTGCAAAAATATTAACGTTATGGAAACCATAAGTTAAGTAAATTCTATTACTTTTTATGGCTGATAGAGAAATTCCTCTGCTAAATAACTGCAAGTAACCATACACACAGCTAAAACTTAATGCTAATATTAAAGCATAAAATACTCTTTCTTTATCTTCCTTGTTAAAATAAGCTATAAAGCTTAATAAGAACATTATAGGTGTTGCTACACCTATATATACCTCACTTAATCCCTTCATTAAATCTGGAGAAAAAAAGCTACTATTAATACAGAAGATTAAAAAGGTCAGTACTAAAACAATAAAATTAAAGTTTCTTTTATCATTTTTATAATAACTCACAATCTTAATTTTTATATCTTTAAAACTAAATATAAACAATACTAATACATAAATTGTTTCAAAGGTAACTCTAAAAAAAAGTATATCAAAGTACACTACTCTTCTTACTGTTGTATAAATTGGCAAAAACAGTATGAACATCAATATAGATAGTTTTTTATCCTTTTTCATTAATATTATATCTAATAGCAATAGAAACAAAGCAGCAAATAGCATCAAACTAGTGCCTATTCCTATACTTTTCATTAGTATAATTGATACTATGAAAGAAACTAAAAAACATCCTACTATTACTTTATAATAATCCTTAATTGTATTTTTGAAGTAATTTATATATGTTTCCATTTACTTCACTTCTCCAATCTCAGTTTTCCTATTATTTCATTTTATAATATTGAAAATCAAATTTTTCTTTATCTATGGCAAAATCATAATATTTTTTGTATTGATTATTTAAACCTTCAATAACGCTTTCCACACTACTTTTAGATTTTATAGCATCTAAAACCAAATTCAACTCATATCTTGAATTTCTACTTAAAAATATAGTAGGATCTAACCTTTGATTAGAAAAATCATTAACATCATTGTATCCTGAATAAACATCATTGCTTATGGTAGTATTATTAACGTTAATAGGCAATGCATTTTTTGTTTGTAAAATTTCATTATTCACTTCATTACTTACTAAATACTCATATACCTTTTTTACAGCCTCTGCTTTTTTTGTTTTTTCCTGTATGCTTTGCTCTGTATCATCCTTTGTTTTTTCTATAGAAGCTTTATTTAAAACTAAAAAATTTGAGTTATTTGTAAAGTAATATTTATTTTTATTTTTTTCATCAACTTGCATTAAGTTTGAAACTCCTACTTCAAAACCTAAAGGTAATATATTAGAAAAATACGCTTTGTCCTCATAAGTACTTATCATCATTGCTATATTTTCTTGATAAAACTCAGATCTCAATTGATTTTTAGATTTCTTATCAAAATCTTCCTCTAATATATTTTTTGAATATAACTCCCTATATATATTTAATATATCTTTTGCATAACTAAAGTCATACTTTCCCTCTTTATAATTCCAAAAGGTTGTATAAATTGAACCCGAATTTACACTAGGTTCCCCTATAGCGATATTCATATCTTCATATTCCTTAAATGGAAATGCAAAGGTTGTAATATCTGGAAACTTATTTTTAATCTTATTAGAGTACTCTATCAATTCGCCCCAATTTTTTGGAGGCTTATTAGGATCTAGTCCAGCTTTTTTAAATATTTCTTTGTTCCAAATAAACTTTACGTTATTTTCCATAAGTTTAATACCTAACGGCTTATCCTTGTAGTATACAATGTTATCCTTATTCACTTTATTAAGATCCATATTTATTTCATCTAAATATGCAATTTGATCATTCTTCATTAAAGCATTAAAACCATATTCAAATATATCTGGTCCCTGGCCTGATGCAAGGGTGGTTCTTAAAGCATTGTAATAATCCTCTTTATATTCGGAGAATATTATATGTATATTGTCCTTATTAGTATTATTAAACTTTTCTATTTGATAAGATCTGGTAGGAGATATAATGCTTTTTTTCATCCATAATCTTACTATAGTTTTATCTTTTAATTCAGGAGGTAATTGCTTTTCTCCTGAATAACTTTCATAAAAATTCATTTTATAAAATGCTGATATTGAAATCAATATTATAATGATTATGGTATATATAACATACCTTATATTCTTTTTAATCATTATTTATCTCCCCTAATTCTTATTTTAATTTTTTATTTTTTAATAATCCTTTTATTTCATCAACCCTTAATATTATTAGCATAATTACATATATGAATGCACCAATTATAGTACAAATTATTATATTTGATATTATAAATAAATTACTTTGAGGCATTAACCTATAAAGCATATTATAAGTTAAAACTACTGCTTCATACATGACGAACCCTGATATAGCCATCTTTATAAAATTCATGGAAATTTTAAGATAACTTACTTCTTTAATTCTTGCCTTAAGTTCAATAAATAATATTAAAGCTAAAATAGTTACAGATAAAGTAGTAGCTAAAGCTATACCATTTACCCCCATAACAGGTGCTAGTATAACTACAAATAATATATTTACCACAACTAATATAAATCCATTTATCATAGGCACAAAAGTATTTTTCATAGCAAAAAATACTTTCCCTAAAATATCCATTAACGAATAGCCAAAAGCAGAAAATGCTAAATATTTAAGGCATACGGACGTAATTTCAGTAGCATTACTATCAAATTTTCCATGTTCTAAAATCACTTTAATTATAGGTTCACTTAAAGCTACTAGTCCAAAAATTAGTGGAATGGTAACAAGTACTACCATATTTACAGACTTAACAAAAAGTTCTCTAAAGCCCTTATAATCTTGCATAGCATATTTTTCCGTAAGCTTTGGATATAATACTGTAGTTATAGCTACAATAAATACCTGATTTATTATAGTACTAAATTTACTTGCATAATCTATTACTGAAATACTTCCTGGTACCAAATTAGATGCAAAATTTTTAGATACCATAAGATTTATTTGAGATACTGCACTGCTTATTAAAATAGGTACAGCTAATGTAAGCATCTTTCTTACATTAGGGTCTTTAATATCTATATAAAATTTATACTTATAATCATTTCCCATAAAAGGTCTTTGAGTTAAAGCTTGTGCTATTGCTCCTACAAATACTGAAACTATTGCAGCAGTTATGCCATAATATTTATAAAATACTATTAGACCTATTATTATAACTATATTAGCTACAATTCCAGTTAAAGAAGGCTGAATAAACTTTCCATAGGACTGCAAATATCCTGTATATAATCCACTCATCCCTAAAAATATTATAGATGGCATCATTATTCTTGTCATATCAACTGTTAATAAAAAGTCCTGTCCCTTAATTCCTCCAGCAAATAACTTTACCAATTGAGGCGAAACTATTATTCCTATAATCGTTAAAAATACACATAAAATAGTTATTATATTTAGTACATTATTAAAAAGCTTATTTGCCTCATCCTTATTAGATTTAACATTAGAGAATATAGGAATAAATGTGGTAACAAGTGCCGCTGCCACAGCACTAAAAAACACCTGTGGCATAGTACTTGCAACCTTAAATATATCCGATTCCCTAGTTGCTCCTAATTGTATAGCAACTATAAACTCCCTTAAAAAACCTGTCATTTTACTAATTACCAATATAATCGTAATAATTATACTGTACTTAGCTGCAGTTTTCATATCCTTTTTTACTTCAGACATACTACCTCCAAATTTACTCTAAGCTTTTATAAGCTTCTAGCAATCTTTTTTCACATACGTTCCAATTATAGGACTTACATACCTTATGATATCCTATATTCCCCATACGTTTTGCAGCTTCTAGATCCGCAGCTATCTTTGTAATAGCTCTTGCTATATCATCTTCTGATGAAGGATCTGCTAAAACACCGCTATCTGGATTTTTGACTATTTTTTCCATCATTTCAAAGTTACTTCCTATTACTGCAGTTTTACTTATCATGTACTCAAATAATTTTATTGGTTCAGAATTAACGTATCTCCAATTATCCGGCTGAAGTAAAACAAAACCTGCATGAGCTTTTTTTAAATAATCAAATACTTTTACATGAGGTACCTTGCCAACAAAGGTTACATCTTTATTTTTCAATTCTTCCTTTAAATAATTTTCACATTTATTTTTAAAGTCCTCTGTTTCAAATGGACCTACAAATATGTACTTACAATCTTCATTTACCTTTTTTATAGCTTGTAGGGTTTTAAATATTCCTCTATCTTCTCTTAACCCTCCTACATAAATGAATGTAGGTTTTTCATTATAATCTTTTTCTACTTCTTCATTTAATACAGGATAATTAGGTAAGAGAACTACATTTTCATTATACTTTTTAAATTTATTTATTAAAATTTCATTTACAGATATAATATAATCTGCATTTTTTCCTAAACTTTTTTCGTAGGTATATATAGCTTTTTCTACAATTCCTTTTCCTAATTTAAAATGCTCTGCAAAGCCTTCTGGATGATATTCATGGGAATCATAAATGGCTTTTGATCCTAGCTCTTTTTTTAACTTAATAGCTACTTGAAAGGAGTCAGGCTCATGAGCATGGTAAACATGAGCCTTTATTTCCTTTGCTATTTTAAACATGTCATTCATAGGTCGTATTCTATCATGCCAGTTTTTTCTCTTTTCAAAGCATTTTACTATAACTCCATCTTCCGTAACAAAGTCCTTTTCTCCTGGAGCTACAATATATATTTCATCATATACCTTTTTTAAGGATAGTATTTCCTTATAATATATTCTGTTATCAAAAACATCGTGTCCTGATGTTAACATACATATTTTCATTAATTACACCTCATAGGTATTATTGATTTTTAAGAAGTTGATCTTCTGGCACTTGTCTTAAATATTTAGCTGGATTTCCAGCCACTATAGCCTCTTTATCTACATCTTTAGTCACTACGCTGCCTGCTGCTGCAAATCCATCTTCATGAATAACTTTTCCTGGTAAAATAACAGAACCTGCTCCTATTCTACCACCTTTTTTAACAGTAACGCCCTTAAACTTACCAAATCTTTCTTTTGAACGAGCAGCATAATTATCATTTGATGTGGTTACACAAGGTGCTATAAACACATAGTCCTCAACTTTTGAATAAGCTGTTAAATAAACATTGGTCTGTATTTTACAATTAGAGCCAACTGTACAGAAGTTTTCTATCGTAGTTCCTCTGCCTATTATAGTTTTTGATCCTATGGTTACATCTTCTCTTACTACAGCTGTATCTGCAATAAGTGTCTTTTCACCTATTTCACATCCGCAGTATATTATAACTCCTGCTCCAATTAGACACTCATCTGATACTTTTGCTGGAGGTAGTTTCTTCTCATCTTTAAATATACTGTTTACAGATCTCATAGGTTCTTTTCCTATTACAGTATTATCATCAATTCTTACGTTATTACCTATTTTAGTACCTTTATGAATAACTACATTATTTGCAATAATGCAGTTATCTCCTATAGTAACCTCATCTTCTATCACTACAAATTTTCCCACAGTAACATTTTTACCTAAATTAGCAGTTTCGGATATATAATTCATATCTCTTTCTCCCCTACTTATTAAACTATTACTTATGAAGTTTATCTACATTTACCATGTCCATTGTAGAAAAGTTTTCTAATGGGAATTTCACAGGCATTCCTGTAAGTCTTGACTTATAAGCAGCAAGTATTATAGACATTCCTATTTTACCTGCTTCTCCATTTATAAGTGGTTCTCTGTTGTTATTAATAGCATCTAAAACATCCTTATAAAGTGCAGTGTGGCCAAAACCATAAACTGAATCTGGATCTTCTCCATGCTCTTTTAATATTTCCTCTTCGCTGTCTTTGCCATCAGCAAATCTCCAGTTTTCGATTTTATTTACAGCAAGACCGCCTATACTTACTGTTCCTGCTTCACCAAATATGCTTAATGTTTCTTCAAGATTTTTTGGATATACACAAGCAGTTCCTTCTATTATTCCAATAGAACCATTTTTAAATCTTATAATAATTGCTCCAAAATCCTCTGCTTCTATATCTCTTAAGAAAGTATCACACTGAGCATATACAGTATCTATTTCTCCACCCATCATCCATTGTAATAAATCTATATTATGTATGCATTGATTCATTAATGTACCACCGTCAAGTGCCCACGTACCTCTCCAAGGAGCTTGTGTATAATAACCCATATTTCTATTCCATAGTATTCTTGCAGTACCATTAATAAGTCTTCCAAATCTTCCTGCATCTACAGCTTCTCTTAATTTTTGTATAGGCTCATTAAATCTATTTTGATGACTTATACAAAGCTTTACATTATTTTCTCTAGCACACTTTATCATAGCGTCTGAATCTTCTATAGAAAGTGCCATAGGCTTTTCAACAATTGCGTGTTTACCCTTGTTCATACAATATATAGTTATCTCAGGATGATATCCACTTTCTGTAGCAATAGCTACAACATCTATATCTTCTTTTTCTAGCATTTCTTTATAATCAACGTAAATTCCTACATTTACTGTAGTATTCATTCCTTTTATGTATTCTTGTGCTTTAGCTTCTGCCTTTTCCTTATCTACATCGCAAGTAGCTACAAGCATTGCTTCTTCTTTATTATTTAATAGCGCTTCCACATGTTTATATGAAATTCTTCCGCAACCAATAATTGCAAATTTTAACTTTTTCACCAAAAACACCTCTTACCTTAATTATAAATTAGGATAAGCCATAATAGGCCTATCCCTTAAATTTACTCTTATAAATTTATTCCATTAAATTTTAGATGGAGTTTTTGCTCCATCTAAACTAAGTTTTATCTTATAATTTATAAATTTTTTCTCTATTATTTTTAACTTCTTTAGTAGCATTTCTAGTATCATATACAATCTTAGCTTTCTCTACTAAAGTTTCGTAATCTATATTGCTATGATTTGTAGTTATAACCACTATATCAGATTCATCTATAACTTCTTTCCAATCTACTGAGTAATATTTGTTATTCTTATGCTCAAATTCTGGAACATATGAATCACAAATTATTACGTCTGCTCCATGCTTTTCTAAGTGCTCTATTACCTTTAATGCTGGAGATTCTCTCATATCATCTATATCATTTTTATAAGCTACTCCCATTAAAAGTACTTTTGCTCCATTCATGGATTTCTTGTCCTTATTTAATAACTTCATAACATTATCTACTACGAATTCTGGCATTCTATCATTTATGTCTCCAGAAGTTTCTATAAGTCTTGTATGGAAATCATATTCTTTAGCTTTCCATTCTAAGTAAAATGGATCTAGTGGTATACAGTGTCCACCTAATCCTGGACCTGGATAGAATGGCATAAAACCATATGGCTTTGTCTTTGCTGCATCTATAACTTCCCATACATCTATCTTCATTTTATTACATAGCATAGCTATTTCATTCACAAGTGCTATGTTTATATTTCTAAATGTATTTTCAAGTATTTTTTCCATTTCTGCAACCGCTGGTGAGGATACTGTATGTATTTCTCCCTCTAATACATTTTTGTATAATACAGCTGCTACTTCTGTACAATCTGGAGTACATCCACCCACAACCTTTGGAGTGTTTTTAGTTTTAAACTGTTTATTACCTGGATCTACTCTTTCTGGTGAAAATGCTAAGAAAAAGTCTTCTCCACATTTTAATCCTGTTTCTTCAAGTATTGGTCTTAACACTTCTTCAGTTGTTCCTGGATATGTAGTACTTTCAAGTACTATAAGCATTCCCTTATGTAAGTATTTTGCTATACTTTTTGCAGAGCTTACCACATATGATAAATCTGGCTGTTTATATAAATCAAGTGGAGTTGGTACTGCAATGGATACTGCATCTACTTCTGCTACAAAACTAAAATCAGTTGTTGCTTTTAACTTTCCTTCGTCTATTATCTTCTTTAAGTCAGCATCCACAACATCTCCTATATAGTTGTGTCCTTCATTAACCATTTCTACTTTTTTATCTTGAACATCAAAACCTATTACTTCATATCCTGCCTTAGCTTTTTCTACTGCTAGTGGTAATCCTACATATCCGAGTCCCACTACTCCGAGTTTTGCTGTTTTATTTTCTAATTTTTCTATAAGCATATCTCTTAATTGTGACATGTTTTGAACCTCCTAGGTTTGTAAATTTAAATAACCACATAAAATTATACACTTTGCATGTAATATGGTCAAATTTTTTTATAATATATATTTTAAATAATATATGTGTTATATTTTTGGTACTCTTAAATGATTATTATACATATTGATCATTTTATCTGCATTTATATCCCAAGTTAAATTTTCTTCTACATACTTTCTAGCATTTTGTCCAACTTGATTTCTCTTATCTTTATCTTTTATAAGAATTTCAAGTATATTATAAATTTCCTCATTATTTTTAGGATTAACTAAAAATCCATTTTCGCCATTTATTATAATATCTTCTATTCCTTGACCCTTAACCCCTATAATAGGCTTACCTTGCGACATAGCCTCTATGTATGCAACTCCAAAACCTTCATTATAACTTGGTAATGAAAATATATCACATTTCTTTATATAGTCAAATACTTTTTCATGTTTAACTCTTCCTATAAATGCAACATTTTTTTCTATATTTAATTCCTTAACTAAATCCTTTAATTCATCTCTTAAGGCACCGTCTCCTACTATTGTGTAAATTAAATTAGGATACTTTTTAACAAGTTCACTAACTGCCTTAATATTAAACTCTAATCCCTTAATAGGTATAAGATTAGAAACACTTAAAATTTCTATATAATCCTTGTTAGTATGTTTTTCACTATAAGAATCAATATATTTTTTACTTATACCATTATGAACTACAGTTATCTTAGATGAAAATTCGAATTCCTTAACTATATTTTTCAACTTATTACTAACAACTACAATACTATCTACTGAATTTAAAACCTTAAAAAGCGCCTTTTTAGTTTCTTCATTCTTATGTAAAGTTTGTTGAAAGTCTTGGCCATGTACAGTTACTACATGTGGGACTTTATATTCTTTATTTGCAAGCATTCCTGAATACCCATCTGGAAGAGCTACATGGCTGTGAATAACATCAAATTTAAATTCTTTATATATCTCAGCTATAGTATCTTTTATGCCATTAAACATAAATTTCCCAGATTGATGAAATAAAAATCCCCTAGGGAACTCTATATACCTTGGATAATATACTTCTACGCCTTCTAAATAAGCTTTGTTAGGAATTTCAGAATATAATTTCCACTTCTTATTTAAATATTGTAAAGGAAAAGGGGCCCAGGGTACTGGGCTTACCACTTTTACTTCACATCCATTATTTATTAAAGCCTTAACTTGCTCGTGAACAAAAATTCCAGCCATTGGGTTAAAAGTTGAAGGATACATATGAGAAATAATCAAAACCTTCATTTTAATACATCCTTAAATATTAATTGTTTTTATAAAACTCTTTTATGCAATTTACTACATATTCCTGCTGTTCTCTTGTAAGTTCTGGGAACATAGGTAATGCCAATGCTTTTTCACAAGCTTTGTCAGATACAGGTAAATCCCCTTCTTTATATCCTAGGCTTTTATAAACTTCTAAAAGATGAACTGGTATTGGATAATATATTGCATTTCCTATTCCTTTTTCATTTAAGTATTTTGCAAGTTCATCTCTTTTTTCACATCTTATTACATATTGATGATATACTTGCTTGCAATTTTTATCTTCAAATGGAACTACTATATCAGTATCCTTTAATAGTTCATGATATACTTGAGCTCTTTCATATCTATTTGAACTCCACTGATTTAAGTAATTTAATTTAACTCTTAAAACTGCTGCCTGTATTTCATCTAATCTGCTGTTATATCCTATAGCCTCATGACGATATTTCGCCCTAGCGCCATGAACTCTAAGCATTCTTATGTTTTCTGCTAATTCATCATCATTAGTTACAACCATTCCTCCATCACCGTAGCATCCTAAATTTTTTGTAGGAAAGAATGAATATGTTCCTGCTATACCGATAGAACCTGCTTTTTTACCCTTGTATTCAGCTCCAATTGCCTGACAAGCATCTTCTATTACAGGTATATTATATTTTTTGCTTATTTCCATTATTTTATCCATATCACACATCTGTCCAAATATGTGAACTGGTATAATTGCCTTTGTCTTATCGGTTATTTTCTTTTCTATACTTTCAGGGTCTATACATAAAGTATTTTTATCTATATCTGCAAATACAGGTGTAGCCCCTAAAACTGAAGTAGTTTCTGCTGATGCAAAGAATGTATATGGAGTAGTTATAACTTCATCTCCAGGTCCTACTCCTAATGCTCTTAATATAAGCATTATAGCATCTGTTCCATTAGCAACTCCTAATGCATGTTTTACTCCCGTAAATTCTGATGCTTCCTTTTCAAATTCCTTTACATTAGGTCCCATGATAAAGTGAGTGCTTTCTAACACCTCTTTTATAGCTTTGTCAACTTCCTCCTGAATATTATGATACTGCACCTTTAAATCTAATAAATCAACCTTCATATTCTTCTCTCCTTTTCTACTACTTTTAGTTATTTTTCTTTCTTTTATAAGTCGGAACCTTTTCTTCCATAAGCTTAAATATTTCTTCTTTACTCTTATAAATTACTTCTTTAAATTCTTCAATTGATTTTTCTACAAACTCAATATTATTGCCTGTAGGCTTTTCTACGAATATTTTATCATGTTCAGTAGATGTTAAAGCTACTTCATCTATTAGTAGTTCTTCATATAGCTTTTCTCCTGGTCTTAATCCTGTGTACTCTATTTTTATGTCTAAACCTGGTTGATATCCAGAAAGCTTTATTAAATCCTTAGCTAAATCCACTATTTTAACAGGTTCCCCCATGTCTAATACAAATATCTCTCCGCCATTAGCCATACTTCCTGCTTGTATAACTAATTGCGCAGCTTCAGGTATAGTCATAAAATATCTATTTATTTCTGGATGTGTTACTGTAACAGGCCCTCCATGTGCTATTTGCTTTTTAAACAGCGGAATAACTGAACCATTACTACCAAGCACATTTCCAAATCTTACAGCTACATATTCTGTATTACTTATAGTATCAAAAGCCTGAATTATTATCTCGCAAAACCTCTTAGTTGCTCCCATTATGTTTGTAGGATTTACTGCTTTATCTGTACTTATTTGTACAAATTTCTTAACTCCATAAACATGACTAAATTTTGCAATATTATAAGTTCCTATAACGTTATTTTTTATTGCTTCCCCGGGATTACTTTCCATTAGAGGAACATGCTTATGAGCCGCTGCATGAAAAACAACATCTGGTTTATATTCTTCGAATATGCTTTTAATTTTCTCCTCATCTCTTATAGAAGCTATTAAAACTTCTTTATCTAAACTAGGATAATTATAATTTAACTCCATTTGCAAATCATATGCATTATTTTCATATATATCCATTATGAGAAGTTTATTTGGATTAAACTTAGCTATTTGCCTACATAATTCTGAACCAATGGAGCCTCCTCCACCTGTTACTAATATAACTTTGTCCTTTATATACTTATCTATATCTTTATTATTTAATCTTACTTCTTCTCTTCCAAGTAAATCCTCTATGTTTACATCTCTTATCTTATTCACATTTACTTTTCCATCTATTATCTCATAAATACCTGGTAAGGTTTTTAACTTAGCTGAAGTATTCTTGCATATATTTATTATTTTTCTCTTTGTTTCTATTTCCGTAGAAGGCATTGCTAAAATAATTTCTTCCACTTTATTTTCAGCACATATTCTAACTATATCATTTCTCTCACCAATTACCTTAACTCCACTTATGTGCTTTCCTTGTTTAGATGAATCGTCATCAATAAGTCCTACTATATCATAATTTAGATAGTCACTCTTCTTTATTTCTTTTATAAGAAGTGCTGATGCATCACCAGCCCCTATAATAATAAGCTTCTTTTTCTTTTCTTCACAGCTCTTATTTATATTCATTTCCTCTAATAATCTAACTATAAACCTAGTTCCTCCTAAAGAAACTATTGATAAAAGCCAAAATATTATATGAACTGTAAAGGGAAATCTAAAATATCTAGTTTCTAGTATTTTATAACTTATAAAATAACTATATAAAATAAAGATTACATTTGATAATGAAACTGAGTATATTATAGAAATAAGTTCTTCTATTGAAGCATACTTCCATATACTATCATACAAATGAAAAATCTTATTAAAAAACAATGTAATAATTATTACAGGGAGAAATGATAAATAAAAAAACTCCATATATTCCCTAGGAATTTTAAAATCCAACCTTAGGAGAAGGGCTATATATAACGATAAAATAAGCAAAGCAATATCATAAAAAATTAACTTTTTGTCCTTTTGCACTTTAATCACATCCTATGTCAAAATTATTGAGATGTTTCCTTGCATAATTTATAGAAATCTATGATTTTGTTATAAATTAGCACATCTCATTTAATGAGATGTTTCCTTAAACTATTTTACATCATTCAAAAAATTATTCAACTCTTAATATGCCCACATATTAAGAGTTTACCATATTAATAAAGAAATTTATATAAATTTTTGCATAATTATGATACAAAACCCCTTAATATGCGGACAAGCATATTAAGGGGTTTTACATAATTTATAGCAATATATGATTTTATTATTAATTATCAAATCCAATAAAGTAAGCTGTTTTCTTATCTTTGTATATTAGATGAATATTTTTCATATAACTCTGCAAAATTTTTATTATTTTTCAAGTTTAATAAATAATTCATAAATTCTTCTTTTAAGTCATCTCTTTTAAGTGCATATTCAACTGTTGCCTGTAAAAATCCTAATTTATCTCCAACATCATATCTTTTTCCATTAAAGCAATAAGCATACATGGCTTCCACTGAAGATAATGACCTTAAGGCATCCGTCAGTTGAATTTCTCCACCCTTCCCAGGTTTAGTGTTTTCAAGTATTTCAAATATTTGAGGAGTAATTATATATCTTCCAAGTATTGCGATATTTGAAGGTGCCTCTTCTGTTTTAGGCTTTTCTACTAAATCCTTCACCTTATAAACCCTATCTTCTATATAATTTCCCTTTATTATTCCATACTTATGAACATCACTTTCTGGAACTTCCTGCACTCCGAGTATTGTAGTCTTGTATTCATTATAACAATCAATAAGTTGTTTTAAACATGGGACTTCACTATCTACTACGTCATCACCAAGCATAACCGCAAAAGGTTCGTTGCCAACAAAGGTTTTAGCACAATTTATAGCATGCCCAAGTCCTTTCGGTTCTTTTTGCCTTATATAATATATGTCTACCATATTTGATATGTCATTTACCATGCAAAGCAATTCTTCTTTTCCTGAACTTTGTAATTGATTTTCTAATTCTATAGACTTGTCGAAATGGTCTTCTATGGCTCTTTTATTTCTACCTGTAATTATAAGTATTTCTTCTATACCTGATGCAACGGCTTCCTCAATTATATATTGTATAGTAGGTTTATCCACTATAGGAAGCATCTCCTTAGGTTGAGCTTTTGTAGCAGGAAGAAATCTAGTTCCAAGTCCTGCTGCAGGTATAATAGCTTTTTTTACTTTCATTACTCCATATACTTCCTTTCTCACTTGCAAAAGATAATTTAATTACATATCTTTAAACAAATTATCTATTTCTATTACAACTTCATCGTTAGGATTTAACTTTTTAGCTATATTCAAATGAAGCTTTGCATCCTCTATTTTTCCAGCATCTAAGTAGCACATTATAAGATTTGTACAAATTTCTACAGACTTAGTAGCTTCAAAAGCTCTTCTTAAATAAATTATAGCTTTATCAAAATCTCCCATGGATGCATAATTTATTCCAAGCTCATTTACCACTTCAGGCATAGCACTATCTATACTTAAAGCTTCATTTAAATAATAAATTGCCTTTTCATGAATTGCTAAATTTCTATAGCATACAGCTATATGATAATATAAAACAGCATCATCATTAAACTCTGAAATAAGCGGCACTAATAGCTTTAATGCTTGAGCTGGATCTTCATAAGAAAGATTTTTACCTTTCTCATAATCAACTATATTCTTAAGTGAAAGCTTTAAATCTGTAATATCAGCATTTTCTTCTCCACCTCTAGAAATATAGTTATTTAATGCAAATAATGCACCTTCATAATCCTTCTCATCCCTTTTTAAAAGTGCTTCATATAAATAAGTACTAGGAAGTGCTTCAAATATTTCTTTAATTCTATCTAATATACTTCTTTCTTCTTCAACATATGCATTGTCTAAAGTTCTTAATTTATCTACTAAAATTATTAATTTATTATAATTTTCCTCAGTTTCTTCTACTTGCACTAAACCCTTGAGCAATATATATGCATCTTCATAATTATTATTTTCTACAGCTTTGTATATTTTGCCTTTTATCAAATTTATAACATCATCAAAATTTAATAATATACTCTTATATATATGATTAAATTTAAAATTATCATCTGCTCCCATTACAAAGCACATAGCTTCTAAAAAATATACAACTGGAATTGAATCTACATTCTGACCTGACTTAACCTTATCTATAATATCTTGAGCTTTTATAGGCATATAGACATTATCTTCTATATTCATGTTAAATATATTACTTAATTTTTTATTATTTACTTCTAAAAATAGTATATTTGCTAGCTTGTCGGAAAAACGAGATTGTATACCCATAAGCGTTACCTCCTAAATATAATTATAAGGTTTGAGCATTGTTTACTATATCCATTACATTGTTTTCAAAATCCTTTATTTTTGTTTCAGCTTCTTCCATGCTTTTGCCTTTAACTGATAAATATACTTTCATCTTTGGCTCAGTTCCAGAAGGTCTTACTACAAGCCAAGAACCATCCTCAAGTATGAATTTTAAGACATTAGATTTAGGAAGGTCAATAGTAGTCTCCTGTATATTTACAACATCTTTTTCTATCCCAAGCTTATAATCAGCTTTTTTTACTATTTTTATTTCTGCTATAGCTGGGCTCATGGAATGTCTTAAATAATGAAGTATTTTTTCTATTTTTTCCTGTCCTTCTTTTCCAACAAAATCCATGGATATTAAATTTTCTTTAAAATATCCATATTTATCATAAAGCTTAATTAATCCTTCATATAAACTTAATCCTTGCTCCTTATAATATAAAGTCATTTCACATATAAGTGCTGCTGCAATTACGGCATCTTTATCTCTGACAAAATCTCCTGCAAGATAACCATAGCTTTCTTCAAATCCAAATATATAGCTAAACTTTTTATTTTCTTCAAATTCCTTTATCTTTTCCCCTATATATTTAAATCCAGTTAACACATTCATTACAGTGATATCAAATTCCTTTGCAATTTCCTCAATCATATCTGTTGTAACAATGGTTTTTATTACAGTTCCATTGGAAGGCAATTTATTAAGATCCTTTAATGATGAAAGCATGTAATGGGATAAAAGTAATCCTACTTGGTTTCCGGTAAGAACCTTGTACTCACCCTTATTATCTTTTACTACAGCTCCTATTCTATCACAATCTGGGTCTGTTCCAAAAATAATATCAGCATTTATATCTTCTGCCATAGTTAATGCGATATCAAATACTTCCTTTTTTTCTGGATTTGGATAAGGTGCAGTTGGGAAAGTTCCATCTGGAGCTTCCTGCTCTTTTACCACCTGTACATTTGCATATCCTAGTTCATTTAACACTCTTCTAACTGGAATGTTTCCAGCACCATGAAGAGGAGTATATATAATTTTTAAATCTTTAGCCTTTTCCTTAATTAAATTCTTTCTTATAGCTAATGTCTTTACTTTTTCATAATAAGTTTTGTCTACTTCTTCACCTATTATATTTATAATTCCATTTTTAACGCCTTCATTAAAATTAAGCTTTTTTATTAATGCAAAGTTGTCCACATTTTCTATACATTCTAATATATCCTTTGCCTTTTTATCAGTTATCTGTCCCCCATCTTCCCCGTACACTTTATATCCATTGTAAACCTTAGGATTATGGGAAGCAGTTACACATATACCTGCCTTACACTTTAAATATCTTGTTGTATACGAAAGCATAGGAGTTGGTCTTAAAGAATCAAATATATATACCTTTATTCCGTTAGCTGCTAGAACTTCTGCTGCTGTTTCTGCAAATTCTCTAGACATTATTCTTGAATCATACGCAATTGCTACAGACTTGTCTTCTATATAATTTGAATTTAAGTAATTAGCCAATCCTTGAGTAGCTTTGCCCACAGTATATACATTCATTCTATTTGTTCCTGCACCTATTATACCCCTAAGTCCACCAGTACCAAACTCTAATTCTCTATAAAATCTATCTTCTAAATCTTTTTCATTTTTTATATCTCTTAATTCTGCCTTTGTATCTTCATCTATATAATTAGAGTTAATCCATAGGTTATACTTGTCTACATATGCCATAATTACACTCTCCCTTATGTAAATTTAAAGTGTTTATAAAAATAATTATACTACGTTTTTATTTTGAGAATCCACTTTATACTCTAAGCAATTGTATATATATTTTACCATATAAATTCCAAATTATCACCAATAAAATATTTTTCAATTTATATTGCATTTACCTATCATTTACCTTATAATGATATTGTTTTATAAAAAATCCACGGAAACCATTGAACTGACATAGTTTCACGGGTGTAATTTTGTGAAAGAAGGTGCTTATCAAGGTGTATAAATTAGATCAAAATGAAACTCCTTTATTCGACGCATTAATGGAGTATGTTAATAGAGAGACAATTCCTTTCCATGTTCCTGGCCATAAAAAAGGCATAGGTATGGATGAGGAATTTAAAAATTTTATAGGGATAAATCCATTTAAAATAGATGTAACTGTTTTTAAATTAGTAGATAGTCTGCATCATTCTACAGGCCCTATAAAAAAGGCACAAGAATTAGCTGCAGATGCTTATGGCGCTGATGCAACGTTTTTTTCTATTCATGGAACTTCTGGTGCTATTCAAGCTATGATTATGTCTGTAGTAAAATCTGGGGACAAAATATTAATTCCTAGAAATGTTCATAAATCTGTAACTGCAGGTATAATTTTAAGCGGAGCAAATCCAGTTTATATGCAACCGGAACTAGATAAAACAGTTGGAATAGCTCATGGTGTTACTCCTGAAACAGTAGAAGAAACATTAAAAGCACATCCAGATGCTAAAGCAGTACTTATTATAAATCCAACTTATTATGGAGTGGCTGCAGATATCAAAAAAATAGCTGATATAGTTCATAGCTACGATATTCCATTAATAGTAGATGAAGCTCATGGTCCTCATCTTGGATTTAATGAAAAATTACCTATGTCTGCAATTGAAGCTGGAGCTGATATATGTGCTCAAAGTACACATAAACTAATTGGTGCATTAACTCAATGCTCACTACTCCAAGTATGTTCTAAAAGAGTAGATACTCACAGAGTTAAACAACAATTAAATTTACTTCAAACCACATCACCTTCTTATATATTAATGGCTTCACTTGATTGTGCTAGAAGACAAATAGCCTTACATGGACGTGAATTATTAGATAATACCATTGAACTTACAAATTATGCCCGTGAAGAAATAAATAAAATCCCAGGATTTTACTGCTTCGGACGTGAAATTTTAGCTCAGCCTGGTGCATTTGCACTAGATCCTACAAAGATAACTATTACTTGTAGAGATTTAGGAATCACAGGATATGATTTAGATATGATACTTTCAAATAAGTACCACATTCAAGTAGAATTATCAGATTTATACAATGTACTTGCTGTAGGTTCCTTTGGAGATACTAAAGAAAGTATAAATGCACTTTTAAATGCTTTAAAAGAAATAAGTGAAGAATGCTATGGAAAAGGAGAAGTAAAATCTGACTTCATAGATATTCCAGCTATTCCAAGACAGGAGTTAAATCCAAGAGAAGCATTTAACAGCGAAAAAGTTTCTCTTCCTTTAAAGCAAAGTATAGGAGAAGTTAGTGGAGAATTCTTAATGGCTTATCCACCAGGAATCCCTATATTATGCCCTGGAGAAGTAATCACAAAAGAAATAATAGATTATGTTCAAAGACTTAAAGATACCGGATTATACGTTCAGGGTACTGAAGATCCTGAAGTTAACTATATAAAGGTTGTAAACCTGTAGTATCAGTTAATACTTAATAATGAACAGCTTACAATTATTACAAAAAGTCGCCATTTGGGCGACTTTTTTCTTAAATTATTAATTATTAAACATTAGCTATTTAAGTTCGGCTATCGTTGCGCCTTCTCCGCCTTCTCCATATGCTCCTATTCTATAGGTTTTCACATGAGGATGGCGTTTTAACATATCATGTATGGCTTTTCTAAGAACTCCTGTACCCTTTCCATGTATGATTGTAACAGAGCCAAGCCCTGCCATATAAGCTTCATCTAAATATTTATCAGTGTTATAAACTGCTTCTTCTGCATCTAATCCTCTTAAATCTATGGAGGATTCTACGTTTCTTAAGTTTAATTTAGCTTCTCTCTTTTTAATTTTCTTTTGTTCTTTGCTTACTCCACCAGCTAATCTTAAATCCTTTGCCTTTACGCTTATTTTCATTATACCAGCTTGAACTTGAACTTCCCCTTTATTATCAGGCTTTGTAAGTATAATAACCTTTTGATTTAATGAAGGTAGGAAAACTTCTTCTCCAATATTTATATTTTTTAATTCCTGTCCTTCATCCTTTTTAATAGCCTCTTCCATACTATCTAATTGATCCATTTTATTTTTAAGCTTTGCTCTTTCCCGTTCAAGCTTTTGTCTTGCATCAGAAGAATAACCCATTCTTTCTAATTCTCTTATGTTTTTAAGTATAGTATCTGCTTCTTCCTTAGCTTCTCTTAATATATTTTTTCCTTCTCTTTGAGCTTCTCTTAAGGCTTTTTCTCTAGTTCTATCTACAGTATTTAATTTTTCTTCATATTTTTCCTTTAAGCTTTCAGCTTGCAGCTTTAGCATTTCAGCCTTACGCGCATCCTCTGCAGCCTTTATACTCTTTTCTTGAAGGCTTTGAATTAAATCCTCAAATCTTAAACTATCACTAGAAATACTTTCCTTAGCATCATCTATTATATAATTAGGTAATCCAAGTCTTTTAGATATTTCAAATGCATTTGACTTTCCTGGAACACCTATTAAAAGTCTATAGGTTGGTCTTAAGCTTTCCACATTAAACTCCACTGAAGCATTTTCTACTCCTGGAGTTTTAAGTGCATATCCCTTAATCTCGCTATAGTGAGTAGTTGCCACTACTTTAGTATTTCTTTTTCTTAAATTTTCAAGTATAGATACAGCCAGCGCTGCTCCTTCTGTAGGATCTGTACCTGCTCCTAATTCATCGAATAACACTAAAGAATTCTCATCTGCTTCATCCATAATCTTTACTATATTTGTCATATGAGATGAAAATGTGGATAAGCTTTGCTCAATGCTTTGCTCATCACCTATATCTGCAAATATTTCTTTAAAAAAGCTTACTGTAGAATTTTCCTTTGCAGGTATCATAAGACCACTTAGTGCCATTATTTGAAGAAGTCCTACTGTTTTTAAAGTAACAGTTTTTCCTCCTGTATTTGGTCCTGTAATTATAAGCGAAGTAAAATCTCTCCCTAAATATATATCATTATATACTACTACTTTAGGATCTATAAGGGGATGTCTAGATTCTATTATATCAATTATTCCATTCTCATTTACATGAGGACGAGTTGCATTCATAGCGCTTCCAAACTTAGCCTTCGCAAAAACAAAATCAAGTTCCCACACTATTTCTGCGTTGTTTTTAACAGCAAATATATTGTCATATATCTTTCCTGAAAGCTCCTGAAGTATCCTTTCTATTTCAGCCTTTTCCTTAAGCATGAGCTCTTTTATTTCGTTATTTAAGTTCACTAAACTCATAGGCTCTATAAATAATGTTGCTCCAGATGAACTTTGGTCATGCACAAGACCTGGTACTGCTCCCTTGTGCTCTGCTTTTACAGGAAGTACATACCTATCTCCTCTAATGGTATATATGGTTTCTTGAAGATGATCTGCATGTGATCTCATAAGTGAATTTACCTTATCTCTTATGGAAGCATTTTTATCCTTTAATGTTCTTCTTATATTGTAAAGAGTTGAACTTGCTCTATCTGATATTTCCTCTTCTCCTATTATGGCATTAAATATTTCATCTTCTAAAGATTTAAGAGGTACAATTCCCTCGCATATACTTTCAATAACTTTATAGTTTTCTTCTTCTTCCTTATGAGATACATAATCTTTAAATCTTCTTGCACTTCTAACTACCGCTGCAATTCTTAAAAGTTGCCCTGGTAAAAGCACAGAGCCTTTCTCAGCTCTATTTATGCCATCTCGCACATCATGTACTCCTTCAAAAGGAGGAGCACCCTTTTTAGTTAAAAGTAGCAATGCTTCATGAGTTTCCTGTAAATGCTCTTCTACTTCATATAAACTTTTATAAGGCTCTAACTTTTCTATTAAATCCTTACCTGCTCCAGTTACTGTATAACTTTTAATCATTTCTCTTATTTTATTAAATTCTAATACTCTAAGTGCTCTTTCGTTCATTTATTAAACCCACCTTATTATTTTACTCTACGCCTCTTTTAAAGTGTCCTCTTGTATAGTTTTCAAAACCTTCATTCCATTCCTTATGTCGAAGGGCCTTAACTATTTTTACAGTTTCATCATAACTTTCATCTGTAAAATCTATTCTCATACTATTTATATTTAACTTTTCTAATTCCTTAATATTAGGTATTAAATTTAATGGTACTGAATTTAATATATAACTTCTGCAAAATTTATCCGTATATACTGGGAACTTATTTCCTAGTCTATCTATTAATTTAAAGTTGCCTCTTTCACAGTAATTATTACACTGCTTAGAATTACACTTTCCACCATAAGTACTTCCTATAGGACAATACTCACTTACCATAACTTCTATTCTTCCATATACAAGCATTTGAATTCCTGTACTTATCTTCTTACTTAGAGAAGCCATTTCTTTTTTATTAAGTTCTACACTAATCAAGCTTCCATTTATAACTTTATTAAAGAAATTAAGTGAATAGCTATTAAATATATTTAATTTATAATCTCCAATTATAGAAACAATACTGTTAAATTTATGTATTATTCCTAAATTTGAAGTTACAATTCCCTTTATATTTTTTAAGTTATTATTAATATATTTTTCTACATAATTAAACTCTTCTTTAATTATATTTGGAGCCTTTAAATAAATGTTTATATTTTCTTGTAAAAGACTTTCTATATTAAGTTTACTGTTTCTTATGAAAGGATTAAATATTATATCTTTTTCACCAAGTTCTTTTAAAGCCTTTAACTGCTCTAATGTACTTATATAAAACATTCTTTCAGGAGCTTCACTTTTAATATATTCATCATTACTAGCCTCAAAATTTGTTTCATTAAGTCTCTTATTTTCATTATAAGAATTTATAATATTTTCTTCTAAAGTATCTGTGAGTTTTCTTCGTACTTCATTAATCGAGGATACAGGTAGAAATCCTTCTTCAAATATATTAAACTTTATATTTTTAAATTGAAAAGGAGTATCTCCTGTTTTACTTAAGTTTTCTATAATTTTTTCTTCAGCCAACGGTCTTTTTATAGCCTTTTGAACTTCTTCACCCTTTATTATAATTTCCTTATTATTTATATTAGCATATAGTGTTATAGATTTTTCAACCTGAAAATCTATACTAATATCCACAGATATTTTTCTTCTATAATGATTTTTATAGTACTCTTCATAACTTGCCATAAGCTCGTTATCTAAGGTTTTATATATGTCATCTCCTATATTATAGTTTTGAGGTAAAAGCGTTACTATATCTCCTTTATAGGCCTTTTCTACTTCTTTACCTTTTACTATAATCTTATTTATAATAAATCCTTTATCTCCAATTCTTACTCCATCTTTTATAGCTATATTTTGTTCAAGCTTTATAGATTTATTATTACTTACCCTTCCTAAGAAAACACCAGTATTTTTAGGGAAAGAAAAAGACATCATATCCTTTCCTACATTTCCATAAAGATAAGCCTTTGAAAAACCTTCTCTATTAAATAATTGAAGAAGTTTATTGTATTTTTCCTCAAATTTAAACTCTTCATTATTATATATACTATCTATTGCTCTTCTATAAATGCTTATTACTCCTGCCACGTATTCCGGCCTTTTCATTCTTCCTTCTATTTTAAGTGAAGTTACCCCACTATTTACTATATCCTTTATGTCATTTAAAGTACATATATCCTTAGGACTTAATAAGTATCCTTGCTTAGTTTTTTCACTTCCTTCTTCCTCTAAAGTATATGGAAGTCTGCAAGGCTGGGCACATCTTCCCCTATTTCCGCTCCTGCCCCCTATAAGACTGCTCATAAGACATTGACCAGAATAGCATATGCATAATGCCCCATGGACAAATATTTCAATATCCGCTCCTAAATTATTTGAAATATGTGTTATTTCCTTTAATGAAAGCTCTCTTGAAAGCACTATTCTCTTAAAATTATGGTTTTTAAGAAATTCTGCTCCCTCTAAATTATGTACAGTCATTTGAGTGGATGCATGCAGTTCCATTTTAGGAACATACTTATTTATCAAACTTACAAGACCTAAATCTTGAATTATAAGTGCATCTACTCCAATATTATATAAAAATTTTACATACTCAAGTGCTTCTAAAACTTCATCTTCTTTAAGTAAGGTATTTACTGTAACAAATACCTTCACTCCATACAGATGACAATAATTTACTACCTTCTTCATGTTTTCTTCATCAAAATTAGAGGCATAAGCTCTAGCTGAAAACTTACTGCCCCCTAAATATATAGCATCAGCCCCTGCTTGCACTGCAGCTATTAAACTATCCATATCTCCTGCTGGAGCTAATAATTCTATCTTTTTCATTTACATCTCTCCCATTTGAAATCCTAAGGTTTATTATACAATAATTAACTATAATAGTTAAAGGTATTTTTATATAAGTTATTATTCCCCATGTAAATAACAACTTATAAATAATAATTAATATAGTTGAAGACTGCTGATAAAAACATATTTGTCAGCAGCCTAAAATTTAGTTTAAGAAATTTAGTGTCAAAACTAATACTGCTTCATATTATTATATTAGATAGCTTAAAAAAATCCTTAGGGGTGTATATATTGAATACAAAATTACATGGAACATCCTGCTTTGTATGTTCAGAACCTATAATAATTGACCCCTGTGAAAGTTGTAAAAATATTGAACTTCACATAAAAATGCCTCCTTGTCCAAATCCAAATAAACCATGTAAATTTAATAACAAGGCACTAATTATTTTAATATTTATTTTACTTTTATTTAAGTGCTGCTCTCCCTCAAATTGTACTAATAAATGTTATTATTATTATGCTTAATAGCCTTTTATAATCTCAAGTTTTTAAATTTAACCTTCAAATTTTAATTCATATGTTTTAGTGATTAGAGATTAATAACTAAAAACATTAATGACATATCAAAAATTAACGCTAAACTAGTTAATTTTAAAAAATGCTGTACTTATAGTTTAAATACTATAAAATTTAAAATATTTAGGAGTGAATTTATAATGGCATTAGAATGTAGTAATCAAGTACCTGTTGAAAATTGTCAATTATGTGCTCAAATAGATATTGAACAAACTATTGTGTTAAATTCCGGCATACTAATAACTGTAACTGCTACTGTAGAGAATGTATGTGTAGGAAGCACATTATCCGTAGGAGCTATTCTTTGCGAAAAATTTGATACAGATAATGATGGTGACTTCGATATATGTAGAGCAATAGCTACTCAAGTTACAGAAGAAGTAGTAACTGCAGGTCGAGATGTAGTTTGCACAAATGTAACAAGAACCTTTACCTTCTTAATAGCTGATCACTGTAGAGCGAATAATCGTCCAAGAGAATTTACAGCTGCAGTTGAGGCTCATTATGTAATAGATTGTGACTGTCCTTGCGAAAATTGTCCAAACGAAGATATCTAAATTCAATAAAATATAATTTAAACTTAGAAAAAATTTAAGACATCTTTAATAATTATTAGCCAGTAGCCAGTAAAATGTAGTTTTGTCGTGTAAGACATCTATAGCTGGTTACTGGCTATTTTAATTTTTTTGTCTTTCCTTTTTTTCATTTCAATTTGTATTACATTTAATATACTATCTGATTCATATGGATTGAAATAGCGAATATGAAAAAGAAATTCAGACTAAGCTGAACTTCTAATATTGTAAAAGATATTGTATTTTATTTTTACAGCAAACTATTCTACTTGAATATATTTATACTTTTTATTTTCTATAATCCTTTCATATATTCCGTTTATGGTAATATTATACTTTTGAGCTTGTTCCTTTATTATATCAAATTGCTCTCTCCTGCATTTTATTGACCTGGTACATCCCTTAGAAAGTTTACAAGGAGTAGCCATAATTCCTACATCGTAGCCTAGCTCAATCAATTTTTTATATAAAAATGCAGCTCTATTACTAGATGAAATAATCACAATAAAATTTCTATTATCAGGTTCCATACATAGTTCAACTCCTACTACTAAAGTAAATAATAACTTATTGTTAGTTATTATCTTTTAATAGCAGTATATGATAATTTTTTTGCAAAGGTACTATAAAAGGAAATTGCGGCATTTTTAATGCTCTGGGTCGTATAGAATTTTCATTTAGGAAGGCATTCATTTCACCGAGAGCGGCTAATATTTATAAATTTAAAATCCCTAAGCCGCCTAAACTCGCTGTCGCTCAGACAGTAGCCGGCTCTTAACGGTATTTTGAATTTATAAATAAAGCCGTTCTAGGGCTCATTCAATGCCTTCTAGGATGAAAATTCTATGCTCCCAGAGCATTAAAAAGTTCTTCATGTGAACTGCTGAAGGAAGAAATTCAGCCAACTGAATTTCTAAAACATTTTAGAACTTAGCACATAAAAATCTTTTAGGGCGGCAGCCCAGGATGTTACAAGAACTTATATTAAATAAATGATAAAATTTAATTTACAAGTTAAAGATAAGGTAATACAATAAAAGATTTCTGATAAAAAATAGAATAATTAATATCTTACGA
>NZ_OAOD01000014.1 GCF_900205925.1 Clostridium peptidivorans | reverse complement strand
CTTGTGTAAATATCTTATTACTCATTAAACCCACCCATTTCTTTATTTACTCTATTATAGATAAAATACCCTACCGGGTAGACTTTTTTCAAGTGTCTATCCGATAGGGTACATTTTATTTTAGCTTAAGACTTCATAGTCTTTTGTTTTATAGAAATTTATTTAAGGTAAAGAACACTTTTAAAAGTTAATTAAAGTCCTAAAAATTCTGTTTTTACATTATCCTTAATTTGAGATATTGGAATTTTAAATTCAGGGATTCCATCTGCATAAGAACCAATTTCATACAATGGGAAATACACTACAATATTGCCATTTTCAATATAAAATGACTGTGTATCTGAAATGCTCTTAAAATCTTTATAAGGAGCATATTCGTCTTTGTAGATCATTCCTTCTTGTTCCATATCCTTTTTCATTTCCTCTTCAGCAACCTGTATTTGTTTTTTAATCTCTTTATTTATTGCATCTTTGTATTTTGATTCATCTTTAAATAAATCTTTTAAAGCTAGTTCTTTTCCTGTATTAAGATCTATATTCGTAGTTTTCTTTTGAGAATTTCCATGAGCGCCACCTGTATAATCATAATAATTAACTGAAATACTTAGTAAATCATTATCATTATAATTTACATGAAAATCTGTATTTGCCTCTGTTTCAGAGAGTTGTTTCTGGTAATCTCTTTCCAATTCTTTAGCTGTATTCTCTATTTCACTACTAAACTTCATTATATCATTTTGAAAATTGCTATTTAATTTACTTTGTAAGTTTGTGTCTCTAATTCCTTCTATTACTGGAATCCTTAAATCTGATATAGTATTTTTTATTGTTTTTGCTTTAACCTTTACTTGTGGATATTTTACATCAATATCTTTCTTCACACCTTTTTCAAAAGAAGAAAAAGGAATTTTGAACTCTTGAAGGCCTGCTGCATAAGGGGCAATTTCATAATGGCCATAACACACAATAATATTTCCATCTTTAATGTAGAAGGATTGAGTATTTGAAATTGAACTTACGATATTAAAAGCATCGTCAAAGTATTTATTCTTTTCTAATGCCATCTGCTTCTTTATCTCTTTACTTATTATTTCCTTATAGTTTTCTCCTTCATAGAAGAAATCCTTTAATGTAGCTTCATTTCCGGTATCTAAATCTATATTGAAATTTTTTTGTAATGTGGAACCATGGGCACCACCTGTATATTGATAATAAATAACTGAAATACTTAATAAGTTATCTTTATTGCTATGAATTTTATAATCTATCTTAGCAACATAGGGGGACATTTCCCAGCCCTGTTCTTTAAAGTCTTTTAAATCCAACTTTGATGTCTCTTCTAAATTTTGCTTAAATTCTGTTATATCCTCTTCTAACATATTATTTATTTTATTTTGTACAGATTTGTCTTGCATCCCATCCACTACTGGAATCTTTATATCTACATCTATTGCATCATTTTTATATTTAATATCTTTAGCTTTAATATTTACAGAAGTTTTAACATCTGTAGTTACATTCTTATGGTTAGTTTGAATTGCTGTGGGATTTTCCGCAGCTAATGCATAAGTTGCATTCCCAAATTCTAAGATACAAATAAGTCCTAAACACATCATTTTTTTCATTTTATTACATTCCTTTCTTTTGATGTTAATATATATTATACTTACAAGTATATACTTATTTATGAATGAAGTGGTTACAATAAAAATACAAAAATAATACAATAAAAATACAAAAATAATACGAGGTAAAATATTGCTAATATAAATACTGAAAAATAACTGCAAGAAATGGATGATTAAGGATTATAATATTTAGGGAGAGTGAAAGGTTATGATTAGAGAATTAGAGGCAAAGGATATAAATAGGGTTATGGAAATATGGAAGCATGCTACTTTAGAGGCACACAGTTTTATAGATGAGAAATATTGGCTAGGCAAGTATAACGAAGTTAAAGATATATATATACCAATGTCTAAAACATTTATTTATGAAGAGAGTAATAATATAAAAGGCTTTATAAGCATTTTAAATGATGACTTTATAGGAGCATTATTTGTGGACATATCTAGCCAGAGAAAGGGAATCGGCGGTCAGTTAGTTGATTTTGCGAAAAAAAGATATAATAAGTTAAGCTTAGCAGTATATAAAAACAATACAAAAGCAGTGGAATTTTATAAAAGTGTAGGTTTTGTTTTAGATGAAGAAAAAATAGATGAAGATACAAATGAAAAAGAGCTAATTATGAGATGGAAATAGATGGAGGCTAAACATGGATTTTATTGGAGATAAAGAATATTGGGAGGAAAAGTTTGCGGGGAGAGGGGATAAGCAATTAAGCCCAGAAAAATCAGTGGTTGAAAATATAGGATATTTTAAAAAGGGTTCTGTTTTAGATATTGCCTGTGGAGATGGGAGAAATGGATTATTTCTTATTGAAAATGGCTTTAAAGTAACAGGAGTTGATTTTAGCAGTAAAGCACTTGAGCGATTTAAAATGTTTGCCGAGAGAAATAATCATTATCTTAATACAAAGCAAATTGATTTGAGTAAAGTTAGTTCATTAAAGGATATTGGTATATTTGATAATGTTTTAATTAACCATTATAGATTAAGCAAAGAACAGCTTGCAGACATGGAAAATCATATAGCAGATGAAGGCATTTTATTTATCTGTGGCTTTGGATATAAGCACAAAGTTGATCATAAGATTAGAAAAGAAGATTTAATTAAAGAAACAGATTTCCAAGAAATTAAAAAGTCATTTCAGCTAATTAAGTACATTGAAAATGAAGATGATAGAGGATTTTTTGTTACCTATATTTTTCGTAAGAAGAAGGAGTAAGATAAAGTACTTATTAGAGGATGTTATATATAAGAAAGCAGCCTAGAGGAATCAGTCTGCTTTCTTTTTTCATGGATTTTACTGTCTTTGTATCCACCAAAATAATAATCGATATGGACATACTACGTTGAAGAGGCTTTTAAAGTTATTATTTTTATCTTATTAGGATTGAAGTATTTATTTTACCTTTTTCAAATGAAGAGAAGGGAGTGTATACTCTTGAATACCTACTACATTGAGTGCAATTTATAATACATATAACACAGAATTATACTTTAAATTTTTTACAGTGAATATAAATTGTTTCAAATTTTAAAAAAAGAATAATAGTTTTAACTTAAAATGGATATTTTGTCGAAGAAATTTGTTAAAATAAAGGAAAAAAATGTTGAAAAATGCTAAAAATACATGTAAACTTACAAATGGAATAAAAATACACGACAGGAATCGCTATACAGGATCTTGAAAAATATATTATTAAAAAGAAGGGAAGCGATAAAATGAAGTTTTTTATTAATTTAGGTGTAAAGAAAAAACTTACTATGGTATTTTCAGTAGTATGTATTTTTATAGTTTTAATAGGAGTACAGGGGATAGTAAGTTCTGCAAAAATAAGTAAAAGCGGAAATGAAATGTATAGTAATAATTTATTATCTATTAAAGACTTAGAAGAAATAAAGGGTAATATAAATCAAGTTAATACTATTATGCTTAGAATTGTTTTTGAAAGAGATAAATCAAAATTAGATGCACAAATAAAAGCTATAGATGATTTAAGAAATGGAAATGTAATGTTCCAAAAGGAATATGAAAGTTTACCTTTTGTATCACAAGAAGAGGAAGAGATTTATAAAGAATTTAAGAATGAGCTGATAAAGTATAGAGAATCAGGAGACAAAGTTATAGAGCTTGTAAAAGCTAATAAGTATGATGAGGGGGTTAAACTATATAATTCAGTTGTATCACCAATAACAGATACTATGTTTCAAAAGATGAAAAAATGCGTTGAAATAAATGTGAAATATGCTGAGCAGGCAAACTTAAATAATATAGATGGGTTTAAGAATGTTAGAAATATAATTATAGTTTATACATCTATAGCGTTTTTAATTATAATTTTTATGGCATATATATTAAGTGAAAATATAATGAATCCATTGAATAAGATAAAGGATTTAGCACAGAGGTTATCCAGCTATGATTTTTCAACTCCAATTGTTATTACAAGGAAAGATGAATTTGGACAAACAGGTGTAGATTTAAATGCTGCACAGGAAAATGTAAGTAGCTTAGTGAAGGTAATTATGGAAAATTCACAGGATATAAGTGCATCTAGTGAAGAACTTTCAGCAACGGTTGAAGAATTGTCATCTAAAGCTGTAACTATAGATGAAGCAGTATCTACTATTGCTTTGGGTATGCAAGAATCCAGTGCTACATCAGAGGAGATAAGTGCATCTGCTCAAGAAGTAGATTCAAGTATTGATATACTTTCATCTAAAGCTATGGAAGGGAGTAATAATGCAAATCAGTTTAAAGAAAGAGCTACAGAAGTTAAAGATAAAAGCCAAAAGGCTATAGATGAAACTCGAAAAATATATACTGAAAAACAAAATAAAATGTTAAAAGCTATTGAAGATGGGAAAGTAGTAGATAGTATAAAGGTTATGGCAGATACTATAGGGAGTATAGCAGGGCAGACGAATCTTCTTGCTTTAAATGCGGCTATAGAAGCAGCAAGAGCTGGGGAGCAAGGAAGGGGCTTTGCAGTGGTGGCAGAAGAGGTGCGAAAACTTGCAGAGCAATCAGCGCAAGCAGTAATAAATATTCAAGATACTATTGCTAAAGTTCAGCAGGCATTTAAAAGTAGCATTGATACAGGTAGTGATATATTAGAATTTATAAATACACAGGTGCAGGAACAATTTGATGCCTATGGGGAAACGGGTAATCAATATTATAATGATTCGGATTTTGTAAGCAAAATGTCTGAAGAAATTGCAGCTATGTCTGAGGAAATTACAGCTACAGTAGAACAAGTGAGTGAAGCGGTTCAAAATATGTCGCAGGCCTCACAAAAATCTAGTGAAGAAGCAGAAACAATTAAAACAAGCATGGATGAAACTACAAAAGCAATAGAGCAAGTAGCATTAACTGCACAGAGTCAAGCAGAACTTGCCCAAGAACTTAACGAAATAGTACAGAAGTTTAAAATTTAGAATAAAACCTAATGGAATATTGTAACATATGCCTAAGTGGAAGTATATTTCTGCTTAGGCTTTTTTCTTGCAATAAATAAATTCTATTATATATTGAAATGTTAATGGGATATATACACTTAAGCTTATCAGTGGAAAATTTTATTTATTAAGGAAACTTTAAGGTTACGTTAAGGCAAGTGAAATAATTCATATATAAACTTAGAGTATAGTAATTTGAAAAAGGAGATTGTGATAAATGGAAGAGTTTTTTGAAAGTATAAAAATAAGAAAATTGGTACTAGTTTATATCAGTGTAGTAGTTTTTTTCTGCATAATTTCTGAATTAAATGTAGTAAAATCATCCAAACTGTTGGATGAAAATTTATTGCTTTTATTAGTTAATTTGGGAATTTTATTATGGTTTATATTGAAATTAAAAAAATCAAGTGTTAATGTAAAAAAAGAAATAATTAATTTAAGAAGTACCTTAAATAGTAAAGATATAGTTTTTAGTATTTTAATAAACATTACTTTGACTATAGGTCTTTTTATAACTGTAATCTATGTGGTAAGGTATATTTCACCGTCACTAATTAATGAAATACTTAATGAAACGAATGAACCAGACACAAGTACTTTATATAGTACTATTGTCAATGCTATTGGAGTATCCTTTATAGGACCTATAACTGAAGAATTTATGTTTAGAGGAGTTATATTAAATAGATTGAAAATGAAAATGGGGATTAAGAAGGCTGTAATATTGTCCTCTATTCTATTTGGGATGATTCATTATACTTTAGGAGTGGTGTCAGCAGTTGTTTTTGGAATATGTATGTCATTAATATATTTAAGAACTAAAAATATATTTGTTACTTCAGTAATTCATATTATTAATAATTTTATTGTTTCTGTAGTACAAGTTATATCATTTGTTATGTCAAAGGGCGCATCGCAAGAAAGTATTACTATGAATGATTTTAATTTGTATTGGCTAATATTTGGTATTTTGTTTTTGATAGCTTCAGTAGTAATGAGTGGTTACTTTATTAAAGCAACACTAAGAGAAATAAGAACTAAAAATAAATCATTAATACAAATTTTAAATTAAGGGATTTTAAAAAGATTTCAGTAAAAGGGAGAAAAAATATGGATTTTCAATTATTTAAAGAAATTAAAATAAAAGGGCTATTTGTTAAAATGGTTATTACATTATTTTTGGGTATCGTAATTATGATACTTTCAAAGCTTTGTAAAATTGCTATAACAGATAACTATATTGAGGTTATATCATTTGTAATTACTACTGTATGGTTCTTATTGGTAGTGGAATTTATAAAAAAAAATAATATCCATCTTAGTAGTTTTGTAAAAAAACCTTCTAAAAGGGGATTCATATTTGAAATTCCAGTAACCTTGATAGTAACTTATATAGGTGGTATAGGAGTGATTTTACTAATGCTCTTCTTAGTAAATTATATAAATCCTAATATATTAAGTAGTTTGCAATCAAAGATGGTAGATAGACCTCATGATATAGATACAACATTTATTAAATGTATAAGCTTTGCTGCAGCGGTTATAGCAGCTCCTGTAACAGAAGAGTATATTTTTAGAGGAATATTAATGAATAGACTATATAATAAATATGGAATGGGTAAATCAATTATATTTTCTTCATTAATCTTTCTTATGGTTCATATGACTCCTAATCCTATACTTTTATTTTTAGGGATAAGCTGTGCTGTTCTTGTTTATAAATATAAGTCTTTAATACCAGCAATATTGTTACATGCTTTAAATAATTTAATTACGTTTATTCGAAATTTAAGCAGTACTGTGAGCCAAGGAAATGATTTAACTGTTAATTCTAGCTTTCTTGTTTTAGGTATTATATTATTAATTATATACGTTTTGTATGCGTATATAAATTATAGAAAGTATAAAATTTAATAAAAACGAAAAGGAAGTTGTAGTTTATGAAAAAAGTTTTAATTGCTGATGATGAACAGGAAATAATAGAGCTATTGACTTTGTATTTAGAAAAGGATGGCTATGAAATACTTGAAGCTCATGATGGATTTAGTGCATTAGATATTTTAAAGAATGAGGCTGTTGACATTGCAATAATTGATATAATGATGCCTAATATGGATGGATATGAACTTATAAAAATTATAAGGCAGAGATATAAAATTCCTGTTATCATGATGTCTGCAAAAAGTGAAATTAGTGATAAAATATTAGGCCTTGAGCTTGGTGCTGATGATTATATTGCTAAGCCTTGCGATCCTCTTGAAGTTTTAGCAAGAGTAAAGGCTCAGCTGAGAAGATTTTGTGAATTTAACTATATTGAAGAAGAACCTATAAAAGATTTGGTAATTAGAGACTTAAGACTTGACAGGGATTCCTGTACACTTTGTAAAAGAAATGAGTATATACAACTTACATCAACAGAGTACAAGCTTTTATTGCTTTTAATGGGTAATCCTAAAAAAGTATTTACAAAAAAACAGATTTTTGAGTATGTTTGGAATGAGCCATTTTATGGTGATGATAATACAATAATGGTTCATATTAGTAAGCTTAGAGATAAAATTGAGGAAGATTCTAAAAATCCAGTATACTTAAAAACAATAAGAGGCCTTGGCTATAAATTTGAAGGAGAAAATTCGTAATATATGGGGTATATGATACATGGATTTTAAAATATTTAAAAATATAAGAAAAAGGTTTAAAAAGTTATATATTACTATGCTTAAGGACTATATTGCATTTGTATTTCTTATATTAATTGTTTTTTTAGTTAGCATAGGTCTTATAATTTTCACCATAGGAAAGATGGTTTTGTCAGAAGAATATGTAAAAGATACTCAAAAATTTTTTATGGCATCAAGAATTGTAAGAAGTGATTATAAAAATATTGATGCATCTGAAATTATTTCTCATGGTGGCTGGGTTGAAATACTGGATTCGAATAAAAAGGTAATTTATGTTAAAGGCAATAAAAAGGATAATAGGATAGTTTATAGTGAAGATGAACTGCTTAATTTTATGGATTTAAATTATAATAATTTAAAAAGTGATAAGTCTTATTTTTATTCCATTGCTTCTTTTAATAATAATAAAGAAAAATTTTATTGTGTAGTTAAAGTACCACCTAAGATTATAAGTATAAATGTAGATATTGTACCTTCACCGGATAAATATATCGAAAAGGCTGCTATTAGTATAGTTATTAGTATATTAATAATTATAATATTTTTGATTGTTTCAGTATTTTTATATGCTTATTTAACTTCTAAAAAAATAGTGAAACCTTTAAGGAAAATACTAGAAGGCATAAAGAAAATGACCGAAGGAGATTATTCTACTCGAATTGACTTTAATGCAGAGAATGAATTTGCAGAAATAAAAGATGCTTTTAACTTTATGGCTGAAAAAATTGAAATCTCAGAAAGTGAAAGAAGGAGGCTGGAAAATTTAAGACAGCAGCTTTTAGCAGATATATCTCACGATTTAAAAACTCCATTAACATCTATAAGAGGGTATTCTAAGGTATTATGTGATGGAGTTGTAGAAGATGAAGAAAAAATTAAAAAATATCTAAATATAATATATAACAAATCAGAAAGAGCAACTTTATTGATTGAAAATCTTCATGAGTTTACAAAACTTGATAATAGCCAGTATTCAATTAATAAAGAGGAACAGGATTTTTCGGAATTTATAAGAGAAATAGTATCTGAATTTTATAATGAATTTCAAGAGAAGAAGTTTCAATTAAAAATAGATTTACCTGAACATGAAGTTATGTATAAATTTGATAAGGTGGAAATGGGAAGGGCAATTTCGAATATTATTACAAATGCGCTAAAGTATAATTGCCGGGGAACAAAAGTAAAAATAGAATTAAATAATAATACTGATGGAATACAATTAATAATTGCAGATGATGGAATTGGAATTGATGAAAATTTAAAAGAAAAAGTATTTGAACCATTTACAAGAGGTGATAAATCAAGATATACAAAAGGAGGTACGGGATTAGGTCTTTCTATAGCAAATAAAATAATACAAAGGCATGGAGGAAGTTTAATACTTGAACAGTGTGCAGAGTATAAAACGGTATTTAAATTAAACTTGTAAAACATGTTTGAAAAAATTAAATTATACAGCAAGAGGATAGTGAAACTTTGCAAGGTTTCAAATTATAAAGAAATTATAAAATTTTATAAAGTCTAAAAAGAAGGTTGTATAATTTGAATATAAGATATCTCATAGGGAGGAAATAATGAAAGAAAGGCTATTAATAGTTGAAGATGATGAAGCAATTGCAAATATTTTAAAAGAACATCTTGAAAAAGAAGGTTATGAGATTAATTGGTCATCTACTGGTAAGGAAGGGTTAGAAGATTTTAAAAAATACCAATTTGGATTAGTAATGATAGATATAATGCTTCCAGAGATGGATGGCTTTACTCTTTGTAAAAATATAAGATGGATTAATGAAGATATACCTATAATAATAGTTAGTGCAAAACAAACGGATATGGATAAAGTAAAGGGATTAAAAATTGGTGCAGATGATTATGTAACGAAACCTTTCAGTCTAACTGAAGTTTCTGCAAGGGTTGAAGCACATTTAAGAAGATATAGAAAGACAGATAGAGGATCGATCTCAAATGAAAAATTAGTATTTAAAAAAGGTCTTATTATTATACCAGAAGAAAGAAAAGTTACTATTGAAGAAAAAGAGATTCAAGTGACTTTAAAAGAATTTGAATTACTACAGCTAATGGCACAAAATCCTAATAAGGTATTTTCAAAGGAAGAATTGTATCAGCATATATGGCAGAGTGTAGATGTAGAAGGTAACAATACAGTTACAGTGCATATTAAGGAATTAAGAGAAAAACTAAGAGATAGCAGCAAAAATCCTGATTTTATTCAGACTGTATGGGGAACAGGCTATAAGTTTATAGGGGAAAACATATATGAAACTTAAAAAGTGGCTTATATTGTCTCACTTGATAGTTATGCTGACGCCAGTAATTTTAGGTGTATTACTATTTATAATTATAGGCAATTACAATAAAAATACTCAAGTTGAGGATTATATATCTGCTATGACTAAATTTAAAACATATCAACAGCAATTAGATAATCCAGATATGTACAATGGATATTCTTTAAAAGATAAAAAAATTGTAGCTGATGAAGATAAGAGTTCTGTAAAAATACAATTATATAATACGGTTGGTCAGCAAATATATTCTTCAGACGATAATATGATAAGTTATATTCAAAAAGATAATTTGTATTCTAATTTATGCAAAATACAAACAGGGACTAGAGCATATACATTGAAAATGCCTGTATTTAAAGTTAGCACACTTGCAGGATTTTATGAAATAACTATAGCAAGAGAAAAGTTTGTTGAAGCTATAAACTATAGAACTGTTATTACAGTTTTATTTTTTGTATTGATAATCATAGTTATCTTTATTTCAGTAATGCTTCTTTTAAACAAAAAACTTAATAGGCCTATTAAACTTCTAGTAGAAGGAATGAATAAGTTTGCTCTAGGAGATAAAAACATTGTGGATTATAAACATAGTGATGAGATAGGTGAACTTATAAGTCACTTCAACGATATGAAGAAAGATATTGAAGAGAAAAGAAAAATTATAGATGAGCAGCAAAAATCAAAGGAGTATATGATATCTGCTATATCCCATGATTTGAAAACACCATTAACTGCAATAAGAGCTTATGCTGAGGCTATGGCTAATGACGAAAATTTGGACATAAAAAATAATAAAGATAAGGCTTTAGTTATACTGAATAAGAGTGATTATATGAAAAATATGATAGATGATCTGATGATGTATAATCTTCTTACTACAGAATATAAAATGAATTTTGTAGAGCTTGAAGGCTCCGAGTTCTTTGAAATGTTGTTTTCAGGTTATGATGAATCCTGTGAGAAAAAGAAAATAAAACTTAATGTGGATATAAATATTCAAGGTAAATATAAAGTGGACGTAAGACAAATGACAAGGGTAGTGGACAATTTAATGGTAAACGCTTTAAGGTATACCCCTATACAGGGGAATATATGGATGGGAGCATTTTCATTAGAGGGTAAAGTACCAGAATGGCTTGAAGAAAAATTTATAAATGAAATAGGTCCTTGGAAAAAAGAAGGTTTATTAATTTTGGTTAAAAATCAGGGAGAAAATATTATAGACAAGGAAAAAGAGAAAATATTTATGCCATTTTATCAAAGTGACAATTCTAGAAATAAAAAGCTGTGGAACGGTGTAGGTCTAGGACTAAGTATTGTTAAGCTTGTAATTGAAAAGCATAATGGTGAAGTTAAAGTATTTTCAGAAGGAGCTAGTACAGCTTTTGCATGTTGGATACCTATAAGTGATTCATATCATAAGTGATTCATATCATAAGTGATGTTTGGAACATCACTTTCTCTTTTTAGTGCGTTCACAATTTTAAAATTATAAAGAAATTATTAAGTTTAGTAGAAATAAAGAAAATGTTTATATAATGTATATATAAGTTTAAGAAATTTAGAAAGAAATTAAAAGGAGAGGTTTTATTATGAAGAAAAGAACATTATCAATTTTTGCTGCGGGTTTAATAGCAGCAAGTTTATTTCAAGGATGCAGTAGTTTAAAGCAAGATACGATAATACCAGGAGAAGTTATAAATAAAGCTATGAATGCTTATGAAAAACCTAAATCTTATTATGGTGAAGCTAAAATGGAGATATATGAAAATGGCAAATTAAATGAAACAGGTACCATAAAGGAATGGGCAGATAACTCAGGAAATAAAATGAGAAGGCGCTATGAAGCTGATTCAAATACTGAAGGAAAGACAATATCCACTAATGATGGTGATAAAATATTAATATATATGGAAAAAAGCAAAAAAGCTATGAGCATGAAGGCGATAAACAATTCATTAGACAATGGAAGTGATTATAAGTCCCAGATTATAAAACAACTTAGCAGTATATCAAAGACGCATGATTTAACTTATAAAGGTGAAGAAAAAATTAATGGATTTAAAACCTATCACCTTTATGCCAATCCAAAACAAAAAAATAGTCTTATAGGGGAGGTTAACTATTGGATAGATGAGGATAGCTGGTTTGTTGTAAAGAATACGTCAGAAAACTCTAATATGAAAACAGGTATAGAGTACACGAAACTAAAATTTAGTTCTAAATTTGATAATAGTGTATTTACTCAAAATATTCCTTCTGATGTTAAAGTCGAAAATATTGATGAGAGTGGATCTAAAGAAAATACAATTGATATGAAGCAGGCAGAAAAAATAGCAGGAAAACCTATTTTAGTATTACCGGAAAATAGTGGATATAAGTTAAAAAGTGTTGCTTACATGGATGCTCCAGCAATAAAGCATAAGGAAATTAATCAGACCTATGAAAAAAACGGAGTAGATGCACTCATTTTAACTACTATAGTTTTCTATGAGAATGAAGTTCCTGAAAAAGATAATTCAAAGATTGATGGTGAAAGTGATATTAATGTAAGAGGGAAAAAAGGAACAGCTATGGAAGAACCTATAAAATATATAACTTGGAGTGAAGACGGATTCAACTACAATTTGTTAATTCAAGATCCTTCAATTACTATAGATGCAAGTAAAAAAATAGTAGAAAGCTTACAGTATTATAAATAATTTAAAATACTACAGTGAGCTCATGTGGATTTGCATGGGCTCTAGACATTTTTGATAAGTTTGCGTATTTCATGAATCCTGATAAAAGTTTTACTCTAAAACTTCTTATGACTAATGAATATAAATATTAGCTTAATAAAATAAAACCCTTCAATTGCGAAGGGCTTTAAAGCATATACAAAAATATCTATATTGATTTGTTACGAAAACAGTAGGGAATACATAACACCTATTACACCAATAGCAGCTAATGTATATACTATCTTAGCAGGCATTACTTCATCATTTTCAACTGATTTACCAAACATACCAAACACAAATGGATGAACTAAAAATGGCATAGCAAAAATAAACGGAATCATAGCTGCTGCCTGCTCTCCAAACATACCTCCTTGAACTGCTGCAAACAATCCAAAGTGAGAGATAGCTGATGAAGTAGCCATAGCTGCGTCATCTATTGGCATACCACTAAAGTGTAACATTAGGAAACTTCCAAATACTGCAATTATCTGCATCCCAAATGAGTACTGCATTAGGCCTTTAACTTCTGCAGCTTCTTCACCATTTGCACCTCTAAGTGTTCTTAAGGACGCTATTGTTAATACAACGCCAATGGCAACTAGTGGTAGAACCCATCCAACTAATAGGGAGCCACGCGCTGCACTTGCTGCAAGTATTGAAAATACAAATATATGACCAAAGAACGGAATATTTATCATAATTGGAGCTCTAGATGCTGCATCAGGTCCTAAATCACCTGCGGTACAAGCTCCAGTCAATCCAGAATGAGAAAGTGATCCTGCCATGCCGGGTGCAAGATTACGTACGTGATTAGCTTTACCAAATAGAATAAGTGTTGTTAAACCGCCAAACATCCAAAATATCTGACCCAAAAGGCCATAAGCTAGAACAGCTTTCATTTCAGTAAGTTTTAATGCTTCAAGAATTTGTGAACCACCTACTATAAAGTTAGCTGCCAGTACTACTGGAATTCCAGCAAAAAGCAATGATCTAAGTGTTGGACCAAACTTCCAATTAGATAATACCGCACCTAACCCAGCGGATATAATCATAGCAAAGAAAATTTGTGGTAATGCAATGATTGGTTTAATCCATTGTGCAATGTTGGCTGAAATAACTAGTACGAAAAGAATAGCAATAATTTCAAAGACACCTTTTCTTATATACTGTGATTTATTCGTTATTGTTGCTTTGTAATCGATTAAAATTATGGAACCCGATATACCGATATAGGCTATAATTGGATAAAAATTTGCAAGCTCATCACCCGATGGAACCCCTAAAATTAATCTATTAACTCCTTCAATGCCAAGAAGTATGAAGAAAAATCTTAGGATAAATACAAGTTGTGTACGTTTTGTTCCAAGAATAATCTCCTCGTCGGAGGGGACAAACATGTCTTCGCTTTCTAATTTTTCATGGGATAGTATTTTTTTAGTTCTTGTCCTCCAACAAAGAAGGAAGCTATTAATGCAGTTATGGTGACCTTACTCATTAAATTTACTATAGGAAACTCATCTAAACCAGGTGTAGCAATGTTACCGTTAACTAGTGATAATCCCATCCCTAATCCAAAAATTACTATAATTAGAATTGGAGAATATTTTGTTCCAGCTACAACAGTACGAGCAATTAAAACAATAGGAATTAATAATAACAGCGTCAACCAAAGCTGGTCGAGCATTTGTACGTGTACAATTTGTTCAACTAATTGTTCCATAGTGACTCCTTACGATATAAAGATTATTAATTATTCTTATATATAGTAATATTAGCATAAGGGACGAAAATTATGTAAATTGTTAGTAATGATAAGTGGTGAATACCAGCAAAAATGAGCTGCACCAATTTATAAAAAACAATGAGTAAATTGATTTATCTACTGAAATAACTGATTTTAAGAAAGGTGGAATATATTAGATTAATATATACATTATTTTGAAATTAATGTTATAATTAGCATGCAAAATCTTAAATCATTGCATATTTATAAAATATTACTAATTAAAAAAGAGGGGGATTTATGAAAAAGAAGGGTATCTGGGTCAAACTTTGAAATTATTGGCATTTCAGCAGATAGTAAGGAATTAAATAAAATAAACAATGACATATCACCATACTATGCAGAGCAAAAGCTATTCAAAAGTTCACATAATTGATTACTATACATTTTTTTAAGAAAGAAACCCTTCAATTAACGAAGGGTTTCTAATAATCAGAAGATATTCATGATGATTTTATTAGAAAAATAGTAGTGCGTAAGCAAGACCCACAGTACCAATGGATGCTAGTGTGTATACTATCTTAGCAGGCATTACTCCATCATTTTCAACTGCTTTACCAAACATACCAAAAACAAATGGATGAACTAAAAATGGCATAGCAAAGATAAATGGAATCATAGCTGCTGCTTGTGCTCCAAACATACCTTCTTGAACTGCTGCAAACAATCCAAAGTGGGATAGAGCTGATGAAGCGGCCATAGATGCGTCACCTATTGGCATACCGCTAAAGCTTAACATTAAAAAGCTTGAGAATACTGCAACTATCTGTAGTCCAAAGGAGAATTGCATTAAACCTTTAACCTCTGCAGATTCTTCACCCTTTGCATTTCTAAGTGTTCTTAAGGACAATATTGTTAATACAATACCAATTGCAACTAGTGGTAAAACCCAGCCAACTAATAAGGAGCCACGTTCCGCACTTGCTGCTAGTATAGAGAATACAAATACATGTCCAAAGAAAGGAACATTTATCATTATTGGAGCTCTAGATGCTGCATCTGGTCCTAAGTCACCAGCAGTACATGCTCCAGTTAATCCTGAGTGAGAAAGTGCTCCTGCCATACCTGGTGCAAGATTACGTACGTGATTAGCTTTACCAAATAGAATAAGTAATGTTAATCCGCCAAACATCCAGAACAATTGGCCAGAAAGACCATAAACTAGAACTGCCTTCATTTCTGTAAGCTTTAATGCTTCAAGAATTTGTGAACCACCTACTATAAAGTTAGCTGATAATACAACTGGAATTCCAGCGAAAAGTAATGATCTAAGTGTTGGACCAAACTTCCAGTTAGATAATACAGCACCTAATCCAGCAGACAGGATCATAGCAAAGAAAATTTGTGGTAATGCAATGATTGGTTTAATCCATTGTGCAATATTGGCTGAAATAACTAGTACTAAAAGAATACCAAGAATTTCAAGGACACCTTTTCTTATATACTGTGATTTATCCGTTATTGTTGCTTTGTAATCGATTAAAATTATGGAACCCGATATACCGATATAGGCTATAATTGGATAAAATTTTGCAAGTGGATCAGTTGATGGAACCCCCAAAATTAATCTGTAAACACCCTCAATACCAAGAAGTATGAAGAAAGATCTTAAAATAAATACAAACTGTGTACGTTTAGTTCCAAGAATAATTTCTTCGTCTGAAGGTACAATCATGTCTTCACTTTCTAATTTTTCATGGGATAGTATTTTTTTTAGTTCTTGTCCTCCAACGAAGAAGGATGCAGTTAATGCAATTATTGTTACCTTACTCATCAAATTTACTATCGGAAATTCAGACAAGCCAGGTGTAGCAATGTTACCCTTAACTAGTGCTAGTCCCATTCCTAATCCGAAAATTACTATGATTAGGATTGGTGAGTATCTCGTTCCGGCTACAACAGTACGAGCAATCAAAACAATAGGAATTAATAATAATAGCGTTAACCAAAGCTGGTTAAGCATTTGTACATTTGCAATTTGTTCTACTAATTGTTCCATTATGCCTCCTTATTAGATAAAGATTTCAAATTAATTTGATACACAGTAATAGTAGCATGGAGAGCGAAAAATGTCTACAATTGTCGTGTTAAAAATTGTGAACAAAGTGAAAATTAAATAAAATGAATAAAATTATTTAATTGTAAACAAATACAAATATTTACTTGTGAATACTAACAATTGAAAGTAGTACCTCATAGCATATATAATATAAGTTGGATTTAAGAAAATAAGGAGGAGATTTTTTGAAAGAAACAATTAAGATGATGCTAAGAACAGTGCTTGGCTTTAGGACAAGCATTAAGTGGAATAAGGCATCAATGGCAGCATGTATATCAGTATTTGTAATTATGGGTGCAGTTACAGGTTGTGCATCTACAAAAGGAAATGACAAGGCTACAATAGCTCCAGTTGAAACCAAGGACACTAAGGTAAAAGATAATACATCGAAGGATACTAAAGTGCCAGTAAATGGAGAACTTAAAGTTCACTTCATAGACGTAGGACAGGCTGATTCTATTTTAGTTCAGCAAGGAAGCTCTGCAATGCTTGTTGATGCAGGTAATAATGCAGATAATCAGACAGTTAAAAATTATCTAGATAAGCAGGGAATTAGCGAACTTAAATACTTTGTTGGAACACATAAGGATGAGGATCATATTGGAAGTGCAGATTACATAATAAATTCATTTAAAGTAGGAAAAGTATATTTCCCTAAGCAGACAGCAACTACAAAGACCTTTGAAGATTTTGTAAGAGCTGTTAAGGGGAAAGGGCTTAAGCTTACTGTTCCAAGTGTAGAGGAAAGTTTTAAATTAGGAGATGCCACCGTTACTGTACTTGCGCCAAATGGCTCTAGTTATGAGGATGCTAATGATTATTCAATAGTACTTAAAGTAGTCTATGGTAATACTTCATTTTTACTAACGGGAGATGCTGAAAGTATAAGCGAAAGTGAAATGGTTAATAAGGGATTAGATTTAGGGTCAACAGTGTTAAAAGTAGGACACCATGGAAGTAGATCTTCAACTAGCCAAAACTTTTTAAATAAAGTTAATCCTAAGTATGCGGTTATTTCAGTAGGAACAGGTAATAGCTATGGACATCCTACACAAGATGTGATGAACAGATTGAAAGCTAAAAATATACCTGTTTATAGAACTGATGAGAATGGCACTGTAGTAGCTACAAGTGATGGTAATCAGGTGAAATTTAGTACTAATCCAGGTAGCTATAAAGGCATAGCTTCAAATTCATCAGGTAATGCAAAAAATAGTACAAGTACAAAAACTCAAGTTGTACCGGCTCCAGTTACGCCAAAAACTAATGTAACAACTAAGCCTAAAACTAATGTGACAACTACGCCAAAATCTACTGCGAAGCCATCAACAGGCAATAAAAGCAAAGTAGTATATTATACTCCTAAAGGAAAATCATATCACTATGATAAAAATTGTAAAACTCTTTCAAGAAGTAAAACCATATTACAATTTACTCTAGGTGAAGCTATTAATTCAACCCATTCAGATCCCTGCGATGTTTGCACTTACTAGGAGGTTTTAAACATATGAAAGTAATAATTGATAGGTTTGAAGGCAATTTTGCAGTATGTGAAACAGAAGACAAAACTATGGTAGATATACCAAGGGGAATTTTACCTGAAGAAGCTAAAGAGGGTCATGTGCTTACTATAAGTATTAGTATTGACGCTGAGGAAACTGAAAAAAGAAAGAAGATTATAGAAGATTTGACTAAAGATATTTGGGCATAAGTGCCACCCATATGGCAAGTGGCAAGTGTTAATATTGCAGCATACATAGATTTATATGAATTAAATCTATGTATGCTTTCTTTTTAATCTACAAATTCATTATTTTTAAAGTTTCCTACATTAACTTTACCATCGGCAAATATATACATACCTTGTCCTTCTCTTATATTATTATTCCATTGTCCTACATATTTTTCTCCATCTGACCAAGTATGAATACCATAACCATGTCTTAAATCATCTGACCACTCACCGGCATAAACGTCTCCATCTGGCCAAGAACAAACGCCTTCACCAGACCTTGCACCATTTTCCCAGTTGCCTACATATACTTCTCCATCTGGCCAAGTATAAATTCCATGTCCGTGCTTATCATCGTTTTTCCATTGCCCTACATATTTTTCTCCGCATGACCAGGTAAAAGTACCTTGACCATCCATTTGGTCATTCTTCCATTGTCCTACATATATACTGCCGTCCTTGTAAAAGTAGGTTCCTTCTCCATGCATCTTACCATCTTTGCGCTCTCCAACATAATAACCACCATGAACATGTACTGTATGCTCTGGGGCAGCAATTTTTACATTTGTTGTTTTCAATTTTTCAAGATTAAAGCTATTTATTATTATTTTTTTCATATGTAAATTTCTCCTTGCATTTTTTGATTTTATTTTTATTATGCCATAAGTAAAGCTAAATTTCATGTTTTTATATTATTGTTTTGTTTAAATATTTACTTGCAGATATTTTACATGTATATCTTTTTTACATCTTCATAACACCTCCTTTAGTTTTATTAAATTTTTATAATTTATCCATAAATTATTCATAAGCATTTATGTTTAAGCTTGATTGTTTGTAAATTATAGTATATAATAACATAAATTATAGCGTGAAAAATCAAATTATAAACCTTAGTGAATTGACGAAGTATTTAAAAATTAGTTAAATTATTTTAATTAATTTATACAATAGTGAATGCAGTTATGAAAAAAGATGAATGAATATAAATTGCTCCAATTATTAAAGCAAAGATCTTATATTTATTCAAGTTTTTTCATGACAGTGAACCATAAAAACGAGTTGAATTATATAATATATGATGGAAATTATTAATGAATTTATTATTTGCACAGTAACACTGAATTAAATTTTCCTATTTTGCAACATTAAATAATTATTTTTTGATATTTTACAAATCAAATTAGAAAGTCAGGGCAAGGATATATGTAGACTTTGATAAATTATTAATGAACTGCATAGAGAAAATTGTTTATAGAGAAGTTTACTGCTTTGGTGATACTGTTAATCGGATTTTAGGTGAAAAATATCCAAATTTAATAATAGTGTGAATGGAAGTAAGTGTATAAAATTTAAAAGAAATAGTAACCAGTGTTTCTAATTTTTATAAAGGCACTTGTTTTGTGATATTGTTAATGAAATAAACTTAAGAATTTTAATGGTAAAGGGCCTTTAAGGAAGGGGCGTTTTACCGGATAGGAGATTAGATGATAGCAAAAAATAAACCCAAAGTAAAAGTGATTGCTTTAGGAGGTCTAGGGGAAATTGGTAAGAACATTACAGCTATAGAATATGATGATGAAATAATTGTCATTGACTGTGGATTAGCTTTCCCTGACACGGAAATGTATGGTATTGATTTGGTTATACCAGATATAACCTATTTACTTAATAATAGTGAAAAAGTAAAGGGTTTTGTATTAACCCATGGACATGAGGATCATATAGGTGGTCTTCCATATGTCTTAAAGCAGCTAAATGTACCGGTTTATGGTACAAGGTTGACATTAGAATTAGTAAAAAGTAAGTTAGAGGAACATAATATGCTTTCTAACTGTACTCTTTTTGAAGTTAAACCAGGAGAAGAAGTTAAAACTGAACGCTTTAAAGTTGAATTTATAAGAACCTGTCATAGTATTGCAGATGCTTGTGCATTAGCTATACAAACTCCAGAAGGCACTATAATTCATACTGGAGATTTTAAAATAGATTATACTCCTATAGACGGAGAAGTGATAAATCTTCACCGTTTTGCAAAGCTAGGAAGCCAGAAGGTACTACTATTAATGGCAGATAGCACAAATGTTGAGCGACCAGGTTATACAGTTTCAGAGAAGATTATAGGAGAAAATTTAACAAGAATTTTTAGTAATGCAAAGGGTAGAGTAATTGTTGCTTCTTTTGCATCAAATATTAATAGAATTCAGCAAATTATAAATTCATCTTTATTTTATGGAAGAAAAGTTGCATTTAGCGGAAGAAGTATGGAGAAAATTTCTAAAATAGCTATGGAATTAGGTTATATGCAATTGCCTGAAGATCAACTGATAAGTGTAGATGATATTGATAAATATCCTGCTGATAAAATAACCATTATAACCACAGGAAGTCAAGGAGAGCCAATGGCTGCACTTTCAAGAATTGCATATGGAGCTCATAAAAAAATAAGTATTGAAAAAGGTGATTTAGTAATCATTTCTGCTTCTCCAATTCCAGGAAATGAAAAGCCTATATCCAAACTTATAGATGAGCTTTTTAAGAAGGGAGCAGAGGTGATTTATAATGCTTTAGAAGAAGTTCATGTTTCAGGTCATGCTTGTCAGGAAGAGTTAAAACTGATGCATACTTTGATTAAGCCTAAATTTTTTATGCCTGTTCATGGTGAATATAGACATTTGAGACAGCATGGATTGCTAGCTGAAAGCTTAGGTATGGATTCAAAAAATATATTCCTTTTGGAAACTGGACAGACGCTAGAGTTAAGCAGAAACAGTGCTAGAAGATCAGGAAGAGTTACTTCAGGTGCGGTTATGATAGATGGTCTTGGTATTGGTGACGTAGGAAATATAGTGCTTCGAGATAGAAAACACCTATCACAAGATGGTATATTGACAGTGGTAGTAACAATAGATAAAGCATCATTTACTGTAATTTCAGGGCCAGATATTATTACAAGAGGATTTGTTTATGTAAAAGAATCTGGAAATTTATTAAATGAAGCAGCAGAGGTAGTAAAAGCTGAGTTAGATAAATGCATGGAGAAAAAGGTTACGGAATGGTTAGTAATAAAGTCTAATATAAAATATTCATTAGGACAATTCCTATATAACAAAACAAGAAGAAAACCTATTATTCTTCCAATAATTATGGAAATCTAAATACTATACCTAGAGGGGGAATCCTTCTAGGTTTTTAACAATATAGTGATTTTATATATTTTTCAGAAGGAAATTTACATATAATATCGAATAATATCATATAGAACTAAAGTTAAAATGTATGAGGAAAGGTTATGGAAATATGCTTAAACTCTACTGGATAGAAATTTTCTTAAGAGGTATTCCTGAAATTTTATTAATGATTTGGGGAATATATGTGATAGCTAAGACGTCAATTAACATGAAAAATTATATATTTTCAAGCATAATAATGGTAATAGTAACTTTTCTTGTAAGAATGCTTCCTATATATATGGGAGTGCATACATTCATTATTATTTTTTTTACTATAGGTATCATGGTTATCGCTGGTATACCAATAATAAAGGCAATATATAGTGTTTTGCTTATGTTTTTAATACTTTCCTTAAGTGAGTTTCTAAATATGGTAATATTAAATTTACTAAATATCGATATAAATATTGAAGTTGTAAATCCTATTACTAAATCTATGCTTGGAATTCCCTCATTAACTATTGCATGCTTACTTATTATAACGATTCGTTATTTTATAGCAAGTAAGGAAGAAATAAATATTTTTGAAGATAAAAATTACTGATTTATTCAATTAGTGATTTTTATGTTTTAATAAAGGCTTTGTTTTTATCTAAGGAGGTTAACTTATGAAGCATACTAAAAATGAAAGTGAAAATAATATATTTAGGATGTTATCAATTATAAAAATTGCAATAATAGTATTCATCAGCATAATTGTATATATTAACATGCCTAATTATTGGTCAATTTTAAAAATAAAAAATAATGGCCAATTCAATTTATACACTACAGCATTTTTCTTATGTACTATGACATTAATCTATGTGGGCTGGATAATAACTAATTTAAAATTAAAATTGTCAGTGGGTATATTTAATATTTCATGGTTAATTGAAAACATTTTCTTTTTATCAATTATCTCTTTACCAATATATTTATTTTCGGCTTATGATAATGAATATAAGTATTTGTTTTTATTATTAATAATATTTTCAGTTATTGAATATGGATTAAGCTATGGAGTTCTTACCGCACTTTTTTCTTCTATATTTATTCTTGGAGTAGATTTATTATATGCGCCCTCAGTTAGTGGTATTAATATACATTTTCAAAAAGATTTAATAATGGTGGGTGTGTTCATTTTTGTTGCATGGGTTCTTGGATACTATGTAGAACTGCAAAATGAAAATAAAATAAAAAAGGATAATCAGCTTCAACTACTAAGTACTGAATTAATGGAAAAGAATACAGAGAGACAAATTATTGAGGAATCATTAATAAAAAACAAAGTATGCTACGATATTCTATTTGAAAACTCACAAAACGCTATTATTGTCCATGCTGATGGGAAAATTTTGTATGGAAATGAGAGTGCAGCTAGATTATTAGGATACGAAAATCCTTTGGAGCTAAATGATAAATCAATATACAATTATTGTTTACAAAATGATATGTTGTCTACAAAAGAAAAGTATTCAAATATAGCTGAAAGTAAGCTTTCTAGAGTTATATCTGAAGCAAACATACTAAACTGTAAGGGTGACTCAATTGCGGTTCGCAACACATCTTCTTTTTTTGTATATGAGGGTAAGGCCTCAGTGATGACTTTTTTACTTGATATAACATCAGAAAAACAAATAGAAACACTAAAAAATGATGTGGAAAAAAATTTAAAATTATTAAATGAATCTAGAGAATTTAATATTCTTGTAACAGAGTTTTTTACTAATATGTCTCATGAATTTAAGACACCAGTTAATGTTATTTCTGTTGCCATTCAAACAATGAACATGTACTTGGAAAATTTCAGCACTAGCAATATAGGCAAATTTAAATCATATTTAAAAATAGTGAAGCAAAATTGTTTCAGAATGACTAGACTCATAAATAATCTTATGGACATCACTAAAGTTGATTCTGGATTTATTAAAATTAATAAAAAGAATGGTAATATAGTAAGTGTTATTGAAGACATTACTCAATCTGTAGCATCTTATATAAAAAGCAAAGATATAGAACTTATATTTGACACAAATGTTGAAGAAAAAATTATGGCTTTTGACCATGATAAGATAGAACGTGTAATATTAAATCTGCTATCTAATGCCTTTAAGTATACTAATTCCAATGGACATATATATGTAGATTTAGAGGATAAAGGAGAAAATGTTGTTATTACAGTAAAAGATGATGGGCAAGGTATTCCTGAAAATATGATTAATGTCATCTTTGAACGTTTGGGGCAAGTAAACCGTTCACTTTCAAGACAATGTGAGGGAACTGGAATAGGACTATATCTTGTGAAATCCTTTATTGATATACATGGCGGCAAAATAACTGTTAAAAGTGATGAAGGAAAAGGTTGTGAATTTACAATAGTACTGCCTGTTGAAGTGACTAGTGATGAAAAGTATCAAGACAAGTCTTTTTACGAAACTAATGTTGAGATGATAAATATAGAATTCTCTGATGTTTATTCGGTAACGATTTAATAAGGGGCCAGACACCTGGGATATTATGGATAACCTAGAGGAATAATTATTCTCCAAGAAAATTTTTAGCTATAAACAATTGAAGATAACAAATTTAATATATATAATGATTTTAGATAAATATATAATTAAGGATGTGCTTGAATCATGGAAATACATGTATTTTTAAAAGGTGAAAAGGAACCTGTAGTTTACAGTGGAGAGAGAATAGATGTTTTAGATTTTGAGATGAACGGAACTAAATATAAACAAATAAGATATTTTAGAAAAGGCTTTAGTAAAAGTGAGCTTGTGGAAGAAAAAATTATAAATAAAATAGTTGAAAAACAAAATTAATGAGGGGTCAGACTTCTAGGATATTTTGGATGTTGCAATTTAAAATACCTCATAAGTTCAAATAAGAACTGATGAGGTATTTTATTATTTATTCGTTTATCAACTTATTTTTTTGCTTAAATAAAGGGTCCCATCGCTTTGTAATTCAGCAAAGAAAACATCTTTAACTGAATTTATACCTGACTTTTTTATTTGATCAAATACCCATTCATCATTGATATTTAATTCCTTTAAATTTTTTTCTACTAATTTCCCATCAACTATAATTTCTGTAGGTAAATACATTCGATTATCTGGTTTAATTTTCATATCTTTTTTTATAACAGATTCAAGTAAAGGCTTTTTTAATACACTTAACTCACCATTGGGTTCCAGTATTGCGTAATCAACATCTTGTATAGAAAAAACATTATTAAGTCGTAACAGCATTGTAAGATCATCCATATTTAATCTTTGCTGAGCTAATTCCTTTTGCATGATGATTCCCTTTTTAATGACGATGGTAGGTTCACCATCAAGATATATCCTTGCTTTAGATGATTTTAAACTTATAAGTTCAACAATAAAAGTTAAAATAGACCATACAATAAGACCTGTTACACCATCTATAAGTTTTATGTCTCTATGTACTACCATATCTCCAGCTATATTCCCCAAAGCAATCCCTGTTATGTAAGTAAAAAAGGTTATCTGACTTAGTTGTTTTTTACCAAGTAAGCGAGTCAAAATTAATAACACTACAAATCCAATGAAAGTCCTTGTTGATGTTTCAAATATTGTATGCATATGTCCTCCTCAGCTTTATTAGATAGGTTCCTGAAGATTTTAGTTAGTGGTTTGTATGACACACATATGCTTTATTTTGTGAAGAACTAGTATCAATTATTCCGATTTTATGTACTAATTTTTAAAATGAAGATATTTTTAATGTTGAATACAGTAGGGGATTTGCACCGTAGAAAGCATTGAATGAGCTTTAAAAGGGCTTTATTTATAAAATTAAAATACCTTATAGAGCCTTCTACTGTCTGAGCCATAGCGAGTTTAGAAGGCTTAGGTATCTTAAATTTATAAATATTAGCCCTTTTTAGTGAAATGAACCGCTTTCCTAGGTGCAAATTCCCTACTGCTAGTTAAACATTAAAAATGTGGCACTTTTTCTATAGTGCATAAAAAAAGCTAATAAGTATAGGTACCAAAGAACTTAATACTACACCATTTAAAAAAGATATTACCGTTATCTCGGGAGAAGTAACCTCTGAGATAAGTGGAAGAGTGGTATCCATAGATGTGGCACCTGCTGGAGCTATGGTTGTGTAATGATTTAATTTTGATGCAATAATGGGAATAGACATTACCGCAATTAATTCCCTAAATATGTTTGTAAGAAGGGCTATGGTTCCTACATGAGCACTATCCAGGGTTGTAAGCATTATTCCTGATAAACTATACCACCCAAAGCCAGAGGCTATAGATAAACCTGATTTAATGGGTAAATTGTAAATTAGCGAGGTTATAATGCCACCAAGAAAGCTTCCAAGAATTATGAAAAGAGGAACTAACAGTATTTTTAATCCAGCCTTTTTTAAATCTCCTATAAGTTTCTTATTTGAACCAACACCAATTCCAACGGATAAAATTGTAAGATTAAGTGCAGCACTGCTAATAATGTCTATATTGTTTGCAATATTTTCTGGGACGATAAAATAACCGCAGAGAATTCCTCCTATCATAGCTGCAACTAAAATAATTGTCACTAAGAATCACTCCCTTTCATGAACTTGTTTGTCACTACAAAAACAAATATTATACTAAATAGAGATGTTAAAATTGCAAAAGTAAGAGCCGTAGTTCCTATGTTTTTTAAGTTAGCTATAACTGATTTATTTGCACCAACAGAAATTCCCATAGAAAAGAGTAAAAAAACTACGGCAAATTGCTGAATTTTGCTATTTATCTTTTTTTGTTTATTAGATAAATTAAAAAAATATCCTATAGCAGCCCCCACCACTAAGGATAAAAGAATTTTCCACATATAAAAATCCTCCCTTTTAAGATAATAGTTATTTAATTATATATTTTATATATATTTTATATATATTTTTTATCGTATTTTACAATTATTCGATGTTATAATATTAGTATAGATATTATTGTGGATCTTAGCAATAGCAAGTTAAGCTTTATAGAAGATAAAATAATTATAAATGTAGAGAAAGAGTGGTTATATTATGAGTAAATTATATGAATTTGAAGCTGAGATTAAGAAAGTACCTGATATTGATGGTGCTTATATAGAAATTCCATTCGATGTAAAGGAAGAGTTCGGCAAGGGCAGAGTACCTGTTACAGCTACTTTTGATGGTGTAGTTTATGAGGGAAGTCTTGTGAAAATCAAAACACCTTGCCATATACTTGGAATCAGAAAGGATATTAGAGCAAAGATAGGCAAGCAGCCTGGAGATACTGTTAATGTGACAATTAAAGAAAGAGTTGTTGTAAAGTAATCTGTAGTTGAATAAAATAGAATTTCAAACAATTAAAAAACCCTCAAAGTGTTTAAACTTTAGGGTTTTTTAATTGTTTAATGGTCATAATAAAGTATTATATTTCAAGGTCCTCTGGATGATCGTAATAGGTGTTTTGAGGAGTATCTGTGTAAGCAACGCCATCTGGAAGTCCTACAACATAGTGAAAGGTATTTTGGCCTGGATAGGATTGGGGATCATAACTATTTGTATATGTGCCAATAAGCATCCAGCCCTCTTTTAGTCGCTTATTTGTATCACTCATAATAGTTAAATCTTCTACTTTTTTAATATTCGTAAAATCCATAATAAACACCTCATTATATTTCATTTGCATTTTATATAAAGTGCTTTAATACACTTTAGTTATTTTGTGAAGATATATAAGCAATTATTCCTATAAGAAATGAATGCTGTGGGATAATAAGAATTCTCATTGCAAACAATATAGTGAGGTGAAAAGTATGCATGCAAAATCAGAAAATAATATAAAAGAGATGAATAAGTTTTTAAAAGGAATACATATGGGTGGAAGCACCTTTGAAGATTATCTTGCTAAGACCGAAGACTCAGAACTTAAAAATGAGTTGAAAGTAATTTTAGAATCCTTCAAAAGACATGAAGAAGCTATAACTAATAGAATAGAAAAAATAGACGGGAATGCAGCAGATACTCTTGGACTGATCGGGACTATGTCAGAGTTCTTTGAGAAGATTAAATTAATTCCTGTAAATACAGACCTAGAAGTTTGTGAGCATGCTGTAAAGGCTATGGAAATGGGTATATACCAAGGAGAAAAATTTATAGATGAAAATAAGGATTTAGACTTAAATTTATTAGATGAAGTAAAGGCTGTTGTAAGAGACTATGATAATCAGTTAAGAAGGGTAAAACAAATAATAGAAAAATATAAAAATAATAATGCAACTGAATTACATTAGTGGACAGTAGTAATTTATAATATCCCATTTAGTTCTGAGTGAATTAATGGGATATATTTTTTGAACCTTTATTAAATAAGAAAGTACACCTTAAAAATAATAAGTTTATACGTATAATACTAAGGTAGTAAGTTACAAGAGATTTAGCACAGAAGGTGGAATATAAGTGAATAATACTAGAGACTTTGAGGATAAACAACGGGTAGAAGGAGAACTACTAGAGGATTATATAAGGGGTAAAGAGGAATTAGACCTTTATGAAATATATAAAATTACATTAAATTTGTGTAATATCGTAGAAGAATTTCATAAAAAAGATTTTTTTCTTACACTTAGAGAATTAAATCCACATAATGTAATTGTTATGGAAAGCAACCAGGTTAAAATAGTTGAAAAAGGTGACTATTCACACATGCTATATAATAAGAATGATAGTCTAAGAAATTATAGATTATGGAAGTTTAGTAAGCAAAATGATTTATACAGCCTAGGTAAGATTATGTATTTTATGGCTACAGGTAAGCTGCCGCATACAGTATTAGATATTTTTATAGAGGATAATTATCCAGAGAATATAGATAAAAATTTAAAAAATATAATATACAGATGCTTTGAAGGAAATGATAAAAATACATATTTTTCAGTTGAGGATCTTAGTAAAGAAATTTCCATGGAAATATTAAAATATATTAAACATAAAGAAATTATAAACTTAAATAATTTAAATGTTGAAATGGCAGTTGCTAGACAAAGAAGAAGAGTAAAGATAAAGTCTAATAAAATTATAGATTTTAATAAAGGGCTGAATTATTTAAAGGAATTTATAACAAAAGCAGGGGCAAAAGATATTTTGGTTTTTGTAAGAAATCATATTTTATAAATATAGTTAGTAATAAGATTTCCTTAAAATTAATATAATTTAATAGAATTATTAGGGGGATTTTATTATGGACAATTTAATAACATTAGACTATCTTTCAACATTTGGAGGTATGGTGGCTGTAGTAGTACTTATTACTGAGTTTACTAAGGAATTAATTGATAAGGTATTTAAAGGGCTGCCTACAAAATATGTAGTATTTATATATGCACTAATAATTATTATAGGTTATCAAATTATGTCAAATACATTCGATATGTCTAAACTAATGTTAACGATTATTAATGCTATTTTATTAACTATGACGGCACAAGGCGGTTATGAATGGGTATTTAAACCTATAGAGCAAAAATCACATAAAGATAAGTAGTTTAGCATAACCTAGAAGAAATACTTCTAGGTATTTTTTATAGTTTTAATTAACTGTAAATATGTATTATAAAAATTGCTTAATTATAGTATTTAAATTACACTGATGTTGATATATAATATATACTGATTAAAGTACTAAAGGAGAGAAGAATATGGCTCAGCATTCATTGTCAAGAACGGAGCTTTTAGTAGGTAAGGAAGGCCTCGAAAGACTTAAAAATAGTAAAGTTGTAGTATTTGGTGTTGGTGGAGTTGGAAGCTTCACAGTAGAGGCACTTGCAAGAGCAGGAGTTGGAAGTATAGTTATTGTAGATGACGATGCTGTTTGTTTAACTAATATAAATAGACAGATTATTGCCACTCTAAAAACTGTAGGTAAACCTAAGGTTGAGGTTGCTAAGGAAAGAATTTTAGATATAAATAGAGAATGTAATGTTATAGCACATAGAACCTTTGTTACTGGGGAAAATATTGGTGATATTATAACTGAGGATGTTGATTATGTAGTTGATGCTATAGATACGGTTTCCTCGAAAATTGCCCTTGTACTTTGGTGTCAGGAGCATAACAAGAAGATTATTTGCTCTATGGGAACAGGGAATAAGTTTGATCCGACCCAGTTTAAAATTGCTGATTTATATAATACAAAGGTTTGTCCTCTTGCTAAGGTTATGAGACATGAGCTTAAGAAAAGAGGAGTAAAGAAACTTAAGGTATTGTACTCTGAGGAAATTCCAACAAAGCCAAAAGAAGACGAAGTTGTAACTTGCAAGGGCGGTTGCGTTTGCACAGCAGAAAGCAGCAAGAGATGCTCTATAAAGAGACAGATTCCAGGAAGTATTTCTTTTGTGCCTCCAGTAGCTGGAATGATTATTGGGGGAGAAGTTATAAAGGATTTATTAGGAATGAACAAATAATTATTATTTAAAAGGATGGAGATTTTAATATCTTACATCCTTTTTTCATATATGCAGCTTATTTATTATTAATTTTATTTAATATATAATGTTAATAATATAATATTTAATTTAAAGTTACATAGAATGAATTAAAAATAAACTTGGCGGCGATTAAAGGAGAACATAAAGTGTCAACCTTAATAATTGATGATATAGAAATTCAGGTTCAGAAAAAGAAAATAAAAAATATATATTTGAGGGTGAAAGCTCCACAAGGAGGAGTACAAGTTTCAGCACCAAAAAATATGAATGATGAAGCTATTAAAATGTTTGTTATTTCTAAAATATCATGGATAAAAAAACATCAAGAAAAATATAAAAATCAACCTAAACAGTGTAAACGTGAATATGTTTCAGGCGAAAGTGTGTATGTTTTTGGGGGGAAATATGCCCTTGAGCTAGTTTATTCAAATAGATGTAATGATGTAAAGATTAATGGTGACAAGTTGATATTACAAGTACGTGAGAGAAGTACAATAGAGCGGCGTGCAAACGTATTAAATGAATGGTATCGTGAGAATATTAAAAGAGAAATACCTAAGCTTTTAGAGAAATGGCAGAAGATCATAGGGGTTACAGCTGAGGAGTGGGGAGTTAAGAATATGAAAACACGTTGGGGCACTTGCAATGTAAGAGATAAGCGCATATGGCTTAATTTACAGCTAGCAAAAAAGCATCCAAAGTGCCTTGAATATGTTGTTGTACATGAATTAGTTCATTTACTTGAGAAGAGTCATAATAATATCTTTATAGGTTATATGGATAAATTTCTGCCAAATTGGAGAAAAATTAAAAAAGAACTGAATGCATTTATAGACGATTAGAGTCAATATCTTAGGATATTGGCTTTTTTACGTTTTAAAGTTAAGACTAAAAAAATACAGTATTTGAAGTTATCATGTGGGAATATCTAATAACTAAATCAGATTATCGTTATCAATTGATACTTAAAATCAGTTCATAAAAATAGTGGCAAATTCATATGCATTAGCATATAATACCTATTGTGGAATTAAAATAATATTATCAACTGATAATATTATAGCGATATTGAATAATTTAAATTTGCTTTTATTTATTAAATTAAAATAAATAATATTAATTTTTAAAAGGAGCACTATTATGAATAATAATATAAAAAAGGTCAAGAATGTATTACTTATTATATTGTTTGCAAATGTTTTTGTTGCTGTACTTAAAATTGTAATTGGATCTATTGCTAAAAGTGCAAGTTTAACTGCTGATGGATTCCATTCTCTTTCTGATGGTGCCTCTAATATTGTGGGATTAGTAGGCATTTGGTTTGCTTCAAAGCCTGTGGATGAAGATCACCCCTATGGACATGGAAAGTTTGAAACTCTTGCAGGTCTTTTTATCGGGGGCATGCTCACTATAGTTGGAGTAAATGTAATTACTAAAGCGTTCCAGAAATTTAACAATCCAGTTACACCAAATATAACTCTAGAAGGTATAATTGCTTTATTTATAACTCTTTTGGTGAATATATTTGTAAGCAAGGTTGAATATAGGGAAGGCAAAAAACTTAGCAGTCAGATTCTTATTTCTGATTCACTGCATACAAAATCAGATGTGTATGTTTCTATTGGTGTTATAATAACTCTTATAGGTATTAAGCTTGGGTTACCTCCAATAATTGATCCTATAGCTTCGCTAGTGGTAGGAGGCTTTATATTCCATGCTGCCTATGAAATATTTGTTGATACCAGTGGAGTTCTAGTAGATAAAGCGGTTATAAATCCAGAAAAGATAAAGAATATAGCTCTTGAATTTGAAGAGGTTAAAGATGCACATAAAATAAGGAGCAGGGGGGCAGAGGACGAAATTTATATAGATCTTCACATAATGGTAGATGCCTATATGAGTGTTGAAGATTCACATACTCTTGCTACTAATATTGAAAATAGAGTAAAGGAAGAGCTTGGGGAAAATTCTCAAGTTATACTGCATTTAGAGCCTTACTATGAAGTGAGATAACATTTATAAATACTTAGTAAAATTTGAAAAATAAAATGTTTTTGAAGTGCACCCCAAATGCTAGGCATATGACATAATCATATTTAACATTTGGAGGTGTATTTTTTATGAATTAATAAAAAATTTAATATATTATTACAGTTTAGCATAATATTTAAGCTTATAATTTAGCAAAATATAATATAAGAAAAATATTATATTTTGGAAGTGATTATTATAAAAAATCATATTAAGATGATAATGGTAAAGTTTGTGGTTTTTGTTGAGTTAATTATATATTGTGCGTTTATTTATATTGATTACACCAATAATTTTAAAACAGTGTACTCATCAATGTTAAAGTATTTTGGAATACTACTATGTTTGTTTTTGGCTATTTTAATAGGGAACAACGGACATGATAAAAAGGATACTATGCTTTTAAGATTGGCATTTCTTTTTACTGCACTAGCCGATCTGTGCATGATAATTTTAAATTTAAATACATTAGGTATAATGATATTTTGTGTAGTACAAATAACTTACATAATACGTCATAGGAGAGCTATAGGGGGAAAAAGTGATTTAAGTTTTTTAGTAGTTACTATGATGTTTATTATATTAATAGCTATATTTTTTATAAGTAAGTTATCAATAGAAGATTTAGCTTATGGCGGTATAAAAAAGATTACTGTGATTATAGGAGCTTTCTATGCAGCTATTTTACTTTATAGTGTTTATACAGGTTGGAAAACTCTTAAGGGAACTTTTTATCCAATGGGCAGTAGGTACTTAATTGCAGTTGGCATTACTTTGTTCTTACTTTGTGATATAAATGTTGCGTTATCAATTATTTCAAAAAAATTATCTATATTGATATGGATCTTTTATCTGCCATCACAGGTTTTATTGGTCTTAAGCGGATATAATAAAAAATTAGTCAAATAAAAGAGCTTCTTATTTTTGGGAAGCTCTTTTTCATGTGCATTAAACGTAATAAAAGACAAATAAATTTCATATATTACTATAACCCACAAAGTAGCACAGAGATGTTCTTTAATACTTAACATGAGTCATATAAGATCTTTCATTAATAATATGAAAGAGGCTTTACAAATAATATTTGGGGGTGTCAGTTATGTATGATTTTGTTTTAAAAGATGGACTTATAGTAGACGGCACAAGGAAAATTCCCTATAAGGCCACCATTTGCATTAAAGGCGATAGAATTGCAGAAATTACCGATGATGAAAATGTTACAGGTAATGAAATAATTGACTGTAAAGGAAAGGTTATTGCACCAGGATTTATAGACCTTCATACCCACTCGGATGCATGTTCTCTTAATTCAAAAGAAGCAGAAAGCATGTTGCATCAAGGAGTTACATTAGAAATTACAGGGAATTGCGGCATTTCTTTAATTCCATCAAATGAATCCAAAAGAAAAGAAATTAGAGAATTTTTTTCAAGGACAATTGAGATAAGCCCTGAAGATACATCTTTAAAAGTAGACAGCATGAAGGAATATATAGAAATTGCAAATAAAAATAAGCTTTCAATTAACAGTGGTATGTTGATTGGACATGGTACACTTAGAGGCTTAGTAGTAGGCTTTGAGGATAGGGAAGCTACACAAGAAGAGCTTGATAAAATGAAGAATATTTTAGATGAAGAATTAAAAAATGGAGCATATGGTATGTCTCTAGGGCTAATTTATCCACCAAGCAGCTATGGAAAATTAGATGAGTTTATAGAGCTTTCAAAGGTAATAAAGGAAAACCATGGAATACTTACTGTACATTTGCGTAATGAAAGCAATTTAGTGTTTGAAGCTGTTGACGAAATGATCAAGATAGCAGAAAGTACAGGTGTTCATTTGCATATTTCTCACCTAAAGCTTATTGGAAAGATGCAATGGGGTAATTCAGAGAAGCTTCTTAATAATATTAAAGCAGCACGTCAAAGGGGATGTACTATTACCTGCGATCAATACCCTTATGAGGCAACATCTACAGGACTTTCTGCGCTTGTTCCTGGTTGGGCTCAGGATGGTGGTAATTCAAAGATGCTAGAAAGACTTAAAACAAAAGATTCTAGATTGCTTTCAGATATTAAAGCTGAAATGGAACGACGAGGGGGGGCAAGTAAAGTAGGAATTTCTTCTACACATGGACATATTCCCGAATTTGATGGAAAAAACATTGAAGAAATTGCAAAGATTTTTAATTTATCACCAGAAGAAGCAGCAATTGAAGTTTTACTTAAATGCAGCGGTGAAACATCGGCAATATATTATTCACTTAGCTTACAGGATGTTCTTAACATTATGAAGGAAATGGATATAGCTGTAGGAAGCGATGGATATAACTTTAGCTATGATTTAAGCTATAATCCACACCCTAGAAGTTTTGGTACATTCCCAAGGTTTTTACAGATGATTCGTGAAAATAACTTAATGCCATTAGAAGATGCCGTATATAAAATTACGGGACTTCCTGCTAGTATTATTGGATTAACTGATCGTGGAGTGCTAAGGGTTAACAATATAGCAGATATAACTGTGTTTGATTTTAATGAAGTAAAAGATATGTCTACATTTATACATTCTCCTGTAAGACCTATAGGTATTAATCATGTTTTTGTAGCTGGCAGCCCTGCAATTCTTAACGGTGTAAAAACTTCAAATAAAAAAGGTAAGATATTATTAAAAGATAATTAAAATTATAGGGGGAAAAGAAATGGAATTAGGGAAATATGCTTTGATTTCAGGGCCATCATTACTAGCACTACTACCGCTACTGGCCTACTTAATAATGGTTTTTAGAAATAAATCAAATTTATCGGGTTTAATTGTAGGTGTAATTGTATCTGCAATTTTAACAGGACAGGGACTTAAAGCTTTAGCTGGAATTTTTGCTACCTCACTAGGATCCTTCTTGGCAATAATAGGAATTATAATCATGTTTGGAAGTGGGCTTGGCTACTTGATGAATAAAACAAAGGTAAGCCAAACACTTGTATACTGGATTGTAAAGGGAATTGGAGTAAATACTGAAAAAAAAGGCATGGCAGCAGTTATAATTAGTTCTATTGTTATATGCGGATTACTTGGAACATTAGCTGGCGGCAATGCAATTATTGCTCCTGTTATTATTCCTGTTGTAGCAGCAGTAGGACTAACACCAAGTACTGTATGTACTTTATTAAAGGTTGCTGGAGAAGTTGGACTAATCATGGGACCGTTAACTGGTGTTACTATTGCAACTATGGGTATTACAGGACTTTCCTATGGTAAATTAATGCTATGGGCTGTTATTCCATTTAGTATCGTATGGATTGGTGCTACAGTTTTTGCAGCAACTAAAATTCAAAAGAAGCTAAAGGGCGTTGAAGTATATGAGATAACTGATGACATGATCGATATTAATAAAATGGTTATAAGTACAGAGCAAAAACGTACAACAATATTATTTTTAATAGTATTTGCTGTTTTAGTTGGTTATGGTGTAATTACAAAACAAGGTACAAATTATGCTATTATTGTAATGTTAATCTTGTCTGCAGTACTTACCATTAGCAGCAGACTTGAACTTGACTCTGCAATTGATACATTTGTCGAAGGTGCATCAAAGATGACAAATATGTTCTTTGTGTTTATCTTCTTTGAAGTAATGTTTAGCATGATAAATCTTGGTGGAGGATTTGATGCATTAGGTAAGCTTTTAACAGGATTGGTTTCAGGTGGGGGAAAAGCAGCAGTATTAATCATTGCTTCTATAGTTGGAGGATTTGGTATAGAAGCAGCTGCAGTTGCTGAAATTACAATAGTACACAAAATGTTTATAGATTTAGTTAATTCAGTTGGTTTACCAATGCAAATATGGGCTACTGCAATACTTGCAGCTACAAGAATTACAGGTTCCTTATACCCAACAGCAAACCTTGCAGGTCAGCTAGGTATAGCACGCTGTAATAATACAAAAACAGTATTAAAAGCAGCCTGGATTGGAGCTGCTGCGCTTTGGATTTGGGTCATGGTTTGGGCATTTATTGGACCAATGCTTGCTGGATAAAAATAAATAAGATAAGGTTAAGCTTCAAAGCGCCGATGGTACTGCCCGGGAGAACCGGTTGGAGAGTAGGCGCTGCCAGATAAAAAGTTCCGTGGTTTTGCTGCGGAATTTTTTTATTTTTGCATTTATAGGAATTGACATGATGTTAAATAGTGGTATAATTTAACACGATAACAAAATGAAATTATAAATATGATTACTTGGAGGAAGAACTCATGGAGAACCTTATTAAAAGAGGAATGACAAATCTATAAGGTATAATTCTAATGAGTTAATTGATACACGAGAAATAAATTTTTTATAACTATAAAATGATACTGTAATGCATTATAAAGATATTCAAAGAAGACTCATCGAATAGAGTCTTCTTTTTTATAAAAAAGATCATTAGATGACTATAATAGAAAAAGAAAAAATGAATAGCTTTATTTAAAAATATACAAAAGTAAAAGGAGATGATATAGTGAAAAATATAAAGATTACACCATCACCTTTAAAAGGAGATATAAATATTCCACCTTCAAAAAGCTTAGCTCATAGGGCTGTTATATGTGCTGGACTTTCCAGTGGAATAAGTAATATAGACAACATTATATTTTCAGAGGACATTAAGGCTACCACAATGGGTATGGAGAGCTTTGGAATAGAAATTAACAGAAAAGATGAAAGTATAAATATTAAAGGCAAATCACAATTAAAGCTAATAAAGAACAATATAAATTGTAATGAATCCGGTTCTACTTTGAGGTTTTTAATTCCAATAGCATTACTCACAGGAGAAGAGGTAAGCTTTGAAGGAAGAGGAAAGCTTGTATCAAGACCCTTAGATGTATATTATGAAATGTTTAAAGATCAAGGCATAGAATATAAAAACAATAATGGACAGCTGCCTCTAACGGTGAAAGGAATTTTAAAGCCAGGTACCTTTTATGTTAAAGGAAATATAAGTTCTCAATTTATTACTGGGCTTATGTTTGCACTTCCGTTATTAGCAGGGGATTCTAAAATAATGGTAACTACAGAATTAGAGTCTAAGGGATATATAGATTTAACTATAGATTGTATGAGTAAGTTTGGAGTTAAAGTAGAAAATAAAGATTATAAGGAATTTTACATCAAAGGAAATCAAAACTATATAAGCAGGAATTACAGAGTAGAAGGAGATTTTTCACAAGCGGCCTTTTGGATAGTTGCAGGTATCCTTGGAGCTAATGTAAAATGTAAGGACTTAAATTTAAAATCTCTTCAAGGAGATAAAGCAATCCTTAATATAGTAAAAGAAATGGGAGCAAATGTTAAGGTAAGTAAGGACTTTGTCGAAGCTTGTGAGTCTCAAACAAAAGGAATTGTAATTGACGCTTCAGAATGTCCAGATCTTGTTCCTATACTTTCAGTACTTGGAGCATTAAGCGAAGGAACTACAAGAATAATAAATGCTGAGAGAGTTAGGATAAAGGAATGTGACAGGCTTAAAGCCATGAAAACAGAGCTTGCTAAAGTAGGAGCAGATATAGAAGAAACTCAAGATGGATTAATAATAAGAGGTAAAAGTTCATTAAAAGGTGGAGTTGTAGACAGCTGGAATGACCATAGAATAGCAATGGCAATGGCAGTAGCTTCAATTAAGTGTGAGGAACCTATAATAATAACAAATAGTGAAGTAGTTAAAAAATCTTATCCTGAATTTTGGAAAGATTTTAAGATGTTAGGGGGCATTATAGATGAGTAGAGTTTGGGGTAGGTTTTAATAATTGTGCAGTTGTAGAAGAGCAGCAGCTATTGGTATATTATAATTACTGTAAAGGAGGATAATTCAATGGATATTTTGCAGAATTTAAGAAATGAAATTGATGAAATAGATAAACAGCTTGTAGAGTTATTTGAAAAGAGAATGGAGACTGTTTTAAAGGTAGCCCAATATAAGAAGGAAAATAACATACCTATATTAAATAAAAGTAGAGAAGATGAGGTTATTGAAAAGAATGTAAAATACTTAAAAAATAAAGAATTTAAGATGGCAGAGGCAGAGTTTTTAAAAAGTGTAATGGCTATTAGCAGAAAGGCTCAGGCAAAGGAAATCTTTGAATATAATATGGAAGTGCAGAATGATAATAAAAGTTAATTTAGAAGAATCCATAGAAAAAATTTAAAATTTTATATAAAGGATAAATATAATGCCATCTACAGGGTAAGTGAAAAGATAATGCCACTTAACCTGTAGGTGGCATTTCATTATTTTCCCACACATAAATACATTTAACAAGAAAAAAATAGTGTAGTGAGGAGGTGACTAAGATGAATAACATGAATAACGGGAATAACGGGAATAACATGAATAACATGAACCTAGCACCACATGAAGCAATAGAAGTTAGAGAGTTTGTAAGTCAAGAAATGTTAGGAATTAAAAAGATGAATGCAAGTATGAATATGGTTAATGACAATGAGTTAAAAAGTTATATGCAGGATTCAGTAGCTGCTAAACAAAACGTCCTACAAAAGCTACAATCTGCATTTGGAAATCAAACTGGAACAGTATAGAAAGGAGAGAAGCTCAATGACACAAAATAATACATTAAAAGAAAAGGATATAGCTCTTGACTTATTAGCAAGTTCAAAGGGAACAATAGCAACTTTAGCAAAAGTACTTACAGAGACAACAAATCCACAGTTAAGAGATACTCTTAAAAGCGAACTGAATAATTGTATTAATTCTCATTATAGATTATCTGATATGGCAATTAATAAGGGCTGGTATAATGCATATGAAAATCCTGAGCAGCAGCTTCAACAGGAACTTCAGCAGGGCTTGTCAGGTGCTAATACAATGACTCAATAAATACTAAAATAATTAAGATTTATTTATATATTAAGATACATAATAATTTGGAGGTGAGGATATGGAGATGAATAATAAAAATAACTTAGCCCCACATGAAATGTTAGAATTAAGAGAGTTAATGGACACCAATCTTATAGGAGCAAAAAAAATACAGGCAAGCATGGCTATGGTAGACGATGATGATTTGAAGTCATTTATGAAAAGATGCTTAGTTAATAAGAAAGATAATATAGATTCAATGGGAACTTTTATTGAAGATAATTTAAATGTACAGTAGGAGGTGTTTAAAATGGGCTTTTGGAATATGGTTTTGGGAAATGATAATAAATTAGAGGGTAAGGATATTGCTCAAGATATGATAAAAGACTCAAAGTTTGGTGTAACTTCTTTAGCAGCGGCAGCGGCAGAAGCTGTTAATCCTAAGTTAAGAGAAATGTTAGGACAGCAGTTAAACACAGCTGTAGATGAACACTTTGAACTATCCGATATGGTTATAAAAAAAGGCTGGTATCCAGCTTATGATGAGCCAGTAGAACAAATTAAGAAGGATTATGAGAAATCACAGGACTTAAGTCAATAAGATATAAAAGTTAGAGAGTAGGCTCTAAGAGTACGTAAATTAACTTTTATAAGATAGTAAAGCTTAAAGGAGATAATATTATGATGCAAAATAATAACATAAATAACAATCAAGGAATCATAGGTATAAAAAACGTAAATGATGCAACGCAAATAATTCAGCAGCTTGAACAATCCGAAAGAAATAATAAGGAAATGCTTCAAAACCTTGCTCAAGCTACGAGAAAAAATCAGGAATTACTTCAACAGTTAAGTAATGCTGAAAAAATGGCAGCTGAAAACCTTCAGCAATTAGCAGATGCAGAAGCTAAAGCTAGTAGTCAGCTAAATCAGTTATCAAGTATGTTACACAGCATAGGCACAAATAACACTTATATATAGAACTAAAAGGTTTAGTGAAAAAAAGCGATTGATAAAAATCAGTCGCTTTTTATATAAATATAGTTATTGACGAATGAAATAAATTTATAAGTTTTATGAAGGTTACATCTGTTTTATGTAGAATACTATAAGTAAGTCTTTATATAGGAGGGTTACAAATGTATAAAATAAAGTCTCATGTAGTCATGACAACAACAGAGGATTATATTGAAAATTATGTGGACGTACCTAAGTTTTTAGGTTACTGTAAAAAATGTGATAGTTACGGGAGAAATTGGTCTTGTCCAGAATTTAATTTTGATGCTGAAGGGTTATGGAAAAAGTATAAATATGTTTACATAATAGGAACAAAGATTATATTTGATAAAGATATGATTAACAGTATAGAGGATAAAGACTCAGTAAAAAAGCAAATGGAAGAAGCTCTTTTAAGGGAAAAGAAAGTTTTAGCGGAGAAGGTTTGGAAGCTAGAAGAAAATTATCCAGGTGGCATTAGTCTGTCTGCAGGAAGCTGCAAGCTTTGTCCGAAATGTCAAAGACAAATGGACAAACCTTGCATTTATCCTGATAAGATGCGATATTCTATAGAATCCATTGGGGGAGATGTAGGAAAGACATTAAGTAAATTACTAGGTATAGAACTTCAGTGGGCAAAGGATGGTAAACTACCAGAATACTACACACTTGTTAGCGGTTTTTTAACAAATTCCAAGGATGTTACAATAGAGATTTAAAACCATAATAAAACTAATAATATAAAATATAAATCATTATTTTATTCGGAGGTAATAAACATGAAAATTGCAATGCCAAAAGATGGAGAAGTACTAAATCAACATTTTGGAAGAAGCAGAAGCTTTGCTATTATAACATTAGATGAAAATAAGGTTATAGATACTAAAGAAATTTCTGCAGAAAGCTTACAGCATAATCATGGTGGACTTGCTGCTTTGCTTGAGGATGAAGGAATTTCTTTAGTTATTACTGGAGGAATAGGAGCAGGAGCTTACAATTCTTTAGAAGAAAAAGGATTTAAAGTTATAAGAGGGGCTTCAGGTAAAATTGAAGATATAGTTAATGAATATATAAAAGGTAATCTACAAGATAAGCAGACTATGTGTAATCATCATCATGGAGAGCATCACCATAATTAATAGAGAAGAAAAGAAGAACTACCATAAAGGTGGTTCTTTTTTTGTATTATATAATAAATTGTAAGGTTTATTTAATATTACAGTTATCATGAGTTAAGTTTGTTTCTCTATAATTGAATTGAAATGATAATTATAGAGGGAGTGTAATAAATGAAAGAAAAAGGACTTACAGGATTTCAATTAAAAATAATCGGACTATTACTTATGATATTTGATCACATTCATGAATTTTTTAATTTTGCAGGGGATATTCCTGTAGCTTTTAATTGGGTAGGAAGAATAGTAGCACCTATATTTATATTTATGACAGTAGAAGGGTATACACATACTCGAAGTAAAAAAAGTACATGCTTAGGCTATATTTGGGTTCAATTGTAATGAATGCAGGAAATTACTTGATTCCTAATTATTTTAAGAGAACAGATTCTTTGGGATTAATGAATAATATATTTACTACTTTATTTATCATTACTGTATATCTATGCATTATAGATTTTATAACAAAGGCAATAAAAGAAAAAGATGCATTGAAAATATTTTTAGGTATGGTAGCATTCATACTACCTATAGCTCTAGGAATATTTATGATTATGAATATAGAAACCTTAATGTATTTGATTTTTGTTATTCCAACACCTCTTTTTGTTGAAGGGGGACCTGTATTTGTAATTATAGGGATAGTAATATATTTACTAAGAAGAGATAGAAAAAAATTAATAATTGTATATGTAATAATAAGTTTAGCTATTGCATTTACGGGGGAACTTAGTATTAAAGGATTATTCTTTGCAAATTATCAATGGATGATGGTTTTTGCAGCTCCACTATTCTACTTGTATAATGAGAAAAAAGGAAAGGGAATGAAGTATTTGTTTTACATATTCTATCCAGCTCATATATATATCTTTTACATTATTTCATGCTACATTATGAATAAATAAAATAAAGGTAGGTTGTGTAGTAATTTACAACCTACCTCTATTATTTTGTGGAATTTTAGAGAATAACAGAAGTTTTATAATTGTAAGGTTTAATTAAGATTCAGGTTATCAAGGATTAAGTTTGGGGAGTTAAAATATTTTTGTAGTCAAGAAAACACAGGAGGAAGAAATAATGATCACGTGGGAAATAAAAAAAATACTTAAATCAAAAAATGGAAGAATTGCTTTAATATTATTTTTTATCCTTTGTACATCTATGATATTTATGAAACCACAATTAGAAGTGGTAAGTCATTATAAAAATAGTGTTGATTTTTGGAAGGTATTTAACTATAGAGCATTTCATCCACTTATGACATTTATTATGCTTATTATCATAATAAACGTTTTTTCAAACATCTATACAGATGAGATTATATCAACTGTGGATAATTTGATTTTATCATCAAGAAATAAAAACAAAGTTTTGTATTCAAAATTAGCTTTAAGTATAGGAGTCCCAACAATTTTATATGCTGTGTATTTAGCAGCACAATTTATAATCACATATATACAGTACGGAAAACCCATTAATGGAGGGTTACAGGCTATAAAAATATTGGACAATCCATTTTTAGTTAAAGAGGGCTATACAATATACGGATTTATACTACTTAAAATAGGTATTATCCTTATAATTCTTACAACCTTAGGAGTGCTCGCAAGCTTAATTTCATTTATTACTAAAAATTCTATTCAATCTACAAGCGGATTTTTAATCTTCATATTTTTAGGTAAAGTAATAACTTTAATTAAATGGCTGCCAAAGACAGTATTACTGATATTCTCAAAAATTAATTATGTAGACTTAATATTCAACTTTCAGGAATTCGCTGGAGTTTATTCTGGAACATTAAAAATATTTAATATGAGTTTAGATATAACAAATTTATGCATGAGTATTTTAATAGGTACTTTATTTACAGGAATATTTTTATGCACAATTACCTTTAAAAAGTTTATAACAAGATAAAATAGGAGGAATTAATTATGAATAAACTTGAAATAAAAAACTTAACTAAAAGCTATGAAAGGAAAAAAGCAAATAATAATATAACACTTACATTGGAGAATGGAGTATATGGACTTTTAGGACCTAATGGAGCAGGTAAAACAACTCTAATGAAACAAATAACTACATTAATTAAGCCTACAAGTGGAGAGATAATTTACAATGGTAAAAATATTTATAGTATAGAAGATAGATACAGAGGGGTTATAGGTTATTTACCACAAGAGTTTGGAGTTTACAAAAACTTTTCAGCTAAGAAGTTTTTACAGTATGTAGCAGCATTAAAAGGCTTAGATAAAAGGGAAGTAGATAAAAAAATAGATGAACTATTAAATTTAGTTGGATTATATGATGTAAGAAATAAGGCTGTTGGAAAGTTTTCAGGAGGAATGAAAAGAAGAGTGGGCATTGCTCAGGTGCTACTAAATGACCCTAAGATTATAATACTAGACGAGCCTACAGCAGGATTGGATCCTCAAGAGAGAACAAGATTTAGAAATCTATTATCAGAGATATCAAAAGATAAGATAATAATACTTTCAACTCATATTATTTCCGATATAGAATCTATAGCAAAAGAAACTATTATGATAAAAAATGGTGAAATAATTATGAAGGGAAGCCATAGAGAAATTCTATCTGATATGAATGGAAAAGTATATAGAATAAGAACTAATGATGAAAATCAATTAGCAGAAATACAAAATAAATATAAGGTAGTAAATCTTCAACGTGGAATAGATTTTACTGAACTTAGAATTGTAAGCGATAAAAGCATACCTTATGAAAATGCAGAGGTTATAGAAGCAAAATTTGAGGATGTTTATATGTTTTATTTCGATTTAGAAAACACAAGGGAGGTATAATAAATGGGTACACTTATAAAAGCAGAATTAAGAAAAATGTTATGTAAGAAAAGTGTTTTGATAACCTGGGTAGCCTCACTATTTTTAGGAATGTTATTAATTCACAATGGTACTATAAGTGAAATTTATGCAGATGCTTTTTATAAAAGTTATGGATATACTCCTATAATGGGTCTTATTATGTTTATGATTTTGTCTGGTGCATATACTGTAGAGTATGATTCTAATATGAGCGATTTAATAAATACCACAGAAAATGGAAAGAAAAAGTTAGTTATAGCCAAGGGAATAGGAGCTGGTATAGCAGCTTCTATAGTAAATCTATCTCTAGTGATAATAATATATTTAGATGGAATTAGAAAAGCAAATTTTAAGGATTTAGATATGCCTATAAAAAATCTTTGGTACTTCAAAGGAGCAAATTCAAATTTAAATGTACTTCAAATGATGATAATAGTAATTATTACAGTAATTATAGGCTCTTTTTTCTTCTCACAACTAGGTTTATATTTATCAGCTATAAGTAAATCGGCTTCCATGCCATTTGTTTTTGGTGGTTTGATTATGGGAATTCCATATATATTAGAAAATATTTTACCTAGTAAATTTATTGTTATAACTCCGCTATGGGGAATGATGTCTTCACAGTTAATTAAGTATAACGCAAGCTTATGGGTAATAGTAATTCAAGGGATAATATTTATAGTGAGTTATTTAATTTTTCCTAGATTAACATATAATGCATTTACTAAAGAAAATAAAAAATAAGATGAAAAGAAGAACCAAACTAAAATATTGTTTGGTTCTTCTTTCATGGTATATTTAATATAAGTGCTCAGTTATTGGAATAATAATATTAAAATATGACAGGAGTGTTTAATATGGAAATGTCATTAAGTAAAAAAAAGATATTAATAATTGATGATGAAGAGGATATATTGAATCTATTATCTATGGTGTTAAAAAAAGAAGGTTTTGAAAATATATATACAGCAGAGGAAGCAGAAAGTGGATTTACCTTATTTAAAAGAGTTAATCCAGATATTATTCTTTTAGATATTATGCTGCCTGATGAGGAAGGATACGAGGTTTGCAAAAAAATCAGAGAAACATCTAATGTTCCTATTTTATTTATATCAGCAAAAACTGAAGAAATTGATAGAGTACTAGGTTTTGCATTAGGGGGAGATGATTATATAACAAAACCTTTTAGTACTAAGGAAGTAGCATATAGAATAAAAGCTCATTTAAGAAGAAGTAGTTATAATGATAAAGATGAAAATAAGAATACTATATTGAATCTTGGACCTTTTCAAATAGATGAAGAAAAAATAGAGGTTAGGAAAAATGGAGAACTAATAGAATTAAAACCCAAAGAATATAAAATGTTTTTGTATATGGCAAGGCATCCTAATCAAATTATGAGCAAGGAAAAATTATGCAGTGAAGTTTGGGGAGAAGATTATATAGGGTTTGACAACACTATAATGGTACATGTAAGAAGATTAAGGGAGAGAATTGAAGAGGATCCATCTAATCCAAAGTATATTATTAATATAAAAGGCTTAGGATATAAATTTATTTTAAAGGATGAATAGATATGAACTTAAAAATAACAGGCAGATTTATTATAACTGTAGTATTAGTTTCTATTATTGTAGCAGTTATTAATATTATTGGAGGAGTTATTCTTATATTTAATCAAAATAATACCAAAATAATAAATGATATTAATTATTCCTTACCAGAGGATTTTACAAGAGAGTTCCAAGAGTATTTGATAGAAGATAAAGATAGAATATCTATAAATAATACAGGGAAAAAACTATTAAAAGAAAAAGAAGCTTGGATACAAATTTTAGATGAGACAGGAAATGAAGTTTATAATTATGAAAAGCCCGTTAAAATAAGAAATCATTACACTCCTATGGAACTCATACATGCATATAAGTATACTTTAGATGATGCATCCACCATATTTTTATCAGAAAAGAGCATTGGAGATAGGAGTTATAGTTATATAATAGCATTTCCATTTGAGAAGATACATAGAAATGTTATTTCTTATGATTCCTATAACTTAAGGAATAGTTTAAAATTTGGAATGTATATGATTTTATTTGTTGATTCCTTTATAGCTTTATTATTTGGGTATTTGTTTAGTAGAAAACTTACAAAACCATTAGTAAATATTATAAATGATGTCAAAAGTCTTTCAGAGGGAGAATATAATTTAGAAAGAAAAGAAGAAGGAATTTATAAGGAAGTTTACCATAATATAAATAATTTATCTTCAGAACTTAGAAGTAATGAAGAAGAAAGAAAAAAATTAGATAAAATGAGGGAAGAATGGATATCAAATATTTCTCATGATATAAAAACACCATTAGTTTCAGTAAAAGGATATGCTGAAGCACTATCTAGTGAGAAATATAATTATACAAAAGAAGAAGTGAGAGAATACAGCAAAATAATAGAGAATAAATCTAACTATATAAAAGAACTTATAGATGATTTAAATTTAAGCACTAGATTAAAGAATAAAGTTCTTATTTTAAACTTAAAAAATACTAATATTGTAAGCTTGGTAAGAGGAGTTGTAATAGATATTTTGAATAATCCTCAAACTGCCAATGTAAACATTAATTTTTTACCAGCAAGAGAAGTTATTGAAAAAGATGTAGATGAAATACTCATAAAAAGAGTTGTTACCAATATTCTGTATAATGCTATAATTCATAATGATAAAAATGTTAGTATAGAAGTTAAAGTAGAAAAGAGAGATAGAGTTCATATATTTATAATAGATAATGGAAAGGGAATTAAAGAAGAGGAATTAAAATATATTTTTGAAAGATATTATAGGGGGACAAATACAGGAAAAAGGCATAAAGGTTCTGGACTTGGCATGGCTATAGCAAAGGATATTATAAAAGCACATAACGGTATTATAGATATGAAGAGTAAGAGTGGAGTAGGAACTAAAGTTGAGATAATTCTTTAAAAAGATGCTAAATTCTCACCCAAAAGACGGCTCTAAAATTTAAATTGATGAAAATATTAAGTATTTCATATGATATAATATACAATAAAGTGTAGAATTTTGTAGTTAACATACATAAAGAACAATTATATTTAATTATAATGCAATTAGTTTATAGAGAAATAATTAGTTATGAAAAAATAAGGGGGAGGAATAGCTATGGCAGTAAAAATTGTTGCAGATAGTAGTTGTGATTTATCAAAGGAAATGAAGGAAAGCATGAATATTGAGATTGCGCCTTTAATTTTGCAATTACAGGATAAAAGTTATGTGGATGATGAGAACCTGAATATAAAAGATTATGTTGAGACTATGGATAAGTGCGAAACTTCACCAAAAACATCATGCCCATCTCCAGAGGATTATATGAAAAGATACCAAGGGAATGAAAGTGTTTTTGTAGTGACCTTATCTAATAAATTAAGCGGAAGTTACAATAGTGCTATTTTAGCTAAAAACATATTTTTAGAGGAAGTAGGTCAAAAGTTTATTCATGTATTTGACTCTTTAAGTGCTTCAGCTGGAGAAACTTTAGTTGCACTTAAAATTAATGAATTAGCTAAGAAAAATTTTAGTGATATAGAAATCCTAGAAAAGGTTACAAGCTATATAAAGGGAATGAAGACATTTTTCTTATTAGAAAGCTTAGATCATTTAGCAAAAGCGGGAAGACTAAATCCTGTCATTGCTAAATTTGCAAATATGCTATCCATCAAGCCTATTATGGGAGCTACAGATGAAGGTACTATAAAATTAGTTGAAAAAACTAGAGGATATAAGAAAGCCTTTAAAAGATTTGTAGAGATTATTGGAGAAGAGGGCAGTAATTTGGAAGAAAAAGTACTTGGAATTGCACATTGTAATGCTCTAGATAAAGCATTAAATTTTAAGGACGAGGTATTAAAGAAATATAATTTTAAGGACATAGTTATTGTTGAAATGGGTGGATTAAGTTCAACATATGCAGATGATGGTGGAATAGTTATAGCCTTTTAGATATGGTTAAAGAAGAAATTAAAAAATAATAACATCATTAGAAAAAACGTGAAAAGAAAATTAAAGGTGCTAGGCTCGTGATAAATAATACACGAGTCTAGCACCTAATTTTATACCTTAAGTGAATATTTTAATAGAATAACACTTACTTGCAATGAATTTAGTAATTTACTTAACATCGATGATCAATTAAATTTTTTAAGTAGATACTCATATTTATAATGATAAATGAATATATATATAGAAAAAAATGTTCCAGGATGTAGTAAGCTGTATACAGGTTGTATATTGATTGAATATAGCTAGATATATTTACATTAAGGAGGGCTTTAAATGGAAAAATACGCAAGCTTAAAAGGTATGAAAAAGAATGGAATTAAGAATCTTACTAGCATTGCTTACGATACGATAAAAAATTCTATTATCAATAACGAAATTAAACCTGGAGATCGCTTAAGCGAAACTATAATTGCAGAAACTTTAGGTATGAGTAGAACACCTATACGAGAGGCTATAAAAATTTTAGAAAGTGAAGACTTAGTAGAAGTACACAATGGTGTTGGAATTTTTGTTAAGCATGTTACCATAAAAAATATTTATGAATTATTTGAGGTAAGGGCAGCGCTGGAATGTACTGCATTACGATCAGCTTTAGAAAATATTACAGAAGATGAAATAAACCACATTGGAGAAAAGTGGATACACTTAAAAAACAGAGCTGATTTAGGTGAAAAAATTGATTTAGACGAAATTGCACATTGGGACAGTGAATTACATTCCCTTATCGTTAGAAAGTGTAAAAATAATTATTTAATTGATATTATGAGTAGTATAAAATTAAAAGTCTTAAGATTTCAACGGATGTCTGCTAAATCATTAGGCAATGAAAAGGATACCATAAATCAACACCTGGAGATCTTAAAGGTAATGAAGGAAAGAGATATTGATAAATTGTCACAGTTATTAAGAATTCATATTAAAAAAGCAGGCGAAAATATCGCAAATAACCCTGATTGGAATTATTAATTCATAAAGTTAACCCATTAAATTATTATAAAAACCTCAAACTATTATAGTTAAAAAACCAGGAGGTGTTAAATAAAGAAAGTTAATTTATCTGTAAAAAGTTAATTTGTTTATAGTGGGTTTAATAAGAAGGGGGAAATTAGTATGAAAATGAAAAAGTTATTATCAATTTTATTAACTGTTTCTTTGGATTGTTCTCTTATGATTGGTTGCTCAAATAAAGGTGGGGATTCTAAAGAGACAAACGGTTCTAAAAAAGTTGTAATTAAACTGGGGCATGTTGAGGCTGAAGATCGATCAACCCATAAGGCATCTTTAGAGTTTAAAAAGTATGTTGAAGAACAATCTAAGGGTGCAGTTACTGTAGAAATATATGCAAATGCACAGCTTGGCGGAGATAGAGAAATGACAGAGGCTGTGTCGCTTGGAACTATACAAATGACTATGCCATCTACATCAGTACTTACCACCTATAGTCCTAAGTTTGGAATACTTGATATGCCTTTTGTATTTAACAATGCTGAAGCTGCATTTAAAGCTGTAGATTATGAGCTTGGTACTGAGCTTAGTGAAAATTTGGAAAAGGTAGGTATCCATAACTTTGGTTACAATTACAACGGAGTAAGAAATATAACTAATAGCAAACGTCCGATAAATGAACCTAAAGATCTTGAAGGTGTAAAGATGAGAGTTATGGAAAGTCCAGTATTTATTGATATGTTTAAGTGCCTAGGGTCAAATGCTACCCCTATGGGCTTTGGAGAATTGTTTACTGCATTACAGCAGGGCACTGTAGATGGACAAGAAAATGCTGCTTCATTGATTTATGCAACAAAATTTCAGGAAGTACAGAAATATCTTAGCTTAACAAATCATACCTATGGATTTTTAGCTGTAATTATAAATGACAAATTCTACAAGGGTTTACCAGAGGATATTCAGAAGATCGTTGCTGACGGTGCTAAAAAGTATTTAATCGATTATCAAAGAAAGTTAGAACTTGAAGATAATGATAAATATATTGAAAAACTTAAATCAGAGAGCATGAAGGTAAATGAAGTAACACCTGAAAATCATGCTAAGTTTGTAGAAGCAGTTAAACCTATGTATGAAAAATATAAAAAGGAAATCGGACAAGATATGTTTGATTTAGCAGCTAAGGCTAACAAATAAAAAAGGAAGGGGAAATCCTTCCCTTCCTCAAATAAATAAATATAATATGGGGGATGGTTGCAATTGGGTAAATTATCACGCTACTACAATAAGTTAGAAGAATATTTGCTAGTTGCTAGTTTGATTTTTACTGTAATTATTGTTTTTATACAAGTAATAATGAGATATTTATTTAATTCTTCATTATCGTGGAGCGAAGAATTAACACGTTATATTTTTATATGGCAGACATGGCTAGGTGCAAGTGTAGGACTTAAGAACCGTAAGCATATTAATATAGAACTTTTAAATGGAGTTCTTAAAGAAAGAGGACAAAGAGTTATAAATATAATTGCATTAATTATTTGGTTTGGCTTCTGTATTTTTTTAGTTTTTAATGGAAGTGAACTTGTAATGGATTTAGTTAATAAAGGTTCAGTATCATCTGGAATGAGGATTCCTATGTATTTTGTTTATGCTGCGTTACCTTTTAGTGCAGGTATTATGGCACTAAGATTATTAGGTCAAATATATGAAATGATTATAAAGGGACCTAAGGCAAAGGAGAGTGAGGTTTAATATGGAAGCTATCGTATTATTTGGATCATTTGCTTTGCTTATATTACTCAGTGTTCCTGTAGGATTTGCAATTGGCATAGCAACACTTGTGTCACTGGCACTATTTTCAGATATTCCTTTAGTGCTTATTACTCAAAACTCTATAACAGGAATTAACTCTTTTCCTTTAATGGCGATACCATTTTTTATACTAGCAGGTAATTTAATGAGTACAGGTGGTGTTGCAAAAAGACTTTTAAATTTTGCAAGTCTTTGCTTTGGAGCCATTACTGGAGGACTTGGAATGGTAACTACTGTTGCATGTATGTTTTTTGCAGCTATATCTGGTTCCGCAGTGGCTACTACATCAGCTATTGGAGCCTTTATGATACCAGCTATGAAAGAGAAAAAATGCGATGTTGGATTCAGCGCATCCTTAGCAGCTGCTGCTGGAACCATAGGAGTTATTATTCCACCCAGTATTCCCTTTGTAATTTATGGAGTTGTTACTGGAACTTCAATAAGTGATCTTTTTATTGCAGGGCTTATTCCAGGAATACTTATGGGAGTAGTACTTATAATAGCCTGCTATATTTTATCAAAGAAACATGGCTATAAAGGTACTGGGTATTGGCCAAAACCAAGAGAAGTATGGACTTCTTTTAAGGATGCATTTTGGGCACTCATGGCTCCTGTAGTAGTACTAGGAGGTATATATTCAGGAATGTTCACTCCTACTGAAGCTGCTGTAGTATCAGTTGTATATTCATTAATTATTGGAGCCTTTGTTTATAAAGAGTTAGATTTAAAAGGAATTTATAAAGCTTTATATGACACTATTGTAATCAATGGAATAACAACTTTCATGGTTGGACTTTCTATGGCATTTGCAAGTTACCTTAGCTTACAACAAATTCCTGCTGCTATAGCAGGTACACTTCTTGGAATTACCACTAATAAGTTCTTACTATTATTAATAATAAATTTATTCTTACTTGGAGTTGGATGTCTAATTGACAATATACCTGCAACAATTATATTATCTCCAATTCTACTTCCAGTTGTTATGAAACTTGGAATGTCACCAATAACTTTTGGTGTCATGCTTACAATGAATTTAGCTATTGGATTTATAACTCCACCCTATGGAATTAATCTTTTTGTTGCATCAGCGGTAGGAAACATCTCTATAGGGGGAATGATGAGGTATATCAAGTGGTTTTTAGGCGCATTACTCATTGCACTAGCAATAACAACTTATATACCAGCCACTACAATGTTTTTAGTGAACTTATTGAAATGAATATAAGTAAATTTATTTAATTATGATTTTAGGGGGGTAACTTATGGAATTGACAAGAGAACAACAGGATATGTTAGATGGAAAATATGGTGAAGGTACTGCTCTTGCTATGAAAATTCAAGTAGCAATTGGAGAATCTTTCGATGCTAAGCGTATGGTGCCAATTACAAGAGCTCACGTTGCATTAAGTAATCAAGAAGCAGATTTATGGTTTGCAGAAAGACTTTTAAAGGCTGGAGCACATTGCAAAATTGCTCCTACAGTTAATCCAGGTTTTTGTTTAGCATACTTTAAAAAGCTTGGAACAGTTACAGATGAGTATGCATCATTAATGAAAAGAACTCATAATGCATATAAAAATTTAGGTGCAGTTTTATCATACAATTGTACACCATATCTAGGAACTAATATCCCTCATTATGGAGAAGTGGTGGCATTTTCAGAATCCAGTGCAACTCCATATGTTAATTCAGTTTGGGGAGCAAGAAGTAATCGTGAAGCTGCTCAAAGTGCACTATGCGCTGCTATAACTGGCTTTGTACCAGAATATGGTCTTCTCTTTGATGAAAACCGTAAGGGAGATATACTTGTTGAAGTTCAAGCAGATATGAAGTCGGATTTTGAATATCATCTTTTAGGTTATATGGGTAAAAAAATTGGCAATGGAATTCCAGTATTTACAGGACTTCCAAAAACAATTTCTCAAGAAGCTCTTATGAACCTTGGTGCACAACTTAATACTTCTGGAGCATACGGAATGTATCATATAGTAGGAGTAACTCCTGAAGCATCAACCCTAGAAGAGGCTTTTGGCGGAAAAGAGCCTAAAAGAAAAGTTGTTATAACAGATGAGGATTTACAAGATATTCTTGAACAGATATCAGAACCTGGAAATAGAAAAATTGACTTTGCATTATTTGGATGTCCACATTTTACACTAGATCAAGTTCAGGAAATTGCAGGTATTGTAAAGGGAAAGAAACTGGCTGTAAGTCTTTGGGTAATGACTTCTAGTCATACTAAAGAGATGGCTGATAGAATGGGATTACTTGAAATTATTCGAGAAGCTGGTGGAGACATTATTGAAGATACTTGTTCGGATCAACCTTGTTGGCACTTCTTAAGCGGAAAAGTAGGAGTTACAGATTCGCCTAAGCTTGCTTATTACCCAAAACGTAGAGGAATTAATTTAATTATTAGAGATTTAAATACATGTGTTGAAGCAGCATTGAAAGGAGAAATAAAATAATGAGTAAAGAAGTATTTTCCTGTCATAAAATTTCCGAAGGCGTTGTAGAGGGAGAAGTCTTAATATCAACAGATGATATAATGTTTTATTTAATTGATCCAAAGACAGGTATTTGTATCGAAAAGGGACATTCTTTAGAGGGGAAAAGTGTATCAAAAAAGATTTTGGTATTCCCCGGCTCAAAGGGAAGCTCTGTGGTTCAAGCTGATGGACTTTATCAACTTACCTTAAATGATAATGCACCTAAGGGCATGATTATTCAAAATCCTGAAACAGTAATTGTAGCTAGTGCTATCATTATTGGAACTCCAATGGTAGATAAGGTTGATCCAAAATTTTACGAAATTGTTAAGGATGGAGATATGGTAAGAGTAGATACGAACACTGGAGAAATTACACTTTTGTAAAGGTATTAGTAAAAATTTATAGAATAATATTAAGAGGGTGTATTTAATATGAACGAAAGCATGAAAATTATTAGAGTGCCCTATGGTGATAAGGAGATGCAGGCTTCTATACCTGCGTCATCCTTCCTTTTTAATGGAGAGATGACAAAGTTTCCACCTATAGAGGATTTTGAAAAGTCGTTGCTAGATAAGCTAGAAAATCCAATTGGCTGTGAAGCATTAAAAAATCAAGTTAAGAAAGACGATAAAATTTTAATATTAATTGATGATAATACAAGAGTTACTCCAGTAAATAAGATACTTCCTGTATTAATAAAATATCTTACTAATGATATGGGGATACCTCTTAAAAATATTGAAATATTAACTGCGCCTGGGACTCATCGAGTAATGACACAAGAGGAAATCCTTGAAAAGGTTGGAGAAGAAATCTTTGAAACAGTTAAAATTAGTCAACATGATTTTACAGATAAAAGTGCACTTGTTGATATGGGAACTATTGAAGCAGATGGAATGAAGTTTCCTATTCATGTAAACAAAAAAGTTCAGAAAGTTGATTATATCATAGGGCTTGGAAATATAATACCACACTCAGATGCAGGCTACTCGGGTGGTGGGAAAATTGTTCAGCCTGGAATATGTGGATCTGCTACCACATCAGCTACACATGTTGCAGGAGCTCTTATGGACAGGATTCCCTTAGGAAATATTGAGACAAATCCTTGCAGAAAGGGAATAGAAGAAGTAGCTAGGATAGTTGGACTTAAGTTTATTATAAATGTAGTTATGACACCAGATGGAGAGGTTACAGGAATTTTTGCAGGAGATTTTATAAAAGCTCATAGGGAAGGAGCAAAGCTTGCATCAAAAGTTTATGGAGTGGAGATACCTGAACTTGCTGATATCGTTGTGGTAAGTTCTAGTCCTTGTGATATTGATTATTGGCAAGCTGAAAAGGGACTTATATCTGCATATTTTAGTGTGAAAAAGGATGGATATATTATATTTGTTGCTCCATGCTATGAAGGACTGGTTCATAATCATCCAAAATTAATAGAATGGGCAAAGGCTTCCTATGAAGAAGCTAAAAATACAGTAGGAAAAATTCCCTTAGATGAGGATGAAGCTGATTTAGTGGCTGCAGATATAGCCATGGGAAATGCTAGAGTGAGAGAAAGAGCAAAAATACTTATTATTACAGAAGGTTTAAATGATAAAGAAATCTCGATTCTTGGCTATAAAAAATTTGCAACTCTACAGGAAGCGGTTGATTATGCCCTAAAGGAAATCCCCCGGGGGAAAATTGGAGTTTTGCCTCGTGGAGGAGATTGTTTACCTAAGTGCCACCCACATGGCAAGTAGCAAGTAAGATGAGGTGAGAAATGTCAAAATTTATATGGATTATCGATGGGGATTGGAAAGAATATAATATTGAAGAAAAAATGCTAAAAGAAAATTTATCTGAGTATGAAATGAAATACTCCGGCAGAGATTTTCATAATGATTTGGAAACCTTTGGCAAATATGCTGAGGCTATTATTGTACAAATAGATATTAAAATTTCTCAACAGGTTATTGATAAGCTGCAAGATTGTAAAATAATATCGGTATATGGAATTGGGTATAACAATATTGATGTAAAGTATGCTAAAGGTAAGGGAATAATAGTTGCAAATGCTCCAAGTTATTGCATTGAAGAGGTTTCAGATCATATAATATCCTTTATTTTTGAGTTCTACAAGAGTCTTAATTACTATAAGGAAAAAATTAAGCAAGGGCTTTGGGGAGTAGATACCATGGATTATATTCCAAAAAGAATTAAAGAATCAGTGCTATTTCTTATTGGATTTGGCAAAATCGCCAAACTAGAAGCAAAGAAAGCAAAGGCTCTTGGAATGAACGTCGTAGTTTATGACACATATGTTAACGATGCTGAACTTAAGGACTATGGAGTAAAGGGAGTAACTTTTCAAGAAGGACTTAAGCTTTCAGATTATGTAAGTATAGCAGTACCTCTTAGCGAAAATACAAGAGGTATGATTGGAATGAACGAATTAAAACTTATGAAAAAAAGTGCTGTACTTTTAAATGCCTCAAGAGGAGAAATTATTATCGAAGATGAACTGATTGATGCAGTTAAAAGTGGCATCATAAGAGGGGCTGGTTTAGATGTGGTTTGTAATGAACCGCCAGATCCTGAAAGCGAAATATTAAGGGTAGATAACATTATAGTAACGCCTCACATTTCATATGCAAGTAAAGAATCTATGATTGAGTTAAGGGAAACAGTTGCTTTAAATGTTGTTGAGGCATTAAATAACATAAAGGTCAAAAATAGTGTTTAAAAAATAATGTCCTCCTAATTTTTTAGGAGGATATTTTTATTGTAAATGGTTGCATTTATATAAAACATATGTATAATGTAAGTATAGATATTTAACTAATTAGCTAAATATCTATACTTACAAGAAAGGAGCTATTGTATGAGTAAAGCATTTAAAGCATTAAGTGATGAAACTCGAAGGGAGATATTAAAGCTTTTAAATAATAGTGATATGAGTGCAGGAGAAATATCGGAGCATTTTAATATGTCTAAGCCTTCAATATCTAAACATCTGGATATTTTAAGAGAAGCAGAACTTATTACCTCAGAAAAAAAGGGCCAATTTGTGATTTATTCCATAAACACTACAATACTTCAAGAGGTTCTTGGGAACTTCTTAGATATATTTACAAAGAAATAGGAGGATTAAAATGAGGAAATTTGATTTTACAAGAGTACTATTTTTAACTGCATCTATAATAATATTATTTTTAGGCTTTCTAATTCCTGAAAGTAACTTAGCTGCAATATTTATGCTTGTTTTAATTATTATTTTATTAGTTATATTTGATATTCGAGCGGCTAAAATAACAAAGCTTTCAGAGGATAATCCTAAAGTTAGAACCGTGAGAAATATAAATAGAATGATTATGGCTATCATTGTTATTTGTTTTTTATTCATAGCAGTAACACAAAATAAAAGTATATCTTCTAGTAAGAATAATGAATTAATAATAGTTGGTTTAATTTCAGTTTTCATCATGGCATTTGGTAATGTTTCGCCTAAAATACCTTTTAATAGATATTTAGGACTAAGACTTCCTTGGACTATAAGAGATGAAGAAACTTGGAAGATTGCTCATAAAGTACTTGGATATGTATCATTTCCACTAGCAATAATACAATTTATACTAGTATTTTTCTTTAGTATGGATAAGGTAACTACTGCATCTATACTTACATGGATTGCAATACCAGGACTATATTCATTACGATTTTATTACAAGAAAATGAAAAATAGTGTTTAAAATAATATAATAGAGTCGTCAGTTAAGACGACTCCGTAAAATATATTAATCACCTATAGGATTGTCAATTAGTGTACCAAATATAAAATCATGCATATGGCCATCGTCGCAAGTAGTTGTTCCACTAACGAAGTGTATATGCCTACCTTCGCCAACCCATATAGCTTCTCCTGTTCTAGCTCCTACTTCATGGTGATGGTTCTCATAAAAGTCTGTGTTTCCTAAAAGTTGGTGAACATGACTTCTACCAGATTGAATAGCTTCGCTAGTAACTCCAGCAAAACGATGGTTGTGTGGGTCGACATTTGCTTCAGCAATTCTAGTACTGCCTAGATATTCGTGTACGTGAGATTGGCAGTCAACGTCGCTACATTCAAAGGGCCTGTTACCGTGACATTTATCATGACATTTATCGCGATGTCTCATATCACAATCATCTCTATCATCTCTATCACAATCATCTCTATCATCTCTATTATAAGCTGTATTAATATACATAGTAAATATCCTCCTTTTAAATAGACAAGCTTTGCTTATCTTAGTATATACTATGAAGAAGCAGTTAAAATGTTACTATGTAGGCAGCAGAAAATATGAAACTGGGATATATATGAAAATATGTAAATGATATTATAAAACATAGAAGTAACGTGCATAATAAATAGCTGCCATACAGGATGGCAACTAACTAAAAAGGAATTAATAATATACAGGATCCTATTAATCAGCGCTAGTACAACCGGATATATAATGAATGTGACCATCTGCACATTTTACTCTAGTTTCAAAATAGTGATAGTGAAGTCCGTTTGGTAGTGCTATTGCTGGACCTGTTCTGGTTTCATAATCATGGTCATGATAATCAAGAAATGTTGTTTCACCTTTCATACAATGTGTATGGGGTACTCCAGTTGGTGCAATAGAGGTAATACCACCATAATGATGAACATGGCAATCGTCAAAGGATGTTGTGCCTGTATAACTGTGAGAATGTTTCATTACGATTCCTCCTAAATTTTTTTAAGTATTAACAGTATATGATGGTTTTAGTAATTTGGTGCTAGGCATGTATAAAATAGACAATGAATTAAGTAAACAATGAATTAAGTAAACAATGAATTAAGTAAACAATGAATTAAGTAAACAGGTAATATACTTATTTATCAATAAGAAAATAAGCTAATAACGAATAGCAGCAAAACAGAAAGTAAAATGTTTCCGTCATAAATTGTTAATAATATTGATACTTAATTGTGACAATAACTGAGTAATATTAATAGAAGATGTTGCTGCAAAAATAATAAATTTGTAATTTATAATATAAGCCTTTATGGCAGAAATGGAGACAAATTATTATGAAACTTAAAGATGAAAAAGTGTCTAAAAAATCAAGAAAACCTTCTATTTCAACTATTATGTATGTTGTTGCTTCAATTGTAGCTATAGCCGGAGTTACAATATTAGTTAATAATATTATTCTATTTAGAAATACTGTCAATCAATATGTAGCGCAGGGTTTTGATTATGCTATGGTTGCCAAGCAACTAATTCCAGTGCAATTATTGCCTGGAATATGTGAACCAGTTGCTTTATATGGAGGCATGTCATTTGCTTTATTAGGTATAGGTGCGATCAATAAAAATACTTCAAAATCCTTAATATTGCTAACCAAGGGTGATGATTGCAATGATATTATTGAAGAAAGCATTTTATTAGAAGAGGATACTTTAAAGGAAAATGTTAGTGATATACAAAATGAAGAAGTAACTGAACAAGAAGAAACTAAGGAGGAAGCTACACAAGAAACTGCAGAGGAAGTTAAGGAGATAACTTTATAGTTATTTCCTTTTTTTATGTCTCGTTAGTGAGGAATTTATATAGAAGTATATTTATTTTGATGATTATAAATATTTTAATTACTTCGAATAAGAGAAATGTCAATAAAGAGAAAGAAACAGTTATTTCTTAAGGAAATTGTAGGCCATTTAGATATTAAGATGTTGAAGTAAAACGTGCAAAGTCTTATAATGAATATTAATTATAAGCAATTAACAAAAAGTACATATTTTTAAGTAAACGTTTAATAAAGAAAGACCTTGGAGGACATGATGAAAATTATAATTATTGGAGCAGGTAAGGTAGGTTATAATTTGGCAGATAACCTGGAAAAAGAAGGACATGATGTAACAATTATTGATAAAAATCCTGAAATTTTGAGAAAAGCAGAAGAAAGCTTAGATGTTATGTGCATTAAAGGAAGTGGAGTCAGCACTAGCACACTTTTAGAGGCAGGGGTAAGCAGAGCAGATTTACTAATTGCAGTTACAAATAGTGATGAGGTAAACATGGTTTGTTGTCTTACTGCAAAGAAATTAAAGGCAGCTCATACTGTTGCAAGAATTAGAGATCCAGAATATGCAAGGGAACTTTTTTTATTAAAAGAAGAGTTAGAGCTTGAAATGATTATTAATCCAGAACTTGCTGCTGCAGATGAAATCGCACAAATGATTAATTTTTCTCCAGCAATAAACGTAGAGTATTTTGCAAAGAGGAGAGTAAAGCTTGTTCAGCTCAAAATTACAAAGGACATGCCTATTGTAGGTAAAAGCCTAGAAAGAATTGTAGAAAAAGCTAATCTTTCTGTACTAGTTGGAGTTATTGTAAGAGGGGATGAAGTAATTGTTCCAAATGGCAAGTTTATAATTAAAGAAGATGATAAGATTCATGTAATAGGGAAATCCTCCAGTATTTATAATTTTTGCAAGATAGCTGGGATTTTGCCACAAAGATTAAAAAATATTATGATACTTGGCGGAGGAAGAATTGCCTATTATCTTTCAAATATTTTATCTGACATGGGTATGAATGTGAAAATCGTTGAAATTAATAAAGACAGGTGTATAGAGCTTGCAGAACTTCTACCTAAAGTACTGGTAATAAATGCGGATGGTACTGAGGAAGAATTTTTGTTATCTGAAAATATAAAGGGCGTAGATGGATTTATTGCAGCTACGGGAGTGGATGAGGAAAACCTTTTATCTTCTTTGATGGCTAAGCAAAATGGAGTTAAAAAGGTTATTACAAAAGTAAGTAGAACAAGATATAACAATATTGTAACTAGTCTTGGAATTGATAATATAATAAGTCCTAAGGAGATTATTACAAATCAGATCTTAAAATATGTAAGAGGAAATAATATAGAGTCTTTATATAGAATAGTTGAAGGAAAAGTTGAAATACTTGAATTTATAGCAAACAAGGAAAGTAAATTTTTAAATACACCATTAAAGCAATTAAAGTTTAAACAAGATGTCATTATTGCAACAATAGTTAGAAAAGATAAAATTATCATCCCTCATGGCAATGATAGCATACAAAATGGAGATCGTGTTATTGCTATAGCTAAGGAAAAAAATACAAATGATTTACATGACTTAATTAGTAGCTTAAATGGAGGGATAAATAGTGAATTTTGGAATGGTATTAAGAAGCTTGGCAATATTATTAACCTGTGAAGGACTAGTGATGATTCCATCACTTTTTGTAGCAATGATATATGGAGGATATGATGTAAAAGCCTTTGCGATTACAATTGGGATTTTATTATCGCTAGGAGTGCTAGGCTTATTTAAACGACCTAAGAACAAAAGCATATACACAAGAGATGGTTTCGCAATTGTAGCAATTGGATGGCTACTTACTTCATTTTTTGGAGCTCTTCCTTTTGTAATTAGTGGAGCTATACCTTCTATGGTAGATAGTTTTTTTGAGGCAAGTTCTGGTTTTACAACTACTGGCGCAACTATACTTACTAATGTTGAAGCGTTACCTCATGGGATTCTATTTTGGAGAAGTTTTACCCACTGGGTTGGGGGAATGGGAGTGCTTGTTATGACTCTTGCAATACTTCCATCTGCAGGGGCTGGCACTCTCCAAATTATGAAAGCTGAAAGTCCGGGTCCAAATCCAGGTAAGCTAGTGCCTAAGATGGGCCAAACTGCAAAGATTTTATATGGAATATATATAGTAGTTACAATTATTTTAGCTATATTACTTAAAATAGCTGGAATGACGTGGTATGATTCGCTTATACATGCCTTTGGAACAGTAGGAACTGGAGGATTTTCTGATAAAGCCCTGAGTGTTGGAGCATACAATAATATATGGGTAGAGGTTATAATTACATTTTTTATGCTTGTATGTGGTGCAAATTTTTCTCTATACTATCAGGCGCTGAAGGGTAATATTAAGGGGATTTTTAAAGATGAAGAGCTTAAATTTTATATTGGCGTGGTTTTAATCTCAATTTTACTTATAACATTAAATATTCATGGAAGTATCTTTAAAACCGTAGGAGAATCTTTAAGACATTCTTCCTTTCAGGTAGCTTCTATTATAACAACTACAGGATATGCTACCACAGATTTTAATCTATGGCCGCTTTTTAGTAAAATGATTTTGTTAAGCTTAATGTTTTTTGGTGGATGCGCTGGGTCAACGGCAGGAGGAATAAAAAATATTAGGTTTTTACTACTGTTTAAAATTATACGAAGAGAGCTATTAAAGATAATTCATCCAAAGGCAGTATATACTGTAAAGTTTGGTGATAAATCTGTAGATGAAGAAACTCTTAAGGGCATAACATCATTTTTCTTTGTATATATGGCTATATTTCTTGGGACAATTTTAATTGTTTCCTTGGAAGGGTTTGATACAATGACAACTATATCAGCTGTTGCAACATCTATAGGAAATGTTGGTCCAGGATTTGAAATAGTTGGCCCTATGGGAAGTTTTTCGGATTTTTCTAATTTAAGTAAAGTGGTGCTATCTATGTGCATGATTATAGGTAGACTTGAAATTTATCCTATATTATTACTTTTTGTGCCAGAGTTCTGGAAAAAGTAGCAATCAACCCTGGAGTGCCTCCTAATTTTGGGAGGCATTTTTTTTAGAAAATTATAATAGGAAATATGAATATTTAGTAAATATTTCTGTTTTTTAAATTAATTTATGCAAAAATAATGTATAATTATAATACAGTGCAGTGTTATAATGGTATTATTATGCAATTTACTCACAGTAAATATTTTTTAGGAAAGGATGATTTTATGGTTCAAATAATGTTATTGTCAGGGATAATATTACTGGTTTGTGTACTTTCTAGCAAATTGTTATATCGATTTGGAATACCTACCCTAATGATTTTTTTAACATTAGGTATGCTTTTAGGTTCAGAGGGTATAGGTGGAATATATTTTGATAATTCAATGTTAGCTCAACAAATATGCAATATAGGGCTTGTATTTATAATGTTTTACGGCGGATTTGGTGTTAACTGGAAGTCGGCAAAATCTGTAGCGCCTCAAGCAATACTTTTAGCAACACTGGGAGTTGTAATGACAGCATTTTTAGTTGGCTTATTTGCACATTTTATTTTAAACGTCACTTTACTAGAAGGAATGCTTCTAGGTTCAATAGTTTCTTCTACAGATGCTGCTTCAGTGTTTTCTATTCTAAGATCAAAAAAATTAAACTTAAAAGGGGGATTAGCTTCCATGCTTGAAATGGAAAGCGGAAGTAATGACCCTATATCTTATATGTTAACAGTTGTCATGGTATCTTTGATAACAAATAATCAGCAGCAATCAATAATAAGTTTACTAGGTCGTCAAGTTATTTTCGGATTAGCAATTGGTTTTACTATTGCTATAATTTCTGTATTTATTTTAAAGAACATAAAATTTGAAATAGATGGATTATATCCTATTTTCTCCATATCTATAGCTATACTTGGATATTCAATGAGTGAATGGATTGGTGGAAATGGATTTTTATCAGTTTATATAATTGGAATTATTATGGGAAATAGCAAGATTCCATATAAGAGAAATTTGGTTCATTTCTTTGATGCAGTATCATGGCTCATGCAAATCGTTTTATTCTTTACCTTGGGCTTATTGGTTTTCCCATCTCAGTTACCATCAGCTTTAGTATCTGGAATGGCAGTGGCTATATTTTTACTCTTAGTAGCAAGGCCTATTGCAGTTATGAGTATACTAAGCTTTTTTAAAACTCCACTAAAGCAGCAAGCATTAGTATCTTGGGTTGGACTTAGAGGAGCAGCATCTATTGTGTTTGCAACTTATGCCTTAACAAATAAACTTCCTATTGCAAATGAAATATTTAATACTGTGTTTATTATAGCTTTACTTTCTGTTGCTGTTCAAGGAACTATGATTCCAATGATGGCAAGAGGTTTAGATTTAGTAGAAGATGAAGTTTCAGTATTTAAAACTTTTAATGACTATCAAGATGAAATACACACACAATTAATGGAATATGTTATAGAAGAAGACAATCACTTAGTAAATAAGACCATTGTGGATTCTAACATACCTGATGAAATATTGATTGTTATGATAAAAAGAAAGAATGAAATAATTATACCAAACGGTTCATCAATTATAAAAGCAGGGGATGTTTTAGTTCTCACTGCTGAAAACTTAGAAAAATTTATACATCTATTAAATTAGAAATATAGAGCTCCATAAAAAGATTATGGGAGCTCTATATTTTTAAGGATAAATGGCTTTATAGCCTAAATTTACATACTTTAGATAAAGCTTTAGTATCATATAGAGCAATTATTCGCTTTGGCAATAGTTAATTACTAAATCCAAAGTTGATAAAATTCCATCCATATGAGTTCGCTCGTAGCCGTGGGATGCAAAGACTCCTGTTCCAATAAGTCCAGTCTTAATATCCCATCCAGCACGCAAAGCAGAAGAAGCATCTGAGCCATAGTAAGGATATATGTCTATTTTATATGGTATATTATTTTCCTTACATAAATCTATGAGTTTTTTACGAATTTCTAAATCATATGGACCAGAAGAATCCTTAGCACAAATACATACTGCATACTCAGAGGAGTTTTGGTCAAGTCCTGGTGCGCCCATGTCCACAGCTATAAATTCTTTGGTGTTGTGAGGAATAGCAGCAGCAGCTCCATGGCCAACTTCTTCGTAATTTGTAATAAAAAAGCTTGTGGTATAAGGGAGTTCTATGTTGTTTTCCACTAAGTATTTTATTGCATATAAAAGTATAGCAGCACTTGCCTTATCATCTAGATGTCTACTTTTTACAAAACCACTTTGAGTAAAGACAGTTCTTGAATCAAAGGAGACAAAATCTCCAACCTCAATTCCAAGTTTTAAGGTATCTTCCTTAGAAAACACCTTCTCATCTAATACAATTTCCATGTTTTCTGCAGTTCTTTTAAGTTCTCTTGCTTCATCGCCGCTTATATGTACAGAAGGTTTAATGCTTTGAATTGTTCCAGTAAATTCTTTACCATCTAAAGTTTCTATTATACAATTTTCACCTTCAATGGAGTTCATCATATATCCTCCAATAGCAGCAAGGGATAAAGTTCCATTAGATTTTATACCTTTTACCATGGCTCCTAAAGTATCTATATGAGCAGATAAGACTCTTCCATTTTGATTATCTTTGCCGGGTAATGTAACTAAAATGCATCCCTTGTTAGTAAGTTTATAAGACACACCTATACTATCTAATTCTTTTTTTATATAATTTATTACTTTTTTTGTATATCCACTAGGACTTGGGGTAGTTAAAATGTTGTTTAAATAATATTTAATTTGCTCTTGATTATAATTCATGTAAAACACTCCTTCATTTAAGCCTTAGTTATATTTTACCACAACTTTATGCTGCATTGTATAGTACCATTTTCATAGTAAGTATCAGAATAATTATGCAAAAAAATGTTTAATTCTGCGTAGAAACTAAAATAAGGCAAATCTGTAACAAGGCTGTAACAATGAAAAGGTAAAATACATACGTTGATATGAAAGTATATGGATAAGTTAACCATATTACGTAATGATCATAGTTATAAAATGTTGTAGTTAAATTGCACTTATCAATATGATTTCAGGAGGTATAATAGTTTTGTTATTTAATTCGATTCAGTTTTTGTTATTTTTTCCTATTGTAGTTCTTATATATTTTTTAATACCTTTTAAATTACGTCAAGTATGGATGCTTATAAGCAGTTATTATTTTTATATGAGTTGGAATCCTAAATATGCAATTTTAATTGGAACAACCACTATAATTACATATTTAAGTGGGCTGTTAATAGAAAAAGCAAGTGAAATAAGTAATGAAGAAAAATCAATTAAGCTTAAAAGATTTTGGGTTTTAATGAGTTTTGCAAGTAATTTAGGTATTTTGTTTTTATTTAAGTACTATAACTTTTTCATGTCAAGCATAGAGAGGGTACTTGCCTTAGTTGATATTACAGTTGCAATTCCATCATTTGATTACTTGCTACCAGTAGGAATATCCTTTTATACATTTCAAACCCTTAGTTATACCATGGATCTTTATAGAAAAGATGTTAAAGCAGAAAAAAATCTAGTTAAATATGCCTTGTTTGTATCATTTTTTCCCCAAGTGCTTGCAGGACCTATAGAGAAGTCAAAGAATTTATTACATCAATTTGATGAGAAACATTCATTTGATTATTATAGGGTAAGAAATGGCTTGATTTTAATGCTGTGGGGATTCTTTCAAAAGATAGTCATTGCAGATAGATTAGCTATATTAGTTAATACAGTATACAACAATCCTGATAAATATAGAGGATTGGAAATTATAATAGCCACTGTATTTTATGCATTTCAAATATACTGTGATTTTTCATCTTATTCAGATATCGCAAGAGGTGCTGCTGAAATCATGGGATTTAGGCTATCGGTAAACTTTAAACAACCTTACTTTTCGAGATCAATAAAAGAATTTTGGAGACGTTGGCATATCAGTCTTAGCAGTTGGTTTAAAGATTATCTATATATTCCGCTGGGAGGAAACAGGTGCAGCAAGCTCAGAAATTATATTAATATAATGATTGTGTTTTTAGTTAGTGGGCTATGGCATGGAGCATCTATGAACTTTTTGATTTGGGGAGGACTACATGGTATTTATCAAGTAGCAGGAAATATTTTAAAACCAGCTAAAGAAAAAATCATAGATATTTTTAATATAAAAACTGATGTATTCAGCTTTAAGGTTTTTCAAGTATTAATAAACTTTGTATTAGTTGATTTTGCGTGGATATTTTTTAGAGCAAATTCCTTTTCTGGAGCAATATTGTTAATTAAGAATATGTTTTATTTCAATCCATGGATATTTTATTCAGGAGATATTTATAAGTTAGGATTGGATTCAAAAGATTTTAAAGTAGCAGTGCTGGGTATAATTATGGTTTTAATTGTAAATTACATTCAAAGAACTAAAAGTGCTCGGATTGAGCTTTCAAAGCAAAATATAGGTTTTAGATGGACAATATATTTTACGGCTATTATCTTTATTTTAATATTTGGTGTATATGGCCCGGGATATAGTAAGCAAGAGTTTATTTATTTTCAATTTTAGGAGGAATATCCATGACTAAAAAGATAGTTTTAAAAGGATCTGTTTTTATAATTATATTAACCATAATTATTTCTATACTTAATTCCATTTTTGTATTAAAAGTAAGTCATCGCGGTAAAATATTTCAAGGAGTATATGAAGATAGGGATACATATGATGTGGTTTTAATGGGTTCAAGTCATATGAATTCGTCCATTAATCCCAATGTACTGTGGAATGATTATGGAATAACTAGTTTTAACTATGGAACTGGGGGACAACCCATAGATGTTACATATTATTTGCTTAAGGAGGTTTTAAAAAAGCATAAAAATCCAATTGTTGTAGTAGACTTATATTATTTAGGTTTAACAGAAGAATTTGGGCAAGAAGGATATATTAGATATGTTTTGGACAATATGAAGTTTTCTATGAATAAGATAGAAGCCGTTGTAAACAGCACACCAAAAGATCAGTGGCTAAGTTATTTATTGCCAATTATTAAATATCATGATAGATGGAAAGAATTAGATAAACAAGATTTTAATTATGATACTTCCACTACATACTATCAAAAAGGTTTTGGTGCTGGGCGTGAGGTATATGGAAAAGATAGTTTGTCAGATGTTAAAGAAACAAGAACTACACAGCTACCTCCTAAGACCCAGGAATATTTATATAAAATTATAGACTTATCTAAAAAGGAAGGTTTTAAGCTAATATTTGTAAATGCACCACATGATTATACCAGTACAGCTAGTATGGATACCTGGCATAAAGAACCTGCACAGATGTTTAATACAGTAGCAGAAATTGCAAAAGAAAATAATATTCCATTTATAAATTATAATAACATATTTGATGAAATAGGTTTTGACTTTAAGACAGATATGTATAATGAAGGACACATGAATATTTGGGGTTCTAATAAGGTTTCAACTCACTTTGGAAAGTTTTTAAAAGAGAATTATGATTTAGAAGATCATAGAAATGATGAGAAATATGCTAATTGGAAGGAAGACTATGCTCGTTATTTACAAGTAGAAGCTGCTGCGAAATAATAGAAAGGTAAAAGGTATTGAAAGTTCAATACCTTCTATTTAAATTATTTTTGTTCCATTCATTACAAGTTCAAATTTCAAACTTAAAAAGTTTGCTGCTTTCCTGCACATAGTCATTCTAGTTAAGAATATCTCAAAGTAATCCATTAATGAAACAATGGTAGTATCAATTTTTAAATCTAGGAGTATAGAGCCATTTTCTTTGTCAACACGAACTTCTGAATATTCTACTGCATAATTTACTCTATCGTGTATATCAAAGGTAGAAAAATCTATATTTCTAACTCTGCTTCGACGTACATCGCATTTATCAGCTAAGATTAATGCAGCGGAGATGCTATTAACAGCAGAACCAGTGCCTTCATCGTGATTTCCAACAGCTGATACCACCAGGGCAATCTCATCAGGAGGCATATTAAGTCTTGTTAAAATATTAAAGCATAAAACAGCTCCTGTTTGAGCATGCTCTTCTCTGTTTATCATATTCCCTATATCGTGAATATATCCTGCAATTTTTGCAAGTTCTATTGTTCTTTCATCATAATCAAGTTCCTTTAATATTTTAGAAGCTGTATCTGCAACTTTTGTAACATGACCTGTATCATGTTTTGTTATTCCCAAGACTTCTAATAGACGATCTGCCCATTGTATGTATGATTGTATTTCTGCGTTATTTTTTATGTCTTCATAAGTAAGTCTTCCCACTAATATACCTTCTTTCGCAATTTATTATCTCAATATAGTATTATCAAATAACTTCACTTAAATGCCAGGGACAAGATGGGTAAATCTATGAATTAAATCTCACTAGTAACTTCCTTGCTTCTTTTATCTACACCTTTAAAGCATTTATAAAAATAAACCGTTCCTCCTACATATACAAAAGCAGTTATAAAATAGGGTATTTCATAACCATTTACCATATGGTTCATTATAAATCCTGCTAACATGGCGCTTAAAGCTCTACTTAAGTTTCCAGAAATATTTATTATACTAGAAAATATAGGCCTATGATTGCTATCAACCATTTCCATAGCTAGATTAGATATGATAGGGCCTGCCATATTCATAAGTGCATTTCTCATAAATAATGCTATGGACACAATTATCACTGATGGTGGTAAGGCTATAAGCATTAAAAATGGCACTGAAAGAGTTTGGCAAATGATTATAGTATTTATTTTTCCATACTTTTTAGCCATAATTGGAGTAATAAGTCCTCCTATTCCCATTGCACCTTGAGCTAAAGCCATTATAAGTCCTATGGTTTCAGTAGAGATATTTATTTTATATTTCAAGTAAAGATTAAAGTAAGGCACTACAAGACCGGCGCCAAAACCTATTATAAAATTATATAAGACATATTGAGAAGGCTGTTTTTGCTTTAATATATGTAAATAAACTTTAATTAAACTTCCCTTGATTTTTACATCTAAATCATTAGTATCCTTAGTAGTAATAAGTAACGTTTTAATTCTTATTACAAAGAAACAAGCTATAAATCCTATTAGTCCTGAAATTATTATGGAATACTTTAAAGCTTCTATGGAATTAATTTTAAGTTCTAATTTATGAGATACTTGTCCAAAGACAAAGTAACCAATCATATTAGAAAATACATTTATGACAAAAGAGATGCTAAATAATTTTAGTCTATTCTTTTCTATGCTATTTTCCATAAAAAAGGGACCTTCTGAAACTAATAATAAGGAAGTGAATCCACCTTGTATAATTGCAAACACAAGCATAAGACCTTTAGTATTAAAATATCCTTGAAAAATATTCATTAAAGGTACAAAAATAAAGGCTAAAAGCATGGCATTTTTCTTTCCTAGTTTATTTACAAATACTGCACATGGTATAGAAAATACTGCTGTAGCTAGTATTTTTAAACTTAGTAAGGTGCCAAGATAACTTTCTCCATAATTTAATTCTTTTATATATATGCCTTGAAGCATACTAAAAGCTCCTGATGAAATATAGAAAAAAACTATACTACATAAATATAATAGAGCATTATTTGAAATATCTTTAAATTTATCTTTCAATAACATAATGTACTCCGTTCTAATACATAATTCGTATATAAGTATACACTAATTTCACTGGAATTAAAATTCTATCATAGAAAAAGTTACCCATTTACAGAATAATGGTAATCATTAACAATATGTATGAATATATATTAACATAACCTATTTGGAAATTGTAGGAAACTAGGGGGAGATATTTATGAATTTTGAACTAAATGAAAACCAATTAATGATTCAAAAGACAGCTAAAGATTTTGCACAGAAGGAACTATTGCCACAGGTAATAGAAAATGATGAGAATAGTAAATTCCCATTAGAAGCTTATAAAAAGATAGGCCAAATGGGATTTTTAGGTCTACCTTATTCAGAAGAGTATGGTGGAGCTTCTGGAGATTATTTATCCTATGCATTGGCTGTTGAAGAAATTTCAAAAATAGATGCATCACTTGGTATTTCTTATTCTGTTACTACATCTTTATGTTGCGGTTCAATAATGAACGGTGGTACTGAAGAGCAAAAGAAAAAATATCTTCCAGACTTGCTTTCAGGTAAAAAATTAGGTTCCTTTGGACTTACAGAACCTAATGCGGGTTCAGATGCTGCTAATACTATTACAACTGCAGTAAAAGAGGGAGAGTATTATGTTCTAAATGGTTCAAAATGCTTTATAACAAATGCCCCTTTAGCTGATGTTTTTGTAGTATATGCTATGACTGACAGAACTAAGGGTGTAAAAGGATTATCAGCGTTTATAGTTGAAAAGGGCTATGAAGGATTTTCTATAGGAAAACTTGAAAATAAGTGTGGAATAAGAGCAGCACAAGTTACAGAGCTTATATTTGACAATGTAAAAGTTCCAGTAGAAAACTTACTTGGAGGAGTAGAGGGACAAGGATTTAAAGTTGCTATGAAAACTCTTGATGGAGGAAGAATCGGAGTAGCTGCACAAGGACTTGGAATAGCTGAAGGTGCTTTTGACATGGCAAAAGAATATATGAAACAAAGAGTTCAATTTGGAAAGCCAATATGTAAAAATCAAGCACTAGCGTTTAAAATGGCTGATTTAGCTTTGGAAATAGAGCAAGCAAAATACTTACTCTATAAAGCGGCAATAGATAAACATGAAGGAAAACCTTATTCAGTTTCAGCTGCAAAGGCAAAGCTTGCATGTACAAATGCTGCTATGCATGTAACTGTTGAAGCCGTTCAAATGATGGGTGGAAACGGATTTATGAGAGAATATCACGTAGAAAGAATGATGAGAGATGCAAAGATAACTCAGATATATGAAGGCACAAATGAAATTCAAAAATTAATTATAAGTGGAGATATCTTTAAGTAAAAATAAAAAAAGAAGTTGGAGGTGGTTTGAATTGCCATTTTCAACTTCTTTTTTTGACATCATACCTCTTTACTTTAGTAAAAAAATGTGTCATAATAAAATGTCGTAAATATGTATTTGTTGTTAGTGTTTATTAAATTATATTAATAGCTAAATAATTATTATAGATAGTGAGGCGTGAAAAATGAAGATAGGATTTGACAACCAAAAATATTTAGAAGAACAATCTAAATACATCTTAGAAAGAGTTAATAATTATGATAAGTTATACCTAGAATTTGGTGGAAAGCTTTTACAGGATTTTCATGCGAAAAGGGTTTTACCAGGATATGATGAAAATGTAAAGATTAAATTATTACATAAATTAAGAGAAAAAGCTGAAATAGTTATTTGCGTATATGCAGGAGATATTGAAAGAAACAAGATAAGAGGAGACTTTGGTATCACCTATGATATGGATGTTTTAAGACTTATTGATGAGCTTAGAGGCTATGAGCTTGATGTAAATAGTGTTGTAATAACAAGATATGATAATCAGCCAGCAGCAACTGTATTCATAAACAAACTTGAACGTAGAGGAATAAAAGTATATAAACATGCTTCAACTAAGGGATATCCTACAGATGTAGACACAATTGTAAGTGATGAAGGATATGGAGCAAATCCATATATTGAAACGTCAAAACCTATAGTTGTTGTAACGGCACCAGGACCAGGAAGCGGAAAACTTGGAACTTGTTTAAGTCAGCTCTATCATGAAAACAAAAGAGGTAGGGTTGCTGGTTATTCAAAGTTTGAAACATTCCCAGTGTGGAACGTTCCTTTAAAACATCCTTTAAATATAGCTTATGAAGCAGCAACAGTAGACTTAAAGGATGTGAATATGATAGATTCCTTCCATCTAGAAGCGTACAATGAGATGTCTGTAAATTATAATCGTGACCTTGAATTATTTCCAGTTCTTAAAAAGATAATAGAAAAGATAACTGGTAAGGAATCTATATACAAATCTCCAACAGATATGGGAGTTAATAGAGTAGGTTTTGGTATAGTTGATGATGAAGTTGTTAGAGAAGCTTCTAAACAAGAAATAATTAGAAGATATTTCAAAACAAGCTGTGAATATAAAAAAGGTTACTTAGATAAGGAAACCTTTGAAAGAATAAAGCTTATCATGGAAGAAGTTAATTTAAAGCCAGAGGATAGAAAAGTAGTCATTCCATCAAGAGAGTATTCTGCTAAGTTAAAAGAAACTGCTGATAAAAATGATGTATGTCCAGTAGTAGCTTTAGAACTTAATGATGGTACAATAGTTACAGGTAAGGGATCAGAGCTTATGGATGCAACTGCTGCTGTAGTTTTAAACGCTATTAAATATCTTGGAAATATATCTGATGAAATACATCTTATTTCTCCAGTTGTGCTTGAACCAATTACAAATTTAAAATCAAAAACACTAGGAAATAGAAGTACATCTTTAGATTCTGAAGAAATATTAATGGCACTTAGCATATGTGCTGTTACAAACCCAACAGCTCAAGTAGCTATGGAAAAACTATCAATGCTTAAAGGATGTCAAGCTCATTCAACTGCAATTATAAGTGGAAATGATGAACAAACCTTTAGAAAACTTGGAGTAGATATAACTTGCGATCCTATATATGCTTCAGAAAGTCTATATTATAATATGTAATAAATAAAACAAGAATATCTCAAGAAATTGAGATGTGACGATTTATAACAAAATTATAAATTTCTATCAATAATACAAAAAGTTTATAAAATAAACCTTGAGAGAAATCTTAAGGTTTATTTTTTTTTTTTTATTTTTATAATGTAATATTATATTTAAAAATGAGAATAATTATATTTAGAAAATAAATTTTAAATATGAGGTGAAATAAAATGAAAATAGCATTACCCAAAGATGGAGAAATGATAAATCAGCACTTTGGAAGAAGCTCATGCTTTGCTATTGTAGACATTGAGCAGGGCAGAGAGAATAAAATTGTTCAAACTAAAGAAATTTCCACAGAAAGTTTGCAGCATAACCATGAGGGTTTAGCAGATATTCTTGAAAATCAGGGAGTTTCAGTAGTTATTACAGGCGGTATTGGAGAAAATGCATACAATGCTTTAGAGGAAAAGGGATTAGGAGTTGTATGTGGAGCTTCAGGGAAAATTGACGATATTATGCAAAGATATTTACAAGGTGAGTTAGTTAATGACAAAGCCACTTGCGCTAATCAATGGGATCATAGTCATTAAAATTAAGTGAGTTTTTAAGTAATGAGGTGATTAAGTGAAAAACGAAGATAGTGTAAGGGTTATTCCCTTGGGGGGACTTGGGGAAATAGGCAAAAATATAACAGCCATAGAATATAAAGATGAAATTATTGTTATAGATTGCGGTATAGCTTTTCCAGATGAAGATATGTATGGTGTTGATCTAGTCATTCCGGATATAACCTATTTATTAAATAATAAGGATAAGGTAAAGGGATTTTTTATAACTCATGGACATGAGGATCATATAGGTTCACTACCTTACATTTTAAAGCAGTTAAATGCACCTATTTATGGCACAAAGCTAACATTAGGTATGGTTAGAACTAAATTAGAAGAACATGCGTTGATTTCAGATTGTGAACTCAACGTAGTAAATACTTCGGACGTAGTAAAGCTAGAAAATTTAAGTGTTGAATTTATAAGAGTAACTCATAGTATAGCAGATTCCTGTGCTCTTGCTATTCATACACCTATTGGGGTAATATTGCACACTGGTGATTTCAAAATAGACTACACACCTATTGATGGGAAAGTAATGGACTTAGAGCGCATTTCAACTTTAGGAAAAGAAGGAGTACTTCTTTTAATGGCAGATAGTACAAATGTAGAGCGTATTGGCCATACAATTTCAGAAAAGTCCATAGGGGAAACCTTTAATAGAGTTTTTGTAAATGCTGAAGGAAGAGTGATAGTTGCAACCTTTGCCTCAAATATTCATAGAATGCAACAAATAGTAGATGCATCTGTTGCATATGGAAGAAAAGTAGCTTTCAGTGGAAGAAGCATGGAGAATGTATCAAAGGTAGCCATGGAACTTGGGTATTTACATATTCCAGAGGGCACTCTGATAACTTTAGATGAAATTAAAAATTATACGAATGAAAAGATAACTATAATAACTACAGGAAGTCAAGGAGAATCTATGGCAGCCTTGGCTAGAATAGCTTTTTCTAATCATAGAAAAATTAAAATTGAACCAAAAGATTTATTTATTATTTCTGCATCTCCAATTCCAGGGAATGAAAAGTTTATATCTAGAGTAATTAATGAATTGTTTAGGAAGGGTGCAGAGGTGATTTATGATGACTTAGAAGAAGTGCATGTGTCAGGGCATGCATATCAAGAGGAATTAAAACTCATTCATACTTTGGTTCACCCTAAGTATTTTATGCCAGTCCATGGCGAGTATAGGCATTTAAAACATCATGCAAAGCTAGCTCAAAAGCTAGGTATGGATGTGAAAAAAATATTTACTTTGGAAACAGGTCAAGTTTTGGAACTATCAGATGAGGAAACTAAAATAGCAGGAAGGGTTCACACAGGCGCTGTGTTTGTAGATGGGCTTGGAGTGGGAGATGTGGGAAATATAGTTCTCAGAGATAGAAAGCACTTAGCTGAGGATGGAATGCTTACAATTGTTGTAACTTTAGCAAGAGAAAGTTATAGTATAATAGCAGGTCCAGATGTAATAACTAGGGGATTTGTATATGCAAAAGAATCAGAAGCTTTAATTAATGAAGTAAAGGAAATCGTTAAAAAAGAGCTTGATGATTGCCTAGAAAAGAAAGTTATTGAATGGTATGTATTAAAAGGTAATATGAAAAGTGCAACAGAAAGATTTTTATATGAAAAAACAAAACGAAGACCAATTATTTTACCTATTATAATGGAAATTTAGCTTAATATAGTAATTATAAAAATAAAATATGTAGTTTGATAAATATATTTATCAAAAAACACTTGAAAAATTTTAAATATGGTATATACTAATATAGAACCTTAATTCAGAAGTAATGATTTACTAAATAAACATTTTTATGAAAAAAATTGTTTGTAATTTACTTTTTATAAAGAATTAAAGGAATAGAAGTTTCGGAGGTAAGAAATAATGACTGGTACAGTAAAATGGTTTAATGGAGAAAAAGGATTTGGATTTATTACTACAGAAGAGGGAAATGACGTATTTGCTCACTTTTCACAAATCAACAAAGAAGGATTCAAGACTTTAGATGAAGGACAGAAAGTATCCTTTGACGTTGTTGATGGAGCAAAAGGACCTCAAGCTGAAAATATAACAATACTTTAATTTGTTAAAATAATAAAAACCTGAAGATAAGTCTTCAGGTTTTTTCAGGTTTATACTATGTAATTATAATATACTAAGTATATTATAAGGAGCATAAGTGCAAAATATTATTACATAAATGAAGGAAAGGGTGCTATAATGAAAAACTTTCAAGATCTTATTAATGAAACTTTAGAAGTTGAAGATTTAGAGGAATTAGAAGTAGCTGCAGATTTATTTGAATTTGGTGTAGAAAAAGGATACTATAATATAAGACAAGCGGTAGAGTTTAATAATACCTATTGGAAGGTAAAAAATAGATGTTTAGCTTATAAAATTGCTGAAGAAGTAAAGATGAATAGATTAGATCTTATTAATATAGTGTCCAATGCTCCTAACAGTGTTAAGGATGATAAACGCGAATTGATGAATTATGTAAATGGTCGTGTGAAGGCACTTAAAGGAAACATGAAGGGTATTAAATAATGTTTTTATAAATGATGACAGTTATCTATGTAAAGTTCCTTATTTAACTTTATGGATAACTGTCATTATTTGCATTAGTATTTTCACATAGCGTATGATATGGAATTTATTAAAATTATAACATTAAAGAAGGTTGATATTTTGACAAATGAAATGGATATGTTAATACAAAAGCGTACAGGGAAAGGTAATAAGAAAAAAAATCAGATCCCATATGCAATTATAATATTTATAATTGCAATAGTTACTTGTATAATTCTTTGGAAACTTAACCATGAGTATATTGCATATTGGATTTTAGGTATTTCAATTGGAATTGTTTTAAGATATTCTAGATTTTGTTTTTCGGCAGCCATTAGAGATCCCTTATTAATTGGCAATGTGAAATTATTAAAAGCAATGCTTCTTGGAATGATGGTAAGTACTATAGGTTTTGCGGTAATTCAATATTTATATTTTAAAGGTGATGTTGTTGATTATACATATATTCCTGGTTCTGTAAGCTCAGCAGGAATTCATATCATGATTGGAGCTTTTTTATTTGGAATTGGAATGACTATTGCAGGAGGATGTGCTTCAGGAGTACTTATGAGAATTGGAGAAGGTCATGCACTACAATGGATTGTTTTATTAGGATTCTTCATTGGAAGTACTCTTGGAATTCGTGATTATCCATTTTGGTATGAGCATATTATTAAAAATACCAAGATAATTTACTTCCCAGAATATGTGGATTTAAAAGTTGTTGTTATAATACAAATGATTATTTTAATGATTATATATAAAATTGCATCTAAATATGAAAGAAACAGTAAAAGATAAGTTTTGGAGGAATTAATTATGGAAGTAAAAGAACTTGATTGTTTATATGAAGCATGTCCTGTTCCTTTAATTAAAGCAATAAAAGAGCTAAGAACAATGAAGTCTGGAGATATTCTAGTTTTAAAATCTGATCAAAGTTGTGTTGGAGTTATTGTAGAAGAATGGGGAGAACAAAATAATTATCCAGTCAAAGTTGTTGAACTGGAAGATGGAGATTTTGAAGTGTATATTCAAAAACCATAAAAGCATAGGAGGGAAAAATGGATTCTATTGTAAAGTGGTTAAAAAAGCCTTGGCCTTATTGGGTTGGAGGAATATTGCTTGGATTAATAAATGTAATTTTATTAGCTGTAAGTGGCATGACTTGGCATGTAACTAGTGGATTTATGCTGTGGAGTGCTGGAATTTTACAATGGCTTGGATTAGAACCTTTTAAATGGGACTATTTTAATTATTTTAGCAGTAAATATGGAGATATAATTGCAAGTGACAGTATATTTATTAATAAGTATGTGATTTTAGATGTTGCAGTAGTGGTAGGTTCTTTAATTGCTACACTATTAGCGTCTCAATTTAAGTGGAAAAAGGTTAAGGATAAAAAGCAAGTCGCATTTGCTCTTATTGGAGGTATTCTGATGGGGTATGGTGCTAGAATTGCTGGTGGATGTAATATAGGAAGTTTCTTTAGCGGAATTCCATCCTTTTCACTACACGCTTGGTTTTTTTGGATTTTTGTGATCTTAGGAGCTTGGGTAGGAACTAAAATTATAACTAAATTTTTAATATAGGAGGAAAGTATATTCCTCCTATATTAACAAAATCCTCTTTTGCTAGAAATAATAAAATCTACAAATTTTTGCTCGTATTTAGTAAGGGTATACTTTTTTCTAAAAGCAATATTATAATCAAAATTAATTTTAATGCCTTCTACATCGATTGAGTGAAGTAGGCCTTGTTTTAATTCCTTTTGAAGTATTAATCTTGGTAAAAAAGAAAATCCATTTCCTGCAGAAATAGAAGATTTAATAGCTTCAGGAGAATTTAAGTCATAAATTACGTTTAAATCTTTTATACTAACACCCTTTTCTTTTAATGCTGTTTCAATAAGATGTCTAGCATTTGAAGTCTTTTCTCTTAAAATTAAAGGTAGTTTTTTTAACTCCTCTATGGAAATTGCTTTTTTACAAATATCGCTTTTGCCAACTAAAATAAGCTCATCTGAAATTATCTTTTTTATGGATATATCATCTGCCATTGGATCATCTTGAATAATTCCAATGTTAATAGTGTGATCCTGTAGTTTTTGTACAACTTCAGTAGAGTTTATAACTTTCATATCTATATCTACTTCTTTATGAAGTTTTTTAAATGTATAAATGCTGCAAGGAACAGCATACTCACCTACACTTTTGCAAGAAGCAATCATAAGCTTAGGTGTATCCTCTTGCAAATTTTTAAGATCTCTTTCAATATTTCCCTTGATAGATAAAATGGTATCAGCATAGTTAAATACAACTTTGCCCTCTTCCGTAAGTTCAACACCTTTATTACTTCTGGTTAAAAGCTTTGCTCCAAATTCCTTTTCTAAATTTTTAAGCTGCATACTAAGCCCTGGTTGAGTAAGATGAAGGGATTCAGCTGCTTTTGATATACTATTACATTTTACAGTTTGATAAAATGCTTGGAGATGTTCAAGATTCATAATCTCACCCCGCTAAAAGTTTAAAAGTAATTTTCATATACTAGAGTATATTATATTGTAACATTACTTTACATAAAAATAAACAAAACATAGAAGTATTTTGCGAAACAAAGTCACTATATAAGGATTTCTTATATAGCATAACGAATAATTATTATAAAAACATATAACACTATATTATAATTAATAAAGAGATTGAGATAAAGTTAACAAGGTGTTTTAACTGTATAATTTTTATATAGCAAAGGAGTTAGAAAGATCTAACTTCTTTTATGCTATAATGGCAGCGCCTTGCATATCCAAGGAACATGTAAATTTAAAGTATAATTGTAATTTTCTTATAGAACTATAATGCTTTAATACTTTCGTTATGGTACAACCTAAGAAGAAATGAGGTATGATGGTGAATAAAAAAAATATATATGAAAAGATATTATCTATTGGAACAGTACTTGTTATTTTAGTAATATGGTTTATAGCAACAACGCTTAAATGGGTTGACCCTAAATTAGTACCATCTCCACAATCGGTATGGACAGCCTTCATTGATATTATGGAGAATGGATATAAGAATTATACATTGCTAGAGCATTTAGGAGCAAGTATGGAAAGACTTATTGTTGCTTTCGTCTGTGCTGCTATCATTGCAGTTCCATTAGGACTTGCAAGTGGCTATAATTCAAAGATTAGAGCACTTTTTGAACCTATTATAGAATTTTATCGACCACTCCCACCATTAGCTTATTATACACTTTTAGTTTTATGGTTAGGAATTGAAAATGAGTCTAAGATTGCACTTTTATTCTTAGCTTGCTTTGCACCCATTTACATTTCTTGCGTATCAGCAGTTATAAAAATAAAGGAAGATTATATAAATAGTGCTTACACAGTAGGTGCCAATAAATTGCAAATATTTATTCATGTAATATTTCCGGCATGTTTGCCTGATATATTTACTGGACTTAGAACAGCCTTAGGTGTTGCCTATACCACATTGGTATCTGCTGAAATGGTTGCAGCGAACTCAGGGATAGGTTGGATGGTATTAGATGCCAGTCGTTATTTGAGAAGTGATATAATTTTTTTAGGAATAATCATAATGGGTATAACAGGGATTTTGTTAGATAGGAGTATACAACTTATTGAACACAAGGTTGTTCCTTGGAAGGGCAAAGAATAAAAATATTGTATATTTAGGAGTGATAATTATGAAACTAAAAAAAATACTAGCAAATATCATAACGGTGACTATAGTAGCAGCATTATTTGCAGCATGCGGAACTTCAAAAAAAACTGCAGATACTGCAGAAAATAATAAAGCCTCAACAGATGTACCTAAGGTTGTAAATATAGGTACTCAAGTAATGCCTAATGATGAGAAAATTGCTATAACAAAGGGTTTCTTTGAAGAAGAGCTTGGAGTTAAAGTTAATATTATTCAATTTGAAGCAGGAGATATAAGAAATGCACTTGTTTCAAAGGATATTGACTTTGCTTTACTTGGTTCAGCTTCTGCAACACAAGGGATTGCAAGTGGTATTGATGTAGAAACGATTTGGATACATGAAGTTCTTGGAGATGCAGAAAGATTGGTAGCTAGAAACAATTCAAATATTAATTCCGTAAAGGATCTCGTAGGGAAAAAGATTGCTACACCATTTACCACAACAACACATTATAGCTTGTTAAAGGCTTTAGAGTTAAATGGTATTTCTCAAAAAGATGTAACATTATATGATATGCAAATGCCTGAAATATACGCAGCATGGCAAAGAGGTGACATTGACGCAGCTTATGCATGGGAACCTACACTTTCTAATCTTTTAAAGGACGGAAAGGTCTTGCTTTCAAGTAAGGATATGGCCGAAAAAGGTGTTGTTACATCTAATGTAGAAGTTGTTAGAAGAGAATTTGCTCAAAAATATCCAGATATTGTATCAAAATATATTAAAGCTCTAAATAAAGCTGTTAAACTTTATAATGAAAATCAAGCTGAAGCAGTTAAAACAATTGCAAAAGCTTTAAACATTACAGAAGAAGAGGCATTAAAGCAAATGAAAGGATCTATTTGGCTTACTGCTGAGGAACAATTGGATCCTGCATACTTTGGAACAAGTGCTAAAAAAGGTAATTTAGTAAATTCATTAAAAGATACAGCTGATTTCTTATATAAACAAAAGAGCCTTATGGATGAACCAAAATTATCTACTTTTGAAAATGCTGTAAATCCAACATATATAGAAAATGCTTTAAAATAATTTTTATAGTTAAATTGTATTAAAAGTCCTATATTAGTTTAATAAAATTTAAAGCAGTACAATAGAAATGGAGAATATCGCATGAGTCAATTATTAAAAGATAGAACAGATTATGTTATAACATTAAAAGATATAAATTTAAGGTATTCTGGTGAAAAAGACGAAGTTACTGCTCTTAGAGACATAAATTTAGGCATTAAGAATGGTGAGTTCATATGTGTACTTGGTCCATCAGGTTGTGGTAAGAGTACATTATTAAAGATTATTGCAGGCTTTCTTAAACCATCAGATGGTGAAGCTAAAATGGATAATGAACCTATTAATGGACCAGACTGGCATAGAGGGGTTGTTTTTCAAAGTCCTACCTTATATCCATGGTTAAATGTTCGTGATAATGTTGCTTTTGGTCTGAAAATGAGAAAGTTACCTAAAAATGATATTGAGGAATTAACAAATAAATACTTAGAACTTGTAGGACTCAAGGGCTTTGAAAAGCATAGGCCCTATGAACTTTCTGGGGGCATGAAGCAAAGAGCTTCTCTTGCAAGGGTTTTAGTAAATAAGCCAAAAATGATTTTAATGGATGAACCATTTGGAGCATTAGATGCCTTAACAAGACAAAATATGCAAACGTTAATAAGAAAGGTCTGGACTAAAACGGAAAATACAGTGTTTCTTATTACACATGATGTTGATGAAGCATTAGCACTTGGCACTAGAATTATTGTAATGTCAAGTAGGCCAGGTAAAATCATAAAGGAATTTAATACAGATTTCACTTATCACATTTCAGGTGAAAATCATGAAAGTCCAAGATATACACCTAAGTATATGGAGGTAAGAGAAGAAATATTAGACATTATCAATTGTCAAGATTAAGAACTGAAATTTTTATAAAAAGTATAGAGTATACAAAGAATGCCCTATAGAATAGATAATAAGAAAGTCTATCTCTATAGGGTATACTTATTTTTTCGCTTAAGAAATTGTTACATAAGTTTAATATATAAAGAACTGTTATGGTGTATAACGCTTATTTATTATAAAAACCTATAATATTGTATTATAATTAACATGTAGTTTGAGATAAAATTAACAAACTATAGGAATATTACTAGACAAAGTGCTAAAACAAATTAAATAGTATAAAAATTAACATAAAATATGGAGGGAAACACATATGAGTAGAAAATTTTTAATAGTAGGTGGAGTTGCAGGTGGAGCATCTACAGCAGCAAGACTTAGAAGACTTGGAGAAAATGATAAAATAATAATGTTTGAAAGAGACCCACATGTATCCTTTTCAAATTGTTGCTTACCATATCATTTAAGTGGAACAGTAGAAAAGTCCGAAGATCTAGTTTTAATGCATCCAAGTAAATTCTTAGCACAGTATAATATAGATGCTAGGGTACACAATGAAGTAGTAGACATCAACAGAGAAAAGAAAGAAGTTACAGTTAAAAATGTATTAACTGGAGAAACATATACTGAAGATTATGACAAGCTAATATTATCCCCAGGTGCAAAGGCAGTAGTTCCACCAATAAAGGGAATTGAAAATGTAAACTTATTCACAGTAAGAAATGTTGTGGATATAGACAAGCTAAATAGATTTGTAAAAAACACTGGAAGCAAAAGTGTAGCAGTAATTGGAGCAGGATTTATTGGAGTTGAGGTTGCTGAAAATTTAAGAGAAGCAGGATACAATGTAACTTTAGTAGAAGCTGCATCTCATATAATGAAAATACTTGACTATGATATGGCTCAAATACTTCACAAAGAAATGCATGACAAGGGTGTAAAACTAATAGTTAACGATAAAGTAAGTTCCTTTGAAAAAGATACCGTAGTATTAGAATCTGGAAATAAGATAGAAGCAGAAACAGTTGTTATGGCAATTGGTGTAGCTCCAGAAACAGACCTTGCAGTTAAGGTAGGACTTGAACTTGGAGAAACAGGAGCAATAAAAGTAGACCAAAACTACAGAACTAATGATAAGGATATATATGCTGTTGGGGATGCTATTGAAGTATATCATGCATTGGCAGGAGTTCAAACTAAATTAGCATTAGCAGGCCCAGCTCAAAAGCAGGCAAGACAAGTTGCTGACCACATTCATGGAATGCTTGTATCAAACACAGGATACATTGGCTCATCCGTAGTAAAATGTTTTGACTACAATGCAGCTGCAACTGGATTAAATGAAGAAATGATAAAGAATTTAAATTTAAACATTAAATATGAAGTAGTTAAAGTAATTCCAGGAGATAAGGTTGGCTTAATGCCAGGATGTGAACCACTTCACTTCAAATTATTATTTGAAATACCAACTGGAAAAATATTAGGTGCTCAAGCAATTGGCAGAGGAAACGTTGATAAGAGAATGGATGTAATTGCTACAGCTATTAAGTTTGGCGCAAAGATAAATGATTTAAGAGACTTAGAGCTATGCTATGCTCCACCATTTGGAACTGCTAAAGATGTAGTTAACTTTGCAGGATACGTTGGTTCAAACTTATTAAATGGAGTATTTAAGCAGGTTCCAGATAGCTTAGTAAGAGAACTTGTTGAAAAAGGTGCTTGTATAATAGATGTAAGAGAAAAACCAGAGTATGAGTTAAGCCACATAAAAGGAGCTAAAAACATACCACTTAGTGAATTAAGAGAAAGAATAAATGAAATACCTAAGGATGAGCCAGTATACTTACACTGTAGAAGTGCTCAGAGAAGCTATAATGCAATAGTAGCTCTTCAGCAGTTAGGATTTGATAATATTTACAATATATATGGTGGATTTATGGGAATATCCTTCTTTGAATACTTCAACGATCAAACAACTGGTAGAGAGAAAATAGTTACAGATTACAATTTCCTATAATTAAAACAAAAATATAGGTGGAGCTAAAGTTTATGCTCCATCTATATTAAAGTGTAATGGTTCAAGGAAAACTATGTAAGTTAACAGTTATACGTCATTATAAAAATAATATTTATTCAAAAGCAATATTAAAGGAGGTTCATCATGAATAATTTAAATACTAATCATGACCTGAAAACATCTCAAAGGTCAAAACAATTAGTAAATATTAATAAGGGCCAAGTGGTTGCTGGATTTATAGTCTTAATAGCAATGATTGCATTTGCTGCAGCTCTATCCGCAAAGAACCCTAAATTAGGATTATTTTTAATCACAGGACTATCAATTGGGTACTTAATGCAAAGATCAAGATTCGGATTTGCAGGAGGTATCAGAAGATTATATGTAACTGGAGAATCAAGTTTAACAAAGGCATTAATGTTCTTACTTGCAATTTCACTTATAATTACAGCAGCAATACACTATGGAGCGTTTGCTGGTGGAGCAGAAGCGGCTTTTAGAGCAGCTAAAGGAGCAAAGATAATACCAGGAACTCAAAATGTTTACCCTATTAATCTTGGACTAGTATTAGGCGGAATACTATTTGGTATAGGTATGATGCTTGGTGGTGGATGTGCTTCAGGAACACTTACAGACGTAGGTGAAGGTGAAGGAAGAGCAATAATTGTACTATTCTTCTTTGTAACAGGATCACTATGGGGAGCTCATGACATGGATTGGTGGAAAAACACTATATTCTTTACAGCAGGTAAAAAGGTTTACCTTCCAGATACTTTTGGATTTATGGGAGCAATTTTAATTTCATTATTAGGACTTTTAGCAATTTATGTTTTTTCTAAATGGTATGAAAGTAAGAGAAAAAGAGAAAATACTTTTATTTCACTAGAGTATGCTGAGTGGGAAAAAGAATTACCAGAACCAGCAGAGTACAAGTTCTTTAGTGCAGAAACTTATCACAAATTCTTTGTAAAAAGATGGTCATTCTATACTGGAGCAGTGCTTTTAACAGTTATGTTTGAGGTAGTTTTACTTACATCAGGTAAGAGCTGGGGAGTAACTTCTACATTTGTAGAGTGGGGAGCTTGGATGTATCAGGCAGTAGGACTAGTTGATGTATCAAACTGGGGATATTTTGCTGATAAGATGAAGACTATTAATGCAGGATTTATGAACGATCCAGGTTCTATGAGAAACCTAGGAATAATAGTAGGTGCATTAATATCTCCATTACTTGCAGGACACTTCTCCTTTAAGAGAGCTTTTAATTTTAGAGATGTAGCATTTTATGCAATTGGTGGATTACTAATGGGATACGGTGCTAGACTTGCATCAGGATGTAATATAGGAGCATTGTATTCTGCAATAGCTAATATGTCCTTATCAGGATGGATATTCTTACCTGCGCTAACTGTTGGAGGAATACTTGGAGTTAAAATAGTTAGAAGGCTTAATATAGCAACATAATAAAAAGCAAGGTATGCTAATTGTAAATTAGTATACCTTGTTTTTGTATGGTTTAGATAAAAGGTGATAGGAAGCTAAAACTTGTTATTAAAGAAAACTAGTTAAAAGAAATCTTTAATACATTTACGCTAAATTTTGTTCAATTCTTATTAAAGTATCGTACACCTTTTCAAATAAGAGACCAGCAATAAACCATGCAGGCGCATAACTTAGTGTTATTAAACCACATATGGATAGAGGTTGTGTTGTATAATTCCAAGGACAAACACCTAAAACCTTTCGTAATATCATTCCAGTTGAAAATTCCACTATAAATATAAATACTGTATAAATCCCTCCTCTTAGATAAAAGGGAAGATGTCTTATCCTATTGTGAACTGGCTCTAAAAATACTGCAAGGCCATATATCGGAAACATCCATATATATGTGAAGCCTGTAAGTTTTATATCCCCATGAAAAAGAGAGCCAAGCCCTGTCCAAAGAACCTCTATACAAAAACCTAACAAACCATAAATTACAAATCTTTTTCCCATAAAAGTATTTTCTGTAATCATACGAAAAATATACAAGAATTCATTGTAAAGACTTATTTAAAAAGCAATTATCTTTTAAGAAAAAATTCCGTTTGTAATTCGATAAAAGAAGAATAAGAGTGAATGGTATGGCGTCATAAAAACAGGAACAAGTTTTACTAAATGGTAATAGTATGAATATTGTGATAAAATAATAGTGTATAATATTATGGATGGGATGGGTGTAAATGTATAAGGAAGCTTGGGGAAAATATAGGGAAGGTTTTAGGATGTTATTACCCTTTATTTTAGTAAAGCTGCTATTTCAAATTTCTAGTTTTAAGTTTACTGATAGTAATGTAACCTTGGACAAATACGACATGATAACAGGGGGAGAAACGCTACTAAGAAATATTTCAGGTGCAAATGTTAAGGCTCTAGTGATAAGTAATTTATTTTTAATCATAATTTCCATTATTGTAGTACCTTTAGTTTATTCGTTTTTATACTTAGTTATAAAAATGATAGTAAGAGATGAAGAAGTAAATTACAGGGAAGCTTTTGATGAGAGCCTTCAATTTTATCTAAGATATTTGACATTAACTATTATAATTGGTGCACTAATTATAGGAATAGCATTTCTGGCAATTTTTAGTATAATGATTCCTTTCTTCATAATAGCAGTGGTGATTCTTCTTGTATATGTAATAGTAACAGTAATTCCTTGTGAAGCCTATTTAATATATCATGATGTAAGTGCAGAAGAGGCATTGAGTAAAGGAAGGGAGATAGGAAAGAAATATTTTTGGAAGTTAGCGGGAATTGTTGTGATAACAAGTTTAATAGGAAGTGCTTTAAAGATAATACCTGATACTAATATCATAGTATATGCAGCTAAAGATTTTATAACTATATCTATAGGGCTTTATATGTATATATTTGCTATGATTCTTTGTAAGCAAGAAGAAAATTAGATTTTAGATAAGATTTGATTTATGTGACGTAAGTATAGCAATGTATATTAAAAATACATGGGGGAGATATAAGAGATGCTTAAAAAATTCAAAAGTAAAGCTATGATATTAATAAACACATTGATAATATTATTTTTAGTAGGATGTTCTGGTGGAAGTTATAAATGTATAAATTCTATTGAAAATAATACCAACAATAGTATGGAGATGTCATATTCAAGTTTTGATGGACACAAGTTTAACTCAATTAAACTTAAAAAGGGAGATGAATTAAATTTAAATGTTGAAGTAATTACAAAAGAAGGAACTTTAAAAATAACTTTAGTTGACAAAAATGATAATGAGCTATTTAAGGTTGAAAATCCTAAGGAGTCAATTAATAAAACAATTAAAATAGAGAAGGATTCTACTTATAAAGTAAAGGTTGAAGGAAAACACGAAGGGAGTTATAAGATTACTTGGGATATAAAACATTCGTCATAAAAGGATATTATGACATTATTTAATGTTGAATCTCCCGTATGGGTTCTGTATTTAAGAAAGCGGTTCGCTGCGCAAAGGAGCTCTAATATTTATGAATTTAAAGCACCTAAATTTTCTAAACTCACTACCGTTCAAACAGTAGAAAATTCTTAACGGTGCTTTAAATTGAGAGATAAAGAGCTTCTAATTGCTTATTCAATGCTTTCTACAATACAGAATCCATACTAAATTTAACATTAAAAATGTCTTCATGCGCACTGCTGAAGGAAGGAATTTCGCTTTGGCGAAAGTTACATTTAAATTTACACTTATCAAAGGGCTGATAAGCCCGCAGACCGATAGGTCGGGAAATATTAATCATACAATTTTTTATTAAGAATCTTTTATCATACTCACATATTTTTAACTTATAAATTAAATTTTTTCATCTATTTCGTATAAATTCTTGTAACCTCAAGGGTTGCTGTCCTAAAATATTTTAGAAATTCAGTGGGTGTAGGTGATATTTTTAATGTTGAACATATAGTATGGGATTTGCATCGTAGAAAGCATTGAATGAGCTTTAGAGGGGCTTTATTTATAAATTTAAAATACCGTATAGAGCCTCCTACTGTATGAACGACAGCGAGTTTAGAAGGCTTAGGTATTTTGAATTTATAAATATTAGCCACTCTTAGCAAAATGAACGGTTGCATAATTTATAGAAATCTATGATTTCGTTATAAATTAGCACATCTCAGTTTGCTGAGATGTTTCATTAATTATGCAAAGCCCATACGGGAGGTTCAACATTATCTTAAAATGTCGTACTTTTTCTATGTGTAAACTTTATCTGGCGTATCAATATGTGAGATACTGAGGATATGGTCGAGTAATAAAGGATGATGTGTTTTAGTCTGGTTTAATGGCATTAAATAGTAATAGTATATAAGTCAAGCCGTGATAAGATAACATTCGTAGCTAAAATAAATAGTAGACAACACAAGTGGGTAACAATATATTAATAACATTTCAAAACATTGTTGACAAAGGCAAATGAAAATGTTATTATATAGAAGTTGCTTAACAAAGCAGGGTCTTTGAAAATTGAACAGAGAATAGAAACCAGTCAATTACTTAACAGTTAATGTTAAGAAACGCGATGAGCGAAAAGATTAAACTTTTAAATTGAGAGTTTGATCCTGGCTCAGGACGAACGCTGGCGGCGTGCCTAACACATGCAAGTCGAGCGATGAAACCCTTCGGGGTGGATTAGCGGCGGACGGGTGAG
>NZ_OAOD01000019.1 GCF_900205925.1 Clostridium peptidivorans | reverse complement strand
CGAAGGGTTTCATCGCTCGACTTGCATGTGTTAGGCACGCCGCCAGCGTTCGTCCTGAGCCAGGATCAAACTCTCAATTTAAAAGTTTAATCTGTTTCGCTCATCGCGTTTCTTAACATAACTGTTAAGTAATTGACTGGTTTCTATTCTCTGTTCAATTTTCAAAGACCCTGTCGCTTCAAGCGACTTTTACATATTAACATTTTTATTTTTCTCTGTCAATAATTTTTTTAAGTTTTTATTGACTATCTTGTCATCTCTTGTGACGACATGTGTTATTCTATCATAGGATCAAATGTAATCCCTAACTGAATTTATTATTAAATGAAAATAGCTTATTAAATTTAGTTATTTTATCAACTTGCTATATTTTTCATATATAGATACACCAGAACAAGTGTACAGGCAATATTTTTATTCCTACTATTATAGCTTTAAAATTCTTGCTATATTTTCACTTATTCTCTCTATATTTTTAGCCCCATCTTTAAGTGCTTCCTCTAGAGATGCTATTCCTGGTAATATCCCTACAATAGGTGTAACCCCATATTCATATAAATTTTCTGTTCCTTCTCCTATTCTTCCTGCAAAAGGTATGGTGCGTATATTAAGCTTTTTAGCAACAGTAGATACTCCAAAAGGAGTTTTTCCAAGAACTATTTGATGATCCACTTCACCTTCTCCAGTAAATACATAATCCGCACCCTTCATTTTTTCTTCAAGGTCATTTTATCAAGTCGTTCTACCATTCCTGCTCCAACATAACTGGTTACACTTCCTCCAATTCCTATAAGAAGTCTTTTAGCTCCCTTATATAAAGCATATTTAATTAGTTCTCCTGTTCCATATGTAGTAGTATATAGAGGATTTCTCTCTTCTTTTTTTACTAAATGAATTCCACTTGCACTCGCCATTTCTATTACAGCAGTTTTTTTATCCCCTAATACCCCAAACATTGCATTAACTTTTTTGCTGTCATACTTTCTTTAAACGAATCTGGTGCTAAAACAAACTTCATGATTTATTCATCTCCCCATTATTCTTCACCGTACTTCTATTCTGTATATTTTCTCAAAGTCATTTTTACAAATAATTTCTTATAATTCGCTTAAATTATTCTTATAAATATATGTTTTTACATATTTCTATAATTTTTTATAATTTTTTTGTTGACTTATTTTAAATATCGTACTATAATAAATTTGTTCGATGAACAACCCTTTAACCTTATATTTATGCCGAAGTGGCGGAACTGGCAGACGCACAGGACTTAAAATCCTGCGGGCCTAACAGCCCGTACCGGTTCGATTCCGGTCTTCGGCACCAAAAGAGATTTGATGTTCAAATCTCTTTTTTTTATTCTATCCACATCTTTTCTATCTGATATTTTCTATCGGACCTAATTCCTCTAATTTATAAGTTATATCTTCATGAAATACTCCTGTGCATTTTCTATTAATAAAATAGCGCTTAAAGCTTTCCTTTTTATTTTTCTTAAAAGCTTCTCCATATTCCTCATCATAAAATAATGTATATTTAATATCACATATAACTAAACTATAATTACTTTATTTATACTTATAAAAGCTTGTGCATACATTTGTTTATATTATTTTAAATTTTTTAAATTTTCATTTAACATTTTATAAAGTTGTAGTATAATTAATGTAAATTGTAGGTTTATTTTTTATTTATAAACCATAAGGGAGGTTATAAGTATGAAAACAATAGTAATTTTCGAAAAAAGTTTAAATGAACCTCTACCAGCTAATTATAAATTGTATCTAGATTCATTTATATGCAATTGTATATTAGACGGAGATTGTAGATTATCTAATTTAGTATATAATTACACAAAAGATTATGATATTTCTAGAAGGCCTTTTAGTTTTTCCGATTTTTATGTAGATTGTGCAGATAATAATGATAAATTTTTCCCTTATGAAGTTGTCAGAATGGACTTTTCTTCTGAATATCCTGACATTATGGATGCATTTATAAGAGGTGTTAAAAGCAAAGTCTTTTATGCAAAAGAAATAGACCTTCCAGTAGTAACTACCTTAGATGCTATTTCAAGCAATCCTGAAGAAGTGTATCTTGCTACTTTATAATTGATATTTAAAGTTTAATTATTAATATGTTTATAAAAAGAAGCTTGTACATGCAAGCTTCTTTTTAATATAATCCTCATCTCAAATAAAAAAAGCCCACAAATTTGTGGACTTTTCTCTAATATTATTAACTATTATTACATTATTCCCATAGCTGAAAGTACTAAAAGTATTATTCCTATAAAAATTCTATACACTGCAAATATTCTCATAGGCTTTTTCTTTAAAAACTTTAAAAATCTTTCTACTACTACTAAAGCTACTATAAAGGAAACTATAAATCCTATTGTTAAAGCAATTACTTCTATACCGCTCATAGCCATGCCGCCCTTTATAAGACTTAAGCCTGAAGCTCCTACCATCATAGGTATTGCTAAGAAAAATGAAAATTCCGCTGCTGCTACAGTAGAAAGTCCCGCAATCCATCCCCCAATTATAGTGGAAGCTGATCTTGACATACCTGGCCAAAGTGCAAGACATTGAAATACTCCTACCATAAAGGCCTGTCTTACAGTTATTTGATCCACATCATTAACTTTCTTTCCCTTTCTATACTTATTTTCCATAACTATCATAAGTATACCGCCTACTACTAAGGCTATTGAAACTGGGAAAGTATAAAAAAGCTTTGCTTCTATCATATCATCAAATAAAAATCCTAATATAACTCCTGGAATAGCTGCAACTATTATATTTGTCCAAAATTTAAGTCCTTGTCTATCTGGTGCAAATATACTTTTTACACTATTCCAAAGCTTGTCCCAATATAAAACCACAATAGCTAAAATTGCACCTAACTGAATAACTACTGAAAATAAATTTGCAAATGCCCCTGTAAATCCAATTAACTTTCCTGTTAATATTAAATGTCCTGTAGAAGATACTGGAATAAATTCAGTAAGACCTTCTACAATTGCCATTATAATGGCTTGAATTATAAGTAACATATAATCACACTCACTCTCCAAATTTTAAGTTTCTCAATACACTCTTATATTAAGCACTTTATTATTATACTATCTTTCTAACAGGTATAAAAGACAAAAATACAGTGTTGTACATTCCCATCACTGTATTTTTACATTAATTCATTTCTAGCTCATTAAAAACCTTTATTTTTTATACTGGAGTATTATTTCCTTTACTGCCTTCTTACCATCCTCTGAAAGCCTTATATTAGTTTTTCCTTCTTTTATAGATATGGTTTTAAACATGCTTATTTTTTCCCAAGGCTTATTATCTACACTTATAAAATAATCTTTAATATTTCCACTATTTTTAAATGCTGCAACATTTATAGCAAGTTCCTCTTCCTTTTCTCCTTCAATACCATTTTTCTTTTGAATTATCAAGCTTGCTGACTTATCACTATTATCATTTTTATATTCAATTCTTGGAGATTTATTAAATAAGGTATCCTTTTTAACAAAAATAGTTGGCCTTATAAGTCCTCCCTCTATTCTCACTTCAGGCATATCTGAGCCTTTGCTATAACTTATAAAGGCATTACTCTTTGGTGTGCCATATATGTTATTATCAATTTCTATAGTATAGGAATATAAATATGGTTTAAATTTTTTAATGTACTTTTCCAAATCTTTTATTCCATTAGCCTTTATATTATCCATTCCTATATTTAATACTTCAATAGCACTTAAGGGCCTTCCTCCATATTCTATATATGAATTATTTACTACATCAAGCATTATCCACTTACTGTATTTATCACTCCAAACCTCACAAACCTTATAGTAGGAATCCTTTCCATCTTGCTGACTATTTTTTATTCTATACTCTCCACGTCTTGCATATATTCCTAATGATGAAGCTACTTGGCTATATACAATTGCAAAATCCTTATCAGAAAAAGTTGAATTTGCTCCTGTCGCTTCCTTTAATATACTTAGAGCATCTTCCTTTGTACTAATGCTTCCTTTATTATACTTCATCTTAGTATTTATCCACTTCATTAGATTTAATGACTTATCGAAATCATCTTTTCCATCCTTTACCACTTCATTTAGTTTGTACTTATCCTTTAGAAGCTGAAGATTAGATTCCTGAGGACTTTCGTAATAAAATTTTATATTAGAGCCTTCATAAAAATTATCCCATTTTTCTACAAATAATCCCTTTTGACTTTCTTCCTTTTTACCTTGATTATTTGAACTACAGGCCATAAGCGATATTGAAATTAATATTATAACAAATGCTAGGAATTTATTTTTTCTCAATAAAATCACCAACTTAATCTTTATTAAATAATAAATAATAATTTAGAATGAAATTTGTTCCTTAACCAACTCTCTACATTAAATTATTATTTGTTATTTATTACTTTTATCGTGTATTAGGCTTAGCACTTAATATATCATCACCATAATCATGCACCTTATCTAATAGCTATATGAATAAATCTCACAAAAATAGCCCCACTAAGTAGCTCATGTAACAGTATTTCTAACTGTGCTACCTAGTGGGGATTTCTTTAGAAATAAAACTTTAGTTTTTAATAAAACATTATAAGCTCCGGCACTTGAAGCTTTGAATTTCCTTTTGCACTTTTATATTGCTCAAGTAATTCTTTAGCTTTTTCGTAATTTTCCTTTATAGTTTTTCTAGTATATTCATCGGTATCATCTTTAATTCCATCATATGCTTCTTTTAGGTTATAAACTCCCCTTTGAATATTTGATGCTGTCATCACATAGTAACATCCTGCATTGTTTAATGTTAATATATCCTTATTATCTGCTTCAAAAGCAAGCCTTGTTTCTTCTATAGCAAGCTTATCACGTCCGTTTAAGAAATATATAGTTCCTAAAGTTCTGTGGTATTTTGGATTTTCATTATCTAATTTTATAGCCTGTCTAAGTACCTGTACTGCATCCCCATCTTGTTTATTTGCAACATATATAAGACATATATTATACTTTATTTCAGGATCATTAGGTCTTACTATTTCTGCAAGTTCAAAGTACTCTAATGCTTTCTTATTACTATCTGTGGTTTCCCAATAGTAATCTGCGATATTTAACATTATGTTGTAATTATAAGGTTCAAGAAGCATAGCTGTTCTAAAGTATGGCTCTCCCTCTACGCTCTTATTTTTTTGCTTTAATATTTCAGGCATTAAGAAAGCATAGTTATCTGGATAATTGGGGTTTAAATACATAGATTCTTTAGCATATTTTTCAGCCTTTTCTAAATCCTTTTTACCCAAGAAGTGCCAAGAAGCAATATGATATGCTCTATAATCATTTTTATAGTTTTTTAATATATCTTCTATTATTTTATCAGCTTCTTGAATTTTTCCGCTATTGCTATATATAGAAGACATTATAACCTGCTTTTCAAGTTTTCCTATGTCCTTGCCTTCAATTTCCTTCATCATATTTTCTGCATCCAAGGCAGTTTCCTTATTAGCTGAATATAATTTTGCCATCCACATCTTATATGCTGGTTCATTAGGATTTTCTTTAATAAGATTATCTATATCTTCAAGTAAGCTATTTCTATCATATAATGCAATTTGAGATAATACATCATAAACTTTAAATTCATCCTTATCCTTGTCCCAAGCTTTTTTAAGCTCTTCAAATCCCTTTTCTTTTTCCCCTAGGAGCATGAACATTCTGCCCTTTTCTGCTATATCATAAGCTGAATTTTCATCTATAGGATAGGTTTCCAAAAGTTTTTTAGCATTATCTATATTTTTATTTGCCATATAAACTGCAAACATTGTCTTATTTAACTGCTTGTCCTGTGAAAAGCTTTTAAGTCCATTTTCTCCATCTTCTAATGCTAGTTTATAATCATCGTTCATATATTCTGTAAATACTATTATATTTATAGTTTCTGCATCTAACTTCTCTGCACTCTTTGCCTCTTCTAAATACTTAGATGAATTTTGCTTATCTCCCTTTATGGAATATACTTGAGCAATTTTAGCTTTCCATAGTGGATTTTTATCCTTATTAAAATACTTTTCATATTCCTTTACAGCATTATCAAAATCAGCTGCATAAAAATATTGTTCTCCTTTATTATTTGCTATACTATGCGTTTTATTTTGTAAACTTTTATATGTAAACATTCCACCAAAGATGATCACTACACTTAGTATAATCCCTAAAAGTTTGTAGTTTTTCTTTATGAATTCTTTTAAAGAAGACCCGCTCTTGTTTTGTTGGGTATTATGTGCTTCATTAGTATTACTCATAAAATCTCCTCCTTCTAAATAAATTATATATGTACTAATGATAAAACATCTCACTGAAATTGAGCTAATAGATTTGTATGAAAATCACAAAATTCTACAAATCATGCACACCACATATGATTTTAACAGAATTAAGTTAATAAATCCACAGGATTTAATTGTATTTGGTTAATTTTCAGTATATATTAGAATATATACCATTTATTTCAAAGGGGGATGAATATGAAAAATTCTCGTAAAAAAGGAGCACTTATAGTATTTTTAGTACTTGGATTACTCATTATGACTGGAATCATTTCTTACATATTATATTACTCTGCTACTAATGAGAAAACTGCTGTTAAACCCGCTCAAACCACAAAACCACAAAATATTTCCACGGAAGAAAGTGATAAGTCTAAAGCTAAGGAACCTAAAAAGGATGCTAAAACAAATGTACTTTTAAGCTTTGCAGGGGATTCTACCATTGGACATGACACAAAGTTTGGATTTGCAAACAGTCTTCCCGCAGTACTACAAAAGAACGGTAATGACTATTCTTATTTCTTTAAAAACGTGCTTCCTATATTTAAAAACGATGATTTAAGTGTAGTTAATTTAGAAACTACCTTTACTAATTCTAATTCTAGAAAAGCTAAGCAATTTAATTTTAAGGCAGATCCTGAGTACGCAAGCTCCCTTACATTAGGTTCTGTAGAAGCTGTAAATATTTCAAATAATCACATATATGATTACAATAAAGAAGGTTTTGATGATACTGTAAACACATTAAAAACCAATAATGTTGGCTTCTTTGGAGAAGGATATAAATACACAAAAGATATAAATGGAGGAAAATTTGGATTCCTTGGATACACAGGATTTTATGCTGATGAAACTTTCTTAAAAAAACTTAAAAGTGATATAAAATCCTTCAAGGATGAGGGTCGCATTGTAATAATAAATTTTCATTGGGGTGTTGAAAATACGTATTATCCAGTAGAAAGTCAAACATTTATTGCTCATACTGCAATTGATAATGGCGCAGATTTAATAATAGGTCATCATCCTCATGTTATTCAAGGTATAGAACAATATAAAGGGAAAATAATAGCCTACAGTCTTGGTAATTTCTGCTTCGGAGGTAATTTCAATCCAAAGGATAAAGATACATTTATACTACAAGTAAAATATAATTTGGTAAATGGCACTCCTGAATCCTATGAAGTAAAGGCTATCCCTTGCAGCATTTCTTCTGTAAACTATATAAATGATTACTGCCCTACTCCAGCTGAAGGTAATGAAAAAACAAGAATACTTAATAAATTAAATAACATATCTCAAAATTTTGGATTTAAAATATCCGATGAGTTTAAAACTATAAAATAACTTCTAAATACTAGTGATATAAAATGGATAAAACTTTGCATTAGAAAGTTTTATCCATTTCTTATTTCAAGGTACTAGTTTCTAATCGCTAACCTCCAAATACTGCAATCAGTGAAATTCAGTAACCTGAATTTCTTCCTTTAGTAAGCTTAAATGATATTTTTAATATTGAATATATAGTATGTGATTCAATATTACCCTAAAATATCACACCTCATGTTTAAAAATATCGCCAAAAGATATAATTTGTATTATAATTAGTAATTGTAAGTAAATAATATTCTTCTAAAGAATAAACAATTCTACAGCAAAGGATGTGTTTAAAATTAACATAAAAACTGGTTTAAGTATAATAATCTCCAAAATAGTACTTAAATTATCAAAAACCCTTTTAAAAGGGGGAACTAATTTCCCAGGAAAAGTTGCATTAAAAGTCGATAATAATATATTGAAAACCGTAGCAAAGGGTTATAAAGTAATAATTGTTACCGGTACTAATGGGAAAACCACCACTACAAATATGATATATTCTATGTTAAAAGATAGCGGTAAAAAGGTTATTTCTAATAGCACTGGAGCTAATATGCTTCCTGGAATAGTTGCTTCCTTTATAGAACACTATAAATTTGGTCATATAGATGGAGAAAAATATGCTGTAATTGAAACAGATGAAGCTAATGTAAAATTAGTTACTGAATATATTACTCCTGAAATAATAACAATTACAAACTTATTTAGAGATCAATTAGATAGATACGGTGAAGTTTATACTACATTGAAAAAAATAGTAGAAGGACTAGAAAAGGCACCATTGTCTAAGCTTATATTAAATGGAGATGAATCCTTACTTGGAGATTTGGAAATTCCAAATGCAGCAGTTTACTATGGATTTAACACTTCAATAGATGATAATAAAACTATAGATATAAATGCAGATGCAAAGTTTTGCAAAAAGTGTAAACATCCTTATGAATACAACTTTTTAACTTACAATCACTTAGGTGATTTTTATTGTGAAAACTGTGGATATAAAAGGCCTCACCTTACATATTTTGTAGATAAAATTTATGAGCAAACTCCTGAAGGTTCCTATGTAAGTATAAATGGAACGGATATTTTTATAAATCAATCTGGTACATATAATATATACAACGCTCTTTGTGCTTATTCTATTGCAAGAGAGCTTGGAGTTGAAAAGAAGGTTATTGTAAATTCCTTAAAAAGTCAAAAAAGCAGCTTTGGAAGACAGGAATCTTTAAATATAGATGGAAAAGAAGTTAAAATAGTTCTTGTTAAAAACCCTGCAGGCTGCGACCAAGCTATAAACACCATATTCCTTGATAAGAGAGAAATAAGCCTTGTAGCTCTTTTAAATGATAACTATGCCGATGGACGTGATGTATCTTGGATATGGGATGTAGGCTTTGAAAAGTTATCCTCTCTTAATATAAAGGATGTATTAGTTGGAGGGGCCAGACTTTATGACATGGCAGTAAGACTTAAAGTAGCTGGGCTTAAAGAGGATGGCTTTCAAGCTCATGAAAACCTCGACTCACTTTTAGAAGGTATTAAAAATACTAGTACAAATACAGTATACGTACTTGCTACTTACACTGCTATGCTTGAGTTTAGAAAGTATCTTTTCAATAAAAAATATATAGAAAAACTTTGGTAAGTTAAATAAAAAAGAAGGTGAAAAAATGGAACTTAACATATGTCATCTCTACCCTGACCTATTAAATGTCTATGGCGATATTGGAAATATACTCATACTTAAATATCGTGCAGAAAAAAGAGGTATTGAAGTTAATATAGATAATATTTCTCTTAAAGATGAATTTGATGCCTCTAAATATGACATAGTATTCTTTGGGGGCGGGCAAGATTACGAGCAATCCATAGTTGCAGAAGATCTAAAAAATAATAAAAAAGAAGCTCTAACAGAATATGTAGAATCAGGCAAGGTATTACTTGCTATATGCGGTGGTTATCAGCTTCTTGGTAAGTACTATACAACTCCTGATGGAGAAAAACTTAATGGCCTGGGAATATTAGATTTATACACAGAAGGTGGAGACACTAGATTCATAGGAAACACCATAATATTAAATGAGGAATTAAATCAAACCTATGTAGGCTTTGAAAATCACTCTGGAAGAACTTATATAGGAGAGTTAAAACCTTTAGGAAAAATAATTAAAGGTTATGGAAATAATGGTGAAGATGGTTATGAAGGATGTGTATATAAAAATACCTACTGCACATATTTTCACGGTTCTCTATTATCTAAAAATCCTGAACTCGCTGATCTTCTTATAAATAAGGCTCTTGATAACAAATACGATAACTTGAAATATGTTTGCTTAGACGCAATAGATGATACTCTAGAACTAAAAGCAAAAGATAAAGTAATTAAAAAGCTTTATGAAAAATAAGGAATTTCGCCAAAACGAAATTCCTTTTTAATTATTCAATATTAAATACTAATTCTGTTCATATCCATTTACATGTCCTTTATGCCAATTCCATGCAGTTTCTATTATAGTTTCTAAAGAATCAAATTTTGGTTTCCAGTTAAGCTCCTTTTTTGCCTTTTCTGAAGATGCCACAAGCACAGCTGGGTCACCTGCTCTTCTAGGCGCTACTTCAGCTTTAATTTCCTTTCCTGTAACTTTTCTCGCAACTTCAACTACCTCTTTTACTGAAAATCCCTTACCATTTCCTAAATTATATACTGCACTTTGTCCACCATTCATTAATCTCTCTAAGGCTAAAAGATGAGCTGAAGCTAAGTCATAAACATGTATATAATCTCTTATACATGTACCATCTTCTGTTTTATAATCATCTCCAAAAATCATTATTTTATCTCTTTGTCCTAAAGCCACTTGAAGTATTATTGGTATTAAGTGTGTTTCAGGATTATGGTGCTCTCCTATTTTCCCACTTACATGTGCTCCCGCTGCATTAAAATATCTTAACGCAGTATATTTTATACCATAGGCATTATCACACCATTTTAATATTTTTTCCACAGCAAGCTTTGATTCTCCATAAGGATTAGTAGGAACAGTTTTATCACTTTCAAGTATTGGAATATTTTCAGGTTCTCCATAGGTTGCCGCAGTAGAAGAAAATACTATATTTTTCACTCCATAATCCTTCATTGCCCCAAGAAGACTTAATGTTCCTCCCACATTATTTTGAAAATATTTAATAGGTTCCGATACACTTTCACCAACTAGTGAGTCTGCTGCAAAATCAATTACAGCTTCTATATTATTTTCTGTAAAAACCTTATCTAAAACCGCTCTATCTCTTAAATCTCCCTTATAAAACTTCTCACAAAGCACTGCTTCTTTATGTCCCTTTTGCAAATTATCAAGAACTACTACATCCTTTCCTTTTTCCAAAAGATATGCTACCATATGACTTCCTATATATCCTGCTCCCCCACATACCAGTATTGACATTTAAAACTCCTCCTAAATTTTAATCTTGCTTTAAAAGTTTTTGTAACTTTTCTTTTAACTCTTCATCCATCGTTAAATTATAGCACACCATGTAATAACTTATTGCATCGTTTATTTTTCCTGATTTCTCAAATTCACTTGCCATTCCATATGAGATTTCCATCCATGTATCGTCTGGTTTAAATAAGATATCCTGTTTTTTAAATACTTCAGGTGTTATATTAATATAATTTTCTACATCAATATTTATATTTGCTGTTTCACTTATGTAATCAAGTTCTCCATTTGCTATTTCTGTTTCATTCCAAAAGTTACTGTATAAATAGCAGCATATAGCTTCTTTCCATAAACTTTTTTCTGTAAAATACCCTCCAAGCATTCTATAGCAGCGTGCTAGTTCTTCTGGAATATAACAAAACTTTAGGCTATCTCTAATAATTTTAAAGACCTTTTCTCCATTATTTAACATAGCATATATAGAAGCCTTTTGAAATGTAAATGCCATATTAAGAGGATTGCATCTTATGCCTTTTTCTATATACTTTAATGCTTTTTCAATTTCACCTTTTTTAATTAATATATAAACATATTTTTCAAGTATTGAAGCTAGAGGAAGTACTGGCTTTTTTATTATTTTATCATTTTCAAACTTATACTTATAATAAATTTCCTCTAATGGATTTCTAAATTCCATATATAAATTTATCTTGTCTCCCTTGCATATATCAAGCATAGGTAAATAATCTAATATAATACTTTCAGCTTTTTCAATATTATTTTCATTTATATATTTTTGTACTAAGTTTAATTCTTCCATTATTTTATTTGTATCTCCTTCATAAGCATTATCAAAATCTTCTTCTTCCTCATTATATAAAATTCTTCCAATCATTCTATTTATCTCATCTATTATTTCATCACCATATTCGTGATCTACATAATTACATTTTAAAGATTCAAGAATTTCTATGTCTTTTTCTTTATTATCAGTTAACTTGCTACTAATAAACTTCATTTCATTATTATATTTTTCAATAGACATGTATTTATCTCCTTTTATTTTTATCTAATATATACTAACATAGATCTCTATATTTCTAAATTCTACATAACTGATTTAATTCCTTCCCTTTTATGTAATTTACATAATTTTCTGCATTAAATTCATTACAATTTAATTTTATGATATAATTTATATGTGAATTTTTAAAGGATATGGAACGTAAATTATATTCAGTATATGAGGTGATACAATGTTAATTTCAAAAATAGGCCTTAGAAATATTAAAACCTCCTTATCTGTAGTATTATGTATATTATTATTTCAAGGTATACATAGGCCTTATCCTTTTTATGCTTGCATTGCTGCAGTAATATGTACTCAAAGTACTGTAGATCAATCCTTCAAATCTGGCATAGATAGATTAATAGGGACTGCAATAGGTGGATTTTTAGGAATGTTTTTCTGCTTCCTTCAAGAAACATTTCCATTTTTTGTACTTCATGCACTTTTTACGGGTATTGGAATAATGCTTACTATATTTATTTGTAATACCATAGGCCGCAAGGGTGCTTGTTCTATAGGATGTATTGTTATTTCAGCTATAATGACAAATTTAAAAGATGTACACTATACCGTTTATGCATTAAATAGAATGCTTGATACATTTATCGGTATAATAATTGCATTACTTATAAACAAATACTTTTTCGCAAGATATAGCAAGGAACAGGAGAAACTTAATGATATCCGAAAATAAATTTTTAGAACTTATTAAGTCATTAAATATAAATTTAACCGCTTCTCAAATGAATGCTGTAATTACTATAAATGGTCCTTTAGCCTTTATTGCAGTTCCTGGAGCTGGAAAGACTTTAACTGCTATTACAAGAATTGCAAATATGGTACTTTGTCACGATGTTTTTCCTGAAAATATACTAGCAATAACATTTAGCAAAGCTTCTGCTCAAGATATGAGTAAAAAATTTCATGATAAATTCGGTGATTTAATTACAGATAAAGTACATTTCTCAACAATTCACTCCTTTGCCTATTCTGTAGTTATGTATTACAGTAAATTAGTTAATAAAAATTTTATATTAATTGAGGGAAATTCTAATATAAACAAAGGAATGATATTAACAGATCTTTATAGGAAGTATAATCATGAATATTTAAGCGAGGATAAGCTCGAAGAATTATCTGGTTATATAAGTTATATAAAAAATTCCATGATCCGCTATAATGATTTATTAAAGGAAGCTGAAGATGTTTTCCCCATACCTCACTTTCTTGATGTATATAAAAATTATCATGACATTATGGTAGCAAATAATTATCTTGATTTTGACGATATGCTTACTTATTGTCTAGTAATACTTGAAAAAAACACTGAACTTTTAAATAGATATAGAAGTAAATATAAATATATACTTGTAGATGAAGCTCAAGACACTAGTAAAGTACAATATGAAATTATAAAACTTCTTTCAGCTCCTTTAAACAACTTATGTCTGTTAGGTGATGATGATCAAGTGCTTTACTCCTGGAGGGCAGCTTTTCCTGAAGTACTTTTAAACTTTAAGAAAAATTATCCCAGTGGTAATATTGTATTTGCAGAGCAAAACTTTAGATCCACTAAGTGCATTGTATCTGCAGCTAATGAATTTATTAAACAAAATAAAAATAGATATAGAAAAAATATGATTACTGAAAATGCTGAAGGCTCTAACATAAAGCTAATAACTCTAAATTCTATAGATGAGCAATCTCAATATATTATAAATTACTTAAAAAAAGAAAAAGATTATAAAAATACTGCTGTGCTTTTTAGAAATAATATATCCGCACTTCCCTTGGTGGATTTATTTAGCGAAAATAATATTCCTTTTTATATTAAAGATGTAGTACCTCGCTTTTTTAATCACTGGATAACAAAGGACTTGCTTAGATTCTTAGAATTTGCTGAAAGGCCCTTTGACTATGGTTTATTCAAAGATATATATTACAAAATGGGAACTTATTTAACTAAGCAAGATATTCAAAAGCTTTATTATGATATAGATAATAAGACAAATATATTTAAAATATTAAATATGAAATATCCTGATAAAGGATTTATAGATTTTCATATAAAATTTGACATTTTAAAGAATAAAAAACCCTTTGATGCTCTTTCGTATATAGAAAATGAATTAGGATATAAAGATTATTTAAATAAATATGCTAAAGAATTTAAATATTCAATGGATAATATAAATACAATACTTGCAACTCTTAAAACTATATCTAGCAATACTGGAAGCATAAGTGAATTCAAGGAAAAGCTAAATAATTTAGAATTAACTATGAGTAAAGCAAAATATGTAACCGAAGGTGTTACTCTTGCTACCTTTCATAGCAGCAAAGGTTGTGAATGGGATACGGTATTTGTAATAGATATGATAAAAAATATATTTCCAACTATAACAAGTATAAAAAAGGCAGTGGAGGACGATGATTTTACTGAACTTGAAGAAGAAAGACGTCTTTGCTACGTTGCAGTAACCCGTGGTAAAAAACAGGTATATTTAATTCATCCTAAAGGCTCTAGCTCAGTATTTTTTGATTTCTTTCAAAAGTATAATAATAAAAAATTAGATGAGTCTCGAAAAAAAGCTCAAGAAATTGAAAAGATAAAACAAGATAAGGAATTTGAACTTGAACTGAACTCCTTACATATTGGTAAAAAAATTACTCATAAACAATTTGGAGCAGGAAAAATTATAGCTCTAAAGCCTCCAAATATGGAAATAAAGTTTTCAGATAACCTTATAAAAAACTTGTCCATTGAGATTTGTTTAAAAAACAGATTAATTAAACAAGAAACATAATCATTTTTAATGTTGAATTATAAGTATGGAATTTGAATTGTAGAAAGCATTGAACAAGCCTAAAAGCTCTTTATTTCTGACTTTAAAACACCGTTAAGAGCCTTCTACTGTCTGAGCGACAGCGAGTTTAGAAGGCTTAGGTGTTTTAAAAAGCAGAAATATTAGAACTCTTTTTGCGAAGTGAACCGCTTGACTGCATGATTTATAGAAATCTTTGATTTCGTTATAAATCAGCACATCTCAGTTTGCTGAGATGTTTCATTAACTCAATTACGACTGATTCAACATTTAAAATATTACTCTACGCTCTTGCCACAACTAAGTTTTCTCCTTCAACATCCACTTTTACAGTGGTTCCTTCGTAAATTTCTCCTCTTATAATCTTTTTAGCAATGGCAGTTTCTAGGGTATTTTCAATATAACGTTTTAAAGGTCTTGCACCATAAATGGGGTCATATCCTTCCTCCGCCATAAGTTCTTTTGCTTTTTCAGTTATTTCTAATCCTATATTTCTGTCACTTAATCTATGTCTTATATCATCTAAGAATATATCAATTATTTTTGTTATTTGATTATTAGATAATGGTTTAAACATTATAATATCATCTAATCTATTTAAGAACTCTGGCTTAAATCTTAATTTAAGTTCACTTAAAACTTTATTTCTTACACTTTCATCTATTCCTTCCTCAGAAGTATTATCTAAAAGATGACTACTTCCAATGTTTGAAGTCATAATTATTATTGAGTTCTTAAAGTCTACTGTTTTACCCTTGTTATCTGTAAGTCTTCCATCATCCAATATTTGAAGAAATATATTAAATACGTCATCATGAGCTTTTTCAATTTCATCAAATAATATTACACTATAAGGCTTTCTTCTTACAGCTTCGGTTAACTGTCCTCCCTCATCGTAACCTACATATCCTGGAGGCGCTCCTATAAGACGAGATACTGTATACTTTTCCATGTATTCAGACATGTCTATTCTAATTATATTTTCTTCACTGTCAAACAATGTTCTTGCTAAGGTTTTTGCAAGTTCTGTTTTACCAACCCCAGTTGGTCCCAAAAATATAAAAGAACCTATAGGACGTCTTGGATCTTTCATTCCAGCCCTTGCTCTAATTACCGCATTGGATACTGAAGTTACTGCTTCTTCCTGACCAATAACTCTATTATGAAGATCATCTTCAAGTCTTAAAAGCTTTTCCTTTTCTCCTTCAAGCATTCGGGATACAGGTATTCCAGTCCACTTAGAAATTATTTCAGAAACTTCCTGTTCTGTAACTTCTTCCTTAAGCATATTTCCAGATTGATTTTCATTGATTAAACTTTCTTTTTCTTCAATTTGTTTCTCTATAACTGGAATAATACCATATTTAAGTTCTGCTACCTTATTTAAATCATACTCCCTTTCAGCTTTTTCAAGCTTTCCACGAGCATCATCTAGCTGCTCCTTAAGATTTCTAACTGATACTATTTGTCCTTTTTCTTTTTCATATTTTGCAGTCATTTCCTTATCTTTATCTTTTAAGTTACTAAGCTCTCTTTCCAAAGCTTGAAGTCTTTCCTTTGAGTAAACATCTTCTTCTTTAGATAATGCTTCCTTTTCTATTTCCATTTGAAATATCTTTCTTTTTATTATATCAAGTTCTGTTGGAAGGCTATCTATTTCTGACCTAATCATAGCTGCTGCTTCATCTATTAAATCAATTGCTTTATCTGGAAGATATCTATCTTGAACATATCTTGAAGAAAGTTTTGCTGCAGCTACAATTGCTGAGTCATGTATTCTTACTGCATGATGTATTTCAAATTTCTCTTTTAATCCTCTAAGTATTGATATACTATCTTCTACTGTTGGTTCATCTACAATTACAGGCTGAAATCTTCTCTCAAGTGCCTTGTCCTTTTCAATATATTTTCTATATTCATCAAAGGTTGTAGCACCTATGCAGTGAAGCTCACCTCTTGCAAGAAGTGGTTTTATAAGATTTCCTGCATCCATAGCACCTTCAGTTTTACCTGCTCCTACTATGGTATGAATTTCATCTATAAATAATATTATTTTCCCTTCACTTCTTTGAACCTCTTTAAGTACTGCTTTAAGTCTTTCTTCAAATTCTCCTCTGTACTTTGCACCAGCAATAAGTGCTCCCATATCAAGTGAAAATATAATTTTATTTTTAAGACCTTCAGGCACATCTCCTCTTATTATTCTTTCAGCCAAACCTTCAACTATAGCTGTTTTACCAACTCCTGGCTCTCCAATTAATACAGGATTATTTTTAGTTCTTCTTGAAAGTATTCTTATAACTCTTCTTATTTCTTCATCTCTTCCTATAACTGGATCAAGCTTATGAGCTTTAGCATCATTAGTTAGATTTCTCCCATACTTAACTAATGCTTCATAGGTTCCTTCTGGATCTTGAGTATCCACCCTTTGACTTCCTCTAATTTCAGATAAAACATTTAAGAAGTTCTCTTTAGTTATTCCAAATTTATTTAATATATTCCCTACTTTACCTTTGCTATCTATATCCATTATAGAAAGCATAACATGTTCAACGCTTATATAAGAATCCTTAAACTTTTTAGAAATATCCTCTGCTTTTATAAAAATTTCTTCAAATCTACGAGTTGGATAAACAGCTCCGCTGCTTGCTCCTTCTCCTAAAACCTTAGGCATACCATTAAGCTCTTTATTTGTTTCATCATTAAGCATTCTTATGTTTATTCCCATTTTTCCAAAGATGTTTGGAATTAAACCATCATCTTGAGAAATTAAAGATGAAAATAAATGTATAATATCAATTTGCTGATGATTATGCCTCACTGCAATAAACTGTGCATCATTTATAGATTGCTGAACCTTTAAAGTTAATTTTTCAATATCCATGTTATCACTCCTCATTACTAATCTCTAATTACTAATCCATATTAAGTCCAATAAACTCCTGTAAAAATTCTTTCTAAACTATACAATTTATTTTTTACATATTAATATGAAAAATTCATTCTTATAATTTTCTTTGATTTATAGTAATATACTATACTATAGGTCAAAGAAAGTCAAAGTCTAATAAATTATATAATTATTTGATTTACGTAAATATATAAAGGAATGATTTGATAAATATATTTTTTAGGGTAATTTGACCATTCTTAACAGATAAGCCTTAATCTATAATGTATGAATACTTTTTTATTAATATATAGAATTAATAACTGATATTGAGTATAATTTAAATACGAAATACTTAGTAATTATAATATATTGCAAAATAAAAATTACTTATATAATATTAATAAGACCTATTGACTATCACCTTAGGTGTTAGCTTATGATTGTTTTGAGGTGATAATTATGTTGATTAAAGAAGTATGTGTAGCAGCAAAACTGACTAAAAAAGCAGTAGAATATTATACAGAGCAAGGGTTAATTTTTCCCGATATTTTAGAGAACGGCTATAGAGATTTCAGTGTAGATGATCTTGAGATGCTGAAAAAAATAGCAATTTTACGCAAGTTGGGACTTGGAACAGATGATATTAGGATTGCACTTTCTGATGAAGACGGGCATACTCTAAAAAAACTATCAGTCCAAAAAGAACTAACTATTCAGCGAGAGAAAGTGAAACAAAACTTGCTTGACCAAATAAGTTTAGGAAACAGTTGGGATGAAATAAGTACAGATTTAGAATCCATTGAACAGAGCGAAACAATAACAGAAAAACTTTTAGACGCATTTCCTGGCTATTATGGTCACTTTATAAGTTTACATTTTTCTCGCTTTCTAAATGAGCCAATAAAAACTGATGAGCAACAGGCTGCTTATGATGAAATAGTAGACTTCGTTGATAATGCTCCAACGCTAAAATTCCCGAATGACTTGAAAGACTTTCTTATTGAATGCACAAAAAATATCAGCGCACAAACCATTACTGAAATGAATGAAAAAGCCAAGCAGTCTATTGAAAATCCCGAAGCTTTTTTATCTGATAATAAAGAAATGTTGGAGTGGTATCTTGAGTATAAGCAGTCTGATGAGTATAAAAACTCTCCTGCATATAGAATGCAAGCAATACTTAAAGAATTTAACAGTATGAGTGGTTATTATGATATTTTTATTCCAGCGATGAAAAAATTAAGTATATCATACTCGGAATATTACAAGCAGCTTGAAATCGCAAATGAAAAGCTATTGTTGAAATATCCGGAAATTCAAAATTTGAACAACTAAAGTTAATGACTATAACCTTTATAATAATTGATGCAATTAAATCAATACATAGAAATAAGGGTAATTAACTATATTTAAATTGGTATTTTTCAACTTAAGTATATAAGTATGGGATTTACATTATAGAAAGCATTGAATAAACATTAAAAGGTCTTTATTTCTGATTTTAAAACACTGTAAGAACCTTCTATTGTCTAAATAAAGCGAGTTTAGAAGGTTTAAGTGTTTTAAAATTAGAAATATTAGACCTTTTTGTGAAACTTATATTTTCTTTTCTAAATTTATAGCTAAATTAAAATATTTTAGTGCATCCGATGTGCTTTTAAGTTTATAATACATTTCTCCCATTTCAAGATATCTTTTATATATATCTTTTTTATTCCCAAATCTCATAAGCGCGTCTAAAGAAAAATTCATATACATTTCCATAGAGGTATATTCCTTCTTTCTTCCTAAGATCACTGCTTTATAATGATATGCTTTTTCTATAAACCTTACATTATCTAGGGCTATAGAATAATTTATAGTTTCATCTATAATCTTTTCTGCTTTTTCTAAAACATTATTATCCACAAGCTCGCTTATACACATAAGCATAAAGCTTACAAGCTGTACTCTATCATCCTTAGGATATTCCTTTAAAGCTCTGGTTATGTACTTTATGCCCTCATCTTTTTTGTTGATTTTAATTAAAATAATACCATAATCATTTAAAGCATTACATTTTGCTCTTTGATTTTCTCCATAAAATGAAAGAGCTTTCTTTTCATATTTTGAAAACTTTTCTCCTTGAAGCCTCAATTCTAAAAGTGCTAAAATATGATAAACTTCTGCTTTTCTATAATCATCTTCAAAAAAATTTATTAAAGCTGGTAATTCCTTAGCCACTTCATAGGCCTTTGCATAATCTTCTATTCTAATAAAGCAATCACATTCATTAAATAAGGCCTTACCAAGTAACACCTGATTATTTGATTCTTCTGCCGCTTTCCTAATTGTATTATAATATCCTGCGGCTTCCCCATATTCCTCAGATTTATATAAATATTTAGCTAAATCCATATAATATGTTAAATAATTTTTATCATCTCTAGTCTTTAAACACATATCATAATATCTTGGTAAAATCAGCTGAAGTTTCTTTAGCTTATTCTTTTCTAAATTAAATGTAAATAACACATTCATTATATCAAATGCAATATCAAAATATTTATATTCCTCTGCATAAGATAAATTATATTCTAAGCTCTTTTCATATTCCTCAGGTTTCATATTGTTTTTAAAAAGATCATTAATATTTTTTCTTATTTGACTTCTCACATCATTTTTCAAATATTCCGTGTCTAACTCAAGTTTTTCTGCTAAATATTCAAGTATCCAGTCCTCCGGAACAATTTTATCATTCTCAATACAACTCATTTTAGATACTGATATTTTATCTCCACAAATGTATTTAAGTGTATATCCTTTATATATTCTTGCTCTTCTTATTTTTTCACCTGTAGACAGTATTTCCATAACCCTTCACCTATTCCTTAAGACTGTTTTAATATACCTAGCTCTTTAAATATTTCAACTCCACTACTTAAATATTGTGCAGCTTCCGATTCCCTACCACTATCTATATAAAACTTTCCTAACATAATAGCAATTTCTGCTGTTTCTTTTTTATAATCCATATTTTTAACAAAATTTAACGCTGTCAAAATAGTACTTTCAGCTTCTCTAATATCTCCCTGAAGCATATCTACTCTATATTTTAAAATATAGTACTCTATAAGTGATTTATGATCACCATCTTCTATACTCTCCATTATTTCTTCAAGAGCTTTTTTAGAATTTATTATATCTTTTAACTTAATGTAATTTTCACAAATACTTATTAGCGTTTCTGTAAGTCTACTATCTTGAATAGTCTTTCTAAGCTCCTTAGCCCTATTTAAGTGTATGAAAGATTCTTCAATATTTTCAAATTCACAGAAAAGCTTTCCAAGGTTATTTTCAATTTCTGCTACATATATATCATCATTTATTTCATTAAATAACGCCAAGGTTTTTTTAGAATACTTTATGGCATTATTTATATCTCCATTTTTATTGTACTCTTCCGCTATCATAAGTAAAGTATTGGCATATTCCTTCTTATTATTCAATTGTCTAAACTTTTCCTTTGCCAGAAACGAATAGTCCATGGCCTTGTCTACACTTTCAAGCTTAAAATTTGTATATGCCATATAATAATATATTTCTGCAAGTAAAAAGTCATTTCCTATACTGTTATCATTGTATATCTTTTCAGCCTGTTGAAAATAACTACAAGAAGAATAATAAGATTTAAGTTCTACAGTTATTTTGCCTAAATTTAAAAAAGTCTTTACTATTTCTTCGTACTTATTTTCTTTTATAAATATACCATTTGCAGAAAGAAAGCATTGCTGAGCTAATCCCATATCTTTCTTTATCATGTATATTATTCCTCTTAAATATAGATTTTTAGCTTTTCTATATTCTAATTCATATTTATCAGCATAATAAAGAGCCTTTTCTACATAACCTTCAGCACATATTAAATTTTCACTTAATATATGGGATTCTGCTATATTTTCAAAATATGTACATATTTTTTCAGCTTGTGTTTCTTCTGATTCCATGAAGTATTCTACAGAAGTTTTTAAAGCTTCCGCTAAATATTCTAAAAGATCCATACTAGGATTTGACTTTCCCGACTCTACAAGACTTATTTGTCCAGGTGTAATTCTAGCTCCTGCCAAATCCTTAAGAGTCATATCTAATTCTTTTCTTCTTCTTTTTATTTTTTCACCAAGAGACATTATTTCCATAGTCACTCTTCCTTTTCCCGATAATTCCAATAATACATATAATATAACTGATAATTTTACAAATTCTCTATATATTATAACATATTTCTTATCTAAAAATTTAAATTTTGTTAAATATTATTAAATTTTAGAAGACATTATAAAAAATGGAGCGACCTTTATGGCCACTCCATTTTTTATCGCATATATTTCATCATACCGTCATATGCATCCATTGCTGAATGTCTCATTGTTCTTTGTGCTCTTTTAAGTCTTTTCCTTGTTACTCTATCCATTTCTGGAACCATCATCATAGTAACTGCCGCTCCTAAAAGCATTCCTGTAATAACTTTACCCTTCATATTTATCCACCTCTTTTAAAAAGTAGTACATAAGTATGTTGTGTAATTTTAAGCTTTTTTATCCTTTTATAAATACAGGTATATTATTACAATAAGTTATAGTTTAATCTATTTACCCAATTTATTTATTTTTTAGTATTAATTTACTCTAAATTTAGCTTTGCAAGTGCCTCTGCTAAAGCTGAGTTAATTGGTTCATCTGATTCTTTTTTTAATTTTTTCATATAATTATTTACTTCTCTTTTATCCGCTTTGCCATCTTTATCAAATCTCTTTTTAAATTGACTTGCTTTTTCTCTAAAGTTACAATTAGCACCTGTGCATACATATATTTGGCCTTCTCCTTCACCACGAAGTTCAAGCTTTTTCTTGCACTCTGGGCATCTTGCATTAGTAACCCTTGCAACGCCCTTTCTATATCCACATTCTCTATCCTGGCAAACAAGCATTTTACCCTTTTTAGTATTAACCTCAAGCATTGGTTTTCCACACTGTGGACACTTATTTCCTGTAACATTATCGTGCCTAAATTTTTCTTCGCTATTTTTTATTTCACCTACAACCTTTTGTGCATAACTTCTCATCTCATTTATAAATGTATTTTTATTTAATTTTCCTTTTGATATATAATTAAGCTTTTGTTCCCACTGTCCAGTAAGTTCAGGTGATTTTAACTCTTCTGGAACTAAATTTAAAAGCTGTCTTCCCTTTGAAGTTATAAATATATCTTTACCTCTTTTTTCAATTAAAAATGTATTAAATAACTTTTCAATAATATCAGCTCTTGTAGCTACAGTTCCAAGTCCTCCAGTTTCTCCAAGAGTTTTAGCTAATTCCTTATCATTAGTATTCATATACTTTACTGGATTTTCCATAGCAGACAATAGAGTTCCTTCGTTAAATGGTGCTGGAGGCTTAGTTTCCCCTTGATTTTGAGATACTTTAATTACTTTTAAAACATCTCCCTTATTCAAATTAGGTAATATTTGTTCTGATGAATCATCATCATCATTTCCTGAAAAATTATTTTCATAAACCTCTTTCCATCCCTGTAAAATAACTATTTTACCCTTTGCAGTAAAAATCTCTTCTCCAATTTTAGCTTTTATTGAAGTTTCTTCATACTCAAAAGGAGGATAAAGTACACTTAAGAATCTCTTTACTACTAAATCATATATTTTTCTTTCACTATCATTTAATGAAGATAATGTAGCTCTTTCTTCTGTAGGTATTATTGCATGGTGATCTGAAACCTTGCTATCATCTACAAAAGACTTATTTGCTTTTATTGGACTTTTAACTATATTTAGAGCTGCCTTTGAATAAGGTCCCACTCCACATGCCTTAACTCTGTCCTTTAAAGTATCCACTATATCTGCTGATATATATCTGGAATCCGTTCTAGGATAAGTAAGTACTTTATAATTTTCATAAAGTCTTTGCATAATAGATAATGTTTCCTTTGCTGAGTATCCAAATATTCTATTTGCATCTCTTTGGAGTTCAGTTAAATCATAAAGTCCTGGTGCAAAGCTCTTTTTTAATCGCTTATTTACTTCTATAATTTCTGCATCTTTTCCTTTTATAGATAACAGCACTTTATCGGAAAAATCCTTATTAAAGGTCTTTGTGTCATGAGTTTTATTATCTTGCCAAGTAAGCTTTAGCGTACCCGCTTGTGCATTTATAGTGTAATAAGTTTTAGGCTTAAAGTTTCTAATTTCCTCTTCCCTTTTCCCAATCATAGCCAAGGTTGGAGTTTGAACTCTTCCACAAGAAAGCTGAGCATTATATTTACAAGTAAGTGCACGAGTGGCATTAATTCCTACAACCCAATCTGCTTCTGAACGTGCTTCTGCTGCAGCATATAGGCTTTCGTATTCTCTGCCATCTCTTAATTTATTAAAGCCTTCCTTTATTGCCTTATCCGTAACTGAAGAAATCCATAATCTTTTTATAGGCTTTTTTACATGAGCTTTTTCAATTATCCATCTAGCAACCAATTCTCCTTCACGGCCTGCATCTGTAGCTATGACAATTTCACTCACATCTTTTCTATTTAGCTGTTCTTTAACAATATTAAACTGCTTACCTGTTTGCTTTATAACCACAAGCTTTAAGTACTTAGGAAGCATTGGTAAATCTTCAATCTTCCATGACTTATATTTATCATCATAAGCTTCAGGATCAGCTAAGGTAACTAAATGACCTAACGCCCAAGTAACTATATATTTTGCTCCTTCTATATATCCATTTCCTTTTTTATTACAATTTAAAACTCTTGCTAAATCTCTTCCTACAGAAGGCTTTTCAGCTAAGACCACTATCTTATTCATATATTAACCACCTTTTCTTAATTCCTAACTTTATGGTTTTCATAATATCACAATGAAAAGAATATTAAAAGAATCAGCTAAAAAAAACAAAAATAGCCCTATAATTTTAGAGCTATTTTTTATAATTTTAAACATAATCTCTAACAATACCTCAGTGATTTATTTTGTTACTTTATATTAAAACCACCTTGCATGATTAAATTTCTTGCCTCACCAACATAATATAATGATCCACATACACAAATTATGGAGCTATCTACAGATTCCGATAAAACTAGATTTATGGCTTCTTCTACACTACTGCACGCTTTAGTTTTAATATTATATTCTTTAATAACTTCAGATAGTGTTTGTGCATCCAAGGCTCTTTCATTTTTAGGACTTACCGTAAATATGCTTTCTGATATAGGCACTATCTTATCTATCATTTCCTTATAGTTTTTATCCTTTAAAACACCAAAAATAAGTTTAATCTTTTCTCCTTTAAAATTTGCCTTAAAAAATTCAGCAACAGTATTGATTCCATCAACATTATGAGCTCCATCTATAAAGATTTTTGGTTCTGTGTTAATTAATTCAAGTCTGCACTGCCATCTTGTGTTAATAAGTCCATTAACTAAGTTATTCTCATCTATATTAAATCCGTACTTTTTCAAAGCAAGAACTACCTCAATAGCAGTTGCAGCATTATCTATCTGGTGCTTACCTAAAAGCTTTATTTTAAGATTTTTAATGTGTTTATAATCAAATATTTGTTCCAATTCATTTTGTTCACTATGAACAAATATTTCTTGCCTATCTACATAGCTTAAAGCGGCCTTATATTTATCACAGTAAGACTTTATTACACATGGAACTTTATCAAAATCTTGTGGGGATAAAACTACTACAGTATTATCTTTTATTATTCCTGCCTTTTCTCTTGTTATATCTTCTATTTCATTTCCTAGAATATTAACATGATCATAACCAATTTTACTAATTGCTGAAACTAAAGGCTTCTCAATTACATTCGTTGCGTCAAGTCTTCCACCAAGTCCCACTTCAAGTATAACAAAATCACACTTTTTTTCATAAAAATATAAAAAAGCAACAGCAGTTAATATTTCAAAAGAAGTTAATCCCTCTTTATTCAAATTAGGGCTTGATTCAATAACGTTCTTTACATGAGAAGTTATACGAGCAAAATCCTCATCACTTATACATTCACTACTTACTTTTATTACTTCATTCATTTTAATTAAATAGGGTGATGTATATATACCTACTTTGTATCCTGCATCAACTAATATATTATATGTATAATTTGCAATTGATCCTTTTCCATTTGTTCCAGCAATATGAATATACTTTTGCCCTTTATCTGGATTACCTAATTCTCTAAGTAACTTAGAAATTCTTTCAAGTCCTAAGTTTATTTTATTGTAGCTTAAATTTTCATAATAGTTCATAACTTCATTATAGTTCATTTTATAGTCCCCCTCTTTTGATAAACTCTAATAAAACTTAATAATTATATTTTAACATGTACTACTGTTTTCCCCAACTTAAATTAGCATAGTAGATATGTTATAATAATTTAAATATCAAAATTTATGCACTATAACTTAAAGGGAATTGGGGATGGGGGAATTAATGTGGCAGATAGGATAAATGCTATACTTCAAAATGAAAATTACAAAATTTATTTGGCTAAAAATGAAGAAATAGAGAAGAACAGAGAATTTTGTCATCACGATTTGCAGCACTTTCTCGATGTGGCAAGAATAGCCTACATAATTAATTTAGAAAAAAACATTAACATAGGCAAGGATATGGTTTATGCTGCTGCCCTTCTTCATGATATCGGCAGATGGATGCAGTATGAGAAAGGCGTACCCCATGACGAGGCCAGTGCAAAGCTTGCTGCTGATATACTTAAAGTATGTGGCTTTAATGAAAATGAAATTAAAGAAATCGTTGCTGCTATATTAATGCACAGAAAGGTTTCTGTAGATGAAGAAAGCTTAAGTTATTTAATTTATCGCAGTGATAAGCTGTCAAGAGGATGTTTTAACTGCAAGGCAATTTTGGAGTGCAACTGGCCAGAGGAAAAGAAAAATTATAATATTAAATACTAATGAAGGAAACATCTCACTTAATGAGATGTGCTAATTTATAACGAAATCATAGATTTCTATAAATTATGCACAGGATTTTCAGTTCAAATTACATTCATCTAGAGAGGAGTTTATTTAATTTATGGGTAGAGTGATTAATATAGGTAACAAGGATTTTCAGCTTGGAAAAAAAACTTACATAATGGGGATACTAAATGTAACACCGGATTCTTTTTCTGATGGCGGAAACTTTAACAGCATTGATAGGGCATTGAAGCATGCTGAAGAGATGATTTCACAGGGAGCTGATATCATTGATATTGGAGGAGAATCCACAAGGCCTGGTCATATTGTTGTGTCTGAAGAAGAAGAAATTGAAAGAGTACTGCCAGTAATCAGAGCACTAAAACCAAATTTTGACATACCAATTTCTATAGATACATATAAGTCAAAAGTTGCAGAAGCTGCCATTAAAGAAGGTGCTGATTTAATCAATGATGTGTGGGGCTTTAAAAAAGATCCCCTTATGGCAAAGGTTGCAGCAGAACTCCAGGTGCCATGCTGCCTTATGCATAATAGATATAATACAAATTATGGTAATTTGATGAAAGATGTATTATCTGACTTACAGGAATCTATAGATATAGCTTTAAAGGCTGGAGTAAAGCCACATAATATAATTGTTGACCCTGGTATAGGCTTTGCTAAGACCTATGAGCAAAATTTAGCTGTGATGAATAATCTAGAGAAGTTAACCACCCTTGGATTTCCTGTACTTTTAGCTACTTCAAGAAAATCAATGATAGGAAATGCACTGGACTTACCACCTAAAAAAAGAGTTGAGGGGACGGTAGCCACTACCGTTATTGGTATTATGAAGGGCTGTGATTTTGTAAGAGTACATGATGTCTTAGAAAACAAACGTGCCAGCATGATGACGGATGCCATAATCAGAGTTTAAATATTTTATCCGATGGCAACCATCCGTAATACTCCCATCCTCTTAGGTGAGAGATAACGGCTGATACGCCCCTGGATAAGTTCTTCTAAGACTCAGCTGGCGATAAGCATTCTTCATAAGCAAACTCCACCTGAGTCTAAGAATCACTTGATAGTGACATCACTTTTAATTATTTCACATTTTAGCATTGGAGATGATTTTATGGATAAAATGTATATAAAAGATCTTGAAGTTTATGCCTATCATGGCGTTAATATAGAAGAAAAGAATATGGGACAGAGATTTTTACTATCTATAGATTTATGGCTTAATTTAAGAGAAGCCGGTGAAAGCGATGATCTTACTAAAACTGTGAATTATGCAGAGCTATGCCATAATGTTGAGAAGGAATTTACAAAAGCAAAATATGATTTGATTGAAACATGTGTTGAAAAGCTAGCTCAGTATATATTGTTAAATTATGAACCTGTTGAAAAGGTAAAGATACTTCTTAAAAAACCTTGGGCACCTATAGGAAAACCCCTAGACTATGCTGCAGTAGAAATAGAAAGATTCTGGCATAGAGCATTTATTGGCTTAGGATCTAACATGGGAAATAAGAAGCAAAACCTTGAAGAGGCTATGGAGCTCATGAATACGGGAACAACACGAGTAATAAAGTCTTCTAATTTCTACACTACTAAACCCGTGGGATATACAGAGCAAGATGATTTTCTAAATTGTGCTGCGGAGATAAAAACCCTACTCACCCCAAGGGAGCTTATTGAGTTTTTATTAAACATCGAAAAAGATCTAAGACGAGAGCGAATTGTAAGATGGGGTCCTAGAACTATTGATTTAGATGTATTATTATATGATGATATAATTACCTCCTTAGAAGAGATAATTATACCTCATCCTAGAATGCATGAGAGACTCTTTGTACTGAAACCTCTTAGTGACATAGCTCCCTATGTAATGCATCCAGTTTTAAATAAAAGAATAGTTGAACTAGAGCAGGAAGCTGTTAAAACACAAAATGGTGATGAAATTATTGATATGTTAAAGTAACAATTTCAAAGTATATGAAATACACCTCCTTCGAAGTAAGCATCAAATAGTCCCCATCTATTATCTAGATGGGGACTTTGTTATACTCTTTTTAGATTAAGTATTAATTCTTATTCTTTAATTCTTCGAGTATTTTTAATAATACTTCTTGAGTTCTTTTATTTTCTTCCTGTTGTTCTAGCAAAGCATCAATTTTTTTATGCAAATCTTCTGTTATTATTTCAGATTTCAAATTAACAAGATACTCATTTGCAGCAGTTAATCTATCTTTTTCTGATTTACGATTTTGTGACATCATAATTATTGGAGCTTGTATAGCAGCAAGACACGATAATACTAGATTTAAAAATACAAATGGATATGGATCAAACGCTTTACTACTTAGAATAACAGCATTTCCTATAATCCAAATTACTAATACCACACCAAAACTTATTATAAATGTCCAACTACCACCAAATGTGGCTATTTTATCAGCAATTCTTTGTGCTAATGTTAAATTTTCATCATTTGTTTCATTTATATTTCTTGATACTTTTCCGCTAATTAGTTCATGTATCAATTCTTCATCAATATTACTTCCTCTTAAGTCCTTATCTTTTTCTAATATTTCTCGTACTAATTCTTCTTTGGTATATGATATTTTTTCCTTATCATCCATAAATAACCGTCCCATTCATTGTTTGATTTTTTCTATCATAGCAATATAAATAATTAGATAAATTTAGTATAAAATATTATATCATATCAGATAAACATTTGCATATAAAAGGCTTTTAAATTAAATACTTAGCATCAAAATCCCAGTAAAAAATTTATTTTAAGTTGGAGTCTATAGAAACCAAAGAGGATAAACCTAAAAATTTATCCTCTTAATACCAAAACATATATCCTTATTTAAAATCTTTTAAAGAAGTTTACGCAAAGTTATTGGCAGACTCAAACAAACCTTTTTATTACATATTTAAGATAACTTTATTGATGAATTTAAAAATTACCTATTCAAAAAGAGTTATTCCAAGCTTTTTATAGAAATTCGAATCAATATCATCTGTAATAGAAAGGTTGTTATCTTTTCTAAACTTAATTACACATGTTTTTAGATAATCGCCATAAATTCCATTTACAGGGCCTTTATAGTAGCCCTTTGCCTTCATAACCCTTTGTACTTCATATACATCTGATCCTGTATACCCAGGTTTAATTACTCTAAAGCCATTTCCAAATCCACCATAAGGTCCTCCATATATAACTATTCTCATGCCTATATTTACATACTTATAAAGTTCTTCTACATCTTTATTAAACATTCTTATGCATCCATGTGATGCACTACTTCCAATTGAGTTAGGTTTGTTAGTTCCATGTATTCCATATCTCCCCCAGGGTACATTAAGCCCTATCCATCTAGCCCCAAAAGCACCTCCCCATCTTCCTTTACTAATTACAGTCCAAGTCCCTATGGGTGAAGGGGTTTTATCTTTTCCGCTAGCAATCGAATAAGTTTTAATAATTTCTCTTCCCGTTTCATCCATTAAGTATAATGTTTTTTCATTAATATCTACTAATATATTATATACGCCTTTCGATTTACTATCTAAGTTTTTAGCTGTATATTCTGTTACTAATACATATCCTACAAAAATTATTACTGAAATTAATAACGCAGTAAGTGATAATTGTATTTTCCTTTTCACCTTTAAAAACTTCCCTTTTAATTCCATTCGTAATAATTTTATGATATTTGAGTTAAATGTATTACAAAATTTATAGTCTATAATAGTTCTTCTCTAATATCTTTAGGATCCTTTGATGATAAATAAGATAGTGGCACATCAAATACTGTCTTTGCTCCTTTTAAACCTTCTCTATGCATTCGAACAGCTGCTCTTGCGTAAGCTACAAGCACATTTGCTGTAAATTCTGGATTACTTTCAAGTTTTAATGAAAACTCGATTGTATGACTAGTACTATCTTTTCCTGTCTTTCCCCTATGAATCACAAAACCTCCATGAGGCATTTTAGAATGATTTTTTTTAAATTCTTCTTCATCTATAAAATAAACACTTGTATCATAGTCTAAAAAATAATTTGGTATAATTTTAATTTTTCTTTCAATTCTAGATAAATCTTCTCCCTCTTCTGCAACCACATAACACTCTCTTAAATGCATTTCTCTATCTGTAAGTTCAATGTCACTTCCTAATCGTACTTTTTCTAAAGCACTTTTTATTGGAATAGTATATTGAATTGCATATTTTACCCCTTTTATGCCACGAATAGCATTAGAATGTCCTTGACTTACTCCAGGACCCCAAAATGTATGAAATTTTCCATTAGGAAGTACAGATTCCGCCAAAAGCCTATTCATTGAAAATAATCCTGGATCCCATCCTACAGATACTATACTTATGTGATTATTTTCCATCGCTCTTTTATTTACTTCATCAAAGTACTCTGAAATTTTGGTATGAGTATCAAAACTATCTACTGTATTAAAAAGCTCTACAAATGTAGGTGCCTGTTTTGGAAGATCTTTTGCAGAACCTCCACACAAAATCATCACATCAATTTTATTTATGTAATGGTGGGCATCATGTATACTAGCTACCTTTGTATTAGCACTTTCAGGTCTTACACTTTTAGGATTTCTTCTTGTAAATATCACTTCAAGATCCATATCAGGATTTCCCCCAATTGCAAATTCAACTCCTTTTCCTATATTTCCATAGCCCACAATACCTACTTTAATTTTTTCCACACTCTTCCCTCCAACTTAATTCTTATGTTAAAATTTATGCTGCTTTAATAAAATAAATTTATACTTTTATCACTTTGACGATTTAATTTTAAAAGTTATTACGAAAAACAGCCCTAAACTTTAGAGCTGCTTTTTATGAATCTGATTATAGTCTTTAATAATCCCCCAGTACTCTATACGATTAACGTTTTCAATTATGGAATCAAAGTGTATATAGACTGGTGCATCATACAATTCATTATGAGCTCCAAAAAACTCCTTGTCCCCATATGTTATTGCTTCAATAGCTAATGGAAGTTCTTGTATAAAAAATTCATTCCTCTCATCTGGAGTTTTAGGATTAAATCTTCCATCTACATAAACATATGCATATAGCTGAAGCTTTCCATCTAGCATTCTCCATCTTGCAAGAATTTCTTCTCTCGAAGATGTGATTTTATCGTAAGCATAATTAAGTCCTACATTTAAAAATACTTCTTCTGTAGAATCTGAGCGTGTATAGGTATAATGCCTTCCTAATATTGACTGCTTTTTAATAATTTCATCATGAAATTTAGTACTTAAATTTTCAGGATTTAGCTTATCCATCGTTTCACCTTCTTTATTATTATGCTAAAAAATAAGCCCTCAATATTATACTATTGAAGGTTAAAAAATCTGTTACTATTGAATATAATAACATAGGTAATATTAAAAGAAAGGATATATGTATTATGATGAATTATGACTTTTATTCTCCTAATCTCCAAAGTTTTAAAAAAGGTGAACTAAAACTAAATGGAACTGCAACTATAAAAGTAGAACCCAATATAGCCATTGTAAATTTAGGAGTTGTAACAGAAGACATGAATTTAGAAAAAGCACAAAGAGAAAACGCTATAAAAGTTACTGCTATTATAAACGAATTACTTAAGTTTAATATTCCTAAAGAGGACATCAGTACATCTTCTTATAATATTGAACCCCAATACGATTATATAGAAGGAAAACAAGTATTTAGAGGATATAGGGTTACAAATATTTTATCCGTTACTATTAAAGATTTATCTAAGGTAGGACAAATTATAGATGCTGCAGTTTCTAAGGGAGCTAATCGAGTAGATAACATAAAATTTACTGTGGAAAACCCTTCCCTATATTATAACAAAGCATTAAGTCTCGCCATAATAAATGCTATAAATAAGGCAAGACAAGTCGAAAACACTTTAAAAGTAAGTGTTTTTAAAATTCCATATAAAATTATAGAGCAAAGTGCTACTCAAAATATTCAAGAGGTTGCAGGCTTTAAAGTCCTCGCTGCCACAACCCCTATACTTCCTAGCCAAATCACTATAACTGCAAATATAGAAGCATTTTTTCATTATAAGTGCTGATAATTTATATAATTATTTCTTAAAATCCCAAATTTTATATAATATATTTTTTTTAAAAGGGCATAATAATCTTGAAACTAATATAAATTGAAAGGGGTTTTTTAGAAATGGCACTTACTAATAAGGAAAAAACTTTAATAGAAGACAATTTAAATGCAGAATATTTGTGTATAAGGAAATATGAACAATATGCCTCTATGGCATCAGATCCACAAATAAAACAGGTATTTCAAGACTTAGCAAATAAAGAACATCAACATGCAACTACACTTGAAGGCATATTATCTCAAAATGGAGTAAATAATCAAAATATATTTAAAAGCTTTACAACACCTCAAGGTGATTCATCAAATGTACAATCAAGCCTTGGATTTACAGATGCACAGCTTTTAAATGACGCATTATATACTGAAAAACATGTTTCAAGTTCTTACAATAATGCTGTTTTAGAATCTGTTGATACTAATATAAGACAACAGCTTCAACATATTCAACAAGAAGAACAAGGTCATGCTGAAACATTATTTAAAACAATGAATTCAAAAGGCTGGTATGATGTTCAGTAAAATCTTATGAAACAAAATTTTTATCTCTAATGGCTAAACCCTAATAATTAAAAGCTTAGTTGCAAAACAACTAAGCTTTTGTAGTTACAAACTAGAGATCAACACTTAAACTAATATCCTACTCCAAAATCCGTTTAGTTATTAAATTTTACGTTGATATTATATCCACAGGATAAATATTTACTTATACACATATAAGCAAGAAATTTATTCATATCTTTTTTTCTCTGGCTCTGCTCCTAGGTACTGATAATAATAGCATTGAATTCTTCCATTATAAAGCTTTCTATTTTTATTAGATTTTTCACCAAATAATTCTTGAAACTTAGGATGAGAGGTAAGTACAAAATATGACCAATCATTTAAATCTGTAAATACTTTTCCCATAACTTTATATAATTCTTCAACTTCCTTTTCTTCTCCAATTCTTTCGCCATAAGGAGGATTGCTTATTATAAATCCATATCTTTTCTTACTACTGAAATCTCTTACATCCATCTTTTGAAAAAATATATTTTCCTCAACTCCTGCTTTTATAGCATTTGCTCTTGCAGTAGCTAATAATCTTCCATTTATATCAGAAGCAAGTATTCTAAAGTCCTTATTATTAACTGAATTTTTAGCATGTTTTCTTATATCTTCCCATAAATCCTGATCTATTATGTCCCACTGCTCCGATACAAAGCTTCTATTAAGTCCTGGAGCTATATTTCTTCCAATCATTGCAGCTTCAATTGCTATAGTTCCCGAACCACAAAGAGGGTCTGCAAGCACTCTTGAAGGTTCCCATTTACTTAGAAGCACTAATGCCGCTGCTAAAGTTTCCTTTAAAGGAGCTTCCCCTGCAAGTTCTCTATATCCTCTTTTATGTAATCCTGATCCTGTTGTATCTATCGTTAATGTAACTATGTCTTTCAGTATTGCCACTTCAATTTTATACTCTGCTCCATTTTCGGGGAATGTATCCATTCTATATTTTCTTTTCATGGCTTCAACTACAGCCTTTTTAACTATAGATTGGCAATCAGGTACACTATGAAGCTGAGATTTAATAGACTTTCCAGTTACATGCATAAATCCTGTTATAGGTACTATGTCTCCCCATTCAACTTCTTTAGTTCCTTGAAAAAGTTCTTCGAAGGATTCTGCCTTAAACTCTGCCATTTTTATAAGTACCCTATCTGCAGTTCTAAGCCACATATTGCAGGTTACTATATCCATTTCGTCCCCTTCAAAGGTTACTTTCCCATTTTCTATAGTTAAATCATCATATCCTAATTCTTTTAATTCATCAGCTACTACTTTTTCAAGGCCAAAAGTAGACGTTGCAATTAATTTATACATATGTATCTCCACCTTTAATTATCAATTTCAAATTTTAATAAATAGGTTTTATTTAGATTTCCCATTATGATTATGTATTATCAATTATATATTGTCAATTGTGAACTACTTATCAATATCAAACCATCCTTTTCGTTTAAACCATAAAAACATGAAAACTCCTATAAGTGCCATTATAGCCCATATTACAAAATACCCATATTTCCATTTAAGTTCAGGAATATTTTCAAAATTCATTCCATATACCCCTACAATAAAGGTTAATGGTATAAATATTGTAGATATAACTGTAAGTACCATCATATTTATATTCATTTTATTTGAATTAGTAGATATATAATTATCCCTTATATCTGCAGTGATTTCTCTGCTTTCTTCAATCATATCTGATAGTTTAAGCAAATGATCATAAATGTCTTGAAAATATATTTTCTGCTCTCTTATCCAACTCAATCTTTCTGAATTTAACATTCGATATAGCAAATCTCTCATAGAAGTTACTAATCTTCTTAATTTTAACAAGTCATTTCTAATTGAAAATATTTCATCTATAATTTGATTCACAGATTTTTTATCTTCATTATTATCTATTGAATTTAATTTATCTTCAATTTCTTGAATAGCAGGAAAAAGTTCATCTACAATTTTATCTAATATTAAATATTTTATATATGCAGGTCCTTTATTCCACTTATTTTCATTATATATAAACTTATCCCATGCCTCATCTATCTCATTACAATTTTCTCTACGTACAGAAACTATAAATCTTTCTAATATAAATATTCCTACAGTTTCTGATAATAATGTTTCATCATTTAATGCATTCAAAATAAAAAAATCATAGCCATCGTAATGGTCGAGCTTAGGTCTATGATGAATTTGTAAAGCATCCTCTATGGCTAATTTATGAAAACCAAATATATCTACTAAAACTTTCTCTTCATCTTCTGAAGGATTTTCTATATCAACCCAACACCAACTTATATTTTCATCTTTTAATTTATCTATAGAAACATCTTGATATAATTTTAAATCTTCTTTTATAACAGCAGTGCGAATCAACTTAACACCTCCTCAGCATTAATTATCAGTTTTAAACTTTTAGTTGTCAATTAATTTTAAAATAATATACTAGCCTATGAAAATGAGGAATCAGTTACTAGTAACCAGCTTTCCATAACAAAAAAGCTCCTCAATTTTGAGGAACTTTTTATCTTAACTTTTAATTATTAACTTATAGTCTATTCAGCACTTAACCCTGCTAAGTTTAATAAATTCCATGGTTTATTGTAATGTGGTTGAAAGAAGAAATCTACAAATGCTAACTCATCTATAGTCATTTTATTTTGAATGCATACAGACATTGTGTTCATAGCTTGAGTTAAATCTGCCTTTGATATTATTTGTGCTCCTAAAATCACTTTAGAGTCCTTTTCATAAACCACTTTTAATTTTGCTGTATCATAAGTTGGCATGAATTCTGGACGATAATTATCTTCTACAGTTACAGTTTTAACCTCTATGTCTGATGATTTTGCAGCATTTTCAGTAAGTCCTGTGGATGCTATATTATACTCATAAATCTTAATTCCTGAAGTACCTTGAGTTCCCATGTATTTAGTAGTTGTTTTTACTAAGTTTCTAGCAACCAATGTTCCCATACGCACTGCATTTGTTGCAAGTGGAATATATGCATGTTTTCCAGTAGGATTATATATAACTGCACAGCTATCTCCTGCTGCGAATACATCCTCTTTACTTGTTCTCATATATTCATCAACTACAATGGCTCCGTTACCAAGCATATCTAATTGACCTTTAAATAGTTCAGTGTTTGGTCTAAATCCTATGCAAAGTACAACTAAATCTGTTTCATATTCTCCCTTATTAGTTACTACCTTTGATACTTTTCCACTTTCACCTTCAAACTTAACCACAGTTTCCCCAATGGCAAGTTTTACTCCTTTATCCATAAAAGCTTTTTCTGCTATATCAGTATATTCTTTATCTAAGTATTTACTTAATATACGCTCTTCGGCATCAATTAAGGTCACATTTTTGCCATTCATTTCAAAGGCTTCTACTAGCTCAACTCCTATATATCCTGCTCCTACAACCACTATATTTTTAGCTGTCTTGGATTTTTCAATTATAGTGTTTGAGTGATAGAAGTTTTTAGATAATAATACATTTTCCAAATCAATTCCTTCAATTCTTGGAACTATTGGCCATGAACCTGAAGTTATTATTAATTTATCAAAAGTATCTTCAAATTCCTCATTTGTATCTAAGTTACGTACCTTTATTCTCTTTTCATCTAAATTAGTTTCTAATACTTCATGTTTCATTTTTGTCTCTACGCCTAGTTCTGCTAATTTTTCTGGTGAAGAGTAAAATAAGCCTTGAGGATCTTTAACCACTCCTCCAATATATAATGCTATTCCACAGGATAAAAATGAAATGTTATCATTTTTTTCGTAAACCGTAATCTTTGCCTCTGGATATAATTTTGCACAATTTATAATTGCTGCTGTACCAGCATGTGTACACCCTATAACTGCTATTTTCATAATTTATTTCTCCCTTCATTTATAAAAAATTTTATCTATCATTAATTAACTTTAATCTTACAAAACTCATTGATTTAATTATATACTATTTTAGTATATAATTAAACAATAATATATATTAATTACAAGTAATTATCCTTGCAATGCATCATTTTTTATTCATTAGCTTTATTTTTTTAATTTTTTCATCTAAATTATATAATTTGCTTAATAAAAAAATATTATTCATATTAATTTCGTCAGTATATTGTAGTTATAATACATCTTGTTTTCTATTAAATAAAAATAAAAAACCTTACTTCAAATAAGTATTGAAGTAAGATTTTTTAACGTAATTTATTTTTTTACAAAATCTTTTTTTCTAAATATAGACCTTAAAAGTATAATCCATCCCCAAGAAATTGAAATTGCTGGAAGTGCTGCTGTAATTGCTGCTTCCACAGGGTGCATGGATGAAAACTTTAAAGGGCTAAAAAATATTATAAATGTAATAGTTAACATAAGAAACAATGTAATTCGTTCATACATTGTAGATGGTGGTGTTAAAAATATCTTATTTAAATCCATTTTTACTTTCATATTCACACCAACTTTCCTACCTTTTCTTCTACTAACTCAATTACTTTTCCTGAGTGTATTAAATCTCTTATGGTATTAATATGAGGATAAAGATACACATCCTCTTCCATCACAGGTACAGTTTTGGCTATTTCATCTAAAACAGCCTTAGATGCACTACCTCTTGATAATTCACCTTCCATAAACTGCTGTGCCTGGAACACCGATAAAAGCTCTATTGCCAAGATGAACTCAAGTTTATCTGCAATTTGTCTTGCCTTTTTAGAAGCATTATATCCCATTGCAACGTAATCTTCCTGATTACCACAAGTAGGCACACCATCTACACTTGATGGATGAGATAAAATTTTCATATCATTTAAAAGCCCCGCCTGAGTATATTGAGGTATCATAAGCCCTGAATTAAGTCCTGGCTTTTTTATAAGAAACCATGGATATTCTGAAAGGCTTCCATCCACAAGTCTATTATTTCTTCTCTCCGACATCTTTGCAATCATAGTTGCTGCAATACACGCTGAATCCATTTCAAGTCCTACATAAGAAGAGTCTGGGTTACATCCTGAAATAGCTTCTCCATCGTCCCCTTCAGGCCATATTATTGGGTTATCGCAACAAGAGTTCATCTCTATTTCTATGGTTTTTAAAGCATCTTTTAATGTTTTCTTTGCTGCACCATGTAGCTGCGGTATACACCTTAAAGATAAAGCATCTTGAAGTCTATAATTTTGAAAATTCTTTGCCACCTCTGAATCGCCAAGTATCTTTCTTACATTTTCAGCCGTATTTTTTTGATCTTCATGCGGCCTAACACTCATTAATCTTTCATCAAAAGCTCTTGTGGTTCCTTTGAGAATTTCTAAAGTCATAGCCCCTATAACATCTGCAGTCTTTGAGGAATTTATCATATCATATAATGCTAGTGCTCCAATTGCTGTAACACTTGTAGTTCCTGAAACTAATACTAACCCTTCCTTAGAAGATAGTTCTATAGGCTCTAGTCCTACTCTTTTTAGTGCTTCTCTGCCTTCTAATAACTCTCCATTTACATACGCCTTTCCTTCTCCAATAAGCACCAGTGCCATATGTGCTTCTGGTGATAAGTATCCTACTGACCCCTCTTTCGGAGCAAAGGGAGTAAGTCCACGATTTAAAAACTCACTGTACATTTCCATGGTCTCAATTCTAGCTCCGGTATATCCCTGTCCAACATTTTGAAGTACCATAAGCATTGTAGCTCTAACTTCTTCAATGGATAAAGGATCTCCAACAGATGTAGAATGAGACAGCACTATATTTCTTTGCAGTTTTGCAGTTTCTTCAGATGATATTACCTGAGTGCAAAGAGCTCCAAATCCCGTGGTAATACCATACATTACTCTTCCTTCTTCAATCCACTTTTCCACAAGATTTCTTGATTTTTTAACTTTTTCATAGTAAACTTCTGAAAACTCTACTTTAGCTCCAAATCTAGCAACAGCCACAAATTCTTCAATATTTATTTTATTTCCTAGTACAACCTTATTCATATTTTTAGCATACATTACTACTGCCTCCTTGTATGAAACTGACGCTTATAAACATCCTTTTCTTCTAGCTTATTTTTCTAATTATTCTTCAACCTTATCAATAAAGAACATTTTGATTGTTGAAATTATTTGTAACACAAATATGAATAAAACCATAAATCCACCAGATGCTGCAAGGTATTTTACTCCATCTACACCTTGTGCACCGCCTGCATAGGCTACCATGAAAAATGAAATTGCACCAATTGAAACTCCCCATAATATTTTCTGCCAAATTGGTGGCTCTACATCATGCCTCGATTCCTTTGTACATAAAGCTGCAATAGTTGTAGTCATAGCATCTGCTGCAGTTGCAAAGGAAATGATAAGAGTTAACATTACAATAGGTATAAGTATAACTCCTAATGGCAGTTCTCCAAGGAAACTCCAAAGCCCTGCTACAGCTCCATTATTTTTAATAGTACCTATTAAATCTAATCTTCCGCTTTGCTGCCAATTAAGTGCAGTGGCTCCCCAAACTGAAAACCAAACAAGTCCAAAAACTGAAGGAAGTATCCAGTTAATTATCATGAATTGACGTATTGTTCTTCCATAAGATATCATAGCTAAAAATATTCCCATTAAAGGTGCATAAGCAATCCATATAGCCCAGTCATATAATGTCCACCACATAACGAGTGCTTCTCCACCCATATCAATTGGGTCAAGTCCCCATTGCCAGAAGTTTTGTAACCAATATGCCATTCCAGCTGTGGAAGTTCTGCATATATACAATGTAGGCCCAACTACAAATAAAAATCCTAATAATATATAAAATATCTTAGAGTTAAAATCTGCTAACCATTTAATTCCCTTATCTATTCCTAAAGATGAAGCAACTGTAAATGTAGCTGTGATTGTAAGCGATAGTACTAACCATAAAATTGGTCCTTGCTTAATTCCATAAGACATTTCAATTCCCGAACCTACTAGTGCAAGTCCAGCACCTAATGAAGAAGCTAGTCCTAAGGCCATAGCTAAAAGTGATAAAGTGTCTATTATATTTGCCCATATTCCTTTTGTTACTTTTTCACCAAACAAAGGTATTAGCGTTGCTGTTACAGATAATGATTTCTTTTTATTAAAATACATATATCCCACTGCAAGTCCACATAATGAATACATTGCATAAGGAATGAAAGTCCAGTTATAGAAACAACGTGCCATAGCAAAAATTGCTGCTGTTGGAGTTCCAGCTTGCACTCCTGTTTGTGCCATTTCTCCATAAATATTTCCAAAATAAATTATGGGTTCATTAGCTCCATAAGTAACAACCCCTGTAGCAATACCACCAGTTAACGCCATTGCAAACCAAGTTAAAAATGGAAATTTAGGTTTTGCATCTGCTCCACCAAAACGAATTTTACCAAACTTAGAAAAGGTAATTACAGCTGCAAGAATCAATGCCACAATTGAAATAATTTGATATAACCACCCAAAGGATCTAAGCGACCAAGAAAACGTATTCTTTGCAACAGTAGTTAACGCTTTATTATTCACTACCCCAAGTATTGCTGCACCACCAACCACAATAAATGATGGCCAAAACACTCCTGATCTTACCCCTTTTAATTTTTCGTTTTTAAGTACTTCCTTTACAGTCGTTTTTTCTGTCATTTGATATCCCCCCTATATTTTTTATTATTTTCCTAACAGGAATGGTATGTAATTTATTGATTACTCTTCTTTATAAATATAGCAATATTCATGCCAATAGCTGTAATGAGTAACTGGTATGTAGTTACCAGTTACCTATGGGGATTGGATATCTCCCAGTTACCAGTACTTAGTTAGCAGTTTTAGTACTGAATACTTAGTAACCAGGATTACAACATTAGTTAATTTAATTTAACTATATATCTTGTTAGTGCAAAATATTTTTGCACCGACACATGAATATTTAGAATTTTATTTATTTTCCAAATAAAATAAGTGCCAAATAATTTAGCACCCCCGCAATAATATTTTGCGCTATCCATTAAAAATTGTGAATCATTTCCTCCATGTTTTTAGATGAGTGCACAATATTATCAAAAGTATATAATTTTTCACTATCCTCATAATTATCACTTTCCACATAACTTTCTAAATTTAATGTTCTATTTTTAATTTGCCTTAAAACAGATAAATCACTTTCAAAAACCACAGCGCCATATAATTCCCCTTTTATTTTTAATGGATACCCTGAATTAATAGTAGTTAAATCCTTACCTGTTCTTGTTTTAAATCTATCGCATCTATTAACCACAGGTTTTTGAGTTCTTAATACTGTTAAAACAGTGCTATACTCTTCTTTTAAATCATATATATCCATTAAATGTTTTCCTTTAAAATCATCCCTTTTGTAATATTCTAAAGCTTCACTTGCCGGATTTCCGTGTAGAAAGTATCCATTCTTATTGTAAATAATTATTACAGGTATGCTCATCAAATAAACTTTTAACTTCCCCAAATGAACGCACTTCTTTTATGTAAAGTTCTTTATCAATCTTAATTATTAAATCAATTATACACATAGCTCATCGCCCCTTTAACTATAACTATCCACCATTGATATTAACTTTTATCTCTTCACTTTCTTTTCTATACCTTCATACAAATATTCCAGATGCTCTATGTTTACTTCCTCTTCCTTCAGCTTATCTATTCTAGTCTTAGCCTTTTCTAAAGCTTCTTTTGCTTCATCAAAATCCTTTTGTTTTATAGCTGAACTTGCATATTCTAATAAGTAATCAACTTTTAATACTATTTTAGCTAAGTTTTCTCTATCCTCATTTACTAAATCCACCAATAAAGAATATATCTTAGGAGATGTTTTTGTTTTCGAATTAAATAATAAATCATTATTTCTAGCACTCTTCTTTGCCATTTTTATCGCTACCTTTCGCTTATATATTAAAACATTTATTTTCTAATAAATAGTTGAAAATATGTCTCATCTTTCGTAACAACCTTTTGTATAATACAATTGTATCTTAAATATGAAAAATTTAAAATGCTATATATAACGAAAATAAAGCTAGGGATACTGGAAGATTTGCATAGCAAAACCTCCTTTACTCCTAGCACTTTATTTCTAGCTTCTATTCTAATTCATCATTTACCAATTCATTTATTACTGGTTTTAACTACTCTTTTGGTGTAAATCCGCAGTATCCTATTTTATCACACCTCTTTTTCATGTCTTCCCACAAATCTTTATCTCTTAAGGATTCTAATGCTGTAGGATATAATATATAATTTTCTTTAAAAATATGATCTCTTAAATTAAATACTATATATTTTGATACTTCATCTAAAGTTTCTTTAAATACTTTAAAATCAAGACCAGTTACAAACTCTGCTACATTTTTTAATTGTTTTTTTCTTGCTCTCAAATCTTCGTGTTCCATTCTCATAATTCTAGTTGGCCCCGTAATGTTTCTATCCTCTAGTTCTTTAAATAATACTTGCTCTTCTCTTTGATGATGATTTTCCGCATCTAATATATTATCTGCCACTTTAACTAACTGAACAAATTCTTCTCTAGCTCCATCATATTTATCCATCTTTTGAATTTTAGCATTTAATTCTTCAAGCTCTGTTAAAAACTGAAGCAACTTTTCATGCTCAGATATCAAAGTATCAAGTACATGCCCTGTATCAATTTCAGTTTTTATTTTATTTAATTCATCCTTTAAAACTTCCATGTGAATATCACACAAATGTCTTAAGTCGTGAGGATTCATACCTTCTTCCACAAGCTTTTGCTCTGCCACGGATAATTCAAGTAGATTTATATTTGAAACAATTTGGAGTGCTTCTTTTCTTAATTCTTCCGTTACTCCTTCAGCATTTAGCCTTCTTAAAATATTAGTTAATTCATCTATTCTTTTATTATCCATTACACTACCTCCCATTACAAATTATTAATTAAACTATTATCTATCCATATACATGTTAAATAACACGCTATTCTCCAAATAAATGTGAGTGAAAATATCCTTTTCTAAAGCATCAATTTTTGTATATACCAATTGAAATGTAGTACACGCTCCTTCTGGTGCTTTAAAGTCTCTTGTTACCTCCTCCAATTCTTTAAATATATCTCCTGCTGTGTCATGTTCATCTTCAGTTTCCTTTATAAATTTGCGTATTGCCTTTAAGGTTTCCTCGTCTTTAGTTTTTTCATACTGCTCTATAAGTGGGAATAAATTTTCTTCTTCCTTTATAAGATGCTCTTCTAATTCAATTTTTAATGTTCCAAATAATTTGTGCACCTTTAAAAGTTCTTCACTATTATGCTTAAAATGAACCTTTAATATTTTACGCATAAGGGGATCTATTTCACTAAGAGTTTTATATGTGTAATCATGATGAACATGTTGTATGTGTTTCATTAAAACTATAGGATCTTCATTTCTCCAATCTTTGTAATTTGCATTGGAGTTTTTAAATTTTTCATACTCATCATTAAGCTCTTTTACTATACTTCCATGTGTAAGTCCCTTTTCATCTAAAGCTTCCTTTAAGCTATCATGTCCTCCGCAGCAATAGTCTATCTTATACTTTTGAAATATCTCTGCTGAACCTGGGAATATAGAAACAATTTCTCCTAATTTTTGATTTACATTTATAGTATTTGTCATATTAATCACCTCATAAATTATTTTTTAATATTATCCATTTCTGTGGATTTAATTATGGTACAAGTATTTAACACCTTCATATTTGTTTCATCTGATGTCTTTATTTTATATTCTTTTCAATTTTAAAAATATGATTCAAATCACATTTTATACTTTTTCAGTATACTTTATATTTTTAAAAAAAGCTCGCCTCAGCGAACCTTTTATTCTACATACTCTCTTAAAGAATTCTCATCCTTTATAATAATCACTTTATTTCCTACGATACTTATTATGTTTAATTCTTCAAACTTGCTAAGTTTTCTACTTATAGTTTCTCTTGTAACTCCAGCATAGTTTGCCATTTCTTCTCTATTTATAGGAAGTTTTATTTTTATCCCATCACTAGTTTCTGTTCCATACTTTTCAGCAAATTCTAATATCATGTGTGCAATTCTAACTTCTGCATCATTTGTAGCAAGATTTTGAGCAAGATTTTCTGTTTCCGATAACTTTCTTGTAACTTCTCTAAGTATCTTCAAAGAAATTTCAGGATTTTTCATTAGGATTTCATCCATGTCCTTTTTAGTTAATGTACAAATTTTTAAGTTTGAAATAGCATAGGCACTAAAATTATATGTATCACTATCACTAAATAAACTTAATTCGCCAAAGAAATCACCACTTGTAAGTATATGAATTATTTGTTCTTTACCTTCCTTAGTCATCTTAGTAAGTTTTACTTGTCCTTCATTTATAATAAATAATGTGCTCGATTTTTCCCCCTCATTAAAAAGAGTCTCTCCCTTTTTAAATTCCATATGTCCTGTACTCTGTACTATTTTTCTTAAATCTTCATCCTCAAGAGAAGAAAATATAGGGACCTTTTTTGCACAAAGAGTGTGATGGCATCTTCCACAGGTACATTCCATAGATATCCCCCCTTTTCACTTATATATATTGATTTTAACACATATAAATGAAAAATTAATGTCTCTTTATCACTTAGAATGTAAAGTAAAATATTATATAGAATTATTTGTTTTACTATAAATTCTTATTTTCGTATACATAAAGTTTCCCATTACTTGCCTTTAAAAATCTATTTCCATGAAAACCTCTTGCAAGTAATATTTTACGAACTTCATAAAGTATTCCTGCATGGCTCACAATTAATATATTTTTATCTTTTTCCTCAAGTATCACATCTAAAATTTCATTTATTCTTTTTAAAGTCAATTTTCTTGATTCTGGCTGAGATGTATGATTTCTTATCCATGCAATTCTATTAAGTATTGCCCAAAGATGATATGGTATATGAAATTTAAGTTTTACCCCTGCTACTGTTGGAATTTCAACCAACTTATCTGTTAATATAATTTCACCATGATATATAGTTTTTGCAGTAGTTATTGCTCTGCTTAAGCTGCTGCAATAACATTTGTCCCATTCCTTATCTACTACAAGTTCATTTTTTATAACTCCTGCTACATCATATTCTGCAGTATATTTATCAAACTCCTCTGCATTCATAAAAAAACTTCTCATTATATCTACTTTAAAATGTCTTACAAGTCCTATTTTCATATTTTCACCTCGTACTGTTAATAAATATTATACAAATATAGAGTTTGCAAAAACCAGGCTTTTTAATCACCAATCTCTAAAACCTAAAATTATAAATTTAATAAACTTTAGCAACTTTCTATTATAAAGATATCTTACAACTTATACATATCTTACATCCATATCACTTCATTTTGTAATTGCTTATTCCCTTAATACCACTAGCTTTACTGGATATGTATAATCAATATTACAAATTACAATAAATTATATGATTATGTAGAATTAATAACTATTATTGAGGTATAATTTTAATATAAGATAGTTCATAATTGTAAATCAATGCGACATATTAAAGATGTAAAACAACTCAATAAATAGTAATTTATCGAGTTGTTTATAAATTATGAAGATAATTTATAAATAATGAAACCTAAAATCAGAATTTTACGCTTGAAAATATCACCATCCGTTTGCCGGAGGGGTTTATCATGGGGCTGATCGGCCCCAACGGTTCAGGCAAAACAGGTTGGTGTTTCCGTCAACAGCTATATAATAGCGGCGTTTTTACAGGCAGACAGTAAACTTAACTGTACTTGACTTACCAACAACTTATGGCGGCTGCAAAATTGAAAAGATGATTTTTGTTCCCCCTGCGGTTTCTTATGCTTACAATATTATTGCTGTTTTGACTGTGAATGGGAAAATGGCTCTTACATATCATAGCATGGAGAATGGCAACGGTGCAGACAAAAATTTCTTTGATAGAGGTATTAAAAACCTCATATTGTAGGCCAGACGCAAAGATGCAGAACTTAAAAGAGAAAAATGAAATAACAGCAAGTAAAATCAAGCAGTAATCTCTCTATTTCTTTATAATAAATGTAGGACGGTTGAAACGAGGTGAACATACGAATGTACGAGTGGCAGAAGCAAATTCAAATAATCGTTGATGAAATTGACAAATGTATTAAAAATTATAATGATGAAGCCTTGACACTACGCTTTCTTTCTCGCAGGCTGGGTTATTCCGAATTTTATACAACGAGAAAATTCAAAGAAATATCGGGTATGCAATTTAGGGATTATCTGCGGCATAGAAAATTAGCCTTTGCACTAAAAGAGGTTCGGGATAGTGAAAAAAGCATTTTGGATATTGCCTTTGATTATGGTTTTTCATCACATGAAGCTTTTACCAGAGCTTTCAAGGGAACATATGGTGTAACTCCAAGTGAATACCGAAAAAAGCCTAATCCTGTCGTTCTTCGTACAAAAATAAACCCTTTCGACCGCTACTTTTTAGGATTGGGAGAGATTGGTATGATGAAATCTACAGATGATGTTAAAATTTATTTTGTAACCATTCCCGCACACAAATTTTTGCACATTAAAAACTATGAGAGTAATGGGTATTGGGATTTTTGGCAAAAGCAAAGTCTTATTCCGGGACAGGACTGCGAAACAATTTGCGGCTTACTCGATAGTATCAAGGGCAAATTGGATGATGATGGTGGGAGCGAATCTAACAGCGGCAGCGGTCAGATTATGGCGTACATTAATGACCCGGACGGCAGACTCTGCGATTGGGGTATTCCACGTACAGAGTGTTATGGTGTACGTCTTCCTTTTGATTATAAAGGCGAAGTACCACCACAAATGCTTATGATTGATGTTCCCGAAGCCGAGTATATTGTTTTTGAACATGGGCCGTTCGATTATGAGCAGGAAAATCGTAGTGTGGAGGAAAAGATTGAAAAGGCAATGGCAACTTTTGATTTTGCAGGCACTGGTTACTGCTTTGATACTTCCCCCGGTAGAATAATTTACTTTTATTTTAATCCGGAACGGTTTTTTAAGTATATCAGACCAGTGCGGAAGTAAATAAAATCGACTGCCTATCCACTATTGTTTCTAACGAGAAAACCAAACAAGAAATAACAAATTCCAATTTGTAGAGTTGATGTAACTTAATTTTAGATTTAGTTCTGTCGTATATTTTTTATTATACGGCTAAAGACTTATAGCTACCTACTATATAAATTTCTCTGTAACTCTGTAATTTATTTCTCTCACTTTTAAAAAATCTGCATATTAAAATAGTGTAGACAAGTTACAAAATTAAATTACATCTTAGAAATAATTACAGGCAAATCTCCAGAGATAAACTGTATAAAATTAAATATGAACCATTTTTCTTAATATAAATGAGAAAAATGTGCAAAAGTCTTGAAAAATTAGGCTTAGTTGCTGCCATCAGCTGCGATGGAGCAAGTGGATTTAGTTCCAAATATGTTCTTAAACATGTGGATTGATTCATGGAAAATATTGGTATATAATATAAATACCACTAACATTCCACTTACGATATTGGTGGTACTCAAACTTAGAAATGGAGAGATTCACATGACTAAAGTATTCTTTAAATCTATAAATTCTTATAATGACACTGAAACTATAAGTAAAGCTGCTGCAGAACTTTTAGATAAAATAGTTAAAACTGAAAATATTTCTTTAGAAAAATATGTACCTCTTAAGGTTCATTTCGGAGAAAAGGGAAATAAAACCTTTATTTCATCGAAAAACTATAGAGGAATTATTGATTATTTAAAGACAAATAATATTAAAAGTGCTTTTATTGAAACTAATGTGCTTTATAGAGGAGAACGTACTACTAGGGCTAGTCACATTAAACTTGCTCAAGACCATGGCTTTAATGAACTTCCAATAGTAATTGCAGACGGAGACCATGGTGAAGAATATGAACTTGTTAAAATAAATAAAAGTCATTTTATGCAATGTAAAATTGCAAAAGAGATAGCTAACCAAAATCAAATGATTGTATTAAGCCATTTTAAAGGACATGGCTTAGCAGGCTTTGGCGGGGCAATAAAGCAACTTGCCATGGGCTGTGCTTCAAGAGGTGGTAAATTAGATCAACATGCTAATTCCATTCCAAAGATTAGCTATTTAAAATGCAAGTCTTGTAACGCTTGCGTAAATAACTGTCCTGAAAATGCCATAATCTTATCCTCAAAAGCTAAGATAATTAAGGATAAATGCATAGGTTGTGCCTCATGCATAGCAATTTGCCCTCATAATGCCATATCACTAAACTGGTTTGGCTTCTTATTCGGCTCCTTTAATGAAAGACTTGCAGAATATGCTTATGCCGCTCAAAAAGGTAAAAATAATATTTATATAACCTTTGCTCTTAACATAACTCGTGCATGCGATTGCGAAGGTCATAGCATGAAGCCTTTTGTAGATGACCTTGGAATATTCGCTTCAACCAATCCAGTTGCTATAGATAAAGCCTGTCTTGATGTTCTTGATAAACGAAAAGGAGGAAAAGTTTTCTCAAGAGGGCGACATACTCTAGAATATGCTGAAAAAATTGGTCTCGGAAGTATTAAGTATGAGTTGATAGAAATTTAATTGAATGAATTAATGTCATTTTGGAAACTCTAGTATTATAAACCATTGAAGGGAGTTTTCAGAATGACTGGTCTTATTATTAAAATGATTACTTGTCCTTTACTTATTTATATATTTGATTTATTATCTCCATATGTTCGCTATGATTCTATATATCAAATTATACTTGTTGGCTTAGTTCTTGCAATTGTAGGTCATGTAACAGAGCTATCATTCCTTGACAGGGGTGCATTTTGGGTAAATAATGCCCTGGATTTTACAATAACATTTTTCATTGTATATTTTAGCCAATATATTCTTTATAATTCTTTTGTAACTTATGGAGCAGCAATGTCCATTGCACTTATATTTTCTGTGCTAGAAGCTCTGCTTCATTTATATTTAATACGAAGAGATAAGACAAAAAAAGGAGATTATTAGAGCCTTTACTAGGCTTTAATAATCTCTTAAAACTACTTTTAAAGTTTATTATAATTTAACAACATTAAAGTTTCCTTCAATGAGCAGCCAATTTTGAGGAAAGGAAATTCCTAACTTCCAATAACTTACTCCCCTTAAGTCCAATTCCTTTATAAGATTAAATTTTGCTTGAATTGATCTAGCATCTTCAAACCATACCTTATGTGTTCTTCCCTGATTATCAACGTAATCAATATAAGGAGCCTGTGCTATATAATCATATTTAATTGAGACATTATGCAATCTTGCAATTTCAATTGCTTGCTGTGGACTAACAACCCTTGCATATTCCCCACCTTGAACATATGGCAAGGTCCAATCATATCCATACAAATTTTGTCCCATCATAATTTTAGATGCAGGCATCTCTGTAAGTGCATATTCAATCACTTGTCTTACTGGCCCAATAGGTGATACAGGCATTGGAGGACCTGCACTATATCCCCATTCATAAGTCATTAAAACCACAAAATCCACAATCTCCCCATGTGCTCTATAGTCATGAGCTTCGTATAATAGTCCCTTTTGATTTGCACTGGTTTTTGGCGCAAGTGCTGTAGATATAGTTATTCCTTTCTTTGAAAGTCTTTCCTTTGCTTTTCTTAAAAAATTGTTATAGTCTTCTCTATTATCAGGAGATATAAATTCTAAGTCAAAATGAACATCTATAAAGCCTATATCATTTACTATTCGTACAATATTATCCAATAATCTATTTTGTACCTCTTCATTTGTTAAAATTATTCTTGCTAATTCTGTACTGAATTGACCTTCTTCCAAGTTACTTAATACCATCATTAAGCCAGCATCATGTTTTGCTGCAATTTGTGAAAAATTATTTAATAGTGGTTCTATTAGATTTCCATCTCTTTGTATTCTATAACTAAAGGGCGCAAGATAAGTTAAATAAGGCGCTGCCTCTTCTGCTGCTTCCTCAAGAGCAGGACTTACTGATGTCCCCATGGGTTCAATATATGCATTTATTTCGGCACTTGTTTTAGGCTTTGGCGGAATAAATAATCTAAATCCAACTTTAAGAGGTTCATTCACTGAAATATTATTAATTCGGGCAAGTTCTCTATAATCAATGTCAAATCTTTGTGCAATAGCATATAACGTATCTCCTGGACGTACTGTGTAAAAATTTCCCCAGATGGGAATTACTAAAGCTTGCCCAACAACTAACTGATCTGGATTTCTAATTTCATTTGCAACTACAATTTGTGTAATTGTAGTATTATATGCCTTAGCTATGCCATATAAAGTTTGCCCTGGCTGAACTACATGTATTTGCATTATTTTATTCTCCTATAAGAATTAATTCATAATATTAGTATATGTTATTAACAAGAAATAGTATCAAAATAAAAAACTAGAGACTATTATTTAAAATAAAAAAAATGATGAGTTCATTAAGTATAATTGAAAACTCATCACTATAAGAATATAAATTTAATTATTAATCATTACCTATAATAGCTTCTTCTGTAATTTTCTCTTCTTCTTTTTCTTTTACCATGTCTTTTTTATCTAAACTGGTATTATACAAAAGTCCTAAGATAATAATTAGTCCACCAATTATTTTTCCCTTTGAGACAGAACTAAGCCTTATATAATCTATTATGATTCCCGTAAAAACTTGACCTATAAAAATAAGAAGTGCGCTATATATAGCTGGTATCTTAGGAATTATTATATTTGAAGTGGCTACAACCATTACCCCAATAAATCCACCTAAAAATCCATAAAAGGGAACTTCACCTAAGTTATTAGTAATAAAACCTTTAGGTCCTTTCATTAATATTACTAAAACTAGAGTAAATGTTAATCCAACTATGTAATTTACAAGGGTTCCTTGAAACACCCCTATTTTATCAGCTAACCTAGAATTTATTATCATTGATAATATAACTAGTCCCCCAGTTATGGCTGCTAGTATTATATACATTTCTACTCCCCCTTAGTATATTGTCATAACCACAATTCCTATAAATATTATTGCAAATCCTATTAATTTTTTCTTCTTAAACTTATAAACCTTCATACCTAAAAAACCAAAGTGATCAATAATACAAGATAATACTAACTGCCCAATGATTCCCAATGATACAGTCAATGAAGCTCCTAATTTATTAAAACATATATTATTAAAGGAAACTACAAAAACCCCCATGGCTCCTGCACTAAACAAATATATTGGAAGCTTTTCCTTAATTAAGAACTTTTGTTTTTTAAATATTAATATAAGTATTATTGTAATTAGTCCAACTAAATGTATTATAAATGTTGCTAAATACGTACCGACCTGATTGTCCAATGCTCCATTAAAGGCAATCATTATAGCAATTAAAATTCCTATAAGGACTGCAGAATATTTATACATAAAATACCTCCATCCCCTTTTCATAACTCATTACTAAGTTTATCAGATAAGATAGCTTTTATAAAGTGGAGTTTAACTTTTTAGTTTCCTTCACAATTAATTTTGTATAAGATCTTATTGCATTTATATTGTAATATATTCTATCATCTGAGCTAACTAAAGTTTCCTCTACTATTTCTCCTTGTATAAAATCATGTATCGTATTATTAGAAATAAAATTTATGTTTTTTAAATTATCTATAGATTCTTTAATTAATTTTAGGTTATTTTCATCAAGCATACTATGCTTTACTTCTCTGCAAATTTGAAAATTAATATCATAAGCTAAATGATTGATTTCCCAAAAATACTGTAAAATTTTCTTCACAATTTGAAGCTTTACCTGCTTTGGCTGTGTATATAAATACTTTGACTCACTAATTACCAGTTCTATATTTGAGTATACTAAATCTAGGTCATTAAATATGTATGGGAAAAGAGTTATGTATTCTTTTCCTCTGTTGATACACTTATTTTCTAACTGCATTTTTGTATATTCTAATCCATTCAAAAGTCGAAGTTTTGCAAACTCTAGCCTTTTATATGCTATTTCTCTATAGTATATAAAAGAAAATAAATAATTATATATAATAGCTATTATTACTCCAATGCTTAGAGCTACAATTCTAAGCCTAAATGTAAGCCATATACTAGGATTACCTAAAGAGTTTTTTTGAATATATTGAGTCATATAAATACACGTAAATATTGCAACAGGAGAAATCATTCTCCAATTTATTTTAAGAGATAAATATAAGGTTAATCCCATAGAAATTGCAATAGTAAAAACATTTATGCCGAAAAATATTATTAAAATTGATGTACAAACTGCCCCTAATGTAGATGCAACAAGTTGACTTACACCACTTTTAACTCCTACTATATTAATAGGTTCTAAATTATACATAATTCCAAGTAATACTGAAATCATATCTAATCTTGCAATGGTAGACGCCCTTCCAACAATATATCCTGTGGCAACTGCGAACATAGCTTTTATTATATAAAGTTTTGAGTCAAATAAAATTGCTTCATTACTTAATACAAATGTATTAATTAATTTTTTCATATCTACCTCCAAGATTACTATAAAAACTAATATAATTATTAATTTTCCCTTTATATAATTTTTTATAAATAAATGTATTTAATAAAAACAATAGCTTGATTTTTCATATTTCGTCATATTGTTTATGTAATAAATATATTATTCCATTTTTCACCAATGACATGATATAATATATTTGCTATAGCACTTAAATAAATCAAAATATACTCAAAGGGGGCAGAAAATGAAAAATAATAACGGAATAAAATTTAAGCTGTACATGATGGTAACATTCGCAATAGTATTCACAATTGGTATTGGTATTTTTTCTTGGACTTCATTTAATAATTCAAATAAAAAATCTCATTCAAGACTTAATAGCACTATTGACTATATTGATTTAGTTAATTCCTCACGAAAAATTCAAGTTGATTTTAAAGAGCAAGTACAAGAATGGAAAAACACTTTATTAAGAGGAAATGATCCTGCATCATTTAAAAAATACTATAATGCATTTTTGAATAAACACAAAACTATTCAAGAAGATTTATTAATACTTAAGAAAAATATGTCTTCAGCGGGTTTAGACACTTCATTAATTGATAATTTATTATCCTCTCACAAAGAATTATATGATAAATATACTATAGCAATTAATAAATACGATTCAAATAATAAGGAGAGCTTTAAAATAGTGGATGCCTTAGTGAAAGGTATCGATAGAGCTCCTACAGAAGATATGAATTCATTGGTAAACCAAATTGAAGATGCTGCAAAACTTAAAGCCGAAAACATGATAAGTGAAGCTGATAAAGAAGCCTATAATTTTAAGAAAATTCTACTCGGAATATTAATTTTTAGTATTTGTATAATTATATTTTTAACTATTCTCATTTTATCCACTTATAAAGGAATTAAAAATTTTATCACAGAACTTCAAAGAGTTATTAACAAGGCTGAACAAGGTGATCTCACTGCTGAATGTAAAGTTCATTCTAAAGATGAATTAGGAGTACTTACCAAACAATTTAATAAATTTTTAAATGAAATAAGACTCTTAATTTCTAAAGCAAAAGAAACAAGTGCTGTTGTATTGTCTTCTTCTAATGAAATATTAAAATCTTCTGAAGAAACCAGTAAAGCTTCCGAAGAAATCTCTTCAACTGTTACAAGTATATCAAGAGGTGCCTTAGAACAATCAAAATTAGCTCATGAAGGTAATAATTTAGTAAAAGACGTTGCAATTAATTTACATAACATAACCGATAATACTTTAAATATAAGCGCTCTTGCAAGCAAGTCCATGGAAATCGTAAATAACGGCACTACAATTCTTGAGTATCAGAGAGATAAAATGTTCCATAGTCAAAGGGCTTCACAAAACGTATCTGAAGTAATTTCTGAGTTGTCTATTAAATCCTCTGAAATTGGACAAATCATAGGATTTATTAATGGAATTACAGGACAAACTAATTTATTAGCTTTAAATGCTTCAATTGAAGCTGCTAGGGCTGGTGAGGCAGGGCGAGGTTTTTCAGTAGTTGCTAATGAAGTAAAAAAGCTAGCTGAATTGTCTAAGGAGTCAACTCAAAAGATTAATAATTTAATAATAGAAGTTCAAAGCGATATTGAAAAAGCTGTTATTGAAATGAATAATACTAAAATTTCAATAGATGAACAATCCTCTTCTCTTCAGTCAACAGAAAATGCATTCAATGATATAAAGCTTTCTGTTTCTGAAGTAGTAAATAAAATTAATGAAGTTTCTCATGAAACTCAAATTGTAAATAATAATATATTATCTGTAGAAAACTCAATAAATAATATTGAAAATCTAGTAAATCAGAGTGCTTCCTTTACAGAAGAAGCTGCATCTATAACTGAAGAACAAACAGCATCTATGTTGGAAATATCCTCCTCCATCAATGAACTTACAGAACTCTCAAAAGATCTTAAAAATACATTAGAAAAGTTTATTGTTTAAATATATACATATACAATTTTTGCAAGTAAAATAAGGGCACTTATCAAAGTACCCTTATTTTATTTAAAATCTTACATACTATTAAACTTTCCATCTTTCATTTCGGGTCTTAATTTATTTTTACCTAATTTTTTAGATTCATTAGAATATCCTATTTCATTAGATGTTTCCATTCTCATCTTATCTAGCTGTTTTTTAGTCTTTTGCTTTGATTTTTTATTATTTTTACTATTTTTATTGCCTTTGTGTGACATAAAAACTCCTCCCTTTTGTAGAGAAATATTTATATGTTTCTTACTCTATTAATTTCTCCAAGAATAGATGCTTTTATGTTGCATAATAAAAGGAAATTGCGGCATTTTTAATGCTCTGTGTCGTATAGAATTTTCATTTAGGAAGGCGTTCACTTCACCGAGAGCGGCTGATATTTATAAATTTAAAATCCCTAAGCTGCCTAAACTCGCTGTCGCTCAGACAGTAGGCAGCTCTTAACGGTATTTTGAATTTATAAATAAAGCCGTTCTAGGGCTCATTCAATGCCTTCTACGATGAAAATTCTATGCTCCCATAGCATTAAAAAGTTCTTCATGTGAACTGCTGGAGGAAGAAATTCAGCCAACTGAATTTCTAAAATATTTTAGAAATTAGAACATAAAAATCTTTTATGGCGGCAGTCCAGGATGTTACAAGAATTTATGTTAAATAAATGATAAAATTTAATTTACAAGTTAAAGATAAGGTAATACAATAAAAGGTTTCTGGTAAAAAATAGAATAATTAATATATTACGACCTATCGGTCTGCGGGCTTATCAGCCCTTTGATAAGTGTTAATTTATTAAAAGGACTTTCGCCAAAGCGAAATTCTCTCCTTTAGTAAGGTAAGCATGAATGATATTTTTAATGTTGAACATGAGCAGGGAATTTGCATTGTAGAAAGCATTGAGTAAGCATTAAAAGGTCTTTATTTCTGAAATCAAAATGTCGTTAAAAACCTTCTACTGTCTGACCAAAGGGAGTTTAGAAGGTTTAGATATTTTAATTTCAGAAATATTAGACCTTTTTTTGCGAAACGAACGCTTTCTTAAATGCAAATTCCATGCGGCAGGTTCAAAATTAAAAATGTCGTACTTTTTCTATAAAATAAAAAAACAAGCATTATTATTATGCTTGTTTTTTTACTTTATATTAATTATTTTCCAAAGTATCTGTTTAAAAGACCTTTAAATGCTGAACCATGTCTAGCTTCATCTTTACACATTTCATGTACTGTGTCATGAATTGCATCTAAGTTTAACTTTTTAGCAAGTGTTGCTAAGTCTTTTTTGCCTTGGCAAGCTCCGTGCTCTGCTTCAACTCTTAACTGTAAGTTCTTTTCTGTGCTAGTTGTTACTACTTCTCCTAGTAACTCAGCAAATTTTGCTGCATGTTCTGCTTCTTCAAAAGCTATTCTCTTATAAGCTTCAGCAATTTCTGGATATCCTTCTCTATCAGCTTGTCTTGACATTGCAAGATACATTCCAATTTCTGTACATTCTCCATTGAAGTTTGCTCTTAATCCTTCTATAACTTCTGGATCAACGCCTTCTGCTACTCCGATTTTATGCTCATCTGCCCAAGCAAACTCGCCTTCAACTTTTTCTATAAATTTATCAGCTGGCACTCCACACTGTGGGCACTTTTCTGGTGCTGCATCTCCCTCATGAATATATCCACATACTGTACATACAAATTTTTTCATAATAAAAATCCTCCCTAAAATCATTCATTTATTTTTTATTTCTAATCCCATCTTGTGGGGTTATTATCACTGTGTGTTCTCTACATTTATTATTATATAATAATTATTATTATTTATCAATACTTTTTTGAAATTTTTTTCAAAAATTTTTTTCTCATATAAAAATGGATTGAACTATCATATTTTTTCAAATAATATATAAGTAATACCTGGTGAGAGGAGACTAATTATGAAGAGACTTAGTATTATAGATATAGGTTCGAATTCCATAAGACTTGTCATAGTCGATATAAATAATAAATATTTTAAAGTCATAGATGAATTTAAAGAAACCGTAAGACTTGGTAAAGATATAAATGAAGATGGCAGCTTATGTTCTAAAAGAATGAAAAAAGCTATAGATACTTTAGGATTTTTTAAGAAACTCTGTGATGGATTAAATGTTGATAAAATAATAGCTGTAGCTACTGAAGCTGTGAGAAAAGCTTCTAACAGAGAAGAATTTATCCGAAATGTTTATAGGGAAACTGAAATAAATATAGAAATAATCGATGGCAAGATGGAGGCGTATTATGACTTTTTAGGTGGTATAAATAGCTTAAATATTAACGATTGTCTTATGATTGATATAGGTGGTGCAAGTACTGAACTTATAGAAGTTAGAAATAAGCAGATTAAAAATTCTATAAGCTTTCCTTTTGGAGCATTGAGCTTATCCGAAAAATTTAAGCTATCTGGTAAGGAATGTATGATTAACGAAAGCCATCTTAAAGATTATATTAAGGAATTTTTTATTAAAGTTCCCTGGATAAAGAATATAAAAGATATACCATTAGTTGGAATTGGCGGTACTGTAAGAAATATCGCAAAAATACATAGGAGAAAAATCAAATATCCATTTGATACAATTCATAACTATCAAATGACTCCAGAACAAGTAAAGGAAATACACAATTTTGTTGTATGTAAAACCATGAGCTCTAGAAAGAAGGTAAAAGGACTTTCTACAGATAGAATTGATATTTTTCCAAATGCCGTATCTGTTATAAATACTGTAATGGAATACTGTAATATTTCTGAAATACATGTAAGTACAAAAGGGTTACGAGATGGAATTTTATATAGCTATATCTTAAAAGATAATTCCATATTAGATGATGTATTAGATTTTTCTTTAAGAAATCTTATGATAAACTATAATATTAATGTAGTTCATGCAGAGAGGGTATGGACTATGTCTTCATCTCTATATACTCAATTAGAAAGTTTGATTAAAATCCCCAAGGATTTTTCAAAAATACTAAAAGTTTCTTCCCTATTGCATGACTGTGGTATTACATTAGATTATCATAATCATCATAAACATTCTTTTTACATGATTTTAAATTCAAATATATACGGACTTTGCCATAAAGACATTTTGATGGCTGCATATATTGCGGCTCTTCACAGAAAACATGATTTTGCCTTAACTGAAGCCTATTATAAAAAACTTATAAAGAGAGAAGAACTACAAATAATTGAAAAATTAGGAGTGCTTCTTCAAATATCAGAAAGCCTAGATGGAGGTTTAAATGGAAATGTAGAACAAGCAGATGCTATTATTGATGAAAACTCCGTAACATTAAAGCTTCACTCTAAAAACAACCCTTTCTTAGAAATAAATGAAGCCTCAATGGCTTCAGACAAATTTAAGAAGCTGTTTAAAAAGAAACTTATTATAGTAAGCGAGTAATAATCGCTATAAAAGGAAATTGCGACATTTTTAATGCTCTGGGTCGTATAGAATTTTCATTTAGGAAGGCGTTCATTTCACCTAGAGCGGCTAATATTTATAAATTTAAAATCCCTAAGCCGCCTAAACTCGCTGTCGCTCAGACAGTAGGCGGCTCTTAACGGTATTTTAAATTTATAAATAAAGCCGTTCTAAGGCTCATTCAATGCCTTCTACGATGAAAACTCTATGCTCCCAGAGCATTAAAAAGTTCTTCATGTGAACTGCTGAAGGAAGAACTTCAGCCAACTGAATTTCTAAAATATTTTAGAACTTAGCACATAAAAATCTTTTAGGGCGGTAGCCCAGGATGTTACAAGAACTTATATTAAATAAATGATAAAATTTAATTTACAAGTTAAAGATAAGGTAATACAATAAAAGATTTCTGATAAAAAATAGAATAATTAATATCTTACGA
>NZ_OAOD01000013.1 GCF_900205925.1 Clostridium peptidivorans | reverse complement strand
GAACTTATATTAAATAAATGATAAAATTTAATTTACAAGTTAAAGATAAGGTAATACAATAAAAGATTTCTGATAAAAAATAGAATAATTAATATCTTACGACCTATCGGTCTGCGGGCTTATCAGCCTTTTGATAAGCGTTAATTTATTAAAAGGACTTTCGACAAAGCGAAATTTCTTCTTTTAGTTAGGTAAGCCTAAATGATATTTTTAATGTTGAACATATAGTATGGGTTCTGCATTGTAGAAATCATTGAGTAAGCATTAGAAGCTCTTTATTTCAAAATTCAAATCACCGTTAAGAACTTTTTACTGTCTGAGCGACTGCGAGTTTAAAAAGTTTAGGTGATTTAAATTCTGAAATATTAGAGCTTCTTTGCACAGCGAACCGCTTTCCTAAATGCAAAACCCATACAGGATGTTCAACATTAAAAACGTCGTCTTATTTCTAAACATCGCCTTTATATATATCCCGTATGGCTTTTACCACTTCTTCCATTTCCTCGTAGGTATTAAAATAGCCCGGACTGAGCCTTACAGTGCCAGTTTTAGCTGTACCTATTATAGGATGTATAAGTGCTGCACAATGATATCCTGTTCGTACTGCAATACCTTTTTTATTTAATAAATACCCAACTTCAGAACTATCCATATTATCTGTATTTATAGAAATAACAGCAGCCCTTTTTTCTTTACAATCTAATCCATATATTTTTATATAGGGCATCTTTTTAAATTCACTTAAAAGATAGTCTATAAGGCCTTCTTCATGTTTTTGAATATTTCTTCTTCCAACTTTCTGAATAAACTTAACTCCTTCACATAATCCTGCAATTCCAGGAACATTAAGAGTTCCACTTTCAAACTTATCTGGCAAAAAATCTGGCTGCGTCATGGACATAGAATTGCTTCCTGTGCCGCCTTCTCTAAAGTTTGTCATATCTATGCCATCTCTTATAAATAATCCACCAGTTCCTTGAGGACCCATTAATCCCTTGTGACCTGGAAAAGCCAATAAGTCTATATTATATTTTTCTACATCAATGTTGATAGTTCCAGCACTTTGAGACCCATCAACCATAAATAGTATACCTGCATCCCTTGCAATCTTTCCAATGGTATTTATATATTGTAGTGTTCCTAATACATTTGAAGCATGATTTACAACTATAAGTTTTGTATTTTTTTGTATTTCCTTTTTTAAGTTATTTATATCTAACTTACCATAGGTGTCTACTGCAAGCAATGTTACTTTGACTCCTTTTTTACTTAAACTATTTAATGGCCTTAATACTGAATTATGCTCTATTACAGTACTTATAACATGGTCGCCAGGCTTTAATACCCCCTTTATTCCTATGTTTAATCCTTCAGTTGCATTACTTGTAAATATCATGTTAAAAGGACTTGTTATATTAAAAAAATTACTCAATATTTCCCTTGTTTCAGATAATTTAGATGAAGACTCCAGTGCCATAGCATGTGTACTTCTACCTGGATTTGCTGCATAATTTCTCATGCAATTTAATGTTTCATTATAAACCTCTTCTGGTTTTGGGAAAGAGGTTGCTGCATTATCTATATAAATTCCCATATTCATCCCCAACTTTCATAATAATATACTCTAATACAATATATTATTTTTAAATGACTAATATGTGATATATTTACCCATAAAAAAATAAGTACCTCACCGGTACTTATTTTTTTATTGTTACTTCCTTACTCACAAATGGATAACTTTGTCTCTTTGCCTTAGCAAGTTCAACTTGAGCTTCAATTAATCTGTTTTGAAGGTCAATTGTTTTATACTTATTAGATTGCATTTGAAATTTATATTCTTTACATTCAGCTTTAAGTATGTTATTTCCCTCCATGTATTTTTTACAGGTTTCTTGAAGTATTTCTCTTTCCTTTGTAATGTTTTCAATTTCTTTTGTTGTTACTTCCAGTTCTTTTTCCTTAACTTCTAACTGTTCCTTATACTTAGGTTCTTCTAAGACAACTGTGATTTCTTCTACATAAGCCTCTAGCTGTGAAATTTTTTGTTTGAGTATATCAATTTCTTGTTTATAGTTTTTTTCTTCTTCTTCTTTTTTCTTAACTATTTCAAAAGCATCATGAACTTCTTCCTGCTTTTTTAAATACTCATCTACTGTATTTATAGCAGTAAGTATAGCTGCAGAAGATGTACTCAATTTAGGATTACTTTCTATAAGTTCCCTAACTTTTTTATCCACATAACCAGCAACTTTATGTAAATATTCTTCTCTTTCATCACCCTTTAAGTTGTACTCTACTCCATTTATCCTAACAGTTACTATGTTCATATAAACACCTCTCAGATAAATCATATATTATTATATCTATTTTAACACAAATTAACTATGGTTAAAATATCAATTTGTCAGATTTATCTAAGTTGTGCTCCAAGTCTATTTTCAAGAGTTCTTACTATTTTATCATGAACCTTATTTACTTCTTCATCAGTTAAAGTTTTATTTTCTAATCTATAAAGAATAGAGTAAGCTATACTCTTTTTACCTTCAGGTATTTGTTTACCCTTATAAACATCAAATAATTTAACCTTTTCTACCATCTTTCCACCTTGCTTTAAGATGATATCTTCTATTTCTTGTACTAATATAGCATCATCTATTAAAAGAGCCATATCTCTTGTTACTGCTGGAAATTTAGGAAGTACCTTATATATCTTATTTAAATTTGCATTTGCAAATAACACATCCATATTTAATTCCGCAATATAGCATCTTTCTTCTATACCATAGTTTTCAGCTACATCAGGGTGAACTTCTCCTAAGGTTCCTAAAATCTCTTTTCTTATATTAACACAAGCTGTCTTTCCAGGATGGAATGTAGGATTTTCACTCTCACGTGCAAAGTTAAGTTTTTCTACTCCTAAATGCTCTGCTATATTTTCTACTACACCCTTTAAGTTTAAGTAATCAACATCTCCATACAATCCAATAGTCAGCATATTTCTTTCTTCTGGAACTTCATTCTTATTTTCTTTAGACATATATACCTTACCTATTTCAAAAAGCCTTGCTTCTTCATTATTTCTTGAATAATTTCTAGCTAATGCTTCCATCATAGAAGGAATTGTAGTAGTTCTCATTATGCTATAATCTTCACCTAATGGATTTCTTATCTTTATAGCATTTCTAAGCTCACTGTCTTCAGATATTTTTATCTTATCAAATACCTTAGGACTTACAAATGAGTAACTTATAGATTGATTTAATCCACTTCCCATTAAGGCTGCTATTACTTCATCTTCTAGATGTTGTTTTTTACTTTTTCCTCCTCTTTCACTTACACTTCTTATAAGTGTTGTAGGAATATTATTATATCCATAAATTCTTGCTATTTCTTCTGCCACATCTTCTCTTATGTTTACATCACATCTAAAAGTTGGAACATTTATGTGAAGCGTATCTTCACTTATTTCAGTAAATAAATCCAATCTGTCTAAGCAGCCTTTCATTTCTTCCTTTGACAAATTTGTTCCTAAAAACTCATTTATCCATTTTGAACTTATTTCTAATGTGTGTGGTTCTAACTTTTCTTCATATATATCTATGGTTCCTTCCATAACTTCCCCTGCATTTAATTTTTCTACTAAATAGCAAGCTCTGTTCATAGCAATTTCCACTAAATTAGGGTCTAAGTCCTTTTCAAATTTTGATGAAGCTTCAGTTCTAACACCTAGCTTTTGAGAAGATACTCTTATATTTGTACCATCAAAATTAGCACATTCAAATATTATTGCAGTAGTATCTTCCTTAACTTCTGAATTAAGTCCTCCCATTATTCCTGCAAGTCCTATGTTTGTTTCTCCATCCTTTATACAAAGTACATCTGCATTTAATGTTCTTTCAACTTCATCAAGTGTGGTAAACTTTTCTCCATCTTCTGCTCTTTCAACTACTATTTTACCTGAAGTTATTTGTCGTGAGTCAAAAGCATGCATTGGCTGACCAAGTTCAATCATTACAAAATTTGTTATGTCTACTATATTATTGATAGGTCTTACCCCTGCATCTATAAGTCTTTCCTGCATCCAAGAAGGAGATTCTTCTATCTTAATATTTTTAACTCCACGAGCCATATATCTTCTACATAATTTATCTTTTACTTCTACCTTTAATGAATCTTTTATATTTTCATTACATTTTATGCTATATGCTGTTTCAGGCATAGTATATGCTGTATTTAAAGTAGCAGCAGTTTCCCTTGCAATTCCAACAACACTTAGACAATCTGGTCTATTTGAAGTTATTTCAAAATCAATTACTGAATTATTTAATCCTAAAACTTCTTTAATATCTTTTCCAATAGGAGTATCATCTGGCAATATCATAAGTCCATGTACATGTTCTTCTGAAGCTATACCTAATTCTTCTTCTGAACACATCATTCCATTGGAAACTATTCCTCTTAATTTACCCTTTTTTATCTTTAATCCATTTGGTAATATAGAACCGTGTAATGCCACAGGAACTATATCCTGTTCCTTCATATTATTTGCTCCTGTAACTATTTGCACTGGCTCTTCTGTTCCTACATTTAGCTGGCATACTACTAGCTTTTCTGCATCAGGATGAGGTTTTATTTCAAGTATTTTTCCTGTTACTACATTTTGTATTTCATCTCCTGAAGTTATAACTTCTTCTACTTTGGAACCTGAAAGAGTTAATGCATCTCCGAGCTCATCTGGTGAAATATCTATATTAACATAATCTTTAAGCCATTTAACTGGTACTTTCATTTTTTATTCCTCCTTAAGTGATTTTAAAGTTTAATAAAATATTACTCTTAGAACTGATTTAAAAATCTCATATCACTTTCATATAAAAGTCTTATATCATCTATTGCATACTTCATCATTACCATTCTATCTACGCCAAATCCAAAGGCAAATCCTGAATACACCTCAGGATCAATTCCACAGTTTCTTAAAACCTGTGGATGAACCATTCCACAACCTAATATTTCTATCCATCCGCTTCCCTTACAAACCTTACAACCATCTCCATTGCATACAAAGCAAGTAGCATCCATTTCAGCAGAAGGTTCAGTAAATGGGAAATGATGAGGCCTAAATTTAGTTATAACCTTATCTCCAAACATTTTTTTTGCAAAAAGATCTAGTGTTCCTTTTAAATCTGCAAAGGTTATTCCTTTATCTATTACGAGACCTTCCATTTGATAAAATATAGGTGAATGAGTAGCATCTACAGCATCAGAACGATAAACCTTTCCTGGTGCAATCATCTTTATAGGAGGCTCTTGCTTTTCCATAGTTCTTATTTGTATAGGTGATGTTTGAGTTCTTAAAACCAAACTGTCGTTTATGTAAAATGTATCCTGTTCCCCTCTTGCTGGATGATTTTTAGGAATATTTAAAGCTTCGAAGTTATAGTAGTCAAGTTCTACTTCTGGACCTTCCTCTATAGTAAATCCCATAGAAATGAATATTTCCTTCATGCTTTCCAAGGTTAAATCAAGAGGATGCCTTTTGCCTAAAAATTGTTTCTTACCAGGCATTGATATATCAATAGTTTCATTTTGTAGACGATTTGCCTTTTCCTTTTCTTTTATAGCTTTATATCTATCTTCTATAAGTTCTTCAATACTACTTCTTACTTCATTTGCAACCTTACCTATAATAGGTCTTTCTTCAGCACTTAAAGCACCCATTCCTCTAAGTATTTGAGTAAGTTCCCCTTTTTTACCAAGGTATTTTACTCTTATGCTTTCTAATTCCTGAGCTTCATTAACTTTTTTTAGTTCTTCTATAGCATTGTCTCTTATTAAGTTTAATTTTTCTTGCATTTTTATTAATACTCCTTTCTCTATATAAGTTTTAAGACATATAAAAAAAGCCCCTCCCCATGAAGGGACGAACTTTATATCCGCGGTACCACCCTAATTGACTTAATGTCCAGCTTAAAATTATAACGGCTTAGCCGCTAACTGCTACTATAAGTTCACAGCTAGAACTCAGAAGTGAACTTCAATATAAATATCAATAAAAGGGCTTTCAGTCTATGACCCCTTCTCCCTGAAGTGAACTTATATTTACTCTCTTCTTCATAGTTTCATTATTTTATTATAACATCTTAATTCTAAATTTTACTTATTTTAAATTGAATTGTCAACCTTTTTTAAGTTTTGCCTCACTCTTTCAAACATCATAATGGATGCTGCTACTGCAACATTTAATGATTCAGCTTTACCAGGCATAGGTATTTTAAACTTCTCGTCACTTAAATTTAGTATTTCATCACTTATACCTCTACCTTCATTACCCACACATATTATAATGTTTTTATTTAAATTTATATCATAAAAATCATGACTTTCTTCTAAGGAACTTACTAAGACTTTAAACCCATTATCTTTTAAAGTTTTAGTTATAGAAAGATCAGTATCTTCTATTATTGGAATATGAAATATCGAACCCATGGTAGACCTTAAAGTCTTATCGTTATATACATCAACAGTTCTCTTAGTTAAAATTACTCCTAGTGCTCCCGATGCATGAGCACTTCTTATTATAGTACCCATATTTCCTGGATCCTGAACTTTATCTGCTAATATGTAAAAACCATCTTTAGCTTTCAATTCAATATCCTTATATCTTGCTACTGCTAATATTCCTTGAGGACTTTCTGTATTAGTTAAAGTTTTAAAAAGTTTATCTTCTAATGAATATACCTTTGTATACTCCTTTATTTTACATTTAAAATCATATCCATAAAACCTTTCCAAAGCTTCTTCTGATATAAATAATTCTTCAATATAAAAATTTGATTTTACTGCTTCTTCTACAAATCTAAAACCCTCTACTAAAAACTTTTTATTAGCCGTTCTATATTTCTTTTCTTTAAACTTTCTTACTTCCTTAATAGATGAATTATCTTTACTAGTTATCTTTTCCAAAAATATTCCACCTTTTTTTCTATTTACTATTTCCTATTTGACTTTCCAATTTATTTAATTCATCTGCACCGCCAATTGCAACTATTACATCTCCATCTCCTAACACATCATCTGCCATCGGAGATACATTTATATCATTATCCTTTTTTACCGCAACTACATTTATTCCATAATTAGCTCTTAAATTTAACTCTTGAAGAGTCTTTCCTTGCCATACTCTTGGATTTGCTATTTCAGCTATACTATAATCTGGTGATAATTCTATATAGTCTAATATATTTGAAGATACTAAGTTATGAGCTACTCTAACCCCCATATCTCTTTCTGGAAGAACAACTCTATCTGCACCTATTTTATAAAGTACCTTTGCATGAAGCTCACTATTTGCCTTGGCTATTATGTGCTTTACCCCTAATTCCTTAAGCAACAAGGTTACCATAACACTAGCTTGCAGATCTGAACCTATAGTTACTACAGCTACATCAAAATTTCTTATTCCAAGAGATCTTAAAGTATTTTCATCCATAGCCTCTGCTTGCACAGAATGAGTTACACTATCCGATATACTTTGTACTGTTTCCTCATCTACATCTATTGCTAATACATCATTTCCTAATGAATATAATGTTTTAGCCACAGAAGTTCCAAATCTACCTAAACCTATAACAACAAATTGTTTCTTTGCCATAATAACACTCCTTATCCAACTAATATCTTATCTTCAGGATACTTTATTTTATTTGAATTTGCTCTCTTTGCTAAAGCAAGAAATACAGTAAGTGGACCTAATCTTCCACAATACATAGTAAATATAACAATTGCCTTTCCTACAAATGATAATTGAGTTGTAAGTCCTAAAGTCATTCCCACAGTACCAAATGCCGAAGTTGCTTCATATAATAAATACTCAAGTGTTGCACTTGGCTCCGTTATAGAAAGCAGCATAGTAACTGTTATTACCAATCCTAATCCAATTGTGGTAATTGCCAAAGACTTATAAACAGCATCCTTTGTTATTCTCTTCTTATATATTTCAGTATCTTCTCTTCCTTTTATAATACTGAGTACCGTCATAACCAAAACTCCTGCAGTAGTTACTTTAATTCCTCCTGCAGTAGACCCTGGTGCTCCACCTATAAACATTAAAATTATAGTTAAAAATACTCCTGCATTAGTCATATCGCTGGTAGAAATAGAGTTAAATCCAGCAGTTCTTGGAGTTACAGCTGCAAAAAATGAGGATAAAACCTTTCCCTTAAAGGACATATTCTTCATGGTTCCCGGATTATTGCTTTCAAATATAAACATGAGTATAGTTCCAATAATGAGTAAAAAAGCAGTACCCGAAAGAGCTACTTTTGAATGAAGTGATAGCCTCCTTAGTCCCTTAAAATTGTAAATTTCTTGCCACACATAGAACCCTAATCCACCTATTATTATAAGACTACCTATTGTTAGAATTATAACAGGATTTTCTGCATATACTGTTAAACTTTTAAATCCACCTACAAGATCAAATCCTGCATTACAAAAAGCAGAAATGGAATGGAAAACACTATAATATATTCCTTTCCAAAGTCCAAACTCAGGTATAAATTGAGTTGATAATAATAATGCTCCAGCGAGCTGTATTGAAAATGTAAAAATCAATACATATTTAGCCATTTTCACTAATCCCTGAAGGGAAAATGAATTAAGAGCCTCTTGCATAACTAATCTTTCTTTTAAAGTAATTTTCTTTCCTAATAAAAGAGCTATTAATGTAGCAAAGGACATAAAACCTAACCCGCCTATTTCAATCAAAAACATTATTACAGTTTTACCAAAATAATTCCAGTGAGTTCCTGTATCTACTGTTATAAGCCCTGTTACACAAGTGGCTGACGTAGAAACAAAAAGACAATCTATAAATGGAGTCCTGATCCCATCCTGCGTGGCTATAGGCAAGTTTAATAAAATTGCCCCTATCAATATAACTGTTGCAAAACCTATTGCCAAGATTTGTACTGGTGTAAGTTTAAAGTACTTTCCTATACTGATTTTCATTTTTAAGCACCTCATAATTACTATAATTTCATAGCATTAACAATTATTATAGCATTTACATGCAAATTGTCAAACTTATGTACAATAAAAATTTATATAAATAATTCCGTAAAATTTAAAAAATGCAGCCTTTAAAGCTGCATTTTTTTATTAAGCGTTAAGCTGTTTTTTTACTACTTCTACTAATTCTGCAAAAGCCTTTGGATCATTTATAGCTATTTCAGAAAGCATCTTTCTGTTTATATCTATTCCTGAAAGCTTCATTCCATTCATGAATCTTGAATAAGAAAGACCATTCATTCTTGTTGCTGCATTAATTCTAGCTATCCATAGTTTTCTAAAGTCTCTTTTTCTTAACTTTCTTCCTACGTAAGCGTTTCTTAATGCTCTTATAACTGATTCATTAGCAGTTTTGAATAACTTGCTTTTTGCTCCATAGTAACCTTTTGCAAGTTTTAACACTTTTTTATGATATTTACGAGCGTTCATAGCTCTTTTAACTCTTGCCATTTAATAAACCTCCTTTTAACGTACCTATTATAGGTATGGTAATAATTTTTTCATTACTTTTTCCTGTGTTTCAGATACATATGCTGTCTGTCTTAAGTTTCTTTTTGTTTTAGCGCTCTTTTTATTTAAGATATGGCTCTTGAAAGCTTTAGCTCTCTTTAGTTTTCCTGTTCCTGTAAGCTTAAATCTCTTTGCAGCAGCTTTTTTTGATTTCATTTTTGGCATAATCTTTTCCTCCTCTCAATATCAAGCCCTTTTAGGAGCTAAAATCATTGTCATATTTTTTCCTTCTAATTTAGCTGGCTTTTCAACTATACACACATCTTCAAGTTTTGTCAAAAATAAATCTAATATTTTTTTACCTAGATGTGAATAATCAGCTTCTCTGCCTCTAAATCTAACAGTTACTTTAACTTTATCTTCTGCAAGTAAAAATTTCCTTGCATTGTTAGCTTTAATTTCTATATCATGCTCTTCTATAGTTGCACTTAATCTAACTTCTTTTATGCTAATAACTTTTTGTTTTTTCTTAGCTTCTTTATCCTTCTTAGCCTGTTCATAAATGAATTTTCCATAATTCATTATTCTACAAACAGGAGGTTTTGCAGTAGGAGCTATCATTACTAAATCTAATTCTTTCTCTTCTACAATTTTCAAGGCCTCAGAGGCACTCAATATTCCTAATTGGTCGCCATTATCGCCAATTACTCTTAACTCTTTTTCCCTTATATCTTCATTCATAAGGTAATCTTTACTAATAACATTCACCTCCCTAGAGAAATAAACATCAAATTAAATAAATATTATATGTATTAAAAAAAGGACGGCAAATGCCGTCCTTTATATGCAACAAAACAAAGATTGTCATCCATATAACCCTACTAGCAATGCTGTAAGGTGAGAAACGGCTCGTTTCTTCTTAACATATAGAATTCTACTACAATATTATTTACTTGTCAACATTTTTTTTATAAAATACAGCCTTCAGTGGATTTAGCTTTGATTTCCTCTTCTATTTTAGCTATGAAATCATTTAATTCCATTGCTCCTAAATCTCCACCTCTTCTTGTTCTTAATGCTATTTTTCCTGCCTGCATTTCCTTATCTCCAATTACTATCATATAAGGAATTTTTTGAAGCTGTGCTTCTCTTATCTTGTATCCTATTTTTTCATTTCTATCATCTAATTCTACTCTTAATCCTTTTTCTTTAAGAGTTTCAACTATACCCTTAGCATAATCTTTTTGTGAATCCGTTATATTTAACACTCTAACCTGTACTGGTGCAAGCCAAGTTGGGAATGCTCCAGCATAGTTTTCTATAAGTATTCCTATAAATCTTTCTATACTTCCAAATACAACTCTATGAACCATAACTGGTCTATGTTTTTCTCCATCTGCTCCTACATAAGTTAAATCAAATCTTTCTGGCATTTGGAAATCAAGCTGTATAGTACCACACTGCCATGTTCTTCCTAAGCAATCCTTTAGATGGAAATCTATTTTAGGTCCATAGAATGCTCCATCCCCTTCATTTACATTATAACTTAATCCTGCAGCATTTAAAGCTTCTTTAAGTCCGTTTGTAGCTGCCTCCCAATCTTCCTCACTACCCATGGAATCCTCTGGTCTTGTAGATAATTCAACAAAGTACTCAAAACCAAAACTCTTATAAAATTCATCTATTAATTTAATTACATTTAATATTTCATCTCTTATTTGGTCTCTAGTTAAAAATATATGAGCATCATCTTGAGTAAAGTATCTTACTCTCATAAGTCCATGTAAAGCTCCAGAAAGCTCATGTCTATGAACCATTCCTAGTTCTCCAAGTCTAAGTGGAAATTCCTTATAAGAATGCATTGAACTTTTATAAACAAGTATTGATCCTGGGCAGTTCATTGGTTTTACAGCAAAATCTTCTCCATCTATTTCTGTAAAATACATATTATCCTTATAATGGTCCCAGTGGCCTGACTGATGCCATAATTTTTCATTTAATATGATAGGAGTTCTTATTTCTTGATATCCAGCTTTAGTATGTGTTTCTCTCCAGTAATTTTCAAGAAGATTTCTAACTACCATTCCCTTTGGATGGAAGAATGGGAATCCTGGACCTTCTTCATGTAAGCTAAATAAGTCTAATTCCTTACCTAATTTTCTATGATCCCTCTTTTTAGCTTCTTCTAACATATGTAGATATTCTTCTAATTCACTCTTTTTAGTAAATGCTGTTCCATATATTCTTTGAAGCATTTTATTTTTTTCATCACCTCTCCAGTAAGCTCCTGCCACTGAAAGAAGTTTCATAGCTTTAACCTTACCTGTAGATGGCACATGAGGACCTGCACATAAGTCTGTAAAATCTCCCTGCTTATAGAAAGATATTACTGCATCTTCTGGAAGATCTTCAATTAATTCAACCTTATATGATTCATTATTTTCCTTCATTAAATCTATAGCGTCTTCTCTTGAAAGTTCAAATCTTTCTAATGCATAATTTTCTTTTATAATATTTTGCATTTCCTTTTCTATTTTATCAAACATCTCTGGAGTAAAAGTAAAATCAGCATCAAAATCATAATAAAAACCTGTGTCTATAGCAGGTCCTATTGCTAATTTCACCTCTGGATAAAGTTTTTTTACAGCTTGAGCAAGTATATGTGAAGCAGTGTGTCTTAATGTTAATTTACCGCCTTCATCTTCAAATGTTAATATTTCGAGTGAACAATCATCCTGTATTTCTGTCATCAACTCACAAGCCTCACCATTTATTTTTGCACCTAATGCTTTTTTATAGAGGGCAGGACTTATCTTCATAGCTATATCTGCTACTTTAGTTCCCTTTTCAACCTCTAAAACTTTTCCATCTTTTAAAGTCACCTTAATCATAATAGATCCTCCTTATTTTATTTAAAATATATTACAAAAAATAAAAAAATCCTCCCATATACTGGGACGATTTATAACCGTGGTTCCACCCAAATTAATAATATATAAAAATATACTATCCTCTTTGTACCTTTAACGCAGGCAACGGTAATACTTACTAAACTTCAGCATACAGCTCCAAGGTGGTTTTCAACAATATTATTAAGAAAATCTTTCAGCCAGTGGACTTTCCTCTCTAGTAATAATTTAATTGTTTACTCTTCCTTTTCATTGCTTTTTTTAATTATAGTATTAACATTAAATTCTGTCAATAAAAACTATAACTTTTATAACGGGCTTTTTCTCTTTATCTTATTACACATTTTGCACTCAGTACAAAATTCCACTCTTTGAATAAATACTTTACTTATTGTATTTATTATTTCCTGATTGAACGAATTTTCTGGACAATGTATAACTATTTTTTCAGGGCAATAAGTTATTAAATTGCTTATAAGCATATCTTCAAAATTCACGCCATTTAAAAGTTCAGTATTCATTTTATTTTTATGCATATCACTCATAAAGCTTTCCGTTATATCATTGCCATCTTTATCCCTAAGTATATATCTTCCCTCTATATCTATTATTATATTTAATTCATCTATTCTACTTTCTTGTATATTTACAAAGTATTGAAGTAATTTTATAAATTCATCATATTCTTTTTCAACCATGTGGTCTTCTACTATTTTTTCAATTATATTTTCTAAGTATATCTCCAATTCCTTCATTCTAAACATTACAAATCCATTTATATTTATTTCTTTATTTTCTTTTATACAGTCTATTATCTTATCTATCATTTCATTTTTTCTATTTAAATAAAATATATTTTTATCATCTATTAAAAAAGTTTCATTATTAAATATTTCTACACTTTTGTTTTTTATTTCTGTTATTTCATCACCTGTAAGAAAAAAATAGTTATCTTCTAAAAAATCTACGAGATTTTTTTTATAAAATTTCTTTACAACTTCCCTATACAATATATTAGCTATATACAAATTAAAAATTTGAAAATACTTCTCATTAAACTTTTCTTTAGCAAAATATATTTTAAGAAAGTGAGTGTTTTCATGTATGCTTTCCCATATTCCAACTTCTATTTTTTTATTTTTAAAATATTCTTTTAAACTATTAACACTATCTATAATATCTTCTACTTCATTTTCATATACCAATGTAAAGTGCTCCATACCATTCTCACTCCTTTCTAGCATAGTATATGTGAAATTTAAAAGTGTATACATAATATGCTTGAACATATTTCCTAGGAAATTTGACAAAAATAGCATAACTAACTTAATATGTATTATGGGTGAGAAATATGAAATATGCATTAGTTGATTATAGAATAAATATTGTAGAAAAAAGTAGTTTGGAAAGTCTAGGTTGCAAAGTCTTAATTTGTCCTCCTTATGAAAAATTATACGAATCAGTGTGCGGTCATCCGGATATGCTTGTTCATTTGATAGATAATAAAAATATACTAGTACATAGAGATATGCCATTTCATTTTGTCGAATTGCTAAAATCCTTAAATTTCAATGTGTTAAAATCTCATTCATCAATTTTAGCTAAATATCCTTATGATATTACACTAAATGCCTTGAGTTTATCAAACTTATTTGTGCATTATTTAAAATATACAGATCGAACACTACTTAATAAAGCAAAAAATAAAATTTTGGTAAATGTAAAACAAGGTTATACCAAATGCTCTACTGCTATAGTTTCTGAAAGAGCAATAATGACCAGTGATAAGGGTATAGCTAACTCTCTTAAATCTAATGATATTGATGTACTTTTATTGCCTCCAGGTGATATTGAGCTTCCTGGACTTGACTATGGATTTATAGGAGGATGTTGTGGCAAAATAGATGCTAATACTTTAGCCTTTTATGGAGATTTATCTTATTACGCTTATGGCAAAGAAGTGTTATCCTTTTTAAAAAAGCACGAGATTCAGCCTGTTTATTTAAGAAATGGTAGATTAATAGATAGAGGGAGTATTATAGTGCCACCCACATGGGTGGCACTATAATTACTATTCGAAAAAGTTTTTGTGGGAGACATTAATGTTATTACTTGCACCTATCTTTAAGTTAAAACTTCCACTTGCATTTTTCCCAACAATTCTAACAATATACTTTCCACTATTAGGTGTAGTAAAAATTATGTTTCCTTTATCATTTAGCTCGTTCTTTTTAGCCATAATATTATAATTCTTATCTAATACCACAATATAAAATTTACCTTTATCAATTTTTGTGTTATCACTTATAGTTATTTTGTTTCCCTTATCCGAAGTAAACTCCATTAAAGACCACTTACCTGTAAACTTGCCAAAATCAAAGCTTTGACTATCCTTAGTACTTTTCTCATTTTGTTTAGAATAAAAACTCTTTTCTGTTTCTTCTTTACTTGCTAAATAGTCATTTGAAACATTACAAAATAAATTACTTTTATATAATGTTATTCCCGCTCCCAGAATAATTATTATTGCTGAAAAAATAACAATAAGTTTATTTCCCTTTCTCATTTCACTCCTCCTTTAACTTTTTTAATACTATTAGACGACACACTAAAATATTTATTTTTTAATATTAATAACCGCAATCTCAATCATATAATATTATAACATTTTTGCTTAAATATGTTAAACCTTTAGAGCACTTTATGAAACTTTTTTATAACAATTAAGAGAACAGAAGAAAACACCTTAGTAACAGTATAATTACTCCCAACATTACATAACAATTAAAATAAGAGTAAATATAAGATAGTTAAAGAAATTTAAAAAGTCCATAACATTTAAGTTACAGACTTGTGCTTAATTTGTTTCTTACATTCTTTATTACTCTTTGTATTTGTACTAAATTGTGTTATTCCGTCAACTCCAATTAATTCTCTTTGTGTAATCTTTGGGTCTAATATATAAGCTTTTAATATAGCTTCGCTCTCTCTGTAAAATATTCTGTGCCTAACATACAGTTAATTGTACAAGGCTTATAATTTTTACTGTACATCTAAGCTGCATACTCTAAAAACTCGCCAATAGTAAAGTTGCCTTTCTGCTCCCTTTCTTGATGTAACGGTTCCATTACCGCTCCTGCTCCATTCATTGTTATGCGTTTTCTTGCCATTTGTAGCCTTCCTGATAACATAATCCGTTCCCCTGCCAGCCAACAAAGGTCTATGCTGTAAAACAACACAAAGGTCTTAACAGCAAATAAAAACAGCCTATACTGTTAACCCTCTGACAAGTTACAGTATAAGCTACTTTTAAATCACTGAATTAAATTGGAGGCGCCACCCAGATTTGAACTGGGGAATAGAGGTTTTGCAGACCTCTGCCTTACCACTTGGCTATAGCGCCATATGAAATTGGAGCGGAAGACGAGATTCGAACTCGCGACGTTCACCTTGGCAAGGTGACGCTCTACCACTGAGCCACTCCCGCATGTGGTGGCTGGACCAGGAATCGAACCAGGGACACGAGGATTTTCAGTCCTCTGCTCTACCGACTGAGCTATCCAGCCATTTGGCGACCCAGAAGGGGCTCGAACCCTCGACCTCCGGCGTGACAGGCCGGCACTCTAACCAACTGAGCCACTGGGCCGCAGTATCATGGTGGGAACAACAGGGATCGAACCTGTGACCCTCTGCTTGTAAGGCAGATGCTCTCCCAGCTGAGCTATGCTCCCATAAATACTTGCGCGTCATTCAGACAATTATTATTATATAAGCTGATATAACTTTTGTCAATAAACAAATTCAAAAAAATTATATTTTTCACTAACTATTCGTCATTAATTTATAATTAATAAAAGTATAGTATAAGAAAATTACAACATTTTTAATGTTGAACCTACCGTATGATATGTTTCATTAATTATGCAAATCTCATATGGTAGGTTCAACATTACTTTAAAATGTCGCACTTTTTCTAAACAACCACTAGAAAAAGCTAATTTTCTCTAATGTCTACTAAAAATTCGCTGTTATGTATGCTAGCCTCCTGAAGGGTATGCATATCACTCATCACACATAAAGCAGATTCTATTATTAAAAATTCTATAGGACAACCAGAACCTTCTCCTAATCTCATATCTAAATTCAAGTTTGCTTTAAGACCTATTTCATTCATAACATAAGCTGCTCCTGCTTCTACTGAAAGATGTGATGGAAACATGAAATCTTTCACAGTTGGATTTAACTTATAAGCACATAATGCAGCTGCACAAGATATAATTCCATCTATAACTATAGGCACTCTATTTTTAGCCGCTGCTAAAAAGCAGCCACATAATCCTGCTATATCAAAACCACCTATTTTTGATAAAACATCTATAACATCATTTTTGTCAGGCTTATTTAACTCAATTGCTCTTTTTATTACATTTTTTTTATTTATAAATTGTTCTTCTGTAAGTCCAGAACCTTTGCCTACTATTAAGTCAGAATCTATTCCAGAAAATACGCTTATAATTGCTGCACTAGTAGCAGTATTTCCCATTCCTGCTTCTCCAGTACCAAATAAATCATATCCTTCACTTACATGTTTATCTACCATTTCTATTCCTACTTCAATGGCTTTTATAGCTTCTTCCCTCGACATAGCAGCTTCCTTTGCCATATTTTTAGTTCCATAAGCTATTTTTTTATTTACTATCTTAGGATTATTAAACTCTCCATTTACACCTATATCTACTACACACACATCTGCTTTAGCATAATTAGATAAAACTCCTATACCTGTAATACCTCTTGTATAATTATCTGTAATAATAGCTGTAAGTTCTTGAGGACATGCACTAACTCCTTCTTCCAATACTCCATTATCCGCACTCATAACTATAGTTACTTTTTTATTTATTTTATTTTTTACTTGTCCTGTAATACCTGCAATCTTTACAGCTATTTCTTCTAATTTTCCTAAACTTCCTATAGGCTTACTAAGGCTATCCATTCTCTGCCAACCCTTTTCTATTGCCTCTTCATTAGCTGGTGTAATACTTTCCAATGTTTTTTTAAATAATTCCATTTCCCATTCCTCCTAAAATTTAAAAGTAGCAAAATACTTTATAATACCAAATAGCATTTGTTTTAAAGACCTTAAATATTATCATACTTCTAATGGAAAGATAAAAAATAATAATCCCCCTAATCAATAGGGAGATTATTATTTTTAACATGTAATACTTATAATATAATGTTTTTAAATAACTTACATATATTAAATATCATTACAAAATAAAATCCCTTGCAAAAGCAAGGGAATACATATCTAAGCTTATATCTTCCCTCCGAAGCATTGTAGCAATGTATTTCAGGCAGTTGTCCTGGCTTAAGTTTCTTCCTCCTACCTCCTCCCTAGAAATATCTAGTGGATAAATGGGATTTGTCAACTCTTACAGTAGCGGGGGCTGCAGTGGCTTTTCACCACCTTCTCTTTTAAACTATATTAGCACCTAAAATAATTATATTAAATTTTAATTAACTATGCATGATTTATAGAAATTTATAATTTCGTTATAAATCAGCACATCTCAAGCTATTGAGATGTTTCATAATAAAATTATATTACAGTTTTTAACCAATTACAATGTATTTTAATGGTTGTTGGCTCATGCTTAATCATCACTTTCTGATTTTTTCAAAATTTCTCCTATTTGTTCATTAGTAAATTCATAGCGTGTATTACAAAAGTGACACTTTAATTCCTCAGTTTTATTTTCATTATATATTTCAGTAAGGTCTTTTTCTCCTATGCTCATAAATATTCTTTCTACCTTATCTCTTGTACAATCACACTGATACTTGGGAGTCATATTATCTAATATTTTTAAATCCATATCTTCAAATATAAACTGAAGTATTTCTTCAATACTCATTCCCTGCACTATATAATCAGTTACAGATTTCATATCCTGAAGTCTATAAGTGACTAAATCAGCCGCTAATTCATTTGCTCCTGGCATCATTTGAATAATAAATCCACCTGCTGCTTTAATACTTAAATCAGTGTCTACAAGAACTCCAAGTCCAACAGCAGAAGGAGTCTGCTCGGAAACGGTAAAATAATAAGCAAGATCATCCCCTACTTCTCCTGAATAAATAGGTATCTGACCAACATAAGGCTCTCTAAGTCCCATATCCTTTATAACGGTAACCTTACCATTTATACCTATAGCTCCTCCAACATCAAGCTTTCCTTTACTATTAGCAGGTAAATCCACCTTAGGATTTCCTATATATCCTTTTACACTTGCATCAGGATAAGCAGTAACAACAACACCCTTTGCCTCACCGCCTCCAGACATCTGAATAGTTAAAGAGTCCTTTTCTGATTTTAACATTGCTCCCATTAGAGTTCCTGCTGTAAGCATTCTTCCTAGTGCTGCTGCTGCTGTAGGAGCACATTCATGAATTTTTACTCCTTCATTCACAAGTTCTGTAGTAATAGCTGCGATAATTCTTATGTCACCATTACTTGCAATTGCTCTAACTAATTTATCACTCATTCTTATTTCCTCCTGATTTCTTATTTTCTGAGTACATACACTATTCTTTCACTTGTAGAAGATATATCGTCATGTTCATAATTATCCAATACTTTTACTATTTCAAACCCAGATTTAGTGATAAAGTCTTCTAACTCATCCTCAGTGTATGCTCTTTCTGTATGGTGTTCATCAAATCTTCTATAAAGCTCTCCTTCTTTTAAAAAGAAGGTCAAATACATGTCCACTATATTGTCTTCAAATACATTTTCCCAAGTATAATATACGTCTTCTTCATCATAGGTAAATGTATTATTTCCTAATACATTAGAAAGTTTATAATATGAATTTATATCAAATATAAAAATACCTTCTTCTTTTAAATGCTTATGTACACCCTTAAGATAGTTTAATATATCTTCATTTTCTGTTAAATAGTTAGTAGAATCCAAGCAGCATGTTATAAGATCAAATTTCTTATTTAAGTCTAATTCACTTATATCTTGACATACAAACTTTCCCTTTATCCCTTTGCCTCTAAGCTTATTTTCAGCTTCAGTAAGCATATCATCTGATAAATCTACTGCCCAGGTATTTAAGAAACCTTTTGCTATATGTTCTGTTAAATTTCCAGTTCCACAAGCTAAATCTAAATACTCTCTTCTAGACACATTAAGCTCATTACATAAATCTAATATAATATTTGCCCATTTTAAATAATCCACATCTCCCTTGATGAGATTATCATAAATATGAGCAAATTCTTTGTAACATTCCATAACCCTTCCCCTTTATTCAATGCAAATATATTCACACATGATTTATACAAATCTTTGATTTCGCTATAAATCAGCACATCTCAAAATTCAGATGTTTCTTTAATAAATTTATATTATAAATTGTTTTTTTGCAAGTCAATATTTCTAGGAATATTCATTTGTTTTTTTCTTCTAGTCATTATTCCTCCAATTCTTCCTGTTTCCTCTGAAGTTAAGCTGCTCCAGCCATATTTCTCTACCTTATCTATCAAGCCCAATTCATCAGCAATTTCGTATTTAATTTGTTCTCTAAGCTTTTCTGCTTCAGTAAGCTCTCTATTTGATTTTAATTTAGCCTTTATAACCTTTTTAAGTGGTGTTTTTCCCATAATAATCCCCTCCGTAAAAAAATTAATTACGTTAGTTAATAGTTTTTACAGATAGGGGTTTATTTATTCAATTTTGTAAGACAAAATTAAGTAGCTAGTCTCTAATCGCTAATCTCTAGTGTTTAGAATTTGTGCTAGCTAAGAACTTCATCCATAAATATTAATCATTCAGTATTAAACATTAACTAAATTAAATCTAACTATTTTATCAAGCAATTCTTTAGATTTGATATATAGATTGCTAATTAAGAACTAGGAATTAGTGACTGGCGATTAAAAGCGCTTATCCTAGCACCTAAAAATAGCCCCAAAATCAGCTATTACACTGATTTTAGGGCCTTGCATAATTTATAGAAATCTATGATTTCGTTATAAATTAGCACATCTCATGTTAATGAGATGCTTCATTGCATAATTTATTATTTATCTTCAAATAAATGACATGCTACGAAGTGATCTTTCTCAACCTCTTTGAATACAGGTGAAACTTCACTGCATACAGGTTTTGCATATTTACATCTTGGTGCAAATCTGCATCCTGGTTTTGGATTTATAGGACTTGGTACATCTCCTTCAAGCATTATTCTGCTTCTGCTTTGCTCAATTTCTGGATCAGGAATTGGAATAGCAGATAAAAGTGCCTGAGTATATGGATGTAGTGGTTTCGCATATAAGTTTTCACTTGAAGCAAGCTCCACCATAGTTCCAAGGTACATAACTCCTACTCTGTCAGATATATGTTTTACCATTGAAAGATCATGAGCAATAAACAAATAAGTAAGACCAAGATCATTTTGTAATTTTATAAGTAAATTTACAACCTGTGCTTGAATAGAAACGTCAAGTGCTGAGATTGGCTCGTCACAAACAATAAACTTTGGTTCTACTGCCAATGCTCTTGCTATACCTATTCTCTGTCTTTGTCCTCCTGAAAACTCATGAGGAAATCTTGACGCATGCTCCTTATTTAAACCTACTAACTGTAAAAGCTCATATATTCTATCAGTTCTTTCTTTCCCTTTATATATACCATGTATATCTATTCCTTCTGCAATGATATCCCCTACTGTCATTCTTGGGTCTAGTGATGCATAAGGATCCTGGAAAATTATTTGTGCATTTTTAGTATATTCTTTTTTTGCTTTACCCTTTAATTTGTGTATATCGGTGCCTTCAAATAAAACTTCTCCGTCTGTAGCTCCATATAGTCCGAGTACTGTTCTTCCACAAGTTGTTTTACCACAACCTGATTCTCCAACTAGTCCTAAGGTTTCTCCCTTTTTTATATTAAAACTTACACCATCTACAGCTTTTAAAGTAGCATTTTTTCCAACTTTAAAATACTTTTTAAGATTTTTAACCTGGATTAAAATTTCTTTTTCCACCTATATTGCACCTCCTTCAAATTTTGGAGCCTCAACCTTTGGTGCAAGAGGATGCTGTAACCAACACTGTACTTCATGAGTTTCTGAAATCTTTGTTACTTCAGGCATTTCTTCCTTACAAATTTCCATACAATAAGCACATCTTGATGCAAAAGGACATCCTACTGGAGGTTTTAATAAATCTGGAGGAGTTCCTGGTATAGAGTATAATTCATTTTTATGTTTTGTATCAAGTCTTGGTACTGATTGTAAAAGTGCCCAAGTATATGGATGCTTTGAATTATAGAATAATTCTTCCCTAGTACCTCTTTCAATTATCATACCTGCATACATAACCTGAATTTTAGTTGCTACACCAGCAACCACTCCTAAGTCATGAGTTATAAGTATAACTGCTGTACCAAGCTTATCTTGAAGTTCTCTTATAAGATCCATTATCTGAGCCTGGATTGTAACATCTAATGCGGTAGTAGGCTCATCAGCTATTAAAACTTTTGGATTACAAGCAAGTGCCATGGCAATCATTGCTCTTTGTCTCATACCACCTGAAAATTCATGTGGGTACTGATTTACTCTTTTATCTGCATTTGGTATATTAACTAATTTAAGCATTTTTATTGCTTCATCTAACGCTTCCTTTTTATTCATTCCTCTATGAATAATTAAGTTTTCAGCTATTTGATCTCCTATTTTCATTGTAGGATTTAAGGATGTCATAGCATCCTGGAAAATCATACTTATATCTTCTCCTCTTAAATCCCTAAGTTCTTTGTCTGACATCTTTAAAATATCTTTTCCATCAAATAATATTTGAGAACCTTCTTTTATATCTCCCGGAGGAGTAGGTATTAATCTCATTATGGATTTAGAAGTTACTGACTTACCACAACCAGATTCTCCAACTATAGCTAAGGTCTCCCCCTTATCTACATAAAAAGATACTCCTCTAACGGATTGCACTTCACCTGCATATGTGTGAAATGTAACTTTCAAATCTTTAACTTCAAGCAAATGTGACATAATTATCTCCTCCTTTACTGACGAAGCTTAGGATCTAGAGCATCTCTTAATCCATCACCAAGTAAGTTAAATGCTAACATTGTTAATGAAATAGCTAGTGCTGGGAAAATTAATTGATATGGATAAAAATCCATAACCGCTTGTCCAAAGGAAGTCATTGCACCCCAACTAGTTTCAGGAGGCTGTATTCCAAGTCCTATGAAGCTTAAAAATGCTTCAGCAAATATAAATGATGGAATATCAAAAGTCATATAAACAATTATTATTCCAATAGTATTTGGTATTAAGTGTTTAAGTATTATTCTTTTAGGGTCTGCTCCCAATGCCTGTGCCGCAAGTACATATTCTGATTGCTTAAGCTGCATAACCTGTCCTCTAACCATACGAGCCATACTTGTCCAACCAGTAATACATAATGCAATCAACAGTGACATCATACCTTTTCCCATAAATATGGATAGTATTATAACTATTAGCATATATGGTATACTTATAAGTATTTCCACAATTCTCATCATTATGTCGTCTACTTTTCCTCCAAAGTATCCACTAATACCGCCATATATACAACCTATAACTACTTCTATTATAGTGCCTACTATACCTATAGTAATAGAAACTCTACCACCAATCCAAAGTCTTGAAAATAAATCTCTTCCTAAATTATCCGTCCCAAACCAATATTCACTGTTTGGGGAAACATTCATTTTATCTGTATTTTGAACAGAAAACTTATGTGGTGATATCCAAGGTCCTATTATGCACATAAGTATTATAATTACCAATAATATCATAGAAAACATAGCAACCTTATTTTGCTTTAATCTTCTCCACGCATCCTGCCAGTAGGTCAAATTAGGTCTTACTATAATATCAGCATTTTCTGCATCATATCCTAAAACTTTAAATTTTTCTTTATTTAAATTTACCATTATGCCTTTGACCTCCTATCTTTTTTCACCAGTAAGTCTTATTCTTGGATCTACTACTGTATATAATATATCAACTATTAATAATGAAACAATGTACAGTGCTGAATAAAAAATTGTAAGTCCCATAATTACATTATAATCATTTGTTAAAATAGCATCTATCATTGAGTTTCCAAGTCCAGGAATATTAAATATTCTCTCTACTACTATAGATCCTGTAATAACTGCTGCTACCTGTGGTCCAAGTATAGTAATAACAGGTAATATTGCATTTCTTATAACGTGTTTCCATGCTATAGCCACTTTAGATACGCCTTTTGACTCTGCTGTTAATATGTAATCTTGTCCAACAACATCTAAAACAGAAGTTCTCATATATCTTGCATAAGTTGCTAAACTCGAAAAGGATAGTGCTATAGTTGGAAGTATAGTATATTTAAATCCACTTAAATATTCTCCAGGTGCAAACCACCCTGCACTAGGTAGTCCTATTTTACCACCTACTGCCTTTTGAAGTAACGCTGCCAGAACAAAGCTTGGTATAGAAACCCCAAGTATTGCAAGGAATATTACTGAATAATCCACCTTTGTATTTCTTTTAAAAGCAGCTATTATACCTAATATTATACCAATAGTTAGTCCTAAAGCTATAGCTTGTAATCCAAGCTTTAATGAATTAGGAAACTTATCTTTAATTATTTGTTGTACACTATATCCAGGAGTTATAAAGGAATCACCCAATTCTCCGTGTACTATGTTTTTTAGATAAATAACGTATCTAGTTGTAAGTGGCTTATTAAGCCCATATTTTTCTCTTAATATTTCCTGAGTTTCTGGTGGAAGTTTTTGTGCTTGAACCATTACAGGATCTCCAGGTATAGAATTCATCAAAAAGAATGTTATTGTAGTTATTACCCATAAAGTTATTATCATATATCCTAATCTCTTTAATATATATTTTGCCATTTATATCCTCCTTCCTTGATTTCCAATTAAAATTTATGTCATCACTAGAATTTATTAATTCCATATGTTATTTTCATGCCCATAAAATACCATTTACCCCTTAACATACAAATACTACAACAAGGCTCTGCAACCCTCATTGTAGTATTCATATTTATTATATAAACTTATTTTCCTTCAACATATGCCCATTTTAATTCATAGTGTGGTCCAAATGCTGGGTATTGAAGTCCCTTTACATTATTCTGATAGAAAGATCTTCTATCTTTATAGAATATAGGAGCTATACCTGCATCTTCATTAACAAGTAATTTTTCAGCTTGTGCAAATAATTCTAATCTCTTAGCATTGTCAGTTTCATTTAAAATTTTCTTATATAATTCTTCATATTTAGGGTTATTATACTTACCATAGTTATTTCCGTTATCCTTTTTGAATATTCCTATAAATGAATCTGGGTCATTGTAATCTGCACCCCAACCAGACATAGCTATTTCAAAGTTACCATCATGTGTTTTCTTTAAGTAATCTGCAAAGCTTGCTGCTGAATCAAGCTGTACATTAACGCCTATTTTTGACTCCCATTGATTTTGGAAGAATTCAGCTGACTGCTTGTCAAATGCACTGCTATCCTGTGGAAGGTATCTTACAGTATGCTTAGCTGGATCTGGATCTAATCCAAGTTCCTTTAATCCTTCTATAAATAATGCTTTAGGATCTTTGTTTTGAGCAATTACTTCCTTTAATGGCTCTTGAATCTTATCTCTATATACTACATCTCCGCACTTAAGTATTGTAGGTACAAGGCCATTAGAAACAAATCCTCTCTTATAAATCTTATTAACATAAGTTTCTCTATCTATTGCAATGGAGAAAGCTAATCTAATTTTAGGATTTGTAAGAAGCTTATTCTTTCCAGTTTGATTAAATATCATATAGAAGGCAGTTGGATCCGCTTGCTCTAGGCCTGCAATCTTACCTGATTTCACATCATTTTTAAGTTTTTCAACGTATTCACCAGTAATTTGTATTGCATCTATTTCTTTGTTCATAAGCATCTGATATCTTGTTTGCATTTCTTTTATAACTGTTAAGTTAACTTCATTAGTTTTAACTACATCTTTATCATAATACTTATCATTTTTCTTTAATGTTAATTTAGCACCCTTCTGCCATGCAGTAATTGTATATGGTCCACAATAAACCATCTTAGTTGGATCTGTACCATATTTATCTCCCTGTGCTTTTACCACATCTTCTCTAACAGGTGAAAGTAATGGGAATGCTATCATTTCTTCAAAGTATGGGATTGGTCTTTCAAGTTCTACTACAAAAGTCTTGTCATCTTTAGCCTTTAATCCAAGATCTTCTGCTTTAGCTTTTCCTGCTGTAAAATTCTTCGCATTCTTAACACCACTTAAGAATTCAATGTATGTTGATTTAGTGTTTGGATCTAATATTCTTGTCCATCCATATACGAAATCCTTAGCTGTAACTGGTTTTCCATCTGACCAATTATAATCTCTTAATTTAAAAGTATAAGTTTTTTTATCCGCTGAAACTTCCCAGCTTTCAGCCCCAGCCTTTTCAACTTTTCCATTGTTAGTTCTTGCAAGTCCTTCAAAAGCAGCATTTACCGCAGTAAATGATGCTACATCTGAAGCTAACCCTGGATCTAAAGTTTTAATATCTGCAAGCTCTAAATTCATTACCGTTGCTTTAGTTTCTCCACCTGCTGGCTTCTTATCTCCACCGCCGCATCCAACAAATGTTGTAAGTGTAAGCGCAGCCGTTAAGATAAGTGCTAGTATTTTGTTTCTTTTCACTATAAACTCCCCCTTATAATTACTTATATTTACTTATATTTATATAATTAAAAAATTATACTGTTAACCTTGAATAATTAATAAAAATTTGTGATTGGATTATAAATTAGTACATCTGAATTGATTGAGATATTTCCTTATATAGCATATATTTATTACAGCTTTTGATTTATTTTTAATTTCTTTTTATATATTTAATTGTATTTTTATATATTTATTTATATTTTTATATAAATACAAGATAAAAGTGCAAGTCTTGCAATAATTATATATTTGCACAAAGAATAACCTCTAAGTAAATATGTATTTTTATAAAACTCGTATGTCTTTGTCCTATTATTTGTTACGTTTTTATTACATTATTTTAACCATATTAACACAGTTTTTTTTCAGTGTCAATCAGATGACTTCCCACCGCAATCATAAATTCCTTATATTAATTCATTTTAATGAATGCAAATTCACTAAAATTTTCTCACTAATGAAGGATGTTATTCTTTTTTATTTATTAATCTTCTCATTTATTGCTTTTAATATTATTGATAAAAAATTATACATAGTATTTCATTTATATGTTTATTCATTATATAATATAATAATATAAAACATCTCAATATAATATAAGATGTAATTATTTTTAAGGAGGGACCTTTATGAATTACAATGTTGCAGTAGTTGGTTGTACTGGAATGGTTGGCAGGAAATTTTTAGAAATACTAGCAGAAAGAAATTTTCCTATAGCAGAATTATATTTGTTTGCTTCTGCTAGATCCGCAGGGAAAAAACTTTCCTTCAAAGGAAAAGAATATATCGTGGAAGAATTAAAAGAGGATAATATAAAGGACAAAAAAATTGACTTTGCATTATTTTCAGCTGGAGGAGATACAAGCAAAAGCTTTGCTCCTATTTTCGCAAATTATGGAGCTGTAGTTATAGATAACAGCAGCGCTTGGAGAATGGATCCTAATGTACCACTTGTAGTACCTGAAGTAAATCCAGAGGATATTAAAAAGCATAAAGGGATTATTGCCAATCCTAATTGTTCTACTATTCAAGCGGTAGTAGCTTTAAAACCTCTTTATGATACCTATGGAATTAAAAGAATAGTTTATTCTACTTATCAAGCTGTATCTGGTGCAGGTATGAATGGATATAATGATTTAATGGAAGGATATAAGGGAGAAGCCCCTAAAAAATTCCCATATGCTATAGCTGGTAACCTTCTTCCCCACATTGATTCATTTCTAGAAGATGGATATACAAAAGAAGAAATTAAAATGGTAAATGAAACAAGAAAAATATTTCATGATGATAATTTAAAAATAACTGCTACTACTGTTAGAGTACCTGTCTTAAATAGTCACAGTGAAAGCATAAACGTTGAACTCTTAAAAGACTTCGATATTAAAGAAGTATTTGAACTATTTAAAAGTTCTAAAGGAATAATACTTGAAGATGATATCGCAAACTTAATATATCCTATGCCTTTAAATTCATCAGGAAAAGATGAAGTATATGTTGGAAGAATTAGAAGAGATTTCAGCTTAGATTCCGGATTAAATTTATGGGTAGTTGCTGACAATATAAGGAAAGGCGCTGCATTAAATGCAATTCAAATTGCAGAGTATATGATTAATGAATAATTTAAAGCAATAATATTACTCTTTGGAGGTGAATTATGAGTATATTTAAAGGTTCTGGAGTAGCTATAATTACTCCTTTTGATGAAAATGGTGTAAATTTCAACAAACTTGAAGAGCTTATAGAATGGCATATTAAAAACATCACCGATGCAATAATAATATGTGGTACTACTGGTGAAGCTTCTACCATGACTGAAGTCGAAAGAAAAGAAACTATTAAATTTACTGTAGATAAAGTTCATGGAAGAATTCCTGTAATTGCAGGTACCGGTAGTAATAATACTAAAGCTACTATAGAATATAGCAAATGGGCAGAAAGCATTGGAGTAGATGGTCTTCTTCTAATTACTCCTTACTATAATAAAACTACTCAAAAGGGACTTGTAGAACATTTTAAAGAAGTAGATAAAAATGTAAATATTCCTATTGTGCTTTATAATGTGCCAGCTAGAACTGGAATGAATATAAATCCTTCTACTTTAGTGAAAATATGTGCTGAGTGCAAAAATATAGTTGCAATTAAAGAAGCTAGTGGTAATATCAGTCAAATAGCTGAAATGAAGGCTCTTTTAAGAGATACAATAGATATATATTCAGGAAATGATGATCAAATAATTCCTATAATGTCTTTAGGAGGTATTGGAGTAATTTCTGTAGTAGCAAATATACTTCCAAAAGAAATGCATGATATGTGCAAGTATTATATGGAAGGAAAACTTGAAGAGGCCTTAAAGATTCAATTAGATGCTTTAGCTTTAACAAATGCCTTATTTATTGAAACCAATCCTATACCAGTAAAAACAGCAATGAATATTTTAGGCATGTCTGTAGGCGATTTAAGACTTCCTCTATGTTCTATGGATGAAAATAATCTTGCTGTATTAAAAAATGAATTAAAGGCTTATGGATTATTAAAATAATCTTAGGAGGATACAATGGTTAAAATACTTTTAAATGGATGTAATGGAAGAATGGGTCAAATCATATCTCATACTTCTTTATCATTTAATAATTTAAAAATAGTTGCAGGAGTAGATATAAATACATCTACAAATTCATCTTACCCCGTTTTTGCAAAGCTAGAAGATTGTGATGTAGCCTTTGATGTAGTTTTAGATTTTTCTTCAGCTAAATCTTTAGATGATTTACTAAATTTTTGTATACTAAAAAATCTTCCTTTAGTACTTTGTACTACGGGATATACACAAGAACAGCTCGAAGAAATAAAAAAAGCTTCTGAAAAAATCCCTGTATTTAAATCTGCAAATATGTCTATTGGAATAAATATAGTGAACAATATACTTAAAGAAATATCCTCAAAGCTTTTTAAAGACTTTGATATAGAAATAATAGAAAAGCATCATAACCAAAAATTAGATTCCCCTAGTGGAACTGCATTATTACTTGCAAACTCTATAAAAGACAGCATACAAGAAGAAACTGAATTTGTTTATGGAAGAGAAGGACTCTCTAAAAGAGAGAAAAAAGAAATAGGCATTCATGCTGTTAGAGGCGGTTCCATCGTTGGCGATCATGACGTAATTTTTGCAGGCAGTGGTGAAGTAATTGAGATAAGACACTCCGCTATATCAAGGGAAGTATTTGCCGTAGGCGCATTAAGAGCTTCCGAATATATGTATGGAAAAGCTCCAGGCGTATATGATATGGATGACGTGCTAAAGTAAGAATCTGTAGTCACTATCACTAACCGGTAATCTAGAGTTTTTGTTGCATAAAATAACTAATGATGTATCTTAGTTATTTATCAATAGTGAATATTTAATAAATGAGGGTGGAATTTCGTTTTTACGAAATTCCACCCTCATTTATACAATTACAGAAATTCAGCTTACTAAATTTCTTCCCTCATCAGGTTAAACTGATATTTTTAATGTTGAATTATAGTATGAGATTTGCATCGTAGAAAACATTGAATAAGCTTTAAAACGGCTTTATTTCTAAATTTAAAATCCCGTATAGAGACTTCTACTGTCTGAGCATAGCGAGTTTAGAAGGCTTAGGGATTTTAAATTTAGAAATATTAGCCGTTTTTAGCGAAATGAACGTTTTCCTAGATGCAAATCTCATGCTACCTATTCAACATTATCTTAAAATGTCACATCTTTAAGCCAATTTTCCATTCTATCTAGTGCTTCTTCTAATTGTTCCATGCTGTAGGCATAGGATATCCTAAAATATCCTTCTCCCCCTGTTCCAAAAGCAGAACCTGGTACTGCTGCAACCTTTGCTTCAATTAAAAGCTTTTCGCAAAACTCCTCACTTTTCATATTAAACTTTTCAATAGACGGAAATATATAAAAAGCACCTTTAGGTAAGTTTACCTCGAAATTCATATTTCTCAGTCTTTTATATACATAATCTCTTCTCTTTATAAATTCATTTTTCATGTATTCCACATCTTGAAGACAGTTTTTAAGTCCCTCTAGTGCTGCCCATTGAGATATAGATGGTGCACAACTCATGTTATATTGATGTACCTTTAATATATGTTTCATATATTGTTCTTCAGCACATACATATCCTATTCTAATCCCAGTCATAGAAAACATTTTAGAAAAACCACTTATAAGTATTACCTTATTCTTTATATCTTTAAATTGAGCTACTGAATAATATTTATCAAAACATAAAGAACTATATATTTCATCTGTTATTGCCAAAATTTCATTGTTTTTAATTATAGAATATAAATTTTCTGCATCTTCCTTAGTTAAAATTCCTCCTGTTGGATTTGATGGGAAGGATATTATTATTACCTTTGGCTTTTCCTTTTCTATAACTTTTTTTATTTCATCTATATTCAATGTGAAATCTTCATTTAAATTATAAGTTATAGGTGAAGCCCCCAAAAGCTTAGCACAACTTTCATAAGCAGGATATCCAGGTGTTGGAATCAATATCTTATCACCAGGATTTAATACCGCTGTAAAAGTATCAAATATAGCTTCACTTCCTCCTGCTGTTATGCAAATTTCTTCTGAAGTGTAGCTTATATTAAGCTTATCTAAATAATTTGATATTTCTTCACGCAATTCTAATATTCCAATATTTGAAGTATATGTGGTTTTATTATCTTCTATGGCCTTTATCATGGCTTCTTTTACCTTTTCAGGTACTGGAAAATCTGGCTGTCCTAACGTTAATGATATAACATCAGGGTATTTACTTACTTTATTAAAAAATTTTCTTATACCTGAAATTTCAATGTTTTTTACACAATTTGACACATATTGTTCCTCTAAATTAAATTTTTCCATAGTTAAGCCCCCTTTGTTTACTTATAATACCCGTCAATAGAAATATAAACCTTTTGAACATGTGGTTTTGATGATAATGGATAATCTTTTAATCTTCCACCAACAGAAGTTGAATGTTGACAAATTAAATAATCTTCTACATATCCATTAGAATTATATACGTAATCTGAAATAATCATGCTATGGTAGGTTTGCGGATAATTTCCTCCTAATTGTACTATATCTCCCGGCATCATATCTGCTAAGTCAGCAAGATGTGCCTTTAATCCATAACCTTTATTATATTGCACATAATAATTAAACTCCTTTGCCCCAGTCCAAGGTGCCACTCTTTTATCATTTGAGTACCAATACCACTTAACATAATCAGATGTTCCATAAAAATCAAATGGTATTCCTCCTGCATATATGCATTGAGAAGTAAAATTAGTACAATCTCCACCATATTCTTCTGATTCATAGTTTCCCCATTTTGGATTTAATTTAAGCGCCCACATTCTTGCATAGTTTACCGCATCTATTCTATTGTAATTGTACAATTTTTCCTTACTGACTATATTTTGCACTACATCATTTCTGAAACTTATATTTCTTACCTTTTGATCTTCTAGATAATTATTATAGTTTTGTCTTAATATAATCTCTTTTATTTCGTCTAAATAACTCTGACTTTTATCATAATTCATTACAAAGCTTTTGTAGTAATCATTATAAATATCTCGTATTATATACCATTTATCTTTAAATTTTTCTAAATAAATTTTATGTCTTAAATTGCTCATTTGAGATTTTATATTAGATGAAAATTTAAAATAAACATCATGATTTTCATCTAATACTGCCATAGCTTTGTTATCGTTGATACTTAAGCTTATATAATGAAGATAATAGTTATACTTAGAAAATTTTAAATCATGCTTTTGTAACTTTCTCTGATTTACATGCATTTCTAAAGCTGCTATTTCAAATATATAGTATTTTTTAGATCTGTCGTCATTTGGTAAAAAGAACTCTTTTATATCTTCTCTTACTTTTAATTCCCCTATGCTTTTGTACTTAATATCAAAATAATTTTCAATTGTATTGAATATATCAGCTTTTTCCATAAAAACTCCCTTTATATAAGTATTATTTAATCATTATTATAAATAATAGTTAATATAGAAAACTTATATTATTAAGGTTTATTGAAATTAATGTAGATTATTTATTAATTATTAAAATTATACTATAATATAATAAATTTATGTATAATAGTAAAATAATAATATTATTATTTTAGTCAAAGGAGGCTTTATTATGAATTATGATTTTACTAATCCATATGAAATAGCTAAATATATAAAAGAAGTAAAAAAATCTACTCCTCTTAAAGTTTATGTGAATGGGGATTTATCTGAAGTAAATAGCGGCAATATCGAGGTTTATGGTTCAAATAATTTCTACATGTTATTTGGAGAAAAAGAAGAAGTTCTAGAATTTTTAAATTTCAACAAAAACAAAATAACAAAATACAGATTAGAAAATGACAGAAGAAATTCTGCTATTCCAATGCTTGATATATCCAATATAGAAGCTAGAATTGAGCCAGGCGCTATTATAAGAGATAGAGTAAGCATAGGGAAAAATGCAGTTGTAATGATGGGCGCTGTAATAAACATAGGGGCTGAAATAGGCGAAGAAACTATGGTAGATATGAATGCCGTGGTAGGTGCTCGTGGAAAACTTGGAAAAAGAGTCCATTTAGGTGCTGGTGCAGTTGTAGCCGGAGTACTTGAGCCACCTAGCAAAGACCCTTGTATAATAGAAGATAACGTACTTATTGGAGCTAATGCCGTAATACTTGAAGGAGTACATATTGGTAAAGATTCAGTAGTCGCAGCAGGTTCAGTAGTTGTAGAAGATGTTCCTGAAGGAGTAGTTGTAGCTGGAACCCCTGCAAGAATAATTAAAAACATAGACGAAAAAACTAAAAATAAAACTGAAATTTTAGATGACCTAAGATAAGTTTTGCAAATCAAGATTTTAGTTGCTAGTCGCTTATAATTTTAAAGGAATTTCGTCAAAACGAAATTCCTTCCATCAGCAGTTTTAGTGATATTTTTAATGTTGAACCTATAGTATAGGATTCACATTGTAGAAAGCATTGAACAAGCATTAAAAGCTCTTTATTTCTGAATTTAAAGCACCGTTAAGAACTTTCTACTGTTTGAGTAATAACGAGTTTAGAAAGTTTAGGTGATTTAAATTCAGAAATATTAGAGCTTTTTTGCGTAGTGAACGCTTTCTTAAATGCAAATCCTATACTGGAGTTTCAACATTATCTTAAAATTCTACACTTCTATTCTTCTATTTCAAAAATTTCTTCAGTTTCTTCAGTTTCTTCAGTATCTTGTTCAATTTCTTCAGTTTCGCCATCTTTATTTACTCTTTCCATTTTAGATATAGAAACTTCATAAGCTACCTTTTTTATTGATTCATCTTCTGATACTTTCTTTTGATATTCTCTGCTTTGAAGTCTTCCCCAAACTCTTATATTATCCCCAACTTCCAAATCATTACAGTATCTAGAATTCCTTCCCCATGCTATAGTTGGAATATAATCAGACTTATTGTAAGCTCTATTTACAGCTAATAAAAGATCCGCTATTTCTCTTCCAAAAGGAGTTGTCCTATAAACAGGTTGTTTACATATAAATCCATTTAAAACTATTAAATTAGGATTTTTACTTTTTTCTATACAAGGACTTATATTTCTTGCGAAAACAGTTAATACGAGTCTATTGCTTCCATCTATAAATTTATTATATGATCTCAGCTGGCCTTCTATTATTAACTCCGCTCCAACTTTTATTTCCATGCCTACCATAAGTCTTTCCGATAAAGTTATAAATAAAACATCCTTAGCATCGCTAAGTCTTGGAACTTCAACGTTAAATGTATAAAATCCTTCTCCATACATTTCATGGCTAAATTCCAACTCTGAGCATACCTTTCCTTCCAAATATATTTTGTTGTTTTGTAATAAATTGTCCATGATAACCCCTCTCTCTCCCTTAGTATATAAGAATATTTTCTTATTTATAAATATTCTTAAAATGTCAATAATATTACTATTCATTTAAATATTTCTTCATTATTAAATATAAAATTTAATGATCTTATATCTACATTTTCTAAAAGTGCTATAGTTACTACTATCATATATCCATAGAGTTCATTGTTGTTGTTAAAACTTCTTTTTATAGGAAGCTCACAAGGCTCTACTGTATTTTCGCACATATTCTTCATATATCTTTGAAGGCAGTATACTAAATATCTCTCATCTCTTTCTGCACTTGAAAGTGTAACTGTATTTTTACTTCCAAATCCATAAGTAATTACATTTCCACTAATATTTAAATTATTTTTAAATTTCGAGTCCATGTTTACAAGATAATACAAGCCCTTAATATTCTTCAAATTATAATTAGTCTCTTCATTTATAATTACATAATCTGCTACAATTTCAGTGTCTTTTAAATCAACTAATTCATATTTAATATTTAACTGCAATAACTCCTTTTTTATAATATAAATTAAGTTTGTATTTTCTCCCATTACTGCTATTCTTCTCATATTATCAACCCCTGCTTCAATTTTCTTCTATATGTATTTTTAGCAAAGGTTGATATTTTATGCATTATATATTTCCATTATAATACAGTTATTATTTACCATCAATTACTTATCTGCTTACCTTCCAAATTTATTTTATAATTTTCCTTATATATTAAGTCTCCAACCTTAACGAAACTGTATCCTTTGTCCTTTAAAGCTTCTATTATTCTTGGTAAATTATATGGAGTAAATTTTGCATCACTATGAAATAGCATTATAGAGCCAGGTTTAACTTTTTTCATAACCCTTTCATATTCCTTATCTGCTCCTTCTGCTTTCCAATCTATACTATCTACATCCCATTGTATACAATAATATCCTGCAGACTTTACTGCATTTACTGCATTATCATTATAAGAACCTGATGGACATCTAAATAATTTAGTTCCTTGTCCTGTAATCTTCATTATTTTCGCATCCGCTGCACTTATTTCTCTTATTATTCTTTCTTTAGAGACTTTAGCAAAATCCGCATGTGTGTCTGAATGATTTCCAATTTCATGTCCTCTTTTGTATATTTCCTTAGTAAGCTCTGGAAAATCATCTGCCCAATTCCCTATTATAAAAAAAGTGGCTTTTATCTTATATTTATCTAAGATATCCAATATTTCAATTGTATTATCATTTCCCCAATTTACATCAAAGGTTATACTTACCTTCTTTTCCTGTGTATCTACTGAATATATAGGAATATTTTTATCCTGAATAAATACTCCTTTGCTGACATTTAAAAATATACTTGAAACAGTACTTATTGCGAGTAATAACACTGCAAATAAAACCTTTTTGTAAACCCTGCTCTTCAATTTACATTACCCTCCATATAAATTCCTTCTTATTTTTTATATGTAAAATTTAAGTTAAATATTCTAGTGAAATTTAATTAGCTTACCTTATTAACCCTTTCTTTCCTAAAACACTACAGTATTTATATTTGATATGAACAAATACTATAAGTGACTAATACATAATCATTTATAAAAAGGAGGTAATTTATTATGGCATTAGGACAATCAGGAAGTGGAAGAACTCAGCTTGTACCAAACGCTCATAAAGCTTTAGATAATATGAAATATGAAATAGCAGAATCAATGGAACTTGGAGTTCATCAAGGCTCAGAGGATTATTGGGGAGAAGTAACTTCAAAAAATTGTGGAAGAGTCGGTGGAGAAATGGTTAAAAGACTTATTTCCATGGCTGAAGAACAACTTGCAAATGGTAGCAAATAATAACTTTATATAAAAGTCGGCTGTAACAGCCGACTTTTTTTAGTTAATACTCAATTGTTAATAGTTAATAAGTTGTGATATAATAATTGATAAGTTTAACAATCAATATAAGGTTACTAGGAGGATTATGAATGTTTGAAGATACTTTAGAACTCGCAGAAAACAAACTCCTGCTGCTATATATATTTCATAAAATAAATGCCCCTATTTCCAATAATCAGATTACCCAGATGATACTCGAAAATAATTTCATGAATTATTTTACTCTTCAGCAATATATTTCAGAACTTGTTCAAAATAACTTTTTACAAATACTTGAAGATGAAAATAAACATAGGCTTTTAATTACGGAACAGGGTGAAAAAGTACTATCTCTTTTTATAAACAGGATTTCTAAAGTTAAACTTGAAACAATAGACATATATTTAGAAAATCAACATGAAAATATAAAAAGAGAGGTTTCTACATCTTCTGACTATACAATTGAAAATAAAAATAAATTTGTTGTTAGTTTAAAAGCTATTGAGGGTAATATAAATTTAATCGATTTAAAGATAACTGTAGACAGCAATAATTTAGCTCGTGAATTATGCACTAAATGGAAAAATGATTCTTCTAAAAAATATGAAAGGATATTACAAATACTTTTAGAAGATTAAATTAAAAGCATACCAGTAGGCTCTCCCCCTATTGGTATATTTTTTTTATTCCCACTTTCTAAGTCAATTTTTATAAGAATATTATTATAATTATCTCCTACATAAAGTTCATTTTCTTCTTTTACTATTCCTCTAGGCATTCCCCCTATCCTTATCCTATTTGTTTCTTCATAGTAATTTATATCTACGAAACTCAAAGTGCCATCTCCAAAGTTTGAAACATAGCAAACATTATCGTCTATAACCATATCTACTGGTGAATTTCCTACAGATATTCTATATAACACTTTAAGATTTTTAGTGGATAAAATGCTTATACTTCCCTTTTGATCTGAGCCTAAATTACTTTCACACACTACAATATACTCCCCATCTCTGGTAAATAAAGCCTTTATTGGATAAGGTCCTACCTTTATATTTTTTATATATCCTTTTTTTCCCGCACTAATTAAGGTTAAAGTATCATTTCCCATATTTGACACTACAAATAAGTTATTTTTTTCATTGAACTGAATATTATGAGGTAAATTCCCACAGGGTATTTCCTCCACGACCTTATTTTGTACAATATCAAACACCACTATATTATTCAATTCTCCACATACTATATATGCATAATCCTCTACGGTAACTACGTCATTACAGTGCATCCCTATAAAACAATTTTGTATTTCAATATTCTTAGTAGTATCTATTATTGAAATACTATTTGAATAACTGTTTGCAGTTATTAGGTTATCTTTATAGCGACATATTCCATGGGGCCCAATTTTATGATATCCATTATTTAATGTTATCTTGTTTTCTTCTTTGAATGTAGACAAATTTATTCTCGATATACAGTCAGAAGATGTGTTGCATATGAATAAATGACTCATTGTTTTCCCCTCCTCACAGATATAATATGTAAGTACATAAGAATTGGGCATAGCAAAATTAAACATCTCAAATAAATTGATATATGCTCTAAAAGATTAGTACTTGTGTATTAAATTTTAATAAGTTATAATTTCTTATATACTTTTAAAGGGGGAAATTTTGATGTATTCATATACTACAAAAGGTGTTTGTGCTAGAAAAATTGATTTTGATATAGTTGATAATAAAGTAACAAATGTTCGCTTCCTTGGAGGATGCAACGGGAACTTGCAAGGACTTGCAAGCTTAATTGAAGGAATGGATGTTAATGAAGCTATTAAAAGATTAAAAGGAATTCATTGTAAAGAAAAACCTACATCCTGCCCAGATCAGCTTTCAAAAGCATTGGAAGAAGCTTTAAATTCAGTTAATAGTTAATGGTTAATACTTAATATTTAAAGTTAAAAACCTTCCACTTTATGCGGAAGGTTTTTTAAACTTAGAAATTCATCAGATGAATTTCTACCATAACTATTCACTATTAACTATTAACTGCCCTTATGGTTTTTCTCATTTCTCCTATCATGTAAAGTGATCCACATATAAGTACTAAGTCGTTTTCATTGGCATAAGATAAAGCTTTTTCGTAGGCTTCTTTATAGTTTTCCATAGCTTCACAGTTAGTATTGTATTTTTTTATTATTTCCACTAGTTCAGAGGAATTTTCTGCTCTGTAACTTGGCGGAGTTACAGTTATTATATTTGAAGCTTCTGGCGTGATTACTTTTACCATATCTTCTACTTGCTTGTCTGAAAGTATGCCCACAATTAATATAAGCTTATTATATTTAAAATAAGTATTTATGCTATTTTTAAGACTTGTAATACCATCAATGTTATGAGCTCCATCTATTACAACCATAGGCTTTGACTTTAACATTTCAAGCCTTCCAGGCCACTTTACCTTTTTAAGTCCTTCTATAATATGTTCTTTTTTAATATCAACCCCAATATTTTGTAATTCTTCCGCTGCGTTTATCGCTACAGAACAATTTAATAACTGATGAGTTCCTAAAAGTGATAACTGTACTTCATAGGTATCCTTATTAGTATTAATAACAATTTCTTGACAAGGTACATTGTAAAGCTTTTCTTTTAGTATTGAATTTTCTCTTTTTACATATATTATAGGACTTTGTTTTTCATTAGCTACCTTTTCAATGGAAAGTTTAGCCTCTTCTTCCACAGGATATAGTACCACGGGAGTTTTTTCTTTTATTATTCCTGCCTTTTCATATGCAATTTCTTCTAATGTATTTCCAAGAATTTTTATATGATCATAACTTATTGAAGTTATTATACTTATCAAAGGATTTATTACATTTGTAGCATCTATTCTTCCTCCAAGCCCTACTTCAACTACTGCATAATCTACCTTTTCCTCATGAAAATATACAAACATTACTGCTGTTATTATTTCAAATTCTGTAGGCTCATCATATCCTAGCTCACAGGCTTTATCTACTGCTATTTTTACCTTTTCTACTACTTCACATAATTTTTCTCTAGGAATGTTATTATTGTTTATTTGTATTCTTTCTTCAAATTCCTCTATAAATGGTGAAGTATACATTCCAACCTTATGTCCAGATTCCATAAGTATTTGAGTAAGCATTGCTGTAGTAGAACCTTTGCCATTAGTTCCTGCTATATGAATACATTTTAAATCTTTATGAGGATTTCCTAAAAGCTCCAATATTTTGTTGGTTCTCTCAAGCCCCTTATTTCTACCAAACTTAGCTGTATTTTCTATATAACCCATGGCTTGTTTGTAATTCATATAAACCCTTCCCCTTTTCTACAATTAGTAACTAATAGTTAATAATTATGGAAGAAATTCAGCAAATGCTGAATTTCAACCTAAATTATTATTTATTAATTTTTAATTGTTATTTAAACTTTCTATTCTTTCAAGTACTGATGTAAGCATTTCTTTGTATTTATCACCTTTAGCTTTTTCTTCGGCTACTACTGCTTCTGGAGCCTTCTTTACAAAGCTTTCATTTGAAAGTTTCTTTTCTACACGTTCTATTTCGTTTTGAAGTTTTTCTTTTTCTTTATTTAATCTTTCAAGTTCCTTTTCAAGGTCTACTAAGTCAAGTAATGGCATATACATTTCAGCACCTTTAGTTACTGCTGAAACAGCATTTTCTGGTGCTTCTTCTTTAGAATTTAAGAAACTAACTTCACTTGCTGAAGCAAGCTTTTCAAAGTATACTGTTCCTTCCTTAAATGCTTCTTTTCCTTCTACTGCAAATATAGTAACTTTAGCCTTTCTTGAAGGTGGTACATTCATTTCTAATCTTACATTTCTTAAAGCCTTAATAGCTTCAATTATATAATTCATATTTTCTTCTGATTTTTTATCATTTAACTCTTCTCTATATTCAGGCCACTTAGAAGTAGTTATAGTATTTTCTGTGCTTTGAACATGAGTATAAATTTCTTCTGTTATAAATGGCATAATTGGATGTAAAAGCTTAAGTCCTGTAGTTAATACATCAAATAATACATTATAAGTTATACCTTTAGCCTTTTCATCTTCTCCATATAATACAGGCTTAACCAGTTCTATATACCAGTCACAAAACTCATTCCACATAAAGTCATAAACCTTCTGTGATGCTATCCCTAGTTCATATTTATCTATGTTTTCAGTAACTTCTTTTACTAAAGTATTTACTCTTGATAATATCCACTTGTCTGCTATAGTGTAATCCTTAACGTCTTTATATTTATCCATAAGATCTTTATCTAAGTTCATCATAACAAATCTTGAAGCATTCCATATCTTATTTGCAAAGTTTCTTGCCGCTTCAACTTTTTCTTCATAAAATCTTATATCATTTCCTGGAGCGTTACCTGTTACAAGCATAAATCTTAAGGCATCTGCACCATATTTATCAATTACATCTAGTGGATCAACTCCATTGCCAAGAGACTTTGACATCTTTTTACCATTTGAATCTCTTACTATACCATGAATAAGTACAGTTTCAAATGGAATATCATTCATACTATGAAGTCCAGAGAAAATCATTCTTGCTACCCAGAAGAATATGATATCATATCCTGTAACAAGTACACTTGTTGGATAGAAGTATTCTAAGTCTTCTGTTTTATCTGGCCATCCAAGGGTTGAGAAAGGCCAAAGAGCAGAACTAAACCAAGTATCTAATACGTCATTATCCTGTTTTAACTTAGAGCTATTACATTTATGGCAAGCAGTTGGTTCTTCTGTAGATACTATCATTTCGCCACAGTCTTCACAGTACCATACTGGAATTCTGTGTCCCCACCAAAGCTGTCTTGATATACACCAATCCTGAATGTTTTCCATCCAGTTGAAATATGTTTTGTCAAATCTTTCAGGTACAAAATTTACTCTTTTCTCTCTCACTGCATCAATGGCTGGCTTTGCAAGTGATTCCATTTTTACATACCACTGTTTTGAAATCATAGGTTCTATTACAGTGTTACATCTATCATGACATCCTACATTATGAGCATGATCTTTTATATTTACTAAGAAACCTTCTTTTTCCAAATCTGCTACTATAGCTTTTCTTGCTTCATATCTATCCATACCAGCATATTTTCCGCCAAGTCCATTTATTGTTCCATTTTCATTCATAACAATTATTTCTGGAAGGCTATGTCTCTTTCCAACATGATAATCATTTGGGTCATGAGCTGGTGTTATTTTAACTGCACCTGTTCCAAATTCCATATCTACATAATCATCAGCAACAATAGGAATTTCTCTATTAACAAGTGGAAGTATAAGAGTTTTCCCTACTAAATCAGCATATCTTTCATCCTTTGGATTGACAGCTACAGCAGTATCTCCAAGCATAGTTTCTGGTCTTGTAGTTGCTATTTCTATAAATTTGTCCTCTCCCTTTACAGGATATTTTATATGCCAAAAATGACCTTCATGCTCACTGTATTCTATTTCTGCATCTGAAATAGCTGTCATACATTTAGGACACCAGTTAACTATTCTATTTCCTCTGTAAATTAGTCCCTCTTCATAAAGTTTAACAAATACTGTTCTAACAGCTTTATTTAAATTTTCATCCATAGTAAATGCTTCTCTTGTAAAGTCAGCAGATACCCCTAGTTTTTTAAGCTGTCCTTTTATTCTATCTCTATACTCATGGCTCCATTCCCATACCTTTTCTAAGAAAGCTTCTCTTCCCATTTCCTTTTTCTTAAGTCCCTGCTTAAGAAGTTCATTTTCAACCTTAACTTCTGTAGCAATACTTGCATGGTCCTCTCCTGGAAGCCATAATGTACTATATCCCTGCATTCTCTTAGCTCTAATTAAAAAATCTTGAATACTATTATCTAATGCATGCCCTAAATGAAGTTTTCCTGTAATATTTGGGGGCGGCATCATTATTGTATAAGGTTTTTTATTCTTATCTACCTCTGGAGTAAAATACTTATTTTCCTCCCAATTTTTATAAATTCTGTCTTCAAACTCTTTAGGGTTATAGGTTGTAGCTATGTTTATATTTTCGTTCATATGTATACCTCCTGTTTTATTAATTTAAAATCTCTAGTCGCTAATCTCCGTATTAGCAACCAGGTTTTTAGTAGACAAATATTGTTGAAATTCAGCAAGCTGAATTTCTTCCTTTAGTTAGTACATATTAATTTACCTTTTTTAATGTTGAACCATAGTATGAGATTTGCATTGTAGAAGGCATTGAGCAAGCCGTAGAAGCTCTTTATTTATGAATTTAAATCACCGTTAAGAACTTTTTACTGTCTGAGCGACAGCGAGTTTAAAAAGTTTAGGTGATTTAAATTCATAAATATTAGAGCTTCTTTGCGCAGCGAACCGCCTTCCTAAATGCAAATCTCATACGAGAGGCTCAACATAAAAAAGCGCCCTGACATCCTTAAAAGGACGACAGCGCGCGTTACCACCTTTTTTCTTGAGTAAAACTCAAGCTCTCATATTATTAACGGATGATTAAACCCGTCTTTGCTTACTAAAATTTCAGCAAAGAAGCTCCAAAGCTACCTTCAAGGTCATTTGCACAGAAAGTCTTTCAGCCCATGAACTTTCCTCTCTTAGAACTATTAACCTTTACTCCTCTTTTTCAAAGCATTTTGATATAAAATTGTTGTTTAATTTATAATTTTTATTATAGCTTAAATCCTAAAACTGTCAACAATTATTTCATGTAATAATTAATAAATAATAATTGAAGAGGGGAAATTTAAGTTTTACCTAAATTTCCCTTTCACAGCTATTAAGTATTAATTCTTTTTTATTAATTTAACTAAAGTACTACTTTAGAAAGAAGGCCTTGCTCTATTTCATTTACATTTGATTCTAATTCTTCTATTTCCTTTTTAGCTTCATTTACAAACTCTTCGTCTTTTATAGATCCTAAGTTTATCTTTACATTATATAATGCTGAAAGTACTGCTGTTCTTGAAGACATTGCAGCTACTGCTCCATCTGTTACTGCATTTTGATTTCCTTTTTCTATTACAACTTTAGCTAAATCTAGTAATTTAAATGCATCCTTTGCAACATTTAAAGGTACTGTAGCTGCTCCCTTAAATGCACTTTGAACTGCTGCTGTTCTTACTTTCTTTTCTTCATCAGTTTCCTTTGGCATTTTAAAAGCTACCATTATTTTGTTAAAGGAATCTGAATCCTCATCAATATAATTTACAAACTTATCTTTGTATTCTCCTGCTATTTTCTTTATTTCTTCCATCTCACCTTGTACTGCTTCATAGCCTTTCTTACCTAAAGTAAGATTAGCTACCATAGTAATCAAAGCTGCAGCGGAAGCTGCACTTAATGCAGCTATACTTCCGCCACCTGGTGCTGGTGATTCTGAAGCTGTTTCATCTATAAAATCTTTAACTGTTAAATCTCTTAGCATGTTACTTTCCTCCAATTTTAAAATAATCCTGATATAACTCCGTTTTCATCAATGTCCATTCTATTTGCAGCAGGTACTTTTGGAAGTCCTGGCATAATCATTATATTACTTGTCTGACAAACTATAAATCCTGCTCCTGCTGATACTCTTACATCTTTAACATTTATTTTAAATCCTTTTGGAGCACCTACTAAACTTGGGTCATCTGAGAAAGAGTATTGAGTTTTAGCCATACATATTGGAAGTTTGTCTAAGCCTAATTCTTCAAGCTGCTTAATCTTTTTCATAGCAGCTGGATCTATTTCTACTCCATCTCCACCATAAATTTCTTTTACTATAGTGTTTAATTTTTCTGGAATTGATGCTTCAACTTCATAAAGTGGTGTATAGTTACTTTCTTCAGTTTCAATTATTTTTACTAGCTTTTCAGCCATCTCAACTCCACCTTGACCGCCTTTTTCCCATACTTCATTAAGTGAAACTTCTATTCCATGTTCCTTACATTGATTTGTTAATGCTTGTATTTCAGCTTCAGTATCATTTGAAAATTTATTCACAGCAACAAGTACTGGTAATCCAAACTTTCTAATGTTTTCTACTTGTTTTTGAAGGTTTGCAAATCCATTAGTTAATGCTTCTACGTTTTCAGTTCCAAGTTCTGTTTTCTTAACTCCACCATGCATTTTTAGTGCTCTTATAGTTGCAACTAATACTACTGCAGCTGGCTTTAAGTTTCCATATCTACACTTAATGTCTAAGAATTTTTCTCCACCAAGATCTGCACCAAAGCCTGCTTCTGTAACAAGATAATCTGAAATCTTTAATCCAAGCTTTGTAGCAATTAAACTGTTACATCCATGAGCTATATTTGCAAATGGTCCTCCATGAACAAGTGCTGGAGTATTTTCAAGTGTTTGAACAATGTTTGGTTTTATAGCATCTTTTAATACCAATGCCATAGCTCCATGAACATTTAAGTCCTTAGCTGTTACTGGCTGCCCTTCTCCATTATAAGCTACGATCATTTTTCCAAGTCTTTCTTTTAAATCCATAAGATCTGCTGCTAAGCAAAGCACTGCCATAACTTCTGAAGCAACAGTTATCATAAATGAATCTTCTCTTGGATAACCATTTGCTTTTCCACCTAATGCTACAACTACGCTTCTTAAGGCTCTATCATTCATGTCTAAAACTCTTTTCCAAACTATCTGTCTTATATCTATGTTAAGAGTATTTCCATGATTTATATGATTATCTATTGCAGCTGCAAGTAAGTTGTTTGCTGCAGTTATTGCGTGCATATCTCCTGTAAAGTGAAGATTTATATCTTCCATAGGAACAACCTGAGCATATCCACCACCAGCTGCTCCCCCTTTTACTCCAAATACAGGCCCTAAGGATGGTTCTCTTAAAGCAATAATTGCTTTTTTACCTATTTTATTAAGAGCTTGTCCAAGTCCTATAGTTGTAGTTGACTTTCCTTCTCCTGCTGGAGTTGGAGTTATAGCTGTAACAAGAATTAATTTCCCGTCTTTCTTATCTTTTAATCTATTAAAAATATCTAGTGAAATTTTTGCTTTGTATTTTCCATAAAGCTCTAATTCATCATCTAATATGCCGTACTCTTCTGCTACCTCAGCAATTTTCTTCATTTTTGCGCTTTGTGCTATTTCAATATCACTTGGTACTTTATTTGTCATAATATTTACACCCCATCTTCTTTAAATTTATAACATAAAAATATATATTAATTATTTATTGAACTACATTATTAATTTTACTAACCATGGAACTATTTCTCAAGTAGTATAGTATGCTTGTAAATACTATTATCTCAACTGGAAGCATTATTAAATCCTTTACAAGTCGTGGTGCTATAATTACCATAAATGCTTTTCCGGTAAGCATACTTAACCATATAGTATTCAAACCTAAATTTACTATGATAGTTTTTAAAACTGTAGCTAAAATAATGTTTTTATAGCCTATATTTTTCTTATAGAAGAAAAGTCCATATATTACACCTGATACAAAGGCACTTAGTGTAAATCCTAAAAATACAGCTCCTGTAGGAAAAACTGTAGCCCCTATCAAATCAATTGCTGCATCTACAATTCCTGCAAACAGTGGGCTAAATAACACTCCTGAAAGCATAGTTGGGATAAATCCAAATCCTATTCTAACTATTGGAGTAGTTATTGAAAAAAACCTACTTACTATAATTCCCATAGATATAAATAATGCTGTATATACTATCTTTTTAGTATTCACTTCTTCCCCCCCTTAATGCCCTATGTATTTTTCAAACGTCTACAAACCCTTATGGTATTTGCAGACGTCTGTAATTTTAAAAGAAACATCTCAAATAAATGAGATGTGCTGATTTACAACGAAATCATATATTTCTGTAAATCATGCAAGGTGGATTAGGAAATTATTCTAACAATCTCTTTTCAAGAATTTGGTTAATATCAAAGTTTTCAATTTGTAAGTAGTATTCTGCAGCATCAAGTAATGCCTTCATAGGAACTGTTCCTATAACTTCGCTGCCTACAACTGGAACTCCATATCTTTTAGCTTCTATCTTTATCATTTCAAATGCTCTATATACTGCTGTTTTTTCATAGTTAACTAAGTTCATAGACACTTGAACTTGGTTTCTTTCTTCTAATTTTAATCCTATAGCTTTTACAAATCTAAGACCGCCACCTATGAATCTAACCTTTTTAGCTATAGCATCTGCAACTTCAAGTCTATCAGTTCCTAAGTTTACATTAAATGCTACTAATGCTACTCTAGCGCCTACTGCTGTACATCCACTCTTTGCATTCATTTCTTGTGGACCAAAATCTGGTTTCCATTCTGGCTTTACAATCTTTTCAAAGAATCCTTCATATTGTCCTTTTCTTACATCTGCAAGATTTTTTCTTTCTGGTTTTGTTGCTGCATCCTCATATAAGTATACTGGAATTCCTAAACTTCCGATTTCTTTTCCTACTTCTTTTGCTATTTCTATACACTCTTCCATAGTTATATCTGCTACTGGAGTAAATGGTACAACATCTACTGCTCCCATTCTAGGATGTGCACCATGGTGAGTTGTCATATCTATTAATTCAGTTGCTACTTTAGCCATATTTACAACAGCTTCTTTTACCTTTTCAGGTGATCCAATGAAAGTTACAACTGTTCTGTTATGATCTTCATCTGATGAATAGTCTAAAAGCTTAACTTCTTTTACCTTTCTTACTTCATCTACTATCCTTTCTACAACTTCTTTATTTCTTCCTTCACTAAAATTTGGTACGCATTCAACTAATTTTGCCATAATAAGATCCCCCTTAATATATTAAAAATGTTATTTTATTTATTTTCATCCTTTGTCCAGCATCTTTATTACGTATTTTTTATAATATGTATTTAGAAGCTGTACTTTTATGAAATCATTTACTTTACACTTAAATTATATCATCATTTCATCAATAAAACGTCTAATTTTTATAATATATTCAAACAATTTAAAATCTTCCTATTATTTTGTAGACGATAAAAAATACGAATCATTTTTTTATGTTGAACCTCACGTATGGGATTTGCATTTAAGAAAGCGTTCGCTGTGCAGAGAATCTCTAATATTTCTGCCTTTAAATCACCTAAACTTTTTAAACTCACTTCGTTCAGACAGTAAAAAGTTTAGGTGATTTAAATTCAGAAATAAAGAGATTCTAGTGCTTGTTCAATGCTTTCTACAATGCAAATCCCATACTATATGTTCAACATTGAAAATATCTCCTATGCCTACCAAATGAAGAGATTGAATCACCTGAATTACTAGAACTATATTAATTTATAGGAGGTTTCGCCAAAGCGAAATTCCTTCCTTCAACAGTTTTCATGAATAAATTTTTAATGTTATGGAGTATAGAATTTTCATCGTAGAAGGCATTGAATGAGCTTTAAAACGGCTTTATTTATAAATTTAAAATACCGTTAAGAGCATCCTACTGTCTGAGCCATAGTGAGTTTAGGAGGCTTAGGGATTTTAAATTTATAAATATTAGCCATTTTTAGCGAAATGAACGCCTTCCTAGATGAAAATTTTATACGACCAGTTTAACATTAAAAATGTCTTTACTTATTTAAAGAAGTTAATAAACCATACGATGTTTGGTATTCCTATTAAATCTATTAAAAATGCTCCAACTAAAGGTACTATTAAAAATGCCTTAGTGGATGGTCCATATTTTTCTGTTACAGCTCCCATATTTGCTATAGCATTTGGAGTTGCACCAAGTCCATGACCTGCCATTCCAGATGCCATAACCGCTGCATCAAAGTCTTTTCCTAAGGATTTAAATACTACAAATATAGTATAGAAAATCATAAATGCTACTTGTGCAAATAACACTATTACCATTGGTCCTGCAAGAGTTGCAAGTTCCCATAACTTTAATGACATAAGGGCCATAGACAAGAATATTCCTAAGCAAACATCTCCTATTAAGTCTACAATATAGAAGTCAATTTTTATAAATTTAAACTTGTCATTGAGATTTCTAAATGCAACCGCTGTAAACATTGCTCCTACATATCCTGGAATTACTGTTCCAGTTTTAGCAATCCAAGCACATACTACTGAACCTATAGTCATACAAATTGTTATTATAGCTAATTGAACTAAAAACCCATGAGATGTAACATTTGAATTTGAGGCTATACCTGCTGCTTCTCTATAGGATTCTCCTTCAAAATCTTCCACTTCAGTAGGTTTTAAATTATTTTTATCTATTAAATATTTTGCTATAGGTCCTCCTATAAGGCCTCCAGATATAAGTCCAAATGTTGCTGCTGCCACTGCTACAGTAGTTGCACTTGCAACACCTAAAGCTTCTGCTGTTGGTCCAAAGGCTGCTGCTGCGCCGTGTCCACCTTCCATTGATACAGCACCCATCATTACTCCAAGCACAGGATGAATTCCAATCATTTTAGCTGTAGCAACACCTATAATATTTTGAGAAATTGCAAGTATGCTACAAAGTATCCAGTAAATTATTAAAGGTTTTCCACCCTTTTTAACTAAAGAAAAACTTCCACCTATTCCTACTGTTGTAAAAAATGCAATCATAAATGGGGACTGAAAAGTTGTATCCATGCTAATGGTGATTATATTGCTTTGTTTCAATATTAAAGCTAATACTGAAAATAAAAGTCCTCCAATAACTGGTGCTGGAATACAAAACCTTTCAAAGAATTTAACTTTCTTTCTTAAATAATACCCTAAAAATAATAGCAGTAATGCAACAGTTAATGTAGCAATCATGTCCATCTTAAATGTTAAGATACCTTTTACAGTTTCAATTTTCATAAAAATACCTCCCACCACATTTTATTATTTCACTAATTTATTAAAGCAAAATCTATGCCAAATATTTATGATCGAATTTTCTATCTTTTCTTAATATTTCCACTTGCTCTGCACTGCAAATTTTGCCACCCTGCAAATTTTGCCTAATTTCTACTATATATTTGCTAAATATATGGACTAAGAATTAACCACTGGATATTTAAGAAACCTTTAGCATTTTTAAAAGGAATCTTAGAGTTTTTGCAGAATACTCATAATAACTAATATAAATAGAAAAGAGGATAACTATGGAAGAAAGAATTCTTATTAACGGAAATATTAAAAAAGATACGGAGGTGCATCCTGGTTATATTATTTCAAATTTAAATACAGGCCTAATTGAGGAAATTAAGTTAGATGAAGTTTTTCAAGGTAAATTTCCAGGAATAGTGTATGATTATTCAAATGAATATATAATAGAAGCTGGAGATTTTAATGCTCATTCTCATCCCGAACAATCTATATATACAGATATTGTAGATAAATCTTGGGATCTAGGAACTTGGTGCCGTAATACAATCTATAAATATAGCGTAAAACTACAACCTGAATACATATATTATGGATGTTTAAGAGCATTTTCTCGTATGCTTACACTTGGAGTTACATCAGTTATGGTATCCTTTTATTGCCATGGCAATAAAGGCAACACTTTAGATAAAGAAGTATTAAGGGCTGCAAAAGACACAGGCATTAGACTTTATTTTGGCAGAATGAATTATGATATATTAACTGAAAATGCATATGAATCAAAAAAGAACTCTCAAAAAAGTTATTTCGAAACTGTCGACGAAGCAGAAATGAATTTTTACATGTTATTTGGAGAAATGTGTGATAAGGATATAATAGTTGCTCCTTCACTTCACAGCATACACGCTTCCACAAAAGAGGCTATAGTAAAAGGAATTAATTTAGCTTTTGAAAATGGAAAGTATATTCAATTTCATCTATCGGAAGATAAAGGAGATGTAGACTTATCCCTTGAGTTATACGGTATGCGTCCATTAAAGTTCTTAGAATCCTTACTTAAAAATAAAGAAATTAAAAGTCTTGAGCATGTAATTTTATCCGATTGTATCTGGCTTGATGATGAAGAATATGAAGTTATCAAGAAATATAATATGAATGTTGTATTAAACCCAAGAATGAATGAAAGAATAAAGGCTGGAGAAGCTAACTTAGAAAAATTCTTAGAAATGAATATACCATTATATCTAGGTACCGATGGAGAAGCTAGTAATGATGATTTATCAGTAACAGGAGAACGTAACTTTCTAAAAAATAAATTTACAAATATTAATCCTGAAGTAATTAATTCTCTAGGTAAAACCCCATTTAAATTTAACCAAGGATGCATTGGAACACTTGATAATGGTCATTTTTGTGATGTAAAAGTAACTAATAAAGAAGGCTATGTATCTGATGTATTTGTAAGCTCCAAAAATGTGGTTAAGGACGGAATTTTAATTACTTTAGACATGGACAAGGATATTGAAACTCCACTTAAGAACTTATTATCCAAATTATTTGTTGATTAAAATATACTAATGTTTTTCTATAAAAGTAGCATACATGGATTTTAATCGAAATCTATGTATGCTTTAAATTTTTAATCATTATTTTTGTATAAAAAGCCACCTCACTATTAACTGTGAGATGGCTTTTCTTTTAGTGCTCTAATTTAACTAATTTTTCAACTGCTTCTAATAACTTTCCGCTGCTTATTAATTCTGTAGCTTTATCCAATTCTTTATACATCTGTATATCAGTATCAAATTCTATGAAGTCTAAAGATTCTCTTACTACTTTATATGCTTCTTTAGTTCCTTTTCCTAATTCGAAACCTTTATCTTTTCTAAAATCTATAGCTTGGCATGCTGCCATCATTTCTGTTGCCACTACTCTCTTAGCATTGTCGATTATATCTCTTGCCTTTCTTGCAGCTATTGTTCCCATACTTACTAAGTCTTCTTGGTTAGCTGAAGATGGAATGGAGTCTACTGATGCAGGGTGAGCAAGAACTTTATTTTCTGATACTAAAGCTGCTGCTGCATACTGAGTTATCATAAATCCAGAGTTTAATCCACCATGCTTTGCAAGGAATGCTGGCAAGTCATTTAATTGATGATTTATAAGTCTTTCAATTCTTCTTTCTGATACGTTTGCAATTTCTGCTGCTCCAATTCCTAAGAAGTCAAAAGGTTGTGCCATTGGTTCTCCGTGGAAGTTACCTCCAGAAATTACATCTCCTTCTCTTGTTATTATTGGATTGTCTGTAACTGAATTGATTTCTATTTCAACTTTTTTCTGAACATAATCAATAGTATCCTTGCTAGCTCCATGAATTTGAGGTACGCATCTTAGTGAGTAAGCATCCTGCACTCTAAGTTCTCCTTGTCTTGTTACATAAGTACTTCCCTCAACTAATTTTAAGATATTTCTTGCTGTAGCCATTTGTCCTTCGTGAGCTCTTATTACGTGAGTTCTAGAGTCAAATGCATCTGTAATACCTCTTAATGCTTCCATTGAAAGAGCTGCTACTATATCACTAACTTTTAAAAGTTCAATTGCATCATATGTTGCTAACGCTCCTGTTGATGTTAAAACCTGAGTTCCATTGATTAAAGCTAGTCCTTCTTTAGCATCTAATTCAATTACTTCAACTCCTGCTTTCTCCATAGCTTCTTTACCTGACATTACTTCTCCATTATATTCAGCTTCGCCAAGTCCAAGCATTGGTAGAACCATGTGAGCAAGTGGTGCTAAGTCTCCTGATGCCCCAAGAGATCCTTTTTCAGGTATTTGTGGATGTACTCCTGCATTTAACATTGATATTAATGTATTTAATGTTCCTATTCTTATTCCTGAATATCCCTTTGCTAATGCATTTGCTCTTGTTAGCATTATAGTCCTTACTATATCTGCAGAGAATTTTGGTCCATATCCACAAGCATGTGAACGAATAAGATTTTCTTGCAATGTTTTACAATCTTCTTTTGATATACTCACATTACAAAATTCACCAAATCCTGTAGTTACTCCATACACTACTCTTTCATTTTCAACTATATCATCAATAATCTTTCTTGATTCTAATACGCCATTTTTAGCTTCCTCACTTAAAAAAACTTTAGCACCATATCTAGCTACAGATACCACTTCCTCTAAAGTTAAGTCATTTCCAGTTAATAATACTTCTCTTATTTCTTTCATCTTAAGTTCCTCCCTTTCAGTTATGTATTTATGTTAATTTAAAACTATTGTTGTCCATGCCATAATTATGGAAGAAATTCAGCTAAAGCTGAATTTCAACCTAAATTATTATTTATTAATTCTTACTTATCAATTATTATAAAAACATTGCTCCAACCATACCTGCTAGGAATAATGGTATATCATAGAATATAAATGTTGGTACACAAGTATCCCAAATGTGATCATGTTGTCCATCTACACTTAATCCAGAAGTAGGTCCAAGTGTACTATCTGAAGCTGGTGAACCTGCATCTCCAAGTGCTGCTGCTATACCTAATAAAAGTATAATTAAAGCTGGACTCATTCCAAGTTTTATTCCAAGCGGGCAGTATATAGCCGCTATAATTGGAACTGTACCAAAGGATGTTCCTATACCCATTGTTACAACTAGTCCAACGAAAAGCATTAAGAATGCTCCTCCCATTTTACCTCCTATCATACCTGCTGTAGCAGTAACTAGCGCTTCTATAGCTCCTGTTTCTCTTAAAACGTTACCATATCCTGCTGCCACAAGCATTACGAAAGCTATGAATCCCATAAGTTTCATTCCGCCATCCATAAGTTCGTCTACATCTTTCCATACTATTGATTTTGTTAACACCATAATTACTAAACCTGCCAATGCTCCAAGTGGAAGAGATTTTGTTAAAAGCTGAACCACAAATGCAGCTACTGCTCCAAGTAATGCAAGCCAGTGTTTACCTGTCATCTTTTCATCCACTGCTGCTGCTGCCTCATCAGCTTCATTCATCATCATTTCTCTATATTCTCTTGGTTTTCTATAGAATATGAATACTGCAAGGAATAAGCCTATAACCATACTTGCTCCGCCTATCCACATTACTGATGCAACGTCACTAGTTGTTACATTAACTCCATTTTGTATCATCTGGTCTCTTATAGTGTTATGGAATATAAGTCCAAATCCTACTGGTAATGTTACATAAGGTGCCTTAAGACCAAAGGTTAATGCACAAGCTACTGCTCTTCTATCTATTTTCATCTTATTCATTAAAGGAATTAGTGGTGGTATCAAAATTGGAATAAATGCAATGTGTACTGGAATAAGATTTTGTGAAAAACAAGCTACAAATGCAATAAGTAATGTAAACACTATAGCTTTTCCCTTAACTACCTTTGCAATTTTTTTTGCAAGTATTGTAGCAAGGCCTGTCTTATTGATTGCAACAGCTAAAGCTCCAAGTAATACGTAGCTTAATGCTGTTTCTGAGTTTCCACCCATGCCCCCTATTAAAGTTGTCATGGTGTCTGCTATTGGCATTCCAGCAGCCAAACCTGCAACAATTGCAGCTATAAGTATTGCTAGCATAACATTTAGCTTTAAAAGACACAGTGCTGACATTATAATAACTGATAATATAACCGGGTTTAATAATAGCATAATAATTCCCCCTTTTTAATTTTTATATGTGTAAAGTCCCCTCTGCTACGATGGTAACTTTTCCATCCAATTTTATACTTTTTATTTTTCCTTCACACCAGTTTACTTCAACTAAAAGTTTTCCACCTGGCTCATTTATTTCTATATTTAAATTTTCTTTTTTATCATAAGATAATGCATAAGCTAAGGCCGTAGTACCTGAAACACAACTTCTTTCCCAAAATAAGCTTTCAGTTTCTCTCACATATACTAGTGGCTCTAAAAAGGTTTTACGAGGTTCATAAAACATTACCCCAAAAGCATCAAGCTTGTCTAAATTAAGCTCAGATTTAAATTTTGTAAAAAAGTCTTGTTTATCTTTTATTCCATCACAATCTACTATAAAGTGAATTATACCAGGAAGTTCTACTTTTATTATATTTAACAAACCGTTTTCATAACTGAATTTAATTTTATCTATACTTACTGGTAAAGGCATATTAATCTTGGAATAAAATTCATTATTATTTTCTGTAGTGGATACTTCACACAAAACCATATCCCTTGCTCCAGATACCTCTAACTCTATCAAGTATTTATCTTCAACCTTATTTAAACTTGGATAAGAGCTATATACCATATAGGCTGCCAAGGATCTAGCTGCATTTCCGCAAAATTCTCCACCCATCATTTGAAGTCTTAAAGTTTCCTTTTTTTTACCTTCTTCTGTAACTGGTGTTTCAATAAATCCAACTTGTTCTGCATATATATTTCCATACTGCATTATTTTTTTTGCTATATCCTTATGTGTTCTTCTAGGTAAGTTGTCCTTTATAAACACCGTCATATTTTCCACTGGACTTACTTTTACAAAATTTAGCTTAATACCTAACCCCTCCCCTCAAACCTTAACCTCATGTTTTACAAGACTATTATATCATAATCTTCGTCAAATAATAGTCTATTGTGAATTTTTAAAAAAATAAAAATATTATTATGACTTTATACCTTCATTATCCTTTATTATAAATTATATACTATAATTTGGAAATAATTCACTTGTATTTTTATGAAAAAGCTATATTCTTCTATTATATGCACCTATTTTAGGGAATATTACCGTCTATAAAACGTCAAATGTCTTTATTACTTTCTCAATTTATTATACTAAATTGCCTCACTTGTCAGCTTAAAAATAAATAAAATATTTCAAATTTTCAACACAATGAAATAATTCAGTAATTTATTAAACTATTAACTTACTATCAAAGCATCTTTTTAATTCATTATCACTTTAATAATTTATCTTAATAAATTATTAAAACAATATATTAAAACTCTGTGTATAGCATTTTCTACAAATAAATACAATAAAAAAAGATTGCTCAAATCAAGAGTAATCTTTTTTCGTCATTAATTTCTAATTTACGTTAATAAGATACACCAATCACTCACAGTATGAGAAATGCAATTGGTGCAGTTAATATTAATGTAAATATAGTTCTTTCAATCCAAATTATAACTATATCTGTTAAGCTAATTGGAATATCCGTGGATAAAATACATGGTATTGAAGCTGAAAAGAATAATATGGAAGAAACTGATACTACAGCTATAATAAATTTAGTTACAAGTGGTGCCCCAACTACTAGCATCGCAGGTAAAAACATCTCTGCTATTTCAACCGAAGAAGCTTTAGCTGCTAAAAGTGGTTCTGGAATCTTTAATGCTAAAGTAAATGGATAAAAAATATAACCTAATATATCAAACACAGGAGTATACTTTGCAAGTATAAGTCCTAAAAATCCTACAGACAATATGGAGGGTAGTATTCCCATTGCCATTATAAATCCATCTCTCAAATTATCCTTTATATTTTTCCCTAGCGGTACTGCTTGAGCCGCTGATTTCATACCTTCATCCCAAGCATTTTTAAGCCTATTCCCCTTCACAACGGGCTCTGGGTCTCCTACTCCTGTATAGTAAGTATCTGGTTTTTTACTAAGAGGATATATTCTCGCAGTTATAGCAGTTACTATAAATGTAACAATTAATGTAACCCAAAAATAAGTGTTCCATAGATGCATAATATTTAATGTGCTACATATTATTATCATAAAAGTAGCTGAAACTGTCGAAAATCCAGTAGCAATTATAGCTGCTTCCTTTGCTGTATATTTACCTTCTTTATAAACTCTATTTGTAATTAATAGTGCTATAGAATAACTTCCAACAAAGGATGCAACTGCATCTATAGCAGATCTTCCTGGAGTTTTCCAAACAGGTCTCATAATAGGCTGTACTAAAGCTCCTGTGAACTCCATAAGACCATATCCTACTAAAAATGCAAGAAATGCTGAACCTATAGGAACTATTACTCCTACTGGAATAACCAGCTTATTGAACAAGAATGGTGCCATATCACCTTCAAACATCCAAGATGGTCCAATCTTAAAGAATATCATAACTCCAACTACAATTCCCATAAGTTTAAGAATAGAAAATACTAAAGTTACTTTATTTTTATTCCAAGTTTTTTTAATAAATGGATATAATCCTCCAAGAATTATAACTATAAGTGCATAAATATTGACAAGCTGTGGAGATGCTGCTTTAATAAAGTTTACCATGTGATCAATCGGAATAGTAGAACTGCCTTTAATCTTTATAGGAACAAAGAACATAAATATTCCTATAAGACTATATACCACAAAACGAAATACATTGGTAGTATTAGTAGGTGCGTTTGTACCTTTAACCGTTTGCATACAATTCCCCCCATTGATTATGTTTTATTATAGTTATATTCTACCATTTTAACTAATTTTAGTAAATAAGAACTCAACAGATTCTGCCATCTGATTCCCAATTTTTTCACCTTTGTTAATAGCAGTGTTAATAGCAGTGCCACCCACATGACAAGTGACAAGTATTGCTTACTTGTCACTTGCCATGTGGGTGGCACTAGTTTCCTCTCTTTATAACTTCTATAACTTCAATGCTATATTTATCCCCTGCTTCTTTTAAATATTTAATTGCCTCATCACAATAATAAGATACCCCTTTATCTAAATACTTACTAAAAACTTTATTTAAAGCTTCATTTAAAATCATATGAGATTTAATTTCAGCTTTTACTCTATATACAATTCCAAACTCTTGAGGGTTTTTAAGTCTTTCTGAATACATATCAGCATTTTTTAAATACTCTAAAGCTTCTGTATAGTTTCCTTCCTTTACATTTAATAGTGATAGAAAGGCTTCGACTATAGATCTTTTCCATATAGAATCTAATTGTCCAAAAATATTATATGCCTTTTCAAAATGTTCCTTTGCTCTATCATAATCCCCCATATCAAATGCTGAAAGTCCTGCATTTATATTAAATACAGATAGACTTACAAGAGCATTCTTATTTTCACATATAGATAATGCTTTATCAAAATAAGAAAGAGCTTCTGAAAATTTCATATTATATCGTCTAATTTCTCCAATATAATTATATGCTGCTGCAATATTTAATGCATATTTATCTGCAACTTGCTTTGTAACATTAAATATATTTATAGACTCATTTAAAAGTCTTTCCGCTTCATTATATTTTCCGCACATTATATTATAAAGACCTTTTAGTCTTAAGAGTATCCCTATTTCCTTATGATAATTACATTCCACTGCTAAATTTAAAGCTAAATCTATGTAATTTACCATAGTTTCTGTATCATTGGTTTGTACGCAATAGTATATCATTTGCTTATAGCCTTCTAATGCATAATCATTATCTTTTATTTCTATAGACTTTTCTATCATTTCTTTTATAAATACAGTACCTTCATCATAATCCCCTTCTCTTATAAGATACCTTCCTCTAATATGAAGATATGAAACTTCAATTTTCTTTAATTCATCTCCATAAACTTCTTTTTTCTTTACTTCCTTTAAAGACTTTTCTAAATGCTTAAGATGTTTTTCTGTTTGCTGTTTACTAAAATAAGCATACTTATACGCATTGCTTTCCTGATTAAATAATATTGGAAAGAGCTCATGACTAAAGTTCAAATAATAGCTTAAGCTTTTTATTCTATAGTTTAATGCTGCTAATTCATTATCACCGCTACTAAAATGATATATAAGTTTATGATAAGTATTTATATCACTCTTATCATTTTTAAGCTGCTTTTCTAATATGCTAGCTATCTTATTATGCAAAATTCTCTTTCTGCCTTCTGATTGCTTCAAATATACAAATTCTCTAAGTTTTTGATGAGTAAACTTAAAACTTGTCCCATTCTCTGTTATTACTTCTTTTAAAATAAATTTATTTGTAAGTTCTTCTATTATATCAATTATTTCTAGTTCATCCTTTTGAGTTATATTTTTTATAATCTCTAGAGGCGCTTCATCAAAGAAAAGAGATGCTATATTTAATATCTTTTTTCCTTCTTCAGAAATATATAAAAATCTACTTTGTAATACATCCTGCATTTTAACAGACATTATATTTGTATCACCTTTGGACTTTAATATATTTAAATATTCAGTTATAAAAAAAGCATTGCCTTCTGTCTCATCATATACCTTTTTAAATACTTCCTTTGAAAAGTTTTTTTGAGGTAATGCCTTAGTCACAAAACTTTCTACTTCTTTTAGATTAAATCTCTCAAGATTTACACAATGTATTTTTTCATATCTTTTCATTGTAGTTATGAAATTATCTATATTTTCATCATATTCATTTCTGCAAGTTGCCATAAACATTATATCGTTTTTATTTCCGTGAAGTATTATGCTACTTAAAATAAGCAAGCTCAAATTATCCATCCATTGTATATCATCAAAAATCATTATTATTTTTTTCTTTATTGTTATTTTTTTTAAGATATCTAGTAATGCTTCCGCTATCATTTCACATTTTAAACTATCTAAGTTTTCAAGCAATTTTATATTTGATGCAGCTTTTTTTTCTCCAAACTCAGGAAAAACATTTGATATAATATCTTCCCAAATAGTAGGAATACTAATATTATTAGCTTTTAAGATACTTGACACTTGAGAAATAATGCTGTTCCATGGCTTTAATATATATTCCTTTTCTAATTGATAACAGTTGGTTTCAAATAAGAATATTTCTTTTGTATCTATTCCTTCTAAAAATCTTTCTTTTAATCGGGATTTACCTATTCCAGCTTCTCCTTTTATTATGATTGAGCGTGCATTAGATGTTCCTTTAATAAAGCTATTATAATTATTTTCTAAAATTCTAAGCTCATTACATCTTCCATAAAAAAAATTCTTAGCTGCTTTAATGCTTTCTTTATCTGTAGAATTTATCTTATCAAGTATGGAATCAAATATAGCTGTAGTTTCTTCATCAGGAGAAATTCCAAGTTCCTTGTCTAAAATTTCTGTAAGTTTATTATAAAGCTCTAGCGCCTTGCCATAGCTACTATTCTCTTTATAATAATTCATAAGAGCTCTATATGCTTTTTCATCAAATTCATCTATTCTTATAAGAGTTTTTGTATACTTTTCTATTAAGCTATTTTTTGAATCTCCATTTGTAATTTTAGAAGCTATTTCTTCATATAAAGAGGATATATATACGCTCTTGTAATGTTCTCTAGTTTTATCTAACCAACTTTCAAATTCTTCTGCATTTTTTACAAAGAAGCCTTGTAAAAATTCCCCTTCGTAATCCTTAATATCTTTCTTATTACTTAAAAACTCCTCTACATCTGTTTTTATTTCCATCTCTGGATTTAATAAAATTACAGACTTTTTAGGAGAGATTATAACCTCTTCATCAAATGCTTTTTTTATCTTATATATAGCATTTCTCAAATTTTTCTTTGCTATATCTTCATCTTCCTCCGCCCAAAGCATTCCAGCTAACTCTTCACGACTAGCCTGCTTATTTATAAGCAAGTAATAAAAAAGAGCCTTTACCTTTCCATAAGGAAATAATATTTCCTGTCCATCCTTTGTAACTTTTGGTGTACCAAATAGTTTCCCATATATTTTACTCATTCTCAACCCCCCAATCTTCTTTCTAGGTGCCAGTTCTAGGGAGATCTTAATCTCCAGTTACTAATCGCTAAACTAAAGTTTTTAATACAATTTATAGACTATATGTTCTTTATAATTTCTATCTTTTAGAACCCTAAGCTTTACTCCTTACTTCTTAACCTTAACCACCGGTAAATGCAGTCCCTGTTTTATTGAAATCATTCTAACTGCAAATGTAACGAAAAAGCATATGTATGAAGCTCTATTTATACCCAAACTTTTATATGTAAGTATAAAACTTATACCTCCCAGTATGGAAGCCACTGCATATATTTCTTTTCTAAATACAAAGGGAATTTCCTGTGCAAACACATCCCTAAGTATTCCTCCTCCCACTCCTGTAAAAAGCCCTAAGGATACTATCATGAAGCTTGTAGGAAGTGTATGTAATGCTACATTTCCTCCTATAGCAGTAAAGGCCCCAAGCCCTATAGCATCAGAAATTTGTACAAGATGAGAAAGTTTATTCAATCTATTATAAAAAATAAAAACTATTATTGCTGTAGCTATACTTATAAAGCAATTAGTTGGGTTTACAAAGGATGTCGGTGGCAGTATTCCTACTACTATATCTCTAAAAATTCCTCCTCCTATAGCTGTAGTTATAGCAAGTATAATTGCCCCAAATATGTCCATTTCCTTTCGTATTCCAACTATAGCTCCTGAAAAAGCAAAAGCTACAGTTCCTATAAGTTCAAAAGCACTCATAAGGTTCAAATTTTTCTCACCTACTTTCTGATGTCGTTTACATATTATTATTGTAACAAAATTCAGAAGAAAATCAAATATTAAGAACTTACCTATTATTAGTATATATTACAAAAGGAAGTTTGCCTTTTACAAACTTCCTTTTCTTTCCTAGAGATTGGTTGCTGGCTAATCATTGCCTATTGGTTACTCATCACCACAACGCCATCTTTAATAGTCTTTTCTACTATATTTACTCCAGTATGATATGGCAAAAATTTATAAGAAGGATATTTTAATATTACTAAATCTGCTTTTTTGCCTTCTTCAATACTTCCTATGCTGTCTGCTCTTCCTATAGCTGCAGCACCGTTTAAAGTCATTGCTGTTATTGCTTCCTCAATACTCATATTCATATATATTGTAGCTAATGCAAACATAAGTGGTATAGAATTTGTAAATCCGCTGCCTGGATTAAAGTCTGTAGCAAGTGCCACAGCACATCCATTGTCTATCATAAATCTTCCTCTAGCATATGGCTCTTTTAAGCAAAATGCTGTGGTTGGAAGAAGAGTACTTACAACTCCTGCCTTTGCCATGTCCTCTATGCCTTTATCCGATGCATGTAAAAGATGATCTGCTGATACTGCACCTAATTCTGCAGCAAGTTCTGCTCCTCCAAGTTGTACTATTTCATCTGCATGAAGTTTTAATTTCATACCTAATTCCTTAGCTTTTAAAAGTATTTCTCTGGATTCTTCCACTGAAAATACTCCCTTTTCACAAAATACATCACAAAAATCTGCCAAATTTTCCTTTGCAACTTTTGGTAGTACTTCTTCAAGCATGAAATCAATATATTCTTGAGTTCTTCCCTTATATTCAGCTGGTACTGCATGAGCACCTAAAAATGTTTTACATATATCTACAGGATGTTCTTCATTTAATTTATCCATTACTTTAAGCTGTTTTAATTCTGTATCCAAGTCTAATCCATATCCACTTTTTCCTTCTACAGTAGTTACTCCAAAGGATAGCATGGAATTTAATCTTTCTTTACCTAAATTATATAATTCTTCTTCAGAAGCATCTCTTGTTCCTCTTACGCTGTTAACTATGCCCCCTCCTCTATTCATGATTTCCATGTAGCTTACTCCACTAAGTCTCCATGAAAACTCTTCTGCTCTATATCCCCCAAATACAAAATGAGTATGAGAATCTACAAATCCTGGTAAGATTGCTTTTCCTTCTGCATCTATAACCTGAAAATCTTCTTCATTATATGCATTTAATATTTCTTCTGTAGTTCCTACCTTTTCAATAATACCATTTCTTATAACAACTGTTCCATTTTTTATAATATTTAAATTGCCCATTTCCTTACCAAAGCTTGCTTTGCTTCCTAAAGGCGTTACTATTTCTGCTGCATTTTTTACTATTAAATTTCCTTTTAACATAAAATCACCTACTCCATTAATTTATATTCTATCACTTGCTCCATAGAAAAATCCTCTAATTGCAAATAGTACATTGCACTGTTTACTAAAGCTTCCATAGATACAAGTCCACTTATTTCGGTACCTATAATATTTAGTCCAAATTTTTCACTTTCTCTTTTAATCATCTCAAAAACTGTATAAAGACCTGTTTTATTATAATCGGTTAAAACCACAGCAAGATCTACAGTATCATTACTGCTTGGTTTTACTGCCAATGCCCTACAACATTTAAACCCTCTTTCAGAGCCGCGTATGCTTTTACCTATTTTTTTAATAAGTGTATCATTTGATGTATTAAACTTTATATTAAAACATACTAGAGGCATTCTAGCTCCTACTATGGTAATACCTCCTGTAGGATGTGGTTTATCAGGTCCAAAATCTGGTTTCCATTCTGGTCTTTTAAGTTTATTTTTTATCCCCTCATATTGACCCCTTCTTATATTGCATAAATCCACTCTATTAGGTCTTGAAGCAGATTTTTCATATAAGAATATTGGTATATTATAATTTAGAGATACTTCCTTTGCAAATTCTTTTGAAAGAACTATAGCTTCTAACATACTCATATTCTTTAATGGTATAAAAGGTACCACATCAACAGCTCCTACTCTTGGGTGATTTCCAGTATGTTTTTCCATATCTATAAGTTCTAAGGCTATCCCCATTGCATTCATCATTGCATTTTTAACATCCTTAGGCTTTCCCATTATAACTGCTGATGATCTATTGAAACTTTTATTATAACTATAATCTAAAAGCTTTATACCTTCAATTCCTCTAAATTCATCCATAATTTTATCTATCTTTTTTATATCTGTGCCTTCACTAAAGTTAGGGGCACAAGTTATTATCTTATCCCCATTCCCCATAAATCCTCCGTAAATAATTTATTAAATATCTCAATAAGTTAACATGTTATTAATAGAAAAGCCGGCATTTAACCGACTCTTCATTTTGAATTATTATTTATTATCTATTAATTATTATTTGTTAAAAACTTTTACTACTGCTTCTTTTACCATATTTTCATCTGCAATATATGGAATTGTTATATGATCAGTTCCTTTGTTCATCTTATTGTATTCAATAACAGTTTCTACTGAATGTTCATTTCTAGCCCATGAACGTCTAGCAACTCCGCCCATAACATCCCATGCCATAGCTGATTTTATTATTTCATCTACTCTATGACTTCCGTCAAGAACTAGTCCAAATCCACCATTTACGGATTTACCAATACCAACTCCACCACCATTATGAAGAGCTATTAGGCTCATTCCTCTTGCAGCATTACCAGCATAGCACTGTACAGCCATATCAGCCATTACATTACTTCCGTCTTTAATGTTTGAAGTTTCTCTAAATGGTGAATCTGTACCTGAAACGTCATGATGGTCTCTTCCAAGCATTACAGGTCCTACTTCACCTTTTCTAACCATATCATTAAATTTAAGAGCTATTTTGATTCTACCCATAGCATCTTGATATAATATTCTAGCTTCAGTTCCTACAACTAATGCATTCTTTTCAGCATCTTTAATCCAGTTATAGTTATCTCTATCTTGATATCTTCTTTCTGGATCTATACATTCCATAGCAGCATGGTCTGTTTTTCTTAAGTCTTCATGTTTTCCGCTTAAGCATACCCATCTAAATGGTCCATATCCATAGTCAAATAAATGTGGTCCCATGATATCTTCAACATAGGATGGCCAAATAAATCCATCTTTTTCATCTGTTCCATTTTTAGAAATTTCTTTAACTCCTGCATCGTATATAGCCTTCATAAAGGAGTTACCATAGTCAAAGAAATATACTCCTCTTTCAGTTAAAGTCTTTATAGTATCAAAATGATGTCTTAAAGTCTTGTCCACCAATTCTCTGAACTTAGCTGGATCTTCTGCTAAAAGTCTTGTTCTTTCTTCAAATGTAATACCTTCTGGACAATATCCACCTTCATAAACATTATGGCAAGAAGTTTGATCTGAAAGTAAATCTATATGGATATTGTGGTCTATTGCATATTGAAGTAAATCTACTATATTACCATGGTAAGCTATAGACATCGCTTCTTTTTTAGCTTTAGATTCTTCAGCCATTGCCCAAACTTCTTCTAAGTTTGATGACCATTTTTTAATCCAGCCCTGTTCAAGTCTTGTATCTACTCTTGACTTATCAACTTCCGCAACTATAGCAACAGCATTAGCTATTTCTCCTGCTTTACCTTGAGCACCACTCATTCCGCCAAGTCCTGAAGTTACAAATATTCTTCCTTTTAAATCTCCATCATTAGGAATTCCAAGTTTTGTTCTTCCTGCATTTAATATAGTGTTGAATGTTCCATGAACAATACCCTGTGGTCCTATATACATCCAACCACCTGCTGTCATTTGTCCATAGTTTGCAACTCCCATTTCTTCAGCAACTTCCCAATCTTTTAAGTTATCAAACATGCCTATCATAAGTGCATTTGTAATTATTACTCTTGGTGCCTCTGGCTTGGATTTAAATAATCCTAGAGGATGTCCTGATTCTAAAACTAAAGTTTGGTCTTGAGTCATTACTTCTAAATATTTTTTAATTAATCTATACTGCATCCAGTTTTGGCACACGCTACCTGTTTCTCCATAAGTTACAAGCTCATAAGGATAAAGTGCAACATCAAAATCTAAATTATTGTCTATCATTACTTGAAAAGCTTTACCTTCTACACAATTTCCCTTATATTCATCAATTGGCTTTCCGTAAAGTCTTCCTTCTGGACGAAATCTATATCCATAAATTCTACCCTTTGTAGTAAGCTCTTCTAAGAATTCCGGAATCAACTCTGCATGATACTTTTCTGGTATATAACGAAGTGCATTTTTAAGTGCTACCTCTGTTTGTGCCTGTGTAAGATGAAAACCTCTATTTGGAGCTCTTCTTATTCCTTGAACAACCTTAGGCATTTGTGGTAAATAATCATCAAGTTTAATTTCCATAGCATCTGAAATATCAAAATTTCCTATCATTTTAAAATCCCCCTATATATTAAATATTTATATCGCGTATTAATGTTATACTCTTATTATATATAAGCTTCGTCGTTAAAACGTCTATGTATTTTATAAATTCAGAAATTTCTAACTTAAATTTTACTTTTTTTGACGTTTATATTTATAGACGGTAAAAGTTCCATATCATTTCCGTAATCTATAGTCTCTAAAATTGTTATTTTCAACTTAATTTATATCAATTAACAATTAATTTAGCGACTAAGATTAGAGACTAGTGATTACTACAATCCGTATTCCTTAATCTTATATCTAAGATTTCTTTCACTAATTCCCAAAGCTTCCGCAGTATTTTTTCTGTTTTGTTTAAATTTTTTTAGGTTATATTCTATAACCTTTTTTTCTATAGTCTTCATATCCTCTCCCACATAAATTGGTATAAGATGATCTTTTAATAGGAGTATATTTTCTCTTTCAAAAATTTCTGGAGGCAAATCTTCTTTATCTATATATTCGTCTCTTGTTAGTACCACAGCTCTTTCCAATATATTTTGAAGTTCACGCACATTTCCATTAAATTTGTATCTTTCCAAAGCTTGTAGAGCTCCTGCTGTTATACCTTTTATTGCCTTTTCAAATTGATTACTATACTTTTTTATAAAGTATTCTATAATTTCAGGTATATCTTCCATTCTTTCTCTTAGAGGAGGAAGTTCTATATTTATTACATTTAATCTATAAAACAAGTCCTGTCTAAAATTGCCCCTTTTAACCTCTTCTTTTAAATTTTTATTTGTAGCAGATATAAATCTAACGTCTACTTTTATAATTTTATTAGAGCCAACAGGTCTTATTTCTCTATCTTGAATCACTCTTAAAAGCTTTGTTTGTAGATTTATATCCATATCACCTATTTCATCTAAAAATAATGTACCTTCATTTGAAAGCTCTATTATACCTTTCCTATCTTCTGTGGCACCTGTAAAAGCACCTTTTTTATATCCAAAAAGCTCACTTTCCAAAAGATTATCTGGTATTGCTGAGCAATTTATTACATTAAAAGCCTTGTCTTTTCTTTTCGCATTAAAATGAATTGCCCTTGCAACAAGTTCTTTTCCTGTGCCGCTTTCTCCTGTTATAAATACATTTATATTTACATCCTTAACTCTATCTATAAGATTAAAGACTTCCTTCATTTTGGAAGAGCTTCCTATTATATTATAATTTTTTTCTACCTTATCGCTTAAGTATTTTATTTTACTATTTAATCCTATATACTCCTCAGCTTTTTTCATAAGAAGGCTAAGTTCTTCCATATTAATAGGTTTTGTAATGTAATAAAATGCTCCATTTTTTATAGCCTCCACAGAGGACTCTATAGTTCCAAAGGCAGTCATCATGATGACCATTATTTCTTTATTTACAAACTTTATTTTTTTTAACACTTCTAGCCCATTTTCATCTCCTATTCTTAAGTCTAAAAGTATAATATTTATATTCACTTCATTTATAATAGCTAACGCAGTTTTTTCATCTTTTGCTGTAAAAACCTCATAATTATCTTCTAATGCAAAACTTAATGCTGTGCATATAGAACTTTCATCATCAATAACTAATACCTTAAACATTTTTATCATCTCCTAAGTTCTTAAATTCCAATATAAATGAAGTTCCTTCATCTCTTGTACTTGATACATGAATCTTGCCGTTATTTTCTTCCATAAGCTGATAGCATACAAAAAGTCCTAATCCCGTTCCAGATGCCTTTGTAGTATAAAATGGATCATATATTTTATTTAACTCTTCTTTATCCATGCCACAACCATTATCCCCTATCGTTACATAAGTCTTACCCAAGCTCTCCATTGCACTTATATTTATTGATTTTTGCTCCTTATTAAGCGCTTCTATTCCATTTAATATTAAGTTTATAATTATTTGCTTAAGGTGATTTTTATCTGCATATACAAATATATCTTTGGTAATATCTATATTTATTTTCACTTTTTCTTTTTGTATTTTATTAGATATTAAAGCTAGTATCTTTTCTATAATCTCATATATATTTACATTTTCTTTAAATGCCTTTTTAGGTTTAGAATACTCTAAAAGCTCACTTATTAAATTATTAAGTCTTTCTATTTCATAAGGTATATCTTTGCTTATCATTTCTCTAAACTTTGGATTATCATATTTTTTAGGGAGTAATTCTGCATAAGTTTTAATAGATGTTAATGGATTTCTTATTTCGTGGGCAATACCCGCCATTAAAATTCCGAGAGATTCCATCCTATCTTTTTTCCTTAAAGATTCATTAGCCATTTCTAAACTTTTAGTTTTCTTTTCCACTTCTTCTTTAAGCTTGTCATTCCACATATAAAGACAAAAGAGTATTACAAGAAATGTACACATAGCTATTAATGAATATTTAAGTGTATTTTTTACATACCAATTAGAGTATTTAAAAGATTGTCCAAACCATTTTCTATAAATCATATCATAGGTGCCATTTTCTTTTATTTCCTTTATGCCTTTATTTAGAAGTTCTAAAGTAGCTTTATCTCCTTTTTTTACCGCAATACTATATGCTGTAGAATTTAAAGGAGCACCTACAATTTTTAGTTTATTATTTATACTTAGCTTATTTGCATAATACACTCCAGTTAAGGTATTACCTATAAACGCATCTACTTCTTTATTTAGAAGCTTTTTAAAGGCATCTTCTTGATCCTTTGTAAATATTATATTTACCTTTTCCATGCTTTGTAAATTATTAATTGCCACATCTCCCTTTTGTATAGCTACTGTATTACGAGCTAAATCTTCATATTTATTTAAGTAATTATTTTCAGATAACACAAAAATACTTTGAGAATTTGTAAGTATTTCTTCAGAGAAATCATACAGTTTGTCTCTTTCAGTTGTTCGCTTCATCCCCTGTATTATATCTACTTCTCCCTGCTCAAGCTTTTCACAAGCATCCTCCCATTTCATAGGATTAAACTTGACCTCTATTCCACTTCGTAGTGCTACAGCTCTTATTAAATCCACATTAAACCCTACATATGTATGATTTTCATCTAAATATTCAAATGGTGGAAAATTTATATCACCTGCCACTTCTAGTACAACATTTTGTGGTTGTTTTATATCAAACTTATTCTTATAGACATAAAATATTATTAAACTTAATATTGATACAACTAGCACAAATATCAATACATTTTTTTTATTCCGTTTCAAAGTTATCCCCACCCAATTTTAGTTAATATTTAATAGTGAATAGTTTAAAAAAATTTTGCATGAGTAAAATTTCAATAAAAGTATTAATTGTTAAGTATTAACTATTCACTATTAAAACTATATTATCACATTTAATAATATCTTACATATTATAAGAATATAAAAAAGTTTAATCGGAGGATTTTATGAAACATAAAAAACATAAACTTATTTCTTATGTTATTATTATCATAACTTTAATGGTAACACTTGTATCTTGCAGCGGTAAGACTAAAACTGAGGAAAAGAAGATAGTAAAAGTGAATGTCAATGAAGTTGTTCGTTCTGTTTTCTATGCTCCTTTTTATGCAGCAATAAATAATGGCTTTTTTAAAGAAGAAGGCATAGAAATCAACCTTACAACAGGACAAGGTGCTGATAAAACTATGCAGCAGGTATTGAGCGGAAGTGCTGATATAGGTTTTTGTGGACCTGAACAAGTTATCTATATTTATAATCAAAACAGAGAAGATTTTCCAGTGATATTTGCAAATTTAACTCAAAAAGATGGTTCTTTCCTTGTAGGCAGAACAAAAGACGATAACTTTAAATGGGAATCTTTGAAAGGTAAAACCATAATTGGCGGAAGACCTGGTGGAGTACCTGAAATGGCATTAGAATATGCTCTTAAAAAGCATGGATTAGATCCTGCTAAAGATGTTAAGCTTATTACCAATCTAGCTTTTACTGCAACTTCAGGAGCCTTTAAAGCTGGCACTGGGGATTATGTAGCTTTATTTGAACCTACAGCTACAATGCTTGAAAAAGATAATTCAGGTAAAATAGTAGCTTCTATCGGAGAATCTGTTGGAGATATGGGCTATACTGCGTTTTTTGCAACCAAATCCTTCATACAAAAGAATGAAGCACTTATAGAAAATTTCACAAGAGCTTTATACAAAGGTCAATTATGGGTTAAAAATAATAGTGATGAAAAGGTAGCTGAATCTATAATATCTTTCTTTCCTGGAACAGACAAAGATGTAATAGTATCTGTTGTAAAGAACTATAAAAGTATAAATGCTTTTGCAGAAGACCCTATATTAAAAGAAGAATCCATGACAAAATTAATGGATGTAATACAGTCCTATAAATTAGATCTAATTCCCAAAAGACCAGCGTTTACTGATATTGTTAACAATAATATAGGAAAAAAAGTCATAACTAAAATTAAGTAAAAAATCGTATGATAAAAACCGCCTTATTTTTCGATAAGACGGTTTTTATTTTTTCTATTATTTAACATTTTTAAATAATTATAAATAAACATTAAGAAATTAATTTATAATTATAAATATTCAATCTTTATTATGCATTTTTTAAACACATTTGAAATTTTAAAAAATAATTACTTCATTTGTCAGATTTATGAAATTGACTTTATTTTAGCAAGGTATATAATGTACATATAGGAAATATTAACATTAAATTGATATTTTATGGAATTATATTTATTTAAATTAAGGGGGAATTTTTATGGAAATTAAATTGGACATGATGCAAACCACTGCATTAGCCGTAGTAATTTACTACTTCGGCGGTTGGGTAAAATCCAAATGGAAATTACTCTACAAATTTTGTATTCCAGACCCTGTTGTTGGCGGACTCATTTTCTCAATCGTAAACCTTTTCTTAAGACAAAGCGGTACTCTTAAATTAACTTTAGACACTACATTACAAAGTCCATTTATGATGGTTTTCTTCACATCTATAGGATTTACAGCAAGCTTGCAACTTGTTAAAAAAGGCGGACTTCAGGTTGCTATATTCTGGTTAGTAGCATCTGTTCTTGCTCTACTTCAAGATGCACTAGGTGTAACAATCGCTAAAGCATTAGGCCAAAATCCTCTACTTGGACTTATATGCGGTTCTGTTACAATGACCGGTGGTCATGGCACCGGCGGTGCCTTCGGTCCAGTATTTGAACAAATGGGACTTCAAGGAGCTACAACCTTCGCTATGGCAGCTGCAACTTTTGGACTTGTATCCGGTTCATTAATGGGAGGTCCTCTTGGTAGAAGATTAATAGAAACAAGGAATCTTAAATCTCATCCTGAATTATATGTTTCTCAAGAAGAAGTTAATGCTGCAAGTGAAGAAGCTGTATCATATGAAGAATTTTTCAGAAGCTTCGCTTTACTTTTAATAGCTCTTGGAATTGGCGCAGTACTTGGAAACTTCTTTAAAAAGTTAGGAATAACTCTTCCAGCTTACGTTAGCGCAATGATTATAGCTGCTATCATATTAAACGTTGGAGAATCTACTGGAAAATGGCATGTAAACCAAAAATGTACTGAAATAATAGGTTCAATAGGACTTAACATTTTCTTATCTATGGCATTAATTTCATTGAAACTTTGGGAACTTGCGGCAGTAGCAGGTCCAATGCTTGTAATATTATTAGCTCAAGTTGTTATGATGTGGTTATTTGCTTATTATGTAACATTTAATATAATGGGAAAAGACTTTGATGCAGCTGTAATGTCTGCAGGACACTGTGGATTTGGTATGGGAGCCACTCCAAATGCTATGGCTAATATGAGATCAGTCGTAGAAAGATTCGGAGCTGCACCAAGAGCATTCTTCGTATTACCTATAGTTGGTGCATTCCTAATAGACTTTACTAATGCAATAATCATAACTACCTTCGCTAATTTCTTTGGTAAATAGTTATATATAAATAGATATAAATAAGTCCATTCCTTATACCAGTATATTTATATACTGGTATTTTTTTATATTTTTTTGAATTTCGACAATAAAAATATTTCATATATTATTTTTTGCGCAAATATTATTAAATTGAATTTTTAGTAATAATATGGAATTTATTAGATTTTATTCCGTTAAAATTAACATTTTATTCACATTACCATTAATTTTTGAATTAGATATAAATATATATACATATTTTTTATATATTTTTTAAATCCAATCCAATCAGTTTATTTATTTAAAAGTCACATATCGCTTATAGAGCCTATAACAGTGATGCCTAGCTCTGCTCCCCTGCTAAGAATAGTGCTAACTTTATTTAATATGATTATATTTACTTGACTTATTTCGCCCAATATAGTCAATTTTTATATATTTTTTTGAAACTAATATAATATAATTATTAATTTTTTAATAATTTTTTGTATTATTATAAATTTAATCTTATATTATTCATTTTTAACTGACAAATGAAATATTTCGAAATGAAATTTCATTTTTTTCATTTTTTTGATTGCTTTTTTTATTATTATATGTATAATAATAATTGTACTGATGATTAACGTTTTCAGTACAAGCTATTAAACTTATTTTTTTATTAAATTTATATTAAAGGAAGGTGGACTTATTATGGAATTTAAATTAGACATGATGCAAACCACAGCTGTGGCAGTGGTAATGTACTACCTTGGAGAATGGATAAAAGGTAAACTTCCAGTTCTTCAAAAGTTTTGTATACCTGGACCTGTTGTAGGCGGTATAGTATTTGCTCTTGTAAACACTGTTCTAAGAATGAACGGAATACTTAAACTAAATATGGATACAACTCTTCAAAGTCCATTTATGATGGTATTCTTTACTACTATAGGTTTTACTGCTAGTTTAGATCTTATCAAAAAAGGTGGAATTCAAGTTATCATATTCTGGCTTTGTGCTGCTGCATTAGCTGCACTTCAAAATGGGGTAGGAGTTGCTATCGCTAAAGCAATGGGAGCTAATCCATTACTTGGAATTATAGCTGGTTCTGCTACAATGACAGGTGGACATGGTACTGGTGCTGCATTTGCTCCAATGTTTGAACAAATGGGACTTAAAGGTGCAATGACAGCTGCAATGGCTGCTGCTACTTGGGGTCTTGTGTTTGGCTCATTAATTGGTGGACCAGTTGCAAAACGTTTAATTGAAAAGAGAAATCTTAAATCAAGCGTTCAAACTCATGCTAATGATGCTGCAGCTAGTACAGCTGTTGACGAAGTTTTAAGCTATGAAGAATTATTTAAATCCTTCACTATAGTATTAGTAGCTATAGGTGTGGGAGCTGTACTTGAAAAGTTCTTTAAAGGTATGGGAGTTACCCTTCCATCCTACGTTAACTCAATGATTATTGCTGCAATTATATTAAACGTTGGTGAAGCTACTGGAAAATTAAAAGTTAATCAAAAATGCATGGATACAATAGGTTCAATTGGTCTTAACGCATTCTTATCAATGGCTTTAATAAGCTTAAAACTTTGGGAACTTGCTGATGTAGCTGGCCCAATGCTTGTAATATTAGTAGTACAAACAGTAATGATGTTCATATTTGCAACTTATGTTACATTCAACTTAACTGGTAAAGACTATGATGCAACTGTAATAGCTGCAGGACACTGCGGATTTGGTATGGGAGCTACTCCTGTTGCTATGGCTAACATGAGATCCGTTGTAGAAAGATTCGGACCAGCTCCAAGAGCATTCTTCGTATTACCTATAGTTGGTGCATTCTTAATAGACTTTGCTAATGCATTAATTATAACTACTTTTGCAAATGTATTCGGAAAATAATATTTTTAAATAAAAAAAGTACTGATGGACAAGTTCCTCAGTGCTTTTTTTATTTTATAAGCTTTATTAAATTGTAAAAATGCATAATATCTTAATTCCTTGGGAAAGATTTTAGATAGATATCTATTTAAAATATCAAGAAAGGATGAAGATATATGGAAATCAAACTAGACATGATGCAAACCACTGCATTAGCCGTAGTAATATACTACTTTGGAGAATGGTTAAGAACTAAATTTACAATACTTTATAAATTTTGTATTCCAGCACCTGTTGTTGGAGGACTTGTTTTTTCTATATTAAATTTAATATTAAGACTTAGTAATATTCTAAAAATCGACTTAGATACAACTCTCCAAAGCCCATTCATGATGGTATTTTTTACTTCCATAGGATTTACAGCTAGTTTAGAACTCATAAAAAAAGGTGGAATTCAAGTTCTCATATTTTGGGCATGTGCTGCTGGTCTTGCTGCATTACAAGATGCCCTAGGCGTGGCACTTGCAGGAATTTTAAACGTTAGCCCCCTACTGGGACTTATATGTGGTTCAGTTACAATGACAGGAGGACACGGAACCGGAGCCGCCTTTGCTCCATTATATGAAAGTATGGGACTTAAAGGTGCGATGACTGCTGCCATGGCTGCTGCTACTTGGGGTCTTGTATTTGGTTCATTAATTGGTGGACCAGTTGCAAAATCATTAATAGAAAGAAAAAAACTCCAACCAAATAAAGAAGAAAAGCCAAAAGGCAGTGTAGTAAATGAAATAGAAGAAAGAGTTACATATGAAGAATTATTTAGATCTCTTGCCCTTCTTCTTATTGCTATAGCTATAGGCGCAGTACTTGAAAAATTCTTTAAAAACTTAGGATTAACTTTACCTTCCTACGTTAACTCAATGATAATTGCAGCAATAATATTAAACACTGGAGAACTTTCAGGTAAATGGTCTGTAAATAGCAAATGTATGGATATATTGGGCAATATAGGACTTAATGTATTTTTATCTATGGCTCTCATAGGATTAAAGCTTTGGGAACTTGCAGAGCTGGCAGGTCCTATGGTAATAATACTTATAGGTCAAACAATAATTACAGGTTTATTTGCAATGTATATTACATTTAATTTCACAGGCAGAGATTTTGATGCCGCCGTAATGTCCGCAGGACACTGTGGGTTCGGCATGGGAGCAACTCCTGTTGCTATGGCGAACATGAAATCCGTTGTAGACAGATTCGGACCAGCTCCAAGAGCATTTTTCGTCTTACCTATAGTTGGTGCATTTTTAATAGACTTTGCAAACGCTCTTATAATAACAACCTTTACAAATATCTTTGCTAAATAAAAACTTATTTTAGTCGCTAATTTCTAATTGACATTAAATAACTTAATATCAATTAGAAATCAGCGACTATTTTTTTATTTTTTTAATCATTATTGGCCTCCCCTCTCTTTTCTCAAAATTTATATGCTAATGAAATATTGCATACGTCCTATTTCATATTTATGATAATACAACCAATATCAACATCTATTATTTTTTTATTTTAACTAATTATCAAGTAAGCTTATTCATAATTAATTAATACTTTTGTAAATATTTATAATACTCTATGCATTAATTTTATCATTATATTTAAATATATTAAAATATAGTATTTTAATGCATTTTATTGCTTAATAATTCATCTTGTAACCACTTATATTAGGACGTTTCATTGTTGTTTTTATATAATTATACTAACCCCATTTTACGACAAACTTAAATCCGTATTTGCATAGTAATTTTCAATTTATTTACATTATTTCTACTATATTTATAATTTTATAAACTTTTTGTTAAAAATTAAAGAATATTTATTCAAGAAGATAAATATTATTCAATTTTATTTGATAAATGAATTTTTTTTGATTTTTTATTCATTTTTTTAATTTTTTAGATTGATTTTTTTATCGTATTATGTATAATAATATGTGTACCCAATATATCGTTTTCATATTTTACAAATTTAATTAAATTTTTTATAAGAAAGGTGGACTTATTATGGAATTTAAATTAGACATGATGCAAACCGCAGCTGTGGCAGTGGTAATGTACTATCTTGGAGAATGGATAAAAAGTAAATTCCCAGTTCTTCAAAAGTTTTGTATACCTGGACCTGTTGTAGGCGGTATAGTATTTGCTCTTGTAAACACTTTATTAAAAGTAAACGGAATACTTACTCTTAGCATGGATACAACTCTTCAAACACCATTTATGATGGTATTCTTTACAACTATAGGTTTTACTGCTAGTATAGATCTTATCAAAAAAGGCGGAATTCAGGTTCTTATTTTCTGGCTTTGTGCTGCTGCATTAGCTGCACTTCAAGATGGAGTGGGAGTAGCTATTGCTAATGCAATGGGAGCCAATCCACTACTTGGAATCATAGCTGGTTCTGCTACAATGACAGGTGGACATGGTACTGGTGCTGCATTTGCTCCAATGTTTGAAGAAATGGGACTTAAAGGTGCGATGACAGCTGCAATGGCTGCTGCTACTTGGGGTCTTGTATTTGGTTCATTAATTGGTGGACCAGTTGCAAAGCGTTTAATTGAAAAGAGAAATCTTAAATCAAGCGTTCAAACTCATGCCAATGATGCTGCAGCTACTTCAGCTGTAGAAGAAGTTATAAGCTACGAAGAATTATTTAAATCCTTCACTATTGTATTAGTAGCTATAGGTATAGGAGCTATACTTGAAAAATTCTTCAAAGGTATGGGACTTACTCTTCCATCCTACGTTAACTCAATGATTATTGCTGCAATTATATTAAACGTTGGTGAGAGTACTGGAAAATTAAAAGTTAATCAAAAATGCATGGATACAATAGGTTCAATTGGTCTTAACGTATTCTTATCAATGGCTTTAATAAGCTTAAAACTTTGGGAACTTGCTGATGTAGCTGGCCCAATGCTTGTAATATTAGTAGTTCAGACAGTTATGATGTTCTGCTTCGCAACATTTATTACATTCAACTTAACTGGTAAAGACTACGATGCTGCTGTAATGTCTGCTGGACACTGCGGATTTGGTATGGGAGCTACTCCTGTTGCTATGGCTAACATGAGATCCGTTGTAGAAAGATTCGGAGCAGCTCCAAGAGCATTCTTCGTATTACCTATAGTTGGTGCATTCTTAATAGACTTTGCTAATTCATTAATTATAACTACATTTGTAAATATATTTGGAAAATAATATTTTAACATAATAAAAGGCATTGATGGACAAGTTCCTCAATGCTTTTTTATTTAATAATTCTTTATATAATAATCTTATCTATAACCCCAATTAAAATCTTCCCTATTCTTAATATATTTTATAATATGACCACACACCAATCAATTCCTTCATTTTCAATTAGTTAAAACTTTTCTATGCTTTATAAGTCGTCAGTTATACTTATAGATGACTATTTAAACTAAAATTAACTTACTTAAACTACTCCTAACTTAAACAAGTTACTTGTTTAACAATCACTTTACACTAATGCAAAATCCCATATAAATTAATGCTTATTTATTGTTTATAGACCCCTTTTTATCGACATTTTAACTTAAAATCTCTTAAGTTTTTCTGAAAAATATTGCATTATTAAAATTATTTATAAAAAAATGTTGAATTATGAAAATATTTATGCTAGTATATTAATTGTTCCTTAAGGATACCGGATATATACTTAATTTTTGAACTTTATATTATTTTTATATAATTAAAATTTTAACAATCTATGAATTAATTTATTAAGAAAGGTGGTATTTTTAATGCAGTTAAAATTAGACATGATGCAAACTGCCGCTATTGCAGTTGTTGTTTTCTACTTTGGTGGATGGCTTAGAACTAAAATAAGCTTACTTGAAAAATTTTGTATACCTGCACCAGTTATTGGTGGACTTGTATTTGCAATTGTAAACCTTATACTAAGACAAAACGGACTTTTAATGATTGATATGGATACTACATTACAAAAACCTTTTATGATGGTATTCTTTACTACAATAGGTATGGGCGCTAGTATAGAATTAATTAAAAAAGGTGGATTACAGGTTGTTATATTCTGGTTACTTGCTTCATTACTTTGTGTATTCCAGGATACTTTAAGCATTGTATTAGCAAACATTCTTGGAATTGATCCTAAACTCGGATTAATTGCTGGTTCTATAACTATGACAGGTGGACATGGTACTGGTGCTGCCTTTGGTGCTTTATTTGAAAGCCAAGGTATGCAGGGTGCCGTTACTGCTGCAATGGCAGCTGCAACATTCGGACTAGTTATGGGTTCTATAATCGGTGGACCTATAGGTCAAGGTCTTATTAAAAGAAAGGGTTTAAAACCTTCTGTTTCCACAGAAATTAAGCAAGCTGCAGCTACTACTGAAGTTGTAGAAGAAATTACTTATGAAGAATTATTTAAAACTTTTGCTATAGTTTTAGTTTCTATAGGTATCGGTGCAGTACTTGAAAAATTCTTTGTAAAAGCTGGACTTACATTGCCTTCATATGTAAGCTCAATGATAATTGCCGCTATAATATTAAACGTTGGTGAATCTACTGGTAAATGGCATATTAATTCAAAATGTACAGATGCAATTGGAAATATAGGATTAAATGTATTCCTTTCAATGGCTTTAATTGGATTAAAATTATGGGAACTTGCAGACATAGCAGGTCCAATGCTTATAATATTAATTTCTCAAACAATACTTATGGCTTTATTTGCAACATTTATTACCTTTAACTTCATGGGTAAAGACTATGATGCTGCAATTGGCGCTGCTGGACACTGTGGATTTGGTATGGGAGCTACTCCAAACGGTATAGCTAACATGACATCAGTTTCTCAAAAATTCGGACCAGCTCCAAGAGCATTCTTTGTATTACCTATAGTTGGTGCATTCTTAATAGACTTTACAAATGCAATCATAATCACTGCATTCGTAAACTTCTTCAAATAAATTTAATTAACATTTTATATTTGATAATTTTTAAAGAAGTTCCGCTTTGGTGGAACTTCTTTTTAGTTAAATTTTCTTATAACCTATTAATTATTATTTATATTTTAGATTCCTAAATGAACTCCTTCGTTGTATTCTTGAATAAAATCTTGCTTTTCTTCTCTATTACGTACTGTATTTTTTTCAAATTGAAGATTTTTATTTGCCACAGATAACATAAGTTTTATTCTATTTAACTGATTTACTTCACTGGCACCAGGGTCATAGTCTATAGCAGCTATATTTGCACCTGGATAAATCCTTTTAAGCTCTTTTATCATTCCTTTTCCTGTTACATGATTCGGAAGACAAGCAAACGGCTGCATACATATTATGTTTTTAACTCCACTTTCAATAAGCTCTACCATTTCAGCAGTTAAGAACCACCCTTCCCCTGTTTGATTTCCTAATGAAAGTATTTTAGATGCTCCTTCTGCTAAAACTTCAATACTTTGTGGGGCATTAAATCTATTACTATAGCCTAGTGCCTTTTTCATTTCTTTTCTGTAAAACTCCATAAATTTTATAGCTGAATTTGAAATAACTGCTGCAACCTTTGAACCTGCAAGTTCTTCATACATATATATGGCACCATGAGCACAATACATAAAGAAGTCTAATAAATCAGGTACTACTACTTCTGCTCCTTCTTTTTCTAAAATATCTACCACTTCATTGTTTGCAGTTGGATGAAATTTTACTAAGATTTCCCCTACCACTCCAACTTTAGGTTTTATAATATTCTTTATCTCCAAATTATCAAATTCTCTGACTATACCCCAAATATTATCTTGAAATTCGTTATGATTTCCACTTTTTATACTTTCCTTGCATCTATCCATCCATTTTCTAAAAAGCTGATTAGTAGAGCCAGGAATTTTTTCATAGGCCCTTACTTTATAAAGTACTCTCATAAGTAAATCCCCATAAATAAGAGCCATAAGTCCCTTATTAACAAGCCTTAAGCTTATTTTAAATCCTGGATTTTTTTCGATTCCTCCTACATTTGCAGATATAACAGGAATCCCACTAAAGCCTGCTTCCTTTAATGCTCTTCTTAAAAATGCTATATAATTTGTGGCTCTACATCCTCCCCCAGTTTGAGATATTATAACTGAAGTGTTGTTTAAATCATACTTTCCCGACTTTAAAGCTTCTATTATTTGCCCTACTACTACTATAGATGGATAACAAGCATCATTATTTACATACTTAAGTCCTTCATCTATTGCACTTCTATCTACAGATGGAAGTATTTCTAATTTATACCCTGCCTCATTAAAGGCTTCTTGTACTAATTCAAAATGTATTGGTGCCATTTGTGGACAAAGTATTGTATGCTTTTTTTTCATTTCTTTAGTAAAAATTACTCTTTTCTCTGGTTCAATTATCTTATGTGGTACAAATTGATTTTTATCTCTTTCTTGCATTGCCGCCATTAAAGATCTTACTCTTATCTTAACCGCACCTAAATTACTTCCTTCATCAATTTTAAGTACAGTATATATTTTACCATAGGAATTTAATATTTCCTGTACCTGATCTGTGGTTACAGCATCAAGCCCACATCCAAAAGAATTAAGCTGTATAAGTTCTAAATTTTTTTCCTTAGCTACAAAACTTGCTGCAGCATAAAGCCTTGAATGATAAACCCATTGATCTACAACACTTAGAGGTCTTTCTACATTCCCTAAGTGTGCTACAGAATCCTCCGTAAGCACAGCTATACCAAAAGATGTTATAACTTCAGGAATTCCATGATTTATTTCCGGATCTAAATGATAAGGTCTTCCCGCAAGTACTATTCCTTTTTTATCTGTAGTATTTAAATATTTTACTACTTCTTCGCCTTTTATTCTTATATCACTTTTAACTTTTCTATCCTCTTCATATGCAAGACTTAAGGCTCTTTCAAGTTCGATATTTGAAATATTAAATTCATTTAATTCTTCCTTTAGCCTTTTAAACATCTTCTTTTTATTATCAATAGGTAAAAAAGGATTTATAAATTTAATGTTTTTTTCCTTTAAAATATCCATATTATTTTTAATTACTTCAGGATAAGATGTAACTATAGGACAGTTAAAATGATTATTTGCCTCTTTAAATTCCTTCTGCTCATAAGGTATAGAAGGATAAAATATAAAATTTATTCCTCTATTCACAAGACTCATTATATGTCCATGAACAATCTTTGCTGGATAACAAGCAGACTCTGAAGGTATCGTTTCTAGTCCAAGTTCATAAATATTTTTAGAAGACCTTGGTGAAATTTCTACTCTAAATTTAAGCTCATTGAAAAGTGTAAACCAAAATGGATAGTTTTCATACATATTTAAAACCCTTGGTATTCCTACACTTCCTCTTATCGCCTTTTCCTTTTTCAAAGGTATATAATCAAATAATCTTTTATATTTATACTCAAACAAATTAGGTACATCTTCGCTAATAGTTTCTTTTTCTATTCCTCTTTCACATCTATTACCAGAAATAAATTTTGAACTATCTGAAAAATTATTAACAGTTAAAAGACAATTATTTGCACACTTTCCACATCTTTTCATAGATGTATTTGAGCTAAAATTTTCAAGCTTTTCTAAAGGAAGTAGTGTTGAGCCATGTCCTTCTTCATGTCTTTCCCTTGAAATAATTGCTGCTCCAAAAGCTCCCATAAGCCCTGATATATCAGGCCTTACAGCTTCTCTTCCCGAAACACACTCAAAAGCACGAAGCACTGCATCATTATAAAAAGTTCCTCCTTGCACAATTGGTTTTTTCCCTAAACTTTCAGTATTTCTTACTTTTATAACTTTGAAAAGTGCATTTTTTATTACAGAATAGGATAATCCTGCCGATATATCCCCTACAGTTGCTCCTTCCTTTTGAGCTTGCTTAACTTTTGAATTCATAAATACTGTACATCTTGACCCTAAATCCACAGGCTTTTTAGAAACAATAGCTTCCTTTGCAAAGTCTTGTACCTTCATATTGAGAGAATTTGCAAAAGATTCAATAAAAGAACCACAACCTGAAGAACAAGCTTCATTTAGCATTATGCTATCTATTACTCCATCCTTTATTTTAAGGCATTTCATATCCTGCCCACCAATATCTAATATAAAATCCACTCCTGGTAAAAAGAAATCTGCTGCTCTATAGTGAGCAATGGTTTCTACTTCTCCTATATCTACAGATAGTGCAGCTTTTATTAGTCCCTCTCCATAACCTGTTACTGTAGAATTTGCAATACTTGCTTCTTTAGGTAGCTTTTTATAAAGATCTTTTAAAATATTAATTACAGATTTTAATGGATTTCCTTCATTACTTCCATAATGCGAATACAAAAGTTCTGATTTTTCATTAATTAATGCTACCTTAGTTGTTGTAGAACCAGCATCTATACCTAAAAAGCAGTTTCCCTTATGTTCTTTTATATCTTTAGTTTTTACTTTATGCTCATCATGTCTTCTCTTGAATTTCAATAAATCTTCTTCAGATAAAAATAATGGTTGCAAAGCTTTAGTTTCTTCATTTAGATCTTCATTTAATACTTTTAATCTATCATTTAATTCATTAAAGCTAATTATCTTATCATCTATTGATGAAATTGCTGCTCCCATGGCAACAAAAATCTGGGAATTTTCTGGGAAAACAACTTGTTCTTCTTTCAAATTTAACGTTTCTATAAATCTTTGTCTTAATTCTGATAAAAAACAAAGTGGACCTCCTAAAAAAGCCACATTCCCTTTTATAACTTTTCCACAAGCAAGTCCACTAATGGTTTGATTCACTACAGCTTGAAATATAGAAGCTGCTATGTCCTCTTTAGCTGCTCCTTCATTTAAAAGAGGCTGTACATCAGTTTTTGCAAAAACCCCACATCTAGCTGCAATAGGATATATTACATTGTAATTTTTGGCTAGCTCATTTAATCCTCCTGCATCAGTTTTAAGAAGTGATGCCATCTGATCTATAAATGCTCCCGTGCCCCCTGCACAAGTTCCATTCATTCTTTGATCGAGCCCTCCTTTGAAAAAGGTTATTTTTGCATCTTCTCCTCCAAGTTCTATTGCAACATCTGTTTTAGGTATAAATTTATCTATAGTAGTTGTACATGCTATTACTTCTTGGATAAAAGGTATATTAAGCCACTTAGAAACTGCAAGGCCACCAGATCCCGTAACCATTATAGTTACGGGGTAATCACTAAAAATTTTATATGTTTCTTTTATTACTTTTATCATAGTGCTCTTAATGTCAGAAAAATGTCTTTCATATTTACTATATACTACATTAAAACACTCATCTAATACTGCAATTTTCACAGTGGTAGAACCCACATCTAATCCCAAATGCAATACCTTTTTCATAGCTCTCTCACCTTTTTAAACTTTCTATTTTATAATTTTATGCTTCAAAAAATACCCATATATTTTAAATATATGGGTATTATATAATTTTAATACCTTTAAAGCAAATCACATAAAAGGCTAATTTATTCTTAAAAGCGCCAACTTCTCTTACTTTTTCTTCTTTACAACTTTAAGCCTAAAGAAATCTTCTCTTTCCTTCTCTTCTAGTACTTCACTAATGTTTTTAACAGCTGCCTTAAACCTTGGTATTTGTATGTTTTCTAATGCATTGGCTCTCTTTTGTGTTTTTTTAACTTCCATTGCAAGTCTATATATTGCATTTTCTAGTTCTGCTAGCTCATATATGAGATATTTTACTTCATTGAAATCTTTATATGCCAAATCCATTGCAGTATTGCTCTTATAAAATCCATAAGATGGCTTTATATCTTCTTTATTAAAATATATATGTGGAACTTCTACTCCCATAACAGATTTAAAAAGTATATTATAATCATTTGCTTCAGGAACTGCCATAGCTATTTCTTCAACTTCATATATGCCTATGGTTATATTAGCTCTTTCAAGTGACTTATAAGCTTCAGAAAATATTTTATTAATTTTATCTTGAATACTTTTTGCCTTATCCACATATTCCATAAGTTCTCTTATAAGTACATTTCTTTTTCTATCTAAAAGTTCAAAACCTTGTTTAGAAAACTCAAGTGAACTTTTTGCACTTATTAAATTTGCTTTGGTAGGAGCTATATTTTCCATCAAGCTTCACCTCTATAGTATTCATCAAGTATTTTAGGATTTACCCTATCAAGTTCTGACTTAGGTAAAATTGAAAGTATATTCCATGCTAAATCTAAAGTTTCCTCTATACTTCTATCTTCTTCAAATCCTTGCTTTAAAAATCTTTCCTCAAATTGTCTTCCAAATTCCATATATATTTTATCTGTTTCCGACAATTCATCTTCTCCTATTACTTGAGCCAGTGCCACTACATCTTGAACATGAGAATAACTTGAAAAAAGCTGATTTGACACATCTGGATGGTCCACTCTTGTGTAATCTTCCCCTATTCCGTCTTTCATAAGTCTTGATAATGAAGGAAGTATATTTACTGGAGGATATATATTTTTTTGATATATCCCTCTATTTAAAACTATTTGCCCTTCTGTAATATACCCTGTCAAATCAGGTATAGGGTGTGTTATATCATCATTTGGCATGGTAAGTATTGGTATTTGTGTTATAGACCCCTCTCTTCCTTCCATCATTCCAGCTCTTTCATAAAGAGAAGCTAAGTCTGAATAAAGATATCCAGGATATCCTTTTCTACTTGGCACTTCTTCACGAGAAGATGAAATTTCTCTTAATGCTTCCGAGTAGTTTGTTATATCAGTCATTATTACTAAGATATGCATTCCCTTTTCAAATGCAAGGTATTCTGCTGCAGTTAATGCACATCGTGGAGTTGCAATTCTTTCTACTATGGGATCATTTGCTAAATTGGTATACATAACAACTCTCTCTAGAACCCCAGCTTCTTCAAACTTTTTTCTGAAAAAATTTGCATCATCATGCTTTATCCCCATAGCTGCAAATACCACTGCAAACTCTTCCTTTGAACTTTCACTTAACTTTGCCTGCCTTACAATTTGAGCAGCCAATTCATTATGGGGCATTCCATTTCCGGAAAATATAGGAAGCTTTTGCCCTCTAATAAGAGTAGTCAAGCAATCTATGGAAGATATTCCTGTTTGTATAAAATTTCTTGGATATTTTCTTGCAGCAGGATTCATAGGTCTTCCATTTATATTATACTTATTACTTGTATATATTTTTCCGCCACCATCACGAGGTTCTCCTACTCCATTAAACTCTCTCCCTAAAATATCCTCTGAAAGATTTATAGAAAGGGGCTCTCCTGCAAAACTTACAGCCGCATTTTGAGTAGATATGCCCGTAGTTGTTTCAAATACCTGTATTACCACCTTGTCTCCATATATTTGAACAACCTTGCCCTTTTTTCTTTCATTTTCATTTACTACTATATCTACTACTTCATCATAGGCTGCTCCCTTTACTTGAGATAATACTATTAAAGGTCCTTGAATTTTATCTAAAGTTAAATACTCCTTTTTCATATATTCCCCTCCCTTCTGCCATACTCATCTATAAGTTCTTTATAAAAACTTCTAACTTTTTCTTCTATCACATCTATACCACTTAAATCATCATTTGGTATGTTATATTTTATTTTTGTAATTTCTTCATATAAATCTTTATTCTTTATTTTAGAAATTGGAACGCCTTGCTTTACTACCTTATATGCATATTCATATAAATTATTTATAAGCTTTAGCATTTTAAATTGCTTATTTAATGGTACGAAGGTATCTTCTTTGTGATAAGCATTTTGCTGAAGAAATCCAACTCTTATTATTTTTGCAACTTCGAGAATAAGTCTTTGGTCATCTGGAAGTACATCTTCTCCTACAAGCTTTACTATTTCTTGAAGCTTATCTTCTTCAAATAATATCTTAAGCATTTTTCCTCTTAAATCCATCATTTCATCTGAAATATTTTCTTCATACCAATCTGTAAGCATAGGAATGTATCCACTATAACTTGTTAGCCAATTTATAGCTGGATAATGTCTTGAATAAGCAAGTTTTTTATCCAAACTTAAAAATGAACTTACAAATCTTTTAGTGTTCTGAGTTACAGGTTCTGAAAAATCTCCTCCTGCTGGTGATACAGCTCCTATAACCGTTAAGGACCCTTCCGTTCCGTTTAAATTTTCTACATAACCTGCTCTTTCATAAAACTCTGCAATTCTTGTAGGCAGATATGCCGGATATCCTTCTTCAGCAGGCATTTCTTCAAGCCTTCCTGAAATTTCTCTTAAAGCCTCTGCCCATCTGGAAGTTGAATCTGCCATTATAGCAACATGATATCCCATATCTCTAAAATATTCTGCAATTGTTATACCTGTATAAATAGAAGCTTCTCTTGCCGCTACAGGCATATTTGAGGTATTTGCAATTAAAACTGTCCTATTCATTAAAGGCATATTTGTTTCAGGATCTATTAATTTAGGAAAATCTTCTAACACCTCTGTCATTTCATTTCCTCTTTCACCACAACCAATATATACTATTAAGTCAGCATCAGACCACTTTGCGAGCTGATGCTGAGTCATGGTTTTTCCTGTACCAAATCCCCCTGGAATTGCAACAGTACCTCCTTTTGCTATAGGAAAAAAAGTATCTATTATTCTTTGTCCTGTTATTAGTGGAATATTTAAAGATTTTCTTTCCTTTACAGGCCTTGGCTTTCTTACAGGCCACATTTGATAAAGTGGAAGTTCATATTCCTTGTCATCTTTTGATAACCTTACAACTATTTCTTCTATATTGTAATTTCCACTTTCCGCTGCCCATGTAACCTTTCCTTCCATACCTGGTGGAACCATAAGTTTATGTTTTATAAGGGGCGTTTCCTGAACTTCAGCATATACATCCCCAGATTTTAAATATTCTTCTGTCTTAGCTTTTATAGAAACTTCCCAAAGCTTTTTATCATCTAAAGAAATAAGTCCTATACCCTCTGGAATAAATCCATAGGATATCTCATTTAATTTTTCTAAAGGCCTTTCTATTCCATCAAATATATTTCCTATAATACCTGGACCCAATTTTAATGATAAAGGACTACCAGTAGATACAACTTTTTCTTCTGCTTTAAGCCCTGCTGTCTCCTCATATACCTGTATGGTACCTATATCCCCTTCTAAAATAATTACTTCTCCTATAAGTTTTCTTTCACCTACCATTACCATTTCTCTCATTAGAAAATTACTCATACCTGAGGCTTTTACAACAGGACCATTTATTCCAATTACTGTTCCTTCTTTCATAAGATTTTACGCCTCCTCATTTAACTCATCCATAACCTTTGTACCTACTACTTCCTTTAATTTATATATCTTATAAATCAAACTATTATCCATTCTAAAACTTTTTTCTTCATCCTCTAATATAAATCCTCCAATTATGGGAGTTTTTGACGGTTTTATATTAAAAGACTTGGAAATGTATTGTAGCTCCTTTTCTATATCATCTTTAAATTTTTTAATATCCTTCTCAGACAAATATAAAGTAAAGCTTTCTGGAATTTCTTGACTTTTTAAATTTCTAATTTCACTTAACAGATAATTTTTATATTCCTCTGTACTACTGTATTCTTTTACACCTTCCTTTACTTCTTCTATTGTTTCTCTTATTATTTCTTCTTTTATATTTAAGAGTTTTCTTTGTGTATCCATTTTAACTTTAGATATATTTTCTCTTTGTTTTGATGTAATCTTCTTTTCTATATCCTTTATAGTTTTTTCTTTATAGTTTTCTACTTTTTCATTTTCTTTTGATAGAATTTCATTTATTTCGCTCCTATTTTTCTCCTCTTGCTTTTTAAATTGCTCCTCTATTTCATTAAATACTATTTTGGTAAATAACTTTAACTTATCTTCAATAGTAGTCATATATATCACCTCAAACCTTTAAAGTTTTAGCCCTATAGCTTCTTTTACATAATTTAAAAGATGATCTTCTCCTTTTTTAGAACCATGTCTATCAGGTATTTCTACCACAAGAGGTAAGAATTTAGATAATTTTATTTTACTTAACTCCCCCGGAATAAGATCTGCAATTTTTTCTGTAACTATTATAGTGCTTATTTCCTTGTCCTTTAATAAATCCTCTAATACTTCTAACACTTCTTCTCTTTCATGAACCACAGTTCCTTTTATTCCTGCTATTTTAAGTCCTACAAAACTATCTACATTATCACTTATTAAAAAAGCTTTCATACTTGTGAACTCCTTAGGTTAAATTCTTGAAAGTATCATTATAGAAATTATAAGCCCATATATAGCAATACCTTCTGCAAGGCCTACATATATAAGTGTTTTACCTAATATTTTAGGGTCCTCTGAAACTGCACCAAGGGCAGATGATCCCACAACCCCTACTGCATAGCCTGCACCTATAGTTGCAAGCCCTGTACATAGTGCTGCTGCAATGTATCCCATTCCTGAAGCTGTAGCAATTGAAGTAGTTCCTGCTGCACTTACTATATCTGGAATCATAAGTATTATTGCAGCACTTATAACTGGAATAAATGCTCCAAGATTTATTTTAAGTGCCCTTTTAACTTTTTTATTTCCTTCTAAATCATCCTTAACCTTTTGTGTAAATCCATAAGTTATTGTTCCTAAAACTATACAAAATGTAACTAATAATAAATAAAACATTATTTTTCCTCCTCATTTATCAATTTAGATATTTTCATTAATTAAATTTTCACTATTATCAAGCTTTATTGGCTGAAATTCTATGCCTCCTCCTTCATAATACTTACTAAATAACTCATAATATTCAAGTCTCAATCCTTGAATAAACACTATAAGCCCTTCAAGTCCAATTATTATGATATTTCCTAAAACATACATAAATATACTTCCTGCTTCAGAATTCATCATGTTTGCTAGTGAACTAAATGCTATAAATAATCCAACATGATTCAAAGCAAAAGCTCCTACCCTTATAAAAGATATAGTATTCGAAAACATTCCAAGAAGAGTTTCCAGTACTCCGAATCCTCCCTCAATAAAGTAATCACTTTTACTTTCTCGATAAAGTGGCCTTCTACCCGTTAGTAAATTTGCTAATGGCTCTTTAAATACCATAATCATGAGCATTGCTATAAATAAAACTATCCATATTGAAGTTCTAAATGTATTTATCCCTAAAACCTTTGAATAAACGAAGTAAAGCAAGAGCAGATAAAACAAAAGACCATTTACTCCATCTTTCCCAAATACCCCATTTTCTAGATCTCTTCTTTTAAAGTTATTAACTAAGCTAAATATAAATCCTATTACTAGAAGCATGCATCCAAATATTATTGCCATAATTAAGATATCTTGTATATTTTCCATAGGTCTTATAAAGGCTGCCGGAATTACATCTTCAAACCCAAATACGCTTCCATATAAAAACCCAAATATAGTTGAACTTATTCCGAGCCTTGCAAGTATTCCTCCTAAATTTACTCTCCTCATCTTATACTTTAAAAACAACCCTGCAAGTAAAAATACTATCCCTTGACCCACATCTCCAAACATGGCTCCAAATATAATCATATAACTAATTCCTAAAAACAATGTAGGATCTGTTTCATCATAGCACGGAGTACCATACATATTTACCATAACCTCAAAAGGTTTTACAATAAAATTGTTTTTAAGCCTTGTTGGTGGAGTTATAGTTTCATTATTTACTTCATCAGATTCTTTACTTAAAACAATTATTTTATCTCCAAAATTATCTAACTTTTTATTAAGATTTTCTATATCCCCTTCTAAAACCCATCCACAAAGATAAAAAAATTCACTTGTGCATGCAGCATAATTTTTAAGCTCAGAAGTTTTAAGCTGAAGTTTTAAGCTTATATTTAGTATATTTATTTCTTCCTTGTTTTCCTTATATATTTTTCTCATTTGTCCTTCTAACTGTAATATTTCTCTTTGCAGCACATTAAACTCTTGTTTAAGCTTTTCGTATATTTCAAGCGGTGTTCCTTCATATTGCCAAGGAATTTCGATAGTTTCTAAGTTTAAAGAACTTAATATTCTATCTGATTCCTTTTTTAACATTTTAGGAGTTATAATCAATTCTATCCTATAATCTTTAGCCTTATATATTTTTTTCACCATAGAAGGTATATTTTCATAATTAACCTTTAGCTTATGTGAACTTTCCAATGATAATTTGTATACCCCCACATAGAAATTGCTTAAGTTTTTTATTTCTTGTAAAGGTACGTCTATATCTTTAAGGTAAGCTATATTATTTAGGAATAACTTTAATTTTTCCTGTGCTTCTTTTTTATCCAGTAATTTTTCATAAATTTCTTCAAACTTACCATCCATCTTTATTATTTCATCTAAAAGTTCTTCATAATTTAAAATAAGTTCTTCCTCTTGTACCGGAAAATTTTCCTTCACGTTTACAATTTCTAAAATTCTTTTTACATGCGTTTCTATAGGTGTATAATCCCTTTCATGCCCATAAGGTTTTACATAATTTAAATCAACAATTTTTTCCAAGTTGTCCTCTGTAGCAGAAATAGTAAACTCCGTAGTACCTATTTCATTCATGGCATTTACAGGATGCAATCCATTAAAAAGCACCACCTGTTTAGCTACATTTTCAAGCAAATCCATAGTTCCTATAATATTTACCATTTTCATTTTTTCTACGGACACAAAGCTTCACCCCCCTTAAATTTTAATAATTATCTATATATCTATAGATCTCTTCTGAACTTAATGAATATCTTTTACCTTCAACTATTGATACTATATATTTTATTTCTAAGAATACTAATTCCAAATAAGAAACTACTACAGATACATCCATTGAATTTTCTTTGGCATATTTTAAATACAAACTTTTCATATATCTTAATATATCGCCTACTACTAAATAATCATCTTTTTTTCCCTCCCCAAATATCTCTACATATGGAGAATATTTTATTAAGCTAAAAAGTTCTTCTATACTTTTTGAATAGCATAGATTTTTTAAATCCTTTAAGTGAAGTCTATATCCATCATATATTGTGTAGTTTAATAAAATTTCTGGTGCTATATTATAGTATTTTTTGCCTCTAAAGATCCATTGTATATTTAAAAGATCACTGTATACACCTATTATATTTTTAAGAATTCCACGGCTTTCCTTATGAACTTTTTCCTCAATCTTTCTAAGTTCACTAAAATATGAAAAATCCAGTGACATTTCTATCCTAAACATTCCCCCTTCTTTTATAGAATTGAGTAGTGGGAAAATATGATTATAATATTTTGTATCTTTAAGTGTTTCAATAGCTTCTTCTATACTTCTTGCCGAAATTAAAGTGTCATAATTTATTTCACTTAAGGGACTTTTGTAGGTCATAAGTGACTCTATATCTTCTTTTTCTCTTCCTATATATTTACCCCTAAGTATTACCTTTAAGTCTTCTATTTCAAGCTTCATAAAAAGTACTTTTATTAAATTTTTATAGTCCCCTTTAAAATAGTGACTAAGTTTATAAAAAATTTTAGTATAATATTTTTTTAATATTTTTTCTAATTGTCCTCTGTGCAAATCCTGTACATTATAATCTTTTAGCACTTCTTTATAATTTGTATTTTCTTTTAAGTAGCTAAGAGCCTGTACATAATCTTTTGCATTTATAAGTTCATCATACTGCTCTTTTGTAAGGAGTTTACCCTTAAGTGCCTTTGCCTTAGTATTAACTGCAGCAAAATTTGCAACACTTCCCATAATTATTCCTCCTTAGTTAATGCAACAATATTTTCTATAGCATCCCTTACTACTTTATTTTTTATTTTTTCATATTTACTTTTAAATGCCTTTTCTTTTTCTTCTAATTGCTTTTCAATATCTGATATTATCATCTCTTGTTCAAGTTTCTTTTTGCTTATGATCTCTTCTTTTATTTTAGAAATTTCCTCATCTGTTTTCTCCCATAATAATTTTATTTTTTCTTCTACTTCCATTTTTTCAGTTTTTAATTCCTCTTCTTTTTGCATTTTTAATTTTTCAGCTTCTTTATCTATAGATATAATGCTTTTAATTGCATTTTGCATATATTCACCCCATTCATATAATTATCATGATAATTTTTATTATTTTTTATTCCTTTTTTTATATTTATTGTCTATTGTACTCCTGTAATTTTAGATTTAAAAGGCTCACATACCGTAAATTGCTTGAACTAATTAGTGCAAAACTAGTAATTTCTGCATGTAATCATCCTAGGTAGCTTGCTATTTGCTTTTATGGCATATTTCAGATGATTCATAAAATAAAATTAAGATTTAAAAATTTACTTAGGGATTATCTATTATTATTATTATTATTATTTAAACAAAGTTTTTTTATACTATCTCTTAATATAATATTCATTATCACTTTGTTCTTCATTCACATATACTAAAATATAGCTTTACTGATTGAAAATATTAAGGAGTTGGTTTTAGTGGATAAAGTAGCTGTTAAAGAGATATTTATGAATTATCACTCTTTATCAAATTCTACGATGGCAATTAACAATATATCATTTACCGTCAAAGATGGGGAATTTTTAAGCATAGTTGGTCCTTCTGGCTGTGGTAAATCAACAGTTTTAAATATAATAGCAGGACTTTTAAAACCATCTTCTGGAGAAATATTTATAGATGGTGAAAAAGTAGATAAAGTTTCTCCTAAAGTTGGATATATGTTTCAAAGGGATCATTTATTTGATTGGCTAACAGTGCGGGACAATATTTCATTAGGTTTGAAAATTCAACATAACTTAACAGAAGAAAGAAAGGACAAAATAAATCAACTTTTAAAGGATTATAATTTATGGGATTTTAAAGACCATTATCCTAAAGAGCTTTCTGGAGGAATGCGTCAAAGAGCTGCGCTTATAAGAACTCTTGCCTTAACTCCTGAAGTACTTCTTCTAGATGAACCATTCTCTGCACTTGATTATCAAACAAGACTTAATGTAAGTGATGATATATATAATATATTGAAAAAAGAAGGAAAAACAATAATTATGGTAACTCATGATTTATCAGAAGCGATTTCCATGTCTGATAGGGTAATAGTTTTATCTAATAGACCTGCTGAAATTAAAAGAGAATTAGAAATAAGTTTTTCTGGCTTAGAATGTAAATCCCCCTTAAAATGTAGAGAAGCTTCAAACTTTAGAGTGTACTTTAATGAACTTTGGAAGGAGCTGAATTCCTGATGGTTGACTTTAACAAAGAGCGTGAAAATTATATTGAAAATATCAAGAAAACAAAGTGGAAAATTACCTTAACTAGACTTTTCATATTAATATTATTTTTTGCATTATGGGAAATTGCTGGACAGCTAAAATGGATAGACCCATTCCTAACCAGCACCCCATCTAGAATGTGGAAGAGCCTTTTAAAAATATACAGTGAAGGTACATTATTTAAGCATATAGCAGTTACATGCTTTGAAACAATTATTGGATTTTTACTTGGCACCGTACTTGGGACCCTTATAGCAATACTTTTGTGGTGGTCTGATTTTTGGTGCAAAGTTCTTGATCCTTATCTTGTAGTTCTAAATGCCCTTCCTAAAGTAGCACTGGCACCCATCATAATATTTTGGGTAGGTAATGGAATGAAGGCAATAATAATGGTTGCATTACTTATATCCATAGTTGTAACTATAATAGGTGTACTAAATGGATTTAAAGAAGTGGATGAAGATAAAATAAAACTTTTAAAAACCTTTGGAGCTAACAAGTGGCAGATACTCTCTCACTTAATTGTGCCAGCATCTATTCCTACTTTAGTTTCGGCTCTCAAGATAAACGTTGGCCTTTCTTGGGTTGGAGTTATAATGGGAGAATTCTTAGTAGCTAAGGATGGATTAGGATTCTTAATAATATTTGGAGGACAAATTTCTCAACTTGATATGGTAATGATGAGCATAATTATACTTTCTGTACTTGCCTATATTATGTATGAAGCTGTAGCTCTAATAGAAAAAAAATTTAATACTCAATCTCGTAGATAAATTATGAATATTTTTTTAAGTTTTGGTTATTATTTCTAATGTAATATTTAAAGATCATATGAAATATATTAATAATAGGGGAAATGTAACCAAAGGAGGAAGTTTTCAATGAATTACTTTCAAGAGGCAAATGATTACTATAATTTAAAAGAATATAAAAAAGCTATATCTCTTTATCAAAAATCAATACTTGTTAAAGAAAACGAAGCAGCTTCTTTATATAATTCTGCAGTATGTTTTATAAAACTTAAAGATTATAACAATGCAATTCCTCTTTTAAAATCTGCAGTAAACTTAAAAAGGGATAGTAAGTACTTTTTTAATTTAGGATACTGTTATGCAATGCTAAAGGATAATAAGAAAGCTTTAATATATTTTAACACCGCTTGGGCACTAGACAACGAAGATAAAGATTGTGAAAAGGCTATAAATATAATTATGAAAAAATATAAAGTCTAAAAAATACGAAGCGATTAAAAATTGCTTCGTATTTTTTCTACCACTCTCCTGCGATATTTGCATCTTTATGATCTAGATCAAATCTTTTGCTATTAAAATAATCTCCGCCCTTATAAAATGTAGGATCTACATTTATCCACTTATCTTCCTCAGCAATGTATACTTGATTCCAAGCATGGCTTACCCAGCTTACTCCGTTAAATCCTTGCCCTGTAACTAATCTTACAGGTATATTATTTGCTCTCGCCATGGCTACATAAAGACATGCATAATCAAAACATATTCCTTCTCTAGTTTCAAATGTTGGTATCGCTCCTGACTCTACTTGGAAATTGTTATTTAAAACCTTATGTGCTTTATTATAATCGTACTCTATATTTTTCCCAATCCAAGTATATAATGTCCTTGCCTTATCTTTAGTTGTTTTTTGTTTAGATACGAGTTCCCTTGAAAAATTATCTATTTGCTTATTAGATTTTATACCCTCATTTAAAGTTACCCCGTTATAATATACAACAGTTCTCTTTGCTTGATTTGTTATATTTGTTGAATTATTTGATTCTTTTACAACTATTTTAAATGAATTGTTTATAACTTCTGGAAGCTTTTTGGCAAGATTTGAATTTGTTACAGGAATTATAGTAGTTTTACATACATAATTATATACCTTAGAATCTTCTAAATACTTATTAAACGAATCATTGGTATAAAATATTGATGCTATATTTAATGCTAAAGTAACAAATAAAATATAGGATATCGCTTTAGGAAACTGAAATATTCCACCTACTATACTTTTGAAAAATCCGCTTTTTTGCCTTAAGTGACTTTCTATTCCATCTAAAAGAGGATAAGATGTTATGCTATTTAAGGCATTAAGTATAAATAATGCTATCCTATATATAATTATCATTATTGCAGGTATTATAAATATATATATTATAAAAGGTTTACCTTCTATATACTCTACTATATTAGGAGGTATTGATTCATATAACCTTTTATATACTCCTGTATCATGCTGAATAAAAAGTTTTTTCCCATAAACTATACCTAAAAGCAGCGATATAATAAATGATATACTTTTGTTCATTTCTTGTATGTCAAATTTCAAATTCCTAGATGAGAACTTAAATACAAATCCCTTAATTATTGGATATATAAACACCAAAACCAAAGCCACAGTAATTGGATTTACACTCTTTAACATACTATCATCACTCCTTTCATGATTTGTAGAAATCTTTGATTTTGTTGCAGAATTTATAGAAATCTATGATTTCGTTATAAATTAGCACAGTTGGATTAATTTCAAATGTTTAATTACAAATCAGCACATCTCAATTAATTTAAGATCTCTCCTTTAACACCCGATTTAAAAATGACTTTACATCCTCCCAAGGGTATCCCCTTCGCATAAGATAATCTCCTAACTTTTTATATATTTTACGAGTATCCTCTTCCCTTTTTATAAGCTGTCCATACTTTGACATGCCAAGCTTTTCTAGAGAATCTTCTTCTTTTTCCTTATCTATATTTTGAAGTTTTTCTTTAATTATAGATTCATCTAATCCCTTTTGAATTAAAGAATACTTTATTTTATTTCTTCCTTGACTTCCCAATTTTTCTTTTACATACATCTCTGCAAACTTACTATCATCTAAAAAGTTATACTCCTTTAAAAATAAAATCACCTTATCTATGGTTGATTTTTCATACCCCTTTATTAAAAGCTTTTCCACAATTTGTTTTTGTGTTTTATAAGCCTTTTCTATGATATGGAGAGCGTCATTTTTGCACTTTATATAATTATCTTCTTCAATTATGCTTTTTATCTTGTCTATATCTATTTTTTCTCCAGATTTAAGTCCATAATTATAAATTATTTCCGCACTGCATGCAAATAAGAAATCTTCATTTACATAAACATTAACTCTATTTTTATTTCTCTTTTGTACTTCAATTTTTGTTATAATGTGTTCCAAAATACCCTCCTGCTATCTATAGTTAATAGTTTTAGTTGAAATTCATCCATTCTGAATTTCTACATTAATTATTATCTACTAGTTTTTAAAATGTGGATTGTTGGATTTGAAAGCACAGTATGTGCTATTTTATATATATCTTCTTCCTTAATTTCCTCAATTTTTTTCATATCATCTAAAAATCCCTGTATACTTTCTCCATCAATCATCTGATGTATTACATAATTACTTAAGTCAGTAGGATCTTCTAATGTAAATACTATTCCAGTCTTTAATACCTTTTTCATAAGATTTATAGTTGCATCATCAAATGATATTCTTGCCTCATTTATGTCTTCTAAACACTTATCTATAACTTTAATGCTTTCCTTTATATTTTCTTCTGCAACTGCAGTGTAAATATATAAAGATCTTACATAATCAGTAGTATCAAGATTTGTATATACATCATAAGCAAGTCCTCTTTCTTCTCTTAAGTTTCTAAATAACATAGAATTACCGCTATCTCCTAATTTATGATTTAATATTTTAAGTGCCATTTCTTCTTCTTTAGTAAGCTTTGGAAACGTAAATAAATAAATTATTGTACTTTGTTCTATATCATTTTTATAAGATGTGTGGATTCCAGGAATATTTGTTTCCACATTAACTTTTTTAATAATGCTTTCCTTAGCTGCAGCATTCTTAAAATATTTTTCTACTAATTTATACACAAAATCATGATCATAAGGTGATACTATACTTACATACATGTCATTAGGTATATAATGATTTTTATAAAAATCCATAAGTTTTTTTCTTGTAAAACTTTTTACATGTTTTTCTGTACCTAAGGTATCATATTTTAAAGGACTATTAAGATATGATAATTCATTTATTCTTTTAAAACTATAGTCTTCTACATCATCTTTGCTTGTCCTTATTTCTGCCAGAACTACTCCTTTTTCCTTTTTCAATTCCTCCTCAGGAAAACTAGAATTCAAAAGCATATCACTTACTATCTCCAGTGACTTTTCAAGCTCTTCACTTAAAGCAGTAACGCTGCAAACTGTGCACTCAAGATCTGTATAGGCATTATACTCTCCACCTAATTCCTCTAACTCCTTATTTATAACTTCATTACTTCTATTTGTAGTCCCCTTAAAAAGCATATGCTCAATAAGATGACAAATTCCCTTTCCATCTTCCTCTTCATATATAGAACCTATTTTAACTCCTGCATGTAATGAAAATACCTGCGTATCCTTTTTTATAGAAACCAAATTTAAACCATTTGGTAGTGTACTTAGTTTTGAATCAAACATATATTATCTCCCTCTATTTAGTTAATAATTAATACTTAATACTAAATCTTAAAGTATTGCAATTTTATTATAATTTATATACCCTTAAAAGTGAAATGAATATTTTACTACATATTTTTATGTTAATCTTAGTAAAATTACTTTTTGTAAAATACTGTGATATAATACAAGCAAATATATCCATAATTTATAAATTCAAGGAGTGGTTTTATGAAAAAATATATCTTAATTTGTGTTTTATTTATATCTTGTTTTTTTATGTTTGTAGGTTGTAATGACTCATCCACTAAAGAAAATGAAAAATCCCTAGTGATTTCAGCTGCATCAAGTCTTACGGACCCATTAAATGAAATAAAAACTAATTTTGAAAAAGAAAATAATATTAAAATAAATATAAACTATGCAGGTTCAGGCACTCTTAGAAAACAAATAGAAGAAGGCGCACCTGTAGATATATATTTTTCTGCGGATAAGGATAACTATGAAAAACTTTTAAAATCTAATACAATAGATAAATCTTTAGAAGGATACACTATAAAAAATGAAATAGTTCTTATAATAAATAAAAACTTTAAAAACCATGGAGATATTAAATCTATTGAAGATTTACGTAAAATAAAGTTAGACAAGTTATCCATAGGAACTCCAGAAACAGTTCCAGCAGGCAAATATGGACTTGAAGCTCTTAATTATTATAACATTTTTGATAATTTAAAGGATGATATTGTTTATGGAAAAACTGTAAAAGATGTCCTAAACTATGTACTTACGGGAAATGTAGATGGTGGAATAGTATTTAAAACAGATGCCTTAGGTAAAGAAGATAAAATAAGTATTATAAATATTCCATCACAAAGCCACAGCGAAATAGTTTATAAGTGCGGAATACTCACAAACTCTAAAAGCAAGGAAAATGCTCAGAAATTTCTACATTATTTAAATGAAGAGTCTAGTAAGAAGATATTTGAGAAGTACGGATTTAACTATTAATTGATAATTACCATTGTTAACATTGTGATATGAAAATTTCTTCTAAAAATCATTATTTATACGAAAGGTTTGGGACTTGCTATGGGTAATGCAATAATTTTATCTTTAAAGATTTCCATTATATCTACAATTACAGTTCTTATATTAAGCTTAATTGTTTTAAAACTTCTTTGGAAGAACAACTCTATAATGAGAGATTTTATTGAAACTATATTAAGTCTACCCTTAGTACTCCCTCCTTCAGTTATAGGATATATATTACTTATAGTTCTTAGTAAAAATAGCACCTTAGGAAAATTACTATATAATAACTTTAACCTTCAAATTATATTTACAACTAGTGCAGGAATTATAGCAGCTGTTATAGTATCCTTTCCTCTTATGTATCAAAGTATAAAATCTTCTATAATAAGTATAGACAAATCTTGTATCGAAGCGGCCCGTACTATGGGTGCCTCAGAGCTCCAAATATTTTTTTATATAATGATTCCCATGTGCTGGCCAGGACTTATAAGTGGAATTATCTTAGCCTTTTGCAGATGTATTGGAGAATTTGGAGCAACACTTATGGTTATGGGAAACATCCCTGGTAAAACTCAAACAATACCTCTTGCTATTTACTTTGCAGTAGAATCAGGTAATACTGATTATGCAAATATCCTTGTATTTATAGTTATTTTACTTAGTTTTTCACTTAACCTTATATTAAACTTATATTTAAAGAAAAAGCTCTCTTAGTATAATATATATTAACTTTAATATCATTTCGTTAAAAACATTTATACATATAAGAAAAGTCAGCCTATTGGCTGACTTTTTTAATTAATGGTTAAATTATTTTCCTATAAACATTTGTGTCCAGTAATTATTATAGAAACCTACACCTATTTCAGTAAAGTTACCATTTAATATGTTTGCTCTGTGTCCTGGTGAATTCATCCATCCTTTTACAACTTCTTCTGGAGTTCTTTGTCCATAAGCAATGTTTTCTCCTGCTGCTCTATAGGAAATTCCAAAAGATTTCATCATATCAAATGGTGAACCGTATGTTGGTGAATTATGGTCAAAATACTTCTTATCAACCATATCTTTAGATTTTATTCTAGCAACTTTGCTTAATTCAGCATTTAATGTTAGTGGTTTTAAACCTTGTTTTGATCTTTCAATATTTGTAAGTCTTACTACTTCTTT
>NZ_OAOD01000059.1 GCF_900205925.1 Clostridium peptidivorans | reverse complement strand
GGTGATTATGGCTTGAAGGTAACACCCGTACCCATTCCGAACACGAAGGTTAAGCTTCAAAGCGCCAATGGTACTGCCGGGGAGGCCCGGTGGGAGAGTAGGTCGTTGCCAGATAAATACATGGCTGGATAGCTCAGTCGGTAGAGCAGAGGACTGAAAATCCTCGTGTCCCTGGTTCGATTCCTGGTCCAGCCACCAAAAGCTAAGTATAGTAATATACTTAGCTTTTTTTATATTTCAGCATAGTTTTGTGAGTATTGTGTATATATTATAAATAGCATGTTGATACTTTTTCAAATCAGATTACATTTATATATAATTGTATATCCAATAAAGTAAATATCTACACTATTTATTAAATTAGCATAGAAGCTTGCTTTTTATTTTAATGAAATTCAAATAAACTGCATCACGTGTATCGATATACCGTATTTAGAGTATAATGGATAATAATCAAGTATGCTATGTTTAATTCAATTTAATAAAGATTGGGGATGATAGCATATAAATTAAATTATGATAAGATAACATTCGTCGCTGAAATGAGCGGCAAACAATCAAATCAAGACAATAAAAAATGAAACATTTTAGTTGTTGACAAGATTTGAAAATGTATGTTATTATGATTAAGCTGTTTTAAACAGTATGATCAATAAGTTGTTAACGAAATTAAAAAAAGTAGTTGACAAGTT
>NZ_OAOD01000017.1 GCF_900205925.1 Clostridium peptidivorans | reverse complement strand
GTGTTTTTTTTTTTTCAAGCAGAAGACGGCATACGAGATAGGAGTCCGTCTCGTGGGCTCGGAGATGTGTATAAGAGACAGGTTAAATGGATTCGTTAATATAATTAAATAATATTTTAAAAATCACGAAGGGGGATTAATATGAAGAAAAAATTACTTTTAAGCTTAACCACATTTGTAGCATTATCTTTTTCAACAAGTGTTTTTGCTGCGGAAGAGATCACTTTAAAGGAAGAAGCGGGAATTACACCAGATAGTATGTTTTATCCAATTGATACATCCTTAGATGGTTTAAAGGTTTCATTTTCATTAAGCGATGAGGCTAAGATAGAAAAACTAGCAGCTGAAGCACAAGAAAGACTTGGAGAAAGTGAGATAATGCTTGAGGAAGGTAATACTAAGCTCGCAAGTGAAGCTTTAGAAGCCTATAATGACAAAATGGAAGAGGCGACTGACGCTCTTGAGACAGTGTTAGAGACTACCGAAGCTGAACTTAAAGACGAATTTGAAAATAGTGAAGCATTAGAGGAATCAGGAGAGGTAGAACAGTCAGAGAAATCCAAAGAGCTAGAAGAATTAGAGAAATTAATTCAGGACAAACAGTCAGAGTCTTTAGAGGTTTTAGAAAGCCTAGAAGATGAAGCGGGGGAAGATGCACAAGAGGTTATTTCAGATGTTGTGAAAATGCAGACAGCAAAAAAGGAAGCTGTTAAAGCTATGGTAGAGCAAAGACATAAGCTTAATGCATCAAGAAAGGCTATGAATAAAGCTAAGGTTGCTTTAAAGAAAGCTCAAAAATCAGGTGATGAAACAGCTATTAAGGCAGCTAAAGCAGCATTAGATGAAAGCAAAGCTGTTTATGAAACAGATAAACTAACTATGGCAGAAGTATTTAAAAAGAAGCAAGCTGCTGTAAAAGGGAAGGCTAAAGAAGTAATAGATGGTAATGAGAAAGATAAAGAAAAAGCTGATGGAAGTGCAGAAGAACAAGATAAATCAGATGGAGTAACAGATGAAGAAAAAGTTGAATTAGATAAACCAGTAGAAGAAGTAAAAGGGACAGCGGTAAAAGCTTCAATAACAAAAGCTGCAGAACAACAAATAAAGTCATCAGTAACAGCAACTAAAGATATAAAAAAGGTTAAAGAACCTGTGAATAGAGTAAAGGAAGTAAAAGTTAAAGCTCCAGAAAACAAAAAAGCAAATGCAAATAGCAATGATAAAAAACAAGGCAAGCCTGACAGTTCTGAACAAAAGAAATCTGAACAAAAGAAAAATGAAAAATCTAAGTCAGAAGCTGCACAATCACAAGTAGTTGAAGAAAAAGCTAAACCAGAACAAATTTCAACTAATCAGGGTAACGAAAATAATAAAAACAATGGAAAAAGTGAAAAAAGCAAAAAAGATAACAAAGATGAAAGCGAACAGGATAAAAATAAATGATTTAATGGGGTCAGACCCCTGGGGGAAAATCCCAGGGGCCTGACCCTGCTGATTTTGGAGATCTTCGACAAATCAGCACTCATCATAAAGTGGCGAAAATTTACTTGGAATGTTCACATTATACAATATCATATAATAAAAAAAGGGGCCAGACCCCTGGTGGAAAATTCCTGGGTTAAAATGTAAAAATAAATTTCGCGGTGGTGAGAATCATGGAAAATGAATCATTATTAAAAGCAATAGGGAAATTATTAGATCAAAAACTGGAGTCAATAAATCAAAGACTAGATATTATTGAGTTGACACTAATAGACATAGAAGAAAGGCTAGAGGTTATTGAATCGACATTATACGACATACAATCAACACTAGATAACATTGAAAAAGCATTAGATGATTTGACTTAAAGTCTAAAACGAGAAATTATCTATTATATAATCAATATTATGTAAATAAAGCTTTTGAAAGATTTAACGATAATAAATATGATAACCTTAGAAAAAGTGCAAGGCATTTTTTCAATCTCTAGTTGCTAGTCCTAATCACTAAAACCTAGGATGCTAAATCTAATAGGGATTGGTGACTAGTGATTAGCGATTAAGGAAATTGTATCACAATTTACCTATAGTATGGTATAATTAAAAAATAAGATAAAGTGCAAAGCTTAAAATAAAACTATGATGTATAATCAAAGATAGTATGGTTTATGAGGAGGATAATAACTAATGAAAAAGAGAAATTTAAAGACCATTTTAGGAATTACTGTGGCAGGACTTATAATAAGTACTTCCTTTAACTTTCTAGGGGTAAAGGCTGCCAGCGTAGTTAGAGTAGGCGGTAGCAATAGATATTTAACAGCTCAGGACTTAGCTAAGCAAACTTTTGGTACAAGCACTAATGTAATACTTGTAAATGGAGAAGGATTTGCAGATGCAGTTAGTGCAACGCCCCTTGCAAAACAGTTAAATGCTCCAGTGCTTTTAACTGAAGCAAAGACTTTATCAAGTGGAGTACTTAATACTATAAAGGCTCTAAAAGCTACAAATGTATACATAGTAGGCGGAAATGGCGTTGTAAGTGCAGATATAGAAGCTGCATTAAAAAAGGAAGGACTTAATGTGACTCGTTATGGTAGTGCTACAGGAACAAGATACACTACAAATGCCATTGTTGCAAAGGAAGTTATTAAAAAAGCAGGGGTTAAAAAGGCATTTCTTGTAAATGGAGCATTAGGTTATGCAGATGCTTTAAGTGTGTCTTCAATTGCTGCAGCAATGAACATACCAGTACTTATAACAAGTGCCACTTCAATAGATCCTGATGTTAAAAAGGTCATAGCAGACAATAACCTTGAAATAATGGGAGTTGGAGGAGCTGGAGTATTGCCAGATACTATATTAAGATCTGCAAATGGAACAAGAGTTGCCCAAGGTAAAAATAGATTTGAGACAAATGTAAATGTATTAACTAAATATAAATCCTCAATGTCACTTACTAAAATGTATGTAGCAGCTGGCGGATCAGATTCAAAAGCTCAATTTGCCGATGCATTAGTGGCATCAGCAGCAGCTGCAAAGGATGGATCAATGGTAGTTTTATCAGGACTTGGAGCAGGAAGCGCAGATATAACAAGAGCAAATTCATTTATAGGAAGCACAGTAGCTCAAGATACTCAGGTTAAAATAGTTGGAGGTACAGGAGTTATTACTAAAGCTATTGAAAGTCAAATAAATGCTGCAGTAGCAGAAGCAACAGGGGATTTAGAAGTAATTTCCATAGAATAACTAAAACATCTTGTCAGGCATATGATGAATTAAGTTAAGCTGTAAAATGATTATAAACTACGAAGTTTTGGAGGAATATACATGGAAGAAAAAAAGGCACTAGATATAAAGCTTTCATTAGCACCAGAAGTAGAAGTTGTGATGTCTGAAGTACAAAGGGACTATTTAGAAGAAGAAATGACAGAAACAATTCCTCAAATGGAAAAAGGACAAATTAACATTTCAGGAGTTTATGCTTATAAAGATGGAGACAATTTGGAAGTTAAATTTTATGTAGTAAATGGATTGAATCAGGAAATTAACTTTGAAAAGGTACCTTTGAAAATTATAACTTCAGCAGGAGAAGAAGTTGCCTATCAAGTATTTAATTTGAAGGAAATGGGAAATATTCCACCTCGCTCTGCAAGACCTGGGAAGATTTACTTTAATAAAGGAAATGTATTTGTAGACGAAATAAATAATAATGATTGGAAACTTGTATTTGATGGAAATATGCAAGCTGTAAGGCATGCAGATATTGAGTTTGAAAAATTTCCTGAAGATATGACAGAAAAAGATAAAAATGCCTTCAATGAATTTTTGAAAAAAATCTCTAAGGTTGAAAAAGGACAGTTCGCAGCTAATGTATTTACAATGCTTCAATATAAAAATGGAGATATACTTTTAACTTTAGTTTTTAGAAACGGAGCGGATAAGGAAGTTGGCATTGAAAAACTTCCGCTTACATTAGAGGATGAAAATGGAGACATAGTATTTTCAGCGGTTTATACATTAGAGGATTTTAAAGTAAGTCCGCAAAAGGCAAGAATTTTAAGTGTAGTAGTTGAAAAGGAAATTTTAGTGAAAGAAGAAGTAGATCTGACAAAGGCAAAGCTTATATTTAATTTAGTATAAAGAGCTTTTGGTATCTGTGGTAAGTGGACGGTTAACAACTAATAGGCTAATAGACCAATAATAAATGGACACGTTTATTTTAAAAATAAAGATGCATCTTAAGGTAAGGTGCATCCTTTTTTTAGTGGGCACCCCAGGGGCGAACCCATAAAATGGATTCACCCCTGGGGCACTACCATAAACTAGAAGGAGTATAAAATTATGAAAAAATTTAAGAAGTTTTATATTGAAGTCACAAATGTATGTAATCTTGCTTGCAGCTTTTGCCCTCAAACTCAGCGTAAATCTGAGTTTATGAGCATAGAAACTTTTGAAAAAATATTGGATCAAATAAGGCCGCATACAGATTATATATACCTTCATGTAAAAGGAGAGCCACTCCTCCACCCTGAAATAGATAAGCTTCTAGATTTAAGCTATGAGAAAGGCCTAAAGGTTAATATAACAACAAATGGTACTCTTATAAATAAAGCTAAGGACAAACTCATAGCAAAACCTGCATTAAGACAAATTAACTTTTCTCTTCATAGCTTTGATGGAAATGAGGGCGGGGAAGACAAGGATTCATATATTAATAATATTATTTCATTTACAAAGGAAGCTTTAAGCAGTACTAATATGTTAATATCTCTTAGATTATGGAATTTAGATCAGGACAATGCAACAAACCTTCAAAGACAAAGAAATCGGCATATACTTCAAATAATTGAAAATGAATTTAATCTAGACTATAAAATTGAAGAAAAAATTGTTCCAGGAAGAGGAATTAAGATTAGTGACAGGTTATATTTAAATCAGGATTATGAATTTAAGTGGCCAAGTTTAGATGAAGATGAAGATGCTGGCAAGGGATTTTGCCATGGACTTAGAAATCAAGTGGCTATATTAGTAGATGGGACTGTGGTTCCATGCTGCCTTGATGGAGAAGCAGTAATAAATCTTGGAAATATAAATAACACTAATTTTTCTGAAATAATAGAAGGGGAAAGGGCTAATAATCTTTTCAATGGATTTTCAGAAGGAAAAGTAGTAGAAGAATTATGCAGGAAGTGTGGATATAGAAAAAGATTTAATTAAATAGTTACCCGAGAGGCGAATCCATAAAATGAGTTTACCCAAGGGTGACTACTAAAAATGGATAAGGGGGGACGGTTAATGATAAGTATCAAAAATATTAAAAGAGTTTTATCGTCAGTGCTTATTTTCCTATTTATGATGTTTAGTGCAAATACAATCTACGCAGCAGATGCCATAAGAGATTTGGCGACCTATAAAACATTAGAAACTCAATATGATGTGCCACTTCAAAAGGCTTGGACGGTAAAAGTTACATATCCTTTAGATGGAAGCTCTGTAAATAGCACAAATATAGAACTCGTAAGCAAATCCACTAAGGAAATTATACCTTTAACTTTTGAGTATAATATAAATGATAAGTTTTTTAAGGTCACTCCAGATTATACAAAGATTAAGTGTGGAGAGACCTATACATTATACATTCATGACTTAAAAACCAATAAGGATACGGCTTTAAATACTCCAGTTAAGATGGATTTGGTGGTGGAAAATGCTCCAAGTGCTGCTCAAAATACCTTCAGTACATTAGATCAGGCAACCTATGAACTCACATATGATATAAAGTTTAAATATAATTCATTATCTACTATAAATAATGACTATAGAGTGGCAATTAATCTAGCAAAAATTAATGGAACCTTTCAAAAGTATATAAGTGCAAGTTCTACGGATTTCAAATTAAATGAAGATGATACAAGTATAACTTCATTATCTTCAGGCACAGTTAAGAGTGGAATACAAAAATCCTTTAAGGTATCAAAAACCTATAATGTAAAAAATATAAAGTCTACAGTGGATTTATCAAAGACCAAAGGGGATTATTCAGAAATAACAAGTGACATAAGTTATTATTTAAAGCCAACCTATCATGTGGAAAGCAATGAGAAGGAAATTATAAACTTAGCAAATAGTCTTTTTAAAGGAATAACAAATCCTTATTTAAAGGCAAAGAAGGCTTTTGATTATGTGGTCTTAAATATGAAGTATGATTTAGATAGTCCGTATGCTAATCAAGGTGCATTATCTGCTGTGAGAACCAAAGTAGGAGTGTGTGAAGATTATGCTGCTCTTATGACAGCGCTTTTAAGAGCAGGGAATGTACCAGCTAGAGTAAATACAGGATTTTGTTTTTATGACAGTGAACTTATACAAACGAATAATAATGGAAATGATTTCAGACATGCTTGGGTGGAATTTTATATTCCAGAATATGGATGGATACCCGCAGATCCAACACATGAATATACAAAGAATGGGGCAAGGTGCGTAAATTATGATTTCTTTGGAAGATTTCCACAGGGAAGACGATATCTCAAAACTCAAGAAAGCATAGAGCTATATGACGACGATAGTATGGTGCTTCAAACCTTATCAGGAGACTCAGCTCAATTTAACATAGACTCAAGAATCGTCAAAAAATAGGGGACGGTTAACAACTATTTGTGCAAAAGGTAAGGAGTTGTTAACCGTCCCTAAGGTTTCATTGCTTTAACTGGAGCTGCCTCAGGGTGTTGCATCAGAGAGATTAAATTTTAGTAAATGCTTTTATTATGGTAAAAAGTTGAATATAATAGATAATGTATTTAAAAAGGAGTGGTAACATGGATTTTTATTCGCTAATTTTAATTGCACTAGCATTATCACTAGATGCCTTTGGGGTAACACTTTGTGTAGGACTTAATAGAGGAGCAAATGTAAAATATAAGATGCTTTGCGTAATATCTTCGGCATTTTTTCAATTTTTATTTGCATTAATTGGAGCTTATGCAGGATTTTTATTTAATACATATATAGCGTCAATCCCTGAAATACTTGGAGGAATCATAATTGGTATAGTGGGAGTTTTAATGCTTAAAGAAGGTATGGAAGAAAAGGAAGAATGTGCACTATTAAGGCCAGGTACTGCAATAGTTCTTGGAATCTCTGTAAGTATAGATGCCATGGTGGTAGGCTTTACTGCCCTTCATGAAATACAAGGTCTTGCAGCAATATTCAATAGTACATTAATTGTGGGAGTTGTAACCTTAATCATGTGTCTTATAGCCCTTGCCATAGCAAAGTATTTAAGTAAAATAAAGTTAATAGGCAAATATGCAGATTATATAGGAGGAATAATACTTATATTATTTGGACTTAAAATGATTTTTTTATAAAAGATACTTAAAAGCTTGGAGAAAAAATAAAACTTCTCTACAGGTTAGATTGTAAATTTTAGTTCATAATTTATAAGATATATCCATTGATATAGATTTTTATGGTATAATTGTATAAATATTATGGCTGAATTACTATAAAATACAAAAAACGGAATATTATTTTCTATAATATGATATAAAGAATTTTATATAAAACTCGATAATAAAAAATGATAGTAAAATTCAAATAATTTCTAGAGTCTTCTATTGAAATATTTGTTATATTTATCTAAAGGCAGTTTAATACTATTAAAAACAAGATAATAACCATAATTTTACTTAAATATTTGCTAAATCCTTGGAAATATGTAAATGTTGTAGTATAATAATTTGAGAATAAACTAAATTGGAAGTATCATGAAGTGGTCAATGTTAAATTATATTTTCTAATAATTAATTAAATTTAATTTAATTTAATAATTTATAATTTTAAGGGGAGGTTTTTTACATGAAAAAAACAACAAGCAAAGCATTAGCTAGTGCTGCACTTACTGCACTTATTGCAGGAATCATTCCAGTAGGACAAGTATCCGCAGCAGCTAATACAGAGTTCCAAAGACTATCTGGTAAAGATAGATACTTAACAGCTGTAGAAGTTTCTAAAGCTGGATGGGCAGGTGGAGCTGACTATGCTATAGTTGCAAATGGAGAGGCATATGCAGACGCATTATCCGCAGGACCTTTTGCAAAGAAAAACAATGCACCAATACTTTTAACTAGCTCAAAGGGAATAACAAATGAAACTATAAGTGAGCTTAAAAGATTAAAAGTTAAAAAAGTATATGTTATTGGAGAAACTGGTGTTGTACCAAACAGCATATTAGAAACAATTAAAAAGAATGTTACAACTGACGTAGAAAGAATAGGTGGATTAGATAGATATGCTACTTCCACAAAGATAGCAGAAAAGTTTGGAACAGTTAATGAAGCTATGCTTGCTTCAGGAGAAGGTTATGCAGACGCATTATCTGCAGTACCAGCAGCAGCGGTAAGGGGAATACCTGTACTTTTAACTAAGGCAGGAGAACTACCAAAGGCAACTTCTGACTACATAAAATCACAAGGATTAAAGAGAACTTTTGTAGTTGGTGGAACAGCTTCCGTAAGTGATAAAGTTAAGGGGCTTGTTCCTGATTCTGTAAGACTTGGCGGAAAAAATAGATGGGAAACTAACGCTGAAATAATAAAAAGTTTTGCACTTGACTTCAATTTTGATGAAGCATACTTTGCACTAGCAAATGGAGCTACAGGAAAAGAATTTGCAGATGCTCTAACAGCTTCAGCATTAGCTGCTAAAGGTGGACATCCTGTAATAATATCAAACAAAACAGCAGATGCAGCTACAACAGCAATTATAAATGAAAAATTATCTCCAACAACTAAAATAACAGCTATTGGTGGAGCGCCTAATCTTTCTGATTCATTAATGAAATCATATCAGATAAAAGGTGAAACTATGGAAGCTGCTAAAGATATAACTGGCAATGCTGTAGTTTCAAAAGACAACGTTGAATTAAAAGACATGAAAGTTACAGGAAACATTTATTTAGAAGGAAACAATGCAGAACTTAATAATGTAACAGTTAATGGAACAGTATTTGTAAATCCAGGTAAAGAAGGTAGTGCAAAATTAAATAACGTTACTGCAGACAAAATAGTAGTATTATCTGGATCAAACAAGAGCATATATCTTAACAATGTAACTTGTAATACATTATATGTTTCAAGTAAAACTCAAACAAAAATAGTTTTAGAAGGAACAGCAAATATAAAGAATGTAGAAATATTCTCATCAGCTATAATAGAAGCTATGAATGAATTTAAGGGAACAGTTGTAGTTCTTGATAACTTATACGTAAACGACATTGAATTATTAGGAGAGTACTCAGGAACTATTACAGTAAAAGATAAGAAGGATAATGTAAAATTACCAGGAAGCTCAAGCACACCAGGCGGTGGCGGTGGCGGTGGCGGAATCACATCAAGTGACCCACTAAAAGTAAAAATCAACAAGGCTATAGCTGCATATAATGCATTTGTAGATGGACATCCAAATGCAGTAAAAAACTACCCAGAAGTAAAATATAGCAATAAAGTTATGACTGTTAACATAGATAAAGCTAAAAAGGATCAAAAACTTTCAACAACATTTGATGCTAAGAAGAACATGATAACAGCACCAAGATTAGAAAAATTAAATGAACTTATGGGTAATGTTGACATCAAAGTTGGAAATAAAACATTAATTGATTATGTAGTTTCACAACAATCTTTTGAAAAATATGCAAATAAAGATGGCTCAGTAAATTACAATGCTATTGCTGCTAAGATTGCAGAAGATGGATTTGATTTCAATCATGCAGTTGATGTAGCAAAAAGATTAATAGGAAATAAGCTTGACGTAACAGCACCAGCTGTAACAGTAGATGGATTAACACTACAAAGCATTGAAAGAGGAAACGTAAAAGTAAACTTTGAAAATGTTAAAGGTAAAGAACTAAAAGAAGGCATCGAGAAAATGTTCGGAACAGATTATGCAGGAATGACTTATGGCCAATTTGAGGGAACTTATAAGTTAAACTTAAAAGATGCTAAAGGAAGAACTGAAACTTACACATTAAAAGTTAACTTTACTAAATAATTAAAAATTAGCTCGGGTGATAACCTCACCTGAGTTATTTTTTAGCTTATATTTAATCATTAATTCCACTAATAACAATTGCCTTAATGAGATTCGACAAATTATACTAAAAATTGTATTAAATATAATGTATAATGTAAATAATGAGTTTGAAAAGTTAATTAAAAAATTACAACCAAAGGTGGATAGAGCAATGAAGAAAACACTTAAAACTTTTCTTTTAACCTTGATAATAATAGTTTTATTAATTGTAGGTTCCGTGGCACTTGCTTTTAATAAACAAGGATACACTTTAAATAATCCTTCAGCAGAAAGTATTATAAATAAAATAACTACTGCAGAAAAAAATGAAAATATAATAAGTTTAACGAAAGATGAAATAAATTCATTACTTTCAATGGCTTACAAAAATCCTAAACAAAAGGGAAGTATAGTCATAAAAACTCCTCAAGTTGAATTAGAAGGGGACAAGGTGATAGCAAAAGTACCTGTAACTTATAAATCTATGGAAGTGGTTTTGTGGACGAATGGAAGCATATCTCAAGATGAACAGCACATAATATATTCTCCAGATAGTTTCAAAATAGGAAAATTACCAGTACCAAAGTCAATAGTTATAAGTAAATTAAAGTCTAAGCTTAAAGATGAAAATATCACTATTAGTGATTCAAATATACTGATAAATAAAAGAGTGATTCCATTTTCTATAAAAGATATAAACATAAAAGATGGAATAATGAATATGAAAATTAGCAAAATTTCTCCAGGTTTGTTGTTAGATGGTGGAAAAGGTGTTAAAATTGAATTGGACAAATTAAAGGACGAATTAAATGCATTAAAAGAAAAAGGATTAACATCAGAGGAAAATCACAAGATACAAGAAATTATAAACAAAATAGACAAAAACTTAAACTCTAATTCCCAGGAAATATTGCAGAATATTGTAAAGGATATAGATAATATATCGAAGAATATACAAGATAAAAACAAAAAGCAAGAGGTAGAAAAGGTAAAAGAAGAAGTAAATAAGAAGCAGGAAGAAATAAAGAAAAATCAATCACAAGCTAAAGCTTCACTTTCAAGACTAGGCGGTCAATTATCAGCAGCTCAAGGAGCTGTAAGCTCTTCAGTAGGAAGGCAAGCTATAGGAATATTGGTTTCAACAGCAAGTAAAATGGCTTCAAATCCATCCTATAATTATGGAGGAGATGCAGCAGCTGCAAGAAGCCTATATAATAAACTAAGTCCACAGGAAAAGGCTCAAGTAAAAAATGCTATATTTTCAAATGTAGATATGAGTAATGTAAGTCAAATAAGACAGTTACTAGGAATGTAATTAAATCAAATAACAATTAACATATAGTAAATAATAGTTATTATCTATTATTAAAATTATGGGAGGGTAAATATGAACAACAAGAAGATAGCTTTATCAATGGCACTAGCACTGCTACTTACACCAGTATCAGCAAAAGCTGCAGAAAATGCAGAAAGCTTTAAAAGATTAAGTGGGAATAACAGATATGCAACCGCAAAGGCAATTTCAAACTATGGCTGGACAAGTTCTAATTATGTAATAATAGCTCAGGGAGAAAATTTCCCAGATGCCCTATGTTCAGTACCACTTGCAAAAAAGTATAATGCACCAATACTTTTAACTGGAAAGGATACTTTAACTAAGGAAGCAGAAGAAGAACTTATGAGACTTGCTCCTTCAAATATAATAATTGTAGGAGGAGAAGGTTCTGTATCTGCAAAGGTTGAAAAATACATAAAGGATACATTCAAAAGTGCAACCTTAGAAAGAATTGGTGGGAAAGATAGATTCGAAACCTCCACTAAAATTGCAGAAAAGTTAAATTTTAAGGGAGAAGTAGCATTAACTTCCTCGGTAAGCTTTGCAGATGCACTTTCAATGGCACCAATAGCTGCTGTTAAGGAAATGCCAATACTTTTAACTCCTAAAGATAAGCTACCTACTTATACATCAAATTACCTTAAAGGAAAGACAATAAACAAGGCTTACATAATAGGTGGAACTGGTGTTGTAAGTGAAAATTTAAAAAATAACATAGCAAATTCTCATAGAATATATGGTGAAAATAGATTTGCAACAAACATCGCAATTTTAAAAGAATTTAGCAGTGATTTAAATAAAGGAAATGTATTTGCAGCCCTTGGAAACGGACCAAAGGGTAATGAATTTGCAGATGCATTATCAGGAGCAGCATTAGCAGCAAAGATGAATGCACCTATGATTTTAACAGATAAGACATTACCTAAAGAAGTTAAAGGCTATGTAACATCCGACCTTACTAAGGAAGCAAAATTATTTGCACTTGGTGGAGAAGCAGTGGTTTCAAATACTGTTGTAAATGAAATAAACTCAAACAAAGGACAAGGTAACGATACTACACCACCTGAAGTTCCAATAGATCCTGAAGTTCCAGTGGACCCAGAAGTTCCAGGTGGTGGCGGTGGAGTTCCAGGTGAAGTAACTAAGCTGGAAGTTAAATCTGTATACCTAAAAGCTGATAATGGAACTAAGATAAATGGCAGTATAGAAGATGGCAAGGTTACCGTAAGTATTCCAAAAGATTTTAGCGGTCAGTTTACGCAAATAGTTGTATCAACTTCAAACAGCATAAAAAATGCAAAGGTTGCAGGAACACCTATAGATGAAGCGACTATAAAGAGACTCTATGGAAACGATAGAAAAAATATAGATTTATTAGTATATCTAAGAGAACAAGGATTTGATTCCGAAGGAGATGGACTATCTGCATCAAGCGTCAAAATGCTTACTGGAACATCCATAACTTTAACAGATGTTAACGGTAATACAGCATCTTACAGACTCAGTATAAACTAAAATTTAAGCTTCAGGAAATTTAATTTTGACAAAGTAGCATATGCAAAAGCCGGTTTCTACCGGCTTTACTTAAGGAGGATTAAATACATATGGAAGAGGAAATGACCTTAGACCTTCGGGACTTCTTTATAATACTTAGAAAAAGACTTAAATTAATAGCTGTTATAACAGTGGCATGTACCTTAATATCTGTATTGCTAAGCTTTTTTATAATAAAACCTACCTTTGAGGCAAGGACAAGTATAATAGTGGGTAAACCTCAAGTTACAGAGGGAAGTCTTCAAAACAGTGATGTTATGATGTATCAAAATCTTATAAAGACCTATGCAGAAATTGCAAAGTCTGAAAGGGTTGCTCAAAGTGCAGCAGTTAAATTAGGAAGTAAATATACATCAAAGCAAATTCAAGAAATGATAAATGTTACTCCGCAGCAAGGAACTCAAATACTTATGATAAAGGCTGAAAACAAAGATTCTAAGGAAGCAGCAGCAATAATTGATGCAGTAACTTCAGCTTTTGTAGAGCAATCTAAGGTATCTTTTCCAACAGGAGGAACCATTGAAGTATTAGATAGGGCAAAGGTTCCAGAAGATCCAATAAAGCCAAAGAAAGCTCTTAACGTAGCAATAGCTTTCTTCTTAGGGCTTATGGTATCTGCTGGACTTGCCTTTTTACTTGAATACATGGATAAGACTATAAAGACAGAAGAGGATGTTGAAAGATACTTGGAACTACCTGTTATAGGAATAATTCCAAAATATGCGGAAGAAATGCAAAAGAACCATTCAACTGCTTCAGTAGGAAAAGTTATATCAAAGCAAGTAGAAGGTTAAAAGAGGTGATACTCTATGTTTGATATACATAGTCATATAATACATGGCATAGATGATGGAGCAAAGAACTTAGAGGAATCCTTAAAGATGGTGGGTATTGCAGAGGCAGAAGGATTTGATTATATTGTTGCAACCCCTCATTATGCTAGAGGATATTATGAAAATTCATATAGTGCTATAAATGAAAAGGTAAAAGATTTAAATGCTGTTATAAAAGAAAAGGGCATAGATATAAAAGTAATATCTGGTCAAGAAGTCTACTTAGATGACAACACTTTAAAGGATTATAAGAATGGACTTTTAGGATGTATTGGGGACACAAGTTATATGCTCATAGAATTTCCTATGGATAAATTACCTAAAAATGCCTTAGATATTTTATATGAATTAAGGGTTAGAGGAGTAAATCCAATTATAGCTCATCCTGAAAGATATAAGTATTTTATAGAAAAGCCTTCCTTGATAAATAGCTTCTTAGAAGAGGAATATCTTTTTCAAATAAATGCAGGCAGCTTAAAAGGAGTATTTGGGAAAAAGGTTCGTGATACAGCAGTTACCTTTATAAATAATGGAATAGTGAATTTTATAGGATCAGACTGTCACAGCTTGAATAAAAGATGCCCAGGCATAATAAATGGTATTGATATAATAAATGAAATTTCACCAAAAATTATAAAGTATATAGAGGAAAACTATAAGTGCCTATTAGAAGATAGACCTATAGAAGTTAATTATAGTTTAATAAGAGAAAAAAAGAATATCTTTAGCTTTTTTAAAGGTAAATCCCTTTTTAATGCAAATTAAATAAGCTAGTACGACTTAAAATTAAATGGAGTGAAGAAGATGAAAGTTTCAGAACTTATTACAATAAGAAAACCACTGTCACCTATTTCTGAATCCTATAGAACACTTAGAACTAATATCAAGTTTTCATCTGTAGATAAGGATATAAAGGTTATAGTGCTTACAAGCTCAGGTCCTGGAGAAGGGAAATCCACCACGGCATCAAATCTTGCAGCAGTCATGGCTCAAGCAGGAAATAAAACTATAATTATAGACTGTGATCAAAGAAAACCAAGACTTCATAAAGTATTTGGATTATCCAATGAACGAGGTATATCTGATATTTTAGCAAAGGAAATAAAGTTTGAAGAGGCTGTTCAAAGTACTGAGCAGGAAAACTTGGATATTATAACATCAGGAACAAAGCCTCCAAACCCTGCAGAACTATTAGCTTCTGCAACAATGAAAGAGTTTTTAGAATCCTTAAGAGAAAAATATGATTCAATAATAATAGATACTCCTCCTATAGTTGCAGTAACGGATGCTCAACTTTTATCAAGATATGCAGATGGCTGTATACTTGTAGTAGCATCACAGCAAGCAGATAGAGATGCGGCTATAAAAGCAAAAGAGCTTTTAGAAAAAGTAGATGCCAATATGCTTGGGATAGTGTTAAATAAAGTAGACACAAGCCATAAGGGATATTATGGAGCATATTATAGCTATTATGCAGAAGAAGAGGATAATGATAAAAATAAATAAATGGCATATAGGAAATTCTGCAGGATCCATTGGAAAAATCTTGCAGAATTTTTATTCATATTCCTATTCTGTAGAAAAATGTCGTGTAATTTTTTTATAAGTAGTAGATTTTATATTTCTTTAACATAATGATTATTTAATAACGCAAATATTCTACAAATTTTTTAATGGATACAACTTTTTTGCGATAAATATGAGATTAAATGTAAATATAATATACCAAAATAGCGCAGTAAAAACAGAATAATACATAGATTATGGGATTAAATAGCGTTTATTCCCAGGAAAAAAATCAAAATATTTAATACCATTTTCAACGACATTAAAAAAAACTATAAATACTTTTTTCAGAAAAGCATGGAAGTATAGTAAAGAATATGCTAGTTATTTTAAGTTAAATCAAGTATTTCCGATATATTTCCCAAGGAGTCTAAATAATCCTATTTTAAAGACATTATCCAATTGTTATATAATAATTATGATAGTAACCATTCATTAATAATTTAATAACGAATCAGAATGTATAATAATATGGGGGGATTAAGGATGCAGGAGGCAAGGTTAAAAGATGTTTCATATGTAGACGAGCAAATAGGTCTAGAGTATAATGCAAAAGAAATAGAGTATGTGGTTGAAGAAGGCACTATTTATAATTTTATTAAGAGAACTATGGATATAATTTTGTGTCTTATAGCATCAGTTATAGGAATACCAATTGTTTTAATTACTTGTATTGCAGTAGTTATGGAGTCTAAAGGCTCCCCATTATATAAGCAGGAGAGATTAGGCAAAAATGGACAATCCTTTACTTTGTATAAGATAAGATCCATGAGGAGTGATGCAGAAAAGTATTCAGGTCCTAAGTGGGCAGATAAAAATGATAGTAGGGTCACAAAGGTGGGCAACTTTATTAGAAAAACTAGGATTGATGAAATTCCTCAACTTTATAATATAATAAGGGGAGATATGAGCATAGTAGGACCAAGACCTGAAAGACCGGTATTTACATATCAATTTAATGAAGAAATACCTGGATTTATAAATAGGCTTGCGGTAAAACCAGGATTAACAGGACTTGCACAAGTAAATGGAGGATATGAAAGCTCTCCAAGAGAAAAACTAAAGTGGGATTTAAAATATATACAAGAAAAAAATATATTGATGGATATAAAAGTAATATTTAAAACTGCACTTATAGTATTTACAGGGAATGGTGCAAGATAAAATTTTATAGACAAGCTTTTATTAGAAACTAAATAGGAGGGAATAATGTGAGAATATTAGTAACAGGAGGAGCAGGATTTATTGGTTCCCATATTGTAGATGAATTAGTTAAATTAAATCATCAAGTTTCTATTGTAGATAATTTGTCTACAGGAAGTGAAGAAAATTTAAATAAAAATGCAAGGTTTTATAAATGTGATATTACCAATAAAGAAACACTTAGATTGGTGTTTGAATTAGAAAAGCCTGAAATTGTAATTCATCATGCAGCTCAAATAGATGTCCAAACATCTCTAAAAAAGGCAGCATTCGATGCCAAGGTAAATATAAGAGGAACGATAAATGTATTAGAGTGCTGCAAAGAAGTTAAAACAAGAAAGATAATATATCCTTCTTCTGCAGCGGTTTATGGAGATCCTAAATATTTACCAGTAGACGAAGAACATCCAATAAATCCAATATCATTTTATGGAATATCAAAACATACTCCAGAGCATTATATAAAGGTTTATAGTGAACTTTATGGAATAAAATATACTATATTTAGATACTCAAATGTCTATGGAGAAAGACAAGGGGCAAAGGGTGAAGGTGGAGTAGTTTCTATATTTATAGATAAATTTTTGGCTAAAGAAGTCCCATCAATCTTTGGAGATGGAGAACAAACAAGAGATTTTATATATGTAAAAGATGTAGCTAAAGCAAATTTACTGGCGCTAGATAAAGGTGATAATGAAATCTTAAATATAAGTACCAATACTCAAGTAAGCGTAAACAAGCTTTTTGAAATCATGAGAGAAATTTTTGTTGTGAAAATTGTGCCAGTATATAAAGAAGTAAGAGATGGAGATATAGAACATAGTTACTTAGATAATACAAGAGCAAAAGAAATTATTAACCTGAAAAATGAGTATGAATTACAAGAAGGGTTAGAAGAGACTGTTAAGTACTATATGAATTTAAATAGTGTAGCAGATGAAGTAGCGGTTGCTAAAAACATATAAATTTAAACTATTATTGATGGGTGGTATATAAGTTTGAAATTTTCAGTTTTGATGTCGGTTTATTATAAAGAAAATCCAAGCTACTTACAACAAGCTATAGATAGCGTTATAAATCAAACAGTAAGACCTGATGAAATTGTATTAGTTAAGGACGGAAAACTTACAGAAGAATTAGAAGAAGTCATAAACAAATATTTACAATCATATAATAAACTTTTTACTATAATAGAGTTTCAAGAAAATAAAGGACTAGGAGTAGCTCTCGCAGAGGGAGTAAAGAAAAGTCGAAATGAACTTATTGCTAGAATGGATACAGACGATATATGCAAACCAAATAGATTTGAAAAGCAGTTAGAAGTGTTTGAACAAAATCCTAATTTAGATATTGTGGGTTCATATATACAAGAATTTGAAGGAAGCATAAATAATATAGTATCTATTAGGAAAGTTCCATTACGGGATATAGAAATCAAAAAATTTGGCAAGATGAGGAATCCATTTAATCACATGACCGTTATGTATAAAAGAAGTAGTGTGCTAAAAGCAGGAAATTATAAAGAATTTTTATGGAATGAAGATTATTATTTATGGGTAAGAATGATATTAGACAAATGTAATATGAAAAATATTAATGAAAGTTTAGTTTATGCTAGAGTGGATAATGGAATGTACGAACGCAGAGGTGGGATAAGATATGCACAGATAGATTGTAAGCTGCAAAGGGAATATTACAACATCGGGTTTGTTAGCAAAAGAGAGTTTATCATTAATTCTTTAGTGAGATCAAGTGTAAGAATAATTCCTAATAAATTAAGAAAGTTGATATATAAAAATAAGTTAAGAGAATAGTAATGAAAATAATTAAAGGAAGTGTTTATTTTGCAGCAATATAAAATTTTATATATCATATCTTCATTAAAAAGATGTGGACCGGTAAATCAATTATATGGAATAATTAAGTATTTAGATAGAAATCGATTTGAACCAATAATTCTCACGTTGTTTAAAGAAAGTGATGATAGTAGAGCAACAGACTTTCATGCTTTAGATGTAAAGACCTATTGCCTAAATGTTAATAGAAAAAATTCATTTTATAAAAGCAAAGAATTAATTAAAGGGAGTGTAGAGAAGATAAATCCTGATTTAATTCATAGCCATGGTTTTAGACCAGATTTATATACATATAAATATCTAAATAAATATAAACATTGCAATACTATACATAACTATCCTTATGAAGATTATGTAATGACATATGGTAAAATTTTAGGTAGGGCTATGGCTTATAAACACATTGCAATGTTTTCAAAAATGAATTATCCAATCGCTTGTTCATATACAATATCAAATAAGTTGAAGAAAGATTTGGATAAGGAAATTTATACCATACAAAATGGTATAGACGAAGAAAAATTTTCATTAGTTGATTACCAAACCAAGATAAAACTGAGAGAAAAGCTTAATCTGAATAGGAATAAAAAAATATTCATATATAGTGGAGTTTTAAGCGTAAGAAAAGATCCATTAACGATTATAGATGCTTTTAATAAAGCTAATATCAATAAAGAGGCGGAGTTAATATTAATAGGGGACGGTCCATTAAGAAAAGAATGCGAAGATAAAGTTAAAGAAGGTATACGTGTTATTGGAAAAGTGGATAATGTTATTGATTATCTGCAAGCTAGCGATATGTTTATTTCTGCATCTAAATCCGAAGGATTACCAATGGCAGTGTTGGAAGCTATGGCAGTTGGATTACCATTAATATTATCAGATATAAAGCCGCATCTTGAAGTATTTGAAGGAGATATAATGGAAGATATGGGTGAACTTTTCCCAACAAAGAATATCCAAAAACTATCAAGATTAATGACTAAATATGCTGAAACTGATTTAGGGAATAAAGGTAAGAACTCTCTGAATTGTTTCCTCAACCATTTCACTGCACAAACTATGAGCAATTATTACCAAGAATTCTACACAGAAATTTTATAAAAGATTAGGCTTTAAAAAGAAGCACTTTGATATATTTTTATGTAGTCTATTTTTGTAAAGCAAATTTTATTTTCAGATTTTTAAGTTTCAAGCTTAAAGAAATAATAAGGTGGTAAAACATAATTTAAATTTATTAAATTATTTTAAAAATTATATTAGCAATGTTTAAAATTAGCTATTTTTGTGGAATTGTTATTTTAAAATAATTTATCAATAATTTTATATATTATATCAATATCATATAAAATTTTATTTGAAATTGTACGGCTCACTTATTCTATTATAAAAATATTGTTAAGTTTAAATAGTGTAAGTAATTTATTTTTACCAGTTAGCTTAATAGGAGTAGTCAAGTGCATTCTTGTATTTATATATGAATATAAAATAGATTATAAAGTTTTAATAGTGATTTCATAGTATATGTTTATAGAATGATTATATATTCAATGTATAGTACGCTATTTTTGCCTTAGGACTAATTTATATTCTAAAAAAGAAGAATGGAGGAAATGGTTATGAAAAAAAGAGTATTACTAATTGCGCATGAGTTCCCGCCTAAAATAGGAGGCGCAGGAATGGTAGCAAAAGATATTTGTAATAATTTAGCAAAAAATGACATACAAGTTGATATTATTACAGAATATATTAAGGGAAGAGAAAAATCAGCATATAATTTAATTGAAATAAAGACTGTAAGAAAATTAATTCCCGTATTTTACTATTGGAAGTTATGTAAAATTAATTTGGATCAATATGATAAAATTATTTTGAATGATGCTGCTGGAATTATGTGCATTTGTATGTTTTTTAATAAAGAAATTCAAAAAAAATGCATAGTTTACATGCATGGACAAGAAGTGGAAGGAATATTTATTAACCCTAGTTTATTATATAAAATTACACATTATAAAAAAGGGTTTATAACACTACTTGACAATTGTTTCAGAGTAGTATCTGTTGGTAGTCATTTGAAGAACAAGTTTATTTCTAAAACTAATTTAAGACACTTAGAAGATAAAATTGAAGTTATTAAAAATGGAATAGATACAAATATATTTCATTATGATTATATTGATTTACATAAAAAATTTAATATACCAAAAGACACACATATACTCTTATCTGTAAGTAGAATAGTTGAAAAAAAGGGTTATGATAATATGTATAAAATTTTTAAAAGATTGATATTGGAAAATGAGAGGTTTCATTGGATGATTGCTGGAGATGGTGAGTATCTAAGTAACTTTAAGCAAATGATTGAGAATGATGGATTGTCTCAATATATAACATTTTTAGGAAGGATAAAGAGAGAAAGCTTAAGAACATATTACTCATCTGTTGACATGTTCTGGCTGTTATCAAATTATGAAGAAGCATTACCACTTAGTTATTTGGAAGCACAATTTTGTAATACTGTAGCTATGGGAAGAAATGATTCTGGAACTATGGAAGTTATTAAAAATGACAAAACGGGCTTTTTAGTTAACAATGATGAAGAGGCCTATACTATTATTAAGAACAGAGAATACGAAAAATTAAGACAAGCTGATAAAATAAATTATATAAATGAGTTTTCTATGGAAAAAAACTCGGAAAAGCTACTTAATTTAATATTGTAAGCATCATGTAAGTACTTTAGTTGATATAATGTGATCTGAGGATAATATTCATTAGTTTTAAGCAAAGTGTAGAGAGAGAAATTGGATAATTTAACTTGCAATTATAGTTCAAAAAATAATGCAGAATTAAAAGAATAGATTAAGAAGCTATATTTGTATGCAAGGATTCTAATACTTTCATTTATCAGTATTAACAATTTAAAAAATTAATCATTACAACAAAATATATAAGTAGTGATGTAATTGTAGCAATAGTAAGTATGATTTAATGGTTGGGACTAATAATATATTTATTATTTTAATATGAAAATAGTTTTGAAAACTGATATGTTGTTAACAATTGGAATTTATATAACTAATTTTATTTTGAATTAATGAGTTTAAATAACAATATAACTCAATTACAGAAACTATAAATACAAGATTTCACCATAAAAGGTCATAAAATTTTTTAAATTATATAACATAGTCTTATTTAGAATAAGATATCGTTTGCTTTATATACAAAAGTATTAGCATGATGAAAGTATAGGTTGCATGAAAAAAGATAAAATTGATTTATTTAATATAGATGTTAAAATATTTATTAGCTTATAAATCGATATACTGTTTATCAGAAACAATTTAAGATTAAAATTATTTATAGAATATAGGAGCCGCAAATGAAAGTTATATTAGTAACATATATTTTTTTATTTACTATTTCTTTTTTATTTTCTAAAGAAAACATGAAATATTATTTTTTTATAATTAGTTTAACATTTTCAATTATTGCTCTCTTTTTCGTACCTGATGAATCAATGGATTTATATAGACATTATGAATATTTGGATGTATTAAGGGATTATGGCTGGAAATTAGCAATAACTGTGAGTCCCTTTGGTTCATCAATAGTAGCAAATTTATATTTTTACCTAATTAGTTTTTTAGGAGTAAATGGTCTTTTACCGGCTATAACAGCCTTTATTACATACTATCTAACGCTTAATAGAATATATGAAGTAGCGCTTAAATACAACTGTAGTAAAGCAAATATACTACTGTCTACTTTTTATTTTATAAGTATGCTTGGATATCTTAGTCTTATTAGCGGAATTCGAAGTTTGCTTGCATTTGCATTATTTTCATATTTCTTATATATAGATTTAGTTGAAAATAAAAAGAAAATATTATGTTGGTCAATTTATATTGCACTTTCTTTATTTCATTCTAGTGTTTGGGTATTATTAATTTTTAGAGTTATGCTTAGATTTTATAATAAATTTACAAGGATAGCTTACATAGCTTTTTTAACAACGTGGTCTTTAAATATAGCAAATATAATCAATTTTATAGATAATTTTAGTAATATTAAGATACTCCAAGAATTACAACAAAAAGTTAGTCTATATACGGTTGGAGGATATTTCACGGATTATTCTATTAGAGACTCATTGATCATTCTTATAGTAATATGTATAACATTTTTATTCTTCTTATATACTAATAGAAATCAAAACAAAGAAATGAAATCATATTTTGATTATATTATATTAATAATTGCATTTTGTATAGGATCTATTAATTATTATAGAGTATTCGTATCATTTGTAGCAGTGTTATATTTCTTATCTCCAACGTATATTTTATTAATAAATCATAATCCTGTTTTTGGATTTATCAGAAAACAAAGATGTAAACATAACAAACAATATAACTCACATAATATATCTTTAAATTATATCTTTACTTTAATAATTATAGAAGTTTCAATATACAAATTACTAATTTTATTTAAGAAGGAATATTTATATATGATATTCAAATTATAATAATTAAAGAATAAGTTTCTATACTTATTTATATAATTTTATAATAGAATTTACATATATAATAAAAAATTATATATGTAAGATAAATGGCATGGAATAGAAGTTTATGATATATGAAATATAAGAAATAATGTGTAAATCAATATAGAAAGATGTAGAATATGAATGTAAAGTATAAATATAAGGAATGAATAAAAAAGATTTATAGTAATAACTATTAATTAATTTAGAAAATAACTTTAAGAGGAGTAAATTATGAGCATATTGGTAAGTATAAATTGCATTACATATAACCATGAAAAATATATAGCTGAAGCTATAGAAAGTTTTTTAATGCAAAAAACCAATTTTGATTTTGAAATTCTTATTCATGATGATGCATCAACAGATAGAACAGCAGATATAATTAGGGATTATGAAAAAAAATATCCACATATTATTAAAGCAATTTATCAAACAGAAAATCAATATTCAAAAGGAGTAAGAGTATTCTCTTTAAATGCTAATAGAGCAGAAGGAAAATACATAGCCATATGTGAGGGTGATGATTATTGGACAGACCCATATAAATTAAAAAAGCAAATTTGTTATATGGAGAACAATCCTGAATGTGGCATATGTTTTCATGCTGCAGAAATAGTTAAGGATGGTAAAGGAAGAATAGATGTAATTAAACCTTATAATAAAAGCTGTATTTCATCAACAGAGGATATTATTTTAGGCGATGGAGAATTTATAGCAACCAATTCCATATTATATAGAAAAGATATATTATATAATATGCCAGATTTTTATTTGAATGCTCCTATTAGAGATTATCCATTACAAATCTTATGTTCAATGCATAAGTATGCGTACTATATTAATGATTTTATGTCAGCTTATAGAGTTGGAGTTAAAGGATCTTGGACAAGCTTAATAACGTCGGAAAAAAATAGAGAAGAAAAAATCGTTAATCTTAAGAAGAGAATAATACATATGCTGAATGATTTTAATCAATATTCTAAAGAAATATATTCTGATGCTGTAAATACAAAAATATTAAACTATGAGTTTGATATATTAAAAGTAAGAGGAAAAATAAAACAACTTAAGTTGCCAAAATATAAAATGATTTACAATTCCCTGGGAATGAAAGAAAAAACAAAAATATATGCTAAATGTTATTTTCCCAAAGTATATCAAGGATTATTATATATTAAAGGATATATTAAATAAAATTGGACTGCAACGCTAAAATTGATTAATTAATCTACAATGTAGTAGGATGATATAAAGATAATCAGTCTTTAGTATACTTTAGAATTTTGAGAATTTAATAAAAAACCAACCTATACAGTACCTAATTTATATAAATACATAAATTATATGAAAATAAGATTGAGTTATTAAAACTAACGTTGAAAGTAGCAGTTTCATAGAAATTAGGTATGTTTTAAGTTTTAAAGATAAAGTATTTAGTATATACTTTTAATTTTGCAACTCTAATTATGATGTTATTTTAGGGGCTTAATATAAATAAAACATTCTACAAATTATAAATCATAATTGACGAAAGAGGGAAAACACAATATGGATGTTCAAAGCACAAAATCAAAAGTTCTTGCTTCTCTTTTTTGGAAACTTATGGAGCGTGGGGGAACTCAAGGGATACAATTTATAGTTCAAATAGCGTTAGCCCGGCTTCTTGTACCAGATGATTACGGAGTAATAGCACTTATAGCAATATTTATTACTATAGCTAATGTATTTGTTCAAAGTGGATTTAATATAGCACTTATTCAAAAAAAGGATGTAAATGAAACAGATTTTTCATCAGTATTTTATTTAAGCTTACTTGTTGCCAGTCTGCTATATATAATTCTTTTCTTTATTGCACCAAGTATAGCTACTTTTTATCATGAAGTACAACTTATATTAATACTTAGAGTATTATCAATTACGTTATTTTTTGGAGCATTTAATTCAATTCAAAATGCTGTAATATCTAGAAAAATGCAGTTTAAGAAGCTTTTCTTCAGCAGCTTGGGGGCAATGCTAGTATCTGGAACTATAGGGATAGTTTTCGCATATACAGGGTTTGGTGTATGGGCCTTGGTAGCACAACAGTTAATAAATCAATTTATGATTACTACTATTCTTTGGTTTACAGTAAAATGGAGACCTAAACTAGTATTTTCTTTTAAAAGAGTTAAAGGATTATTTTCATATGGATGGAAGCTATTGGTTTCATCTTTAATTGATACACTTTATATGAATTTGCGTAGTTTAATTATAGGGAAAATATATAATCCGGCTACGCTTGGATTTTATAACAGAGGGGATCAATTCCCACAAATTATTGTAACAAATATTAATGGTTCAATACAATCAGTAATGCTTCCTGCTATAGCATCAGAGCAAGATAACAGACAAAGAGTTAAAGGAATGGTTAGGCGCTCAATTGCTACAAGCTCATTTATACTATTCCCGATGATGGTAGGACTAGCTGTTATTGCTGAACCGTTAGTTATAGTTTTGCTAACGGATAAATGGTTACCATGTGTTCCTTTTTTGCAAATTTCTTGTGCTTCTTATGCTTTATGGCCTATACATACTGCTAATCTACAAGCAATAAATGCTTTAGGACGTAGCGATATTTTCTTGAGACTGGAAGTTATAAAAAAATTAATAGGACTCATTGTTTTATGGATATCTATCAACTATGGAGCTTATGGAATAGCTATAGGAACACTAGTTAGTGGAATAATATCAACGTTTATAAATGCCTATCCAAATTTAAAATTGCTTAAATATAGTTATAAGGAGCAATGTAAGGATATTCTTCCATCGTTAATATTATCTTTAATAATGGGAGCCATTATTTATAATATTAAATGGTTTAACATGCAATCATGGTTAACTTTGATACTTCAAATATTTTTTGGAAGCTTTATATATATAATAATGGCAAATATATTTAAATTGGAATGTTATATATATCTATTAGCAACATTAAAAGACACTTTTAAAATTAGAAAAGGGGCGACAAAATGAAGTTAGGGATAATGCAACCATATTTTTTCCCTTATATAGGATATTGGCAGTTAATGAATGCGGTAGATAAGTATGTTATATATGATGATGTAAACTTTATTAAGGGGGGGTGGATAAATAGAAACAGAGTTTTGATGAGCGGAGAAACTAAAATGATAAACCTTCAGATGAATGGTGCGAGTCCTAATAAACTTATCAATGAAGTTGAGGCATCAGAAAATGTCATTTGTAAAAAGAAGCTGCTTAAGACTATTGAAGCTTGTTATAAAAAAGCACCATATTATGCAAATGTGTTTCCTGTTATTGAGAATATTATTAATCAAGATGAAAAGAGTTTATCACGGTATTTAGAATATAGTATAAGGCGAATTTGTAAGTATTTGAACATAGACACTAAGATAATCCTTTCATCATCAATAAATAAAAATAATAATTTAAAAGGCAAGGATAAAGTTATAGAAATATGCAGTATACTTGGGGCAGATGAATATTACAATGCAGTAGGTGGACAAGAATTATATTCTTATGAAGATTTTGCAGCTAAAGACATTAAGCTAAGATTTTTAAAGACTGGGACAGTTAAATACAAACAATTTAATAACGAATTTGTGTCAAATCTTTCAATTATAGATGTAATGATGTTTAATTCTATAGAAGATATAAAAAAAATGTTGAATCAGTATGAGTTACTGTAGGGGGTAATTTAAATGAAAGAGATAGGTGGATACTTTGGATTAGAAAAGCTTATTAGCAATGAATATTATAAAAACTTAGTATCACTTAACAGTGGCAGGAATGCTTTATTATATCTTCTAAAAGCAAAAAATATAAAAAAGATATATATTCCTTATTATCTATGTGATTCAGTGACTAATATGTTGAAGATGTATGATTATGATTTTGAATTTTATAACATAAGTTCAGATTTTATGCCCGTATTTAATAAGAACATTAATAATAACGAATGTTTGTATATTGTAAATTATTATGGACAACTAGATAATGACAAAGTAATCTATTTAAAAGAAAAGTATAACCAAATTATTTTAGATAATACTCATGCATTTTTCCAAAAGCCAATAGAGTATATAGATACGATATACACCTGTAGGAAGTTTTTTGGTGTACCTGATGGAGCGTATCTTTCTACAGATACTAAGATTAAAGATGATTTAAAGATTGACATTTCTAAAGATAGAATGATTCATATCTTAGGACGTTATGAAGGAACAGCTTCAGAATACTATAATGATTTTCAAAATAACGATGAAGTTTTCAATAGTGAGCTACTAAAATATATGTCAAAATTAACACATAATATTCTCGGTGCAATAGATTATGAAGAAGTTCGTGAAATTAGAAATGAAAACTATGCCTATTTAGATAATAAACTTGGAATATATAATAAGTTGAAATTAAATGCTCCTGATGGGGCTTTTGCATATCCGTTTTATAGAGAAAATGATATTGATATTAGGAAAAAATTGGCAAGTAGAAAAATATATATTCCAACACTTTGGCCAAATGTTTTAAGTGATGTATCAGAAGATGGTATAGAGCAGAATTATGCAGCAAATATTTTACCATTACCTTGTGATCAAAGATACACAGTTAATGATATGAATTACATAATACGAGAATTAAAAGAAATAATACTTGATTAGAGAGTGTGCATAAAAATCTTGGCACTATGGACATATGTTTTCACTCTAAATTGTAAAAGTAATTTTGTGGGATATAGATTACTTTGGGATAGGAAGCGATAAGAAAAATATTAAAATAACTATTTCGGTAGTATTTCCGCAAAATGGATCTGAAACGGAACTAGTGATTAATAAAACAGAGTGAAAAAGTTTTTTAAAGTATTCTTTTATTAGCCATGATCTAATTAAAAGGAGGAATTTAAATGATACTTTATGGAAAAGTTGTTAAGTTAAGACCAATAGAACAAGAAGATTTAGAAATGTTAAGGGAATTAGCTAATGATCCATGGTATGAGAAGATGATTGTTGGCTGGTCATTCCCTATATCCCAAAAAGACCAAGAAGAGTGGTATAAAGAATATAAGTGTAATGATAAGATGATTCGATATATTATTGAAACAGAAGAAGATGGGGCAGTAGGCATGATTGGTTTAAGAGATATTGATTGGAAGAATGGTTCTGCTTCTGGAGGAGGTATGAGAATTGCTAGAAAAGGACTTAGAACAAAAGGAATTGCAACTGATGCATGGATGACACAACTTAAATATGCATTTAATGAATTGCGACTCAATAGAGTAAATGGGAGTGCTATTGATTATAATAAGGCATCTCTGCGCGTAACAGAGAAGGTAGGCTTCAAGGTAGAAGGTGTACAACGACAAGCAATATTTAAAAACGGAACTTATCATGATGTAATACTCTTAGGTGTATTAAAAGAGGATTATGAAGAAGTTATAGCAAAAACAGGCTATTGGGATGAGGATAAATAGTGAGTAGCTGTTTCTAGTTAAATCAGGTAAGATAAGAAGTCTTATCTTATAAATAAGAACACCATTAATTAGATAGAAATAATTAATTAATAGGAAGGTGATTTTTTGAGTATTACAAGTATTGAAATTTCAGATAATACAATTTTTGAGGATAATAGTGTTGGCAGTAATTTCAAAGCATTTAGGAATGCTGTAATTAAAAATTGCTTTTGTGGAGATAATGTATCGATTGGAGATGATACTACAGTTGTTAGTTGCAAATTTGGGGATAACATAGCGATAAACAGAAGAAATTATATTAATAATAGTGAAATAGGAAACTTTACGTATACCGGAATCAATACTACTATAAATTTTTCTACTATAGGGAAGTTTTGCTCTATTGCTCGAAATGTAGATATTGGTGGATTTGATCACGACTACAGCAAGATTACAACAATGCCATTGTTTAGGTTTTCTCAAATATTAGCTGGCGGTGGTAATCTTGTAATGCAGCCTAAACATGAAGAACTGTGTCGTATTGGAAATGATGTGTGGATAGCTGCTGGAGCACATATCCTTCATAAAGTTACTATAGGAGACGGTGCAATTATCGGTGCTGGTGCTGTTGTAACACGAGATGTTGAACCATATGCAATTGTTGCTGGTGTGCCAGCAAGAACAATTAAATATAGGTTTAGTGAAAAACACATTGAAATTCTACAAAGAATAAAATGGTGGGATTGGCCTAAAGATGTCATCATCGAAAATAGTGAGTTTTTAATTCACTCTGAAATTAATGATAAAACCATAGAAAAGCTCTGCCAAATTGCAGAGTCAATAAATAAAGAAAGATAAAAGATGGCTAAAGGAGAGTGGGTAAAATGTTCAATCAATATATTCAGGTAACTAGGTCTTCAATGCCTAATTTTGAAGAATATATAGAAGAAATAAGGGAATTATGGGGCAGCCATTGGTTAACTAATATGGGAGTAAAGCATCAGAGGTTAGAAGAAGAACTTATTAAATATTTAGAAGTACCTAACGCAGCACTTTTTACAAATGGACATTTAGCACTTGAATGTGCAATTGCAGCAATGAATTTAGCAGGTGAGGTTATTACTACACCATTTACATTTATATCTACCACTCATGCTATTGTAAGAAATGGCCTAACACCAGTATTTTGTGATATCGATCCAAAAACATATACTATAGACGTGAATAAACTAGAGAGTCTTATCACAGAAAAAACATCAGCTATTGTTCCAGTTCATGTTTATGGAAATGTATGCGATGTTAATGCTATTGAAGAAATAGCAAAAAAATATAATTTAAAGGTAATTTATGATGCAGCTCATGCTTTTGGAGCCACAGTAAACGGCAGAGGAATTGCTACATATGGAGATGCTTCCATGTTTAGTTTCCATGCTACTAAAGTGTTTAATACAATTGAAGGTGGAGCTATTACTTATAATGATAGTAAACTAACTAAAGTATTAAATGAATTAAAGAATTTTGGAATTACAGGGCAAGAGTCTGTTGAATATATTGCAGGTAATGCAAAAATGAATGAGTTCCAAGCGGCTATGGGTATTTGTAACTTGCGTCATGTGGATGAAGAAATTCAAAAAAGAAAAGTGGTAGTTGATAGATATAATGAACGATTAAGTGGGGTTAATGGTATCAAATTATCCAAGACTCGAGAAGGAATAAAAAGTAACTATGCTTATTATCCAGTTGTATTTGATGGTTATAAGCTAAGTAGAGATGAAGTTACTGAATTATTAAAGAGTGAAAATATATATGCTCGAAAATACTTTTATCCATTAACAAATGAGTTTGAATGCTATAAAAATAAGTTTGATTGTGGACAAACACCAATAGCAAAATATATATCTGATAGGGTGTTAACACTTCCTCTTTATGCAGACTTATCCTTAGAAGATGTAGATACAATTTGTGATATTATATTAAGATAAAGTTTTAAAAATGAAATAACAATAGAAGTAAAAATAATAAAGTAAATATTAAAGAAGAAATGGGTGCATGAATTATGAAAGGAATTATACTAGCTGGAGGATCAGGTACTCGTCTTTATCCAATAACTAAATCAATTTCAAAACAGTTATTACCTGTGTATGACAAACCAATGATTTATTATCCTTTATCAGTACTAATGTTAGCTGGAATAAAAGAAGTTTTAATAATATCTACACCAAGAGATATAAAATGTTTTGAAGAACTTCTGGGAGATGGTTCAAAATTAGGAATGAAATTTGAATATGCTGTACAAGAAAATCCAAATGGGCTTGCAGAAGCTTTTATTATAGGAGAAGAGTTTATTGGAGATTCTTCTGTAGCATTGGTACTTGGTGATAATATATTCTATGCTTCTAATTTTGGAAATAGGCTAAAAAGAGCAGCAGAGTTATCAAATGGAGCTATAATATTTGGATGTTATGTAAAAGATCCAAGAGCTTATGGAGTCGTAGAAGTAGATGAGAATATGAATGCTATATCTATTGAGGAAAAACCCGAAAATCCAAAATCATCTTATGCAGTTCCAGGATTATATTTCTTTGATAATGAAGTTATTAAAATTGCAAAGAGTGTAAAACCTTCTGCAAGAGGTGAGGTAGAGATAACTTCTATTATAAATGAATATCTAAAAGGAAAAAGTTTAAAAGTACAACTTACAGGTAGGGGACTTGCCTGGTTAGATACTGGAACTCACGAATCACTTCTTGAAGCATCGAATTTTGTTGAAGCTATTCAAAAACGCCAAGGATTATATATAGCATGTATTGAAGAAATTGCGTTTAGAAGAGGATATATAACAAAAGAGCAGTTACTAGAACTGGCTGAACCTCTTATTAAGACAGATTACGGTAAATATTTAGTAGAAGTATCTAAGAATGTATAACAATCTTAGATACGCAATAGATTAAAGTCTGAGGACAATAACATAGGAGGAATTTGATTTATGAATATTCTTGTTACAGGTGGAGCAGGGTTTATTGGATCAAACTTTATCTTATATATGCTAAATAAGTATACACAGATAGAGATAATAAATTTAGATAAATTAACTTATGCAGGAAATTTAGAAAATCTTAAATCTATAGAAAATGATAAAAGATACACATTTGTTCAAGGAGATATTTGCGATAAAGAATTGCTTTCAAGTCTCTTTGAAAAATACGATATAAATTATGTTGTACATTTTGCAGCAGAATCCCATGTTGATAGAAGTATAAGAGAACCAGAAATATTTGCTAAGACAAACGTACTTGGCACAGTTAATATGCTTAACTGTGCAAAGAATGCATGGGAAACAGAGACTGGATTTAAAGAAGGAGTTAAATTTCTTCATGTATCAACAGATGAAGTTTATGGATCACTTGGAGATGAAGGATTTTTCACAGAAACTACACCATTAGATCCACATAGTCCATATTCATCAAGTAAGGCAGGATCAGACTTAATGGTTAAGGCTTATTATGATACATATAAAATGCCAGTTAATATAACAAGATGTTCAAATAACTATGGACCATTTCAGTTCCCAGAAAAATTAATACCATTATTAATAAATAACTGTTTACAACACAAAGAATTACCAGTGTACGGAGATGGATTAAATATAAGAGATTGGCTATTTGTAGAAGATCATGCTAAAGCTATTGATATGGTAATAAACAACGGAAGACTTGGAGAAGTTTATAATGTTGGCGGGCATAATGAAAGAGCTAATATACAAATAGTTAAAACAGTTATAAATTATATAAATGAGAATGTAGACAAAGAAGTAACTGAAAGCTTAATTAAATATGTTGAAGACAGAAAAGGTCATGATAAAAGATATGGTATAGCTCCAGATAAGATAAAGGAAGAACTAGGATGGTATCCTGAAACAACATTTGAGGTTGGAATAAAGAAGACTATAAAATGGTATATAGATAATCAAGAGTGGATGAAGAATGTAACGTCTGGAGACTATCAAAAATATTATGAGAAGATGTATAAGTAAGATTTAATATGGTACTTATAATTTTAACTTTAATAGAAAGCGTCCTTTGGGACGCCTTCTTTTGCAATTGACTAATATATGAGTTTATAAAAACATACCTATACTAAGGTGTGTAGTACCACCTTATAAAGGTGAAGTGAGAGAGAAGTGCTACATTTAAAGTTAAGAGTTAAATGTACAAGTAGAAATCAGGAAAGGAAAAGTTGAGAAAAAGAAATAGAAATAGAAAAAAAATTATCAATAGCCAGAAGAAAAATTTACAGAGTTTATGAGGGGGGAGTTACAAATGAAAATTAGAAAAGCGGTCATTCCAGCTGCAGGTCTAGGTACTAGATTCCTACCTGCAACCAAGGCACAACCCAAGGAAATGCTTCCTATAGTTGACAAGCCTACTATTCAATATATTATAGAGGAAGCGGTGGAATCTGGGATAGAGGAAATACTTATAATTACTGGCAGAAGTAAAATTTCCATCGAAAATCATTTTGATAAATCTGTGGAACTAGAGCTTGAATTAGAGCAAAAAAATAAGCAAGATTTACTTAAAGTTGTGCGAGATATAAGTAACTTAGCAAATATTCATTTTATTAGACAAAAAGAGCCTAAGGGGCTTGGACATGCTATAAGCTGCGCTAAGAGCTTTGTTGGTAATGAGCCCTTTGCTGTAATGCTTGGGGATGATGTGGTGGATAATAAGGTACCTTGTTTAAAGCAGCTTATGGATTGCTTTAGTGAATACAAGACATCAGTACTTGGCGTTCAGCGTGTAGCACAAAGTGAAGTTTCTAAGTATGGTATTGTTAAAGAATTAAAAATAGAAGATAGAGTTTGTAAGGTTAAGGACTTAATAGAAAAACCAAGCATAGAGGAAGCTCCATCAAATATAGCAATTCTAGGAAGATATATACTTATGCCAGAAATATTCAATATACTCCAAAACACAGAGCCAGGTAAGGGTGGAGAAATTCAGCTAACAGATGCATTAAAAACACTATTATCCCAGCAAGCAATTTATGCCTATGAATTTGAAGGCAGAAGACATGATGTTGGAGATAAACTAGGTTACCTACAGGCAACAGTAGAAATGGCTTTAAAAAGAGAAGACTTAAGAGAGCCTTTTATGGAATACCTAATAAACATAATTAAATCAGAAGAGATTAAATCTTTTACCACTGCTTCTAAAGAAGCAGCTGCAACCAAATAAATCCAGGGGCCAGGTACTTGGTATAAAATGCAAATATAAAATCCAGTAGAATAGAGAAATATTCTGCTGGTTTTTTATCTTTATAGTTATATGAATTATAAAAAAAGGAGGAAAATGTTTAAAAATATAGAATTTAGTATATAAGGGGGAGATATGATGAAAAAGTTGAAGAGTTTATCTTTATCACTAATAATAGCACTGCTTTTTAGTAGTACTTCTTTTGCACATCCAGGAAGGACTGATTCTAATGGTGGACATCATGTCAGAACATCTGGATGGGGCTATGAAGTAGGGACTTATCACTATCATAGTGGTCCTTATGCTGGATATACAGTAAATTATAGCGGTGAAATACCACAGGCTTTTAAAACTAAATCTACAAATATTTCTAGTGCAACAAGTAATTATGGACAAGTACAAAAGATACAAACTAAATTAAACAGCCTTGGTTATAATTGTGGAACTCCTGATGGAATTATGGGGGCTAAAACAAAGGAAGCTATTATGAAATTTCAAAAGGCAAACAAAATGGTTGTAGATGGTATTCCAGGGCCTCAAACCTTAAGAAAATTAGGATTATAAATTATATTGAAAGTATATGGATTTTTCCGGTAGAGTATTATTGCTTTACTGGATTTTTTATTTTACCCCCTAGCCCCTCCATTAACCCTATAGTTATTTTCCTTTCCTTGTATTTCTATGGTATTACCCATGCACATTTCAAGTATTCTGCTTCCCACTGCTTCGTCAAGTTCTAGGAGCCTTTCCATGGTATATTCGCTGGAAATTATCATGGGATAGTTGTTTAAATATCTATAATTTATTATTTCGAAGATGATGTTTATGTCTGATTCTGTGATTTTCCCTTTAAATAAGTCATCTATTACTATAAGCTCTGAAGTTTTATACTTGCCAATAAGGGAGCTGTAGCTTTCTTCATCCAGCATGTTTTGTTTAATTTTAGTTATTACATCTCTATAGGGCATATAAATAACTTTTACTCCTTTGTCTATTAAATTAATGGCTATGGCAGTGCAGAGATGGGATTTGCCACTACCAACTTGTCCAAGAAAGGCTATGCTGTTATGTCTTGTGTTTCTTATTTCACCAAAGAATTTAAGATAATTTAAAGCCGCAGTTTTGCACTTTTTAGTGATGTTATTATATATTTTATAGTTCTTTAAATTAAGCTGCGAGCTATCCACATTTAGCCCTGAAAGCTTCCATTTGGACTTAATATTATTTTTAACAGTGCAGCTGCAGGGAGTTATAATATCTTGATATTTTTCATGTCTTTTTACAATAAAGCCAACTCCTCTACATATAGGACAAACATCTGATACGTCGGGGGTATAACCTTTATTTCTCAAATTGGTGGTGGAACTTTTATCACTCCAAAGCTTTTCTTGAAAATCATTAGCGGAACTCTGCAAAGTCTTCCTCTGTGAATTCTGGAAGCTTTGGTTCTTCTGGTTTAAATCCTGCGTATTTTCCTTTGACTTCTCCCTGAGCCTTTTTATTATAGCTTGAATATTGTCTAGCTCTTGAGTATTTCTTTTCTCCATGATTATCATCCTTCCTTTCTTTTGGTGCTCCAGGGTCATAATCTTTATTTTCCAGACAGCCCCTTTGGTTTTTACCGGCTTCTTTGTAGTTTTGCATATACTCCTGAACTTCGTTTAAGCTATGTAAGTTGAGGTCCATCCAGTTGTATAAAATAGACTCTATATATCTAAAACTCCTTGATCTATTTTCTACGGAGATTTCCATGGCTTTTATGATTAAATCGGGATTTTTTATATCTTCATACAAAAGCCTTAACTTTTCACATTCGTGTGGAGTTGGAAGATGAATATTTGAACTAAAGAATTTGATAATAGCATCAAAGTTCGTAAGCTTATCCTCGATGCTTCTGCCATTATCCTCATCTGCACCTGATTTTACCGTTTTATCTGTGTTATCTATTTTACAATTTGCTCTCAGGGGTCTGGATTCTACTTCTACTACAACATCTTTGGAGTTAGTCTCTGGAGTAATCTCTGGTATTGGTTTAGTAAAACTAGTCTCATCCACTGTTAAGATTGAGCAGTTCTTTTTTTTAAAAGTCTTTTTCATTTGCTCATTATTATCACAGTACAAATTGTCATTATCGGTAACTATTTTAAGAATACAATTATCTGCAATATCATCATCTTTCTGTTTTTTATCAACATTTTGCTCTGCATTAAATTTTTCTTGAAGCTTATTTAAAGCATCATAATTTATGCTGTACCATTTAGTTTTGTCCATCTTTGATTTATTGAAATTTCCAGATAAGATAATTTCCATGTCTTCAAGTTTTTTTATAAGCCTTCTTATAGTGCTCTCACAAAAGAATGGAAGCTGCTTTTGCCAGCTTGCATAGCTGTTAAATATCCAAGGCCTTCCTTCTATAATATGAGTGGATTTTTCAAGCCAATAAATCATTTGCTGAACTATTATACTTTCAGACACTCCAAGAATTACTGCTAGATTTACATCAATAACTACACATTTTTTATCCATTATATTCTCCTCCTTTGTTCTTTTGGGGCCAGACTCCTGGGATGATTTGGATAATTTGCAACTTCAACATAAATATCCCTCTATTTATATATAAACAAATTAACTTCTTCAAAAAAGACAGGGTAAATAAAATATTTTTTTATTTTGCTGTCTTTTTTGGAGAGACTAATTTGTTTTATATATTATATAGGGATAAATTATACTAATGTGTAAATATAAGTATTATAGGGGGAGAGTGTAATATGATGACAGATTATGAAGCTAAAAGGTTATTGGATGAAGTACAGCCTGTATATGGAGAGAAGACATTAGAATATTGGGGTAGTATTGAAAGATGTATAATTTCATACGCTAAAAGATGCTGCAGCAGCGAATATTTTTCCTGGCAGGACTTAGAAGAGCTTATTTCAGAATCCATTATAGCTCTGTATAAGTTGCATAATAAAATTGAAGAAGAAAATAAGGAAGTAACTTGTTATTACATTACAAGGGCAATGAAAAATTTTTTTGTAAATAGCTATAATGAAAAAAAGAGAAAGAGAAAAAGGAGGGAAGAATATAGTTCCTTAAAAAAGAATTATGGAGAAGAACAGTGCTTTGATATAATTGCTGAAAGGTCTCAACAAGTAATGCTTAACACTGTAGAAGATGAACTTGTATACAGTCCTTTAATTGATATGATTGAGGATAAGTTAAGTAAGGAAAGTAAAGATGTACTAGAGTTTATTTTAGAAAATCAATATATCACGGCTGAAGCCTATGCAAAGGATAGAGAGCTCAAATACACTACAGCTTTAAAAAGAATTGAGAGGTTTAGAGAGCAGGTAAAGTATGCAATGTATATATGGGAAAAAGAAAATGAAGAGGAAGTAAAGCTTATGGGTGAAGTCTTTGAGTGTTTGCATGATTTTCATAGGCATTAACTTAATTAAGGGGAGGAGAATCTTTTGAGTATGAATGAGTTTAAGAAAGAAAACTCTATATATTTGGAAGAGTTAGCTCTTAAAGCTCAAGGTGGTGACAAAAAAAATTTAGAAGATTTAATTATATACTTTAAACCGTATATAAAAAAGCAAGCCCTATGTACCTATGTAAAGGGGTATGACATAGAAGATTTAATTCAAATAGGGTATATAAGCCTCATTAAGGCTATAAATATGTACAAGCCTTTAAATAAAAACTTTGAGTACTATGCTTTGGCATCAATTAAGAGAAACTTTTATTATCTTATAAGAAAAGAATCCCGCCATAATGCTGAATACAGTATGGATTTTGAAACAGGAGAGGGACTTACGCTGCAAGATGGAATAGAGGATGACTTTAATTTAGAGGAGGAGCATTTAAAGAAGGAGACTTATAAGCAACTTAAAAAAGTTATTAAACTCTTAAATGAAGAAGAACAAAGCATGATAAAATGGGTGTATTTTGATAGGAGGAGTTTAAAGAGTTATGCAGAATCAATGGGGATTACTTATAGCCAATCAAGGTATAAGATAAAGCAAGTAATCAAAAAGCTTAGAGAATCTTTTGAGTAAGCAGTGACCAGGTGTTATAGTATCTAGTTGCCAAATTAGAACATATGCTAATTTTTTCTCACTTTCCTGTTTACTGCATATTAAATAGTGAAACATCTCAAATGAATTGAGATGTGCTGATTTATAACGAGATCATAGATTTCTATAAATCATGCAAATGAAACATCTTAAATAAGTTGAGGTGTGTTAATGAAAGGAGTTGATAGTATGGCTGTTACAGCTGATATGGTTAAAAAGTATTTAATTCTTGAATATGTGGTGGGAACTGATGACGAGGGCAAGGACGTTCTTGGAAGTCAAAGATTCTCCAAAATCAAAACTGCTGCAACTGATGATGCCTTAAATGCTGTTGCACAGGCAATATCTCCTGTACTTAAAAATCCAGTTTTGTATGCTAAGAAACAAGAAGACAGCGTATTTAGTTCAACTATTTAATATTAGCTTATTCATAAAAAAGGAGGAATGATTTATGGCTAAGAGTTTAGTTTTATCCTTTGTGAACGTCGGAGGAAAGAAGACCAGCATCACAGTAAACAATATAAAAGATGCAGTAACTGCAGCAGAAGCTAATGCACTTATGGATACTATAATTGCCAAAAATGTATTTGAAACCAAAGATGGAGACTTGGCTAGTAAAAGCGGTGCTTATGTGGTAGATAGAGAAAAAACTGAAATAAAACTATAGTATTTAAAAACACCTGGGATAGAACCGTTTTATGGTTCCAACTCAGGTGTTTTATTAGCAAGCGAAAAAACTCGGCGGTAGCCAGTAAGAAGAACCGCAGGAATTGAGAGTTTCTGTAGTTTTTATGTTAAATGAATATTTAGTAAAATTGAGTTGAAATATCGGTGTAAAAGGTTGAATGATTTGATATAATAATATTAAGAAAATACACTTTAATTTCCTTGGAAAGGAATATAAATAATGAGTAAAGATTTACAGGATATAAAAACAAGAAAACATGTATTTGATGAAACTATTAAAACATTAGAGAGAAAAGATTTTAAGGGATTAGCTAGTTTGGGTATACCTAATATAGATGATGCAGAAGAAGTACATCTAGAGTTTACTGAATTATCAATGGCAGATATGCGAGACGCTGATTATATTGCAAAAGTTACTATGAATAAAGAAGAATTTATATTACATATGGAGTTTGAAACTAATTATAAGAGTAATAAAGAAATGAGTAAGAGAATGCTTAGATATTATACTTATATTAACTGGTATGAAGAACTTCCTATATATCAAGTACTGATTATATTAAAAAAGCCAAGCATAAGTAATATAATCAATGGTATACAAGCAACTGTATTAAATGATGAAATATTAAATTATAAATATAAAGTTATAAAAGCATATGATATGGATAAGAATGAAATACTTAAAGACAAAAAAGTAGTTCTTTATCCATTGAGAGTATTTATGAAAAATGATAAAGAAAGTGATTTAGAGCATATTGAGGAATGCTTAAAAGTTGTAGAAGAACTAGAAGATAAAGATTATTATTATTTAACAGTGGAGTTGAGTAAAAGACTTTATAAAGAAGAGGTATTAGAGAAATATGTAAAGGAGGATATATATATGGCATCTGCATTATATAAAGAACCTTATGACAGGGGAAAAGAGGAAGAAAGAGTTAGGTTGGCAAAATTAATAATAAAGCAGTTAACTAAAAAATTTGGGTTATTATCTAAAGACATGAGAGAAAACATAGAAAAATTAGATTCATATAATCTTGAATTAATAGGTGAGGATATTTTTGATTTAAATAGCTTGGAAGAAGTAGAAAAGTATATTTCACAATAGCAAGCAAGTATGGCCAGTGAATCATGTCCACACAAGGGTATGCGGTGGCACCACCAAAAAGCGAAGTAAGGGGAAAATGAGACATTTGAAGCGAAGAGTTAAAAGTAAAAATAGGATTTAGAGAAGGAAGAGCTAAGAAGAAAGAACAGAAGAAACTTGGCGACATCCATGAAGCAAACTACCAAATTGAGCAATAGCAGTTTGGTAGTTTTTTTATATTTGTAATTATTTATTGAACCTATGATATAAGTACAGAAGTATCAGTTTTAATTATAAATCAATAAACAAGTTATGATATACTTAAGTTATTGGTATAATAATTACAATTTAATGGAGGATTAGTTATGTTAACATCTTTAAAAATAGCTGTAAGATTTTTAAAAAGTAGTAAGATACAAACCTTTATTATAGTTATTGGTATTGCTATAGCGATATCTGTACAGATTTTTATAGGTCTACTAAGTCAGGGACTTGAAAAAAGCCTTTTAAGTAAGGTCGTAGGAAGTTTTGTTCATATTACTGTGACATCATCTAAAGAAAGTATAGATTCATGGAAAAATGTAAAAGAGAAAATAAAAGCTGTAGATACAAATATAACTACAGTAGCACCAGTGGTTGACCATTATACCGTTATAAGCCCAGATAATAACAAACAAAATGTACAAGTGAGGGGGTTCATTCCTGAGGATATTAATACGCTCTATGATATGAAGGCCAAGCTTTATGAAGGAAATATGATTAATAAACCTGGTCAGGCTCTTGTTGGGAAAGAATTAAAAAATAAGTTCAATATAAATATAGGAGATAAAATAGATATAATAAGTTCTCAAGGAAGAAAAACTCAGCTTACTGTATCAGGCTTTTATGATTTAGGGGCAGTTAAGTTAAATAGTGCTTGGATTATGACTGATTTAAAGACTGCTCAGGACTTATCTGGCCTTGGGGAGAAGGTTACTTCTATGGAAATTTCAGTTAAAGATGCTTATAATGCAGATTATATTGGAAGTAACATAAAAAAGATGCTTAAAGATAAGGATTTAAAAGTAGAAAACTGGAAGGAACAAAATAAGTTTGTAGCCAGTGCCATAGTTGGGCAAAAGATTTGTTCCATTATAATTCAGTTTTTTGTACTTCTTGCAGCTGTATTGAGTATAATGAGCATACTTAATATAAGCGTAGTACAAAAGTATAAGCAAATTGGTATTTTAAAGGCCATGGGAATAAAAGACGGCTCAGCAGCTTTTATATTTTTACTAGAGGCTCTTATTTTAGGGGCAATAGGAACAGCTGTAGGGATTTTATTTACGTTAATATATATAAAAGGTTTTAATAAGTACATAGTTACCTCTGATGGAAAACCCATTGTAAATATAATTATAAATAATAGGTTTATAATTATGTCATCTTTAATTTCTATAAGTTCTTCAATTTTAGCTGCAATATTCCCAGCATTAAAGTCCTTTAGATTAAGTGCAATGGAGGTAATTAAAAATGGATAGTATTATAGAACTTAAAAATATAAATAAGACATATGGAAGAAGAGTTAAAACTGAAGTATTACATAATGTGAATATGTCCATTGAGGAAGGTTCCTTTAGCTCTATAATAGGAGCTTCAGGCAGTGGCAAAACTACTCTTTTAAATATAATGGGGACTTTAGATAAACCCACAAGCGGAGAACTTTATATTGAAAATAAAAGGATTGATAAAATTAGTAGAGGCTCTCTGGCAGCTCTTAGAAATAAAAAGATAGGTTTTGTATTTCAATTTCATTATCTTCTTCCAGAGTTTAATGCTTTGGAAAATGTGCTTATGCCCCATACTATAAGTAAAGTTTTTCGTGGCAGAAAAACTCGTGAAAGGGCAGAAATGCTTTTAGATTTAGTCGGACTTTCAGAAATTAGGAAGAAAAAGGTTTGCGATTTATCTGGTGGACAGCAACAAAGAGTTGCCATTGCAAGAGCGCTTATGAATAATCCTAAAATTATATTAGCAGATGAGCCTACAGGAAATTTAGATTCTAATTCAGCAGAGGGCATATATAATATATTTAGGGATATAAATAAAAACTTTAAAACCACCTTTGTCATAATAACTCATGATGAGAGGATAGCTAAAAAGACTGATAGAATAATTGAAATAAAGGACGGAAAAGTTTTGTAGTTGGGGGCCAGACCCCTGGGATATTTAACCAGGGGTCTGGCCCTTGGAGTAAAATGTAAGCGACAAATAAGTGTATTTTCAGCAAGTTTTGTCTAATTATGATATAATATAGATTGAGGCAATTTTAGTTAGAGTTCATAATGTTAATATAGTCATTATGGACTCTAATATTATATGCTTAAAAACTTTTATTTACAAAACCTACAAAACTTTTAAAGGAGTTGATTTTTATTATGAAAAAGCCAAATAAGGGTGAAGTATTAACACAGGAACAGGCAGAGCAGAAGATACTGAAGATTATGTCAGAACCACAGCCAGTACGTACAGAAGAAACAGCTCCAAAAGTAAACAAGCCTCTAAACTAAGAAGATGAATATTTCATGGAGAAAACGAAAAGTTATCTTAAATGGATACTAGTAATAATTTAGATGGTAGTTATATTTTTATTTTCAAATGATCCTGCCAGTAGAGTAAAAATATTCTACTGGATTTTTTTTTAGCATTGAACAGGGCCAGACCCCTGGAATATTTAACCAGGGGTCTGGCCCTTGGGATAAAATGTAAAAAAACAAAATAAAGCTTTACAATAGCTAGTGAGAAAAAATGCATAAATTAAAAGTTTCTGTATTTTTTTTGTTAAATTATTTGATATAATAATATCAACAGAATACACTTTAATATCATTAGATATGTGATATACGGGGGAGAACTTTATGAGATTATTTAAAATGAAAAAGGCAAGAACTAAAACCATAGGAATTTTTGCGGCTCTAGTAATACTTATAAGCAGTCTTAATTGTTCATATGTCAATGCAGCAGGAGATAGCACTTTATCAGAAGCCAAAAGTATAATTGAAAAGTACTATATAAGTGATGTCTCAGATGAAGTCTTAAATTCAAGTTCTATAGAAAGCATAGTAAAGCAGCTTAATGATCCTTACTCTAGTTATTTTACTAAAGAAGAATATGAGAATTTTACTGGTAGTATAGATAATAGGTTCACAGGTATTGGTGTGCAGGTACTTATGGATGATGAGGGAGTGAAGATAACTGGTGTTTTTAAAACTTCTCCAGCAGAAGAAAAAGGATTAAGAGTAGGAGATATTGTTGTAAAAGCAGATAATATTACTTTAAAGGGCTTATCTTCAGAACAGGCTATAAGTTATATAAAAGGACAAGAAGGAACTAGTGTCCATCTTGTTATACAAAGAGATACAAGTGTCCTAGAGGTGGATGTAATAAGAAAGCAAATATCTCTTCCTACAGTAGAAAGTGAGGTTTTAAACAATCATATAGGATACATAGAAATTAATTCATTTGGAGAAAATACGCCAGATGAATTTAAACAAAACCTAGGAAAGCTGGCAAAAGCCAATGTAGAGGCATACATAGTAGATTTAAGATATAATTCAGGTGGATATGTAGAAGCAGCTAGGGATATTGGAGGATATTTTGTAGGAGACAAGTCCCTTATGATAATGAAAAATGGTGCAGGAGCTTCGGCAAGTTTTAAAGCTTATAAGCATGACATGGTAATAGAAAAGCCTGTGATTTTTTTAATTAACCAGTATAGTGCAAGTGCCTCTGAACTTCTATCAGCAGCGGTAAAGGATTATAAGAAAGCCATTTTTATAGGACAAACTACCTATGGGAAGGGAGTGGCTCAAGGTATATTTCCTTTAAGTGACGGAAGCTTTCTTAAACTCACTACCTATGAATTTTTATCTCCTTATAGAAATACCATAAATCGCGTAGGAGTAAGTCCAGATTTTCAGGTAGATGATAAGTATATTAATTCCTTATATTTAGCAAACTTGCTTTTAAGTGAAGTAGATAATAGTCATAGCATAGTATCTTTAGATAATAAAGAAGGGTATATAAAGGTTTTAATTAATAATCAAAGTTTTTATATAAATATTAATGAAGCTAGAAAAGATGAAAATTGGGAAGCTTATAAATATCTTATAGATAATATAGATATTGATAACTTATTTTTAGGTAAGAAAAATGGATGGACAAGTTTTTCTAATGAAGGTTTAGATGAAAATCTAGAAGACAAAACAAATCTTTTATATCCTAATGATAAAGTTTTAAAAAGCTTAATTAAAGATAGTACAGATAAAACATTTACCATAACATTTAATACAGCAATAGATCCTAAAACTGCAAATAATGAAACTATTGAATTAATAAATGGAGATACTGGGCAGCGCATACCATCAAATATAGAAGTAACACAGGGAAGTAAAGTTAGCTTAAAATTAAAAGATGAATTAAAGCAGGGGTTTTATTATCTTGTAGTAAGTGACAAAGTAAAGGATGAAGATGGGAAGAAGTTAAATAAAGAAACAGTGACAAAGATTCTGATAAATTAGGGGCCAGACCCCTGGGAGTTTATTCCAGGGGTCTGGCCCTTGGGATAAAATAGTATCGATGGAGGAATATATGAAATCAAAGAAAACATATTTTAAATGGATATTAGTAGTAATTTGGATGGCAGTTATATTTTCATTTTCAAATGATCCTGCAGTGGTATCAGATGAAAAGAGTGGATTTGTATTAAAAATGATGAATACTTTAGGTATAGATCTGAACAGTTATTTTGGAGAACTTGCCAATTTTATAGTTAGAAAAGCTGGTCACTTTACAGAGTATTTTATATTATATGTATTGTTATTTCATGCTTTGGAAGATAACTATTCTTTAAAGCAAAGTTTAATTATATCCTTGGCAATAACATTTCTATATGCCTGTTCTGATGAGTTTCATCAAATCTTTATTCCAGGAAGAGAAGGAAGATTTAGAGATGTCTTAATTGATACTTCAGGTGGGATTTTTGCGTTAATACTTGCAGTGATGATGAAAGTAAGGGGCCAGACCCCTGGGATTTAATCCCAGGGGTCTGGCCCCGGTTTAAAATTTGATTTTATGTTAATAATCATAGATAACAATGGAAAATGAAGGTGAGGATAAATGCCAAGACAAAAGCATAAGTGGTATCCAGGGGCTGAACTCCATGTAATTGCTAGGGGAAATCATAAAAATGATATCTTTAGAGATAAAATAGATTATGAAGTATATTTAAATTATTTACAAGAAGCTATAAAATATTATGATGATAAGTATCATATAGATGCATATGTTTTAATGACAAATCATGTACATCTTTTAGTAGGCACAGAAGATAGGGATATATCTGATTTTGTGAGAAGAGTACACAGTAGATATGCAAGTAATTTTAATAAAAAATATAATTACGTAGGGCATTTGTTTCAAGATAGATATAAATCAGAGTTAATACAAGATGATAGATATTTTTTGGAGGTTAGTAGGTATATACATTTAAATCCTGTAAGAGCTAACATGGTTAAGCTTCCTGAGGAATATAAGTGGAGTAGTTACGGTATGTATATAGGGAAAGCAAAAGAACGGCTAATATCATCAGATAAAATACTTTCGTATTTTAGGGGAGATTCTAAAGCAGAACTATATAAAGCATTTGTTGAAAGTGTGATATAATTGAATGAACAAGGGGCCAGACCCCTGGGAATATCATCCAGGGATCTGGCCCCTTAAAGAAGATGGAGGTAAAAGTTTGAAAAAAATTATATCTATAATATTATGTTTAGCATGGATGGGATTTATATTTTATAATTCTTCTCAAAATGGATTGGAGTCAAATGCTAGAAGTGAGCAATTTTTAAAGAACATAAAAAAACACTATATAGAGATGAAAAATACTGTAAAAAAGCCTAAGAGCGTGGAAAGCTTTAATATTGATAAAGAAGCTAAGAAGTTAGATAGCTCTGGAGATAAGAATAACAATATTTCAAATAAAAATAATACTCAAGTTAGTAAGGAAGAGAATTCTGAAGCTAAGAATAATGATACTGTAAGCAAAAATAATAATACAAAAGCAACTAAAGAGAATACCAGTGTTTCTAATAAAAGTAATAATTCAAGTACTGTAAAAAAGGCTAGTAATGCAGCAAATGATAAAAAGCTTAAATTTCAAAATTACCTTATAAGAAGGGGAGCACATGCACTTGAGTATATAATGCTTGCTATTTTAATTGCTAATGTATTTTGGCAGTTTGGTATAAGAAATAAAAATGTTATAGTATATGTTTTATTTATAGCTTTGTTTTATGCGGTATTAGATGAGTTTCATCAAAGTTTTGTAAAAGGTAGAACCTCTGAGGTAGGGGATGTGCTGCTAGATTTTTCAGGAGCTATTTTGGGAACAGTTATATGGTGTGGTTATCAAAGACTTAGTACAACACTAAAAAGGAGATTTTCTAAAATTGAAAACAATGGAATATAATAAATGAATTTTATAAGGGTCAGACTCATGGTAAAATTAACCAGGAGTCTGACCCTTATAAAAGGTTATTTTACTTATTTACATAATCAGATGTTATAGACATAAATTTTATAATATCATTTAGCTTAGTTTGTATCAAATCATATACAAAACTATGATCAATTTCCCAATAAGAATGAACTAATTTGTTTCTAAACTTAGCCATATTTTTTAATTCAACAGAAAAATCTTTATCTATAATCCCAATTAGTGATAAGTTTTCAAATATATCTGCATAGGTTTGTGGTGGATTAATATTATGCTTAAACTGCTCAAGACTTAAAATTCTATTTCCTATATTAATACAAGTCTCTATAGATAACTACAAATATCTTTCGGCAGCTCCTTGCAAAATTTCATCATTTAAAAATACATCTCTATTCTCAGTCTTTATCTTATTTAAAATAGTCAAATATTGATTAAGTAATCTAAGTTGAGTAATTAATTTACTATCCACTTGTTTTCACCCCTTTAATAGAGTCTAAAAATAGTCTATCCATTTCTTCACGATAGGGTTTAAAGTCAAGATATTCTAAAATAATGTTGCTCTCAAAATCTACAATAAAGTCTTTATCACCACAGTATAAAAATTCTTTGCTTTTTAATACACCATATTGCATATTTAAAGGCGCAGTATTTAAATTCATTAAATCAATTTCGTCAGTTTTAAGGAATTTAGTTAAATCTTCATATATATTAGATTCAATAATATTCATTTCATCATTGTCGATATTGCTATAAAATAAAATTGCTATATCTATATCGCTTAATGGTGTTGTGTTTTTGTTATGAAAGGAACCGAATAGGTAAGCTGCAGCAATTTTATTAGAGTATTTATCAAATAAATCATGAAGCAAAGGTAATTTGCTTATTATTTCGTCTGGATTTAATTTGTTAAACTTAATCAAGGTAACACCACCTTTTATATATAACATTTATATTTATTATATACATGGAGTAGTTTTTTATCAAGTATTAAGGGGCCAGACCCCTGGGAAAAATACCCAGGGGTCTGGCCCCTATAAGAGATTACTCAATACTTTCAATCTTTCTTTTTCCATTGCTTCAATGCCGTCCAGCTTGTACGGAATCCCGAGCTTTTCATATTTATTTACCCCCAAAGTGTGGTAAGGTAAAAGCTCTACTTTTTCTAGGTTTTTAAACTTAGATATAAACTTTTTAAGTTCAATCATATGTTCCTCACTGTCAGTAATTCCAGGAACGACTACATGTCTAATCCAAATAGGGACATTCGATTTAAGGATGCTTTCAGTAAACTCATTAAATTTGTCCATGCTATGTTCAGTAATTTGTTCATAACCGTCCCTATCATAATGCTTCACATCTAAAAGAACAAGATCCACATATTTAAGTATTTCTTCATAGTTTCCCGCACCAACTCCTGAAGTATCAATGGTTGTGTGAATATTATTTTCTTTGCAAAGCTTTAGAAATTCTAGTAAAAACTTTGGCTGCATTAAGGGTTCCCCGCCAGAGCATGTAACTCCACCACCAGATTTTTCAAAGTAGGGCTTAAAGCGAAGGACTTTACTTAAAAGCTCCTGAGGGGATACTTCTTGTCCTCCTTCAAAGCTCCATGTGTCAGGATTATGACAATAAGCACATCTGAGTACACAGCCTTGAAAAAATACTACAGTTCTTATGCCCGGTCCATCAACAAGTCCCATGGTCTCAGTAGAGTGAATATATCCTTTTGTCATAAACAAGCCCTCCTCTCGTGTATTACACTCTTTCGTGGAAAGTTCTCTTAATAACTTCTAGCTGATGCTCCTTTGAAAGTTTTACAAAGTTTACGGCATAACCAGATACTCTTATAGTAAGAGTAGGGTAATTATGAGGATTTTCCATAGCATCAATTAAAGTTTCACGATTAAGCACATTTACATTTAAATGATGAGAGCCTTGTGCAAAATATCCATCAAGTATGGAAACTAAGTTATTAATTCTTCCATTATCATCTTTTCCTAATGCATCAGGAATTATGGAGAAGGTATTTGATACACCGTCCTGGCAGACATCTCTATAAGGTATCTTCGCCACAGAATTAAGTGATGCAAGGGCTCCATTTATATCTCGTCCATGCATAGGGTTTGCACCAGGAGCGAAAGCCTCACCTAGTTTTCTTCCATCTGGAGTTGAACCAGTTTTTTTACCATACATAACATTTGAAGTTATAGTAAGAGCGGATAATGTATGCTCTGCATTTCTATAAGTAGGAGTTTTTCTAAGTTCCTTTATGAATCTCTTAACTATTTCTACAGCAATGTCATCAACTCTATCATCATCATTTCCGTATTTAGGGAAATCCCCTTCTGTTTCAAAATCCACAGCTACACCATCTTTTCTTATAGGTTTAACTTTAGCATATTTTATAGCACTTAATGAATCTGCTGCAACGGATAATCCAGCTACACCACAGGCTAAGAATCTATGAACTACCGTATCATGAAGTGCCATAAGTCCTGCTTCATAGGCGTATTTATCATGCATGAAGTGAATTATATTTAAAGCATCTATATAAATAGTTGCCACATATTCTAACACTTTAAAGTAGTTTTCTTTAACTTTTTCATAATCTAATATTTCATCATCTATCTTGGGAATTCCAGGTATAACCACCATGCCTTTCTTTTCATCTACACCGCCATTTATAGCGTAAAGCAAGGACTTTGCTAAATTACATCTTGCTCCAAAGAATTGCATTTGCTTTCCAAGCTGCATAGCAGATACACAACAAGCTATAGCATAATCATCTCCATATAAAGGACGCATAATATCATCATTTTCATATTGAAGTGAGTCCGTTTCTATAGACATCTTTGCACAGTATTTTTTAAATCCTTCAGGAAGTTTTTCAGACCATAAAACTGTGATATTTGGTTCTGGTGCTGGACTTAAATTTGCAAGGGTATTTATAAATCTAAAGGCGGTTTTTGTAACTAAAGTTTTTCCGTTTAGTCCCATTCCACCTATGGATTCTGTTACCCAGTTTGGATCTCCTGCAAATATCTGATTATATTCAGGAGTTCTTAAGTGTCTTACAAGTCTAAGCTTTAATACAAATTGATCTATAAGCTCCTGAGCCTCTATTTCAGTTAATACTCCATTTTTTAAATCTCTCTCAATATATACATCTATAAATGTAGTATTTCTCCCAATGGACATTGCAGCTCCATTATTTTCTTTTACTCCAGCAAGATATCCAAAGTATAAAAATTGAATTGCTTCCTTAGCGTTTTTAGCTGGAGTAGATATATCAATACCATAGGACATAGCCATATTTTTTATTTTTTCAAGAGCTTTAATTTGTTCGCTTACTTCTTCTCTAAGTCTTATTGTTTCTTCAACTAATGGGCTTTTAATATTTGATAAGTCCTTCTTCTTTTGAACAATTAAAAAATCTATTCCATAAAGAGCTATTCTTCTGAAATCACCTATGATACGTCCTCTTCCATAAGCATCAGGAAGTCCGGTTAAAAGTCCTGCGCTGCGGGCCTTTTTAATTTCATCTGTATAAGCATCAAAAACTCCTTGATTATGAGTCTTTCTGTATTTTGTAAATATTTCATGCATTTCAGGGTCTACTTCATGATCATACTCACTTAAGGATTGCTCGGCCATTCTTATTCCACCAAAAGGATTTACCATTCTCTTAAGTGGAGCATCTGTTTGAAGACCTACAATGAGTTCATTTTCCTTATCGATATATCCAGGTGCAAAATTATCTATTCCAGATACGGTTTTTGTATCTACATCTAATAGGCCCTTCTCAATTTCTTCTATTAATAGTTTTTCAACTTTTGACCAAAGAGTTTTAGTTCTATCTGTTGCTTTAGCTAGAAAACTATCATCTCCAACATAGGCCATATAGTTCTTTTGGATAAAGTTTCTAACATTTATTTCGCCTGTCCATAATCCTTGGTTAAATCCTATCCATTCATTTCTCAACAATAACAACCTCCTAACAATATATATAAAAATAACAATTAATGTACGTTATATTACAAACGATATATAAAAATTACAAATTAATGTACTGAAGTATTACTACAATATAAAACTAACATATAACAATATATATGTCAATTTTAAAAATATAAATAAAATGGGAGATATGAGCAGTAGATTAAGTTTCTTTATAGAATTTGGACTAAATTAGTATAAATTACTTAAGAATTAAATCTACATAAATAAGGAACAATATATATAATTATGAATTAGTGAGGTCTTTCAAAATGATAGAGATAGTGATTCAATATGTTATAATTATAATTTCAATAATTGTATATGGATTAAAGAGAAGTAAGTTTAAGAAATATATTTATATGAAGTATTTCGTTATAGTGTATTCAAGTACTTGGGCTTGGACAGCAAAGATGCTTAACTTATGGACTTATCCTGCACGAATAATAAACATGCCAATTATTTCAGTAGCATTTAATTTTTTCTTAATACCTGTTTTGGCATTATTGTGGCTTGCATATTCACCAAAGGGGTTAAAGGCAAAGGCTATTAAGGCACTGAAGTGGACTACTCCCATAATAGTACTTGAGTTTTTAATGGAGAGGTACACCAATTTAATAAGTTATAGGTCTAGATATAATATATTTTATTCTTATATTATTTGGTATATTAGCTGGTTTATTTGGTCTGGGTATTATTATTGGCTTGATTTGCAAGCTAAAAGTGAAGATGCGTATATTCAAAAAGTAGTTATAAAACCTGCTGCTTGCACTATAAAATCCAATAGCAAGGGCAAGATTAAAGTTGGAATTATATCTTCATTATTAGGCTTTGGAGGTGGATATATTTTTAGAGGTTTACATTCACGAGATAAGATTTGATAAAGAATAATACTTAGTTTTATATAAAATTATTTAATTTGTAGAATTATATAACAAGAAGTATCGTATTAATAAAGTGTAAAATATATGTAGAGGTGATACTAATGAAGCGCGTAATAAAAATTATTTTTTCAATTATTTTAATATTAATTTTAGCAGTAGGAATATCTATAGGCTTAGCTTTCAATAAATCAGGGTATACTTTAGAGGAACCTTCCTTTAAGTCTTTAGATAGGATTTTAATTGCAGAGAAGACAGGTGGTACAGCTGCATTTACTGAAAAAGAAGTAAATTCACTTTTAGCAGCGGTATACAAATCTCCAGAGGAAATAGGAAACATTGTAATAAAAACTCCTCAATTTAAATTTAACGATGATAAATTAACTATGGGAATACCTGCAATATATAAAGGAATAAATGTAATCACTTGGAGCACTGGAAATATAGAGTATGATGAAAGTAATATAATTTATAATCCTATAAATTTTAAAGTAGGCAAGTTTCCAATTACTAAAGCTATGGTTTTAAATGAGGTTAAGAATCGTAAAATTGAAGGCATAGAGGTAATGGATGAGAAGATATATATAAATAAGGATATAATACCTGTGGACATAAGCTCTGTAGTACTGGATAATAGCATATTAACTCTTAAAATAGATCAATTTGATCCATCAAAATTATATAATAATAACGAGATAAAAAATCAACTGGAAGCTTTGAAAAATAAACTTAATGATTTAAGAAAAAAGGCTTTAAGTAGTGAAGAGAAAAAACAAATTGAGGAGCTTCTAAATAGGATTCAGCAGGGAATTAAAAATCCATCACAAAGTGTATTGAATGAAATATCAAATGGCTTAAAGGATATTTCAAAAAATATTAAAAGTACAGAAGGTAAAAAACAGGCAGAAGATATAGCAAGTGATATAGATAAAACAATCAAAGATAATGAAAAAAACCAGGGGAATAATACGGCAGAGCAAGAACAAAAATCACAGCAAGAAAAAATAAACCTTCTTACAAAAGCAAGAAATCAGCTTTCAGGAGCTTTAAATAATACAGGATCTAAAGAAGGAAATAAAATAATATCACTTATGGTGCAGACATTAAATAAGCTTATAGCTAATCCATCTTATAATTATAGTAATGATGCTGCGGTGATAAAGGGTATATATAACGGACTTAGCCAAAATGAAAAAAATACTTTAATAAATGCAATAACGACAAATACGGATTCAGCTGTGCTAATGCAAATTGCAAGTATATTTAATTTGATTTAAAGTTTATTTGCGGGCTAAAAAAATAGATGATATAATGAAACCAACTAAAATAGTTTATTAATATATAAATATAACTCAGTAGTTAAAGGAACTTACTGAGTTATTTTTTATTATATTAACTAATAATAGAAAACATATTTGTCCATAATAATAAAAGAGGATGTGATACATATGAAAAGTGTTTTTATAAAGGATATAGCACCAGGAAAAACTATAGAATCTACATTTATGATTAAAAAAATAGTTAGCAAAGGAGAAACGAGTATCACCGCATATGTAGGAGACACTACTGGAGATATGAAAGTTACTTTGCTTGATGAAAAGCAAAAGCTAAAGGTAGGGGATGTATTAAATATTAAAGGAACTCAAGGAAACTATTTTGATGTTCAAAGTGTAAACAGGGTAGAGTCCTATGATATTTATGATTATATTCCCAAAGTTCAGCGTCCTATAGAGGATATTATGAAGGACATAGAAGATATATCTAAAGAAGAATTTATAAGTAGAGAAACTAAAGCTTTAGATGATTATTTCTTTAAGAATGAGAAGTTTTTAGATAAGTTTAAAAGAGGAATAGGTGGAGTGAGCCAACATCATAATTATTTAGGTGGTTTAGCAGAGCATACTTTAAATGTTATGTATCTTGCTAGGGTATTTGCTCATAGATACGATATTCGAAATAAGGAAATTGCAATTTTAGCAGCAAAACTTCACGATATAGGAAAAACAGAAGAGCTGTATTATGATGGCCCTTTTTCATATACTTTAAGAGGCGATATGGAAGGTCATATTGTAATTGGAGTATCAATGCTTGAAGAGGCTTTTAATGCAGATCCTAAGTGTTACAGCCAAGAGTTTAAAACTAGAATGAAGGCTTGCATAATTCAGCATCATGGAAAGCAGGAATATGGTTCTCCAAAAACACCAAGTACACAGGAGGCTTATGTAGTACATTTAGCTGATTATACTGATGCAATTTTTAATAAGTTAGATATAATTACAAAGGATATGGAACCTAATACATGGACCCCTTATGAAAGAAGAATAGAGGGAAGACTTTACTTCTAGAGCATTGAAAATTGTATTGTTTAATGATAAAATTAATTAAAGATTTTATGATTAAATTGAAAGCAGTGAAATAATTATGGAGAAAATTTTAAAAGAGCATAAAATAAAGATAACTCAGGGAAGGCTAATCTTAATAAGTATATTAAGTAATAGTGAAAATGCTCTCTCTGTGGACGAGATAAATGAACAGCTTAAAAATAGAGGAGAGTCTTTAGACCTTTCTACCATATATAGAAATCTTGAGCTTTTTACAAATAAAGGAATAATAAATAAATTTGACCTAGGTGATGGCAAATACAATTATGTAATGAATCATGAAGAACATAAGCACATTTTAGAGTGTGCTGTATGCCATAAAGAAGTAGAAATAGATTGTCCAATGCAACAAGTAGAGCAGCTTATAAGAAATAAAACAGGGTTTACTTTAAGTGAAGATACACATTTAGATTTGAAGTTTCAAGGTGTGTGTAGAGATTGTACTATAAAAAAGCATAAATAATAAAAAACCGCTAGTTTCTAAATTATAGATACTAGCGGTTTTTAGTATTACTCTATTATAGGATATAGTTTTTTAATTTTCCATACTCCTCTAGATGTTCTTTCAAGAAATACATTGTAAAGTGCTTTTCTATGAGATTTGTTTTTTTCGATACCTTCAACTCTAACTACTGCAATATTTCCATCAGAATAAGACATTTCAAGATTGTGGACGCTGTAAAGTTTATAGCGATTAAACATTCCATGGGTAAGGTTATATTCTACTGCATAGTTTATTTCTTTAGATTTGTAGCTAATAATTCGAGTTCGCAATACTATGGAAAGAATTGAAATCACCGATAATAAAATTACATACTTTAAGATTTTTTTATTTCTCAATAACATCACCCTTAAGCTTTTTACTATATAAATATATTATATATTAATCAATATTATAAGTAAATATGTGGAATTAAATGAGAAAATATACAGTTTTTTTAATTCTTAAATCAAACTATAAATTTAAGCTAAAGCTATTAAATTGCTTATTGGATTATGCTGAAAATTCATTAAAATGGTCAGAAAAGTATTCTATTTATTTGTAAACTATGGTATTATTTACTTGAGATAGCATAAAATATGAGGGAAATTAAGGAGTATTGCTATGAGGCTGGAATTTATTAATAGAGTTAAGGAGCAAGAGGTTTTAGGTAAAAGTATTTTATCAAGTGATGGTAAAGTTCTTTTACGTGCAGGTATGGAGCTTAATGACCTGTATATAAAAAAGCTTAGGCAATTAGGCGTATTTTATATTTATGTAGAAGATGAAAGATTAGATGATGTACAAGTAGAGGATGAACGTTTATCAGAGCTTAAGCAAATTACCATGAAAACCATGGGCGGCCTTATAAATAGTGTAAATAGTGTAAATAAAAAGCAGGTAAAAGAATGTTTAAGTGTTGTGGAAAATCTAATTGAATACATCATAGACTTAGGCGATGTAAATAAAAGTCTAAATGATATTAAAACCTTTGATAATTATACATATGTACATTCATTAGACACTTGTATTATGACTTCCTTCTTAGGACTTAGCTCAGGATTTAATGAAGCAAGTTTAAAGGATTTAGGAATAGGTGGAATTTTACATGACATAGGAAAAACTAAAATACCTAATAAGATATTAAATAAAGAAGGAAAGCTTACAGATGAAGAATTTAAAGAAATAAAGAAGCACCCTGTGTATGGAGCGGAAATTTTAAAGAAAAATATAAGCATTGGGGATTCTATAGTAAATATGGTAGAGCAGCACCATGAAAGAGTAGATGGAAAAGGATACCCCTATGGACTTTCTGGTAATGGAATATCTAAGTCAGCTAAGATAATTTGCGTTTGTGATGTATATGATGCAATAAGTAATGATAGATGCTATAGAAGAAAGTTTAGTCCAAATGATGCATATGAACTTATACTTTCAGGTTCGGGGACAAGTTTTGATATGGATATTGTTCAAAAATTTAAAGATACCTTTGCTATATATCCTTTAGGGTGTAGAGTAAGAATTTCTAGTGGTGAGGAAGGATATGTTATAAGACAAAATAAGGGGTTTCCAGATAGACCTGTAATTAGAATGTTTTATGATGTAGATCAGAATTCCTCAATACCTTTTTATGAAATAGATTTGCTGAAAAATCCTAGCTTGATTGTTGAGATGGTTATTTAGATAACATTAGCCCAGATAGTAACTAATAGCTAGTTTATAGTATATAATGAAAATAATCGCTAGTCTATAGGCTAGCGATTTTGCAATATCTATAACGCTTACTGTATCTTCAATCATGCTGGCAATACAGGCATATTATCCTCATTATTATAAAAATTAAAATGATAAAATATCAATAAAATTCTAATTTCATGGGTATACTGAATTGGAAATAAAAATCAATGTATTAAAAAATGTGGAAGTTTAACTATATCTAGTACTTGATTTAATGCTATGCTATAATAGTTCTAATTGAAAACTAGGAATTTAAAGCTCTTAGTGATAAACTGACAATTATATAAAGGGGAATGTTTAATGAATGAATTTATAACATATATTATAGAAGTTTTAACAAAGCATTTAGGATACACTCTAATGGAGCTTGAAAGTGATAGCGAAGGTATTGCATCACCTTGGGCACTTTTAAAGGAAGGTCAGGAGGGTGATCTAAGGGGAGTAGTATTTTGCAGGGAAAGCTATAGTGTATCTGATGATAATTGGGTTAAGTATAACTTCAGCAAAAATACCAATAGCTCCTTTGTGAAAATTACTAGGATATATCTAATAGATGGGGAGATAGCAGTTAGAAAAACAATGGATGAAGCTAATAGTAATTTACTAAATGGTGGTAACTATATAGCTGTGGATTTACAAAGTAATACTATCCCTTTTTATACAGAATATGAGGAAGAAATTTTACAAACAATTTCTTACTATCTAAATAGAGGGAATATCGTACAAGATGAAGAGAAGGAAAAAGAAGAAAAGCCTATAATCACATATATATTGATAGGATTAAATGTGATTATGTATTTAATTACTGCATTTCTATCAGGAAATATTATAGATAGCAATACAGGAGTTTTGGTGTTTTTAGGAGCAAAGGTTAATACTTTAATAGATAAGGGGCAGTACTATAGACTTATTACAGCAGCTTTCTTACATGGGGGATTAATACATATAGGTTTTAATATGTATGCTTTAAATGCACTAGGACCACTTGTTGAAAGGGTATTTGGAAAGGTTAAGTATTTAATTATATATTTTGTAGCAGCCATAACTTCTTCTTATTTAAGCTACATTTTTTCTACTAGCATTTCTGTAGGAGCATCTGGTGCCATATTTGGTCTTTTGGGAGCATCCTTGGTATTTGCTGTTAAATCTGAAGACAAAGTGGGAAGAACATTTATAAATAATATTATGTCTGTTATAGTTGTGAACTTAATTATAGGTTTTTCCATGGCTAATGTGGATAACTTTGGACATATTGGTGGATTAATTGGAGGATTTGTAATGTCGCTGATACTTTACAAACACGTTTAATGTTGAATTGATTGTATTTGGATTAGGAAACATCTCAATGGCTGAGATGTGCTGATTTATAACGAAATCAAAGATTTCTATAAATCATGCAGTCAATCAGTTCATTTCACTAAAAACGGCTAATATTTCTAAATTTAAAATACCTAAGCCTTCTAAACTCGCTTTGCTCAGACAATAGAAGGCTCTATACGCTATTTTAAATTTAGAAATAAAGCCGTTTTAAAGTTTATTCAATGCTTTCTACAATGCAAATCTCATACGCAATTCAACATTAAAAGTGTAGTTAGTTAAACTGCTAAATGATTCGAGAGTTTTTCAACTTCCATGGTATGGCCATGGCTTGAAAGAGCTAGCGATGGATTTAAGTTCTTTAATACCTTGGTAAATGTAATATATTTATAATGAAAAAGACATTTTAGTTTTACTCTAAAATGTCTTTTTCATTATATACTAATTATTATTACTGTTGTTTGTATTGTGGCTCTTGCTGCTCTATGTATTGCTGTCTTTGTTGTAACGTTTGAAGAGCAGTATCAAGGTTTTGAGCTATATTTTGAAAGTCTTTTTTTGCCTTAGTATCGTCAGTTTCTAGTGCAAAAGTCTTCATAGTTGCTGAAGCACTTTGAATACCAGCAATAGCCTGTTGCATTTGAGTTCCAACTGTCATATTAATCACCTCCTTTCATTGATAGTTAATTGAATTTAGCCTTTTGGTTTGAATATAAGTGATGCCAAAAATGCAAATATTATGGCAGCGGAAATTCCTGCACTAGTTATTTCAAAAATTCCCGTAAGCACTCCGATAAATCCAGTTATTTCTGCTTCTGCTAATGCTCCTTTAACCAAGGAATTTCCAAAACTCATTATTGGAGTAGAAGCTCCGGCACCTGCAAATTTTACTATTGGATCATACCATCCGAGACCTCCAAGTATAGCTCCTATAACTACCATTGTACTTGTTGTATGGGCAGGAGTAAGCTTAAATACATCCATCATTATTTGTCCTAAAACGCATATTCCACCACCTACAATAAATGCCCAGAAAATTTTATCCATATGTTTGCACCTCTTTTACATTTCTATAGATACTGCATGAGCTATGCAAGGGATACTTTCCTTTTGTTGATAGGATAGAGGAGATAAAAGTGCCCCAGTACCAATAATCAATATCCTCTTAAGCTCTCCCTTTTTCATACGGTTTAATAAATGGCCATGCAATACTGTTGCTGAGCAAGCGCAACCACTAGCTCCAGCAAATACTGGTTGATCTTCTTTATAAATTAAAAGGCCACAATCAGTAAAGGTCTTTTTAGGAATTATTAATCCATGTTTAGTTAATAAATCAGCACATATTTGATGTCCAACTCTACCTAAATCTCCTGTGGCAATTAAATCATAATAAGTTGGATCTATATTTAAATCTCTAAAATGTGATTCAATTGTATCTACTGCAGCAGGGGCCATAGCTGCTCCCATGTTATATGGATCTGTAATTCCCATATCAACTACATGGCCAATGGTAGCTGAAGTTACTTTAGGGCCTTTACCCTTTGAAGCTACGAGTCCTGCTCCAGCACCAGTTACTGTCCACTGAGCAGTTGGAGGTTTTTGTGCTCCATATTCTGTAGGATATCTAAAAAGCTTTTCAGCAGCCACATTGTGGCTTGAGGCAGCAGCAATTATATAATTAGCAGCACCACTATCAACAAGCTGAGAACCTATAGCTAAACCCTCTATAGCACTTGAACACGCTCCAAATAGTCCAAGATAAGGTATACCAAGACTTCTAGCTGCAAAACTGCTTGAAATTATTTGATTCATTAGGTCACCACTTAGGAAAAATTGAATATCTTCTTTTTTCATATTGGCTTTGTGAATTGCAGTTTCAGCGGCTTCTTGTAAAAGCGTTTTTTCTGCCTTTTCAAAACTATCTTGGCCAATCCATGTATCCTCATGAAGTATATCAAAGTCATCAGCTAGGTTTCCTTGTGCTTCAAAGGGGCCACCTACAGCAGCAGAAGATATAATTACTGGTTTTGATTTGAAAATCCATGATTGATTACCTTTAAGCATTTACATCGCCCCCAGCCATTGAATAGTTAGTTTTATAATAGCTACTACAAAGGCAGAAAATGTTCCAAATACAATAACAGAACCTGCAAGTTTAAACATATTTCCGCCAACACCTAAGACATATCCTTCAGTTCTGTGTTCAATAGCAGCTGATGCCATGGTATTTGCAAAACCAGTGATTGGAATGGCAGTACCAGCTCCAGCCCATTGTGCAATGTGGTCAAAAACCCCAAAGCCTGTAAGAGCAATTGAGACTATTATGAGTACTGCAGAAGTAGGATTGCCTGCAGTTTCAGGGGTAAAGTTAAAGTATTTAATAAAAAAGAACTGTAAAAGCTGCCCTATGACACATATAAGACCTCCAGATAAAAAGGCTCTTATACAGTTTTTAAACACAGGACGCTTTGGTTCTCTATCCTTTGCAAAGTCTTGATATTCCTGCTGAGTAGGAGTTAATTCTTTCTTTTTTTTGTTAGACACAAAAATCACCTTCCAATAAAATTTATCTAACGCATTAGATAGGGTTCTAATTTATCCATAACCTTTTTTAATCTATTTGCATTATTAGAATACATCTTTTTAACCTCTGGGTTATTTACTTCTAAAGAAAATGAAAGTAAGTCGGCTTGAGTTTTTGCAATACTTGCATAGAGTAATTCCTTAACTTTAGCCTGTGGTACATCTATAGAGTCCATAAAAAGATCTATATACAAATCACCAGAAGAATCTGCCTGTGCAATAAATACATTATCTAAGGACACTCCAGAACTTGATAATTGTACCTTTAACCACTGGCGATTAAGCCCTATATTTTTCAAGCCTTCGTCAATAATATTTCCATCCAGTATTACAGTTTCAGGTTCAGAAGTGGGATTGACCTTTTGGTGTAAGTCATGAGGAGTTACAGGTTTTTTATCGGATTTTAATAACACATTTACATCTCCCGTAGTTTCCATAACTGCAAATTCCACATCAGCTAGGTTAAAGGCATTCTTTGAACGTAATTCTCTTAAAAGCTCATCACCTGTAAACTTTACTTGCATTAAATTATTTTCAAGGACCTTGCCATCTTTCATTAGAATGGTTTCTCTTCCATTTATAAAATCATGAACATTTTTACTTTTTAATGATAAATAATCTAGTGCAAGTAAGAGTAAGATCCAGCTTGCTAAGGAAACAAATGCAAAAGCAATGTTTGGCACTAAACCTAAAGAAATCAAAACCGCTATTATAGATATAAATATGTAACTTATAACTTTAAAAGGAGAAGATTTTGATAAATTTTCATTTCCTACAATTTTAGTTATGCCTAAAGTTAAAAAAAATAAAACTATAGTTCTCAAAAGTACTATAAACCAAGCTTGCATATATATCCCTCACTTAATTACCTTTATATTGTGGTTCTTCAAATTCTAATGTTTTAATTCTATTTTCCATATCACAAATTACGGATTCTGCATCTTTTAGTGCTTCTTTATAAACATTTTTTTCTTCATCATTTCTACTTTGTAGTGAATAAATCCTAAGAGTACTTTCAATTCCCTTTAAATTAGCAAGTGTTTGTTTTACCTTTGAAGCAACAGTCACTTTTATTCCCTCCTTAGTATGTCATTTATATTAAACAATTATTAACTTTTGTGAATATATTAAAAGGTTGCCAATTTATTATTATCAGTATCAGCAAAAAATATTAGTTTTTCAGTAAAATTTTTTAAAAAGTGCCACCCACGTGGCAAATGGCAAAGAGCAAATGAATAATAGGTAATAACTAAAATTATTAACATTGATTAATTATTATATTTGTGATAACATAAAAATAAATTAATAAAGAAAAAACTTTAATGTTAAAAGGGAGTAGCTGCCCATCTTAGGGTGATAAAGTCAACATACTGACTCTTGAGTCTGGCTTTATCGTGGCTTATTTTAGTCAAGTGAGACTTTTAGCACAATGGCTTATTTGTCGTTGTGTTGAAAGTCTTTTTTAGTGTAATAAATTATGCTAAAAAAGATTTTCAACAGATAGATGAGCGTTGTGCTGAAGGTCTTTAATTTTTTATATTTTAATTTAAAGAGGAGGTCATAATAATGACAGCATTTATCAAAGCATTATTGTTTGTAGTGGTAGCAGAAATGGGTGATAAAACTCAGCTTCTAGCAATGGCTATGGCAAGTAAATACAAGGCAAAGCAGGTGCTTATAGGAGTATTTATTGCTACTATTTTTAATCATGCTCTTGCTGTAGCAGTAGGAAGCTACTTAAGTGCTTTTATACCAATGAATACTGTGAAAATTGTTGCAGCAATATCATTTTTAATCTTTGGTCTTTGGACTTTAAGAGGAGATAAAATTGATGATGAAAATGAGAAAAAAGCTAAATTTGGCCCAGTTGTTACCGTAGCCATAGCATTTTTTCTAGCAGAAATGGGTGATAAGACTCAGCTTATGACTGTATCTATTGCAGCACAATATCAACAACCAATTAATATACTCATGGGAACAACCGTTGGTATGATGATTGCAGACAGTATAGGAATTATAGGTGGAGCATGGATGTGTAAGCATATACCAGAGGTATACATAAAATGGATAGCTGGAATCATATTTATGTTCTTTGGAACTTTAACACTGTATGGTGCAGTTCCTACAAGTATGCTAAATGCAGCATATGTAATTTTATATCTTATAATAATAGCAGTACTAATATATTTAGCAGGAGTTAAATTTGCATATCATGATGAGGTTTGTAACATAGTCTCACCAGAAAAAAGCAAGTCAAAAAGTGAGGCAAAATAAAATATGCAGAGATGTATTTAAAAATACATAAGAGAGATTAGATGAGTTGATTTTATAAAAGGAAATTGCAATGCAATTTTCTTTTATTTTTCATTAGAATATACATTTTCTCAAGTTATGATATAATTACAAGTAAAATTAAAATATGAGAAAGAGGATTGTACTATGAAAAGATTGTATGGATTGTTAGGAGAAAAGCTTGGGCATAGTTTTTCGCCGCAAATACATTCATTAATATTTAAAGAACTAGATATAGATGGATATTACCACTTGTTTGAAGTGGATAAACTAGAGTTACAATGTGCAATCTTAGGATTTAAAGCTCTTAAAGTAAAAGGGGTAAATGTGACCATTCCTTATAAGGTTGATGCAATAAAATATTTAGATGAGTTATCATCAGAAGGCAAGAACATAGGGGCAATTAATACAATTTGTTTTAAGGATGGAAAAGCAATAGGATATAATACAGATTATTATGGCTTTGGAATGATGCTGGATAAATTTAATGTGAAAGTAAAAGGAAAGAATGCAGTTATTTTAGGTTCAGGTGGAGCTTCTAAGGCCGTACTTCAGTTCCTTTTAGATAATGGTGTCAATGAGGTTATTTTTGCAACGAGAAATGAAGAGGAATGTAAGAAAAAGTTTAATAAATTTAAAGCTATAAGCTATGACAAAATTAAATCTTTGAAAAGTCAAGATATAGTGATTAATTGTACTCCAGTAGGAATGTACCCTAATGTAGAAAACTCTCCTTTAAGTAAAGAGGATGTTTCAAAGTTTGCTTCAGTTGTTGACTTAATTTATAACCCAGGGGAAACTTTATTATTAAAATATGCAAGAGAACAAGGGATACAAGGAATAAATGGATTATATATGTTAGTAGGGCAGGCGATAAAGGCACAGGAACTGTGGAATAGTGTAAAAGTTAATAAAGAAACTGTGGATAAAATTTATCCGATGGCAACCATCCGTAATACTCCCATCCTCTTAGGTGGGAGATAACGGATGATACGCCCCTGGATAAGTTCTTCTAAGACTCAGCTGGAGATAAGTATTCTTCATAAGCAAACTCCACCTGAGTCTAAGAATCACTTGATGCAGAATTTCAATAAAATATATTTTTAAAAGGAGCAAAAAAAGATGAAGTGGTTAAGAAATTTTATGATTGGACGAAATGGTGTAGATCAGATATGTATAGCTTTAATAATAGCCTATTTTGTGATTTCTATGCTAGTTACTTTTACAGGGATTAAAGAGCTAATGATTATTGGCTATGTTTTGTGGGGAGTATGTCTATTTAGAATATTATCTCGTGATGTTATAAAACGACGAAAAGAAAATATGATATTTTTACAATGGTGGAATAAGGTGTCCTATAAATTCAGAAATAAATCTAATGAAGTGAAATCCATGAAGACACATCGTATTTTTAAATGCCCGAATTGTAAATTAAAACTTCGTGTACCAAAGGGAAAGGGGAAAGTCACCATTACCTGCTCAAGATGCAAGACAGAATTTTCTAAAAGGACTTAGGGGAAAGTGAATTAGAAAAGACAGTAAGGGGTTTACCTAATCTAGCTTGGAAAGAGTCAAACAAAGCATGGGGTTTGTAATTAAGCTTGATAAAAAATAATGGGGGTATAGTGCATGGAATACAAAATTGAAGAAATGAAATCATCTGATTGGGAACAGGTGAAGAATATTTATTTAGAAGGAATAAATACAAAGATAGCAACATTTCAGACAGAAGCACCTACTTGGGAAGAATGGAATAATGGTCATATTAATTCATGTAGATTGGTTGCACGCTCACAAAACGATATATTAGGATGGGTAGCGTTAAGTCCAACCTCAAGTAGATATTGTTATAGAGGAGTAGTTGAAGTCAGTATTTATATAGGAGAAAAGTATAAGGGACAAGGTGTAGGAACAGCTCTCCTTCAGAATCTAATTAAACTATCAGAGGAAAACGGCTTTTGGACTTTATATTCTTCAATTATAAGAGAAAACAGCACAAGTATATCACTGCACAAAAAGTGCGGCTTTAGAGAAATAGGTATAAGAGAAAAGATAGCTAAGGCTAGTGATGGAATATGGCATGACGTAGTTTTAATGGAACGAAGAAGTAAAGTAGTTGGAATAGGGTAAGTTTAATATTGAATCCCAAGTATGGAATTTGCATAATTAATGAAACATCTCAGTAGTCTGAGATGTGCTGATTTATAACGAAATCAGAGATTTCTATAAATCATGCAACCGTTCACTTCACAAAAAAGCTCTAATATTTCTGCTTTTTAAAACACCTAAACCTTCTAAACTCGCTACGCTCAGACAATAGAATGTTCTTAACGGTATTTTAAAGTCAGAAATAAAGAGCTTTTAGTGCTTGTTCAATGCTTTCTACAATGCAAATTCCATACTTATATATTCAACATTAAAAATATTACTTAGATAACTGACTGAAGGAAGAAATTTCACCTAAGTGAAATTTCCTTAATTAAGCGATAGGCTCTAATTCCTGTTTATTCACTATTTCCATAAGTTTTTCGTTATGAATAGTTTCTTTTTCTAGAAGCTCCTGTGTTATAGCTTCTAAAAGGTCCTTTTCTCTTAATAAAAGAGCTTTTGTTTCTTCATATAGTGAGTCAATTAACTCTTTACATTCGTTAATTAAATCCGCTTGTTTTGGGTTATCTTGTCCTAGAACTTCCATGCTTAAAAGACCTAAGGATTTTCCCATACCATAAGCACCAAGCATGTGATAAGCAATGTTTGTACATTGTTTTAAGTCGTGGCTAGCTCCTGTTGTAATGTTGTCTTCACCAAATATTATTTCCTCGGCAGCACGTCCACCAAGAAGCATCATTATTCTTCTCTTTAAATAAGATTTATCTTGATATAGCTTGTCCTCAGGAATTGTCATAGTGTATCCACCGGCACCCTTTGTGCTTGGGATTATTGTTATCTTAGATACTTTTTCATTAGGAAGCATCTTAAGTCCTACAAGAGCATGTCCTGTTTCGTGATAAGCTGTAACTTTTCTGTCCTTTTCAGTTATATAATCTCTGTCTTGTTTCTCATGTCCTGCTATAACTATTGAAAATGCTTTATCCATGTGAAGATTTTCAATTGATTTTGCTTCATCTTTACAAGCAAGTATTGCAGCTTCATTTACAAGACTTTCAATTTTAGCCCCAGAAAAGCCAGATGTCTTTTGTGCCCATTCATGCACAGTAATATCTCCAACTGGTTTATTTTTTAAATGAAGATTTAATATTTTTTCACGAGCAGATATATCTGGTAGCATAATTTCTATGTGTCTATCAAATCTACCTGGTCTTAAAAGTGCCTCATCTAATATGTCTAGTCTATTTGTGGCTGCCATGATGATTATGCCTTCTTTTTCATTAAAACCTGACATTTCAGTAAGCAGTGCATTTAATGTTTGATCTTTTTCATCAGAGCCACCAGCTTTTCCACCATCTCTTTTCTTACCTATTGCATCTATTTCATCTATAAATATTACGGCTTTACCATTTTGTCTTGCTTTCTTAAATAATTGTCTAACTCTACTTGCACCAACACCTACATAAACTTGAACGAAGTCAGAACCTGACATTGCATAAAAAGGAACTCCCGCTTCTCCAGCAACAGCCTTTGCAAGCAATGTTTTACCTGTACCTGGATCCCCGTAAAGTATAACGCCCTTAGGCATTCTAGCACCATAAGCTGCATATTTTTCAGGATTTTTTAAGAAATCCACTACATCTTTAACGCTTTCTTTTGCTTCTTCATTTCCTGCAACATTTTCAAAGGTGAAAGATGTATCTTCAAGAGCTGAAGTTTCAAGCTTATCCACACCAAGTAATCCCTTATTTGATAAATTGGAGTTTTTAGCCATTACAAACACTAAAGATATAATTGATACTAAAAAAGCTGAACCAAATATTACAGAGCTTCTTTCTGCTTCAGAATACTCTAGAACTTTAACGCCTTCTTTTAATAGTACTTCCTTAAATGTATCTATACGCGGGTTGTCTGTTTCATAAGATGTTCCATCGTTTAATACAACCTTAAGCTGAGGATCAGGGGATAAATAAACTTTGCTTATTTTATGAGAGTTTAAATCCTTTAAAAAGTTTACGTAAGATTTATTTTCAGTAGTTTTAAAAGCAATTTGAGATGCTATAAGTAGCACTAAAGATAGTGCAGCAGTTATTAACGGTAATAAAAAAGTTTTTTTCTTCATCCTATTCATTAAGATACCTCCGATATTTCAATTATAGTTTGGAGCCATCGAACATTTATTATTCTATAATAGCTATTTGATATTGTCTAATAAATCTCATAATTTTTGCTAAAGTAATTTATGGAAGATTTCTTAGTAATTGCAGAAATTTCTATTTAGGGTATAATCTTTATTATAGAAATGATTTTAATGTAAGAATTAATTTTATAGAAGCTAAATAATTAATCTAAAGATAGGGAGTTGATTAATATGAAAGTGAGTTCAGTAAAGCTTACTCTTCATGGGGAAGAGATATTAAAGGGATTAAATGAGTTCATTGATTTAGAAGGATTAAAATTTAATAATTTAGAGGTAGGAGAACTTATAAATATCTACGGAAGCTATAAAAAGGGGGTAGAGATTCCATTTACCGCAGTAGTTGGACTTGGAAATATAATAGACAATAAGGTTAAGGTAAAGATTTTTGACGTTAAGGTTGCGAAAATTGGAGTATTTGCTGGTATAAAAAATATCATATTAAAGCAGGTAGGAAAAAAGACTGAGGCATATGGTGTTGAAGTTGAGGGTGACGTAATTACTGTGGATCTTGATACCATAATAAAACTTATACCTAATGTAAATATGAAGGTGAAAAATATATCACTTGTTCAGGGAGAAATAGTAGCTGATGTAGAAGACTTAGTTTATTCTAAGGATAAGGAAACGTTAAAGCCTCAAGAAGTAAAGATAGTTTATGAGATAGACAGGAAAACTGCTCAGGATTCCTATACTAAATTTAGAGCAGCTGTAGATGTTAAGATACCTAATAAATATGAAGGCATTAAGGAATATGCAATGTTAGTTCCAGATATAGCAGCACTTTTATGGAGACTTTTCAAAGATCCAAGAGTTGATTCTAAAACTAAGGCAAAGGCTGCTGCGGTGGCAGGATATTTAGCAATTCCAATTGATATACTACCAGATTTTATACCTCTTATAGGTCAAATAGATGATATAGCAATAGCCTTTTATGGATTAAACACTATATTAAATGAAGTTCCTGAGGAAATAATATTAGAAAATTGGCAGGGAAAAGGAGATATAATTCTTATTGTAAAAAAAGGAGTAAAGACAATAGCAAACTACGTTGGTGCAGATAAGGTAAATAAGCTTGGTGCATATATAAAGAAGGGTATGGAAAAAATGGGGAAAAGGGTTGAAATTACTCATAAAGATGTGGAGAAAAACAACGATTAAATATAGAATATTACCCGATAAAAGTAAAAAATTGCCGGGGAAATATAGGGGAATTGCACTGCAATTTCCCTATATATTTACCATAAATTAGTCATTAATAAAACCCGTACCCGTTTTTTTCGGCTTTTTTCACTCTATACATTGCAATGTCGGCTTTTTTGATTAACTCGTCTATTTCAAGCCCATCTTTGGAGTAAATTGAAATACCTATACTCACTCCAATGGTAAACTCATGATTATTAATACATATTTTTTCATTTATCACTTCAATAACACGTGAAGCAATTATTTTAAGTATTATATCATCAGCTATATTAGGTATTAAAATAACAAACTCATCTCCACCTATTCTTGCCACAGTATCAATATTTCTGGTGCATTTTATAAGACGATTACTTATTTCTTTAAGAACTTTATCACCTACATCATGTCCAAAATTATCGTTTACAGGTTTAAATCCATCTAAATCTAAAAATAGCACTCCCAGCATAAAGTTATTTTTATCATATTTATTTAAATAATCTTCAAATAAGGACAATAAGTAATATCTATTTACCAGTCCTGTTAATTTATCTGTATAAGATAGCTTATATAAATGCTTAGTAAGTGTTTCTTCATTTTCTAAGCGAGTATGAAGAAGTTCAAAGGTTCTTAAAATAATATATATATAGTAAAGCATGATAAAAAATCCAATTACATTTAAGAAGATTATTATTTTGTTTATAAGTGCAGATATATTAAAGAATTTTATTATGAGGCTTGCAAGTGTCATTAAATATAGATAAGTTACAATGGCTATGGAATTTAACATAAAGTTCTTTTTTAAGTTCTTATGCGTTTGACAAATACGCTTCATAAATAAAAGAGTAAGTTGCAATATATTTGCAATTGATGCTCTGATGATAATAAGTTCATAGTTAATTTCTTCTGCCCAGTCTAACCCTAAGAAGTGATTAGATCTTCCAACTAAAAGTAAATATAGCAGTACGCCAATAAATCCCATGGATAATAACATATTAAAAATTAATGTAATCATAAGATTTTTATTTTTAATAAACATCATAAACTCACCTTTTAAAGTAGTATTTTTATATTATAGTATGTATATAACGGAAATTATAAACCAAAAATTTTTTATATTAGATAAAGGAAATTTTGTGATACAAAATTTCAACAGAATTATCTTTATTTAGATGATAAATACGGTGATGCATATAAATAGAATAATACCCATTACTATCCAATAGATTTTAATAAAAATTTAATATAAAATGGAAGCAGAAATGGAATTATTTATAGAATAATATAACCTGGAGGGAAACAAATGAATTTAAAAAAAGTCTCAAAATTAATGTTATCAACAATCCTCGTTCTTACACTTTCACAAGGGTTTAACCCAATAAGTGTACAAGCTGAAACAGTAGATCAAGCAAATAATGTTAAAAGAGTTCAAGGGCTAGACAGGTTTAAGACATCAAGAGCCATAGCAGAGGAAATAGGGTTTGGTGAACTAGATAATGTGGTAATCACATCTGGATTTGGTTTTGCAGATGGATTAAGTGCTAGTACACTTGCTAAAAAGCTAAATGCACCACTACTTCTTGCAGGAGATTTAAAAAGCAGCAGTGAGGCAATAGCGTACATATCAAGTAAATTAAAGCCCCAAGGAAACGTTTATATCATTGGAGGAGAAGGGGTCGTAAGTAAGGATACAGAAAATGCACTTACAAGTAAGGGATATAAGGTTACAAGAATTTTTGGTAAGGGCAGAATAGAAACAAATGATGCTATTATAAATAAATTAGAGGCTCAAGAAGGAACTCCAGTATTTATATCAAATGCTTTAGGCTATGCAGATGCACTAAGTGCTTCAGGAATTGCTGCAATAAAAGAATATCCAATGCTTCTTACAAATGCGGATAAATTACCAGATTTAATTAAAAACCAGTTAACCAAAATAAAGCCATCTAAGGTATATGTAGTTGGTGGAGAAGGCGTGGTTAAGCCAGCAGTTGTAAATGAAATTAAGGCTATACTTCCTTCAGTAGAAATAGTTAGACTAGGTGGAAGTACTAGATATGAAACTTCAATGAGCATATTTAATGAATTTAATTTAGATACTAAAAATATTGTACTAGCATCAGGTAAGGGATTTGCAGATGCACTGTCTGGAAGCCAATTAGCTGCTAAGTTAAATGCTCCAATGGTTCTTGCAGATGAGTCCAACTTAGATGCTCAGTATGATAAATTTGAGGCAAAGGGAATGGAAAACTACTATTTATTAGGAGGAAAAGGTTCCCTTAGTGATAGTTTAGAATTTGTTATAGATTTCGATTCAGAAAAACAATATATAGAAATATCAGCAATGTTTGATGTGCTTGCACAAGCAGTAAAAAATAAAGATGTAAATAAGTATATGTCAGTTATTGATCCTAATTCTCCAGCATATGCCGAAGCTAAGATGATGTATGCAGAGATGTTTAAGGAACTTGTTGAAAGTGGCATAAACATCTCTGTAAGTTATGAAAATCTTAAAATAACTGAAATAAACTATAAAGAAGCAATAGTGGAAGTAACAGAAAATGCATTAATAGAAATACCATCTGAAGAGTATAAAGAAAATGTAGAAGCCAAAGGAATTTACCATTTAAAGAGAATAAATGGGAAATGGATGTTCTATGAAAGTGAATTGGTGGAAGAATAGAAGAAATTTTGTGATACAAAATTTCAACAGAATTCTTTTTATTAGATGGTAAATATGTTGATGTGTATAAATGGAATGGTAACCATTACTATCCAATAGATTTTAATAAAGATTTAATATAAAATGGGAATAGAAATGGAATTATTTATAGAATGATATAATCTGGAGGGAAACAAATGAATTTAAAAAAAGTCTCAAAATTAATGTTATCAACATTCCTAGCTCTTACACTTTCTCAAGGATTTAACCCAGTAAGTGTACAAGCTGCAACACAGCCAACTAAAACTGCTATAAGGGTGCAAGGCTTAGATAGATTTAAGACATCAAGAGCCATAGCAGAGAAAATAGGATTTGGTGAACTAGAAAATGTAGTAATCACATCTGGGTTTGGTTTTGCAGATGGATTAAGTGCTAGTACCTTTGCTAAAAAGTTAAATGCGCCACTTCTTCTTGCAGGAGATTTAAAAAGCAGCAGCGAGGCAATAGCGTACATATCAAGTAAACTAAAGTCTGAAGGAAATGTTTATATAATTGGCGGAGAAGGCGTTGTAAGTAAAGATACAGAAAATGCACTTACAGCTAAGGGATATAAGGTTACAAGAATCTTTGGTAAAGGTAGAATAGAAACAAATAATGCTATTATAAATGAATTAGATGTTGCAGAAGGAACTCCAGTGTTTATATCAAATGCTTTAGGCTATGCAGATGCACTAAGTGCTTCAGGAGTTGCTGCAATAAAGGACTATCCAATGCTTCTTACAAATGCGGATAAACTTCCAGATTTAATTAAAAACCAGTTAACTAAAATAAAGCCATCTAAGGTATATGTAGTTGGTGGAGAAGCAGTAGTTAAGCCAGCAGTTGTAAATGAGATTAAGGCTATACTTCCTTCAGTAGAAATAGTTAGATTAGGTGGAAGTACTAGATATGAAACTTCAATGAGTATATTCAAAGAGTTTAATTTAGATACAAAAAATATTGTACTAGCATCAGGTAAGGGATTTGCAGATGCATTATCAGGAAGCCAGTTGGCAGTTAAGTTAAATGCTCCAATGGTGCTTGCAGATGAAGCTAATTTATATAAACAGCAGTTAGAATTTGATAAGAAGGAACTTGAAAATTATTATTTATTAGGTGGAACAGGTTCGCTTAGTAATAATGTAGAACAATTTGTAGTAATGGATATAAATAAAGAGTTTGAGGATATAAAAGCAGTTCTTAATAACATTGCTGAAGCAGTAAAACTTAAAGATATTGAAAAGTATATGGCGCAGATAGATCCAAATGCTCCAGGATATAAAGAAACTAGGGAAGTATATGCAGAATTTTTTGCGGATTTGATTCAAGAACAAGTAGATATAGAAGCAATTTATGAGTCCATAGATATGATATCAATGAATGCTAAAGAAGCAAAAGTTAAAGTGATGGAAAATGATAAAATAACATACAAAGATCCAGAAACAGGAGAAAATATTACAGATGAAGAAACATATCAAGTAGACATTACTTTGAAAAAAGTAAATGGACAGTGGAAAGTTTATTCTTCTGAATCTATAGAATAATAATAGAAAAAATGTGACATTTTTAATGTTGAACCTCCCGCATGGAATTTGCATTTAAGAAAGCGTTCGTTTCGCAAAAAAGGTCTAATATTTCTGAAATTAAAATATCTAAACCTTCTAAACTCCCTTTGGTCAGACAGTAGAAGGTTCTTAACGACATTT
>NZ_OAOD01000031.1 GCF_900205925.1 Clostridium peptidivorans | reverse complement strand
TTGTGTAAATATCTTATTACTCATTAAACCCACCCATTTCTTTATTTACTCTATTATAGATAAAATACCCTACCGGGTAGACTTTTTTCAAGTGTCTATCCGATAGGGTACATTTTATAGTGATATGGGTTTTTATATTAATATTAGGATGATGTTATAGGTGGGAATGATAACTAAGGCAACCCAGGCTTTACAGTAGGACTAGAAAAGAAGCTTTAAGGAAGGTTTGTCAATATTAAAAGAATATGATACTATATGATAGCATATAAGGAACCCCTTATATGTTTTTCTGTAAATTTCAGGTTTGTGATTAATATTCTTATGAAGTTGCAAAAAGAAATTGAAAATAATTCTTATATATTGAAATTAACAACAAATGGAGGAAATGAATTTATGCTTAATTTACCAAATTGCCCAAAATGTAATTCAGAATACACTTATGAAAATGGTAATCTTTTTGTTTGTCCAGAATGTGCTCATGAGTGGACTTCAGAGTCAGGAAACGAAAATGGTGAAGATAAAAAGATTATTAAAGATGCAAATGGAAATATCTTAAACGATGGAGATTCTGTAACAGTAATCAAAGACTTAAAGGTAAAAGGAAGTTCATCATCTATAAAGATGGGTACAAAGGTAAAAAACATAAGATTGGTTGATGGAGATCATGATATTGATTGCAAAATTGATGGTTTTGGAGCTATGAAATTAAAATCTGAATTTGTTAAAAAGATATAAAAAGCTAGGTAGTATTATTAGGCTGTTGATAAATATATTTTGTCAACGGCTTTTTACAATTAATGCTAAAAAAAGGTTATAAAACTAATTGATGTTTGTACATATACCAGATATAATTGATAGTAAATATAACGAGATATTATGCAATAATATAGAAGCAGAATGGCTTTTATGTACATATTTCAGGTTAATGGTCGAAGTGTTAATGCTAAAGGGAAAGGAACAAAGTTAATTTAATAAAAGTCATAATTGTGGGGGGAAATATGAGAAAAAAGTATACTAGTATTGTAGGTTTAATTGTACTAATAAGCATTTTTATAGGTATCTTTATATATAAAAATTATAATATTGATAATAGCTTAGGAAAAATAACCATAAATAAAAAAGGTAAATATGATGCATCAAAGGAAATTAAAGAGGCATTAAATTTATTGAATAGTAATAAAGAGGCAGATGTTATAACAAACGCTCATACATCGTCAAATATAGTATCATTATCATTTGAGGGCCTTAGCAATAAAGATACTATGAATAAAATAATAGATATGCTAGATAAATACGGAATTAAGGCAACGTTTTTTATTCCAGGAATTAAGGCAGCTGAGGATTCCAGTATAGTTAAAATGATTCAAAAAGGTGGACATGATATAGGAAGTGGAACTCTTTCTTGGACTAAGAATATGGAAAAGTTATCTAAGGAAGAGTTGGTTACTGATTTTTGTAGTACTAATAAGATTTTAAAATCTATAACTGGAAAAGATCCTAATTTACTAAAATGCAATTCTACAGTTTATAATGATAACATCTTAAAAGCAGCTTACGCGTCAGGAAATAAATATGTGGTGGATAGTAATCACTATTTAAGTTACCAAAGTTTTAAAAATTATGATGAGGCATATGGATATGTAAATAGCTTAGAAAAAGGAACAATAATCTCCATAAAATTAGAAGGGGTTCTTGATAACTTTGAATATGGAGAAAAAAGAATAGAGGAGAAACCTGCAATAGACAAGCAGGCTGGTATAAATGAGAAAAAGGATAAAGAACAAGAAGAAGTTACTATTATACAAATAGTAGAATGGCTTCTAAAATCAATAGAGGAACAAAATAAAACTGTTATTAAAGTATCTGAGCTTCCAAGTGCTGTGAAATACAATGAATCAGAAAAGAATGAAAATATATTAAATAATAAATATCATAAAAATAATAACTTAGGAAACAAGGAAGCTAAAAATGATATAGATTTAATTAATTTTAAAGAATTAATAGAAAAAAATAATAAAAGACTTGCTCCTGTAATTTCAGAATTTTATACTACTCAAAAGGCTTTAGCCTATACATTTAGAGGGCTAAGTAATGAAGCTAGCTTAGATAAAGTATTGAAAACGCTTGAAAAGCTTAATGTTAAAGGAACATTTTTTGTAACAAAAGAAGAAATATTAAATTACCCTGATAAAATAAATAAGATCATAAGTAAGGGTCATGAAATCGGAAATGGTGGAATAACAACTAGTTCTAAATTATTAAATAAACCAACAGAGGAAATTTGCAGAGAAATATATGAAGTGGATAAATTATTAAAAGATAAAGGTATAATTACAAATGCATATATGGCTGGATATGGATATGCAGATACTGAAATACGAGAAGCTTTATCAGCAATGAGGAGTGTTCCTTCTTTTAAAAACTATGAATTATTTACTTGTTCAAAGGCACCTATCATTCATAAATATAAAGATATGAGTGCTGAAGAAGTTGTATCTAATTATTTTAATATAAATTCATATGTATCTCTTAGAAAAGGAGAAATAGTTTATTTTAGATTGGATTCAGATTTATTTAAAAATAATGATGTTATTGCCAATATAATTGAGCTAGTAACTAAAAATTATGTTAAAAATGGTTATGCTCATAGGTATAATGAAAAATTACAATCATATGATTTAGCTCAAAAACCATTAGGATATTCAGTAGTACCCTTAAGTAATTTACAAAAAACTATTGAAACATCATCACAGTTAGGTAGATACAATATTATAAGCAATCCAATTTCTATGAAGAAAAGAGCCTATGAAGAAGCACTAGGAATGATGAAAACTAATTATATAGGAAATGAGTATATAGATTTAAGTGACTTTAGTGAAGAGGAAAAACTATCTATTGATAAAGATGGAACTATTGATACAAATGGTGAAAATGTTATATTTTTTACCTTTGATGATTGGGGTGGAGACCCTATAGTAAATGAAATATTAGATGTATTAAACAAGCATAAGGCAAAGGCAGGATTCTTTGCAATATCAAAATATACAGATATTAATAGTGGTATATCAAATGTTAATCCAAACCTGCTTAGAACCATTGCTTTAAATGGCCATGATATAGGAAGTCATAATTACAACCATGAACTCTTAGATGCTAGTAGAGAAGAACTTGAAGTTTCATTAATTAAATCTTATGATGTTATGTCCAATATAATAGGTGATTTAGATTCGTTAAGACCATATTTTAGACCACCTACCTTGCTTTTAAGAAAAGAAGGATTAGCGGCTGTATATGAAAGCGGCTATAAATATACTATTAGTGGAAATATTACAACTCATGACTATGAAAGAAATTCTGCACAGGAAATTGCTAGTTATATAGAACAAGAATTAATCAAGGGCAGAGGAAATGTAGTAGTAATGCATATGAATAATCAAAGTTATTACACTGCCGAAGCTTTAGACATATTCTTAGCTAACAATGAAAAGGGATTGTATGGAGAAAAATATAAAGTTGCAAAGCTCAGTGATTATTTAGAAAAATAATGTCATATAGATTAATTTTAGAAGAGTTTTATCTATATATTATGTTCAATGAGGAGTTGAAGTATGAGGTTTAAATATAAGAAATTGAGAAAGGGGCAAGGTGGAGCTGAGGACATTCTTTTAAATCCACGTAGAGATAGAAGGTTACTTGCAAATGTTCCTGATAAAGAAGCTATAAGAAATAGTGTTGATCGTAGAGGGAAAAAGGTATTAGAGGATTATAAGGGTGATCCTAATGTATTTATAAAAAGCAAAAAAGCTGGAATAAGATATATAATGCAAACTGATATTGAAATAATATGTACAAGCTCAAAGGGCAATAGCACATTTAAAGTTAAATCCTTAGATGTCTCAACTACGGGAATTTTATTAGAATTAAAAGATAAAGAACAATTAAATATAATTAGCAGTGCAGAGGATATTACATTAGACTTTAAAATATTGCCTGGTTCTATGCCAGAAGGATATGAAATGAATGTTAAAATTAAAGGAAAAAAGGTTCGAGATTCTATTACAGCAGATGGAAAAATAATATGTGGTATAGAATTTATTGAAACTTTATCAGAGTACTCTAACAGAAAGAAGGATAGGTATGTATTAGCAGCATCTAGTTTATTATTATTATTTATAAGTATATTCATTGTATTAATGCGTGCAGAAAGTCTAATATACTTTAAATTTAATAAATGGACATATTTATATAGTATTATTGCAGCTGTATTTTTATTAAGTAGATATTTATTTGGTGTTTTATACAAGCCTATGCCAATGGATGTTAATTATACACCAGGTGTAACAATAATTATTCCTTGTTTTAATGAAGGCGAGTGGATAGAAAGAACAATTTTAAGTTGTATTAACCAGGATTATCCTATTGATAATCTAGAAGTTATAGTTGTAGATGATTGTTCCAATGATAACTCTGTAGATAAAATTAGGGAGACCATAGATAAATTAAATAATGAAGCAGAAAGATTTGATGCTCCAAATAGGGTGAAGTATTTTGTTCAAGAAAAGAACTTAGGAAAAAGAGAAGCCCTTTGCAGGGGAGTTTTAAATGCAAAGCATGAGTTAGTTGTATTTGTTGATTCAGATAGCTTCTTAGATCCTTTTGCAATAAGAAATCTAGTTCAGCCTTTTAAAGATCCTAAAATGGGTGGAGTATCAGGTAGAACAGATGTTGCAAATACTTATACAAATACTTTAACTAAAATGCAGTCTGTTAGATATTATATTGCCTTTAGAATTATGAAAGCGGCAGAGGCATATTTTGATGCAGTTACATGTTTATCAGGACCTTTATCCTGCTACAAAAAACAAATAGTTATAGATAATATGGATGAATGGATAAATCAAAGATTTTTAGGGCAAAAGGCAACCTTTGGAGATGATAGAGCTATGACTAATTTTGTATTAAATGGGCATAGAACTAGTTATCAAGATACGGCAATTTGTTCTACTATTGTGCCTAATAAGTATAAGGTATTTCTTAAACAGCAAATGAGATGGAAAAGGTCATGGCTGAGAGAATCAATTATTGCAGGAAAATTTATGTGGAAAAAGGAACCCTTTATGGCTGCGTTCTTTTATATGGGAGTATTTGTTCCTATTGCTGCACCTATAATAGTTGTTTATAACCTGGTTTATGTACCAATTGTACATAATATATTTCCAACCACATTTCTTGTTGGATTATTAATGATGGCATTAATGATGAGTTTTGCTCAAATGTTCTTTAGAAAAAGTACAACCTGGATTTTTGGAATGCTATTTTGCATCTTTTATGAAGCGGTATTACTTTGGCAAATGCCTATAGCATGGGTAACTTTTTGGAAATCAACCTGGGGTACCAGAATGACTCCAAGTGATATAGAAGCTCAAAGGAAAAAAGAGCAAAGGAAAGGTGCTAGTATATTAGGTAAAAAGGGGGGGGATGTATATGAAAAATAAAAATTTTTCTCCTGAAAAAAAAGATAGAGTTAAGAAAATAAGAAGTATATTTCAAGGGATAATTTTATTTGCAATCCTAGTATTTATTATAAAAGCTCTATGTACCTTTTCAGTATATAAGCCCTATACATTAGATACTATTTCTAAAAATGAAAAGAGTGGATTTATTGCGGTATCATATTTTGGTGTAGATAGGACTGGAGATGATACACTAATAAGTACTGAAGCATTGGAGAAGCAAATAAAAGCGTTAAAAGACAATGGCTATGTAACAATAACTCAGCAAGATATATTAGATTACTATACAAAAGGAAAGGCCTTACCAGAAAAATCATTATTTTTATTATTTGAGGATGGAAGAAAGGATACAGCAATATTTTCTCAAAAAATTCTAGAAAAGTATAACTATAAAGCCACAATGCTAACTTATGCAGATAAATTTGCAAAGAAAGATCCTAAGTTTTTAATGCCTAAAGATTTATTAAAATTAAAAGATAGCTCCTATTGGGAATTAGGGACTAATGGATATAGGCTAGAGTATATAAATGTTTTTGATAAATACTCAAATTATTTGGGAAGATTAAATTCTGTTGAGTTTTCAAAATTGGCCCCTAAAATTAATAGAGAATACAATCATTATTTGATGGATTACATTAGAGATGAACATGGTATTCCTATGGAAACCTATGAAGAGATGAAAGAGCGTATTAATAGTGACTATAAAAAATTATCTTCTATATATAATGAAGAGCTTGGAGCCATACCCTCTTTGTATGCTTTAATGCATTCAAACACAGGAAAGTTTGGTACAAATGATAAAGCTAGTGAAGTAAATGGCAAATGGATTAAAGAGTTATTTAGCATGAATTTTAATAGAGAGGGATACTCATTAAATTTACCTGACAGTTCTATTTATGATTTGACTAGAATTCAACCACAGGCATATTGGAGCACCAATCATTTATTAATGAGAATTTGGGATGATACTAAAAAAAATACTGAATTTGTTACAGGCGATGAAGAAAAAGCTAGTAAATTTCAAGAAATAAAAGGACAAGCAGAGTTTATAGATGATAAAATTATATTAACATCATTACCAAAGGAAAAAGGACTTATTAAGCTCATAAACAGTGAAAGTTATAAGGATATTAAAATATCAACAACATTAAAGGGTAATGTTATAGGTTCTCAATCTATATACTTAAGATCCAATGAAGATGGGAGTAATAGTATATGTGTTCAACTTATTAATAATATGGTTAATGTTATAGAAAATTCAAATGGAAATAAAAATATCATATATTCTTTAGATTTAAGTGATAAGAATAAGGATAAAAAAGTTGATATAAAGGAACCTGGAAGTAAGAAAGTTGATATAACATTAATTGATAAAAAACTGACTTTAGCTATTGATGACAAGAAGATAGTAGAAGGCTTAAAAGTAAATAACGAAAGTGAAGGAAGTGTTCTTCTTGAGTCTTCATGGGGAAACTATGGATATAGCCAAAGAAATATTGCAGATGATGTATATGATGGAGTATTTAAAAGTTTTAAAGTAACTAATACAAATAATGAAGTATTATATGATTCTTCATTAAAAGGAGTGGAAGCTGTAACTTATAAGGTTAAGACTTCCTTTAATAAACTTGTCAATTGGTTTATTAAAAATTTATAATTTGAGAGGGAATTAATGAGTAATAATGTGAGAAAAAGCTTAGCCTTTATTACATTAGTAATATTATTAATATCAGTTATATTTGTAAATGCTAATTCAAAAGAAGATAATTTTAAGAACAAAGATGTAGTATTGGATAAAGATACAAGATTATTTAGTGAGGATATAAATAATCTATCAGCTTGGGTTGCATACTGGGACTTAAATTCTGATAAAGAAATAAGAACTTTAGATAAGGAATTGAAAAATATTTGTTATTTTGCAGCTAATTTTAATTCCAATAATGAATTAGTGATGCCAGAAAAACTAATTAATTACTATGATAAAACAAAGAGTTCTAGTTACAATAAATATATAACCATTGTTAATGATAAGATAAATAGTGATGGAAGTTCCTTATTAAAAGACACTAATTTATTAAAATCTTTATTAAGTAATGAAGATTTAAGAAGTAAGCATATTAAAGAAATCATAAACTTAGCAGTTAAATATGACTTTGATGGTATAGAAATTGATTATGAACAAATAAAAGATGATATGAAACTCTGGGAAGATTATATATTATTTATAAATGAATTATACCAAGAATGTAAAAAAGAAGGTTTAAAGCTAAGAGTTTTATTAGAACCTAACGTACCCTTTGATAAATTGAGTTTTGATAAAGGGCCAACCTATGTAATAATGTGCTACAATTTGCATGGAGGTTTTAGTAAACCAGGAGAAAAAGCAAATCCTAAGTTTATTATGAGTTTAATGGAAAAGACCAGTAAAATTCCAGGAAATAAGGATTTTGCAATTGCTACTGGAGGGTTTAACTGGGCATCTAATGGAAAAACTACGCCTGTTTCGGAAATTGAAGCCAACCGTATACTAAAAGAATATGGGGTTAAAGTAAAACGTGATGATGAAAGCCAGAGCTTGTTTTTTAATTATAAAGATGAAAATAATATAGAACACGAGGTATGGTATGCGGATAAAGTTACATTGAATTCTTGGATGAAGGTTATAACAGAAAAGGGATATAATATTAGTATCTGGAGACTAGGCGGCAATTTGTTTCAATAGGATAATTAGAAAGTATAATAATTGGGAGCATATATAGATTTAATTTGTATAAATCTATGTATGCTCCTTTGTTAATAGGCTGTCACTTTTGTGGGAGCCTATATTATTTTAGCTGGACATTTTTATCTACGGCATAATAATGTAAATATCTGGTTTAAAAGAAGCTAAGCTGTATTTTAAAGCTTAGCTCCTTTTACTTGCAAATTACTTAATTATAAAAGATACAATCCCTAAAATTATACACAGGATTCCACTTAATAATTGACCTATTCCTGAAGCTTGTCCAAGGAAGAAAAGATTGAATATATTTTTTTGTTTTTGGGTTTTTCCTATAAGTGCATCATCGGTTTTCATTCTATATATACCCCATAATACTAATACTACTCCAAAAAGTATAAACAATAGTCTTTCAATCATAATATGTTTGCCTCCATTTATTATTTTATTATTTTTAGTATATTATTTTTAAAATTCCTCTTAAAAATTATATTGTATAATATTATCATAATTTGTCATCTTCTTCGAATACAAAAGTCTCTTCAATTGTTAAGTTAAAAACTAAAGATATTTTATATGCTAGTAAAACAGATGGATTATATTGTTGTTTTTCTAGAGAGATAATTGTTCTTGAAGATACACATACCTTATCAGCTAATTCTTGTTGTGTCATTCCATGTTCTAAACGCAATTCTTTTATTTTATTTTTCATAGCGTTCTCCTAATTAAAGAAAATAGTCATAATATTTTTTAGCTAATACGCTAGTAATTGAGGAAAATATTATAATGATAAATAAAGCAGTGTTTGTTGGAATTGTAATCCACTTTGAAATAAACATCATAATGAAAATCACAATGGTAAGAATGCTTATGGTAAAGTATGAAGCCTTTCCTTCTATTAAATCATCTCTCTCATCATATTCTTTTGATAGCTCCTTATCTAGCTTTTTACCATTAGTATTATATTTAACGTGAGAAGTTATAGTGTAAACTAAAAACACTGCTCCTACGAATAGCTCTATAACACCAGAATAAAATCCTTCTATAGCATTAGCTTTAGTGTAATTGAAAATTATTTCGAAAAAACCCATTGTAAGTAATGCTAATGAGACTAAATAAAGTTGCATAAATTTATTTTTCAAACCAATCACCCCTAACATAGAATAATATGAAGTTTACTTCTCGTGAAGTTTACTTCATGTGAAGCTAACTTCATATTATTCCATCTTGAGGAAAATGTCAAGAATTAATTTGCTTAAATAGGAAAATTAGCAGTAACTTAAAAAAAGCCTCTGAACAATATTAATTCAGAGGTTTTCACAAAATAATATATGACTTTTTATTTAATTAATTTTTACCAGCCATTTCCCCATGTTAGATAATCTGGAACCTCTGAACCTGGTCCATAAGGCTCACTCTGTATCATAGTAAGTATGGAGTTCTTTGCTCCTTCTACCATTTTGCTTTGTTCTGGTGGAGCAATTCCTACCATTTGAGCTTTTGAGGTTTTTCTAAACCACACATCCTTAACTCCATTCCATTCACCCTTATATATCCACTGATCTGCGGGCAATTCATTTTCCCATGTGCATTGTTCGTCAATTGTGCCATTTGGGTTTGACTTTCCGCCACTATAAACTTCAATAGTGTAGGAGTGTATACCAAGTCTGCCGTATGTCCAATCTATCATTTCCGCAGTAGTAGGATAGTCGTCATAGGATTGTTTCGTATAGAATTTTCTTCCAGTAGTCTTTTCTAGTGAGTTTTTCATATCAAGCGCTACTTTTTCCATAAACTCAGCATCCTTTGGCTTTTCAGAAGTATTACACCATGGAGTTAATACACATTGTATACCTGTGTGAAGAGTTGCTAAAGCATGGATTTTCTTTGTCATTAAGAAATTTTGAACAGCTTTTACTTCAGGTTCTGCAGCAGGGTTAGATCCTGCTCTTGTATAGGCATTTCCGCCTAACACTGGTTTTGTATCTACATCTAGGTAATTCCACAAATAATCAAATGTCCTATTTAAGTCAATATTGCTTTGTTTTGGATCATCTCCAAATACTCCATTTTTATCCCAGTCAGGGCTCTCCATACCAATTTTCTTTCTATCTTTTATAGCTGAATCTTTAGATCCTACATATATATCAGATATTACTCCATCACCATCTGTATCTTTATAGGGGTCGCTAAACACTATATTATTACCATTACGGTCTGTTGGTCTTAAATTTTCTCTGATTGGATATATAAATGATTGGGCATACCCATCAGGATTCAGAACAGGCACAATATATATTATATAATTATCTAAGATATTCTTTACTTTTTTATCAGAATCATAATTGGTAGCAAGCCACCAAGCTGTGTAAGCTGCACTTTCAGCGGATTCTTGCTCATTTCCATGAATATTTCCAATTACAGCAATACCAGTTTTATCTTTTTCATTCTTTGCATTACTGCTTAATTCAATGGCATTTATTTTTCTTTCCCTCCAAGTATGACCTATTGGATAAGTTTTTGCTATCTTAGGATATTCCTTAGATAAATTTTTTAATAAACTATCATGAAATTCTATAGTATGTCTTTGGTCCCAGTTGATGCTCTTTAAGTTGTCTGCTGAATCTTTACTACTTTGAGCAGATACATGGCTGCAAGGCGCAATTAATAAAAGAGCAGTTAAAAATAATGAAGTAAATTTTTTCATAATCATCCCCCTTTAAATTATAAGTTATATATTATTTTGTGATAATATAAGGCATTTGTAATTAATAGGACTTTATTATTTAATTTACTTTTTCTTTAGATTATATTCAGTGAATTTGCAATATATTTCCAAATAAATTAACAACATTACATTTCCAATATAAAACCACAATAATTTTATTGACATTATTTTTTATAGCAAGTTATTAAATAAATTTATCATATGAACATCACACCACTAAGGGTATGATTATCAGCGATAAAAAGTATTAAGAAGTTTCTGAATTTAAAGGAGATTAAGCTTTTATATAGAATTTATATGGTGAGAGGATGTGGGGATTATGGATAAGTATAAAATACCATTGGGGACTTTAGTTGAGGTAAAACATATTGATTTACAAGCCGATAAAAAGAATCATGGAGTAAGACTTTATGTTGTGGCACACCATAAAGATGCAAAAGGAGTACCTATATATTCTTTAGGGTTAAAAGGGGAAACTAATGCCTTAAAAATGTATAATGGATACTACGAGGAAAATTTGAGAGTTATTGATAAAATATCTGTTGAATTAACTAAGGATGAAATCAATGATATAGTTCAGTGGGGAGAGACTTGTGAAGAAGAAGGATGGCTTATTGAAAAGGAAATAAATTTAAAAAATAGATTAAGCAAAATTATTTAATGAATATAAGAATTAAATCTAGCAGCTTATATTATAATGCTGCTAGATTTTTATAATTAACATATATATAGAATATAATTTATTATACACTTGTAGTAAATGGTGAAATTTTTATATAGCTTTTTTAGCAAGTGTGGGAATAAAGGAGTAAACTGTACTCTATGAGATAGATACACAAAAGAGCCTATGTTAACTACAGGCATTATACCTTACTAAAAAAATCATCCTGGAAGTTAAATTCTAGGGTGACATTCTGTCTTGTTGTGTACTTGTCAAAGGGTATAATTTGCCCTTTAAATTATAATTAATAATTTATATTATCTCCTCTATGATGGAAGAATGGTCTTTCATGAAAAAACGGTCTCTCATGGAAAAATGGTCTTTCATGGAAGAAAAATGGTTCTTCATTGAAGAAGAATGGTCTTTCATTGAAGAAAAACGGTCTTTCATGAAAAAATGGTCTCTCATCGAAGAAAAATGGACGGCGAGGATCTGGATCATCAGGGCCAGCAGGATCATTAGGATTATCAGGATTATCATAAGACATCATTTGTTGTCCATGCATCATAGGGCAGCAGCACATCATAGGGCAGCAGCACATCATAGGACAATGCATTCCATGCTGATAGCATTTATGATGATGGTGGGAATTGCGAGTATGTTCTAGGTTATCGTTTCTATACATTAATATGCCCCCATAAAATTTTTGTACACAATATAATAATATGCAGGAGGTAAATAAATGTTACAAATTTTAAAATGGGTTAAAACTTATAAAATAAAAAATTTTCTAAATATATGATAGTTATTTCGCTAAATCAAGAACTGAGCTTAAAGTCTGCGGAATAGTTCAAATCAATTCCAATAGAGCTTACATATAAGGGTTTAGTGCTTTCCCCTCTGTAAATTTCTACATAGTTTTCAGCATCTTTAAAAAATGTTTTTGCAACTCCAATAACAGGAATTTTACATTCTAATGCATCGTATAAATGTGCACCTAATCCTTTTCTATCTTCATTAATCAAAACAAAGCTATCAGTTATTATCAAATTTATCTTTTCCTCAACATTTTCCAAAGCTTTAAGTATACAGGGTAATTCTCTTTTGTAAAACTTACCCGGTTCATAGTCCTCTATATCTTCCACAATTACGGTGTATTGTGATAGTATTTGCTCTTCTTTATTAAATATAATGCAGCAGGATTTAGCATAAGTTTCGTAATAATAAACATCAAAACAAGCAATATTCATATATTCAACATCAATTCCCCTTTTAATGAATCTTCCATTATTTTACGAATTTATTTCCTTAATATGTTATAATTGTAATGCAGAATAACTATAACAACAAGAAATAAATTTCTAAAGTATTACATATTTTATGTGGCTTAAAATCCCTTGAAATGTTGACAATAAGTGAAACTCAAAAAGACATTGAGTTTAAACTAGATAATGTAAGAATTACAACTGTTACGAATTAAATATCATGAGAGGGTGTAATAATGGAAAGAAGTTTAAAAAACGATGTAATTACTACAGCAGAAAGTTTTACTAACAATTTTTCTCATAGAGGAAATTTTGATTATAGTGTAGAAAGTTTACAAGAATTAGATGATATATTGGAAGAATTAAGTGATTATGAACTTGATGAAGATACTTTGTATTCAGCTTCTTCGATGGCTGGCAGCTATATTTTTGAGGTGGCAAGAAGAAACTATGGAGGAGAATACTATTGGGGCAAAGAAAGGGAACAGCCAGTACTAGTAACTGGACAACCTAATTTTTCTGTGTCAATATATGCCTTTGAAAAGGTAAAGGGTAGAATTGTAAATGGAGAAGAAGATAATATACCATTTTATTTTAAAGGATATATAGAAGCAGTTGAGAAAGGTAGAAAAGCTGGATATAACGCAACCATCGTATAATACAAGAATGTAAAGGAGTAGATAAAAATGTTCAAGAAAATATTTGGTGGTAAAAAAGATAAGGGTAAATCAAAGGATGGAACAAACATATATACTTATGAAAATACTGGAAGCGGAAATTTGAGTAATGTTGCAGAGATGATGTACATAGAAGAGATCACTGCTCACTTCGATAAAGTATTCCCGGGGAGGGTTAGCAATGTATTTCATGAAATTATTTCAGATATAGTACATATAGATGTTCACTTTATGGAGCCAACTGATGAAGAACCTTTTAGAGTTATTTATACCACAGGCATGAGTGATTTACCAATGACTCTGCCAAGTGAGCTTGAAAAGGAGTGGGGTCATCTAAAGAGAGCAGAGCTTATGATGTTTCTTCCTGAGTCATGGCCAATTGATTCTGAAGTCTTTGAGGATGAAAGGTACTATTGGCCAATAAGACTTTTGAAACAATTAGCAAGATTTCCACATATGTATAATACTTGGTTAGGGTATGGACATACAATACCAAACTCCGAGGAATACATTCCATATGCTGAGAATACTGAATTGAACGGAGTTATTTTATCTTCACTAAAAGAAGAAATAAGCTCGATTAATACTAAGGATGGAAACTTAATAAATATTTACAGTATTATCCCTTTATATAAAGAAGAAATGGATTATAAATTAGAAAATGGAATGGATGCTTTGTTTGAGAAATTATCAGAAGTTGAAGGAAGCGGCCATTGGATTGATTCTTCAAGAAAAAATGTCTGTAAATAATTAAGACTAAAATTAGCTTTTTATAAAGGAAGAATTGAAATTAGTAAAAATAGTAAGAGAGAGGTAATACAAAGATATGCAAAAACAATTAAAAGTTCTAGATAACCATTTGAAAGTATCAAGACCGGATTTTTATTTAAAGCTTAATACTCCACTGAAGGAAAATGAAATTCAGGCCTTAGAAGAAAGATTTAATGTTTCTTTACCTGCTGATTTAAAAGCTCTTTATCAATGGAAGAATGGACAAAATGATAGGTGTTATGATTCTTTTGTGAACAATTCAATGTTTATGCCATTAGAAGAGGTATTGGATACTGCTAAGGAAATGACTGAAATGATTGGTTCTGACTTTGAGATTGATAATTGGTGGAATGAAAACTGGTTGCCTATATTCCATAATGGTGGTGGTGACCATATTTGTTATGACATGGGTGGAACTTTTACAGGTCAGATGGGGCAATTAATTGAGTTTTGGCATGCGGATAATGACAGAAATATTATTGCACCAGACCTGAAATCTTTTATTGAGTCTATAAATCAATTTTATGAAACAAAATCAGTAATGGATTTTGATGAATACTTTGAAGTAGATAATATAAAAAACTTTCCTCAAAAATTTTATCTCAATGGCGAGTAGATAGCTCTTGCATTTAGCAGTTTGTGTATTAAGGAATAACAAAATAGAAGATTTTATTCATAATTTATTTTTAAATAAATATCTAGAGCATTATGGATATTTATAGTTAGATTATATGTAGTAAAGGTTATTTATATTTTGTGAGGTGTAAGTGAAATGGATTCTAGATATGAAATAACAATTCCAATGGAGGAAGAAGCTGAGTATATCGGAAATATGTTGCTGGAGTTCAATCTCCAATCAAAACCGCTTTCTCAGGAAAAACCGTTTATAGGCATCAACAGATGCATAAAAGATGAAAACGGAGAGATTATTGGCGGAATCTTGGCATGTTTAGCATTATGGCACATCCTCAGTATTGACACATTATGGGTAAAAAAAGAATTTCGTAACCAGGGAGTTGCAAAACAATTATTAAGACTTGTAGAAGCTGAGGCGAGAAATATGGGCTGCCATATTGTATATCTGAGTACATATGACTTTCAGGCGAAAGATTTTTATTTGAAAAATGGATATGAAATTTTCGGCGTATTAGAAGACTGTCCCAAAGAGCACAAGCTTTATCATTTATCCAAGAGATTATAATATATTATAATTTTCATGTAAGCTAAGAACTAGTTGTATAATATTGTGTAATAAAAAGGTTGATTTTATGGAGGAGGGTTAGTTTGAGAAACAACGAAAAGTTCATTAAATCTTGGGGAAAATATAGAAAAAAAGGCAAATCTAAATATATGCTAATCAGAGGTATAATATATACCATAGTATCTTGGTCAACTTTTATAGCCTTTATATTAGTCAAAGGGAATGACTTGAATCAGCTAACGAAATATTTGCCTCTATTCTTTGGGGGATTAATGGGATTTATAATCAGTTCACCTATAGCTTGGAATAAGAATGAAGAAAAATATCATAAACTATTAAAAAACAAAGTATCATAATAGGAACTTATCCGGTGAATACATTACTATATTGAATGGATTTATACATTCATTTATGTTAATAGGTGTATTATTATTTATTAGGGGATTGGTGGAAGTATTATCAAATAAAAAATTAAAGAAAGAAAATATCTAATGTACAATATAATAAGACGATGTAGCTAACAAATTTAAACATATGTAAGCTAAGACTTAGTTGTACAATAAAGGGAAATTATTAGTATGCAAAATATAGGTATTGTAGGGGCTTTTGGTTTTTTAGGTATTATTAAAGCAATTTTAGAAGTTATGCTTTATATGTCGGCTATTATTGTATCATTTAAAGCAGTACAAGCGTTGAACATTTATATTGATAAAAATTCAAGATAACATATAGGAGAAAGAAAATGCCTAAACAAGTAATAATAGTATTGATTCTTACATGTATTATTTACGTAATTTCAACACTATCATATTCAGTAAGAATTGTTGGAGTAAGAACAGGAAAGATAGCAATATCTTTCGCGATATTTAATATATTTGCATTAGTTTCTAGAACTGCAAATAGTATTCAAGCTCCATTAATGGCTAAAACAATTGAAAGCACTATAAAAACAGGAAATCCTGAAAGTCTATTGTATGTATTTAGATGGATAATATTTTCTACAACAGCAGCAACAATTATTGGTGCTCTTTTGATGCCAACATTTATAAAAGTTTTTGAGAAAGCGGTAGAATCATTTACTATTCATCGTTCTATTCCCAGGTTATTACTACATGGTTTCTCTAAGTCAGGAATAGAGCAGTTCCAGAGTAGTATTACAAAACCTAAAAGGGAAAATTTAGCACAATTAAAAAGCTTACAAATGATTCCTAAGAAAATTATTTTACTTAATACAGCAGCTTTTGCAATATCAGTTGTTGGCATTTTAGCATCATTATATGCAGGCTGTTTAAATCCAGAATTAAGAACTACCTGTAGTACGTTAGCATCTGTAGTAAATGGGGTGTCAACAATACTGATGTTTATATTCATAGATCCATTTATATCAATGCTAACAGATGATGTAATAACAGGAAAATGTACTGAACTACAGTTTAATAGATGCATAATTTTTATTGTAGGAGGATTAATAGCAGGTACAATATTAGCGCAATTTTTATTAGTTCCAGCAGCTGAAGTAATATCTTTTATAGCTAAATTAATTTAAAGTTGAAAGTCTTTTAAATGCTGCATGAAATATTAATATAGAAACATCTAAAATATATTATAATTTTCATGTAAGCTAAGACTTAGTTGTAAAATTGTACGAATTAGAAAGAAGGTTTAAAATGGTTGGAAAATATAAAGTAATAACACTTTGCGGAAGCACAAAATTTAAAGATGAATTTATACAAGCACAGAAAGAATTAACATTAAAAGGGAATATAGTGATTTCAGTCGGATTATTTGGACATGCTGACGGTGAATTTAAAAACTGTATTACTAATGAAATCAAAATAATGCTTGATGATATACATAAAAGAAAAATTGATATGTCTGACGAGATATTTGTAATTAATAAAGGCAAATATATAGGAGAAAGTACAAAAAGTGAAATAGAATATGCTATAAAAACATGTAAAAAAGTTAATTATTTAGAACCAGTTAATGTTTAATTTACAATCGTAAGCTAAAACGAAGTTATTAAAATATTTTTCTAAATTTTGAGGAGGGGTTTTGCTATGAAATTTATAGAAGATAATTATATATTTACGGATAATGCTGCCCAAATTAAATTAGATGAAGTTAGCAACTTGTTGAGGCAGTCGCATTGGGCTAAAAATCGACCTACTGAAATTATTGCTAAAACAATTGAAACTTCCCTTTGTTTTTCGATTTATCATAATGATATGCAAATCGGATTTGCAAGGGTTGTAAGTGATTATGCTGTTTATAGTTTAATATTAGATGTAATCATTGATGAAAAATATAGAGGTAAGGGTTTAGGTAAAAAATTAATTGAATTCATAAATAATCATCCAAGTATAATAGATACAAGCAAAGTTCTTTGGACAAAGTATGCTCAAGAATTCTATTTAAAGTGTGGATTTAAGGAAGAAGATTGCTATAAATTTATGTTTAATAGACATTGATCAATATTAAAAGTTTTTTACATGTTGCATGAAATACTAGTATGGCAACATGTAAAACATATTATAATTTTCATGTAAGCTAAGAACTAGTTGTATAATATGGCGTAATAAATCTAAGTCATATACTCATAAGCTTAAGAAATTTAAAATAGAGTCAGTACACTAAGAATTATACCCAGTGCACTGACCCGTTATTTCATATTATAGAACTCGAACTACTCAACATTATAGTTAAATAAACTGATACAATTCAGTTTATTAGCTTTATCCAACAATTGGGCATAAAGGAACTCTAACTAAAACAAGTTCATCTGTTGTGTTGGTTTCAACGTCAAATACCAAGAATGCATTTCCGTCAAATACAAATGCACAAATAAGAGTTACATCTCTTCCAGGTCCTGAAGTTGGAATTTGATCTGGACCTACTATTCGACAACGGCCAACTTGTGGTATTAATGCTGCTGCTTGAGCAGGTGTTAATCTTATTATAAGCACTTCTTGTATATCTGTTCCGGGAACTTCTACTTCTACTTCAACAAGCAACACAAAAACGCCGGGAGCTAATTCAGCAACACATGTTGCACCAATTTCTACAGGTGATCTTTGGCACCTTCTATCATTAGCAGTTAGATTTGAAGAGTTTGGTGTAGCCATTATATTCACCCCCTGGTTGTATATTAGAGATAGGGGACTTGCCCTTACCTCTAATAATAGAATATTCTATATTGAGAAAAAGGTTACGACTTTTTATACAAAAAGAAATGAAATTAACATGATATAATATGGAATAATTTTAAAATCATGGATAAAGTTGATAAAAAGATTAAAATATATGATAAAATAGTTTTATGATTATTCTTGAAATTCACATACATTCGTAAAGTGCTTAATAACTAAAATGTTTTAAAAACTAAATGCCATTACCAGATAATATCTATTTGAGATATTAATATATAAATTTAAAATCTTTAAGGGGGAAAGAAATGAAGTATGATTTTAAAACATTGGTATCAAGAAAAGGCACTGGATCTGAAAAGTGGGAACAGATGTATGCTTGGAATCCACAGGTTGGAGATGATGTAGTTCCGTTTTCAGTGGCAGACATGGAACTTAAAAGTCCACCAGAACTAATTGATGGGCTAAAAAGATTTTTAGATAATGCTGTTTTAGGGTATACAATGCCTTATGATGGATTTTATGATGCGGTTATAGGGTGGCAAAAAACAAAACATAATTGGAATATCAAGAAAGAATGGATTGTAAATACTCCTGGAGTTGTAGATGCATTTTATGCGGCAATGAGAGCTTTTACTAATCCTGGTGATGGTGTAATTATCTTCAAACCAGTATATTATCCATTTTCAATGGCTATTGATGACAATGAAAGAGAACTCGTTAATTGTCCGCTTATTAACACCAATGGATATTACACAATTGATTATGATAAATTCGATGAATTAGCTAAAGAGCCAAAAAATAAGTTGCTTATTTTCTGTAGCCCCCATAATCCAGTTGGAAGGGTATGGAATAAAGAAGAATTGGAAAGGGTAGCCGAAATAGCTATTAAAAATGATTTAATTGTTGTATCCGATGAAATTTGGAATGACTTAATTATGCCTGGATATGATCACACTGTATTTGCAACAGTAAATGAGCAGTTAAATGACAGACTTATAACTTGTACGGCTCCATCTAAGACATTTAATTTGGCAGGGCTTGCAATTTCAAATATTATCATTTCAAATGAAAATTTAAGAAAAGAATTTAAAAAAGCAATTGATGTTGTTCGTGGAGGAACTGTAAATATATTAGGCTATAAAGCTTGTGAAATAGGTTATACAAAATGTGAAGGCTGGCTTGAAGAGGTAATCAAGTTAGTTGATACAAATCAAAAGGTTGTTAAAAAGTTCTTTGAAGATAATTTTCCTAAAATAAAAGCTCCATTGATAGAAGGAACTTATTTACAATGGGTTGACTTTAATGCACTAAAAATGACAAATAAGTTATTAGAAAAATTTATGCATATGGAAGCTGAATTCTTCTTAGATGAAGGCTATATCTTTGGCATCGAGGGAAGTGGGTATGAAAGAATAAATTTAGCAGCACCGACCCATGTAATTGAAAAGGCACTTAAAAGACTTGAGAAGGTGCTAAAAAAGGTCTATAAGTAATAAATAAATCTAAGTTATATACTCATAAGCTTAAGAAATTTAAAATAGAGTCAGTACACTGAGAATTATACCCAGTGCACTGACCCGTTATTTCATATTATAGAACTTGAACTACTCAACATTATAGTTAAATAAACTGATACAATTCAGTTTATTGGCTTTATCCAACAATTGGGCATAAAGGAACTCTAACTAAAACAAGGTCATCTGTTCTGTTGGTTTCAACGTCAAATACCAAAAATGCATTTCCGCCAAATACAAATACGCAAATAAGATCTACATCTCTTCCAGGTGCTGGAGTTGGAATTTGGTCTGGACCTACTATTTGACAACGGCCAACTTGTGGTATTAAAGCTGCTGCTTGAGCAGGTGTTAATCTTATTATAAGCACTTCTTCTATATCTGGTCCGGGAACTTCTACTTCTACTTCAACAAGTAATACAAAAACGTCGGGAGCTAATTGAGCAACACATGTTGCACCAATTTCTACAGGTGAGCTTTGACACCTTCTATCATTAGCAGTTAGATTTGAAGAGTTTGGTGTATTCATTATATTCACCCCCTGCTTTTATTTTAGAGATAGTGGACTTGCCCTTACCTCTAATAACAGGATATGTTATTCTGAGAAAAAGGTTACGACTTTTTATTTGTTGTATCCGATGAGATTTGGAATGACTTAATTATGCCTGGATATGATCACACTGTATTTGCAACAGTAAATATATTAGGCTATAAAGCTTGTGAAATAGGTTATGCAAAATGTGAAGACTGGATTGAAGAGGTAATCAAGTTAGTTGATACAAATCAAAAGGTTGTTAAAAAGTTCTTTAAAGATAATTTTTCTAAAATAAAAGCTCCATTGATAGAAGGAACTTATTTACAATGGGTTGACTTTAATGCACTAAAAATGACAAATAAGTTATTAGAAAAATTTATGCATATGGAAGCTGAATTCTTCCTAGATGAAGGCTATATCTTTGGTACCGAGGGAAGTGGGTATGAAAGAATAAATTTAGCAGCACCGACTCATGTAATTGAAAAGGCTCTTGAAAGACTTGAGAAGGTACTAAAAAAGGTCTATAAGTAATAAATAAATCTAAGTTATATACTCATAAGTTTAAGAAATTTAAAATAGAGTCAGTACGCTGAGAATTATACCCAGTACACTGGCCCTTTATTTATAGTTAATTGAAGTGATACAATTTAGTTTATTAGTTTTATCAAACAATTGGGCATAAAGGGATTCTAACTAAAACAAGCCTATCTGTTGTGTTGGTTTCAACGTCATATACTAAAAATGCATTTTCGCCAAATACAAATACACAAATAAGATTTATTTGTGCTCCAGGGTCTACAATTACAGGGTCATCTTTATCTATTATTAGACAACGGCCAACTTCTGGTATTAATGCTGCTGCTTGAGCAGGTGTTAATCTTATTATAAGCACTTCTTGTATATCTTCTCCGGGAACTTCTACTTCTACTTCAACAAGCAACACAAAAACGTTGGGAGCTAATTCAGCAACACATGTTGCACCAATTCCCACAGGTGATCTTTGGCACATTTTATCATTAGCAGTTGGATTTGGAGATTCTGGTGTAATCATTTTATTCATCACCTACTTTTATATTAGAGATAGGGGACTTGCCCTTACTTCTAATAATAGAATATTCTATATTGAGAAAAAGGTTACGACTTCTTATACAAAAGAAATGAAAATGACATGATATAATATGTAATAATTTTACATGCCACGAGTGCCACCCACATGGCATGTGACAAATGCAGACACTACAGAAATTTATAAGAATACGATTAGGTTTTTAGGTGCCACTTTATTCTAGAGCGCTGATCCCACGTAAAATGTAATAAAGTCTAAATCAATTTCATAAGATTAATATATACAGGCAAATGGAGGTGTGAGTATAACTAAGCCATTTCTTTAATTCTATCCGATGAATCTAATGGAGAACAAATCAGATAATTCATTTCAAAAAACTATTAAGATAAATTCTATATAAAAGTTCCAATATTATTTATGAACAAACCAAAAAGGAGTGATTGATAAGTGGAAACAACAGAACTTATTTTTGGGTTACCTCCTATAGTAGGGCTTTTACCTCTTATTATCTATATTATTTTATCATTTAAAGAAGATATGAATCCTGTAGTTAACGTATTTATATGTGCATTAATTGGCGCAATACTTGTAAAACAGCCAATAATGCAATTGGGCTCTGTTATAGCTGCTTCAACCGGATCCTTCTTAGCTTTGATAGGTCTTATTATAATGCTAGGTTCAGGATTAGGTTCAGTATTAAAGAAAACTGGAGTTGCCGAAAATCTTATTAATATTTTAATGACTAAGATAGGTGTTAATACTGAAAAAAAGGCTATTTTAGCAACTATGATTACATCAATAGTATTAGTTACATTGCTTGGAACTATGGCTGGTGCAAATGCAGTAATAGCTCCAATAATTATCCCGTTAGTAGCCTCTATGGGTATTACACCAAGTACTGTTGCTGTGATATTTCAAGGTGCTGGTCAAACTGGACTTTTCCTGGGACCTTTTAGTCCACCAGTTGTAACAATCATGGAAATCACAGGACTTACTTATCCTCAGGTTCTAATGTATGCCAGCCTTCCAATTGCTGCAGTTATGTGGGTAGTAACATATTTTAGAGCAAGAAAAACGCAAAAAGAAACATTTGGAGTTTATAAATATAAATTAGACGAAGAAATTAAATCAAATTATCAAGCAACACCTGAAGTAAAGAGAGCTACTACTGTATTTCTTGTAGTGATTTTAGCACTTATAGCCTATGGTATCTACGCAAAAGGTGGAGCAGCTTATGCTATTTTAATTATGGTTGTATCTGCGGTTTGTACAGGAGTTGCTGCTAAAATTAAAATTGGAGTTGTTGCTGATACTTTCTTTGAAGGTATGGCTAGATTAGTGTGGATGTTTGTAATGTTTTTAATATTTGAACCATTTTTAATGTTTGTGGAAAAATCCGGTGCATTCAAAGCGTTATTTGAAATTTTAACACCATTAATTCAAAGCAGTGGAGAAGTGGTATTTAGTGTAGTTGCTGCATTAATTGGAGTTTTTGGAATCAATGGTGCTGCGGTAGCACAAGCATTATTAATGGACAGCTTATTTGGAACCATGGCTCAAGGGTTAGGAGTTCACATTGGACTTTGGGCAGCAGTTTTATTAGTCGGAAGTCAAATTACGTCTTTTGCATATCCAGGAGGAGATATGTTAGGACAGATGGGTCTTGCAAGATCAAATGATTTAAAATCAATGTTAAAAATGGGATACTCAATAATTATGGCTACCATGGCTGTACTTATTGTATTAGCATTGATATTATAAGGAGGGTTTAAGGTGATAGATCAAAAATTATATTCAATATTAGGCACATTAGAAGGTGAAGTAGGAATATACTTTGAAGATATTCAAACAGGGGAAAAGATATTAATAAATCCAGACAGCGTATTTTCAGCAGCAAGTACTGTAAAGATACCTTTAGTTTCACTTTTATTTCAAGAGGTTAGTGAAGGTAAAATAAATTTAAATGACATCATTGAATTAAGTGAAGAAAATAGAGTTGGAGGTACAGGAATAATAAAGAATTTAGATAAAAGATATAAACCAACAGTACTGGATTTAGCAACTCTTGCTATCATTGTAAGCGACAACGCAGCAACAAATCAGCTTGTAGATTTAGTTGGAGGATTAGAAGGAATTACAAAATACTGTGATTCTATTGGACTTACAAACACTAAGTTTCAGAGAAAAATGATGGATATTAAAGCTAAAGCATCTGGAAAGGATAATCTTACTACAGCTAGGGATATGGGAAACATCTTAGCAAAGCTTGCAAGAAATGAAATAGTCTCAGCTAATGCTTCAAGACAAATCGTTGATATAATGAAAAGTCAACAGCTTAGATCAAAACTTCCAGCCTATATTCCAGCTATTGATACATCTGATCCAGCGGATCACCATACTAAAATAACTCATGGAACAGTTATGGTTGCAAATAAAACTGGAGATTTAGATAGAGTACAGCATGACGTAGGAATATTTATATTGCCTGGCAATAACTATTATATTTTAACCATGTTTACAAGTAATTTATCAGCAGATTCAGAGGGAATACGTGCAATTGGAGAAGTATCAAAGGCCATCTATGAAGAAATGGCCGCAAAGTATCAGTATAAAAAGGAAAATTAGTGAAAGATATTAGGTATAACTTGTATAATATTATAATTTAGGTGTAAAATAAAAAAAGACTATGAAGAATCTTATTTTAAAATGTACCCTTTGTCAAGGACACAATAAAAAAGACTAAGCGGTTTTAAGGAGATGATCCCTGTATTGTACAGGGGTCATTTTGTTTAGTCCCCACTGATACCTATAATTGTTATA
>NZ_OAOD01000040.1 GCF_900205925.1 Clostridium peptidivorans | reverse complement strand
GGCTCAAACAGTAGAAGGCTCTATACGGCACCTTAAAATCAGAAATAAAGAGCTTTTAATTGCTTGCTCAATGCTTTCTACAATGCAAATTCCATACTTGTGTTCAACATTAAAAATATCACTCAAGCTCACTGACGTAAGGAAGGAATTTCGCTTTGGCGAAAGTTCCTTTAAATTTACACTTATCAAAGGGCTGATGAGCCCGAAGACCGATAGGTCGTAAAATATTAGCCATTCTATTTTTTATTAAGAATCTTTTATAATATTATCTTATCTTTAACTTGTAAATTAAATTTCCTCATTTATTTAGTATAAGTTCTTGTAACGTGCCGGGCTGCTGCCCTAAAAGATCTTTATGTGCTAAGTCCTAAAATATTTTAGAAATTCAGTTGACTGAATTTCTTCCTTTAGCAGTTCACATGAAGAACTTTTAATGCTTTGGGAGCATAGAATTTCCATCGTAGAAGGCATTGAATAAGCCTTAGAACGGCTTTATTTATAAATTTAAAATACCGTTAAGAGCCGCCTACTGTCTGAGCGACAGCGAGTTTAGACGGCTTAGGGATTTTAAATTTATAAATATTAGCCGCTCTCGGCGGAATGAACGCCTTCCTAGATGAAAATTCTATACGACCCAGAGCATTAAAAATATCACAAATTCCTTTTATATTAAACTTGTTCAAACTGCATATTGTAAAGATGCATATATTCCCCTTTTTTATTTATAAGTTCATCATGATTTCCTCTTTCTTTTATTCCTTCATCAGTAAGAACGATTATCTCATCCGCATTTCTTATAGTACTCAATCTATGGGCAATTACAATAGTTGTACGGTTCCTGGAAAGAAGCTCTAGTGACCTTTGTATTAGTCTCTCACTCTCATTGTCAAGAGCAGATGTAGCCTCATCCAAAATTAATACCTGAGGATTCTTTAAAAAAACTCTAGCTATTGATATTCTCTGCTTTTGCCCACCTGATAGCTTGACTCCTCTTTCACCTACATAAGTATCATATCCTTCTTCAAGTCCCATTATAAATTCATGTGCATTTGCCATTTTAGCTGCTTCAATTATTTGTTCATCAGTAGCCTTAGGATTGCCATAAGCAATGTTTTCCTTAATTGTTCCTACAAACATATATACATCTTGTTGAACAATACCTATATTATTTCTAAGTGATTTTATCTTAATATCTCTAATATCAATACCATCTATCTTTACCGACCCTTCATCTACTTCGTAAAATCTTGGTATTATACTACAAAAAGTAGTTTTACCACTTCCTGAAGGCCCTACAATAGCAACTGTTTTTCCCGCTTCCATACATATATTAATATTTTTAAGAACTGCATTTCTGTTATCATAACTAAATGACACATTCTCAAGAGTAATTTCTCCCTTTGGATTCTCTAGATCTTTAGCATCCTTTTTATCTATAATATCTGGATGGGTGTTAATAACTTCTAAAAATCTTTCAAAACCAGTTATCCCCTTTTGATACTGTTCTGTAAAGTTTACAAGCTTGTCTATAGGATTAAGAAAAATGTTTATATATAAAATATAAACCATAAGATCTTCAGCATGAAAACTTCCATTACTTATAAATATTCCTCCAAAAATCACTACTGAAAGATACAAAATTCCCTGGAAAAATCCATTCATGCTAAAGAATCTTCCCATAATAGTATAACTATTCTCCTTTGTCTGTAAAAAAGCATCATTTCCTATTTCAAACTTCTTATTTTCTATCTCTTCGTTAGAGAATGATTTCACAACTCTTATCCCTGAAAGACTATCTTGAATTTGAGCATTTACATTTGCTATTTTTTCTTTATTCTTTTTGAATACTGACTTCATTTTTTTATTATAAAAATATGAAGAATATATCATAAACAGAGTTATACATAATAGTATGGTCGTTATCCTGGCATCAATGCTCATAAGTATCATAAAAGAACCAATAATCTTAAGCAAGGATATAAATAAGTCTTCAGGCCCATGATGGGCAAGCTCTGATATATCAAATAGATCTGTAACTATTCTAGACATAAGCTTTCCAGTATTTGTGTTATCATAATAAGAGAAGGATAACCTTTGTAAGTGATTGAATATATCACTTCTCATATCCGCTTCCATTCTTGCACCCATAATATGTCCCCAAGAAGTTATATAGTATTGACAAAAATATCTTATTACATACATCAAAAGTAATCCTGTACCAATTAAAATTACATACTTTAATATCTCACTTCTTCCTTTTGTATATACGTTATTTATCATGAAACTCACGATAATAGGGAACATTAAATCTATAAGTGATAGCGTAAACGCACAAAACATATCCATATAAAACATTTTCTTATAAGGCTTATAGTAACTTATAAATTTTTTTAAAATTTTCATTATTTATATTCTCCTTTCTTTATTTATAATTTTATATACAAACTAAGATAACATCTTATTTGTTATTTATCAACATAATTATCATACATATTTTTCATCTGTATTAATTTCAAAAGAATTTACAAATTTATATTCAGTATATTACTTTATATTAAAGGTAAAAATATAGTTAGTCTATCTTTGCATGATTTATAGAAATCTTTGATTTTGTTATAAATCAGCACATCTCAATTCATTGAGATGTTTCCTTGCATGATTTGTAAAAATCTTTGATTTTGTCATAAATCAGCACATCTCGATTCATTGAGATGTTTCCTTAAATATATTTAGAGAAAGGATGGTGAATCCTGATTATTTCAGGAGAAATTATGGATAATAATAAGAGTCATTTAAAAACTGATGTTAAGAGTAATGCAGAACTTAGAAAAATGTATCCAAAAGATGGAGCTAAAATTGGTATGGAAAATGGAGAAAAAATGGGTGTTCATTCTGTTGGTAAAAAATACACAAAGCGCTCTAAGCTTTCTCATAATAATTAAATAAAATGGGTAGTGGAAGCTAAATCCACTACCCATTTTATATTTACTTTATATTAAAGCCACAACTTACACATTTTTCTTTAATCCTCAAGTCCTTAATATCATATCCTTCTCTTTTTATCGCTAAGTTATCGCACTTAGGACAATAAGTATTATTATCTACACCGGGTATATTACCTATATAAACATAATTTAAATATTTATCTCCTATCTTCTTAGCACTTAAAACTCTTTCAACGGGAGTTGGTTCTTCTCTAAATTTATATGAAGGAAAATATCTAGAAAAATGTACTGGAATATTTTTATCAACGGATGCTACCCATTTACATAACTCCTCAACTTCTTCTTCTGAGTCATTATAGCCATTTACAAGCAGTGTAGTTATTTCTACATGAGTTTTCTCACTGCATAGCTTTATATTTTCTAGAACATCTTTAATATCTCCCTTACAAACATCCTTATAGTATTCATCCTTAAATGCCTTAAGATCTATATTCATAGCAGATATATAAGGTAATAATTCTTTTAAGGGTTCTTTGCTAATATATCCATTACTCACAAGTACTATATCTATGTTCTTATCTACAGCTTTTCTACTTACATCCCATATATATTCATACCATATTGAAGGTTCATTATAAGTAAAGGCAATTCCTATGTTATTTTTCTGTGCAAGAGCTAAGTTAATTAAATCTTCAGGCTCCAAATATCTAGTATCAACATTGTGTTGAGAAATACTATAATTTTGACAAAAACCACATTTAAAATTACATCCAAAGCTTCCTACAGAAAGTATATAACTTCCTGGTTTATAGTGATATAACGGCTTCTTTTCTATAGGATCTAGAAAAATTGAACTTATTTCTCCATAATTTGAATTATATAATTTCCCTTCATATGCTCTTCTAGGCCCGCATAGTCCTCTTCCACCATCTTTTATATGACAATTGTGAGGACACAAATTACATACAACGTAATTATCATTTGTTTTTTCATAAAACATGGCTTCCTTAAGCAAATTCTTCGCCCCCTTAACATTTCAAATATTACCTATACCTTATTACCTCAAATTTTTGCAAAGAGTATTGTTCCCCAGAATTTATTCCTGCTTTTCTGAGAACCACATCTAATTGTTCTTCCACAGTATTTACTCCTTCAAGGTCTGGAAGTAATAAAGCTCTCTTGTATCCGCTTTTAACTATTACTCCATACTTTTTAGGATCCAAATCCTCTCTCTTAGCATCTTCAGCAGGCATAAGTACATCTACAGAATATACAATCTCTGTTACTTCCTTTTCCTTTACGGGAGCAAATCGTGGATCTCCTACCGCTGCTTCTACTGCATTTTTTATTATTTCCTCTGCCACATTATTTGTTGTGGGCATTGTTGTACCAATACATCCTCTAAGATCTCCATTTTTCTTTAACGAAACAAATACGCCTCTTTTTTCTTTTAACATTTCTTCAGGCAAATCTTCAGGTATATCAATATATCTCTTATCCCGTATATATCCTTCAAGACTTTTTCTTGCAAGTTTTACATATACGCTTTCCTTATCTCTTATTTCCTTTAACTTCTCTCTCTTTATTATTTCCAATTCCTTTAAGATATCCTTTTCTTCATCTCCCACAGTTTCAATTTCCATTACTCCATATCCTATGCCAAAAGGTCCTTCATAAGAAAGAAGCTTTCCTTGTATTTTTTTATTATATAATGTTCCAAGCAAAATATAAAAGGATCTAAGCCCACATTCTCCAGCGGCTTCACACATATTATTATCTAAATTAAAGATTTGTTCTACATCTCCATTTTGCAGAAGCTTTATTATCTTATCATCAAATTCTGGCCCCTCCTTTGCATATCCATAGGGACTTTCATTACTTAATTTATGTGATAAATCTCCTGATGCTATTAAAACTGCATCAAAAGAAGATTTCTCAACGGTGCTTTTAATTATCTTACCTACCTTGTAAAGTTCTTCTGAAGATAACAAACCATATGTTATATGTACTAATTTATAATTATTATAATTTTTATTTACAAAGTATAGTGGTACCATAACACCATGATCTAATTCCAATTCTATATCATACACTCTAGAATTCGTTTCATTTATGGCTACAGCCGTTATGTCATCATGATCCAAATTCTTTAATAAATTATTTGATATTTCTCTATGTATATTTAATTTAAAACTTACGTTTGGAGCATTAAAATTCCCCAAATCGCCCTCTATGCTCTCTGAATTTATTACTGCTACAGCATCTCTAAAAAGTGGACCATGAGGAGTAATAATTATTATAATTTGAGGCTTTTTTTCTGCTACATCCTTTGAAATTTCAATACATGCATCTATGGTTTCCTGAATCTTTTTTTCTTCTCCTTTTCCTACCTCTGCTACAGCAATAGGTGGATGCGGCATTATATAATGTGATAAAATTTTTCCCATTTATATATTCTCTCCTTAATATAAAATTCACTATTTAATAATATATTTCTCTAAACTACCTATATTTAAACACTATAATATCAATTCATAAAAAGATCTCTCGATGGATTGAAATATAATAATTATAATGAACCCAGCCGTTCTATAAATCATGAATATTATACATACATAATAAATCTAATAAAACAAATGCTAATTATAAAGACTTAATTTTTGAGGTGATTAAATGAAAAGATTCACATTTTATACCTTAAATATAATTTTATTAAATATAATCTTAAGTATTGTTATACCTGTCCACGCTCATTCTGGCAAGTTAAAGTCAACTACTGCACTTTTGCTTGCTCCAAATAACATTAATGTAAATACTAAAAAAATAAATTATGGCAATAATTATATTGAAGTGAACTTAGATATACCTGTTTTAAATGATTTAAAAGATAAGGCTGTTCAAGATAAAATAAATATGGATATATTAAACTATATTTGTAAACTGAAAAATAGAACAGAAGGATTTGCTAAGACTGATATGAACAATAACATCTTAGTTAGGCCATATACTGTGCAAACAAACTATGATGTTCACTATACTAGTTCCTCATTTTTAAGCCTTACGGTTATGTATTACGAATATACTGGCGGAGCTCATGGTATTTCCTGCAAAATCCCATATAATTTAAACTTAAAAACCGGCGAAAACATAACCTTGGAGAAATTATTTCAGCAAAACGCAAATTACATTCACTTAATTAATAAGGAAATCCAACTACAAATAGACAAAAAAAATTCTGTTCCTGGAGCTATTTCAATAACAGAATTTAAAACTATAAGCAATACTCAACCTTTTTATATTGATGATAATAATCTTGTGATTTACTTTCAACCTTATGAAATAGGCCCCTATGTACTAGGTATTCAGGAATTTACAATTCCTCTAAGTAAACTACCACATTTTTAATGATGAACATAAGTATGAGATTTGCATTGTAGAAAGCATTGAACAAGCAGATAGAAGCTCTTTATTTCTGACTTTAAAACACCGTTAAGAATTTTCTACTGTCTGAGCGACAGCGAGTTTAGAAAATTTAGGTGGTTTAAAGTCAGAAATATTAGAGCTTCTTTGTGCAGTGAACGGCTTTCCTAAATGCAAATCTCATACGATGTGTTCAACATTAAAACTGTCGTACTTTTTCTAATATGCGTAAACCATTTTACCTATTTTAGCTTTTACAGGCTTGGACAATAACCATTTACTTGTACAGCTTGTATCATAGAAAAACAATGCTCCGTTACTTGGATCTTTTCCATATAAGGCTTCTTGCACTGCCTTTTTATTAGTATCTGTTGCAGGTTTATTAATTTGTCCATTTTGTACTGGAGTAAATTGATTATTACTGTATATAACTGAAGTTATTGTATTTGGAAACTTTGAACTTTTAACTCTATTTATAACTACTGCTGCCACACCCACCTGTGCATTATAAGATTCTCCTCCTGCTTCTGCTCTAACAAGTCTTGCAAGAAGATCTAATTCTTTTGCATTATATGGTATAGCTGCCTTTAGGTCTCCTCTACTTGCAGTAACTTTATCTGATGCTTTTGCTACATTTTGTGATTGTACTTTTGATGGTGTACTATTTGTTTTAACATCAGCACCTGTCTTATTTGAATTACTTACATCTTGTACATTATTCTTATTTGCCTTTTTAGTTTCATCTGCATTATTAAAGCTTATAGTTTTTAAATTTGTATTTTTCTTATTTTCATTAATCGCCTTATGTGCATCGTCTTCATTATTAGATAATGCCGCTTTTTCTTGACTTTCATATTTCTTTTCTTGATTATTAGCTATTTTAGCATTAGTATTATAAACCACAACACTTAAACCAAAAACTAAAATCATAGATAAAGCAAATACCTTTAATTTTTTCATAATTTTATACCTCCATTTTGCCTCCGAGGTTAGTTGACGGGTTCGGGTTAGAGGTACCCTACTTTAAAAGATTCACCCCATGGGATATCCCCCGTACTCCTTAAAGGAGATTCGGCATCGTTGTAAGTTACATTTTATAGGCTATCATACAAGTTGTCTATATGAAATTACTGGCATATGCTCTTAAGGCATTGATTTTACTGACATTACTCTCAATGCATTTTCGTAATAAAATATAGCAAAAAACTTAAATTTCATATAAGTTTTTTGCTAAAATAAAAAGACATTTATATAAATGCCCTTTTAAATAAATCATCCTTATTAAAATATTATATGGTATTTTAATAAAAAACTTATTATCAAAATCCACTGTATAATCATAAGCGTTGGGAAGCCGTATCTGAATATATTATGTAAAGTTTTATGATGAAAATTTTTCATTCCCAGATATGCTCCAGTAGCTCCAAATAAAAATGCCCATCCGAATAACACTTTTTCAGGCACTCTCCATTTATGCTTTCTTGCACAGTACTTATCCCACCCCATAAGTGAGTAGCTTATTATGTTTACAACTATAAAAATATAAATATAGTACATATGTATCTCCTTACATGATTTGCCTGTGTTCTAATAATCTTAAATTTTATTATAAATCAGTCCATTTTAAACTATTAAGAAGTCTCCTCTATCTATTTATAATTATATCACTTTTTATAGGAGTATATCCTAGCTGATTTAAAATTTATCCACATTTACGATAATCTATAATTTCTTAAAATTAAAAAAGCGTGTGTAATCCATCAATTACACACGCTCTTTTACTTATTCCATCATCGCAACTAATTTTTTCCTTAAAATTAGTAATACGAATCCAAGTACTATACATATAGCTGCTATTCCACCAAATATTTCTAGATGTCCAAGTACTTCAACATAAGAAGCCACATATCCTGCTGCTATATTTGCTATAAAACTACCCATTAACCATACTCCCATTAATAAAGAAGCATATTTCACTGGTGCAAGTGAACTTACCATAGATAGTCCTATTGGAGATAAGCATAGTTCTCCAAGAGTGTGAAGAAAATATGCTCCTACAAGCCACATTAAATTAGCTTTTACTAAAACATTATCTCCAGCTGCACCTCTTTCAAGCACTGCTCCTACCATAAGTAGGAAACCTGCTCCAAGAAGTATCATACCTAAAGCCATTTTTGTAGGTACTTTTAAATCTCCTTGTTCCCTCTTAGAAAGGTTTATCCAAACTTTAGATATAATTGGTGCTAACATTACTATAAATACAGGATTTAAAGATTGGAACCAAGATACCGGTATTTCCATTCCAAATACATTTCTATTTATATAATCCCTTGTATAAATAGTAAGAGAACTTCCTGCTTGTTCAAATCCAGCCCAAAAGAACACAACAAATGCTGTTAATATAAATATAACTGCAGTTCTATTCTTCTCTTGTTTTGTAAGAGGTCTATTTACATCTTCATTATTTTTAGCTGCAGATTTAGTTTTTGTAACAGGCTCCTTACCAATATCACCAAGATATTTTTGTGCTAATACAGTAAATAAAATTCCTCCTAAAATCATGCCTATAGCTGCTGCAAGGAATCCATACTTAAATCCATAGTGCATTATTTGCTCTCCTTGTCTTTGAGCAAATATATTCTCAGCTAAACTACCACATACAAGTGGTGCTAAAAATGCACCTACATTAATTCCCATATAGAAAATAGTAAATGCTGAATCTCTTCTTTCATCTCCATCTTCATATAGTTGTCCAACTAATGTAGAAATATTAGGCTTAAAGAATCCATTTCCTATTATAAGAAGGCCTAAACCAATGTATAAAAAAGTTCTAGTTTGTGATGCAAAAAGTGCAAATTGCCCCATTGCCATAATAATACTACCAAGTATTATAGCTTTTCTCTGACCTAGATACTTGTCAGATAAATATCCCCCTATTAGTGGAGTAAAATAAACAAATCCTGTAAAATAACCATATATAAGAGCTGCTGTATTTTTGTCATATCCTAATCCACCTTTTAGAAGTTCAGTAGTTAAGTATATTATGAGTAGTGCTCTCATCCCATAATAGCTAAATCTTTCCCACATTTCCGTCATAAAAAGCATATATAACCCCGGAGGATGTTTTAGCTTTTTAGGTTGATTTTGAAAATCTCCTTTCTTAATAGCTTCTTCTTTTTTTAACTGCATTTTACCAACTTCCTTCATTAGTATTTCGACATATTTCTTTATACAAAGAAAATTTTATCATCTTATTTTAATTTCAACAAGTTATTTTTGCATATTTTTTAATATAATTAATTTTTACTAATTTTCAACTATATCAAATTAATCTATTATTTTATAAATTAATTTGATTAAATTTTTGTATAGAAATTATTCTTTTAAGCAATTAAGGCAATGCTATTTCAAAGCATTGCCTTAATAATTATGATAATTTTTTGATTTTTAATTTTAATCTGTCATTTGATTTTTCCATTGAATTAATTATTTTTTTAAAGCTAGATTTTACCTTTTCAGCATCCTTTGAATCTACAGCCTTTTCAAGTTCTTCCCACATAGCTTTCTTTTCTTCTCTTGTCTCTTTGTGCTTTTCTTTTACATCTTCTCTTTTTTCCTTACCTTCTTCTTTATTTTCTAATTTATTTTCCTTTGTTTCTAATTTATTTTCTTCAATATGCTTTTTCTTTAAGGGTTTAAGTTCATCTAATAATTCTTTTCTTTCTTTTACAACCTTATCCCATTCTGCTTTTACTCCTGGAACTATTTTATCTGCTTTTTCTACAAGATTATCTTGCTCTTCTAACCTGTTATTTGTTTTTTCCTCTTTCTCTTCAGACTTTTCTTTCTTATATTCTTTGTTATCTTGTTTTTGATTTTCCATTATATTATTAGGTGCCTTGTTTTGTTCATTTGAAGGTGTTGTTTTAGCCAAAGCTGATGAAGGCATCATAGATGCTGCAATAGTTAATGCAACTATAATTTTTCTAGATTTCAGCATAATATTTTCTCCTTTCTCTAATACTATTTTATTGGTATAATTTGTAGATTTTAAAGCATTACATTATTAGTATTAGAAAAAAGCCTATGATAAATTCAGTTAAAAGTTTCCACATAATAAATTTTTAAATTTAATTTTTAAACATGAATAATTATGTATAAAGAGATATGCTAATCTTATTACTTAACATATCCCTTTTACCTATATTATAGTATTTTTTATCCAATTAGGAACAAATAACTTTATTGTAACTAATGGATTTACTACTTGACTTATTCTTATATCACAAGCAGCACTTACAAGTCTATAAGCATCCTTGAAATCTAAATTAAATTCATTTTTTAAATATTCTACTCCATCATATACTGCATTTTTGATAGCCTCTTCAAAGTCTTCAGCACTAGATATCATATAAATTCCTTCTTCTCTTTCTATACGTGGCCTATTTAGCTTCATGTTCTTTATAACATTTACCTTTAGATGAACTTTTCCTGCTATTTCTACGCCTGTACCACTTAATTCACCATCTCCCATGACTGCATGTAAATCCCCTATAGCAAGATTTGCGCCCTTTACAAATACAGGAAGATATACTTTAGAATCAACTTTTATTTCCTTTGTATCCATATTACCTCCATGCGTTCCTGGAGTTGCACAATGTATTTTATCTTTTTCAGTTGCTACTCCTAGAACTCCAATCATTGGGTTTATGGGTATTTTAAATTTATCAAAAAAGTTTGCATATCCATTATCTATTTTTATTATTCTGGTGGTTGCTTCATTTATCATAGAGCCAAGTATTCCAAGTCCCGGAGAAGTTACCATTACTCCTTGACTTACAACCTCAATATCTAATATTTGCACACATAAGCTATCGCCTACTTCTGCACCATTTATTGCAATAGGACCTACAGAAGCATCCATAATTGATATGTTTATATTTGGCCTTAAATCATTTATAGTTTTTATTTGTCCGCTATAACAATCCTCTGTTTCCACCCAAAATTCTTCTCCATCTTCTATAAAATACTTTGGAAGATTATCGGGACTAAAATAATATATTACGTTATCCTTTTTAAAGTTTTTCACCTTTTACCACCCCGCTGGAAGTACATTAAATAAATCTGCTACAGCATATAGTGCTGCTCCACAAAATAATACTATAAGCAGTATTTGAACTACTGGATGAGCAATAATTCCACATCTCCATTCAGGTTCTCTATCTCCAAATTTTCTAGCATTATTCAGCATCATTACAGGAACTACAGACATTATAACTCCACCAAAAGCTCCTGCTAAATATACTGCATTTACAAAACTTACAATGCCGCCATAAGCTAACATAAATGGAGGAATTGTAACTATCGCAAGTACAATAAGTCTTGTTTTAGTATCCCATTCAGATTTTAATTTAAACTTATCTACTATATTAGTTAAGCAGCTTTCTGCCACTGCCCAATAAGAAGTCATCATTGCACATAGAGCAAATATATTTGCCATAAAAAATGCCCATTGTCCTATAGCCTGACCCCAAGCTACTGTAGCAACTTCTGTTACCTTTTCTGGTCCTGTTAATGCAAGTACCGCAAGAGGAACTATTGAAAGTAGTACACAAGTAATAAACATTCCAAGCGAAATTGCTGGCGCTAACTTTTTAGGCTGAGCAGCAAGCCCTCTTGCAAGTTCAGGCACAGCATATTGGGCAATATAGCAAAATATAGCTACATTAAACACTGGTATAGCATAAGACCAATTTGCTGATACTATATTTGAAACTTCTGCTTTGCCAGTTAAAAAACTTGCTATAACAAGAATTAATACCATAATTACCATTCCAACAGATATTACCTTTTCTGCAACACCTGTAACCTTTAATCCTAACCATACTATTATAACTGCGGGAATAAAAAATATTAAGCTACCAACAGAATTAGGTATTCCAAAGAAAGAATTTAAAATCCTTCCACTCCCAGACATGTATGCTATGAGGCATCCTAAAGAATTGATTACAACAGATGCAAAAATTGCCCAAGAACCAAAGGATCCTACATACTTTTCAGCTAATCCACTTAACTGAAGTGCAACCTTTGTTCTTAAAGTAGTTTCTGCTACATAAAGCATAGAGATAGTTGTAAATACTCCAGCAATAATTAACCAAAAGAAAAGAATAGGCCATCCAGCTTTACGCGCTGCATAAGCTAATGAAAGTATACCCGCTCCAACGTTTGCTCCAACTATGATAGCTACGCCTTCCGAAAATGTTATGCTCTCAATCTTAAGTGAGCTTTCCTCAAAACCATTATTACTTTTGTTTTGATTCATAACTTCTCTCCTTTTATTATTTTTACTTAATTTTATGCAGTAGAATTTATAAATATTATTTTTATAGTCAAAATGTTTTTTAGAATATAAAAAGACCAGTGATAACATAAAATGTACCCTATCGGATAGACACTTGAAAAAAGTCTACCCGGTAGGGTATTTTATCTATAATAGAGTAAATAAAGAAATGGGTGGGTTTAATGAGTAATAAGATATTTACACAAG
>NZ_OAOD01000012.1 GCF_900205925.1 Clostridium peptidivorans | reverse complement strand
CAATTTAAAAGTTTAATCTGTTTCGCTCATCGCGTTTCTTAACATTTAACTGTTAAGTAATTGACTGGTTTCTATTCTCTGTTCAATTTTCAAAGACCCTGTCGCTCCAAGCGACTTTTTATATATTAACATTTTTGTTTCTTATTGTCAACAACTTTTAAAAAACATTTTTTCAAGTTGTTATCAATTAGTTGATTTGTTTGTCGCTCATCTCAGCGACGAATGTTATCTTATCATGATTTAATTTATACATTAATCTCATTAATTGTTATTAAACGAAATTATCTATGACATTCTTAATTATTATTTCATATACTTAATATTTTGCATACAGACACACCTGAGCTCGTTTATATATATTTCATGAAATAAAATCTTATCTTTCTTCCTTATTTATTTGAACTTCTCTTATAATCATCATGAAAACTTTAACTATAAATAAAAAAAGAAGCTTGCAAATACAAACTTCTTTTTATCATTAATTAATATTATCTTTTTTTCTTAGCTACTTCTATATTCAATCTTCTTCCGCCAAAACTTTTACCACTACAATTATTCATAATTGAATCTACAGCATCTTGTGCTGCGTCTATAAAGGAGAAGTTTTCTAATATACGTATTTCTCCAATTTCATCTTTTCTTACTTTAGCTTTCTCTATTAAGAATTGAAGAAGAGTTTTTGGATTCATATTATCTTTCTTTCCAAGGCTTAAGAATAATCTTACAGAACCTGAAGAAGAGTAAGAAGAATTAGAAGAAGATCTTGTTGATTCTATAGCATTTTCTGTATAATCAAAAGATATTTCTGTACTATATATAATATTCATAAGAGCTGCTGCTACATCTACAAGATTAAATTCTTCATCTAATTCTGTAGCCATAGGTATAAATCTCTTAAATTCTTCATTTTCTAAAGCTTCTTTTACTCTTGATGTTATATTTTTATATTTTGCATTGAATATATCATCTACAGTTGGAACTTCTTTTCTTTTTATTTTGCCTTTAGTTGCTTTTTCTATCTGTTTAAGAACCATGTATTCTCTTGGGCTAACTAAAGTATATGCTACACCTTCTCTATTAGCTCTTCCTGTTCTTCCTATTCTATGAACATAAGATTCTGTATCTTGAGGAAGATCATAGTTTATTACATGTGTTACATTTTCTACATCTATTCCTCTTGCTGCTACATCTGTTGCAATTAAAAATTCTAGATTTCCTTCTTTAAACTTTCTTAAAGTGTTCATTCTATGCAATTGAGTCATATCCCCATGCATACCTTCTACACTATATCCTCTTGCTTGCATGGATTCTACAAGTTCATCCACACCCTTTTTAGTTTTACAGAAGATTATAGCTGCAGTTGGCTCATCTACATCTAATATTCTACATAAAGTTTCGAATCTATCCTTGTGCTTTATTTCATAATAATACTGACTTACTGTAGATACAGTCATAGCATTTTTTACAATTGATATATGCTTTGCTTCTTCCTTCATATATCTTTTAGCAAGCTTTTTGATTTCATTTGGCATTGTTGCAGAAAAGAGTAATGTCTGTCTTTCATCATTTGAATTTTTTATAATTTCTTCGATATCATCTATAAATCCCATGTTTAACATTTCATCTGCTTCATCTAATACAAAGAATTCAATATCACTTAAATCAAGCACTCTTCTTCTTATTAAATCAAGTACTCTACCAGGAGTTCCTACTATTACATCAATACCTCTTCTAATAGATTTAATTTGTCTATCTATAGGCTGACCACCATATACTGGAAGAACACTTGCTCTGCTATGCTTTGCTATACGTACAAGTTCATCATTTACCTGTATAGCAAGCTCTCTTGTAGGTGCTAATATAAGACATTTTGGCTTGTTACCACCTTTGCTTATATTATTAAGTACTGGAGCTCCAAAAGCCAAAGTCTTTCCTGTACCTGTTTGTGCCTGGCCTATTACGTCATTTCCTTCTAATAATACTGGTATTACTTCAGCCTGTATGCTTGAAGGTTCTTCGAATCCCATATCATCTATTGCTTTTAATATATCCTCATTTAATCCTAAATCTTTAAATTTTATTTCTTTCATTAACATTCCATCCTTTTTGCTTTAAATTTTCTAATTTTACTTCTAATTCAGAATAAGCACTTACGACATCACTCACTATATATAATTTCCCATTTTTGAATTATATATAACTTTTTTTCAGGCTATGTTGTGAATAATTACTAAATTTAATAATCATTCATAACACAGCCATGCCGAACAAACTAAAAAGTCCTATAAGAACTGATTCCTATAGGACTAAGTGCTCAAAAACCTATTATCTTCTGAATCCTCTGTTGTTGTTGTTCTGTTGCTTTCTTGCTCTTCTGCAATCAGCACATCTCTGTGGTTCGTTTTCGAATCCCTTTTCTTTGTAGAAAGCTTGCTCGCCTTCTGTGAATACGAATTCTTTTCCGCAATCTTTACATACTAATGTTTTATCTCCCATTTCAACATTCCTCCTTTTATTATATTAAGATCTAAAACGGATTCACATAACTTTCCTTATAAAAAGAGGAATGGTTATTAATCGTATTAAATCTTGGTGCAGTAATTCATTTTGAATTACTACGACTTAATTATTATATCATGATTGTAAATAATATGCAACATTTATTTTAAAATATTTATTATTTACACAATCTATAGAATTTTCAAACTTTATTATGAATTAACATATAAAAACCCTATAGAAGTTACCTTCTACAGGGTAAGTATTCAAAAATTATTATCTTCTGAATCCTCTGTTGTTCTGTTGCTTCTTAGCTCTTCTGCAATCAGCACATCTCTGTGGTTCGTTTTCGAATCCTTTTTCTTTGTAGAAAGCCTGCTCGCCTTCTGTGAATACGAATTCTTTTCCGCAATCTTTACATACTAATGTTTTATCTGCCATTTTAAAATTCCTCCTTTTATTTTAAAACTAAGATCTAAAATTGATACATAACGTTCCTAAAAAGAGGAATAGTTATTAATCATACTAAATCTTGGCCATAGCTTAATTACTACGACTTGCTCAGTATAGCATGATTGCACCTAATATGCAATACATATTTGAAAAATAATTAACCCTTACCAATATTTATTATATAGTTTATTTCATAAGTACTTTTATTCAAAGCTTTTATACATTATTTACTCTAAACTTTCATACCACATTATGCCTTCATTATTAATTCTTCTCTCTTTATTAACTTGTAATATTTTTATACGCTCTGTATTTTCTATTCTTAATTTCTTTTTATAAGTTTCCATCAATTTATCTAAATCCGTATTCCCTTCCGACGCATGAATTATTATAATTATATTTTTTTTCTCGTCTTCTATTAAAGCTCTAAACATTCCATTTATATGACTGTCATAATCATTAAATCCAAATCCACAAATACATACTATATCTGCCATCTTAAATCTATTATATATATCAACGTATCTTTCCGCCATTCTTACAGATGTTAAAGGCTTTATCCCATTTTGAGTAAAAAGAAATGGAACGGTTAGATGCTTGCTAACTTTTGCTTTTTCTTCATCTATTATTGTATTTAAATATGGATCATAAAAATCTCTTACAGAACCATTTAAAAAACAAACTTCTTCGTTAGTGATATCTTCAATAAATGTATTATAATTAGCAGTCCCTACTGCAACTATTTCATACTTCCTTTTAATTTTTATTAAATCATGATAATATCCATCTCCATTTTTTATATTATCATAATTTCCTTTTGCAATATTTAATATATATCTTCTAACAGTATGTAGAAATATCGCAACTTTTGTAAACTTAGTCCAATCTGTTTTAGGATTATATAAGTAACTCCAGTTGGAATCTAAAAGAGATTTATAATCTAACGCTCTACAAAATAAATCTTCAAGTATCATTCTGCTAAACTCTACTATGATGTCCTCTTTAGATTTTAACTCAAATATATTCTTTTCACTTTTTTCTATTATCCATTCTAGTCCCCTCATACCTGTAGCTTCATAATTTAAGGAAAATATACTTCCTAAATCATCGAAAACATCTAAGGTATCTGGACTTCTTTCAAATATTCCATCATTTAATTTATGTATTAAACTTTCTCCTAAAGAACCAATTAAGAGTTCCAGTAATGTTCTTACCATATCCTTCATGCTATTTTTAAAAGCTATATTTGTATCTTTAGTTTCCATAGCAATAAGAAATGCTGAAAAATACTTTGATGAAAATAAAGCATCATGATTGCCATCAAGTAAAGTATTTAACTTCACATGCTTTTTATAACTTAAGTTTTCTAAAGAACAAGAAAGCATTTCTTCAAATATTTTATCTATGTAAATATTTCCTTCTTCTATTTTTTTTACTATATGTGATACATTTTCATCAAAACTGTCCATATATTTAATGATAGTATCTCTTTTACTTTCAAGACTTCCCTTCACAAGTTCTTCATACTGTGATCTTATAAAAGCACTCCTATTTTTCTCTAAAAATTTATCTGGAAACCATTTAGCATAATCAGAATTTAAATCTATATTTTCAAGTGCCTTTTTAAATGTTTCCTTATCTTCTGCTACATCCATTCTAAATATATCCAGTGCAAATTCTCCTCCAGAAGGAAGTCCATAATCTAGTTCTGCTCCAGCTCCAAAGAACAATGCAACTTTTTTCATATATAACTCTCCTCTGTCTTATGAATAATAAGTAAATAACAAATAATAATTTAAGATAAAAGTCACCCAATAGGGATTTTTTACATTAATTATTAGAATGCCATATTTAATATATTTAATACATCCTCCTATAATTTGTATCTCATATAACAAACTATACTTTAAAATGCTTTATTTAATTTTACAATTTATTCATGTAAATCATGAACTATTTTCCTTATAATGATGAATTATTTTCCTTTTGCCTGTATATTACTTTTGTCATTTATGAATAATATAGATAAATGCTGATTTATAACAAAATAAGAATTTCTAGAAATGGCATTATTGGTATTGGAGGGTTGTATCATGAATAAAAAGATTACGGTAATTATGCTAACATTAATATTGCTCGTAATATTGTTTGTCGGTTGTTCAAATAAAGCTGAAGATACCCCTGCTCCAGAAGCTTATATCCCCAAAGAACTCACTGTTCAATTTTTTCCTTCTCACCATAAAGATACTTTAGAAGAAAAAGTTAAACCCCTCGAAGCACTACTATCCAAAAAGCTTGGCATTCCAGTTAAAATTAGTGTTGCAACTAACTTTAATAGCTTAATAGATGCAATGGCCTCAAAGCAAATAGATGTTGGATTTTTACCTCCATCAGCTTATGTTTTAGCAAAGGATAGAGGTATAGCTGATATTTTAGTGCAAGCTCAAAGATATGGAGTAAACGAACCCAGTGGTAAAAATACTAAAGATTTAGTAGATTACTATCGCTCTATTATAGTTGTAAAAAAGGATTCTAATATAAAAAAACTTGAAGACCTTAAAGGAAAAAGAATAGCATTTCAAGACACTTCTTCTGCTAGTGGATATATATGGCCTATAGCTGAAATGAAAAAAGCTGGAATAAATATAAAAACAGATGTTGAACAAGTAAAGATAAAAGGACATGATACTGCCATACTTGCATTATTAAATGATGAAGTTGATGCCGCTGCAGTATTTGAAGATGCACGAAACACAGTTAAAGAGGATATCAAGGATGTATTTGATAAAGTTGTACCTATTTATTTTTCTAAGCCTATCCCAAACGATACTATATCTGTAAGATCAGATATGTCTGCTGAATGGCAAGTAAATATCAAAGATGCCTTTATAGATATATCTAAAGATCCTGCTGGAAAGAAAATACTTAACGATGTGTATTCCCATGTAGGTTACATTAGCTCTAATGATAGCAAATTTGATATAGTAAGGGAATATAAAAGACTAGTTGAAAACACTAGTCCTTAGAGTTTAATAGGCACTTAAAAATGAAATTGCGACATTTTTAATATTGAATATATCGTACAGGATTTACATTTAGGAAAGCGTTCGTTTCGCAAAAAGGTCTAATATTTCTGAACTTAAAATATCTAAACCTTCTAAACTCGCTTTGCTCAAACAATAGAAGGTTCTTAACGATATTTTAAGTTCAGAAATAAAGACCTTTTAGTGCTTACTCAATGCTTTCTACAATGTAAATCCCATACTATTATTCAATATTAAAAGTATTACTCAGACTTACTTGCTGTCAGACTTCCTGATATTTAATTTTTCTATTTATTACTTATAAGCTCTTGTAACCGCTCGGGCTGCCGCCCTGAAAGATTCTTATGTACCAAATCTTAAAATGAAGATATTTTTAATGTTGAATGCAGTATAGGATTTGCACCGTAGAAAGCATTGAATGAGCTTTAGAACGGCTTTATTTATAAACTTAAAATACCGTATAGAGCCTTCTATTGTTTGAGCCTAAAGCGAGTTTAGAAGGTTTAGGCATTTTAAATTTATAAATATTAGCCGTTTTTAGCGAAATGAATGCTTCCCTAGGTGCAAATCCTATACTGCTACCCCAATATTAAAAATGTCGCAGTTTTTCTATAAGCATTTCAACTGCTTTAGAGGTACTTCCTTCCTTAGGTATTATATAATTAAAGTGTCTAATATAATGCTTTGGAAGACTTATCACTGTAATCTCTTTACTTTCTACAGCGCTCTTGGTTACATATGAAGATATAAGGGTTATGCCAAGCCCATTTTTAACTGCTTCCTTTACAGCATAATTACTTCCAAATATCATTATATTTTCTGGCTCTATATTATTAGATGAAAGAAAAAAGTTTAAATAATCTCTAGTACCTGAACCTACCTCACGGCTTATCCACGTTTGACTTTGCAATTCCTTTAAAGAAAAGTTCACTTTGGAAAGTTCATGGTTATATGGAACAGCTAAGACCATTTCATCTTGATAAAATGCATCATACTTAAAATGTGAACTTGGCACACTCCCTTCCACTAGTCCTATATCTACTTCCTTATTTTTTACTAAATCACATATATCCATAGTATTTTTTATTACTACTTCTATATCTAATTTCGAGAATTCCCTGGTAAAATCTTTTAAAAACTCTGGCAGAAAATATTCCCCGACAGTAAAACTTGCTCCAATCTTTAAATTGCCTTTAATAACTTTATTATAATCTAAAAGCTCTAATTTAGTCTTTTCCATTAAATTTACTATTTCTTTAGCTCTTTCATAAAAAAGCTTTCCCGCAGGAGTTATTACTATCTTTTTTTGTTTACTTGATCTTTCTATTAAAATAACGTTAAGCTCCTCTTCTAGGTGCTTTATATGTAAACTTACACTTGGCTGAGAAATATTCAAGTGTTCTGCAGCTTTAGTAAAATTTTTATATTCTACTACAGTTGTAAAATATCTAAATTCATCAAGCATCTATATCATCTCCTAATAAAACCATAAGTTTTTTTAATTGTTACAATTAAAAAGATTTATTTTTATTATGGTTATAAAGGTATTATAATCTATAATAGAAGTTCTTAAAAGCTGAATAGTAACTTTCTATAGTTAATACTTAATACTTATTGAACAAATTTCATTAACTATTAACTATTAGCTATTAACTAATATAAGGAGGACATAAAATGGACTTATCTAAACTTAAAAACAAAATAGCAGATATCTTTCCTGGAGTACTTATGTGTACAGCCATTGCCTATATAGGTAAATTTATAGGAATATATATGCCTGCTATAGGAGGTGCATCTTTAGCTATATTTTTAGGTATGTTTGTAGGAAATACCTTTGGAAATAAAAAAATATATGCTAAGGGATCTAAATTTTCCGAAAGTGATTTACTTGCTTATTCCATAGTACTTTTAGGAGGCACATTAAATTTCAATACCATATTTAAATTAGGGGTTTCCGGAGTAGGATTTATAGTTATTCAAATGACTATTACCATAATAGCTGCTATACTCATTGGTAAAAAGCTTGGTTTTTCCGAAAACTTTAGACTGCTCATGGCAAGCGGGAATGCTGTATGTGGTTCTTCCGCCATTGCTTCAACTGCACCTGTTATTGGAGCTGATGATAAAGACAAGGGAATTGCAATTACCATCGTTAACGTAGTAGGGACTATACTTATGCTTCTTTTACCTATAATTGCCAACTTAGCATTTTCCTTGGATACTTTAAAAACTTCCGCTTTGATAGGTGGAGTACTCCAATCAGTTGGACAAGTTATTGCAAGTGGAAGTCTTGTTAATAATGAAGTTAAAGATCTGGCAACCATATTTAAAATTGTTAGAATTATATTTTTAGTAGTAGTAGTACTTGTCTTTGCTAATATGAAGAAAAAATCTCAAGGTGAAACACATGGAAGTGCTAAGGCTAAAGTTCCTTGGTATGTCATGGGATTTTTTATAGCTTGCACACTTTACAGTCTTGGTGTTATACCTCAATCAGTATCTAAATTATTTAAAACTGTAAGTAGTAATTTTGAAATTATAGCTTTAGCAGGTATTGGTATGAGAGTGAAATTTAAAGACTTAGTAACTCAAGGTCCTAAAGCATCAATATACGGCCTTTTAATTGCCACTGTCCAAATAATATCTGCACTTGTGCTAATTAACTTATTAATTTAAAATAATTTTCAAGCTAAAAACTTTAAATTAAAATCTAATCATTTTTTATAAAATGGGTGCTTAACAAAATAAAGCACCCATTTTAATTTTCTTTTAAATAAATTTTATTATTTAACAACATCTCTATAATTAAACTACCAGCTCCTAAGGTTATATAAATGTCTTTTAAATCTGCTACAAAAATATCTTTAATAAGTATATAATCTAGACTTCCTCCCCAAAACACCTTATCTATAAGTGAGCATACTATTCCTGCAAAGATAAGTATAAAAGAACTATTTAAAAAAAAGCTTTTTCTATAGCTCTGTGAGTAATACTTATAAACGTATATAGTAACAGGAAAGAATATAATATTAAAAATAATATATACTTTTATCCCCATATCCAATCCAAATCTACTAGCAGCCCAGGAACCCTTAGTATTAACAATAGGATACAAATATAACCAATTTGATAATAATTGTATATGATGCTCTAATGGGAAGTAGTTTCTTATTATATCTTTAATTCCCTGATCTATAATAACAAAAATAAATATGACGTTAAATATTTTAGCTCTAGACATTTCATGCTTACATCTTAAGGATGCTATATAACTAAGTAAGCTCCATAAGGTAAAAAATATCATTGGAAATATTAAATTCATCACCTTTAAATACCACGTTTCCATTCTTCCATTTAACATTTCAAATATATAATAAACAAGCCATATTAAATTATATATAAATATATTAAGCCATAAAGCCTTATTTCTTTTATTCTTATCATCTTTCATAAGCCTTCCCCCAATCAAGTATTAGCTTTACATTTTGTAATTAATAAAAGTTTACTTTATACTATTTTATAACGTAAAACTTAAGTTAGAACCAGTTCAAATTATAGCAAAAAATAAAAATAGCACAGCAACTACCTAACTCGCAGTGCTGTGTTTATAAAATATTGGATAAGGGGAGCTTATTATGAAATTGTTTAATGATGATTTTAGTGTGCTGCTTGTTCATCAAATGAATAGAATATTTTTACTTCTATCCATTAGCTATACTTCCCTTATCTCAAGAAAATATTCACATTATTCATATTTTTATAAATTTTCTTTTATCTTTTTAATTTCTGATGATAGTACCTCAAAAGCTTCAATATCCTTATTGTCTAAAGCCTGATTTGTCCATATATATAATGTTTGCAGGTATAGTGCATCCCTCTCAGACTTTCTTATAAACTCTTTAGAAACACCATCTAAATTTCTTTGAATTTGATTTTCTCTATATACAGCATTTAATGAAGTTATATAATCTATCAATTCTTCCTTCATAAGTATAAAAAACACCCTTTTTTCTCCATTGAAATTTTCTTTTATAGAACATACTTTTATGTGATTATCATTTAAAGAGGTAAGTATTATTTTATCCTTTGAATTTTTAGCTATAAATTCTACTTCAAAGTTTTCTTCCTTTTCTGATGAATTATAAAAGTCATATAACATATTTATATATGTTTTAAATTCATTAGTTGAAAGCTGTATATTATTAAAAAGCTTGTCTTTTTTAAATGTTAAGTTAAATCCATATTCTTTTTCATTTAACTTTTTTAAAACTACTAACATATAATCTAAATATTTATTTAAAACCTTCTCTGGGACAAATTTTATTCCGTATTTAAACCTGTTGTCTATTGTATTTCTTGATAAAACAAAATTGCTTATCTTCACGACAACGACTCCTTTTATATATTTTTTAAGTAACATTGATTATTATATAACAAAAAATACGGAATTTCTTCTTTGTGTTAATATTAAAATTATTCAAAAATATTACAAAGAACTCTCTCAACTAATTGAAATGTACTAATTTATTTCTTCCCAATTTACATATTTATTTATAATTTCAACGGCTTTTTCTAAATATATCTTGTCTTCTTCATCAAATCTTCCTACCGTTGGGCTATCTAAATCAAGTACCCCATATACCTTATTATTTTGCTTTAAAGGTATTACAATTTCAGAATTAGACTGAGAATCGCAAGCAATATGTCCTGGGAAACTATGTACATTTTTTACAAGCATTGTTTCACCTTTAAGTGCTGAAGTTCCACATACGCCTTTACCAGCTTGTATTCTATTACATGCTGGCAGCCCCTGAAATGGCCCTAAAACTAATTCATTATTTTTAATAATATAAAACCCTGCCCAATTTACATCACTAACCAATGCCTTTATAAGTGCAGAAGCATTACTTAAATTAGCAATTACATCTGTTTCATCCTTTAATAAAGAATCCATCATCGAAAGCAAACTTTCATACTTTTGCTTTTGAGTAAGATTATCAAAAACACTTAAATCAAACATTATTAGTCATCCCCCTTAGATTGTATCTCTAAACTATTTATTAAAATAATTACTTACTTCGTTCAACTTGCTTAAAACCTTTTCTACTACAGATTTATTTCCAGCTATTATATTAACTCCTATTTCTCCATTTTCCTTGTTTAAATAAGAAGTCATTACTTTTCCGCCTGCTTCTTCTACTATAAGTGCTCCTGCTGCTAAATCCCAAGGTCCTAATTTAAGCTCCCAGTATCCATCAATTCTTCCACACGCCACGCAGCATAAATCAAAGGCTGCACTTCCTGTTCTTCTTACCCCTTGAATTTCGGTTACTAAATTATTAAATAAATTTACATTATTATGCTTTGAGATCTTTTTATCATAAGGAAATCCTGTGGTAAGTATGCATTGTTCTAAGTTCTCTTTTTTAGCTACTTCAATTTTTTCATCATTTAAAAATGCGCCTTCTCCCTTTATAGCATAGAACATTTCATCAAGTCTTGGCACATAGATAACTCCAAGTACAGTTTCTTCTCCCTTTTTAAGTGCAATGGATACACAAAATATTGGAAAAGCATGCAAATAATTATTTGTACCATCTAAAGGATCAATTACCCATAAATATTCGCTTTCACTTTTAATTTCTCCTTCTTCTTCAGATAATATAGCATGATTGGGATAAGTACTTTTTATCTTATCTATAATAATCTTTTCGGATAATATATCTACCTCAGTAACCATATCTACTACAGTTGACTTACTTGTGTATTTTATTTTAGAATTATATTTTTCCAGTTGAAGCTTTCCAACTTCCCTTGTCCATAACTTAACATTTTCTAGTACCTCATAAAGATTCACAAAAATTCCCTCTTTCCCAATTTTATTTCTATTATGGACATTATACTATATCAGTCCATTTCTATCACTGTTTTTTCTACCTTCCATACCTTTAGTGAACTACCCATCTCACCAATAAAACTAAATTTTCTGTTTTTATAATTAAAGCTAATATTTTCATCCTTCCATAAAACATTCCAATTAGCATCTTTATCTTTATCTTTTTCATGAGGATTTATACCATCTGTAACTATAATTCCTCCATCTTGAAGCTTTTCAAGCATAGTATTAAAAGCCATTTCTTCAAACCAATTAAATGCTGAATTACTATTCCTCTTATTTCTTCCTCTATAATAAAATACAGATATTTTTTCTATGCTCATTATTCCTAAAAAGCCATCATATTTATGAGAATACACCTCTATTTTCTTATTATTTTCATACTTTGTCTTCCATATTTCTTTAGTACTTATATCTGAAAACTTAATGAATTCTAAGTTCATTAAAAGGCTATCTTCTAAGACTTTTAGAGTTTCAAAATTTTTATTGTTAAACATAGCTACTGCAAAAGGAACATCCTTTGAATTAAATGCTCCTATATTATTTTCTAGGCTATTCCTATCTTCGCTACTCCTTCTTACTCCACATTCTAAATAAGGAAGGATAATTTTATTACTATCTGCAAAATGAAATTCATCTATAATATCCATAAACAAATAAAGAGGCTCATAGCTATCTTCTCCACAACATGGATAAAACAGCCCCCCTTCTGGAATAGATATATTAAACTTTTCACTAAATTTTAAATCCTTATTGTTTTCATCATGGACTTTTTTTAATTCATCTTCATAATAACAACATTTTATATATGTGCTCTTATTTATATCAAAGGCAAGTCCTTGTTTTTTTAACTCTTCAAGCAAGTATTTATCTAAAGCATATGGATTCTTATATTGAAGTCTTTCCACTTCTTTCTTTTCTATTTGTACTATATATTTAAGCATCTTGAGTATATATAAATTTTTCTCAATTATGTAATAAAGTTCAGTATTAAATTCTTTTCCTATAAGCATACACACATATTTAAAAAACATCTCTGGAGTATATTGTTTTAAAACTAAAGATCGTTCTTCCTGCCAAGCATACATTTCCCGATTCCCCCTATCCCTTATACTATATTTAAAGTATAATCAGAATCATTGTTCTATTGAAAATATATATTCTATGTACTACAATTATACCCATAATGTAAATTCTTTCAATAGTTACATTAAAAAATAATGGAGGTGAATTAAATGGCTGCATTTTCTATGAGCGACTTAGCTTATAAAGAATTCAAGTTATTTTTACAAGAAAATAATGTAAACTCTGATATAATCAGAATACATTTAGCAGGTATTGGCTGAGGAGGCCCATCTTTTAATCTTGTTCTGGATGAACAAAAGAGTAATGATGAGGTTGTTAAAATTGGAGATGTAACTTTCCTTGTTGATAAGGACTTAGTTGCACAGTATGGTGGTTTTGTTATGAAATCTAGCCAGGAAAATGGATTAAATGGTTTTTCACTTGATCCAGTATTTAAAGAGGATGACGGTGATGGCTGTTCCACTTGTTCAGGCTGCCACTAATTAAAAGGAGTTGAGAAATTTTTCTCAACTCCTTTTAATTAGTTATTTTATAGATTCTTTACTTTTTCTAATCATTTTAGTAGTATATATATAGTTCCAGACATATTTATATAATTATTTCAATGTTATAATTAACATAGGGACAGCCTATAATTGGGAAATAAAATAATTTTAACGGAGGCATCGCTATGGAAATATCAATTTTTATTACTCCTTTAATTTTAGCTATCTTAGGTGTAACTATAAGATTTGGCAAAGCAAGCTTTTTAATTTCTGGTTATAACACTTCTTCAAAATATGAGAAAGAAAAATATGATGAAAAGGCTTTATGTAAATTTGTAGGTAACTTATTATTTACCCTTGCAGGTATTTGTCTTTTTATTGGAATTGCAAAGATATTAAAATTTGCTTACTTTAGTTATATAGTAATTATTGGGTCTATATTATTTGTCCTTGTAACAATTATATCAGTTATTTATATGAATACTGGAAATAGATTCAAAAAACAATAACATCATAAAAATATCGGAGGTAACTTAAATGGCTGCATTTTCTATGAGCGATTTAGCTTATAAAGAATTTAAATTATTTTTACTGCATAACAATGTAGTTGCTGATACAATCAGAATAAATTTAGCTGGTATTGGTTGTGGAGGCCCATCTTTTAATCTTGTTATAGATGAACCAAAAAGTAATGATGAGGCTGTTAAAATTGGAAATATAATTTTCCTTGTTGATAAGGACTTAATTGCTGAATTTGGCGGCTTTGTTATGAAGTCTGCTGAAGAAACAGGACTAGATAGTTTTTCTCTTGAACCACTGTTTAAAGGTGACTATGGTGATGGCTGTTCCACTTGCTCAGGCTGCCACTAATTAAAGATTAGGAAAAGCTGCTACAAGCCAGTTTTTCCTGATTAATAAAAAAAGCAGTTGTGAAATTTATAAATTTCACAACTGCTTTTTTATTACATTGGATTATTTTCCAAAGTATCTGTTTAAAAGACCTTTAAATGCTGAACCATGTCTAGCTTCATCTTTACACATTTCATGTACTGTATCATGAATTGCATCTAAGTTTAACTTTTTAGCAAGTGTTGCTAGATCTTTTTTACCTTGGCAAGCTCCGTGCTCTGCTTCAACTCTTAACTGTAAGTTCTTTTCTGTGCTAGTTGTTACTACTTCTCCTAAAAGTTCAGCAAATTTTGCTGCGTGTTCTGCTTCTTCAAAAGCTATTCTCTTATAAGCTTCAGCAATTTCTGGATATCCTTCTCTATCAGCTTGTCTTGACATTGCAAGATACATTCCAACTTCTGTACATTCTCCTGTGAAGTTTGCTCTTAATCCTTCTATAACTTCTGGATCAACGCCTTCGGCTACTCCGATTTTATGCTCATCTGCCCAAGCAAACTCGCCTTCAACTTTTTCTATAAACTTATCAGCTGGCACTCCACACTGTGGGCACTTTTCTGGTGCTGCATCTCCCTCATGAATATATCCACATACTGTACATACAAATTTTTTCATAATAAAAATCCTCCCTAAAATCATTTATTTATTTTTTATTTCTAATCCCATCTTGTGGGGTTATTATCACTGTGTGTTCTCTACATTTATTATTATATAATAATTATTATTAATTATCAATACCTTTTTTAAAATTTTTTATGATTATTTTTCATGTTTTAGTATAAATTTTCTATTTAAGGAAAATGTCTAATATTTATTTTAGTTTAAGTTGATGGACTTTACCATAAAATTTTAAAGAACAATTTGTTAATATTTAAAATATAAAGAGGTCGCTTCAAAAGCCCCCCATTTTAAACCCTTACACTTTAGAATTATTTTTTACAGAAGCCTTATCATAATCAAGCTCATTTTCAGTAGCACCAACTACTATAGCTGCTGTCCTGGCGTTAATGCTATTCCTTGCCCCTAATGTTGCCTATGTTGAACGCACATAAAAAAAGAAGCTTGCACACCTACAAACTTCTTTTTTTAATATGCTGGTTTCTATTTCTTCAAAAGTTCCTTCCCTGAAATTCCTGGTTCAGTCATGCCATAGGCATCAAATATCACATCTAAATCTGCTTCTTTTAATAAACCTTCCTTTAAAATAAGTTCTCTTACGGATTCTCCAGTTTTTATAGCAGTTTTAGCTATTTTAGCTGAATTCTTATATCCTACATGTGGACATATGGCAGTTATTATCCCTACGCTGTTTTCAACTAAATCCTTACAGCGCTTTTCATTTGCTGTAATGCCATTTACACAGTTTTCTATAAAGGTTTTAACTCCATTTGTAAGAGTTTCTATAGATTCAAATAAGTTATAATAAAGTACTGGCTCAAAGGCATTTAACTCTAACTGTCCTGCTTCTGCTGCCATAGTTATTGTCATATCATTTCCTATTATATTAAATGCCACTTGATTAACTACCTCTGGTATTACAGGATTAATCTTTCCAGGCATTATAGATGACCCATTTTGTTTTGCTGGAAGATTTATTTCTCCTATGCCTGTTCTTGGTCCTGAAGATAATAATCTTAAGTCATTTGATATTTTTGATAAATTAATTGCACAAACTTTTAAAGCTCCAGATACCGCTGCAAAGGTATCTAAGTTTTGAGTACCATCTACTAAATCATCACATTGTACAAGCTCTAGCTCTGTAACTATACTTAAATTAGGAGTTACGTTTTTTACATATTCTTCGTCAGCATTTATTCCAGTTCCTATTGCAGTAGCCCCTATGCTTACATGTCTTAAATCTTCCATAGTTCTTTTTATTCTAGTTATATCCCTTTTTACTGCATCTGCATATGCCTTAAATTCCTGTCCAAGTCTTATTGGCACTGCATCTTGAAGCTGAGTTCTTCCCATCTTAATTACATGATCAAACTCTTTTGATTTGTTTACCAAAGCATCTACTAAAGCATATAACTCTATCAAAGCACCCTTTAATAATCTTATAGCTGCAATTTTTCCTCCTGTAGGTATAACGTCATTTGTGGACTGCCCCATGTTAACATGGTCATTAGGGTGAACTATATTATAATCTCCCTTTTCTCCTCCAAGGATTTCTATAGCTATGTTTGCTATAACTTCATTTGCATTCATATTCATAGATGTTCCTGCACCGCCCTGTACAGCATCTGTTATAAACTCTTCATGAAACCTATCTTTTATAATTTCATCACAGGCTTTTACAATGGCATTTCCAACTTTTCTGTTTAAAAGTTCAATATCCATGTTTGTTATAGCTGCTGCTTTTTTTATTTCAGCCAATGCTTTTATAAGCTGTGGATGAATTTTACGCCCTGTTATATTGAAATTTTCATAGGCCCTTAAAGTTTGCACCCCATAATAAGCATTAATTGGAACTTCCTTTTCCCCTATTGAATCACTTTCTATTCTATATCTCATTTTTAAATCCCCCTAAGTATTAATTATTAGTTAGCTTTGGCTAGTTCTACCGTTCTCTTTGCCAAAACATCTGTAGATGATATAAAATTAAAGTCTTTAAATAGCTTTTTATCTAAACTATCAAACACCAATGGAAGTTCTGTGCATCCAAGTATTATTGTATTAACTCCATTATGTTTAAACTCATTTAATACTTTTAGTATTTTGTCTATATCAAAGTTCATATCCCCTGCTTTAACCCTATAAATTAAATCTAAAATAAAATTTTTATCCTCATCCCTTGGCGAAACAATCTCTACATTATACTTTTTACAATAGGTTTCATATACTTTGCCTTCATAAGTTCCTGTGGTTGCAAGAAGCCCTGCTTTGCATTCACCATAGCTTTCATAAATATATCTTCCAACTTCTTCAATCATATTTATAAAAGGTATTTCAACTGCTTCTGTCAGTTTATTATAAAAGTAATGTGCTGTGTTGCAGGGCATTATAATCATCTCTGCTCCAGCATTTCTAAGTTTTACTACTGTTTCTACCATAGGCGTTATTGGATTTTCCCCTTTGCCTAGAATATAGTTAGTTCTATCAGGAATTTCCACATTATTATCTATAAGCAAGTGAATATTTTCCTGATCACTTTTAGCATTTGTATAACTTATAATCTTATTGAACAAATCACAAGTTGCTTGAGGTCCCATTCCTCCTAAAATCCCCACGGTTTTGCTCATATTAATCCCCCAATTTAAAAGATAGTGTTATATATTTTAAGCTTCTATATTTTTAGAGTTGTTCTTATTTCTTATTGAAGCCTTATTATAATCTATTTCATTTTCAGTTCCTGCAATTACAATACACGCCCCTACATTTCCTGTAACGTTTACAGCAGTCCTTCCCATATCAAGTATTCTATCTATACCAGCTATTAATGCAGCTCCTTCAAGTGGAAGTCCTACAGAGGATAAAACCATCATAAGCATCATAAATCCTGCTCCAGGAACCCCTGCTGTGCCAATTGAAGCTAAGAGTGCGGTAAGAAGTATTGTTAATTGCTGTGAAAATGATAATGGTATTGAATAGGCTTGAGCAATAAATACTGCACAAACTGCTTGATATATAGCTGTTCCATCCATATTTATTGTTGTACCCAGTGGAAGTACAAAACTTGCTATTCCATCCGATACTCCAAATTTTTCTCTTACTGTTTTAAGAGCTACAGGAAGAGTTCCTGCTCCGCTGCTTGTACTAAATGCTATTGCTGTTGGCGCTGAAGTCCCCCTTAAAAACTCAATTGGTGATATTTTTGAAAACATACTAACAGAAAATGAGTAAGCTATTATTGCATGTAATATATATCCTGCATAACAAACTAGTATTAATTTAACTAGTGGAAGCAGTACTTTGGGGCCATTGGTTGCAATAACTGGAACTATAAGTGCAAACACTCCATAAGGTGCTAAATTCATTATTACCTCAGTTATCTTATACATAATTTCAGCTACACTATCACAAAACTTTAAATAAATTTCTCCCTTTTCTCCAATATAAGTTGCTCCTATTCCTGTAAATAGTGCAAAGAATATAATTTGAAGCATATTTCCCTTTGCAAGTGCATCTATTGGATTTGTTGGAACAATATCAAGTAATGTTTGAATTAAAGTTGGTGCTTCAGTGGCCTTTTGCTGGGTCCCTGCTACAAGTGCCACGCCTACTCCTGGTTTAAATATATTTGCAAGAATCAATCCTATAATTATTGCTATAGCAGTGGTCACAAAGAAATAAATCATGGTCTTTCCGCCAATTCTACCAAGCTTTTTAACATCTCCCACACTTGCTGCTCCAACTACTAAGGATGAAAATACCAGTGGAACTATGGTCATTTTAATAAGATTTAAAAATAATGTTCCTATAGGCTTTATATAGTTTGTAGCAATTTTAGGTGATGATGTAAAAAATAATCCTACTATTATTCCAAGTACTAAGCCTAGCATTATTTTTGTTACAAGACTCATTTTCTTTTTACCCATTTGAACGCCCCCTATAATATTTATTATTTTATTTTAGCAATGCCAGTTTTTATAGCTATTTCTCCTACTTTTTTAGAAACAGCTTCCACCACATCTTTGTTAAATGCATCTGGAATTATATATTCTTCATTTAATTCTTCATCTTTAACTATACTTGAAATTGCCTCCGCTGCTGCAAGTTTCATTCCCTCTGTTATTTCCCTTGCTCGTACATCTAATGCTCCCCTAAATATCCCTGGGAAAACAAGTACATTATTTATTTGATTTGGATAATCAGATCTTCCTGTAGCTATAACTCTTGCTCCACCCTTCTTTGCTTCCTCTGGAAGGATTTCAGGTGTAGGATTTGCCATAGCAAAAATTATGGAATCCTTATTCATTGTAGAAACCATTTCTGCATTTAATACGTTAGGTCCTGAAACTCCAATAAATACGTCTTTTTCTTTTATGATATCTTTTAATACGCCCTTTTCAAAGCTTCTGTTAGTAACCTTTGCAATTTCTACTTGAGCTTTGTTCATCCAGTCTTCTCCTTCTACTAAAGCTCCTTTTAAATCACACATAACTATGTTTCTTGCCCCTCTTGCCATCAAAAGCTTACATATGGATATTCCAGCAGAACCTGCTCCATTTATAACTATTTTTGCATCTTCTATGTTTTTATCCACAAGCTTTAATGCGTTTAAAAGTCCTGCTAAAACCACTATAGCTGTACCGTGCTGATCATCATGGAATACAGGTATATCAAGTTCTTCCTTAAGTCTTTTCTCTATTTCAAAGCATCTTGGAGCTGAGATGTCCTCTAAGTTTATTCCACCAAAGGTTGGAGATAAGTACTTAACTGTCTTTATTATTTCCTCCACATCCTTTGTATCTAAACATATAGGAAATGCATCTACATTTGCAAACTCCTTAAATAATATTGCCTTTCCTTCCATAACTGGCATAGCAGCTTCTGGCCCTATATCTCCAAGTCCTAGTACTGCTGTTCCATCTGTAACCACTGCAACTAAATTCTTTTTAGCCGTATATTTGTACACATTTTCTGCATCTTCGTGAATTTTTTTACAGGGTTCTGCTACCCCAGGAGTATAAGCAATACTTAAATCTTCTTTATTTTTTACTTTAACTTTAGATATAACTTCCACCTTACCACACTTTTCTTCATGAAGCTTTAAGCTCATTTCTTTATAATCCATAATATCCCCCTTCACTCCTAAACTTAAGTACTTAATTAATACTGACATAAACCAATTGGCCAATTGATTTTAGTTGTTTATTTATTAGTTAAATATATATTATCTTAATTTTCTAACAACTTCTATATTATAAAAGTATTTCAATTGTTTTGTAACTTATGTTTTTATCGTTAACGTTTACACATAGACTTTATCAATTTAAACTAGTTATGAATTAAAAAAGTTATATATTTGCAAAAATAAAAAGTTACAAAAGACTTTCTATAAGCTATTTGCAACTTTCACGCATATCTCATTCACTAATTTTTTCTATGTATTACTATATTGTTAATTTATTATCTATCGAAGCTTTATATTTAGTCTTTGGTCTTCCCACTTCTCCGTATTCTATATCTCTTATTAGATCACCAAAGGATGACATGTATTCTAGGTATCTTCTTATGGTAACTCTAGATAATTTCATTCCTTCAGCTATTTCTTCTGAAGTAAAGTATTCCTCTTTATAATCCTTTATAAATTTTTTTATTCTATATAAAGTTCTCTCATTTATTCCCTTTTGAAAGTCTTCTCCTAAACTTGTGGAATTTTGACTTGTTATTTTATCTATATCTTCTTGATTAAGAGTAGATTTTTCCTGAAGGAGATCATACCTTAATTTAAATTTATTTAATGCTTCCTTAAACCTTTCATATTCAAAGGGTTTTACAAGATAATCTATAGCGCCAAGCTTTAGCACTTCATTTAATTTATTTGTTTCATGTGCAGCTGTTACCATTATTACATCTGTCATTATATGTTCTTTTCTAATTTCTTTTAAGAATTCTATCCCATCCATTTTAGGCATATATAAGTCTAGTATAACTAATTGCATTTGTTTGGTCTTTATTGTGTTTAATGCTTCATTTCCATTACTACAAACCCCAACTACTTTAAATCCCTCTATGCTTTCTGTATATCTTTTATTTATTTGTGCTACCATCGGATCATCTTCTACTATCAGTACGTTAATCATCCTTTTCCTCCTTTGTAATGCATACCTTAAACCGGCATCCTTCGTTTACATTAGAAAAAACTTCTACCTTGCCATTTAAATTTTCAACAATTTGATTTAAAAGTACAAGGCCCTTTCCCCTGTTTTCACCTTTGGTTGAAAATCCGTTATTAAATACATTGGACAAATTTTCTTTAGATATTCCTGTGCCTGTATCTTTTACATCTATTAAAATACAAAATGAATCTTCCTTTATAAGTATGTTTACTTCTTTCTTTTCTTTATCACTTATGCTCACTGCTTCTATAGCATTTTCAAGCAAATTGCCAATTATAGTAACTAACGCATGACTATTAATTCTTCCCTTTCTTTTTTTAAGGTTACTATTGGAATCGATATAAAGTTCTACTCCCATTTCCTTTGCCCTGCTTATCTTACCTAGAATAAGAGCTGCAATGGTTGAATCTTCTATTTTATTCATAACAAGACTTACCTTTTGTTGCTGCTCCTTAGTTTGCTTAATTATGTATTTTTTAGCTTCATCAGTTTCACCTATTTGAATAAGCCCTAAAATAACATGAAGTTTATTCATAAATTCATGATTATTAGCCCTTAGCGCTTCTACTACTTGTCTTACTCCTGTTACTTCCTCAGCAAGCCTTGTAACTTCAGTTTTATCTCTAAATATCGCCACTGCACCTATAACTTTTTCTTTACTTTTTATTGGAATTCTATTTGTAACAACTATTGTGTTATTTATAATCATTTCTTTGTTGTATTGAGGTTCACCATCTTTAAATACCTGATAGAGATTAGAATTTGAAATAATATTTATTATTTTTTCCCCTATTATATCTTCATCTATTTTGAGAATATTTAACGCACCCTTATTATAAAAAGTTACCTTAAAATTTTCATCCACTGCAATTATACCGTCATCTAAAGAATCCAATACCTCCTGCTTTTGTATAAACAGCTTAGAAATTTGCTCTGCTTCATATCCTAAAAGTGATTCCTTTACACTCTTTGATATTATTAGTGAACCTACACTTCCTATAAGTAAACCTGAAAGTATTACAAGAATTAATGTTATAACTATTTCATATTTAGCTATTTCAATATTATTAGTTAATACTTTTGCCATTATAAAACCTATGGGGTCTTTCTTATCATCCCTTATGACAACAAATGATATTATAAGTTTTCCAAAGCTTTCTACCTTATCCTCTAAAATTTCTTTATTTTGTATGGAAGCTAACTCTGATATTCCCTGAACACTGGTGTCATACATTTTTTCAAAATCAGAATTAGCATAAGTATTTCCATTTAAATCCACTATACTTATTGAGTCTACATCCTTACCGGATTTTACTATATCTTTCACATAACTTTGCATCTCATCTGAATCTTTTTTGTTCTTTAACCCATCAATTATAAATGGTGATTTGGATATGATTTTACTTATATTCATCAAGTTAATTTCTGCCTCTTTTGTTATCCAAGACATCCTCATTTGATATATTAAAACTATAGTAATCACTAGGGAAATAACTACAACACTTATATTTAACGCACTAATTTTTGTTCTAAGTTTTACTCTTACTCTTTTCATATGTGTACCTTCTAAAGTTTATTCTATTAAAGCAAATCTACCTGTAAAAAATCTTAAAATTTTAGGTTCATACTCCCATTTAAGCCCTTTGATTTCATTTCTCTTTTTATATAAAGATATTATGGCTTCAGCTACATAATCTAAATGGGCATAGGTATAAATTCTTTGTGGAATAGTAAGCTTTACAAGCTCAAGCTTTGGGATACGGTCTTTTCCTGTTTTACTGTCTCTTCCTGCAAAAACTATTCCTCTTTCCATGCCCCTTACTCCTGAATCTACATATAATGCTGCTGAAAGTGATTGTGCTGGAAACTGGGACTCAGGAATGCTTGGTAAAAACCTTTTGGCGTCTAAAAAAACCGCTTGACCTCCACCGGAATTTATTATAGGTATTGAAGCCTTTTCAAGTCTTTCTATAAGATATTCTACTTGCTCTAATCTATATTTATCATAGTTACAATTTGAACTTTTATCATTTAATATATCTTGTTTAAATTTATTATTATTTACTTTATTATATATCAATAAATCTATATATACTTCCCTTGGCTTTAGAAGAAATGTATTATATCCTGCTCTTTTTATAGCTTGCTCCCTCTGTGCTTTAGGAATTATTCTTAATGCTTCCCCGTGTTTAGGCTCATAGGAATCTAACATAGCACTTTTCATAATTTATTCCCCCAATTTATAACTCAGCATACTTTAAATTTATTGAAATATTGCCCCATAATACTAATTCAATATTTCACTGAAAATTCCTTCCATATTTGTTACTTTACATAACTTATTATGCAGGAATATTCTTGCAATTTAAAATTTTTACCTATTAATTATATGTGCTAAAAACCAGATATATTCTGACCATGTCTTTTTTATAAATTAGTATATCTGAATTTTACTAATAAAAATAAGCACATACTTAAAGTATGTGCTTATAAATCACTTTCTTCTGCATCTATACCTGCAAGTTTCATAAGATACATTGCATTTCTTGTTTTTGATATTCCTTCTCTTAGTTTATAGTCAAAATGTATTTTACCTTCACTATAGTACTCTCTAAAATTATAGTTTTTTACAACTCTATTGCTTTTTTCTAAATCTCCTAACTCTAAATCATGGGTTGACACAAGGCCTATTGCATTTTCTTTACTCATTTTATTTATAAGAATTTTAGCACCGGTATGTCTATCCAATGAGTTAGTGCCTTTAAATATTTCGTCCAATAAAAAGAGTATAGGTTCCTTTTGTTCTACTGCCTTTACTATGATATTTATTCTAAGAAGTTCTCCATAAAAAGATGATATGTTTTTTTCTAAATTATCACTTATTCTCATACAGGTATATATTTTCATTGGGCTTACTATAAGCCTTTCTCCACAAATAGGTGCTCCTGTATAAGCGAGTACTGTATTTATTCCTACAGTTCTTAAGAAAGTACTTTTTCCTGACATATTAGATCCCGTTATTAGAAGTATCTTATTTTTATCATTTATTTTTACATCATTTGAAATCCTATTATTACTTAGAAGAGGATGTGCTATATTTTCACCTTCAAATAAAAGCCCTTCCTCCTTAAATTCTGGCATAGTCCAAGTTTCATTTTCATAGCAAAGAAGTGCTAAACTCATTAAAGCCTCAAGCTCTGCAATTGCTTCAAACCAATCCTGAAGTTTTTCTCCTGAGTTAGATTTCCACCTTTCAAGACGAAATATTATATAATAATCTAGAAGGAAAATTATATTTATAGGCATATACACCATGTTAGCTCTATCCCCTGTAAGGCTGGAAATTTTATAAAACTCATCTATTGCTTTGGTTGCTGTACTATTATTTTCTTTTAATTTTTCTTTTAGCTCTTTTAAATAAGGAGATTTAAAATTTTGTTTTTCTAAAAGAGCAATTAAATTATAATAATTTCTTATATTTTTTTTATATCTGTATACAGTGCCTAATGCCTCACCTCTTTTATCTCTGCCAGGTAAAAGTAATAATCCTTCAATTAATAATGCTGTAAGCGGCATTCTATAAGGAACTATTCCCATAAAAAATATTATTATAAGAACTACTGAAACTATTGAGATTATTCTAGTGCCTATGAATATAGCCATATTTTCATATATGGGCATTTTTTCTTTTCCCCATTTAAAAAGTTCTTCTGGGTCCTTATACGTTCCTTTGTTTATCATAGATTCGCTTATAAATCTTTCTCTAAACCCAATTTTCTTACTTAACTCCTTAATGGCTTCTTGCCTTTCATATAACTCTTTAGTTGAAAAATTCAATCCTGAAAGCACCGCTGCTAATCTTTTTCTTCCCAAAAAAGTATTAGTTTCATTTATCTTTTGAAACAATGAACTTTTACCAAATATGTCTAGATCATAAGTATAAGGGTGCTCTGTATTTATAAACTCCTCTCCCTTATCCTCAAACTCTCTCCATTTATCACTTATTCTTTTTGTTCCTTTGTCATTTAATATGTATATATTTTCCAAGGTATTCTTATAAGTTATAACCTTATCATGCCAATATATTAATATTCCAAAGGCTATACCTGAAACTAAAAATACAATAGTAGATATGTATTCACTTCTAAGTTTGTAGTAAAGATACATTGTAAAAAATATCCCAGCTACAAATACAATAATTCTTAAAGAACTTATAAAGTTTACAAGCTGTCTTTGCTTTATAAGTAGCTTTTCATACCTAGCTTTTCTTTTTTCATAAGCAGCCATTATGTAATCCTCTTTTCCATTCACATTTTAAATTTTATGTTAATACTGAATACTTTAAGTATCCAGTATTAACTCTATTAAGTTTAGCTATTAATTTTCTTTTTCGTATACAACTTCTCCATTTATTATAGTATAAAGGGTATTTGTAAATACTTCTAATGGATTACCGTCAAAGATAGCTATATCTGCATCTTTTCCTATTTCTATACTTCCGATTTTATCATCTACTCCTGCTATTTCAGCTGCATTTATTGTGATAGCCTTTAGCGCTTCATCTATTCCAAGTCCCTCTTTAGCTGCAATTCCTGCACATAAAGGTAAATATTGAATAGGTATTACAGGATGATCTGTCATTATAGCTACTTTAACTCCTGCTTTATGTAAAACCCCCGGAGTTTTAAAGGACTTATTTCGAGTTTCTACTTTTGTTTTAGAGGTCAAAGTTGGTCCTACTACTGCAGATACATTAGCCTCATTTATATATTTAGCTATAAATTCTCCCTCAGTACAGTGCTCCAAAGTTAAATTTACATCAAATTCCTTTGCTATTCTTATAGCAGTCAATATGTCATCTGCTCTATGTGCATGTGCTTTAAGAGGTATTTTCTTTTGAAGTACAGGTATTAATGCTTCCATCTTAAGATCTACTTCAAAGCTGTCTCCTTTAATCTTTGCAGAATTCTTTTTTCCCATGTAATTTTTAGCCTTAACTAAGGTTTCCCTTAAAAGTCCTGCTGTGGCCATTCTTGTAGATGGAGTCTTTCCTTTACCATGATATACTCTTTTAGGATTTTCACCAAAGGCTATTTTCATAGCTGCTGAATCCTTTATAACCATATCATCAATACACACTCCATGAGTTTTCATAACTACAAACTGCCCACCTATTACATTTGCACTTCCAGGTCCTGTCATAACTGTAGTTATTCCAGAGTTTCTCGCATCCTCAAAAGCACTATCCATAGGATTTACTGCATCTATTGCTCTAAGATGCGGAGTTATCGGGTCTGTAGCTTCATTTCCGTCACTTCCCTCAAATCCAATTCCTTCTTCAAACATTCCAACGTGACAGTGAGCATCAATTATGCCAGGAATAACCCAGCCCCCTTTTGCATCTATAACTCTTTCGTCCTTTTCTTCTATATGTTCTGATATTTCTATTATCTTACCATCTTTCATTAGTATACATCCATTTTCATAAGTTTTACCTGTGATGGTAATTATCTTTCCATTTTTAATTAACATTTTTATCCCCCTTTTATCCCCTTAATTCTTTTTCTAATGATTAACAGTGAATAGATTTGCAAAAGCTCTACATAGGAAAACTTTCACATAAACTGTTGATTAACCAAATAATAAAGTATTATATGGCTATTATACATCACTAACTCAACTCATTTCAAATGAAAGCCATTTTTAGTGTATCATATTGAAGTGGTTACAAGTATTAATGCAGTTATACACAGACTTACAGCTATGGATAGTTTTCTGCCCATAGAAGCCCATAAGTGATTTGGAAAGCTGTTTCCTATAAGCCAGGATAAATAAAGCATGCCTAATGAATAAAGTATCGTATAATGAAGTCCTCCATATTCATTGGACCAAGCTCTTAATCCTATTGATTGTAAAACCAAGTCACCAACTGCGGGAGCCCCCTTAAAACTTAGCGAAAAACCTATAGACAATATAAATAAAAATATAGATATACTTCCAATACCTACATCTTTAACAGTGCTTTTCATAATATCACCCCACAACTTTAACTTTTATAAATATTATATAATATTATTTACATTATTTCCATATATTGTATGTTAATATTCATTAACTTATTTCAATAGTCATGAATATAATACTTATGTAATATTTATTGGAGGTTACCTTATGTTTATTTGCCCTTATATTATGGGTAGTCAATTTTCAGAAGAAAATTCTTATTTCAGAGCTCAATCAAGCTATAGGCAAGGGAACTATGGAATTGTAATTAATACAAAAAATCTCACCTTAACTTTATACTCCGGTAATAATGTAGTTAAAACATATCCTGTAGCTGTTGGAAAACCTTCCACTCCTACCCCCTTAGGAAATTTTACAATAGTAAATAAAATTGTAAATCCCGGCGGCCCCTTTGGAGTTAGATGGATGGGATTAAGCATCCCTCACTATGGAATACATGGAACAAATAATCCAGCATCTATTGGAACAAGAGCATCTCACGGCTGTATAAGAATGTATAATAAAGATGTGCTAGAGATTTTTAATAAGGTTTCCATTGGAACACCGGTACAAATTATTAATCAGTAACCTTTTAAACAGTATAGAAGTTTTTAATAAAGGTGATGTTATAATAAAATATAATTTTCCTGCAGAATAAAATATAAGGTTCATATTAATGTATACTAAGCTACATTAATATGAACCTTATATTTTATTTATATATTTATAGGCAAGTTCTTAAACTATGACATTTTATTTATTTCTTAATTTTTTATCAATAATATCATTATCAAATGGAGTTTTGTATTCCGACTCATTTTTAAAATTTATTACTGCCTTTTTAACTCTATTCATCGATGCTATTGTTCCCGGTCCAGCAATACAACCACCGGGACATGCCATACCTTCAAGCAAATATCCATTCTTTTTTCCAGATTTTGCTACCTTTATAAGTTTTACACATTCATGTAAAGTTGATACACCTTCTATATTAATTTCCCTTGAAGGATCAATAATCAAAGCAGTCTTTTTTACTGCTTCAGCTACTCCCCCTGCTATAGCATATCCTCGACCTAATGTTGAAGCATCCTGTATTTCTTTAGATACTTCTATTTCTGATAATTCTATTCCCTTGGCAACAAACATACCCATAAGTTCCTCAAAGGTTATTACAAAATGTACGTAGTCCTTAACATCTTCTCTTAATGCTTCTAATTTCTTAGAAATACAAGGTCCTATAAATGTTATGTTTGCATCTGGGTCAATTTTCTTAATATGCTTTGCAGTCTCAACCATCGGAGAAGCAGAGTCAGATATATATTCGTATTGATCGGGAAATAGCTTTTTAACCATTAAAGTCCAAGAATTACAACAACTTGTTCCCATATAAGGAATATCATTCGGTACTTTTTCAAGAAATTCTTTTGCTTCGTGAAGAGTCGTAATATCAGCTCCCAAGCTTACCTCTACCACATCTCTAAAGCCAAGCTGTTTTATACCCTCAAATATTTGAACCGGGGAAGCTAATGGTCCAAACTGTCCCAAAAATGAGGGAGCTATTATGGCATACATATGAGTATTAGTCTTTAGTGATTTGATTAGCTGATATATTTGAGACTTATCTGCAATGGCTCCATAAGGACAATGAGTAATGCATCTTCCACAGGATACGCATCGGTCTCTGTTTATCTGAGCTCTTCCTAAATAATCACTATCTATTGCATTAACACCACATACAGCGGCACAAGGCCTTTCATATTTTACAATTGCACTATATGGGCAAGTTTCCTTACATCTACCACATTTAATACATTTGTCCTGATCAATAATTGCTCTGTTCTTTCCTATAGAAACTGCATTTGTTGGACATACATTAGTACATGGATGAGCCAAGCACTTTCGACAATTGTCTGTTACATAAAAGGCTTTAGTCGGACATGCTTCACATGCATGTGTAATGACATTTACCAAAGGCTCAACAAATTGAGTTTTATCCACATCTACTTCGGAAATCCCATCAGTAACACGGTGATATTCAGTTGGTTTTCTTGCATCTAAACCCATTGTTAGTCTTAGTCGCTCGTCTACTATTGCTCTTTCTCTAAATATACTATCTCTATATATACCTATCTCATTAGGTAAAATTTCAAAAGATGCTTTCTCTAATTCGCTTAAATCAGAACCATCGTATGCCATTTTGGCAATGGTGGAAAATACCTTTCTCCTAATATTAATTAGATTAACATAGCTTTCTTTCATAATAAATTTTTCCTCCGTAGTTTTCTTTTATTTCCGTCTTACCTTGTTGATAATTTTTTCCATTACAATCTGACTGGTAGCATTAAATATTGGCTCGTCATCTATAACTACTACGGGTGATATTTTTTTATTAGTTCCTTTGCAAAATCCTAAACACTTGACTACTTCAACTTCCAATTCTTCAACATTATAGTTATCTAAGTCTTCATTAATAATGTCATTTAAGTCTTCAATTTGGTCTAAAATACTCATCGCTCCAAGCAGCGTACAGTTTGAACCTACACAAACTTTCACATTCATAATATCCCTCCAAATTCATTCCTATTTTATCATTTATATTTAATATTAAAGCATATTTTTCTACTACTTTCTACCAAGGGAATAAAAAAACAATATTTAATTTAAAAAGTTTGTTTAATAAATGCTAATAATATATTAAACTTATAAAAAAAGATAGTCTCTTGAAATTTTATACCAAGGATTATCTCTTTTATTTATGAACAAGTTATTGAATTATGACATTTTACGGGTGGTACCTGGTACCAGTGAGCTTGCTTTAAAGCCTAGTTATATGAAAAATTTTCTTAAGTAAATTTTTCCAGATATCATGTCATTCGGTAAACCATCTACTCCTCTCGGAAACTTTAGGATAATAAATAGAGCTGTTAATCCCGGCGGCCCTTTTGGAGTTAGATGGATGGGCCTTAATAAACCTGGATATGGAATACATGGAACAAATAATCCAGCATCTATTGGCACAAGAGCATCTCACGGCTGTATAAGAATGTATAATAAAGACGTGCTGGAGATTTTTAATAAGGTGCCCATTGGAACTCCTGTGCAAATTATAAGCCAGTAAAACTGTGCTAGGTGCTAGGACAGTATATAGATTTGTTTTTACGCAAAAAACTGTCGCACTAATTTTTTAGTGCGACAACCTCTTTTTTATCTATATTTTAAATTTTAAATTTTTACTATACAAAATGATAAATTTCTCTATACTATCTATACGAATATAAAACCTTTCTGATTGCTTGCAGCTCTTTGTAAACTACCAAAAGCTGAAATAGGAGTATACGCACCAGTTACACCACCTAGAGATATACTTGTTATTTTTAATTCAAATTCAATTCCTTGTCCTTTAACCAAAATAACATGAGCATTAGTGGATACTGCTGGATCTGAAATTAAAACTGATTTTGTCTTATCAAACCCAATTCCTGCCATAGCAATTGCAGCATGTACGTTAACATTTCGTGGATACAATTTACATATTTCTCTTGTAGAACCTTCATAAACAACAGTTCTTTCTGTATCCTGTCTTCCAAGGCTTTTAGGGCTTTTAGTAGTAGTAATAGTAACACTATCTATAACCATTCTTCCATCAAACAATCCATCTAATCCTAAGATTGCACCATGAGGGATATAAACTTTTGTTCCGTATTTTTTAGAACTTTCTAAAATTCTTTCATATAACTCTTCGTTTGAAAATGCTGTAGTTGAAAACACAAGTAAATCAGCACTTTTTAAAATTTCCTCTCCATATTTTGCAATAATATCCGCATGGGCAACTTCTACCACCAAATCTACTTTTTGAAATAAATCTGAAGTAATTTCTTTCACATAAGGTAATTCTCGTCCATCTTTTTCTTTATCATCACCTATAACAACAAATTCTATGCTGTAATTTCCTTCCTCCTGCACTTGCTTTACTATTTGCTTACCAATAGTGCCGTAACCAATAAACCCCACTTTTTTCATAGTTCATCCATCTCCTTTTTATTTCATCTAAATAACTGTGTCCTCGAGGCGAAGAACTTGCTACTGCTCTTATATGCTCATATCTTCAAATTTACTAAATTGATCCATTCCAATATTACCACCTGAAATAAACAAAACTACTTTGTCATTTGGATTAAATTTAACAGTTCCTTGTAAGATGGCACCTAAGGTGATACATGAAGAAATTTCAGCTAATAATTTTCCCTTAGTTAAAAATAACTTAGTTGCTTTAAGAATATTTTCTTCATCTACTGTGACAATTTTATCAACATATTTTTCTACAACAGGATAATTAAGTTCACCAGGTTTTAATGTTTGTAGTCCATCAGCTACTGACTTTGATTCTGGAGGCAAGGCAACCGGATGACCTACTGCGAAACTGTTAGTATAGCGAGCAATTAATGTAGGCTCAGCTCCAATGATTTTTACTTGTGGATTAGTTTCTTTAACTGCTGTAGATAATCCACCAATTAATCCACCTCCACCAATTGGAGAAATTATATAATCTACATCTGGCAGTTGTTCCAGTATTTCTAAGCCTGCAGTACCTTGTCCTGCAATGACTTCATTATCATCAAATGGTGAAATAAAACTCCAATTATTTTCTTCACTTAATTTTTTAGCTACATTAAATCTTTCTGCGGGAACACAAGAAATAACTTCCGCTCCATATGATTGAATTCCTTCAACTTTGATTTTCGGTGCAGTTTCTGGAACTACAACATAAGCCTTAGTACCTAGTTGTTTAGCCGCATACGCTATAGCTTTTCCATGATTTCCTGATGAAGCTGTTATAATTCCTTTTTTCAATGCTTCTTCTGGCAAGGTCATTGAAGCATTAAGTGCACCTCGAACTTTAAATGAATTGGTCTTTTGAAAAGACTCCATTTTGGCATATACTTGACAACCTAAATATTCATCTAGATTATTCAAACGAAGGAGAGGAGTCTTATTGATATAGGGAGCAATACGTTTTTGAGCTTGGTAAATTGCTTCAATTTTAACCATGATTTCAACCTCCTAAAATTAAAATGTTTTATATAACTTATAAACAGAGTTCTTGGCTTCAGATGGAGTTTTTACTACAACTGAAGCTTAGAAATCGTTATCCAGGGTCGTAGCCGCCCTTACTCCCACCTTAAGAGGATGGGAGTCTTAGGGCGGGTAGACATCGGATAAACTATAGTTAAATACTATCATCACAATAAATATTTGTAAAATGATGATTTTCACATTATAATATGTAATAAATGCATATTATAATAGTTGTATTTAAATTAAATATAATAAAAATGAGGTTGTTACTATGGATATTAAAGATATTAAAATATTTTTGGAAATAAACAATTACCGTAATATTAGTACAGCAGCACGTGCCTTGTTTTTAACTCAATCTACAGTTAGTAGAAGACTTTCTATGTTGGAAAAAGAATTAAACGTCAAATTACTTTTCCGAAGCAAAGGACATGACACGGTTCAATTAACACCCGCTGGTGAACGTTTTTTAACAATAGCTGAACAAATATTAGCTCTTTCTATCGAAGTAAATTCCCTAGAAGAAAATAATTTAATTGAACATTTATCTGTAGCCGTTCCTGATAGTTTAGCTTCTTATATATTAAGAGATTTTTTTAAACAATTATCACGGAAAAATCCTAATTTGAAGTTAGAAATCATTCTCCTTGATTCCATACCTACTTATGAGATGGTAGCTAATCGAGAAGTAGATATAGGGTTAACTAATGGAAAAGCACCTTACCCAGAATTAAATTCTAATTTAGTATTTAAAGAAGATTTTGTTGTAATGAGAAAAGGAAACAAGAATTCTTTTTCTCAAATAATACATCCTTCTGAATTAAAATCAAATAATGAGATATTTCAATTTTTTGGCTCAGATTATAATCATTGGCATGATTATTGGTGGAAGCCTGGATTTGCAAAGTTACGAGTGAATTTAGCACAGCTTACAGTAGAATTTCTCAATGAAGAGGAAGATTGGACAATTTTGCCAGAGTCTGTGGCATGCGCATTACTTCCAGAGGATTGTTATTTATCACGCTTATCAGATCCACCTCCAGAGCGTTGTTGTTATTCTGTAACACATAAAAAGCCACGTTCTGATAGGGCTTTAACAATACAAAAATTTAATAGGAGTTTACAAGTTTATATAAAAGAACGAATATAAGTAAATTTTACTTTTATAATATTTCTATACTAATTGAATAAAAGTGCGAGTTTGTTCTTCGCACTTTAAATAGAGTTAAATTCGGAAGTTGAGCGGAGAAAGAGAGCAGTTTGATTTTAAGCTTAATGAAAATCATAAAAGAAAGTTCATAGCAACATAGTATGCATATATTGCCATGAACCTTTCATTTTACTTATAGACATGTTCTCATGCTTTTACGTTTTTCCAGTGATACTAGGTATCTTTGCGGAGCACTGTAAGGACTTCGCTTACTAATTATTTAACACCCATCCATCCAGAAATCACCATCATTTGAACTTCTGATGTTCCTTCATAAATTTCTGTTATTTTTGCATCACGCATCATTCTTTCAATTGGATAATCACTTGAAAATCCATAGCCACCAAATAATTGTAAACAACGTCTTGTTACATCGCTGGCATTTCTAGAAGCAACTAATTTTGCCATAGCAGCTAAATGTGTATATTTTTCATGATCATCCTTTGCACATGCAGCCTGATATACTAAAAGCTTTGCAGCTTCTGTATTTGCACGCATTTGAGCAAGTTCAAATTGTGTATTTTGGAATTTTCCAATAGAACGTCCAAATTGAACACGTTCATTAACATATTTTACAGTTTCATCTATTGCACCTTCTGCAATACCAAGAGCTTGTGCAGCAATACCAATACGACCTCCATCAAGAGTTCCCATTGCAATGCTAAATCCTTTACCTTCTTGTCCTAAAAGATTTTCCTTTGGAACTATGCAATTATCAAAGAATAATTCACATGTAGAAGATCCTCTGATTCCCATCTTTATTTCATGAGTTCCAACAGAAAAACCTGGGAAATCTTTTTCAACGATAAATGCTGAAATACCTTTTGTTCCTTTAGTTTTATCTGTCATAGCCAAAATAATATATGTGTCTGCATATCCTGCATTAGTAATAAAGATCTTGCTACCATTTAATACATAATGGTCTCCTTCGAGTACTGCTGTTGTCTTTTGCATAGAAGCATCAGTTCCAGCAGAAGGTTCTGTTAATCCAAAAGCACCTAATTTTTCACCTGAAGCAAGTGGTTTTAAATATTTCTCTTTTTGTTCTTCTGTACCATATGAGTAAATTGGTGTTGCACAAAGACTTGTATGTGCTGAAACGATAACCCCTGTTGTTGCACAGCATTTAGATAATTCTTCTACACATTGTATATAACTTAATGTATCCATTCCAGCTCCGCCGTATTCTTCAGGAAATGGAATTCCAAGTAGTCCCATTTCAGCCATTTTGGGTATAGTTTCTTCTGGGAAACGCATGTTTTCATCAATTTCTTTTGCAAGTGATTTTACCTCATTTTCAGCAAATTCGCGATACATTTCTTGTAATTGCTCATGATTTTCATCTTGTTTAAAATTCATATTAATTTCCTACCTTTCTTTTTTATATGTGTATATCAATTTCAATTGTATTTTATTAATTGGTACCATCTAATGGACAGCATACTTTACCTGGATTCATAATACAGTTAGGGTCAAACACTTTTTTAATGCCTCTCATTAATTCCATGTTTACTTCTCCAACGCTATCTGCTAAATAGCTCATCTTTCCACTGCCAATTCCATGTTCACCTGAAACAAGGCCACCGTATTTTGTTGCTTCTTCGTAAATAATCTTGAAGAATTTATCAACTCTTGACTTAAACTCCCCTTCTTCTAAATCATTACTGCATTGATATATGTGAAGATTTCCATCTCCTGCATGTCCAAAGCTCTTAATAGTAAGTCCACATTCGTCACCGGCTTTATTTACAAATTCAACATAAGAAGCAATTTTATTTACTGGAACTACCACATCACATTCATCTAATAATTTTGTTTCTGCCATAATTGCTTCTAAGAAGCTAGAACGAGCTGCCCATGCATCTTTTATCTTTGAAGGTGTATCAGCTACAAGAACGTCTATTGCTCCTGCCTCCAATACTATTTCACTAGCTTGCTCAATAAGGTTATTTAACTCATCTTCGTCGTTCGCATCTAAAGTAACAAGTAGATAAGCATTTGCAGTTACTCCATCAATTACTTGTGGAAATACACTCTTTCCAATATATCTCTCACTAGAAAGAACAATTTCTCTTTCCATAAATTCAATTGCTTGTGGATTCATATGTTCCATTTTAAATTTAGGAACAGTAGAAATACAATCATGTAAATTTTCAAAAGGAATAATTAAACTAGCAACTACCTTTGGTGCTGGCATAACCTTAAAAGTAAGTTCTGTAATAATTCCAAGAGTACCTTCAGAACCAATCATTAAATTTAAAAGGCTGTAACCTGAACTTGTTTTTGATACTGTAGCTCCAAAACTCGTAATTTCTCCTGTTGGAAGAACAACTGTCATTGCACGTACATAATCACGTGTTGCCCCATATTTAACAGCTCTCATTCCACCAGCATTTGTTGAAACATTTCCACCGAGGCATGCAAACTTTTCACCTGGATCTGGAGCGTATAATAATCCTTGTTTTGCACAATCCTCTGCAAGATCGTTTAACAAAACACCTGCTTGAACATGAACTACAAAATTTTCTAAATCATAAGAGAGTATTTTATTCATCTTTGTAAGATCAATTAAAACTCCTCCTAAAAGTGGAACTGCTCCTCCTGCAAGTCCTGTTCCTGCTCCTCTTGGGGTTACTGGTATCTTATTTTCATTACATATTTTTACCACTGCAGCAACTTCCTCTGTAGAGTGTGCCATTAATACAACCTGTGGAGCTTCTTTTCCATAAATAGGCATTTCATCATGGGAATAATCTTCATTGATATCATCACCTGTTAAAATATGTCCTGGAGCTGCCTCCTGTAATCTTGAAATTATTTCTTCTGTTAATTTATTATAGTTAGCCATAGTAATCATTCCTTTCTAACTTTTTTCTCATTCTATAATGTACCTAAATAAACAATGTACCTAAATAACATATGATGCCAGCGATAACTACATAGAATACAAAATATTTAAACATACTTCTCAAAATTTTACTTTCTGAACCAGGTTGATTAATTGCACTTGCACCAATTGCAATGCCTTGAGGACAAATCATCTTTCCAATACCTCCTCCAAGAACATTTGCTGCTGCCATCCATGCTGCAGGAAGTCCAAGGTTTTTCGCTGTTTCTGCTTGTAATCCTCCGAATAAAACATTGGTTGATGTACCTGAACCTGTAACAAATCCTCCAATAGCTCCGATTAATGGAGAAATCAACGGATATGCTCCTCCTGTAGCTACAACTAAAAAGCTTGCCATATCTGAAATCATTCCACTATAGCCCATTACTTTTGCTGTTGCCAAAACTGAACAAATTGTAACAATTGTCTTCCAGTTTGCTTTTAATGTAGAAAATAATACATCTAACATGGTTGATATTTTTGCACCTTGAATAAAGCCTCCAATAATTGTAGCAACAAAAATAATAACACCTGGTGTATTAATCCAACTAAAGCTCAATTTATTTCCACCTTCACCAGCATATACAACCATAACGGTTTTGTATTTTGCAATAAAATGATTAATTGGTGGACATAAAGTTGATGTAGCAAGCAGCATTATGAATATTAAAATAAACGAACTCCATGCCTGTAATGCCTTGCCAAATGATAAAACTGTTTCTTCCTTTTTATCCTGAACTTCAATTATTGCAGCGCAACACTCCTGCTTAACTTGAGGCTTTTTATTAAAGACTTTTGCTGCAACAACTGTAAATGTCATACAACAAATAGAGCCTACTATATTTGGCAGTTCTGCTCCAACTACTGTTGCTGTAATATACCAAGGCAGTACAAATGATACTGCAGAAACTAATGTAATAAGAAACGCTCCCCTTAATGCCTTTATTCCGCCACCTACAATGCATACCATAATAAATGGACTGATAAAACAAAGAATTGCTTCAATTATTGCTGTATTTGCTGCCAATACGCTCGCATCAACTCCAGTTACTGCTGAAAGCGTTACCAAAGGTATTCCTACTGACCCAAATGCAGTTGGCGTACTATTAACAACCAAACATCCTAGAACTGCTGAAAATGGATTTAACCCAATACCAGCCAGCATAGATGCTGGAATAGCAACTGCTGTACCAAATCCAGCCATGCCTTCCATGAAATTACCGAATCCCCATCCAATAATCAATGCTAAAACCCTTTGATCAGTAGAAACTCCAGCCAACATTTTTTTTATGGAGTCCATTGCACCTGTACGTAAAGTCAAATTATACGCAAACAAAGCTGCAACAATAACTATACAAATTGGCCACAAGCCGTTGAGTACTCCCTCCAATACCGCCGAAGCAGCATAAACTGCATTTAATTTCCAGAAACCAACAGCCAAGACCATTGTAAGAACCAGTGTAATAAAACAAGCTTTATAACCTTGCATTTTCAATTTACTCAATGCAACCATCAGCCAAACAATTGGTAATATCGCTATTAAAAATTTTAAAAAGAACATTCTTTTATCCCCTCATTCAATTTTTCAATTTTTATATTCTAGCGCTTATATTGTGCCTATATAATCTTTTGGTTTTTAGTTAAAATACAATTTTTTATATATTTAGTTTTCAATGTTATTTTGTATTATGTGTCCCCTATTGATTTATTTTTCTTTTACTTTCTTCATTTCTTCAATCATAACTGGAAGAACATCCATTGCATTTCCAACAATACCCACATTAGCTATTTCAAAAATTGGAGCATCTTCATCTTTATTAATTGCCACAATATAATCAGAACCTGACATTCCAGATGTATGTTGTGTTGCTCCAGAAACACCACATGCAATATAAAGTTTTGGTGCTACAATTTTTCCTGATTGTCCAACTTGGTGTGCACGAGAAATCCATCCTTCTTCAATTGCTGGTCTTGTTGCACCTACTACACCACCAAGTACAGATGCTAATTCTTCAACAAGTTTGAAATTTTCTGCATTTCCCATTCCACGTCCACCAGAAACAATAACTTGTGCTTCTTCTAAATTAACAGATTCAGAAATTTCTTTTACTGTATCTACAATTTTTGCCTTAATAGCACTAACTGGAATTTCTACTTTTTTCTCTGTAACATGTAAATTTGAACTGGCCTCTGGCTTGGAAAAACTTCCATTTCTAACTGTAACTACGGCTGTACCTTCTACTTCAATATGTTCTAAAACTGTACCACCATAAGCTGGTCTAGTGTATATAACTTTACCATCAGTTTTATTCATTCCCATTACGTCACTTACACATCCTAAAGACATACGTCCTGCAATACGTGGTGCAATATCTTTAGATAATGCTGTATTTGCGAGTAAAACAATATCTGGATTTTCTTCCTTAACAACTTCTGATAATACTTCTGTTAAAGTATCATAGTCTGTAGCATTATCTGTAAAAATAACTGGAATTCCTAAAGCAGCTACTGTATCTGCTGCAGCCCTGTTACCTGCTACAAGAGCTGTTCCTTCTGCATCTAATGCTTTTACTGCGCTAATCAATTCAAGGCTTCCGCCTAATACTTTTTCTCCATCTGTTTCAATAAACAATAACGTTTTCATAATTTCGTTTCCCCCCTTAACTTAAATTGCCTTATCTTTTTTCATTTGCTCCATAGCAGCACTTACTGCCAAAGCAGCATCTTTCTCTTTAATCTTGATACCAGCCTCTTTCTTAGGAGGTGCAACATATTCAGTGCAACGTACTTTTGCTTGTTTTACCTCTCCAATTTCTGCTGCTGAATAAGTTGGAATCACTGCCTTACGGCTTGCCATCTTAGTTTTGATAGTAGGATAACGTGGATCATAATCTGGTTTACTTACTGTTACTACAGCTGGATATGCTATAGAAACTACATTATATCCTTCATCAGTTTCTTGATGAACTTCCATACCATTATCTTTTAAGTTGATTTCAACTGCGCTGCTGGTAAAGCCTGTTCCCAATTTCTCAGCAAGCATTGGTCCTACTTGACCAGTAATTTCATCTGTAGATTCCTTTCCACAAAGAATTAAATCAAATTTTTTATCTTTATCTTTTTCAATTTTATGAATAGCATCCGCTAAAACCTCAGCTGCTCCAAGAGCATCTAAATCTGCATATAAATCATCTTTGACAAAGAATGCTTCTTTAGCTCCTACAGCAAGACAATTTTTTAATGTGTTTAAAGAATCCTCTACTCCAACATTTAATACACTAACATTTCCTCCATGAGCTTCCATAAAACGAACTGCTAACTCCAATGCATAGGTATCAAATGCATTTGCTACCTTAGTGACCCCATTTAAATTTGGTTTTTCCGTCTTATTATCCAAATGAATTTCAACAGAATCATCTGGAACCTGTTTTACACATAACAGAATATTCATATTTTATCTCTCCTTTATACTTTTGCATTATTAAACTTTTTTGATATAACCATTTTTAATTAATAATTTTTATACAATAAATTTTTAAAAAATTATTGCATACCGTTAACTATAATTATCTAACTATAACCGATACTCCATCAGGAATTACCACTACTTTAGCATCGTTTCCTTTAATTTCATAAGCTTTCTTAAGTGCTTCTTCGAATGTAAATGCATGCTGCATGTGCATACTTTTTATCATCTCTGGATCACACATATCAGTAACCATTATTACTGTATATTTGTCTAACATTCTAGCAAGTATTTGGAATTCCCACTGATCTGGAAGAGTTTCGTTTCTTGGAACCTTAGCTATTTTATCTAAAAGTTCTCTTGGAGATTTAGCCTGTGCTAAATTATCATAAAAGGATTGTCCACCATGTCCATCATTGCAAGCTGAAACCATTATGATAACTCCGCCTTCTTTACAAGTTGCCTCTGCTGCTGTCATTCCTTTTACTGATTGATAAATATTTTGATCAAGTGGATATCCACCATTTGTTGAAATTGCTATATCTGCTGGAATTTTATCAACCTTTGAAAGTTCTATTACAAATTCACAGCCTTTTTCATGAGCTTTTTCCCTATGTCCTGCAAAAGCTTTTATTACTTTCTTTTCACTATCTATAACAACATTTAATATGAAAGCGAGATTTGCTTTTTCAGCTGCATAGAGCATATCTTTGTGTATAGGATTACCTTCAAGTATTCCAGTTCTTGCATTAGAGCTTGCTATGAACTCGCTGCAGTGATTAGCCATAACTGTTGTTGCTGATGCAATACCTGGAAGTACACTCTTTCTTCCCCCAGAAAAGCCAGCGAAGAAGTGAGCTTCTATAAATCCTTCTGCAATTAATAATTCTGTTTCAACAGCTAGCTTGTTTATTATAAGTTCTCCACCTGATGGGAGTATTCCAAGCTTAACCATAGCACTATCATCAAAAGCATCGTGAACTATGATCTTTTCATTTTTAACTATTTCTTCTCCAAACTTGTTTACAAGTTCTTCATGAGTAGTTGCTCTATGAAATCCTGTGGCAATAAGTATAGTTATATCTATATTAGGATTTGCTTTTCTTATTCTTCTAAGTAATATTGGCATTGTAACTTTGCTTGGCACTGGCCTAGTATGATCACTGCTTATAATAACCATATTCTTTTTATCTTTAACTAAATCTTCCAATTTTTCACTACCTATAGGGTTGTCTAAAGCCATTTCAACAAGTTCTTCTTGGGTTTCTTTTGTTTTATAATTTTCTGCTTTTGACTCTAATACCCCAATTAAATTTTTATCTTCTATTTCAATTTCAAGCATTTGTTTATGATATGGTATTTTAATTTTCTTCATTTAAATTTCCTCCATAACATATAATTTTTTATTGTTATTATTAAGCTTTCTTATTTTCAGAACCAATATCCTTTGATTTTTGGTAATACCAGTCATCATGTTTTTAATTACATTCATACTCTTTGTGTATAGGGATAAGTTATAGATAAATACTGCTTCCATTATGACAAGAATTATAGGCCATAATGTATTTGCTGCACCCTTAAAACTTGCTTTGAAAGCATCTAAAACTGACATTTTCCATACAATAACCGCAAATGCAAACGTTATCACGGAAGTAATTGGCGTTGCCCTATGTCCAGCCACCTTTAATACCCCTAATGGAACCATCGGGCAAATTACAGGTATTAAAGCAATGAAAAAAAGTACATAATTATTCATTTTATCGCCCTGTTATACAAACTGGTAAGACCAATTTGTATTAATTTAATCATACCACTCCTTTGGTGTTTTTTCCAGTATAGTTATTCAATTAACAATATTTCGAAAAATGTAAATTATTACGTAAACCTATCCGTTGTAACCTTTGCAATAATTTGAATTGAGATAAAAAAAATTTAAATTTTTATTTTTATTAAACTGAAATCTACAATATTGTTACTTAATTAACAATATTCTGTATATTATGTTATATTTTATACGGAATTTTATCTGATGTTTATTAATATATTTATATCTAGAAACAAAAAAATACTAATTAGTTTATTCTTTTAAACTAACTAGTATTTTAACTAAATTACTTTATCATAAAATATTTATTGGCAAACTCTAAATGTTTTTTCATAGCCTCTGAAGCTTTCTTTGGATTATGACTTTTTAGTGCTATATAAATATCCTCATGCTGATCTGCAAGGACTTCCATATTTCCTTCATCTACCATTATCTTTTTTCTAGCATCCTTAATAAAGGAATCTATTAATGAAGATATTGCATTTAATATATTTACTATTATGAAATTCTTGGAAGCCTTGGCTATTTCATAGTGAAACCTTTTATCAATTTTTACGTTATCATTTTCATCTTTTGAATTTTTCAAGGCTTTTATAAGTATTTCAAGATCTTCAAGTTCCTTATCCGTTATTTTTTGTGCAGCTATAGCTGCAGTCTGCACCTCAATAACTCTTCTTACCTCAATAATTTCCTCAGGATTACTATCTTTAAGCATAAACATTATTGATAGAGGTTCAAATAAACCATTTTCAAGGTTTTCACTGATGTAATTTCCTCCTCCCTGTTTACATTGAACTAATCCTATAATTTGAAGTGCTTTTAAAGCTTCTCTAATAGATGTTCTACTCACCTGCAGTTGCTCTGCAAGTTCTCTTTCGGAAGATAATTTATCTCCAGCTTTAAGAGTACCATTTATTATCATATCTTTAATTTGATCTATTACTTGTTCATAAACTTTTGTATTTTTTGTTGATGAAGACATCTAATCAGACTCCTTAAGTATTGTATTTAATTCCCAATCATAATGATACATTATAGAATTCAAGAGGGCAATAATTATTCGAAAAATCATTCCTAAATCTTCTTTTCTCTGTTTTATCAATAGATGAAATGGTTGACTTTATATTAATAATATACTATGATATTGTTAAAATATGGAATTTTAGGAGGGGTGATGTAATCTATGAGAGAAGTATACAAAAATATTTATTTGGAAGAACTTCCATTACCAAATAATCCCTTAAAACACTTGAATTTTTATATTATTAAAGGTCAAGAAAAATCTATGATTATTGATACGGGCTTTAACCGTGAAGATACAAAAGAAGATATAATGAAAATTTTTAAAGAATTAAATTTGAAACCAGAAAACACTATTCTTTTTCTGACTCACCTACATTCAGATCATACGGGGCTAGCTACTTATTTAGAAGAAATGGGTTTAACTATATATGCAAGTAAGATGGATGGTGATTTATTAAATAATAGTGTGGAAAAATCAGATCCAATGTGGCAAGATACAATTCAACAGGGAGCTTGGCAAGGATTAGAAGAAGATCAATTAGATATCGAAGATCATCCGGGATTTAAATTTCGCCCGACAGCTCATATAAATTTCATTTCTGCAATTCCAGGTGAATATATTCAAATTGGAGAATATAATTTTGAAATTATAGATTTAAAAGGTCATACGCCAGGGATAGTAGGTCTTTATGAAAAAGAACACAAGATACTATTTTGTGGGGATCATATACTAGGAAAAATAACTCCAAATATTACATTTTGGGGTTTCCAATATGACGATATATTAGGAACTTATTTAGAAAGTTTAGATCATGTTTATAATATGGATATTGATTATTTGTTTTCTTCCCATCGTTTTTTAGTAGACGATCATCGTGAAAGGATTGAAGAACTTTATAAACATCATGCTAAAAGATTAGACGAATCAAGAAAAGCTTTAAGAGAATCTGGAAAATCTACTGTGAGAACAGTAACAAAACAACTGCACTGGGATATCAAGAGTAAAAATTGGGATGAGTTTCCAAAACCACAGAAATGGTTTGCAGCTGGAGAGGCCCATGCCCATTTAGAACATCTTAGGGCTTTAGGAGAAGTAACTATGGAAGAAGAAGATGGTGTTCTTTACTATTCGATAAAATAATCAGGACCACCCGTAAAACGGGTGGTTTGCTCTGCGCCTTTAAACTCATTGGTAAATGGTAATAAGACGGAAGAATGGAATATGGTATCTGATATATTTAAGAAATTCTAATTAAGGTTGGGATTAACTTCCACGCCTTTTTTTTATTGGCTTCTATCATAACCTTTAGTATAATCTTTATATCAACTCAATTAAGGAGGTTGGTAACAATGGATAGTCAAGTAATAATGGGTTTAATCATTATCTTTGCGGTATTACTCTTCGCACTAATTTTAGTAATAAAGGTAATCACCTGTATTGTTAGATGGTGTATTATCTACCCATTAGCAAGTCCTGAGAAGAAGGCCGAAATGAGAAGGAAGCAAAATCAAAACCTAGTTGAAAAAAATCTCAAACAGGCTGAATGGGAAGCTAAGTATGCTATCACACAAGCTAAGAGGAAGGCAAGAAGAGAAAAGATAAACAAGTGGATTGCTTCAAATCAGCCTAAGCCAAATTCAAGAAAAGGAATGTTCAAATATGCCTTGGCTTCCGTAATAATGGAAGGGTTAGCAGCGAGTATGAGAAGAAGTAGAAGAAGTAGTAGAAGAAGAGATTACAAATGCAGGGGGTATAACAGATGGTAGAAAAGAAAGTAGATGATTTAAGAATGGAGTTAGTTGAGGTAAGAGAAGCTATTGATATGGCTGAAGCAGTTTTGGAGTACCAGGAGGATGCTAATATCCGTCAGCAATTACATAACTTAAAGCAACAGGAAGCTGTACTAAGGGCAAGAATCATGGAGTGGAGTGTATAAAATGGGATTAAAAGAAAGCAAGAAGTATGCAATAGGGAGTATCCATGAAAATGGTGGTGGAAAGTTTGAGATAACTGACAGGTGGTTTGATGAAGAAACTGATACTATCATGTTAAAGTACAAGTTCTTAGAAGGTGGCAAGGTTGAAGTTAACAAGGAAGCTAATGTAACAGCATCTGAATGGAAGTGGAGAAAAGTCAGAGGTTTAGCAGGTAAAGCTTCATTGGTACAAACAGCTACTATCGAAACAGGGATTATACCTAAAGAAGAAATGGAGGAAAAGTTTACCGACCTTACCGAAAGGTTTGATAAGGGACTTAAAGCTATCATGGAGAATAAAAGTAATATACTTCACCTTCAAGAATCCCATGATGCACAGCAAAAGTTATTGAATGAAATGATGTCCGTTATTAAGGTTCAGCAGAAGCAGATTGAAGCCTTGGTTAATGATAGAAATATTATTAATAAGTTATTAGAGAAGATTTAATAAATTCCCAATAGTAATTTAACAACTTAATAGAACGGAATGGGGATTACGGATTTATATTTCTTAAATATCAATTGCCAGTTTTCAATCATAAGATAAATTTTACTTTTGTAAAAACTCTACATTAATTGTAAGCTGTCAATTGATAATTTAAAGTCTTCTATTCCTGTCTCTTCAGTTATTAATTCCCTTATATACTCCTCTATATCTCCTTTAGGATTTTCATATAATACATGTCTCATAATATATTTATTATCTTCGCTAACATTTATCATTTCCTTTTTAATCAATCCTTCTATATCACAATGGATAACTTTCCATAAAGATTTGTTATGATTTTTAGATTTAGGACTTTTATAAGGATGCTTTTGAAAGTTATCTATATCATATATTAATTTGCCTTTATTTTTGATAAATATAACTATACGAGCACCAGTATACTCGCCAGTTTCTCTATTGTATTGCTTTATAAAATGAATGTGATCTCTCCTTCTATTTGAATAAGCAGCCAATGTATAATGCACCCCCTTGTTTTGAAATATTATGACGTTTTTAATGTTGAACGGGTCGTATGGAATTTACATTTAGGAAAGCTTCTCTTCGCAAAAAGCTCTAATATTTCTTCCTTTTAAGGCGCCTAAGCCTTCTAAACTCGCAATGGCTCAGACAATAGAAGGCTCCGAGCGGCACCTTAAAATCAGAAATAAAGAGCTTTTAATTGCTTGCTCAATGCTTTCTACAATGCAAATTCCATACTTATGTTCAACATTAAAAATATCACTCAGACTTACTGACTGAAGGAAGGAATTTCGCTTTAGCGAAAGTTCCTTTTAAATATATACTTATCAAAGAGCTGATAAGGCCTCAGACCGATAGGTAGTAAAATATTAATCACCTAATTTTCTATTAAGAATCTTTTATCATACTACCCTATCTTTAACTTATAAATTGAATTTTTCTATTTATTTCTTACAAATTCTTGTAACTTAACGGGCTACCGCCCTAAAAGATTTTTATGTACTAAGTTTTAAAATGAAGATATTTTTAATGTTGAATGCAGTATGGAATTTGAATCGTAGAAAGCATTGAATGAGCTTTAGAACGGCTTTATTTATAAATTTAAAATATCGTATAGAGCCTTCTACTGTCTGAGCGGAGCGAGTTTAGAAGACTTAGATATTTTAATTTTATAAATATTAGCCGTTTTTAGCGAAATGAACGCTTTCCTAGGTTCAAATTCCATACGCTAGCTTCAACATTAAAAATATCGTGATTTCCTTTTTATTCAGACTATATTCTTAGTTTACTCGTATATATTAGTAAATAAACCTATTTTTACTAATTTTATAAGGAGTGAAAATATTGAAAAAGAAAACACCCTTGTTCTTAGTTTTATTAACTATAACCTTTTCTATTCTTTTATTTAATGCCTGCGGATCAAAAAAGGGATCATCTTCATCTGAAAATCGATTAGCTCAAGACTATAACCAAATGAATGCTAAAGCTGATATAGGCAGTGGTCAAAATTCAAAAATGAAGCAAGAATCTAAAGCTGCCACCACTCCAGAAAATATTGATGCATCTAAGGTATCACAAAGAAAACTGATACAAAGAGGATATCTAGAAATTCAAACAAAGGAATTTGAAAAATCCATAAGTGCTCTTAATGAAAAGGTAAAGGCTTTGGGAGGATATATTGAAAACTCAAGTATATCTGGAAATAGAGTTGAAAATATAAATAACTCTCAAAAAAGACATGCTAATTTTTCTTTAAGAATTCCAACTAAACATTTTAACTCCTTTATGGAAGGCTCCTCTGTTATAGGCAATGTTGTAACCACTAGCATAACTGGTGAAGATGTAACCTCTCAGTATTTTGATACAGAAGCTAGATTAAAATCACTTAAACTTCAAGAGGAAAGACTTTTGGAACTATTAAAAAAATCAGGAACTTTAAAGGATGTACTTGAAATAGAAAAAGAACTTGCAACTGTACGCTATGAAATTGAAAATCTTACTGGAACACTAAAAAAGCTTGATAACCTTATAGATTACTCCACTATAGACGTAAATCTTCAGGAAGTTGATGTACTTTCTCTTGGAAATGCTGGAAGTACTTTAGGAGAAAAAATTCAATATAAATTTTTAAATTCTATAAATAATGTAATTGAAGTACTAAAAAACTCGGTTGTAGTAGTAATTGCTTTTATACCATATCTTATAATTGTAGTTCCTGTAATACTCATAATAAAGCAGGTTTCAAAAAGAAGCACTAAGAAATTTTGTATTAAAAATCCATTCAAAAAAGATAAAGATGACAAGTAACTAGCTTTACGGCACCTTATTTTGATAAAAAAAATAAGGTGCTTTTTTAAGCACCCTTGTGTATATTAAAAGGGGGAGGTTCTCTGAATTAAAACTATTTTGTTTGTGACTTATACTCTATAATCAATTATAGATAATAATTATTAACTAGTAGTTATCAAATTATTAAGAATTAATAAACAATTTTTAAAGTGATTTATAATTAAATTATAAATTTCCATAGATTATGCAAGGAAACATCTCAATGAATTGAGATGTGCTGATTTATAACGAAATTATAAATTTCTATAAATCATGCAAGGAGGGTTACTATGTCTAATTTTACTATTAAATTACTTGCTTGTTTATGTATGCTGATCGACCACATAGGCGCTGCTTTATTTCCCGAATATATATTTTTAAGGATAATTGGTAGACTAGCTTTTCCTTTATTTGCTTGGATGATAGCTTTAGGGTATATACATACTAAAGATCCTATAAGATATATGAAAAGACTAGGTATTTTTGCTCTTATATCTCAAATTCCATTTAATCTTGCACTTGAAGCACAAAGCTTAAATATATTTTTCACTTTACTTCTTGGACTAATCGCAATTTATTTCTATGATAAATATCAAAAAGAGCAAAATGAACGGAGCAAACAATTAAGTATAATACTTCCAAGCATTATTGCTACAGTACTTAATACTGATTATTTTGCTTATGGAATTGCCACTATATTTTTATTTTATTATTATAGGGAAGATTTTAAAAAGCTCATTAAGTCTCAAGTGATTTTAAATGTAGCTTTAATATCACTTTATATTATTTCGGTAGTACTGGGAGGAGCTTCTTTTGAACTCGGAGGAATAATTCAAGTATTTTCATTATTTTCTTTGATAATAATAAAATACTATAATGAAAAACAAGGATTTAAAAAATATAAATATGCCTTTTATGCCTTTTATCCAGTACATTTACTAGTTATATATTTTATAAAGATAACATTTTTCTAATTATCTATAAATAAAAAAATAACCGGTTTGTATACTCTCTCACTATATACAAACCGGTTATTTTTGAGCTTCCAATTCCTGACCACACCCATCAATAGCTATTTGAAATTTTATCATTCCTTTCCTAAGATTTTTCCTTAAATAATAGTACTGTAGATTAGGTTGTTCAGCTAGAACTATCTATTTGTGCCGAACCCTTATATCTATTAAAGCTTAAATCTTTTATTAAAATCCTGATTCAATTTTAATTTATTGGTTTAAGAGAAATCATTTATAGGAATTGGAGCTTTTAATACCACCATCACCTACCTATCACTCTTAAAAATTTCTTTGAAACTTTTTATAATAGGTCTAAATAAAATTATTCTTTGTGGTGGAATCATCCCCTATCTTTAGATTTTTATGTTTTAGTATTGTCCTGTGGTATGATTATATTTTATAATCTTCTGACTATTTTGTCAATTACCTTTATGCCCCGTTATCATCTATTACTTGTCCACTTTCTTTGATTTCCTTCACTTTTTTATTATTTAATACTAAAATCAGTATTGTAAAATAAAATATTTGTTCTAATTTCACATTAATCTGTTGTAATATGTCTTGAAAAAGTGTAAAAAAATTAAAAGAATATTATTGAAGTATATGACCATGATGAAACCTTATTGGAAAATATAAGACTGCCAAAATAAAAATAAAGCCTTAAAATAAAGGCTTTATTTTTATTTATTCTGCTATTTTACTTATCCATCTTACAAGTTCCTTTTTTCCTTCGTAAGGAATATACATAAGTACTTCCGCTGCCCTTTTATCTTTAACCTTATCTATTCCTCCATTTATAAGTTCCATTACCTTATATACATTGTTTTCATCTCGAAGGTAATCATTTATTCCTTCAACTACTTTAACTTGCATACTATCCACATTTATAAACTTTGCCATCATTGGATTCATGCTTGATGTAAATTTTCCTATTTCCTCAGATATTTTCTTTTTAAAATTTGGGCTGTTTACTATGCCTTTTAAAAAGCTCATTATATTTTCACGGTTGTTGAATATATAAACCTTTATCATGTTTTCAAAGCCCTGTGGAAGCACTTCTTTTAAAGTTTTATCACTCTTTTCCAAAGCCTCAAGCTTTCCCCATAATTTTTCTTCCATACTCACATCTCCCCCTATTTATTAAAGTAGTTACTTCTAATCATCATATCTGAAATATCTATACCTAGTATACTATGATCTACTTGACTTTTATTACTCTTATCTCCTATATAAGTTCTATCTGAAAGCACTGTAAAATCCTTATTTGTATTTACAAGTATTCTCCCCATTGCAGTGTTTTCAAATTTTCCTTTGTCTATTCCCATCATATAAGCTACAGTTGGCATGGTATCTATTTGGCCGCCATTTACTGTAAATTCCTTATGGCTTATATCCTTGTTATATATGATAAGAGGAATTTCCCAATTGTTTTTCATCCACCAATCTTCTTGAGGTTTTATATCTTGAAGTTCACTTTCATAGTACTTATGAATTCCGCCGTGATCTCCATATATAACAACTACTGTGTCCTCTAAAAGCCCCTCTTTTTTTAAGTTATCCATAAAAATTCCTATGTGTTTATCTGTATAATGTATGCTTTGAAAATATCCTCCAAGTTTTGTTTCATCAAGACTTTTATCAATTTTAAGCTCTCTATACTCTGCAGGAATATCAAAAGGTGCATGACTTGATAAAGTTACCATAAATGTATAAAATGGCTTTTTAGCATTTTTTATAAGTGGTATAGTTTGTTTTAAATAGCTTCCATCACTTATGCCTAGTCCTATAGTTTCATCTACATTAAAATAAGAAGAATCTATACATTTATCAAATCCCACAGCAGTTAATCCATTTTTCCAATTCCAAAAGGAAGCCTTATCTGGATGTATTGCTTGAGTATAATATCCTTCCTCTTTTAAAAGCTTTGGAAGAGAATTATAAGTATTTTGCGGGAATCTAAAAAATGTAGCTCCCTTTCTTACAGGATGCACTGAAGTATTTGCCATAAGGTCTGAATCTACGCTTGTACCATTATAAACCTGCTCATGAAAGTTTGAAAAATAATAGCTGTTATTTAAAATTTTATTTAAATTAGGAGTTACTTCTTGACCATTAATCTTTTTATTAATTACAAAGTTTTCTAAAGACTCCACTTGTAAAAATATTACATTTTTGCCTTTAAAAATTCCCTTATACTGATTATCAGGTAAGTTCTCCTTATTATCTTTATACCATGCTTTTATTTTATCATTTTCTTTATCACTTAACGTAAAAGGGTTTCTTACCTCATGATAGTAATTATATGCATCATATATATGATATCCTATAGGTGATAGGTTGGACATAGTTTGATTAGGAGCCCAGCAAGTATAAAAAAAGTACTGCCCTTCTTTTCCTGTCTTTTTTACATCTATATTATAATGGATATAATATATTGATATTATACTTATAAGCATTATCCATAAAAAAGACATTATGTTTCTCCTATAATTTTTAAATACTGATTTATTTTTATTAAGCTTATATGGCATATATAATATATCTATCCAAAATATTATATCTATTGGTCTTGCCATAGAAGCTATAGAATCCGTTAAGTTATCTAAGTTAGATGTTTGCTGAAAAATGTATGGAGAGATAAAGTTTCCAAAACCTCTGTAATACCATAAGTCAGCTATTAATAATATAGTAATAGCCACATTAACTAAAAAAAGTACCCAGCCATGAGTTCTTCCATTAAACAAATATGCAAAACTTAAAAAAATTGTTATAAAAGCAAGGTATGCTGCAAGTGGAGGTGGTGCAAAAAATGCCTTAAACATATTTATACCAGATACACTGTCATGAGCTATAACCCCTAAAAAAAGTATGGACTTTATAAAAATAAATATGGTTGTTAAATAAAATAACGAATCATACTTAAAGTATTCTATAATACTTATGATACGTGGATGGGTTTTTTCTTTAGTTAACAGCAAGTAATATCACTCCTTAAAATAATATATTAATTTTTACTTTGAATTTTGTTATATTTATATTAAATCTTTATAATTATAACCTTTTCATGTACCTATTTTCAAATATAAATTTGTCAAAAGAAGGTGTTATTTTGAAAAAATACTCATATAAACCAATAATCCTGGCGGTGATTTTTCTTTTACTATTTGTAGTATTAGCCCGCTACACAGAACATAAAAATTTAGAAACTTTAAAAGGTGTAGCCTACAGCGTTTCTGTAAATGGCAAAGACATTAATCTTCCTCAAGTAAGCGATAAAGCAATTGCATATAAACAATCTAATTTAAACATATGGACTGTAAGCTTTATACTTACATTTTTAATTCCAATATTTTTCTTAGTAACTGGACTTTCAAAAGGCATAAGAAATTTTATAGAAAGAAGAACTGGTAGTTTTTTTATAATATCTGCAGTATATTTTATTATATTTACACTTATAAATTTTCTTTTAACACTGCCTTTAGACTTTTATAGTAGTTTTATTCAACCTCATAGTTTTGGACTTTCAAATCAAACTTTAGTAAAATGGCTTACAGATTCTCTAAAAAGTGTTTTATTGTCTTCTATTGCTGGAGCACTGTTTATATGGTTCCCTTACTATGTTATACGAAAAGCCGAAAAGCTCTGGTGGCTTTACATGGGATTTCTATCTATTCCCATAATATTTTTTATGACCTTTGTTTCTCCTTTTTATATAGATCCTATTTTTAATAAATACGAAGATATTAAAGATAAAGATTTAAAGCATAAAATAGAAGCTCAGTTAAAGAAAGCAAATTTAGAAGGAACTAGTGTATATCAGGTAAATAAAAGTGTAGATACAAAGGAAATGAATGCTTATATGACCGGTGTTTCTAAGTCCAAGAGAATAGTTTTATGGGATACCACTATAAATAACCTTAGTGATGAAGAAACCCTAGGCGTACTTGCTCATGAAATGGGTCATTATGTACTGGGCCATGTATGGAGATCCATAATTCTTGGGGGAGTTTTAATTATATTTATACTTTACTTGACCAATAAAAGTGTGCTTTATATAATAAATCTTTCTAAAGGTAAATTTGGATTTAATAAGATATCTGATATTGCTGCACTGCCACTAATAATACTTGTTTTAAACTTTTATATGTTTTTAAGTAATCCAATAACAAATACCGTTTCTAGACGCATGGAAATTGAAGCAGATAGATTTGAACTAGAACTTACTCAAAATAAAGAAGCTACTATAACTTCTACCATAAAGCTTCATGAAGGAAGCCTTGCTCTGCCTTATCCCGGCAAGCTATTTGAAGTGTGGTACTATTCCCATCCACCTTATTTAGAAAGAGTGGAATTTGCCAAGGACTATGCCCCTTGGGAAAAAGGTGAGCCACTAAAATATGAGAAATACTTTAATAAGGAGTAATTATTAAAAGGAAATTGCGCTGCAATTTCCTTTTAATTTCCAAATAGTTTAATATACAATTAAAGACATAGTGTTCTTTCAATTAGTCCTTTAATCATATTGTGTAATCATTGCCAACTCTTATTTATTAATCAAAAAATCAACTTCCAAGTTCTTTTCTTTAAGCTTTTCTATATCCAAAATGGCTACTCTAAAGGTCTTTCTTCTGGAATTGTCGTCATATCCTGTGCGAAATGTAGTTGGTTTGTCATAGCATAGACAATAACTTGATTTGCTTAATTGCTTTTTAAAACTAGTCAAAGGAAGTACTTCTTGACTTAAATTGTGATCTTTACAATATTTTAAAAAATTATCATAAAAAGCAAGATAGTTTAATCTAAGTACATCCGCTTCATTAGCTTTAGCGATGTCATAATGTATACCCTCATATATGCACCCTGTGGCTGCCATTCTATTTATGGTTTCTAAAGTGTCATCTAATACAGATTTATTATTATTTGAGTAATCTAAAAGATCCGATATAGCACCAGTATTTATGGATTTTATAATATGGTTTATTTTAATTCCAGTACACTTTTCAAGGCTTAGATTTAATATCCTAACTGTTTTCCTACAATAATTACCTTTATCCTATCTTTAACAAATTGTCCTGTGATAACTGTGAAATCATTACATATTCTATTGGGACTTTTACAATCTACGCAGTATCCCAAGGTTGTACATGGAGTATTTTTATTTAATCTTTTTGCATCAATTGGTGCTGAGTAATTTCTAACTCTTTTTTCTGCTTCTTCTAAATTTTTAACAATTTTATTTATTCCAGTTACTAAAATAACCTGTTTAGGGCCATAAATCATCGGTGCAACTCTGCTTCCATTGCCGTCAATATTATAAAGCTCCCCATTTTCAGTTAAAGCATTTGTACTACATATAAAAGTATCCGCAGAAAAGTTTTGTATATAAATTTGCTTCTTTTCTTCACTTGTTATATTTTCTCTATATTTATCTAAAAAAGTATAGCTTCCTTGACGAAGAAAATCTATAACTCCTGTTTCAAATAGTGTCATAGAATCGCCAACACCCACTACAGAATTTTCAGCTATAAGTTCTTTTAAAAGCTTTATCAGTTCTACATCATCCTTAACAAAGTACCCTGCCATATTATGCTTTCTTAAATTATCTATTGTTCTATCAACTTGTTTTTCTATATACCATGAAACATTATTATCCATTGTAATAAATCCTTTCTTTTACTCAAATTTATAGCTGCACATAATTCTAACAGCTATTTGCTCTTTTGCATTTTTTCCAATATAGAATATACTAACACCCAAATTATCATCCATGAACCAAAATCAATAATAAATTTTAATATATTAAATGGCTCACTAAAAATATCATACTTAAAATTAAACAACTTAAATATACTGTGAACTAATACATAAGAAACTACAAATGTTATAATACCTATTCTTCCATCTTTATTTTTCATTTTATATTTTTCCCCCTTAATTTTAATGGTAAAAGTTCAATAATTACACCTATTCCAATTCCTATAGTATAGGCTAGTAAATCACTCCACAAAAATCCATATCCTAATACCAATCCCCCTAGTGTTGTTCTTCTAATATTATCTATCCAATTTGCATGGTATAACTGGCTTAATTCAATAAGATAGCAAAATAATATCCCTATTAATGCAATTTTCTTTGTTTCCGCATCTATAAAAATAAAACCAAAGATAAAGAAAACCATTAACGCCCAGAGAGCATCTCCTAAATATGTATTCAAAAAGTCTGGTATAATATTATTCATCCTTCTTGATAGTAGCCCTAAAGCAATTACAATTATTATCATAAATCCATACAACAATCTATTACGTTTATTAGACATATTTACTTACGCTCCTATACATTTTCATTATTAAACTATTACTAAAATATATTATTTTTATTTATCATTTTTATTGTGATCCAATACTTTCTAAACCACTTATTTTATCCAATATCCAATTGCCAGCATCATTCTTTATAAAAGTACTTGTTCTTTTGAAATGAGATATAGGTCCGTCTTTATCAAGCTTACCTGATTCTTCAATTGTAAGCTCTTCATTGTTAACTTCTTTATTTAACTCTTTATACTTTGGAGATTTTATATATGACCTTTTTATGGACATCTTTGTATCATATATAGTAGGAATCCTTACATTTTCATAAAACTTAATTTTCTCATCTGTAGATTTACTTGTATCTACAAGTATTCTATATAAATCCTCTATCATTGATTTACTCATAGTTTCTTTAAATACTTTATCAAAATCTTCTCTAGATTTTATATTTTCTTTGTTAAGTTCCGCCAAAGGCTTCCATGTTTTCTGTAGTATAGCTATAGCTTCATCTTCTTCTAACTTTATTTCTTTTGTCATATATGGCTTACTTGCTTTAATTAAATTTATGTGTCCTATAGCCATTATAATAGCAATTAATAAAATTATCATTCTTAACTTAAAAATTCTCTTTTTATTGCTTGCTTTATCTATCTTCTTTATATTTTCCCTTAAAAATTTATCTACTTCTTCTCTTTGCTCTGGATTTACTTCTAATTCTTTGCTGACAATGCTATTTTTTCTTGTAAAAACTTCAAATTGAACTATATTATCAGATATCCATGAATAATTTTTAATTTTGCTCCATTTAGTGAAATAAGAAATGTTAGAATCCCCTGAATATATACCACCTTTAGTTATTCCCAATGATGATCTACCTAAAAGATTTGAAATACACATCTGTGTCCAAAAAGTCCCCTGTACAATCCCAAAGATATCAATATCCTTGTTCCCTAGATAACCTGAAAAACTCATTATTCCCATAAAAACCCATAACACTAATGTTACAGTATATAATACTGAAATCTTTTTTCGCTTTGTTTTAATAATAAATTCACCTGAATAAATCTTTTCATATAAGTTAAATAATAAGAAACAACTTGCTATTATATTTATAATAATATAATAATTTATTCTATTCATATTTTGCTTTAGTAAGAAAGTGTATAACAAGTACACAAATCTACTAAATCCTCACTTCCCTTCTATATATCTTTTTATAGGATAATTCACAGCAAATCGCCAATAATTAATATATGCCCTTCTTTATATTCTCTATAATTTTATTAAATTTTGTCTCACTTAAAATTTCATGTGTAATAAACTTACCGTTATAAAACACGCTGTAAATACTAAAGGCTGACGGGAGGCTCTCTACCTGTTCTCTATTATCAATTTTAATAATCTCTAATGGAATACCTTCTCTTTTTGCCAATTCTTTTATAACTGTATTAGTGTAGTACTCAGTAAAAGGACAAAGATTTGAATAATATACTGTTAAGCCACTTTTATTGCTGATGATATTTTCTTTTGCACATTGATTAAATATAGGGTTTACTGCATTAGGATTGTTTTTATAAACTAATAGTTCAAAATATGGAGAAGCCGTATCACAGACTTCAAATCCCTGCTTTAAGAAGAATTTTTTATCTGATATATATGGTTTCTTTTTATTACTGGTAAGAACTACAATTCCTTCCTTATCCTCAGAATCTTTTATGCATTCCTCTAAAAGCCTTTTTCCATAACCCCTTCCTGCATATTGACCCGCAACCCAAAAACAGTTAATTACCATGTAATTTGGTGCAGTAATTGGTATCCAACCAATTTCAGAAGGACAGTATTCAATAAAAACCTTATGATTGACATTAAACTTCTTGAATACATATCCATCTTTGATTTGCTGTTTTAACCATTCCTTTTTCTTTAGATATCCTTCAACACATTTCTTATTTGATATAGCACAGCAAATATGTTCGTTATCAATATTTTCTTCATTTAAAGTTATAATCTCCATTGACTCCTTTAAATCCTTCATGTAGAAAAACTCCCTTCGTTTATAGTAACTTAATGATAACACTATAAATATGCCAGCTATATGTCATATTAAAATATCCTAATTTCAACTATCACTTAGCAAAAATAAAACCTAACTAATTTACTTAGCTAAGTTTTATATTTATAATTCTCTAAAATATATTTTCTATATTACGCAGAGCAGCTGGTATATTATCCTGATATTCTCCCCCATGGTAACAAATTATCTTTTGTATATCATAATTAAGTAGTTTTAAAACAGATTCTTTTGCTTCTGCCATATCTAGTGTAAATTGTGGTGCTGCAATTTCAAGATTTCCATTTTCTATTGCTAAAGCATCGCCACTGATTAAAACCTTAAACTTTTTTAAATAAATTGAAATATGTCCTGGCATATGCCCTGGAGTTTCAACAATTTCAATTCCTCCACACCAAGGAAAATAATCCTCATCTTTTACAGTTATATCTACTTCTACATTTTCAATTGATTTTAAAATATTTTGAAATGCCTTTCCTGCTTCTTGCTCTTCTGGCGGCAATATAGACTGAGTTTGTTCAGCTTGCTGAAGTCGTAATGACTTTAATCTCCCAGCTACATAAGGGGCATCTTTTGCACTTGCAATAATTTGAACATGAGGATACTTTTGCTTGATCGCAGCAAGACTCCCCATATGATCGTAGTCATGATGCGTTACAATTACTTTTGTCAATTTAGAAAAATCCACATGTTTTTTACAAGCAGCCTCTTCTATCATTAGTAAGAAATCAGCATATCCGCAATCCACTAAAATCATTTCATTTTCATCTTGAAGTATCACAGGATAAATTGTACTTTCACCATATCCAAAATTAAAATCAACATTTAAAACAACTATATTATCCATAAAATTTCTCCTCTGTGAAGTATAAATATCTAATCTAATATTCTTTAAACTTCATAATCTACTACTACTCTTTCATTTACAACCTTCTTGGCAAATTCTGCAAGTTTTACATGCTCAGGATGATTTTGATATATATTTAAATCCTCCACACTTTCAAACTGTGAATATAAAACAACATCATATGCTTGTGGTGAATTATTAATATTTATACCAACCTCTACAAATTTAAGCTCATTAATTTTCTCTTGTAAATTTTCTAAATCTGTCTTAATTATCTTAGCATTTTCCGCTTTATCATTGCCTTCAGCAAATTCTTTTAATTTCCACATTACAATATGTTTAATCATTACTTCTACTCCTTCTTAATCTATATAATAATCATTAACTTTATTCTTCGCTAAAAATTTCAAAAATCCTTTATCTATGAAATGTTAATGTTTCTTAATGAAAAGATATTTTCCACTTTCCATTATAACATTTTCATATGGAACTCTGTAATGTTAGTACGGCATAAAATTATTAGACTCATCATTGAAGAATTCTTCAACTTCTTTACTTGCTTTTGGTAACTCCATTCCCTTCTTCCAAATTAGTATGTTATCTTTTGGAGATCCGTAATACAGTGCTTTAATCTCGGCATTATCACCATACCTATCACGATATACAGTTTTAAGAAAATCACCAAAAGTATAATACGTATTTTTAAATCCAGGTACATCTTTCATCTCTTTTGTCTTAAAAATTGGGCGTTTAGGAGTTATATAAAAATTCCCATATTCATCCGTATTAAATGCTAGCCTATTCAATCTATATTCATCTGTCAGTTCAACATGATATGCAATCCTGCCATCTGATAATTGAGATACCTCTGTTATTTTCATTACATCAGTAGGAACATTAACAATTGGATAGGTAAATCCTAATAAGACAATTGTAAACAGTACAGCAGCACCAATTACTCCTATAATAAATGTTCTTACTTTAGTACGCCTCCAAAACACAGCAATATTTTTTATTACATTACTATCACTGAGATTCTCTTTAACAGTTTCTTTTGACAGATTAATTTCTGTTCCTATCTTATTCAATTCATTTTTACAATCGCTGCATTCAGTAAGATGGTCTTCTACCATTTTACTACTATCGTTACTACACACCTTATCATGATACAATGGTAGCAAATCCTTGATAATATCACATGACACTTTACTCATTCTTATTCCTCCTTCAACAAGTCTTGTATTTTTTGCTTAGCCCGATAGAATGTGACTCTTGACCAACTTTCGGTCTTCTCAAAAAGTTGGCTTATCTGAACAAATGAAAGTTCCCCAAATATCCTTAAAGTAAACACTTCCTTGTAAGGCTCGTCTAAACAATGTAAAACCTTATGAATTCGTAAAGCCGATTCTTTATCTATTAACAGTTCTTCAATACTGTTTTCACTTGCCTTTTCTGGTGTACTGTCCATTTCAAATCGTTTTTGCTTTTCAAGATGAGAATAGTATGTGTTTTTTGCTATTTGACAAAGCCAAACACTGATTTTACAATTCCCCTTGAACTTATCAATGTTTTTTAGAGCCTTAAAAAAAGTTTCTTGGGTTATTTCTTCAGCAACCGCTTCATTTCTGCTTAACAACAATACAAACGAGTAAACATCTCGGAAATATTGTTTATAGATGTTTGCCAAGTCAGCCACATTTTCACCTCCTTACATAAATAAGACCAGCTTATAGAAGAAACGTTACAAAAACATAATAAAATTAGGCAGGCATTGTAGCCTGCTCATTAACTTTATTCTTCGCTAAAAGTTTCCGAAATCCTTTCTCTATAAAATAATATCGCCCTTTTTAAATTCCCTGTTTTTTTCATATATATGATTTTTAATTTCTGCAAGCTGCTCTCTGTTTAATCTATAATGTTTTATCATTGTTATATTAATATCATATTAATTTTATTTGCATATACTATTTTAAAGCAATAAATAGAGTTGATAGGTATGAACATAATATTAGAAATTAAAAATTGTAAGTTCCTTGGTTCTGGAGCTGAAGGAAGTGTATATTTAACAGAAGAAGGATACGCAATTAAATTGTTTAAAGATGTAAATGCAGCTAAACGTGAGGAAGAAATACTTAACATAACTAAAGACAGTGTTTTTTTCCCAAATACTATTTTAAGAATTGATAATATTTTAATAAGAGAATATGTTGCTGGAGAAAATCTATACGAGTATCTAAAAAAACATGGATTGTCCTATAGTCTTTCTATAGAAATTATTGAATTAATTGAAGATTTAAAAAGACTAAACTTTAAAAAGCTAAATGCTAGAAATTCTCATATATTTGTTGATTCTAGTGAAAAAATAATGGTTATTGATCCAAGAAAATCTTTTACTACGAGTACACCATATCCAAAAGATATTATTAAAATATTATTAAAATTACACCTCTTTGATAAATTTTTAAAAGATGTATTAAGATATAAACCTAATTTACTTTCTTATTGGATTGAAGGGTATAATTATCTCGCATCTATAAAAAATCATAAAAATCGAAGACATCGAAGACATGGTTAAAAAACTAGAGTTTTATTAAAACTCTAGTTTTATTTTTATCAAAGCTCTTCTTTGTCCTAATAGAATTATATACTTATTACAATTTGTAATATTGATCATATACAGTCATAAAAGTTAGATATATCAAGTAAAAGTGAGATTACAAAGAAAAGTAATTTAAATGTAATGGTAATTAGCTGCTACATAAGCGCCCCCTTGAAAATTGAATAATCCCAGTATCTATGATAAAATCAAATTAAAAATTTTGTATTTTGTTATGTGAGGTAAATAAATATGAACTATCCCTGTGAAAATAAAAAAGATGAAATATTATCTTTTTCTAATATAAGTCGAAGTAATCTTCGAGCCGACTGCAAAAACTGCTTTGGTTTTTGTTGTGTTGCACTGTACTTTTCGGCTTCCGAAGGATTCCCTGTGAACAAAGATGCTGGTACTCCTTGCATTAATCTACAATCAGACTTTTGCTGCAGCGTTCACAAAAACCTAAAAACTCTTGGACTTAAAGGCTGTATTGCATATGACTGTTTTGGTGCGGGACAAAAGGTTGCTCAAGTCACCTATGGTGGATATGACTGGAGACAAGTTCCAGAAACTGCACAGCAAATGTATGAGGTTTTCCTTATTATGCATCAAATTCATGAAATGCTCTGGTATCTTACAGAAGCACTTAGACTAAAGCCATCCCGTAATATCCAAGATGAACTTAATTCCATGCTTATTGAGACAGAAAAACTTACTCTTTTAAGTGCTGACTCCCTCTTAAAACTTGACACAACAGCACATCGCTTCAAAGTTAATACTCTACTTAGACAAACCAGCGAACTTGTACGAAACAAATTCCGTGATGAGCAAAAAACTTCTTCAAAACGCCAAAAAACTCTTGGTCAAGGACGAGATTTTATTGGAAAAAATCTCACAAAAACTAATCTGAGAGGTGAAAACTTGAGTGGAGCCTATCTTATTGCTACTAACCTTAGAGGAGTGGATTTGAGTGGAACTGATCTAATCGGTGCTGACTTAAGAGATACTGACCTTAGAGGAGCCAATCTTACAAATAGTATATTTTTAACCCAAGGGCAGATTAATACAGCAAAGGGTGATTCTGAAACAAAGTTACCAATATCTCTTACTCAACCAATGCACTGGTTAAAATAATTAGCTAATGAAAAATGAATATACGGTATTTTTTATATGGCAACATTTACAGAGTTTGACTTTATCATTTCTTAAAGCTATACTATACTTAATATGTGTATAAATAATGATTATTAATTACATATTAACATTTACTATTTTTTTGTATTCAATATGGGAACACTAACATATAATAATCAATAAATATTAAGTATTTTAAAATAGTACATAATTATTAACAAGGAGTGTTATGATGCTAGAATTTAAGCCATTAACTTTAGATGACAAGGATTTATTTGAAAAATATATAAAACCTTATAATTTTTCTACTTCTGAATATTCATTTTTAAGCTTGTTTTTATGGAGAAAAGGCTGTGAAATACATTACAGTATAATAAATGATGTTCTTATTATAAAGAAAGTGGACTTTAATCATTCATCTCACTTTATGCAGCCACTAGGCTATAAAAAGAGAGATCTTAAAGAGATAGTTGATACGCTTATAGAATATAAAAAAGAAAATAATATGGATTACTTATTTAAAGATGCTGAGTTAAGCTTTATAAATGATTTAAAAGAGGCCTATGGAGACCTTTTAGAAATTGAAGAAGATAGAGATGGCGCAGACTATATATATTTAAGAGAAGATTTAGTTAACTTATCTGGTAAGAAGTATCATGGGAAAAAAAATCATTACAATGCTTTTGTAAAAAAATATAACTATAGAGCAGTACCTATTACCGAGGAAATAATAGATGACTGTTTAAAGGCTGGAAGAGAATGGTGTAATAAAAATGACTGCAAAGGATATGTACTTTATGAACTCTTTGGAATAAAAGATCTTCTTAAAAACATAGATAAATTAAATTTTGTAGGAATGGCGGTATATGTGGATGATAAAATTTCAGCCTTTACTATGGGAGAAGTAGTTAACGAGAATACTGCTATAATTCATATAGAAAAAGCTGATGCTGATGTGCGTGGATTATATGCCTTTGTAAATAGACACTTCCTTGAAGAATATTTAACAAAAGTGACCTATGTAAATAGAGAGCAGGATTTAGGCATAGAAGGTCTTAGAAAGGCTAAACTTTCATATAACCCTGTGGAACTTGCAATGAAATACATTGTGAAGTAAATAATGTTGATTTTTATATTTAGTCCTAACACACAATTTAAGAGTTTCTAAATTCACAAGTGGTAAATACTAAGAACTTATGAAAACTCGCGTTACCGCTCAAACAGTTCATAAGTTCTAAAGTCTTTACCACTTGTTTCATTAAGAAACTCTAAAAATTGCTCCAAGGACACATAATAAAAATCAACATTATTTACATTCCCTTACCTTACTGTTGGAAAAAACTCAGCAGAAGCTGAATTTATATATATTTTAGCTCCCAGTACCTAAATCACATTATTCAACCATGTTATAACATCACTTATTACTTCATTTTTATTTACTTCATTTAACATCTCATGTCTTCCACCTTGATAAATTTTGCAAGTTACATCTTTCATTCCTATTCTTTTATAAGTATTACATAAGTTTGTTACGCCCTTTCCCTCTTCTCCTACAGGATCTTCAGAGCCTGAAAAGATGTATATCGGAAGCTCTCTTGGAATATTATTTAAAATATGAGGCTTATTTAGTTCATCAAGACCTTTGAAGAAATAATAAAAAAATGATGATGTAAAAGCATGACCACAGTATTCATCCCTTATGTATTTATCTACTTCATCTTTATCAGAAGTTAACCAATCAAAGAGTGTTCTTTCTGGTTTAAACTTTGAGTTATATCCCTTAAATATTAAATTATTTAAGCTTTTCCCCTTATTTCGCGGCCCCTTCATAGATACCTCAAATTTTGCAAGTGTCATACCAATTTTTAATTTTTGTCCTTGCTTTCCATTTGTTCCTGAAAGTAAGGCTCCTTTAAGCTCCTTTCCATAAAGAGCTATGTATTTTTGCGTTAAAAAAGAACCCATACTATGTCCTAAGAGAAATATTGGCACATCCTTGTAATCTTTTTTTGCAATTAAAGTTACTTCATACATATCTTTTATCATCCAATTGAAACCATCTGTATCTCCTACATATCCCAAATCTTCTTTATTTTTTACTGTTTTGCCATGGCCTCTATGATTATTTATATAAACTGCATACCCATTTTCTATGAGTTTTTGTGCAAAGTATTCATATCTCTCTGAATGCTCTCCCATTCCATGAGCAATTTGCACTACTGCCTTTGGAGTACCTTCTGTTTTCCATTTGTATACATGAATTTCTACACCATCAACATCTTTAATATTAAATTCAATACTCCTCATCTACCCACCTCTATCAGATATAATATTTTATATTATAATTGTATCATAGCTTTAAATATTAATTCGTGAATATTCTTGAAACATTTTCTATAAAAGGGAAGTTTGAACATGCAAACTTCCCTTTAACTTTACTCAAATACATTTATTATTTTATTAAACAATTCTTTGTTTTCTTTTATTTTTTCTTCACTTCCAAAGACACATATATAGTTCTTTTCCATGCAATCTCCAAGTAAATTTGATAAACCCTTTATTTTATCTACAGAAGCACTTAATATTTCATCTCTTTCCTTTTGTGCATCTTCAAAAGTCACCTTGCTTAAATAATTAGCTACGGCTTTATCAGCTTTCATAGCAGCACTAAGTGGATTATCTAAATTGCTTATAGTTCCTATTATATATTTTGTCATTTCCCTTTGATCTGCTTCAAAATTCTTTACATAATTTGCAACATTATCATAAACGTCTAATGTGTTTTTAAGATTAGGATCTCTATAGGATGTAAAGTACATGTTCCCATTTCTATTAAAGCCTCCAAAACATCCATAAGCTCCACCTTGAACTCTTACTCTATTCCAAAGATAATCAAAGCTTGTTATGGTCTTTAATACTTGAAGTACTCCTGTGTACTCATATCCAAGTTTTCTAAAGTTAAATCCCTTAGAATTATATTGAACTTTTCCTGAAGTCATAAGTCCTTCATTTTTAGGTTCTATTTCAAATTTATATTCATTATAGTGAGTTTCATCATCCTTTAATGCTTCATATAATACTGGTAAGCTTTCAGTAAACTTATCATAATCCTCTTCATCTAAAGCTGCACTTATTAGAAGATTATTTTTATTAAATACTATTTTACTTATTTCCTTTAAAGTGTTTACTATTTCTTCCTTTTTGCTTTCAAAGTTATTATCTAAGTCAACTACAAAATGATAAAAATTGATTCCAGAAATAAGTTCTGAATAAGCCGCACTTTGAGAAAAGTAAGAAGCTACTCTACCTGCTGCTACCATATGTCCTGAATCAAATAAAGACATTTCCATTCTAGATTTATATTCCTGTATAATTTCTTTAAGTCTCTTATAGTCCTCAAATTTACTAGTTACTATTTCTTCCTTTAAAAGATTAAATAATTCTGGAAGCTTACTTACAAGAGCCTTTGAACGGACTTTAAGCATAGGAGTAAAGTTATTTATATTTGTATTGTCTGAATAAGGTATTGCGCTATAGCTTATTCCTCCAGTGTGTATGTTTACTTCATTAGATAAGTCTTCATAGCTATAGTTTTCTGTACCTACTTTTCCTAGTACTCCACATAAAATTCCTATATAAGGTATAAGTTCTTGTTTAACTCCCTTACTATTAAAGTAAAGATTAATATATGCTATCTTGTTGGTGAATAAAGGATGTTTTAACACTTTAATATCCTTATAAGTTTCCTCTACTAGTGGAAGTTTTTCTGAGTTTTTGTTTATATCTTCTATAGATATTAGTGGTACCTTTTCTAAATCCTCCTGATTATCCTCTGAAGTTTGTCTTTCCTCTAATTTTTTAGTTTGTTCTATTATCTTATTTAGTTCATTTTCGCTTAGTTTTTCTTTATATTCCTTAAGTTTTTTCCTTAGTTCTTCTTCTACACTTTCACCCATGCCTCTTTTAGGATTTAATATTAAAATAGAGCTATGAGAGTTATTTAATATATATTTCTCTATAATCTTTTCAAAGTAATTAGTAGTTAATGCTTCTTTTACTTTATTTAATTGAGGTTCATAAGCTAAATGCATTAATGGATCTTCATCATAAAGCCAGCTGTCCATGGCTTTTATTCCATACACAAGGCCCTTAGGATATCCATGATAATCTGATTCTCTAAGTCTAAATTCTTTAATATTTATAGAAGACTCTATAAGCTTTTTACTTATTCCATTACTAACTAAATCTCTTAATGTGTTAAATACTACTTCTTTAAATCTTTCCTTTTGACTTTCGCTGGAGTTTTTAACTACAACACTAAAGCTAGGTTGAAGTATGCTGCTATCAAACACTCCAAATACGTCTTTACCTAAATTAGCTTCTATAAGAGCCCTTTTAAGAGGCGCTGCAGGAGTATCCAATAAAAGATGTTCTAAAATATCAAATGCTAAATATAGTTCCTTATCTACAACTTTTCCTACAACAAAATTTAAACTCATATAGGATTTATCTTCTTCTTTTTCATTTACTGATATAGGATATTCCACTTTCATTTCCTTCATAGAATTAAAAGGCTTCTGTTCTTTAATTTCAGAGTGGATTTTTATTTTATCAAATTCTTTTAAATAATTATCATTAATAAAAGCTAATTCCTTCAGTGTGTCTCCATTACCATATAAATATATATAGCTATTTGAAGGATGATAATATTTTTTATGAAAATCTTTAAATTCTTCATAGGATAAATCCGGTATAAATTCAGGATCTCCTCCAGATTCCACTCCATAGGTTGTATCTGGGAAAAGAGATTGAGATATTTTTCTAACAAGCACTGATTCAGGGGATGAAAAAGCACCCTTCATTTCATTGTAAACTACACCTTTATAAGTTAAAGGTTCATCTTTATCTTTAAGCTCATAATGCCATCCTTCTTGCATAAATATTTCTGGATATTTATATATGTTTGGATAAAGCACTGCATCTAAATATACATCCATAAGATTAAAGAAATCTTTTTCATTTCTGCTAGCTACAGGATACATAGTTTTATCTGCAAAGGTCATAGCATTTAAAAATGTATTTAAAGATCCCTTTATAAGCTCTACAAAAGGTTCTTTTACCGGGAATTTTCTTGAACCACAAAGAACTGAGTGCTCAAGTATATGTGCAACTCCAGTACTATTTCCTGGAGGAGTTCTAAAGGATATTGAAAATACTTTATTGTCTTCCTCATTTACAATCTTTAAAAGCTTTGCTCCAGTTTTTATGTGTTCAAATATAAAAGCATCTGAGTTTAATTCCTCTACATGATTTTTTTCTAAAAGTTTAAACCCGCTGTATTCCTTATTTAATTCTAAATTCATAACTTTCCTCCTTAATAAAAATTACCAAATATTACTTCGTACTAATTATTATGCCACAAAAATTATGTTCTATAAATTAAAAATTAAAAAATACTGATAAATATTAAAATAACTGCGTTATTCTCAGTTCTATACAAAAGAATAAAGAGTTTTATTAATATTATTTAAACTTGTAAAAAATGTATTGACTATTTATGTTATTACTGTTATTATTTAATTAGCAAAAGTCGAATATTGTTTGAGGAGGTACCATGTTATGAAATCTACTGGTATTGTTAGAAGAGTTGATGAATTAGGAAGAATTGTTATCCCTATCGAGCTTAGGAGAACATTAGATATAGAAATCAAGGATTCTTTAGAAATCTTCGTTGATGGAGAGCAGATAATACTTAAGAAGTACAGCCCATCTTGCATATTCTGTGGAAATGCTAAAGATGTTATAAACTACAAAGGTAAAAACATCTGCCAAGCTTGTCTTGAAGAATTAAAAACTGACAAATAAAAATAAGCCTTTAAGGCTTATTTTTTTATTTTTATTAAATTTATTGTCGAAAAATATTGGCGAAAATTAAGTTGTAATCTAATTGAAAATATCCCTTTTATATAGTTAAAAATTCCATATTTTTTACTTAACCTCCCTTAGCTTAAAATCTATATTTTTAAGTATATATCTGGAAATTAAACTGCACAGTATAGTTAATATTATGAAGATAATATTTATCATTGTATTATGCAAATCAAAATAACCCTTCCTGGACACATAACGTAGTCCAAATATAGCACCAAAACCTACAAAAGCAATAAATGAACTATTTATCATCAAAAGACTTATCACATTACTTAAACTTGTAAAAAATATAATTCCAATAAAAACTAAAATCATAGTTGAAACCTGGATGTTTTTATTGATTACAAAAGCTGCTAATAAATACATAAGCCACATTAATAATGATAAAATTAAATTTAAACCTTGACCAATTTTAAAGTACTCATCCCTTGTTACTGAGAAGTTCATCATGTGCGAATATCTATTGTAGTATAAATGAAACACTATTAATGGTATATAAATATAAGAGTAGGGGCTTATGGATATTTCTTTAATTTTTATGCTAATAGCCATAATAGGGAATGACAGCGCCACACCTACTATTATAGTAAGCATTATTTCCGTATCCATAATAAGCTTTAACCTTTCCTTAAAATCACTCAACTCTGCCACCTTCCCTTAGCATATTTACAAACAATTTTTGAAGGGTCATTTTTTCTAAGGTAAATCCTTTATCTTGAAGCTTTATCTTTTCTTCATAACTTACATTGTCACATATCCCTATCCTCATAAGAGCGCCTACTTTCTCTTTAGATATCACCCTTAAATTTTTTGAAATATCATACAATTCTTCTTCTTTTCCAGTTATATAAAAAGCTTTTTCATCAATTGTATCTTTGTTTTCATTTAATAAAATCTTTCCATTGTCCATAAATATAATTTCTTCAACTAAGCCTTCTATTTCTTCTATATGATGAGTTGAAAAAATTATTGTTCGTGGATTTTCTTCATAATCCTTTAAAAGCTCCTCATAAAACATCTCTCTATTTAATGGGTCTAGCCCTGCATATGCTTCATCATATATGGTTATAGGTGCTCTGCTCGCTAATGCTACTATTATGTTTAAGCAAGACTTTGTTCCTTTAGAAAGATCTCCATACTTCTTGCCAAGCTCCACATTAAATTTTTTTATAAGTCTTTCTTTAAATTCTTCATCCCAATATTTTAAAAATACCTTAGCTGTGTTAAATATTTCCCTGCCTGTCATAGCTGCTGAAAATCCATTTTCCTGACAAAGGTATATTTTACTTAAAGCATTTTTGTTTTCAAATACCTCTTCACCAAAGGCCTTTATACTTCCTCCTGTTTTTACATATTGTGATGCAATACATCTTAATAAAGTGGTTTTCCCAGCACCATTTCTTCCTGCCAAACAATATATTTTATTTTCCTCTATATTTAAATTTAAATCCTTAAAAACTCCTTTGTTCCAAAATTTCTTATTTAAATTAGTTATTTCAATTGCATAACTCACTACTCTGCTTCCCCCTTAATTTGAATTTCAGTACTTCTATGAACTAAATAACTTGTTATATAATTAAATCCTATAATTATAGGAAACATTATATAAAATTCTTTTAATGTAAAATTGCAATAAGAACCCACTTTCTGGTTTAAACTTATAAAATTGTCAGCAAGAATACTTGAAGAATACCATGTAATAAACAGAAATATATAGAAAAACAATACTCCAAGCTTTACCATCAAATAATCCGTATGGCTAAAAATTTGTCTAAATGCTAGAGTACTAAAAAATACCAAAAGAATCACAAGATAAAATGAAAAAAAATATATAAAATTACTTATATCCATGTTTTCAATTTTCACTCTTGCTAAAGCTATTACTATTGATATGAAAGTTGACATTAAAAAGTCATATATTACAGTCAGTGTATAGAATTCTGTTCTAGTTCCACCAAAGCCTAAAAAAACATTTAATCCTCTATTTCTATTTGATATCAATTTATAGAGAATAACCCATCCTGATATACCTATTATAAATCCTATCAATCCATCTATTTCTAATATAGATATTATAAATAAAGCAATATAAAACCTACTGCTTCTTTTAAACATATATATTAACTTATTTATAGCTCTCCCTCCTTACTCTATGCCCTAGACTTATTTAGCCACATTATTATTTCTTCAATAGAAATCCCTATGCTTTTTCCTTCCTCTATAATACTTTTCAACTTATTATTTAAAAATTCCTGCCTTTTCCATACTTTAATTTTATTTCTAGCTCCAATGGTTACAAACATCCCAAGTCCCCTTCTTTTATATAAAATGCCTTTATCAACTAATATATTCATCGCCTTTCTTGTGGTGGCTGGATTTATACCGTAGACTTGAGAAAACTCCGTTGTAGACATTACCTGTGTTTCTTCCTCTGTGATTCCTTTTAAAATATCTTCCTCTATTCCTTCTGCAATTTGTATATATATAGGCTTTATATCATTAGAATTAATAATCAAATACTTTCACCACCTCGTTAATTAGTTACTTAAATTCTATAACTTACTACTCTGCTTCCCCATTAATTTGAATTTCAGTACTTCTATTAACTAAATAACTTGTTACATAGTTAAATCCTATAATTAAAAATGACATTATATAATAATCCATTAGCTTAAATTCTTGATAACTAAATAAATTTTCATTAAAATTTATAAAATTATCATTGAAAAGAAGAAAACCATACCTAGCAACAAACAGTGCTAAATACATAACTATGACTCCAAACCTTACTGCTGCATAATCACTATGTTTAAAAAATTCATTAAATAATTTAGCGCTTAAAAATACTAAAACTAGTGTAAAGTAAAATAAAAATACATATTTGAAATAATTTTTAGGTATGTTATTAGAATTTACCTTTACTAGAGCTAATACCAATGATATTATAGCTGAGGATAAAAGATTATATATTACTGCAATTACATAGTACTCTTTTCTAGAGGTCTGAAATGATAAAAATATATTAAATTTACCATACCTTTTCCCCAATAATCCTCCTATTAAAGCTCCTATTAATCCTCCCATTAATCCTGGTATTAATGCATTTGAACTTAACATAATAAAAACAATAACATACAGTATTAAGTCCCTTTTAAATATATATATTAACTTATTTATCAAAGCTCTCCCTCCTTACTCTATGCCCTCCTGCTTATTTAGCCACATTATTATTTCTTCAACAGAAATGCCTTTATCAACTAATTGCATAGTTTACTATTCCGCCTCTCCAACAATTTTAATTTCAACACTTTTATGAACTAAATAGCTTGTTATATAGTTAAATCCTATAATTATAAGAAACATTATATAGTATTCTTTTAACTTAAAATCCTCATAACTCACTAAATTATCATTAAAGTTTGTAAAATTTTCAGCAGAAAATCCCATGGTATATCTTGTAAAAAATATCAATACATATAAAAATAAAACTCCAAACCTTACTGCCCAATAATCACTATGCCTAAAGATTTGATTAAATGAAAAGGTACTAAAAACCACTAAAGTGACTATAAGATAAAATAAGAATATATAATTAAAGTAATTTTTAGGTATACTATCAACTTGTATTTTTGCTACGCCTATTGCCACTGCTGAAAAAGCTGACAATAAAAAATCATATATTACAATTAGTATATAATACTGTTTTCTAGTAATTCCTAATAATAAAAAATCGTCCAATCTTCCTACTTTCATCAATACAGGAATAACTATCATTATTTCTGTTATCGTACCTACAAAAAATCCTCGCATTTGATATATTAAATTTCCTCCAAAAATTTCTAATAAATATATCACAAATAAAATAATATAAAATCTTCTGTCCTTTTTAAACATGTATATTAAATTATTTATCAAAACTTGCCCTCCTGCTCATTAAGCCACATTATTATTTCTTCAGCAGAAATCCCTTTATCAACTAATTGCATAGTTTACTATTCCGCCTCTCCAACAATTTTAAGTTCAACACTTTTATGAACTAAATAGCTTGTTATATAGTTAAATCCTATAATTATGCTAGAAATGATATAATACTGACTTAATTTAAAATTTTCATAAGCATTTAAATCATCATTAAAAAAAACAGGAGAGTATTTATTAACAAATATAAAGTAATATATAAAAATAACTATATACCTTATTGCTGTATAATCACTTTGTTTAAAAAGTTCATCAAATAATTTAGTACTTAAAAACACTAAAGCTAATGTGAAGTAAAATAAGAACATTTTATGGTCATTTTGAGGTACATCACTAACATTTATTTTTATTAAAATCAATATCAATGATATTATAGCTGAGAATAAAAAATTATATATTACAGTGCTTACATAGTAATCTTTTCTAGAGATTTGAAATACCAATAATATATTAAATTCACTATATGTCCTTGAAAATATAGTTACTATTAGTATTACCATTAGTATTACTGCCGGTACAAGTATAAACATATTTGATATTGGCAAATAATCTTTAATAAATGTAAAAACAATAACGGCATATATACCTAAATCCTTTTTAAACATATATATTAGCTTATTCATAATTTTCGTTACCCCCAATAATCTACTAACAAACTACTGCTATATATATTTAATGGGACGGATAATAAAATTTATAATAGAAATTACAAATCTTCACTACCCATCCCATAGTTTTAATAAATTAACATTCTATTATTTTCTCTTCTGTTTTTTCTGCTTTTTTACAAATAGTCATGATAAACATAGATAAATAAATTCCTACACTTGATGCTATAAAATTAATAAATGCATAGCCTATGGAATTAGTTTTTGGATTTATATTTACTAATGCCATTACTCCTCCTATGATAGCTAGCATAATACATACCGTAATGCTTAATAATAATATTTCTCCAAAATGCTTTTTGCCTAGTGCTATTCCTTTTTTCAAAGCTTCTCCTACACTTGTATTATAGTATATTAAATATGCATCACATGGAATTATTAACACGCTAAGAAGTAATGATAAAATAACCATAAATGGTATCAATATTCCCCAAAATCCTAAAACTATTAGCCCTACTGCCATAGCATAAATAATTATACTTAATCCTAAATACCTTAAATAAAGGCCTAGACTTTCTTTAAAATTTTCCTTGTAATTTATATGATTTTTATCTATTAATGCTTTTATAACTACCATTAAAAATGATTGAAATAATGATGCTATAAATATATAAAATAAAATCGGTATTGACTCATTTATTACTATTTCCTTTAAGAGTGAAAGATTTTTTGTTAAATTTCCTCCTCTTCCAAAAAAATCATACTTGGTAAATTCTAAATTAAAACTAGTACTTTTAAACAGTACCTGTACTAAAATAAATGGCAGTAAAAATTTGAAACCTTCTTTATACTTGTTCCAAACCTCTTTATACATAAGACTTTCCTCCTAAAACTTATTTAATTTTTAATACTTCTTATAAATTTTAAAAACAATACTTAGTTAGTTAGTTACTCATGTAACTAACTTCAGTATATCCAAATTTAATTATTTGTGCAAAAACATTTCCAATTGTTTTCAGGTCTATTTTTTAAATATTCCTGTATTTTCTATGAATAACACCCAAATGCTGGTTTTTTCATCCACTTCCAATTGACAACTGATAAAGGTTGCAATAGTATTATATTTAATAACTAATCTCTAGTATTTGTTGCTGTTATTAAGAATAACTAATATTTTCTTAGTTAATACTGATTACTAAATAAATGATATTTTTAATGTTAATAAGTAAGGAGTGATTTTTATGGATAAATTAAAGATTAAAATATCAGAACAGGCTTATAATAAAATTTTAAATATATTAAAAAATGATAATGAATTTGACTGTGTAAAGTTTTCTATGGAATCTAGCTGCTGTAACCCTAAGGTAGGTATATATTTAGATGCGCTAAATAAAACATCTAATGAAGATATGAAAGATGCTGTAGAGGATTTAAATATAATATACCCTAAAGCCTTAATAGAAAAGGTAAAAGAAGTTCAATTAGTTTATAGAAATAATGGTTTTATGATTAAATCCATACCTTTGAAAGAAGGCACAGGTTGCTCTGGAAAATCTGGCTGTGGTTCTGGATGTTCAGGATGCAGTTCGAAGAATTCTGGGTGCTCTGGATGCCATCATTAAAACAAGGTGTGCTAATTTTATTTTAGCACACCTTTATTTATCTTGAATTATTAAATTATTAATGAACAATATAAGAATATTATTACCTTATTGTGATACAGTACTTTCTAAACCAGTTATACTATCTAGCACCCAATTACCGTTATCATTCTTTATAAAAGTACTTTTTCTTTTAAAATGATCCAATGGTTTATTGTCCTCGGATCTTTCTAGTTCTTCGATTATAAGTTCTTCTGCATTACCCCGCTTGCTTTGTTCTTTATATTTTGAAGTTTTTATATATGACTTTTCTATTGACATCTTTGTATCATATATAGTTGAGATATGTACCTTTTCTTTAAACTTAATATTCTCATCTTTAGATTTAGCAGTATCTACAAGAATTCCATATAAATTATCAATCATTGGTTCAGTCATAGTTTCTTGAAACAGCTTGTCAAACTCTTCTCTAGACTTTATATTTTCTTTGTTAAGCTCCGCTAAAGGTTTCCATGCTTTTTTAAGTATTAATATAGCTTCATCTTCTTGTAATTTTATTTTCTTTGTCATGTATGGTTTACTTATTTTAATCAAACTTACATTTACTACAATCATCACAGCAGCCATTAAAGCAATAAACATCTTAAGCTTAAAACTATTATTTTCATTAACTTCTCTATCTGTTTTATTTAGGTTGTCCTTTAGTAATTTATCTGCTTCTTCCTTTTGCTCTGAAACTACTTCTAATTCTGTAGTAAAAATATTGCCTTTTCTTGTAAGGGTTTCAAATTCAATTACATTATCAGATATCCATGTATAATTTTTAATTCTGCTCCACTTAGTGAAATAAGAAGATTTAAGATCCCCGGAATATATACCACCCTTAGCTATTCCTAATGATAATCTTCCTAATAAATTTGAAATCGCCATCTGTATCCAAAAGACTCCCTGCATCATCAAAGAAATATAAACTTCCTTACCTTTAAAATAATATAATAAATCTATCACTACTGTACAACTGCATAATACTAGCATTATAGTGTATATTATCGGAATTTTTTTCTGTTTTGTTTTAAAGGTAATTTTACCTGCATAAATTCTTTCATATAAACTATATACTAAACAATAACTCGCTATTAAATTTAAAGTAATCCAAAAATATAACCCCATTAAATACTTCCTCCCATTTAACAACTTAGTATAACTTTTATTTATTATTTATTTTTTTCTTCATTATGGTGATCCAATACTTTGTAAACCAGTTATACTATCTAGAACCCAATTACCATTATCATTCCTTATAAAAGTACTTTTCCTGCTAAAATGATCTAATGGTTCATTGTCCTCACCTCTACCTAATTCTTTAATTATAAGTTCTTCTGTAATAACTTGCTTATTTCCCTCTTTATATTTTGGAACTTTTATATATGATTTTTCTATGGACATCTTTGTATCATATATGGTTGGGATATGTACCTTTTCTTTAAACCTAATATTCTCATCCGCAGATTTATTTGTATCTACAAGTATTCCATATAAATTATCTATCATTGGTTTAGTCATAGTTTCTTGAAACAGCTTGTCAAACTCTTCTCTAGACCTTATATTTTCTTTATTAAGCTCCGCTAAAGGCTTCCATGTTTTTTTAAGTATTAATATAGTTTCATCTTCTTTTAATTTTATTTTCTTTGTCATGTATGGTTTACTTATTTTAATCAAGTTTACATTTACTACAATCATCACAGCAGCCATTAAAGCAATGGACATCTTAAACTTAAAACTATTATTTTCATTGACTTCTCTATCTGTTTTATTTAAGTTGTCCTTTAATAATTTATCTACTTCTTCCTTTTGTTCTGAATCTACTTCTAATTCTGTATTAAAAATTTTGCCTTTTCTTGTAAGGGTTTCAAATTGGATTACATCATCAGATATCCATGTATAATTTTTGACTTTGCTCCACTTAGTGAAATAAGAAACCGTAGAATCACCGGAATATATACCACCTTTAGCTATTCCTAATGATAATCTTTCTAAAAATTGCGAAATACACAACTGTACCCAAAAGACTCCCTGAAAAATTGCATAAATATCAACGGCTTCGCCTTTTAAATAATGCAAAAAATGTATTAATGCCATATAACCCCATAGCACTGCCAATATAGTGTATAAATTTGGAATCTTCTTTCGCTTTGTTTTAATAATAAATTTACCTGCATAAATTCTTTCATATAACAATCTACATAGTAAAAAATAACTAATTAATATATTTAAAATAATGTAAATATATAACATCACTAAATACTTCCTCCCATTTAACAACTTAGTATAACTTTTATTTATTATTTATTTTTTTCTTCATTATGGTGATCCAATACTTTGTAAACCAGTTATACGGTGCAATATCCAATTACCATTATCATTCCTTATAAAAGTACTTTCTCTTATGAAGCTAGATATTTGACCATCTTTATCCAAGCTGACCAATTCTTCAATTATAAGTTCTTCTTCATTACTCCGCTTATTTTCCTCTTTATATTTTGGAGATTTTATATACGACTTTTCTATGGACATCTTTGTATCATATATAGTTGGTATACGTACCTTTTCTTTAAATCTAATTTCTCCACCTATAGATTTATTTGTATCTACAAGTATTTCATATAAATCATCTATTATTGGTTTAGTCATAGTTTCTTGAAACAGCTTGTCAAACTCTTCTCTAGACCTTATATTTTCTTTATTAAGCTCCGCTAAAGGCTTCCATGTTTTTTTAAGTATGGCTACAGCTTCATCTTCTTTTAATTTTATTTTTTCCGTCATATATGGCTTACTTATTTTAATCAAACTTACATTTCCTATAACCAGCACAACAGTAATTAAAGCAATTAACACCTTTAGCTTAAAATTTATTTTTTTATTGACTTCTCTATCTGTTTTATTTAGGTTGTCCTTTAATAATTTATCTACTTCTTCCTTTTGCTCTAAACTTACTTCTAATTCTGTATTAGAAATTCTGCCTTTTCTTGTGAGGGTTTCAAATTGAATTATATTATCAGATATCCATGTATAGCTTTTAACTTTGCCCCATTTAGTAAAACAAGAAAAATTAAGATTTTCAGAATATATACCGCCTTCCGCTATTCCTAATGATAATCTTCCTAAGAGAAGTAAAATACATAGCTGTATCCAAAGAAGACCCTGAAAAATTGCATAAATATCAACTTCCCTGCCACCAAAATAATCAAAAAAACGCCTTACTGTTGCATAACCCCATAACACTGCTGGTATAGTATATATAAGTGAAATCTTTTTTCGTTTTGTTTTAAGGATAAACTTACCTGCATAAATTCTTTCATATAAACTAAGTAATAAGCCACAGCTTCCTATTATATTCCAAATAATCCAAAAATATAAATCCATTAAATATTTCCTCCCCATTTTATATCAAGTGATTCTTAGGTTCAGGTGGAGTTTGCTTATAAGGAATACCTTTTCTCCATCTGAACCTTAGAAGAACTTATCCAGGCGCGTATCACTGCTTATCCCCCACTTTGAAGAAGATGGGGGCGTTAGCAATGGTAGCGATCGGATAAAGCATTTGCGACTTTGTTGATAATTCTAAGCAAAGCACATCCCCATATTATTATATATGAGTTATAGTTTAATTTCCAATATTTTTACAAACGTTCCATAATTTCTTGGATTCGATATTTATTTCTATCAATATTAAGAATTTTTTATGCAGCTTTATCTTCATATCTATCATTTAGTTTTATAAAAAAGGATATTTACCATTCTTACGGAATATATTAATTATGATACTTAAGAAATGATGATTAAAATTTAAACAGTTGTTTATGAAATGAAGGTGATATCTATGAATGAAGATTCCTTTTTAAAAGTACATCTTAAGAAAATTTATTTTATTAGTATAACAGTACTTACTTTAGTATTATGTTTAATAAGCAAAAGTGAATCTTTAATATTTTTCCTGCTGCTTGTGATAGATGGCATAATATCTTTTTCAAATCCTAATTACACTACAAAAATATATGAAAAACCCTTGTATATAAAAGGAGTTTTACTAGGCATATTTCTTAGTTTTATAATAGAAAATAAAGATGCATTTTTGAGCTATTTTATTTAAAAATCTTAGCAAAAAAGTTATGCTAATTTAACGACTTAGCATAACTTTTATTTGTTATTTATTATTTATCTTTTTCTTCTTTTATAAAGCTTTTACCAAGCTCAATCATTTTTACTTTCTTCTTTACCTTATTTCCCAAGGCTTCCTTCTACTATTATTCCTGCTTGGATAACAGGGCTTAAAGACGGAGAGTATGGAGGTGCATAAGCTAAATCCAGCCCAGATAGATCTTTATTATACTTTGCACCAAACATCATGCAGGTAGCAAATATATCTATGATTTTATCTACTCCATCATCTCCAATGATTTGAACTCCTAGTATCTTATCTGTTTCTTCATCTATTATCATTTTTATAACCATTTCTCCTGCTCCTGGCATAAAGGAAGGCTTACTTGCCATTTTAAACATATGTGACTTACATTTTTCATTTAATCCCTTAGCTTCTCTTTCATTCATTCCTACTAAAGCAACAGTCATGTCAAATACTTTAAATATGCCTGTAGATAATATACCTTTAAAGGTTATATCCTCTCCTGTAGCATTTTTTCCTGCTATTCTTCCTGTTTTATTTGCAAGAGAACCTAAGGATCTATACACATAATCCTCATGAGGAAGTGAATATACTTCTATACAATCCCCCGCTGCATATATATGCGGTACATTAGTTTGCATTCTATCATTTACATGAATTGCTCTAGTTTTTCCAAGTTCTACTCCAGCCTTTTGTGCTAAATCCGTATTTGGTCTAACTCCCATGCCTAGTATAATCATATCAGTGTCAATTTCTCTTTTTTCTGTTATTACTTTAGCAGCTGTTTTTTCTCCTTCCATACTTGAAAGCTTTTCTCCTGTATATACAATAACGCCTTTTTCTTTTAAATATTCCTCAAGTTTTAAAGCCATATCCTCATCTAATGGCCCCATAACTTGATTTTGAGCTTCTAGTACTGTTACTTCTATTCCATATTCCTGCAGGTTTTCACAGAGCTCTAAATTTATAGCTCCAGCTCCAACAAGCAGTGCTTTTTTAGGATTATTTTTTAAAATGTACTCTTTAATTTCATCGGCACTTATCACGTTTCTTAAAGTAAATACATTTTCTTTATGAAGCCACTCCTTTACTGGAACAAAAGGACTAGCCCCTGTGGCTATAACAAGCTCATCATAATTATCTTTAAACTCTTCACCAGTTTCTAAATTTTTTACTGTTATATTTTTATTTTCAACGTCTATATCTATTACTTCATGCCTTACCTTCACATCTACATTATATTTTTTCTTAAAATGTTCACTATCTCTAGGAGCAATATGCTTTCTTTCTTTTACTAACCCACCTATATAATAAGGTAAACTACATCCAGAGTAAGATATATCTTTATCTTTTTCATATATAACAATTTCTGCTTTACTGTCATTTCTTATAGCTTGAGTTGCTGCGGTGGTTCCACCTGCTACTGCACCTATTATTAAAATTCTCATACAAACGCTCTCCCTTCTATTGTAAACTCTATACTATATAATATATCATGTGTAGTTTAGTAGAAATGTAAACTCTTATTAATAAAAATGTAACTTCTTAATTAAAATATATATCTGAAAACTCTATACCTATTTTTTCAATATTAATATCATTATATTTCACTTCTAGTTCTTCTTTATCTACATTAACTACAGGAATTTTAACAATAAATTCGCTGCCTTTTCCTAAGCTGCTTTTAACTTTAATATTTCCGCCGTGCATTTCTACTAAAGATTTTACAAGTGATAACCCTATGCCACTTCCTTCATTATTTCTTGAAAGTGATTTATCAACTTGAATAAACCTTTCAAATATGCTTTTTTGTTTCTCCTCTGATATGCCTATTCCATCATCCTTTATAGAAATCACAATATCATTATCCTGATTTTTTATACTTACTAATATATTCCCTTCTTTGCCCGTAAACTTAATTGCATTTGAAAGTAAATTAAGAATTATTCTTTCAATTTTATCCACATCCACTGCCATTATTTTTTCTTCAATATCAGTATCAAATATTATTGAAATTTCTTTAGACTTTGCATATTCAACTACAGATAATGTTATACTTTCGATGACATTTATTATATCAACATTTTGTATACTTAATTTACAGTATCCAGAATCTATTTTACTGATATCCAATATATTATTAATTAGCCTTGTTAATCTATAACAATTTTGTTTCATAGTATAAATATATTTCTCAATAGAACATTTACTTTTGCATTTATGCTCCTTTAAAATCATCTCACCAATCTGAACAGCACTAAATATAACATTTACAGGAGTTTTTAATTCATGGGATATATTAGCGAAAAACTCCGTCTTAGCCTTATCATATTCTACTATTTCATTTAATTGCTTAGTCTTTTCTTCTACTCTTATTTTAAGTTCCTCGTTTTTCTTTTTTTCCGTTACATCTCTTACTAGAATCAAAACAGCATCTTTATCTTGAAATTTATACTTAATAGAATTACACTCCACATCTATTAGTTCACCATTTATTGTTACAAATTTTCTTTCAAGCAATACGGTTTTATTTATTTTATTACTAATAAGTTTATTTAATTTTTCTTGTGATATTTTATGATAATCCTTAGATAAAAATCTCCTGTAATCCATGCCCCTGAGTTGTTTTGGATTATCTATTCCTGCAAGTCTTGCACCAGCCTTATTAGAAAATATGCATTTCCCATTTACATCCAATACATATACTGCTTCAGGCATAGCATTTATAAGCTTTTTGTATCTTTCTTCACTTTGCTTTAACTTTAACTGAGATTCCTTAATAGTTGTTATATCTCTAGCAACTATTAATATTCCATTTTTGCTTTTATCTTCATTAAAAAAAGGTACTTTTATTGTATCAAATATTTTAACACTACCATCTCTTTGAGGTAAACTGTCTTCCTCTCTCAGAATCTTTCTGCTTTCCCAGGCTCGATTATTGCAATCATCAAAATAATTATAAGTTTCTTTAAAAAAGTCATTTGCGTTGCCAAGTTCTTGATTTGTCTTTCCACTATAATCTTGACCTAACTCTAAATTTTTTACTATAGTATCATTAGCATATATCCATTTTCCTGAACCATCTACATATCCTATTCCATCTGGAATGGAACTTAATATTATCTTCCATGCATTCTTAATTTCTTTTATTTTTTTTTCAGTCTGCTCTCTTTTTTCTATCTCTTGTTTTAGCTTTTCCCTTAAATGCTGAATTTCAATTTCCTTATCTATTAATTGTTTTTTTATCTCATCTACTTTATCTATATCTTTACTTTCTAAATCACTTTCCCCAAAATAGTCCTTCATATCTCCCCTGTCCCCCTTAGAAATGTACTTAAATAGAATTATATCAAATATTTACAATTTTGTGCATTCTTATTACAAAAAAAATAAGGACATTTAGCCTTATTTTCAAAATTATGCGTTTATCTCTTTAATTTCTAACTATTATGATACACTATTCAGCTTTATTATTTAGATATACTTTAAAAGTAATACTATCTCCTTCAGAACTAGCACACATAGATCCTTTATGAAGCTTTATAATATTTTTACATATGGCGAGTCCTAGTCCACTTCCTCCAGTGGATTCTGATCTTGACTTCTCTACTCTATAAAATCTATCAAAAACCTTATTAAGTTCATCTTTAGGAATATTGTTTGCTCTATTACTTATATAAAAAATTGATTTTTCATCTTCTTGATACAAACCTACTTTTATTTCTCCTGGTTTATAGCTATATCTTATAGCATTTCCTAATAAATTTTCAAAAACTCTCGCTATCTTTTCTCCATCTGCGTAGAGCATAATATTATCTTTTTTTATATCCTTTATTATCACTAAATTATTTTCTTCAAATACTGGAACAAATTCTTCTAAGAGCTGCTCCAATAATTCATTTAGTGATATCAGAGATATATTTAGCTTTACCCCTTCTCCAGATAGCTTAGTATATTCAAATAGTTCATCTATTAACTTTTTTAATTTTACAGATTTATTATATGCAATGCCTGAATACTCCATAAGCTGATTTTCATCACTAAATTTCTTATCTTTTATTAAATTTAAATATCCAAGTATAGATGTTAAAGGTGTTCTTAAATCATGAGAAACATTAGTAATAAGTTCGCTTTTAGTTTTCTCTAATTCTCTTTCTACTTCAATCTTATTATTTAGTTCCTCAGCCATAAAATTTATATTTTGTGCGAGTACTGTTAATTCATCTTCTCCTATTAAAGGTACTCTTTGCTTTAAGTCTCCTTTAGACATATTCATTATAGTTGTGGCTATACTTTGTAGATATTGGACTTTTTTTCCTGTAATTACAAAAAATAATCCAATAAAGAATATAACTGCCCAAAGCAGGGCTATAAATGAATTTTCTCTATTTATTTCTTTACGGGTTATATCCCCAATAGGTACACCCTTTAATATTACATAAGATACTTCTCCATCTTTAAACTGCAGTGGATAAAAAGCTATAAACTCCCCTTTGTAATTTTCATAACCTTCAGTATTCATAGATTGATTAAATTTAATAGAATTTTTTAAGGCCATAGATATGTCTATATAGCTTTCTTCCGCATTAGAAGATTTATAGAGAATTTTACCTTGTAGGTCAGATATAAGTATTTTTGTATTGCTGCTATTATGTTTATTTATTATATTTTCTATATTCTCTTTATCCTTAGAGCTTGTCTGTTTATTATAAATCTCACTCACAATATAATAAGATTGATTTTGCATATCATGTATACTTTTTGAGTAATCAACATCTGTATAATAGCTTCTCTTTTGAAAAAACGAATTCCCCAGGAAAAACATCATTACAGAAGAAAAAAGACATATAGCAAATACCACTATAAGTTGCCATCTTAAATTTTGATTTACTCTTCTTTCAACTTTTTTATAAGGCTTTTTTAAAGGTCTCAGCATCAATCTAATGGGTGCAGTAAAAAACTTTACTAAACCATAAAATAATCGTTTCATATCTCACCTCTAAACTATATATTTTCTACTTTATATCCTACACCCCATACAGTTTTTATATATTTAGGATTTCTAGAATCATCTTCTAATTTTTCTCTAAGCTTTCTTATATGAACCATAACAGTGTTATCGGATTTAAAAAATTCTTCCTTCCATACCCTTTCATATATTTTTTCATTACTAAAAATTATTCCTTTATTTCTTGCTAAAAGCTCTAGTATGCCAAATTCTCTTGGAGTAAGCTTTACTTCTCTTTCTCCAACCTTGACCTGATGTGTATCTGTATTTATACTGAGTTCATCTACTTCTATAATGCTTTCACTAACTGCACTAGAATTAGAACCATTAAACTTCTTATATCTTCTAAGCTGAGATTTTACTCTAGCTATAAGTTCTAATGGATTAAATGGTTTTCCTATATAATCATCTGCTCCTGCAGTAAGTCCCAATATCTTATCCATATCCTCAGTTTTTGCAGATAGCATAATTATTGGCATATTCTTTTCTTCTCTTATTTTCATGCAAGCTTGTATTCCATCCATTTTAGGCATCATTATATCCAACAATATAAGATCAACATTGGTACTATTTAATACTTCTAATGCCCTTAATCCATTTTCCGCTTTAATGACCTCATATCCTTCATTTTGCAGGTATATAGCTATGAGATTTGCTATTTCTATATCATCATCTACTATCAAAACAACTTCCTTTTCCATATTTAATCTCTCCCTCAATAATTTAACATATATATTTTAATACATTTATTTTATTTAATATAGTATTATACTCAAATTATAGCTTAACACAAAAATCTTTTTATTGAAGCATATTAAATCTTAACAGTTTCTTAAAAATAAAGGAGCATCCTAAAAAAATTTAGGATGCTCCTTTGTTTTTCTTATTATATTGCTTATTTCTCCTGTTGTGTTTCATAAGCTAATAAAATAAATCTTTCATTTCCATTTTGGTTTACTTTTTTTATCTTAGCTGTCTTTTTAACTTTAAGTTTTATAAATTTACTATTACCCTTTTTAAGTTCTTCAAAAATACCCTTTAAATCTTCCTCAAACCCATTAACATTATAAATACTTAACTCAGCTAAATATTCTCCATTACCTAAATCATATAACTTGTCTGTCTTTGAAATAGTTAGCTCTCCTTTATTTGCCAAAAACACCTTGTACTTATTATCTAAAAGCTCGTACTTACCTGTAGATTCATGCTTTGAGGCTTGTTTACCAAAGAAGTATTCTTCACTTTCTTTGACATACTTTGATTCGATAAGTGCACAGCATCTTTCCTTAAAAATAGTAAATTTATCAAAGTCATGTATAAAGTTATGATATACTGAAAAATTTATCATTTCCTCTTCTGTTAATTCATTTTCCTTAAAATCCTTTATGTCTGCTTCAGAAAAATAAGTGAAAAATGTATCTAAACTTTCTTGAAGCTTAGTATCCATAGCTACTTCTTTCTTTAAAGTAGTATTAGAGAATTTGCTACAACCATTAAAAAATAAAATTACCACAATTAAAACTAAAAAATATTTTTTATTAAATTTCACTTTTTTCACTCCTACACATGTAAACTTTTATACTACTTTAAAAGTATATCATAATTATAAACTTTATTGTCTTATATTTTGTTGTAACACTATAGTTCTGGAAATGAAAAAAGCTTTCTAAAAATTTTAATTAATGAGGTGATACCAATTTTAGTCCAACAATCCCAACTACTATAAATCCAATACAAACTAATCGAGTGATGTCCATTGGTTCTTTAAATAATATTACTCCTAAGATTACGGTTCCAACGGTACCAATTCCAGTCCAAATTGCATATGCAGTACCTAATGGAAGGTTTTTCAATGCTAATGCCAGAAAATATAAACTTGCTGCCATTCCAACTGCCGTAAATAAACTTGGTACCAACTTTGTAAATCCCTGCGAATACTTTAAACCTATAGCCCACCATACTTCAAAAACTCCTGCTACCAATAAAAAAACCCATTGCATAACTTTCACTCCTTTCTACTATTGAGTACTTAAATGTAATTTAATATTTTGCTTATGTCTTATAAACTTTTTATTTTCAAATTCATTGTCAGCTACCTTAAAAATCAGAAAAACAAAAAAAGCCAACGTAGATATTTGAAATACCTCCCAGGCTTTTATCCTTCCGTGTATACAGTTAAACTGTACGTTTTATCTCGGACCAGGCCAGTTTTACTTTAAAACTACGGAACCCTATAAAACTCTTAAAACATATGCACTTATATATATTAATATTATAATATAGTGCCACCCACATGGCAAGTGGCAAGTTTTATTAAAAAAATGATTACTTCAAATTTTTATTCTGAGGTAGTCATTTTTTAATGCATCAACCGCCTAAACTCTTACTTGCCACTTAGGTGGCACTTTCATATAATAATTATGTATGAAAAAATATGGCTAAGGAGGCATAATATGATCAATTTTAGTTATCAAAATGCTACGAAAATTATTTTTGGAAAAGATACAGAAAATGAAGTTGGTAATGAATCAAAAAAATATGGCATCAGAATTTTACTTCACTATGGTGGTGGAAGTATAAAAAAATCTGGTCTTTATACTAGAGTAATTAAATCTTTAAAGGATGCTGGAGTAGAAATATTTGAGCTTGGCGGAGTTAAACCAAATCCTAGATTAAGCTTAGTTCGTGAGGGAATAGAGCTTTGTCATAAAAATAATATAGACTTAATTTTAGCTGTAGGAGGAGGAAGTGTAATTGATTCTGCCAAAGCTATTGGAATAGGCGCATCTTACGAGGGAGATGTATGGGACTTTTATACAGGAAAAGCTGTAGTAAATACTACTCTTCCTGTAGGAGTAATTTTAACCATACCTGCAGCTGGAAGTGAATCTAGTACAGGTTCTGTTATAACAAATGAAGGTGGTTGGTATAAAAGAGCAACTGGAAGTGATCTTATGAGACCAGTATTTGCAATAATGAATCCTGAGCTTACGTATACCCTTCCACCATACCAAACCGCTGCTGGTGCTGCTGATATGATGGCACACATATTTGAAAGATACTTTACAAATGAACCAAATGTAGATTTAACTGACAGATTAAGTGAATCTACTCTTAGAACCATAATTAAGAATGTTCCTATGGTATTAGAAGGGCCTCAAAACTATGAAGCTCGTGCTGAAATCATGTGGGCAGGTACTATAGCACACAACGGAATACTTGGAACTGGAAGAGTTGAAGACTGGGGAACTCATGATATGGAACATGAAATAAGCGGAATTTATGACATTACTCATGGTGCAGGTCTTGCAATACTATTCCCTGCTTGGATGAAATATGTATATAAACAAGATGTAAATAGATTTGCTCAATTTGCAAACAGGGTATGGGATGTAGAAATTGATGTTAATAACCTTGAGGCAACTGCTTTAGAAGGCATAGAAAGAACCAAAGCTTACTTTAAGAAAATAGGAATGCCTGTTTCTTTAACTGAAGCTAATGTTCCTTCAGACAGATTTGAAGAAATGGCCTCAAAGGGAACAGAAAATGGCCCACTAGGAAACTTTGTAAAACTTCACAAGGAAGACATAGTAAACATATTTAACTTAGCAAAATAACAGAAAAGCAGAAAAGTGCCACCCACATGACAAGTGGGAAATTTTATTAAAAAAATGACTACCTCAAATTTTTATTCTGAGGTAGTCATTTTTTAATGCATCAACCGCCTAAACTCTTACTTGCCACTTGGGTGGCACTTTCGATACTATAAACTTAGTTTGTCGTATTTCTTTAAAAACTCAGCAAGCTTTGACATTATTAACTCTACGCCGCCTTCTTCATCTGACTCTATATTTAATGCCATAACAGGCTCATGAAGAGATAATCTTAATAAGAACCATCCATTACCGTTTTCTTTATCACAATTTACCCTTACACCTTCGAAGTTTTTAGGCTCAATATTCCATCCAGAAATATTTTCAGCATGTTTCTTTAGATCCTCCAGAATAGATAAACCATAATTTTTAAAGTCCTCAGAGTTAATTTTAATTCTATTTTCTACACTTTCATAAGGCACCTCAAGGTCATAGATTAAATCTGATAATGTTTTCCCGCCTTCATTTCTTAGCTTAGCCATTTTTATAAGTATTTTAGCCACTAAATATGCTCCATCATCTAAGAAGTAATTTTCTTTTAAAGCAGCATGCCCAGAGGTTTCAATGGCAAGATGAGACTCTTTGCCTTCTTTATTAAATCTTATAGCCTCATTAATAACATTTTTATATCCTCTTTTAAATCTATGATGAATTCCACCATGGCTTTCTATGAATTTTTTAAGTCCATTACTTGTAACAGAATCTGTAACTATTATAGAACCTGGATGTTCTTCAAGCACAATTGCAGATGATAAAGCGATGATTAAGTTTCTATTTATTTCATTACCCTTATGATCAACTATGGCCGCTCTATCCACATCTGTATCAAAAATAATTCCAATATCCGCACCATTTTTTAATGTAGCCTCTCTAATCGCTTCCATTGCTTTCTTGTTTTCAGGGTTTGGTATATGATTTGGAAAAGTTCCATCAGGTTCAAGGAATTGACTACCTGAAGTGTCCGCACCCAGCTTTTTTAAAATTCTTTCTGCAAAGAATCCTCCTACCCCATTACCTGCATCAACTACTATTTTAAAACCTTCAAGTGGTTTAAATTTATTTCTAGTATCATTTATACCATTAATTATTTTATTCATTAAGAAATCACTATAAACATCCATAAAATCAAGCTGAATTGTTTCACCACTAAAGCAAGCTTCTTCAAAATCACCCTTATCTGCTATTTCGAGTAATTCTGTAACATCGCTGCTTTCAAATCCCCCCTTATCTGTGAAGAACTTAAATCCATTATAATAATATGGAAGATGACTTGCTGTTATTTCTATAGCACCATCAAAGCTGTATCCTTCAAGTACTGTACTCATAAACATTGCAGGAGTTGAACATATTCCTAAGTCATATACAGAGCATCCTAAAGCTTTAATTTCTTTTATTAAAATTTCTTTTAATTTTTTACTAGTTATTCTAGAGTCCATTCCTATGGATATTTTTAATTCTTTTAAATTCTTATTTTTCTTTCTAGATATCAAAACTGCAAATGCTTTTGCAATGCTCATAGCCATTTCTTCTGTAAGATTTACAGCTCTATCATCATTTTTAATTACTACTCCTCTAATGTCTGTGCCATTTTTTACGTTAAGCCACATATTATCCATATAACCACTCCTACACTTTAAATATATCAATTTTACTTTCCCTTTATTTTACTACATTTTTTTTGAAATAAAAACTCACATCTATAAATGTGACATGCTGTTACAGCATACCTCCATCTACAGTAATTATTTGTCCTGTCATATATTTTGAAGCATCACTTGCTAAAAATACAGCGGTATTTCCAATGTCTTCGCATTCTCCAAACTTACAGAGCGGTATTTCTTCTACAAGGCTTTCTTTTTCTTCATCTGAAAGCCAATTATTCATACAGGTATTTATCACCCCAGGAGATATAGCATTTACTCTTACACCGCTTGGCCCTAGCTCCTTTGCAAGTGCTTTTGTGAATGCATTAATTCCCCCTTTTGATGCAGAATATATAACCTCACAGGATGCTCCTACATTGCCCCACATGGAAGATATATTGATAATAGAGCCTGTTTGATTTTTAATCATATGAGGCACTACTTGGCGGCAACAATTAAATATTCCCTTTAAATTGGTATTCATTATGTTATCCCAATCATTTTCACTGCTATCTATAAATAAATTAACCTTGGAAATACCTGCATTGTTTATAAGTACATCAATTTTCCCAAATTCATTTATTATTTTATTTATATTTTCTTCACTATCCTTATAAGAGCCTACATCCCAATTAAATATCTTTACATAGCATCCTAAAGCCTTTATTTCTTCTAATGTAGCTTCAGCCTCTTTATGATTACTTCTATAATTCAAAGCAAGAATTGCTCCCGCCTTAGCAAATTCTAAAGCTATTCCCTTCCCAATTCCTCTTGTTCCTCCAGTAATTAAAACTACTTTTCCACTTAAATTTAAATCCAACCTGTTCACCAATCCTTTTGAAATAATAATTAACCTCATTTAATGCGATTTTCTTAAACAATAAATTCAGTAAACTTAATTATTATCTATTTATTATATATTATAAAAAAATGTATTTCTTATTTTTATTATAAAGTATGAAAGTTCAATTTTAAAGTCAAACTAATATAAGTTACCTTTATTAAGAGAATACTTTCATAAAAAAGCGATAAACTATTAACGTTATATTTACAAATGTATTAAGACATTTATCAATAAACATTTGAATTATTTTATCTATAATGCTATTATGTATTTATAGATAATAATTATTACTTAATATATATTAAACCAGGAGGTATTTAAATGAATATTAAATTTCAAAATAAACCAGTTACTCTTAAAGGAGCCGAAGTAAAAGTTGGTGATTCTGCTCCTGATTTTACAGCCATTGATAATAACTTAAATCCTGTGTCATTAAAGGATACAAAAGGAGTAAGAATAGTTCTTACAGTACCATCTATAGACACTCCTACTTGTGACCTTGAAACAAGAACATTTAATAACAAAGCAACTTCTATTCCTAATGTAACTATATACACAGTTTCTATGGATTTACCTTTTGCTCAATCTAGATGGTGTGCAGCTCACGGAGTAAAAAATGTAATTACATTATCTGACTACAAAGATAGATTGGTTGGAGAAAATTATGGAACTTATGTTGCAGAATTAGGACTTCTTACAAGAGCTGCCTTTGTTATCGATAGTAATAACAAAGTAGTTTATGTTGAATATGTTGAAGAAATCACTGAGCAGCCAAATTACGATAAGGTATTAGAAGCTGCTAAGAACGCAAAATAGTACGACATTTTTAATGTTGAACCGGTCGTATGAGATTTGCATTTAGGAAAGTCGTTCACTGCGCAAAGAAGCTCTAATATTTCTGACTTCAAACCACCTAAATTTTCTAAACTCGCTGTTGCTCAAACAGTAGAAAATTCTTAACGGTGTTTTAAAATCAGAAATACAGAGCTTCTAGTTGCTTGTTCAATGCTTTCTACAATGCAAATCTCATACTTATGTTCAACATTAAAAATATTACTCACACTTACTGACTGAAGGAAGGAATTTCGCTTTGGCGAAAGTTCCTTTTAAATATATTTGTTAAAGAACTAGCAAGTCCACTTAAAATATTATCCATCTAACTTCCTACTTATTGATTATAAGCCCTTATAACTTGTCAGGCTGCCGCCTTAAAAGATTTTTATTTGGCAAACTTGAAATAAAGACATTTTTAATGGTGAATGCAGTACGGGATTTATAAATATTAGCCGTTTTTAGCGAAACGAACGGTTGCATGATTTATAGAAATCTCTGATTTCGTTATAAATCAGCACATCTCAGTTTGCTGAGATGTTTCGTTAATTATATAAATCCCGTACGGAACATTCACCATTAAACTATCTATTAACTACTCTTCTATATTTGGCAAATTCTTTAGATTGTTACTTTCATCGTCATCTGGAAGACTTCTCAAATATTCTTCTCCCTTTCTTGACTTTGAAACAGACACTCCTTTCAATCCACCGTCTTTTGCCAGTGATATGGCTTGATCTCTTGAAAGAATTTCTCCATTGTCTAACTTATAACTTACAATTTCATTATCACTATCTTTTCCTATTGCTACTATACTATTAGCTGAATTATTATCCTTACTCATAATTTGCCACCTCCCTTTTTATAGTATTTCCTGTTTACTCAAAATTATTTAAAAATATAGTTTAAATGCTAGCATTTCCAGAATCCCATGGATTTTTTTAAGTTTTATGTTTATAAAAATAAAAAGTGGATATAATCTTAGTTGTATCCATTAAAAGTAAATTAATTAGTGTTGATTTATAAGGAAATGCCTCAAATAAACTGAGGTGTAGTGATTTGTATGAAAATAGGATACTTTTACAAATCATTAAAGTTATAAATTCCTATAAATCATACAAATAAATTATTATAAGGTATAGGTGATTATATGAAATGTAAACCGAGTAAGTACATTAAGAGCATTTTAAAGGCTTATATTATTTCAGCGCTTATTGTATCTATTTTCTTTGCATCAGGTCTTAACTTAGAGAATCTAAATGAATACTTTACTAAAAGTAAATTATCATTAAATATTAAAGAAGAAAATGCCACATCGCTATCATTAGGAGCCTACAAAAGAGTTTCTGATGACTATAATTATGTAGTAACTCCAACAAAGGATAATGCAAAAAAAGCTTCATTAAAAAGACTTTCAAGAGGAAATCAATCCATAAGTTCATATATTAATGAACAAAACCAAGCTTCAGGAGTTCCTACATACTTTGAGTATTATGATGTAAATACAGCTAGACTACGTAAGTTCTTAGTAGATAGAAACTCTCTGCTTGCAGAAGAGCCTTATTTTTCTACCATAATATCTACTGCAAAAGAATTTAATTTAAATCCATTAATACTGTTTTCCATAACAGGTGTAGAGCAATCCTTTGTACCAAAAAGTAATACGCAAGCATATAAAATAGCTAACAATCCATACAATGTATTTTATAGCTGGCAGCATTATAATACTGACATAAAAGATAGTTCAAGAATTGCTGCAAGAACAGTTTTAAACCTATGTAAAAATAAGCCAGCAAACACAGATGCTTTTTACTGGATAAATAAAAAGTACGCTGAAAATCAAAATTGGAATAAAGTAGTTAGTGCTTTATTTAAGGAACTTTTATCATACACAGTATAAAGTAAACCCCAGGGCCAATGCCCTGGGGTTACCATTTTATTAATTGTTATTATAAATCTATAGTCTTCCAATTAAAAACATAGTTTTCATGCCAAGCTGAGTAAATTTCTTTTCATATTCAGTCATTACATTTTTATCAAAGTCAGATTGGTGCAAATCATATGTTAAGTATGTTATTGTAAATCCACTTTCCTTAAAATATTCCTGTGAAGCATTAAAAAGATCTGTATCATCAGTTTTAAACCAAACTTCACTTCCTTCTTTAATGAACTTCTTATATTCAGCTAAAAATCTACTATGAGTAAGTCTTCTTTTATTATGTCTATCTTTAGGCCATGGATTACAAAAATTTATATATATCTTTTCAATTTCATCCTTATCAAATATTTCACTTATAAACGCTATATTTAAAGGAACTACTCTCACATTTGTAATTTCCAGTTCTTCGATTTTTTTTAATACATATATAAGCACTTCATCTTTTAAATCTACAGCAACATAATTTATATCTGGATTTTGTACTGCCTTTTGAGCAATAAATCCACCTCTACCGCAGCCTAATTCCAAATGCACAGGATTATCATTTTTAAATTCTTCATTCCACTTTCCTTTATATTCACGTGGATTTGTTATTACTAATGATGATGCTTCCATTTCCGGGCGTGCCCACCACTTCTTTCTAAGTCTCATGTTGTTACCTCCAAACTTTATCAGTCAATAGTTAATAGCATATTTTACAAGCTAAATATTCTCATTATAGTTCCATATATCATATTTGCTGGTGTTCTAACTATTACACTTGAGATAGGTGTCATTATAAATAGTAAAAATATTACAAATTGATATCTATATAATACATCTGAATACTTGTAAAATACTGATGGCCAAATATCCCTTACTACATGGAAGCCATCCAATCCTGGTATTGGTATTAAATTAAATATTGCCAATATGCAATTTACATATACAGATGTATTAAATATTCTAATTAATATATACAGTACATCTCTATTGCTTATGGGAAATACATTACCAATCTTATAAATCAAAAACATTGCAGCTGCAGATACAACTGCTGCTAAAATATTTGCTAAAGGTCCTGCTATAGAAACCTTTAAATCATCCTTATAATAATTCTTAAAGGCTCTTGGATTTACTTCTACAGGTTTTGCCCAACCAATACCTGCTATAAGTATTGCTATAAATCCTATAGGATCTATATGTGCCATTGGATTTAAAGTAAGTCTTCCTTGAAACTTAGGAGTTTTATCCCCTAGTTTATCTGCTACATATGCATGAGCGTATTCATGAAATGTAAATGCTATAAGTATAGCTGGTATCATTAATATTGTATCCATTAACTCTCTTCTCAAACTCCTCATCCTTTCCTGTATAATTTATAAAAATCTATAATCTCCTTATAGATTATCACAACTGAATTAAATTTATATATTTATTTTCTTAATTTTATATTATATCATAAAGAAATTCTGTGTGAATAAACAAATAAATTCCGGACCTTTCCGGAATTTATTTGTTAGACAATCGCTATTGATTAATGACTAGTAAAAATTTTATTTCAACTCAGCTTTTTGAAGCTTACCTTCACTGATTGATGCAACTCCATCATCATATATTTGAAGAAATGTACCTTTATAGGCTGTCTGCTTTCCAGTGGATGCCTCTTTTATTATACCCTTTAAATTATCATTTAAAAATATTTGTCCTTTTTTAGAAATATATATATCATTTTTATCTATTGGTTCATTAAGTTCGATAACTTTCCATTCAGATGTAGGTTTTTCTATGCTTCCATAATACACTTTAGTTATCTTTTCATTTTCTTCTGAGCCTATATATACATTATCTTCTTCATCCACTCCTAGAAGCTTAGGTACCTTTACTCCATCAATTTTAATAGAATTATTTTTATTTGTAGAATATATACTATTATATGTTTTTCCTTCATATAGAAGCTTATCTTGATGATTTAATGTACGTATTTCTCCTATAAAGTTGTCATTTGTATATAATTTCTTCATATCTTTCATTATATTTATCCAGTAAATACTACTCTTGCCATTACCCCTTGATACTTTAATGTGTATGACATTAGTAAGAGTAGATGCTTCAATAGATTCTACCTCTGACTCTGTATCTGCCCAGGTAAGATCTTTTATTTCTTCTTTAGTATCCTTACCTATATCATAGTAGGAAAGCCTAAGTGCCATTCCATTTTGAGTAGAATGTTTTTCTGCTATAAGCATTCTGTTTCTATCAGAAAGCCACTTATAATAAGATATCTTAACTCCTTCTTCGAAACATACATCCTTTTTTTCACCGGTTTTATTACTTACAACTTTTAAAATATCTTCATCATAATAAGCTAAGTATTTACCATCGAAGGACACATTAATATTTTGGGCATTTTCCGGTATAGCTACCTCTACATCCTTCTTCTTATTATTTGATTTATCCTCTATCTTTTTTACTCTTACAGGTGTATTGTTAGCTAAGTAAACATTATCTATATAATATAATCCTGCAAATTGAATTATGAGTGAAATCATCATCCAACCTATTATTCTCTTTAAAGCGCTCATAACATCTTCCTTTCTAAGGTGTAACATATATGATAGAAGGAACGGATCTTTCTCCTAGTGGGTCACAAGGATTATTTATTACTTCTTCATCATAATACATAGTAGAAGAAGAACCTCCATCTAAGTTGGTGGCATTATAAGCTCCATATTCTAGCATAATATCTTGTACATCTTTCAAAGTAGCTCCCATACTAGAAACTTGTCTTCCATCAATTACCAAAAGCAGTATTGCTCCATCTTCTTTTCTTTGGCCAATTGCTGTTCTTGGAGCAATCCCCCATCCTCCATCACCATTTTTAATAGTAGGTTGTCCATTCACTACTAGCGCTGGTCCAAAGGTCATTGCCTCTGTTACTTTTAATTGTTCTAATTCATTTAAAGTATACTTACCAACTAATAGCACTCCCTTAGAAGTAAGGGCTACAGTGTCATTTTTCGCGTCACGATTCGTAATATCATTACGAATCACTTTTCCATTGCTCATTAAAAGTCCTACAGGTTGTCCGCCAGTTCCTGTCCAATTTCCATCATTACTTTGATCCACAAAGCCTCCGCCATTTACAGCTGCAACTGCATTGTTAGCCTTTGCTATTTGGCTTGTCAGCTCCCCTGATTTAGGAATTTTACTACTATATCCAACCTTTACTCTAGTAGGATCGTGAATCACAAGCATAGATCCTTTAAATTTCTTACCTTCTACATCATATCTTTCTATATTTGGGTCATGTTTATTGTCAAATTCTAAGTCTTGTAGATTTTCATTTTGATTTATTTCTTCTATTACATCACCTTTTAATATATCCTTAATTTTTTGATCTGATAAAAAAGTGGTAGCTATATATTGGTGACTTAAAGTGCTCATAGCTGCCCCTACTATAGTCTTTCTTACATTATCAAATGGTCCATAAAATACTATCAAAGGTCCTGTTGCTGCTGAAAATACAAATTCAAAAAGTAAGAACAAGAAAAATATTTTAAATGAAAACTTTTTTTTCTTCCTCACCTTTTTCTTTTTTCCCATACGCTTATCGTTCCTTTCTTAATAAATACATACATTCTTTATTGTACAATAAATTTTGATATTTTTAAATAGAAATTAATGCATTTATTCATTATTTAATGGTAAAAGTGATCTTCAAGCTACTTAAATAGGGCATATAAATTATATAATTTTAAAAAGGCTGCAATTTACAGCCTTTTTAATCAGCATAAATCGGATGTTAGTTATAGCTAAAGCCTCTTAGCTGCCTCATATGCTAATGGAGATCTTTCGCACTCATCATGTTTTAAAGTAACTTGATAACAAAGTTCGCTTCCCTTCATATTTTCTGAGGCATAACATAATCCATTAGATCTTGAGTCTAAGAATGGTTGATCTATTTGTTCTGGATCTCCTATTAATATAAGCTTTGTTCCTTCCCCCACACGAGTTATAATAGATTTCACCTGTTTAGGGGTTAGGTTTTGTGCCTCATCAATAATCATCCAATTCTTAACTATAGATCTACCTCTCAGATATGCAACAGCTTCTGTTGTAATTATTCTTCTATCAAATAATTCTCTTATTTTGTCTGTAAGCTCACTTTCATTTTTATATCTTTCTTTTTCATTTGAATCCACTAATATCTCTAAATTATCAAATATAGGTCTCATAAAAGGCGATATCTTTTCCTGTTCTGTTCCTGGTAAGAAGCCGATCTCTTCATCCATGGTAACATTTGGCCTGCAAATCAGTACTCTCCTATATTGCTTTGTTTGTTCCTCAATTACCTTATCAAGTCCTACAGCTAAAGAAAATAGTGTTTTTGCTGTACCTGCAGGTCCCTTTACTATAACTAGTGGAGCCTTATCTGCATCTGTATATAGTGCTTCTAACATGAATCTTTGCCCTAAATTTCTTGGAACTATTCCAAGTGGAGTTTTATCCTTATAATATAATGGCACTATAGATTTTCCATTAAATCTCCCCACAGCAGATTGCCTTGGGTTTTCTAGTGAATGTATGAGTATAAACTGATTATTGTAAAGAAAAGGCTCAACATACTCATTTGTTTCCTTTTCGTAATAAAAAACGTCCTTTATATCTAAGATTCTTTTTACATAAAAATCGTCTATTTTCAATGAGGATGCATATAACTCTATTCTTCCTGTGTATTGATTATCATTTTCTGGAACTACCTTTTCATGGAAATCTTCAACATCTATATTTGCAGAATCTGCCTTTATTCTTTCAAATATATCTTTTGTAATTAAGCATACATTTTCTCCAGCTTCCTGTAAGCCCTTACATACCTGTAATATTCTATTGTCTGGCTTAGCTTTATCCCAAGATGGAGGAATTGTAGCATCTTGGTGATTCATTTCTACCCTAAGGGTTCCTCCTCCAGGAAGCGTTACTCCTTTATTTAAATTTCCTTCTATTCTAAGTTTATCTAAAATTCTAGAAGCATGACGAGCATTTGCACCTAAATCATTTTTATCTTTTTTAAACGCATCTAACTCTTCAAGCACCACTTCTGGTATAACTACGTCATTCTCGCCAAAGGAAAATATTGCTCCAGGAGAATACAATATTACATTGGTGTCCAACACATAAGTTTTTTTCAAAAAGCATTCCTCCCATTACTTATTAATACATAATATGCAGGTGGAATATAATAATTTACTTAAACATTATTAAAAATTAAAACCCGCGGGATATTACCGTGGGTTTTAATTTAAATCTAAAATCAAGATTTCTGATTGATTTCTTCTAGCACAGAAGGTGTTTTTCTACTTCTACTATATAAACTTCCTAGTAAAGCTCCTAATATACATGGTATTATCCATCCAAATCCTTGAGCAGACATCGGTAATTTATTTATATAATAGGTAACATAAGGTATATTTATATTTAAAGTACTAAGTGAATTTACAAGACTTATAACTAAAGTTGTATAAACTGCACCTTTGTAAATGTATGCATCTTCAATATATTTATTAAGTAAGTTCATAACTATTAGAACTATTACCACAGGATATGCAGCAACTAGTACTGGCACAGCAAAATTAATTATAGTTTCTACTCCGTAATTTGAAATAACAGCACTAAATATACATATTAAAGTAACTACTAATTTATAACTTAATTTGCCGTGAGTAAGATTGCTAAAGTAATTTCCAGCTGTTGCAGTAAGTCCTATTGCAGTAGTTAAGCATGCAATTGAAATTGCCGCTCCAAAAATCAACTTACTTGAAGGTCCAAGTATGTTAGATGTTATCCCTATAAGAAGAGCTGTTCTTGAAACATCTTTGCCAAACATACCACTTGCAGTAGCTCCTATATATAAAAGTCCACCATATACAATTGTTAAACATACTGCTGAAACTATGCCTGATTTTATTGTAATAGAAATTTGTTCTTTTTTATTTTTATATCCTTTGGCTATTAAATCTCCTACCACCATTTGCGCCATTATTATAGATCCTAAGGCATCCATAGTTTGATATCCTTCAGTAAATCCTCTTGAAAAAGGCAGTGCTATATCAGTACTTATTGCTTCACCCATAGGAAAGAAAATCCCTTTTACTATTATTACCAAAAGCGATATAAGTAAAAATGGCGTAAGTACTGCCCCTACCCTGTCTACTACATTACTTTCATTTAATACAAAGATTAGTGTTATCGCAAAATAAATTACTGATACTATTACAGGATTAGCATTTGGGAACATTGGTTGAACTCCCAATTCAAAGGTTGAGGCTCCTGTTCTTGGAATACAAAATAATGGTCCTATAGAAAGCATTATTATTGAGCAAAGAAACTTACCAAATTTATTTCCTACTTTACTCGTTAATTTTTCTGTACTTCCTCCACATAAAGCTACTGCTACTACCCCAAGAAGCGGCAAACTTATGCAGGTAAGCAAAAAACCTATCATAGTAAATATCCATTTGTCCCCTGATATAAAACCAAGTGTTGGTGGAAATATTAAATTACCTGCTCCAAAAAACATAGAAAAAAGTGCAAACCCTGTGATAATTATATTTTTATTATCCTTTTTAATACTCATAAAATGCCCCCCTGTTTTGAAATAAAAAAACCTCTCATCCAAACAATGTACGAAAGGTATATTTACGTTCCATGGTACTTATTTCCATCAATACTTTTTTGTATGAAATTTATACCGTCTAAATTTATATTATTTTATAGAAAAAGCACTTATTAAGCAAACATAGAACCTTACTTAAAAGGAACTTATCTTTACTTATGTGAAACTTACTTCTTTTTTCTTCTTTTTTCTACACAATTCTCATTTATCTATGTAATCTTTTACATTCAATAATTTTATATGTATTTAAATGCTTAAAAATGAAATTTGTTTTATAATTTAATAGTTTTAAGTGAATATGTTTTATAATTTTTAAGCTCATCCTTATATTTTGATAAAATACTTAAATTTACGTCCTTTTCGTATATTATTCCTAGGGCATCTCCACTATGGGCTCCAATTATGCCATACCCCTCTAATTCTTCACATATATTACATATAGTAGGAAGTATCTCATAAGAAAGCCTTTTCTCATTTCTTATAATACTTTCAGTAGAACAATGAGCAATCTTTTTTATATCTTGAGTTTTAATTCCATCTTTTAAAATGGGAATTAAATCATCAATATTGCTAAGAGGTGGTAATTTTTTATTATTAAATTCAATGGTATTTATTGTTTTGTTTCCTTCAAATACTAATATGTCAAACTCTAAATACTTACCTAACTCTTCAGTATACATTCCGTTTTTATAATCAAATACACAAAGTTCCTTAAATATTATGCTATCTGTAGGTTCTATGGCTATACAATTTCTCACAAGCTCTTGCTTACTAAAAGGTCTATTAAATAATTTAATTAAGGAGTGATAAAGTGCACATAAATCAGCTGTACTACTAGCAAATCCCTTTCCTCTTGTTATAGAGGATTTAATAAATATATCCAAAGTATCTATATATTGCTTCTCTCCCCATTCTGTAAGTATATTTCTTAAAAACTTTGAGGATTTACTATACCTATTTTTAACATGTGGAAATTTACTTTCCCATACTTTTACTTCAGTAAAAAGATTTATGGGACATGAACATAATACATCTATTCCATTATATTTTCCTTGAACTATTTCTCCAATACTACCTGGATAAAGAGTTGTTGCTTCCATAATATATACTCCTTTTATTAGTCATCAATTTTAAGTTACCAGAATTTTAAAACACGAGTTTTTAATTAATGTTAATTTTATCAACGTAAAAAAATAAATGCAAGTACACATTTAAATTTAAAGTAATAATTAGCAAAAAACTTTCTATGAAAACATATTCATGTATTTAATCCTGTTATCTTGACATATAATATTATAAATGTTAAACTCAACTCTGGTTATAATAAAATTAAAATTATATGGAAATACTACATATAATAAAGTCATAAATTTAAGTTTTATATAACTTTTAGTCAAATATTATGATATAATTTAATATATAAAATTTATAGGTTCCAAATGGATTAAATGGGAAAGAAGTTAAATACTTCTGCGGTCCCGCCACTGTGAAGATGAGTATATTAGCATTATGCCACTCAATGGGGGAAGGCGTTAATATGCGATGAATCTAAGCCAGGATACCTGCCTGTAAATACAGCTCATTTAGCTTACGTGGATAAGCTAATGGTAGTCCTGTAAAAGAACTCCATTATCTTAATAAGATAATGGTTTTTTATTTATACATATATATACCATAAGGAGGAACTTCTAAATGCACAATAAGTTCAAAAAATTATCTGCAATAATTTTAACTTTTGTTTTAGCATTTTCCTTTGTTGGCTGTGGTAATAACAAAAATGCCACCAAAGATAATAAAGAAAATGCTACTGTAGAAAAAAAAGACAAAACAAAATATCCTTTAACTATTAAAGATTCATCTGGTAGAAACGTAACTATAGATAAAGAACCACAAAGGATAATATCTGTAGGACCAAACATTACAGAAACAATATACTATCTAGGAAAAATGGATAAATTAATAGGAAGAACAGATTTTTGTGATTTCCCTAAAGAAGTAAAGAATATACAATCCATAGGTACGCTAGAGCAGCCTAACATAGAAAAAATTGTGGACTTAAAACCCGATTTAGTTATAGGTTCAACTCATTTTCCAAAGGAAACATTAGAAAAACTTCAATCTTTAGGAGTAAAAGTAGTAGTTCTTTATGGAGAAGAAAATTTCGAAGGTGCTTATAATACTATTGAAAAATTAGGTGAAGTTTTAAACGCAAATGATAAAGCCTTTGAAGTAATAAGCAATATGAAGAAAAAAGTTGAATATGTTAAGCAAAAGGTTGCAGGAAAAGGAACTCCATCAGTTTACTACGTTATAGATTTTGGTTCATATGGAGATTTTACTGCTGGAGCGGATACATTTATAGATAAAATTATAACTATGGCTGGCGGTAAAAACGTAGCTAAAGATGCTGTTAACTGGAAATACAGTGTAGAAAAAGTATTAGAAAAAAATCCAGATATAGTTATATGTCCTGTATATTTTGATTACAAGAAAAGACTTCAAGAAGCTAAAGGCTATAAAGATTTAGATGCTATTAAAAAAGGAAACCTATTTGAAATAGATAACAATATGCTTGATAGACAGGGACCAAGACTTGCTGATGGACTTGAAGCTATGGCGAAAATTCTTCACCCTGAAGCATTTAAATAGTTTTTAATTATCTAATGGGGGGATTTTAATGTCTTTTGACAGAAAAAGAATTTACTATAGAACATTACTTTTAATAACTATAGCTATTTTATTTGTGCTAATAATACTATCTAGCACTTTAGGTGTTGCTAATATAACATTTATTCAAACTATGAAAATACTTTTATCTAAAATCCCCTTCATTGGTGCCTTTATAGATTTAAGTAATGTATCAAATACTCAAGTTCTTATTATAACAAACATAAGACTTCCAAGAATATTTATGGCTGCACTTATAGGTGCAGGACTATCTGTGGTAGGAGCTTCATTTCAGGCTATATTTAAAAATCCTATGGCAGATCCATATGTCCTTGGAATTTCATCAGGAGCAGCTTTGGGAGCCTCCATTGCAATAGTTATGGGTCTTCAATTTACATTTTTAGGAGTGAACCTTGTAACTGTATTTGCATTTTTCGGGGCTATACTCACTACTATAATAGTATACAGTATAGCTAAAACAGGTACAAAGATTCCAACCAATGTACTTCTACTGGCTGGAGTATCTGTAAGTTTTCTATTATCCTCTCTAATTTCACTCATAATGATATTTAATAGAGAGCAGGTAGAACAAATAGTATTTTGGACTATGGGAAGTATAGCTTCAGCAAACTGGCAACAAGTATTATCCTTATTGCCTTTTATAGTACTAGGATGCACACTAATGATTATATATGCTCGTGATTTAAATATAATGCTTACAGGTGATGAAACAGCTTCAAGCCTTGGTGTTGACGTTGATAAAGTAAAAAAAATATTACTTGTAATATCCTCTATAATTGTAGCTGCTTGTGTTTCTGTAAGTGGAATAATAGGCTTTGTAGGTCTTATTATTCCTCATATGATAAGATTGCTTGTAGGGCCAGATCATAGAACCCTTCTTCCATTTTCAACTATAGGCGGTGCTATATTTATGATAATAGCTGATACTTTAGCTAGAACTTTGGTACCACCTGCTGAAATTCCAGTGGGAGCTATAACTTCTGTATTTGGAGCTCCTTACTTTATATATTTATTAATAACAAATAAAAAGAAGGTGAGTTAATGTCTGCTGAAGATTGTTTTTCCCTTATTGTAAAAGACTTGAATTATGGATATGGAAGTAAGAATATACTTAATAATATAAATTTACAATTTACTAAAGGAAAATTTTATACTATCTTAGGACCAAATGGTTCTGGGAAAACAACGCTTTTAAAAAATATATCCAGGGCCGTTCCTGTGGATAATAAAAAAGTATATATAGATGACAATGATATTAATTCACTTTCTAGTAAGGAATTAGCTCAAAATTTAGCTTCTGTTCCACAAAATACAAATATTGATTTTGACTTTACTGCACTAGATATAGTTATGATGGGCCGTGCTCCTTACCTTAAGAGATTTCAAAATGAACAAGAAAGAGATTTTAAAATAGTTGAAGACTCCATGAAAATGACAAATACTTGGGAGCTTAAATATAAAAATATAAATGAACTAAGTGGCGGGGAAAGACAAAGAGTTATAATTGCTAGAGCCCTTGCTCAAGATACAGATATTCTTCTTCTAGATGAGCCCATATCAAATTTGGATATTCAGCATCAAATTGAAATACTAGACACTGTAAAGTTCTTAAGCAAAGACATTACTGTTATAACTATACTTCACGACCTTAACCTAGCAGCAGAGTATAGTGATTCTTTAATATTATTAAAGAATGGACATATCAAAGCTTATGGATCTGTCGAAGATGTGTTTACAGAAAGAAACTTACAGGAAGTATATAATATGGATATGTGCCTTATAAAAAATCCTATAACAGGAAACCCACACGTACTACCAGTGAGCAAGAACCTTGTGAGAGAAACCAAAGTTGCTAATCGCTAACTTCTAACCCCTAATCACTATTGACAGTGTTTAGGGGTTATTTTTATTAAGAACTTAGTTTATATTTTAGTTACTACTGAATAGTTAGCATTTAATGAAGAAAATTTAATGTTGAATATGTGTATGGGATTTGCATTGTAGAAAGCATTGAACAAGCACTAAAAGCTCTTTATTTCTTCGGTTTAAAACACCGTTAAAAGCCTTCTACTGTCTGAGCAGAGCGAGTTTAGAAGGCTTAGGTGCTTTAAAACTAAGAAATATTAGAGCTTTTTCGCGTAGTGAACGCTTTCCTAAATGCAAACCCCATACTGAAAATTCAACATTAAATTTTTCGTTTTTTTATCTGTTCTGCGATTCCATTGGCAGCAAGCATTCCTGTTTGAAGAGCTCCTTGCATCCAAGCATGCTTTTGAGATATATGTTCCCCTGCAAAGAAAACTCTATTATTCATTTCAGGCTGAGTTACAACATATGAAAATAAAATCTTATCCTTAGGCTTTGTAAGACAGCTTCCAGACCATATATATTGAACATTAGGCCAATATATAGAAGCATAATCTATCATATTTTCATCTATATATCCACTTGGCAGTCCATGAATGGCTTCAGTTTGTTTTATAAAATCCATAATACGAAGGTCTATCTTTTTATTACCAGCTCTTTCAGCATCTCTTGCCCAATTGTAGGACACCTGTAGTGCTCCTGGTTCATTGGGTGATGCTCCTGGCTTTAAGTCCCAAACATTAAGCTTTCCAGGAACAGCTATGGAGTGATCTGATGGGTAAAAAGTAGCTATTGTTTGCAAATCACTGCCAGTACTTCCGCCAACAATTCTTTGATTTTTGTTTCCCTTTTCCCAAAATCTCTCTTTAAGTAAAAAGTATGTCTTTTGTCCAGCTTCATAATTTAAAGAAGCAATGGCCTGCATTTTGTCTACACTAAATAAAGGAGTAATATTTACTCTTCTAAGACTTGTAAATGGTATAGCACATACTATATAATCAAAGTTTTCATATTTCACACTATCATCTTGAGTTTTTCTACATTCCAAAAGTATTCCTTCCTTATCAGGATTCTTATATATTCCATCAACTACAGTATTCATTTTAAAATTAACATTTCCCAGTTCAGTTGAACTAATTCCTGCATAGGCACTATTTTTCTTATTCATTAATGCTTTACAAAAGGCTGCCGTAAGATTTTGCATACCTCCATGAATTCTATAAGTAAATGAAAAATCGGCAGTATATGCTTCTTGCATTACCTCTATTAATCCAATATTAAAAAATGATACATCAAAAGTTGATAAATAACTTAACATAGCAATAGCATCTTCGCTTAATCCAGAATTTTCATATGCCATTTCATAACTTAGCCAATCCATTCTTTTAATTGCATCAGAATAATTTTGCTTAACTTCAATAATTTCTCTTCTAATTTCAGGTGGCAGTGATAATACATATTTTTTATATATTCTTCCTACTAACTCTTGCCAAGGAGTTCTTCTTTCTTCAGGAGTTAAGTTAAAGGCTGGATATATATTTTGCATAACACTAAGGCCTTCAGGGTCATTTCTCGCCCATCTCTTTCTAATATAAAAAAGTCCATTTACATTTCTAGTGACAAATATATCTGTGTTAAGTTTAAACAAGTTAATATAATGCCATGTAGTTTCATGAGAAGCTGGAATTCTCATAGCACCAAGCTCAACTGGATATTTCCCTTCACAATCGAAGTAATGAGTATATACTCTTCCCCCAATACGGTTGGAGGCTTCAAAAATAGTAATATCACATCCTATTTTTTTAAGTTCAAATGCAGCAGCAAGGCCAGCTTCTCCAGCCCCTATAACTGCAACTTTAACACCTTTACCACTGTTTTTAAGAGCTATAGTTGTTATATCCTTTGGGGGACTTAAAAGTTCAATTATGTTTTTATAGTCTTCAGGTCTTCCTCCAGCATTAAGAGTGTACCTAAGTTGGGTATGTCTTTCTTCATCGGTGGGATTTGGCCTTTGATATGGAACTTCTGAAATATTAGTATTTCTCATAATTTTTCCTTTAAAAATTATTACTACAACTAATATATTCAGAAAAACTTTAAAAATGTGTTACAATCATTTCAAACTCAAAGGAAATTGGAACATTTTTAATGTTGAACCTACTGTATGGAATTTACATTTACTGACTGAAGGAAGGAATTTCGCTTTGGGGAAAGTTCCCTTTAAATTGATACTTATCAAAGGGCTGATAAGCCCGCAGACCGACAGGTTGTGAAATGTTATTCATTCAAATTTTTATCAAGAGCCTTTCAGCATACCAAGCTAAACTTTTATATCCATTTCTTGTAAGTTCTTGTAACCTCCAGGGCTGCCGCCCTAAAAGATTTTATGTACTAATTCTTAAAATGATTATAGAAATTCAGTTCTCTGAATTTCTTACTTTAGCATGTGTAGATGATATTTTTAATGTGGAAGCTACCGTATGAGATTTGCATTTAGGAAAGCGGTTTACTGCACAAAGAAGCTCTAATATTTCTGACTTTAAGCCACCTAAATTTTCTAAACTCGCTGTCGCTCAGACAGTAGAAAATTCTTTACGGTGTTTTAAAGTCAGAAATAAAGAGCTTCT
>NZ_OAOD01000018.1 GCF_900205925.1 Clostridium peptidivorans | reverse complement strand
CTTGTGCTTCATAACGCTGACCATCTGTATATTGGTGAATCGGACGAGGGCGAACTTTCCATTCTGCAAAGCGAGATAACAAAAATGACGCTGCGTATTCGGGAGCAAAACGACGCACTAAAAAAAGAAAAAGAACATCTTGCCGATTCGCTGGCTGACATAGCCCACCAACTCCGCACCCCTCTCACATCCGTGAACCTTATTCTGTCATTGTTAGAGAATAACCCTGACGAAAATGACCGGAAAGCATTGATGCGGGAAACAGAGGAATTGCTTGTGCGGATGGATTGGCTGATTACTTCCCTATTGAAATTATCCCGCTTGGACGCCGGCATTGTGGTTTTCCAAAGCGAGCAGATCGATGTGAACAACTTGATATGCGCAGCGCTTCGCCCGTTTCTGATCCCAATGGAGCTGCACGATATTACTTTGCAAACAGACGTGCCGAAAGGGATGATGATTCAGGGCGATTCAGGTTGGCTTTCGGAAGCAATTCAAAACATCCTCAAAAATTGCATGGAAAGCGCAGGCGATAACGGGAAGATTGAGATTGTTTGTAAGGACAACCCACTGTTCACCGAGATTGCTATCCACGACAGCGGCGCGGGCTTTGAAAAAGAAGATTTACCCTGCCTGTTTGACAGGTTTTATCATGGGAAAAACCCAAACGCTACAGGATACGGGATTGGATTGGCCCTCTGCAAGATGATTATAACACGGCAGGGAGGGACGATTACCGCAAAAAATCACCCGCAGGGCGGCGCGATATTTGCCATTCGTTTCCCAAAGTGACGAATCTCTCACCTGAAAGTCACAGAGATGTAAGTTGAAGGTTCTATTATATGGGTAAACCATGAGAAAGGAGAATCACATAATGGAGTTCTTAAAAATTGAAAATCTATGCAAGGTCTACGGCAAGGGCGAAAACCAAGTTACCGCGCTTGACCATGTTTCGCTTACAATCGAAAAGGGGGAGTTTACCGCAATCATCGGCTCCTCCGGCTCCGGCAAATCCACATTGCTTCACATCATCGGCGGCGTGGACGTGCCGACAAGCGGAAAGGTGTATTTGGACGGGCAGGATGTATATGCCCAAAGTAATGAAAAACTCGCCATTTTCCGCAGGCGGCAGGTTGGGCTGATTTACCAGTTTCACAACCTCATTCCCACTCTGAATGTGGTGGAAAACATCACCTTGCCTATACTGATGGACAAGCGGAAGGTCAACGAGGAACGGCTGAATGACTTGTTGGAACTGCTTGGGCTAAAAGACCGCAAAACGCATTTACCCAATCAGCTTTCGGGCGGTCAGCAACAGCGCGTTTCCATAGGACGCGCTTTGATGAACGCCCCAGCGGTCATGCTTGCCGACGAACCCACGGGCAGTTTGGATAGCCGGAATGGACATGAGATTATCAATTTGCTGAAATTAAGCAATAAACAATATGGTCAGACCCTTATCATCGTCACACATGACGAAAATATCGCCCTGCAAGCAGACCGCATTATCGGCATATCAGACGGCAAAGTAGTGCGAGACGAGAGGGTGCGACCATGAACATTTTCAACAAAGTTACCCTGCAAGGCATGAAAAAAAGCCGCACACGAACGATTGTAACGGTTATCGGAGTTGTCCTGTCCGTCGCCATGATTACGGCAGTCGATACCTTTGCCGTTTCCCTGCAAAACTATATGGTAAACGGCGCGATTGTGAAATACGGCGGTTGGCACGTCGAGTTTTTGGACGTTGATTCCTCTTTCGTACAGGAACGAACTCTCGACAAGGGAGTTGCAAACACCGCAACATTTGAAAATATCGGCTACGCAACACTTGACGGCGGGAAAAACCCCAACAAGCCGTATCTTTTTATAGCCGGATTTAGCAAGGAAGCCTTTGATACCTTGCCCATAACCCTGGTTTCAGGCAGATTGCCGAAAAACAGTGGGGAGATTCTTGTCCCAGCGCACGTCGCGGCAAACGGAGGCGTTAAATTCGCGGTGGGCGACACGCTTTCACTTGCTGTCGGAAGCCGCATGGAGGTCAACAAGAATCTCGGTCAACACGACCCTTACATTTCCGGGGGAGAGCCGGGGAAGGTCAAAGAAACTCTTGTGCCAAAAGCCGAGAGAACCTACACGGTTGTGGGTATCTGCGAAAGACCCGATTTTGAGGAACATTCCGCACCGGGATACACCTTGATAACGAAAGCAGATACTCAAGACAAAGCGGACAGCTTCAGCATATTTGTCACGCTTAAAAACCCGCGCGGAGTCAAGGCTTACGCAAGCAGCACAGCCGGAGCAGGGGCTTATGTCTTTAACGATAATGTGCTACGCTTCATGGGCGTTTCGGACAATAAACTGTTCAACACGCTTCTGTACACGGTTGGCGGCATTTTGGTTGCCATAATAATGGTAGGCTCGATTTTCCTGATTTATAACTCGTTCAACATCTCGCTGAACGAACGTACACGCCAGTTTGGGATTCTCTCGTCGGTGGGCGCCACGGCAAGGCAACTGCGAAATTCGGTGCTGTTTGAGGGACTTTGCATTGGCGCGATCGGCATACCGATTGGCATTATGGTCGGCATAGGCAGTATCGGGCTTGTAATTCCTATTGTTGCCGGGAATTTCGGGAACATTGTCCCAAGCACCGTGCCTTTAACCTTGTCGGTGTCTGTCCCCGCGATTGTCGCGGCGGCGGCGGTTAGCATGGTTACCATTTTGATTTCAGCCTATATCCCGGCCAGGAAAGCCGCAAACACTCCCGTGATGGAGAGTATTCGCCAGACCAACGAGGTCAAAACCGAATCGAAAGCCGTGAAAACGTCAAAACTCGCGCAGCGTATTTACGGTTTGGAGGGAACTCTTGCGCTAAAGAATTTTAAGAGAAACAAAAAACGCTATCGCAGCATTGTGCTATCCCTTGTTTTAAGCGTCGTGCTGTTTGTATCGGGAAATGCTTTTGGAACAACTCTGAAACGGCTTGCAGAACGGTCGATAATGGACTTTGACTATGACATCGTTTTTACCACTCAGGACATAGACGACAGCAAAATGTTCCCGCTTTACGACAAACTAAAAACCGCAGACGGGGTTTACAAAAGCTCGTACCAAGCGATTTTCGCGTATTCATGCGCGGTTAAGACAAGCGATTTTTCAGACCGTTACCGGAAATACGAGGGTTATGCTGCGCCGGACCAAACGGTTCATCTGCCAATGGACATCCAGTTTATTGAGGACAGCGAATATCTGCGTTTTATTAAAAAATTGGGCTTGTCCGCAGAAGAATATACCGGGAAGGACGCGAAAATGATTGCCGTTGCCAAAAAGTGGGTTACCAAGAAAGACGGGCCGAGCGAAATGTTTGATATGTTTGCGAGTCGTTCCATGACTTTCAGTGTCGCTCCCGAAACAAATGACAAGCCGAAGATGGAACAGGGGCAAAGCATAAACATTACGTTTGTCGATACGTACCCGGTGGATCCTCTTAAGCCCCCAGAGCAATCTTCCGAGCAGAATCCATGCGTTTTTATGGTGGTGGGCCCCTATTCGCTCAAAGAGAAGTTTGAAACCCCGGATACCCATGCGAATATAGGCCTGGCCTTTCGGTCAAAGAATCCTTCGCAATCGGTGGCTAAAATGGAAACGATGATTCATGGAGCGGGGATTACGTCTGCGTATACCCTGCTCAATGTGTACAAGATGATTGAACAATACCACAGTATGACATTTGTTATTGATTTGTTCACCTATGTTTTTGTCATCATGATTTCGCTGATTGCGGTTGCCAATGTGTTCAACACCATTTCCACGAATATCAGGTTGCGCAGGCGGGAGCTTGCCATGCTCCGCTCGATGGGGATGTCTGAACGCGATTTCCAAAAGATGATGAATTTCGAGTGTGTCTTTTATGGCATGAGGACGTTGCTATTCGGGCTTCCAATAGCGGGAATCATCTCGTGGCTGATTTATAAAGGGTTGGTGGCCGCAGAAAGGATGGACAACTTCGATTTTGTATTCCCGTGGGGCAGTATGGCAATCAGCGTGTTCAGCGTGCTCTTTATCGTGTTCATTACAATGCTGTATGCCATTAGCAAGATAAAAAAAGAAAATATCATTGACGCGCTTCGGGATGATATGACTTGATTCAAAACCGATATTAACTTGATAGAAAATCAAAAAACATTTGCATGATTTAAGTTCAAGTGATTCGCAATCGTCCCGAAAGGTGATTTAGACATTGAAAATATAGGATCCATCCTACACAAGTAATGTAAATCACAAAGGAGTGCTACCCTGAGGTAATAAAAAGAACCGCAGTTGTAGCAGATGATGTTTTGCGGCCAAAATGTGGCCATGCGGCGGTTTTGAAATAACAATCAAAACCGCCGTTTTCCTTTTTCAAATATGTTAATCAATCTTAAGGACTTTTATCCCTGCACCGCTGGAAGCCTATGAAAAAACCAAAGCATATCAGGATTTTATAAATGCACTTTCTCAGATTATTAAAAAACATGGTGCAGAGGTTTTAGATGAAACAAATCGTGTTGTTTAAAAGAACAGTGCTTATTTATTGATGGTTTCAGCTTGGCTTTCGGAAGCAATTCAAAACATCCTCAAAAATTGCATGGAAAGCGCAGGCCATAACAGGAAGATTGAGATTGTTTGTAAGGACAACCCACTTTTTACCCAGATTGCCATCCACGACAGCGGCGCGATATTTGCCATTCGTTTCCCAAAGTGACTAATCTCTCACCTGAAAGTCACAGAGATGTAAGTTGAAGGTTCTATTATATAGGTAAACCATGAGAAAGGAGACTCACATAATGGAATTTTTAAAAATTGAAAATCTATGTAAGGTCTACGGCAAGGGCGAAAATCAAGTTGCCGCGCTTAGGGATGACTTGACTTGATTCAAAACCGATATTAACTTGATATATTGCATAATTATATAAAAGTCTAAGTTTACAGTTAATAAAAGTATACTAAAAAAGGAGTGTAACAGCATTTATGAAAATCAGTATCAAAAACGTGAGTATGACATACAAAACAGGAAAAAAGGCACTAAGCAACATGAGTTTGGAAGTGAACAACCCGAGTTTTATAGGACTTTTGGGTCCCAACGGTGCTGGAAAAAGTACCTTTATGAAACTATTGGTATCGAAGATAATACCAACAGCCGGCGAAATAATTGTTGATGGTAAATCAATCCAAAAACACGAAAAAGAACTCAGAAAGCAGTTGGGTTATTTGCCGCAAAGCTTTGGTTTATATGACGAATTAACAGTTTATGAGTTTTTGGATTACATGTGTGCATTAAAAGAAATTAAAAACAACGTGAAAGATATTATCGGACAAGCTATTGAACAGACTAATTTGCAAGAAAAAAGAAATTTGAAAATTAAAACTCTTTCAGGCGGTCAGAGGCAGCGTGTTGGTATAGCACAAGTATTACTTGGAAATCCTGAACTTATCATTTTAGATGAACCTACAGTTGGACTTGACCCAGAAGAAAGAATTAAATTCAGAAATATATTTTCACAGACTGCAAATGACAAAATAGTGTTACTTTCCACTCACATCATCGATGATATACAAGCCATTTGCAATAGAATTATAATCATTAATAACGGTACGATTTTATTTGACGGAACTTCGCCGGATTTAATAAAAACTGTACACGGACATGTTGGTTTTATTGAAGAAAAAGATAACGAGGCTTTAGAAAAAAGAATTGGAGGTAAGTACAAAATCACATCCAAATTGTTTACCGGTAATGGCATCTCTTGTCGTGTTATCGGCAAAGAAATAGAAAGCTCTATTCCACTGATAGAGCCTACCCTCGAAGATGCGTACACATACGTCATACACAATGGGGGTATCCATTAAATGAGGAATGCATTTTTTGCCTATGAAACAAAGCGGATTCTGAAGTCCAGATTTACTCAAATAATAATCTTGTTGGCGTCAGTTTTTCCTTTGATTGGTGCACTACTCTCGCCGTACATTAACGAAGAGATTAGCAGTTTGATATTTGGAATAAATAGCTCTACTCTTTTATCTCAAACGATACTTTTTCCGGCAAAGGCAGGGGCAGTACTTTCAACTCTTGCGTTTACTGCACTAACAGTTTTTGAGTTTGACAAAATACTTAGGTTTAGAGTCAATTATATAATTGAACCAATATCAAGTTCTATAAAGATAAATTTAACCAAAATTACAGGCTTAATGTGTGCCGGTCTTATTTCAACAGTCGGTTCAATGATAATTATGATCCCTCACTATATATTTAACATGGGTAGTCTAACCAATTTTAGTTATTTCCTGCTCAGTTACTCCTTAATAATTTTTGCTTCGATTGTGTTGGCAACTCTTATGACCGCAGGATTTTATCTTATATTTAGGAACGTTAATATAACCTGCATTATTATGTTTTTAGCGGTGCTCTTTAGTTTTTTGGCAGGAAATATCGATTATCAATATATGTGGGTTCAGACAGGTGCTAGTGGACTTTCTGAAAATTTCGGAAGCGGGAATATCGTTTTGGGAATGCTCTGGAATAGGCTGTTTGGGTTATCGGTAGCTATGTCGATATTTTTATTCGGAATGTTGTGCGATAGATGTTATGAAAAAGGATTATTTAAATCTCTCTTTAAAAACTGTCAAAAATATAAATTGTTACCGATTTGCTTTTTGGTTTCTCTTTTTGGAGTATTTTTTGTTTTTCAAAATGAACCAATTTTCAAATCACTTTCGCTTACGGATGTCACGTCAATGTTGATTAGTGGTAAAAAAGACACGCCTGTAAACACCAATGTCATAGGAGCTTCAAATATATTTGTAGATCTTAAGATAGAAAAAGACAAAAATTATGCTAACGGAGCTTATTTTCAAGAACTGCAAAACGGCACTGATAAGCCTCAAAACATATATTTTGAATTAGCAGACGGCTACCACATTAATGAGATCAAGTTAGACAACGTAGACATAAACTACACACAGGTTTCGCCCAAGATTTTGAATAGCGCAAAACTTAGAAACGTTTTTGAAACAAGCATTCCAAAAAACACTAAAGCTAAACTAAGTATAAGGTATTCAGGTACACCGAAAGCCTTAAGTGTAAATAAAGATTTTTCCGCAGGAATTAACAAAAATTATGTAAGTCTAGGGCACGCTATGGACATTGCTCCAGTTGTTTGTGTTGAACAAAATGATAGGATTATTGAAGGGACAATAAAAATAGACTCAAAGTTTACAGTCATAACTCAAGGAGATAAAAATCGCAAAATTTCTGAACACGATGGTCTTACTGCTTGGAGTTTTTCTTGTGATAAACTAAGTGACTTATCTTTGACAGCCGGACGATATGAAATATTTGAAAGAAATGTAAGGGGTACAAATGTGGAGTTTTTCTATCCATTGGCTGCGAGCAAAGAATTTGAATCCAGGGGAAGTGACACGCTCGATATATTCTCGTTCTTTTCGGAAAAATTTGGGCCGCTAGGCAGAGATAGTCTTAAAGTAGTTGTAACATCAGGAGTACATGGCGGAAGTGGAATTCAAACAGGAAATATTTCTTATATTTCCGAAGATTGTTTAACGAAAAAATCCAACGTGGATTCATCGCAAGCCTCTTCTTCTGACACTTTTGCTTTGTTGACACATGAAATTGCTCATCAATGGTGGGGCGGTGGAATAGATGCATCTAACGAAAACAGCGATAATCAAATAGATAAAAATCACGATGAATGGTCAAATGAAGCTTTTGCGGATTTTAGCACTTATTTATTCTTGAAAAACAAATTTGGAAAAGATTATGCAGAAAATTTAATGCTGAAAAAATGGAAAGAAGGAGCAAATGAATTGAATCGAAACTTTTATCGAAGAAATCCTGAATACATGAACAAATTATCAATGATTCCAAAGTACAACGTCTCATTATTTTTAAGAAGTAATAAAATTTATGCTTTGGGACCACTCGCAGTTTACAATGTTTATAATCACATTGGTGAAGACAATTATTTTAATTCCATGAAAGTTATTTACAAAGAATATTATGACAAAAAAGATAAAAAACTATCTTTTTCTGAGTTTTTAAATATTACTGGTGTTACAAGGAGGTAGCCGTCAATGGATATAAAAATTCTTAAATACGAACTAAAAAGAATAATTTTTTCAAAAATGTTTGTGATAACTTTCATAATTGCACTTTTCTTTTCAGTGATTGACCTCTATACAGAAATAATACAAGGTGTTTCTGGTACGGCACCTTTTTCTAAGTGGAGTTATTGCAAGTTTTTGTGTGACATAAATACGATTATGTTAATAATTCTAATGCTTTCTTGCACAGGACTTTTTTCTAGAAACGAACAAAGAGTAAGAGAAATTACTTCATGTACGTCTTTACCACAGAAAAAGTATTTGGCTACAAAAAGTTTAGCTCTGTTTATTTCTTACTTAATTATTGCGATATGTTGTATTTTGATAAGTTTGGCGTTTTACAAGACAACTTTTAAATTTATAAATTTTCAAAACTTTTTATTACCGATCTTAATAATACTACTTCCCACTTTTGTGTTTGTTTTTGGAACGAGTATGTTTTTAGGCAGCAAAAGTCAAACTTTGCTTTATGCTTGGATTCCAATTGTTTTGATTTTGTCATTGATAAGTTTTAATAGCACACCTTTTATTGATATTTTCGCCAAAGGGTATGTGACTTATATACCTACAGTTCTATCCGTTGATAGTCTCGGTGAACCTGTTTTTAGTTTGTCTTTAAATTTTATAATGAGTAGGTTGCTATTTACTCTGGTAGGAATGGTTTTATATGTGGCTTCATTTAAGAAGCTTTCTGGAAAACCTTAAAAAGTTAGTATAAGTCTATTAAGGCAAAAGCTAATTTTTGTGCGGTATTAAAATTTGTAAATGGTACTTAGCTCTGCCGCACAGCAGGAAGTAGAAAATATTTCTGCCAATGTGAAAAAAGGATTGAAAATGAAGATGAAACGTGGAGAGTTGGTAGGTTTTCAAGGCTGTCTTGGATATGACTATCATAAAGAAGATAAGACTATCACAGTCAATGAAAAAGAAGCTGAAATTGTACGCTACATTTTCAATCGCTACATTCAGGGGGCTGGCGGCTCCGTTATAGGGCAGCTCTACTTGGGCACCTTCTACTATTCTTGGTATTATAAAAAACGAGAAATATAAAGGTGATTTATTGCTGGGTAAGACCTTTACAGTTGACCCGATTTCCAAACGACGATTGGATAATATGGGAGAAGAAGACCAATTCTATGGCAATGTGTAGCTGCCACAAAAAAGGGAAAGAAATACTGTCCTGACAGCAAAGGGATTCCCGAACAAGCTATAGAGGAAGTTTTTCTTGAGAGTTATCGCTTGTTGTGTGATGATAACAAAGATATATTAGATTAATTTTTACAAAGAATGGACGATACACTAAGCAGCAGCACCGTAAATAAGCAGCTTTCCAAACTGGATAAAGAGATTGAATCAATCGAAGGAAAGAAAAGCAAACTGGTTGATATGCGGCTTGAAGATACCATTGATAAGGCTTCTTATGAAGCAAAGTATTCTACTTTTACAGAGAAGCAGGAACAATTACTAAAGGAACGGGAAAAATTACAGGAAACAGCTGCGAACGAAAAGGATATAAAACGACGTTTACGGGATTTTAAAAAGACTTTGGAGCAGAACGAAGTCTTATCCGAATTTGACCGCTATGTTTTTGAAAGTATTGTTGAAAAAGTTATCGTAGGCGGTTATGATGAAGATGGAAACAAAGACCCAGCCCAACTTACCTTTGTATATAAAACGGGATTGAAAAATAATGTAGATGGCAGCCGATTTAAGTCGAAAAGGAAAAATGCAAGGGACAAACATAGAACTGCTGAATTGTGTTCCAATAATAAGAACGAGGTTCAATCTTTGCCTTCCCATAGTAGTTCCGACACATGTGGAGTGCGTGGTGTTGATAGAACGGAAATAGGCATTGAACACTTAGTGAAGAGATAGCTGAACTTAGTGTGAAAGCCCATCTTACGGAGGGTAACAGAGTAAGATGTTCCTATTAAAATAAAGACTTTTAAGGTTTTTAAGCAAATATTGAAGTGAAGTTTATGTTCACTCAGACTTGGGTTTTGGGCTTCGGCCCTTTTTTCTTTTTGTCTCTTATGTTTCCCCAGACAAGCAACATATTATCCGTTCTATTGTAAGAGAAATACAAATATTTGGAATGAAATCAAGGTGTTCGGCTTTTAAATTCCCGGAAAAATAAACAAACGAGGGAGCATGATTGCTCTCTCTTGTTTTATATTTCGATTCAATAAATCCAAGAAAGGGATTTATCTGGTATTAAGTCGAATTTTATAGTTATGAATCATGGAACAATTTCAAAAACAGTACCTTGGTTAAAATCAGTCACATTCATAGAGCCATAAACCCCTAAATATAGTCTGGTTTGATCCAGATTCGTTCCCAAACTAGTATAATAAGCTGATTGAGATTCAAAATTATAATCGGTTTCAATAACACTAAAATCATTCAGTTTACAATCTCTTCTTACCCTGGTATAAGCTAAAACCCCTCTAATCGGAGGTTGAGATTCTTCATCCCGGGCAAAATCGGTAAACACAACGCTTCCAGTTAAATCGGGAATTCCATTCCCCATATATGACTGGACTCCCGTAAGTGCAGTTCCTCCAAACTTATCCGGCCTAGGATCTTTATGAAAATAACTAGTTAGAGGTGGAATACGCTGCACTGAAGTTTTTACTGCATCATTGTAATAAGCAATTGTTTTCTCATCCAAAGTTGGATTTGCAGAGCAGTCCCTTATAATCGAAGTAGGAAAAGCACCTTCCCACCCTCGCCAGCCAAAGTTAATAAATCCTTCTTGGTAAGGTTCAGATTTCATTAAAGAAGCTTGAATAAGCTGAGTAACCGGTATTGGTTTATAATGAACGAATGAAAAAATTGACTCTACCAGATCCTGTCCGACAATTCCTACATATTTGATATACTGGTTATAAAACCTTTGATATGAAATTCCAGTTACATTGCGAACCCCTTTGGCAATTACAGTAAGCGTTTCCTGAATAGGTGCGGGAAGTTCATTAAAACGTGTGACTACGAGTGGATTATTGATAAATGTATTCTTAGCTACATCAATTTCAATTATCTTACCAGCGATTTCCATATCATCCTGGCTTGAATTAAATGGATCATAGCCTGATCCACCATCTCCGGTTGTTAAAGCAAGTTTTCCTGTTTCAGGTGAAAAGTTTAAGCTATTGATACCATTATGATTAAAAAATGGTCTTCTTAAATTAAGTAATGTCCTTCGTTTTTGAGGTTGACCATTCGATTGTAAAATCCATTCTTCAACTGTATCAATATGATCATATTTAATTTCTCTATTCATCCACTTTAGGGTTAAGGTTCTGGGGTCACACGGATTAGGCTTAAAAAATTCAGGAAGTTGTCTTGAAACTTCTGAACTAGGAAGAGCACCTGGACCTTGTGTTCCAGCTACTGAATAATGAAGATAAAATAGACCGTTATAATGAAATTCGGGATGAAACGCTAGCCCTAGCAATCCTCGTTCATCATATTTACCACCAGCAAAACCTAGTTTTAAGATTCGCGGGCGAATATCTAAAAAAGTTTTTAAAGCTCCGTCTCCAATGTAAAAGATTTCCCCCACCTGGGTTGCAATAAATAATCTTTCCATTGAGTCACCCGGAAGTATAGCTGTTTTCAAAACAGTAGGCATATTTACATTACTAACAATAGGCCGTAAACTAACTTTAACTTTTTTTAACAAATAACTTTACACTCCTTCATATTCTTTTCTTTTATAAAATATGATTAGAACTGTTCTATTAGTACTAAATTGAGGCCGGGGAATCTGATGAGACATTGCACCATTTTAAATAAAGACCTTTAAGGTTTTTAAGCAAATATTGAAGTGAAATTTATGTTCTCTCAGACTTGGGTTTGGGGCAATTTTTATTTGAGGAGGCTAACATTTGCGTAGAATTAAGTATATTAGCTAGCAAATTTTTGACTCTAGCTATCTGAATAGGAATAAATAGTAATAAAGTATTGCTTTATAAGCATAAAAAATTAAGTTAAATATGTAGAAAAATATAGATATGAGTAAATATATGTGTGAAAATGTAGGTTAAAATGATATTATTATAAATGAGTTGATAATAATTAAAACTAGGAGGGGAATTATGGAACTAAAGATGTTTAATTTCATTGAAGAAGTTATAGGATGCTTAGAAGAAATAAATGATGAATTACAAAATGAATCTAAGGAATTAGAAATATATTTTGAAAAATTATTAGAAAATAAGAATGATGGAGATATAAATGTCAATTCAAGAGTAAAGTCTTCTTCTAGCTTGAGGGAAAAAATAATAAGAAATAATTATTATAAAAAGTATAAGTCAAGTGAGGAGGTTATTTTAAATCTTTCTGATTTGATTGGAGTTAGAGTAGAATGTAGATTTATTGAAGATGAAATGGAAATATATAAAATACTAAAAAGGCTATTTAACAAGAGAAATGTTGATGGATATTATTATAATGCTTTAAATAAAAATATTAGATTAGAGTTAGCTAGTAAACAACCACAGGAACAAAAAAATGGATTTGAAATCTTTAGAATAGATGGGGTTTATGAAGTAAATCATAGAATAATCAAATTTGAACTCCAAATTAAATCATTAGTTAATATATTTTGGGGTGAACTGGAGCATAAAATAATATATAAAAATAATAACTATAGAATAGCAGATGGCTTTTTAAAGGAACTTATGGGATCCGTTAAGAAAAACCTTGCAATGATAGATAATCAGCTTCTTATGATTTATAATCAGTTTAATAGTAAAAATAGTATAGATCCTATGATGAGAAAGGCTCAATTAGAAGTATTTCTTTCGAAAATTATTTATGATATATTTTCAACAAAAATGCAAAATAGTATTGGCTTTGGAGTTGACTTTAAAAAATCTTGTGAGACCATAATGAAATATATTTTTAGAACTAGAAATGCTGAAAATTTGGATGAATATAACAAAATATTACTAAAAACAATAGATAGATTAAATAGTATTAGCAAAAATGATGTGAATTTTAATAGTGAGATAGAATTTGAAAGGGATGTACATTTTGAAGATGATTTCTCCAAGAAAATCGGACATATTATTTTAAACTCAATAAATAGTGAATTCCAATGGAATTTGTTTTTTAGAATATTATTTGAAATAGAGCTTGGAAATAATGCTGAGGATTTTGAGACATTTATAAAATTTGTAAGAAATAGATTTTATGAAAATAATAGTTTTTCTAGATTAGAATCAATTTTAAATGAAGAAGAGCTTAAAAGTGTAAAAAACTATATTATGCTAACAATAGCACATTGTTTTGAAACTGTAGATTCTATAGAGTTTATATATGATAATAAAATTGAGGAGCTAAATGAAGTAATAACTTCTTTTATAGATTTAACATGTGAAAAGGTAAGCACATATGAGGAATGGGAAAAAACTCACCATGTAGGGTTAAATCTGTTGTATTATAAAGTTCTGTCTATTTTCGATTGTAAGGTTGAAACCTATAAAGTAAAAGAATTTATTGAAATTATTAAAGATGGTAATTTTAAAATAGAAATAAGTAAAAGTATTTTTAAGTATATAGATAAGCTAGACGAGATGGATATGATAAAAGCTGAAGATGTGGTAAGACTTTTCAAAATTGATTTATAAATATTGTTAAATGATATCAAAAGATATTCTTCATAATTTAATGAAGGGTATCTTATTTTATATATTGCAAAATAGTGTAGTTAAAAAAGTTTTAAAGTAATATATTACTTTTTTGTATAAGTCTCATAAAAAAAATAAGGAATTTATTTATTTTTGTAGAATAATATGGTAGAATAATATATAAATAAGTAAATAATTTGGTTATAATGAATTAGGGGGATATATATGAAATTTAAAATAGGTACAAAAATAGTTTTAGGATTTGCTGTAATTATAATATTAACTGTTATAATAGGTATATTCTCATACGTTAAGTTATTAAATATAGATAAAGCTATAACACAACTAGTTCAAAAGGATATTGTATTAATTAATAAATCCAATGAAATTCGATTTGATTTTTCTCAGCAAACATCCTATGTAAGAGGATATATACTTACTAATGATGAAAGTTATGTTAATAAGTATAGTGAGATGGCGCAAAGTAATGCCAAATTAGAAAAGGAGCTTTATGACGAAGCCTATACTGAAGAAGGCAAAAAAATAGCTGAAGAAGTAAAAAAATTAGATGACGCGTACTCTCAAATAGTAGAGGGGAAGGTAATACCACTAATAAAAGCTAAAAAAAATGAAGAAGCACTTACCTTAATGAAAAGTGATGTATTGCCATTAGCAAATAAAAATTTTGAAGTTCAACAAAAGCTAATGGATTTTAGAATGAAAATGATCTATGAAAATTCTGATAAAGCGGTTATAGCTTCAAAAAATGCTCGTACTTTTATAATGATAAGTAGCCTATTGACATTAATAATTGGTTTATTAATTGCAATAATAATCTCCAGAGTCATTACAAAGCCAATAAAAGCTATATCAGAGGGGACAAAGGCCATAGCTGATGGTGATTTGACTCAGAAGGTTGAAGTGAAAACTAATGATGAAATAGGAGATTTAGCTCAAATCTTTAATAAAATGAGTGATGATTTACGTACCATGATTGATAAAATAACAGATACATCTTCAAACTTAGGTGCTGCCAGTGAGGAGTTATTGTCTTCTTCAGAAGAAACTACTGCTAGTAGTAGACAGGTTGCTGATACTATAACACAATTGGCATCAGGAGCTTCAAATCAATCTATTGCTGTTGAAGAAACTAGCACAATAATGGAGGAATTATCTGCAAGCACTCAGCAGGTAGCTGGTAATATTGATATTGTTAGTAAAAGTAGTATTAGAGCATCAGAGGCAGCAAGTGATGGTTTAGTACAGGTTGAAGATGCAATTAATAAAATTAAACAGGTGCAAAAAGTTTCCGTTGAAACTGTTCAAGCTGTTACTAGATTAGGAAAGAAATCTGAAGAGATTGATCAAATAGTAGAAGTAATAAAAAATATTGCTGATCAGACTAATCTCTTAGCTTTAAATGCTGCAATTGAAGCAGCAAGAGCAGGGGAACATGGCAGGGGATTTGCTGTAGTAGCAGAAGAGGTTCGTAAATTGGCTGAACAATCTGGTGGATCTGCTAAACAAATAGCTTCATTAGTTGAAAATATTCAGCTAGAAACTAAAACAGCAATAAATATAATGGAACGAAGTACTGCAGAAGTAAATGGTGGTGTAGAAGCTGTAAATGTTACAGGATCTTCCTTTAATATTATTGTTAAAGAAATTGATTCTATGGTAAATGAGATACAAAGTGTAGCAATAGCAGCTAAAGAAATGGCACAGGGTTCTGATAAAGTGGTACATTTAATTGAGAGTATTTCCGTAGCAGCAGAAGAGACAGCCTCTAACTCTGAAGAAGTAGCAGCAGCGGCTGAAGAACAAACGGCTTCAATGGAATCCGTATCTAATGCGGCAGAGGACTTAACTAATCTGGGAGTAGAGCTACAGAATTTAGTAAGCAGATTTAAATTATAATATATAAAATAGAGGACTGCTATTTAGTAGTCCTCTATTTAATTGCTAATTATAAAGAGCTGCATAGGGAAATGATAAAATTCACTCATATGAAATTTTAAAAATTAAGGCAAAATTAAGGATATCTAAATTTAGGGTTAATTTGACATTTATATAATTATAAGCAGTCAGAAGTAATTAATCTTAGGAGGTATTAAAATGGGTGAATTAGTTATCGAAACAAAGGGTTTAACAAAAGAATTTAATAAGTTTACAGCAGTAAAGGATGTAAATCTTAAAGTACCTAAGGGTGCTTTATATGGGTTTTTAGGTCCCAATGGTGCTGGAAAGTCCACTACTATACGTATGCTTTTAGATTTAATGAGACCTACAAAGGGTACAGTGCATATATTCAATAAGGATATAAAAAATCATCGTATGGAAATATTAAGAAAGGTGGGTGCGATGGTAGAATCACCTTCCTATTATGAAAATTTAACAGCTTATGAGAACTTAGAAATAACAAGAAAAGTTCTACAAGTAGATAAAAAGGAAATAGATAAAGCTTTGGAAATAGTGAACTTATCTAAATGGAGCAATAAAAGAGTAAAAAACTTTTCTCTTGGTATGAAGCAAAGACTGGGCATTGCTCAAGCTTTAATAGGAGATAGGGAGCTTTTAATATTAGACGAACCTACCAATGGACTTGATCCTGCAGGGGTAAGGGAAATCAGAAATTTAATAATTAGTCTTCCACAGGTCATGGGAGTTACTGTATTAATCAGCAGCCATATATTAAGTGAAATTGAATTAATAGCAGACCACGTAGGAATTATACAAAAGGGAAGTTTATTATTTCAAGGAACTTTAGAAGAATTAAAAGCAAAAGGAAGCCGAGAAATTGGCATTAAAGCAAAACCACTTAAAGAAGCAGAAGAGTTCTTAAAAAGACAAGGTTTCATTGTTGACAATAGGGAAGAGAAACTTTATATACCTAGGAAAAACATAAATATTGAAGAATTAAATAAGACACTAGTATTATCTGGATATGGGGTTTCTCATTTAAGTGAAAGTGAAAAAAACTTAGAAGAAATATTCTTGGAGTTAACAGGGGGCATAGAGTAATGAGGGAATTTTACCAATTATTAAAAGGGGAATTTTTAAAGCAAAGAAAAAGCTTTATCTGGACCATAGCTCTTTTGACACCTATTTTAGCAGCAGGTCTTACATTTTTCAACCTTTTTATCCGTTATGATTATCTTATGACTTTGGAAGTTAATAAGGGTGCAAGCTCTTGGAATGTGTTACTAGGCCAACATCACTTTATATGGTTTTTACTTTTTTCTTTAGTTGTTACGATTTTTGCTTCCATGGTACATTATATAGAATATAAGTCTAATAGTTGGAAAAGTGCATTAGCACTTCCAGTTTCGAGAAACAAAGTATACTTAGCCAAGTGGACTATAGTATATATATTAAGTATTATAATGATACTTTTTAATGGAATTCTTTTAGTAATTGTGGGTAAGTTATTAGGATTTCATGAAGCTGTGGACTTAGTATTAATTTTAAAATATACACTTTATCAGATAGCTGCCATCACTAGCTTAATTAGCGTTCAATGTTTTATAAGTGCTGAGATAAGTAATACCAATATACCCTTAGCTATAGGATCTGTAGGGGTAGCATCTTCCATATTCTTTGCACAATCAGAAAGCTTATCTAAATTAATTCCATATGCACATATAATTTATTCTCTTCCAGATCCTACTATAAATAATAATATTACGCTGCAATATGGTCTTAGCCTTGGAATAGCTTTTTTAGTAATAGGAATCTTTTTCTTTAACAGAAAAGAAATATGTTAGGAGTGAGTCATATGAAGGATATATTTGAGATAGAAATTTTAAAATTAAAGAATTCTAAGATATTGAGTATTGTTATTTTAGCACCTATATTTATGGTAGTTCAAGGAGCTTCAAATTTAATTCGATATTATGACTTATTTACAGGGAAGGGACAAAATGTTTGGGACCAGCTTTATAATCAAAGCATGATTCTTTACGTAAGCGTTCTTTTCCCAATTTTAATAAGTATAGTTATGACTTTAATGGCGAGAATCGAAAATGCCAATAATAGCTGGAAGCATTATCTAAGCTTGCCAGTAAAAAAAGAAAAGATATATGGAATAAAGTTTATTATCGGCTGTGGACTTATTTTTATCAACATAATAGTATTGATTATAAGTATGCTAATAGCCGGAGGAATTATGGGAGTTAAGGGACATATACCCTATAATACAGTTCTTATACAACCTATGGTGATTTATGTATCAGCACTACCTATCATGGCTATTCTCTATGTTTTAAGCATTAGATTTTCTCATATGGCTCTTCCCTTAGGAGTTGGAATTGGATTAAGTATACCAGCTATGCTAGTGGCTAACTCTAAGTTGTGGATATTTTACCCTTGGACTTATCCTATTATGGCAGGTTTAGGAGGAGATATGGATACTTTTAGTAAGGGAAATATAGTATACATCATTAGTTTTATATTGCTAATTGCAGTATTTAGTTTTGGATATGGTAGATTTAAAAAGAGAGATGTTGCTTAAATATGTAGCTTTCTTAAAAAATACAGGAAAATTATTGACAGTTATTGTATAATGGGCTGTAGTGGGAGGTGAAAGCTTTGATGGATATATATACGACAAGTATGAACGATAAGAAAATACTGTTAGTAGATGATGAAGTTGATATTTTGAATTTGTTAGAGGCTGTTCTTTTAAAAGAAAGCTTCGAAAAAATTTATAAAGCTACTTGTGGTCATGATGCTATTAAAATATGTAAAGAAATAAAGCCTGATATTATAATTTTAGATATTATGATGCCTGACATTGACGGTTTTGAGGTCTGTAGAATATTAAGACAAATCACCTTAGTACCTATCATTTTTTTATCAGCTAGGACTGAGGATGTAGATAAACTCTTAGGATTAGGAATTGGTGGAGATGACTATATTACTAAACCTTTTAGTCCAAAGGAAGTAGCCTTTCGTATTAAAGCTCATTTTAGAAGAAGTGAATATATGGCTATAAAGGATCAGGTTAAGGAGAAAAATGTAATAAGCTTTGGAGATATTGAAATCAATGGGAAGAAAGGGGAAGTTAAAAAGTCAGGTATAGCTATAACTTTAACAGCTAAGGAGTATAGCCTTCTTTTGTATTTAGCCCAAAATCCTAATCAGATTTTAAGTAAAAATAAAATATTTCAAAAAGTGTGGGGAGATGATTTTGAAGGTTACGATAATACTTTAATGGTTCACATTAGACATCTTCGTCAAAAAATAGAGGATGATTCAGCTAATCCTAAGCATATTATTACTGTAAAGGGCTTAGGTTACAAGCTGATTATAGAGGATAAATAAAATGAAACGGAAAATTTTACTGCGTTTTTTATTAATTATTGTATTATCTGTAATTATTATTTTAAATATCAGCATGTTTGTGCAATATAAATTTTTGGTTGAAAATCATAATGATGATGAAAAATGGAATAATATCAAAAATTTTTCTTTGGATTTTCATCAATATATTGTACAAAAGGATGGTAAGCCTACACTAACTGAAGATGGAATTGAAGAACTTAATCTGCGAAATGCTTGGATTCAGATTTTAGATGAAGAAGGGTATGAAGTTTATCATTGGAAGAAGCCAAAGAAAGCCTTAGATAATTACGCCCCTAGCCAAATGGTTTATTATAATATTTATTCTGGGGTTATAGATGATTATACAATTTATTCTGGTACAGCTAAAATAAATAATTATAGATGGAGCTATATTATAGGATTTCCTATAGAGAAGGTATCTAAATATATGATTGAGTTTTCACCAGAAAAATTAAGAACTAATATATTTAAAGTATTGATTTATCTATTAATAATTCCAATTGTGGTATTTATAATTACTGGATATATTTTTGGCAGGAATATTGCGAATCCTCTTATACATATCATTAAAGGCATAGGGCAATTATCAAAGGGCAAATATGATAAAAAGTATGCTGAAAAAGGCTTGTACAAAGAGGTTTATAGTAGTCTTAATAACTTATCTAGTACACTAAAGAGTAATGAGGTTGAACGGCAGAATATAGAGAAAATGAGGGAAGAATGGATTCATAATTTGTCCCATGATTTAAAAACTCCTCTAGCTTCCATTAAAGGTTATGGAGAATTAATAGCTGATGAAGAATATGTTTTAACAGCGGAGGAAATAAAAAAATATTCTCATATAATTCAAGAGAAAGCTCAATACATGGAGAAGTTATTGGAGGATTTAAAGCTAACTCAAGTTTTAAAAAGAGGCTTGATACCAATAAACAGTAAAGATCAGGATCTTATAGAAGTTCTGAGAGATATCACTATTGATGTATTAAATAATCCTCATTATCAGGAAAGAGAAATACAGTTTAATTCAACCAAGGAACAGATTATTTTTTCCTTTGATAAATCTTTACTGCAAAGGGCTTTTACCAACCTTATTTACAATGCTATAGTTCATAATGGTGAGGATGCTGAGATTATTATTAATATAGATAAAAGGGACAAAATTTATGTTGAAATAGAGGATAACGGAAAGGGCATTTCAAAGAAAGATTTAGATAATCTCTTTGAAAGATATTATAGAGGCACAAACACAGGGGAAAGTCATAAAGGTTCAGGACTTGGAATGAATATAGCCAAGCAAATAATTGAAATCCATGGAGGAAGAATAAGTGTAGAAAGCACTTTAGGGGTTGGAACAAAGATAACTGTAATATTGTCATAGGATTGTAAGAAGTATAATTTATAATTTAGATTGTAGTATAAAGCTGCAATCTAATTTTTTTGGAGATGATTTATATGAGTATATTAAAAACAGAACAGCTTAAAAAATATTATGGCAAAGAACCTAATATAGTTAAAGCACTTGACGATGTAAGTGTTGAAATAAATGAGGGAGAGTTTGTATCCATTGTAGGGACATCAGGAAGCGGCAAAAGTACACTTCTGCACATGCTTGGTGGACTTGATCGAGCAACAAGTGGAAGTGTAGAGGTAAGTGGTAAAAATATATTTTCAATGAATGATGAACAGCTCACTGTATTTCGACGCAGAAATATTGGATTTGTGTTTCAAAACTATAATCTTGTACCTATATTGAACGTGTATGAAAATATTACTTTACCAATAGAGCTTGATGGTGGAGTGATTGACAAGACTTTTCTGGAAGAGATTATAAATACTTTAGGGCTTGGGAGCAAGCTAAATAATATGCCAAATAATCTTTCAGGAGGACAACAGCAGCGTGTGGCAATAGCAAGGGCATTAGCAGCAAAACCAGCAATCATACTTGCAGATGAACCTACAGGAAACCTTGACAGTAAGACAGGTATGGAAGTTATTGGACTTTTAAAAATGACAAGCAAGAAATTTAACCAAACGATAGTTATGATAACTCACAATGAAGAAATTGCTCAGTTAGCAGACAGAATAATTCGTATTGAAGATGGTAAGATCATCGGAGGTACATGTATATGAAATTTGAGAATAATAATAAAGCCATAATAAATAAACTAACAAGAAAAAGTATAAAGGGGAATAAATTAAGAAATATCTTTGCAATTATTGCAATAGCGCTGACAACAATTTTATTTACAGCATTATTTACCATAGGCATGGGTATGGTGGAGTCAATGGAGCAGCAAAGTATGAGGCAAGCAGGGGGATATGCTCATGGAACATTTAAAAAGCTAACCAGAGAGGAACTTAACAATATAAAAGATAATCCTCTTATAAAGGAATTAGGCTATTCAATTATGGTAAGTATGGGCGAAAACAAAGAATTTATAAAGCATCATACTGAAGTTAGATATGCTACTGATACCCAAGCAAAAATGTGGTTTTCCTATCCAACAAAAGGGGAAATGCCTGAAAAAGAAAACGAAGTAGCAACGAGTACGGCTGTCCTAGATTTATTAGAGGTACCACATGAAACAGGAAAAAGGATTACAATTGAATATTACATTGGCAAAGAGAAGCTATCTACAGAATTTGTTTTATCTGGATTTTGGGAAAGTGATGAGGTTGGCCCCGGAAGCATGGTTCTTGTATCAAATGAATTTATAGACAAGAATCTTAAGAATGTAAATATTGATAAAGATGATGAGACAGGACTTATCTATGCAGATGTGCTATTTAGAAATAGTTTAAATATAGAAGAAAATATGGATGCAGTTCTTAAAAGTAGTGGTTACAGCAGTGATAGAAATTCGCCAAATTTTATAGCAACAGGAGTAAACTGGGCATATATGTCTACAAACTTTGGAATGGATGTTTCCACTATAATAGCAATTTTAGCTGCAACTCTTTTAATTATTTTCACTGGATATTTAATTATTTATAATATATTTCAAATATCTGTAATAAGAGATGTACGTTTTTATGGCTTGCTTAAAACCATTGGAATGACTCCAAAGCAAATTAAAAGGCTAATTAGAAAGCAGGCGCTAATGCTATCAATTGCTGGGATACCAATTGGCCTTGTGGCTGGATATGGAATTGGAAATATACTTTTACCAACTATTATGAGCACCTCTAGTTTTAAAGTAAGTTATACATCTTTTAGTCCTGTTATTTTTATTGGAGCTACCATTTTTTCACTTATTACCGTATTTATTAGCTGTAGAAAGCCTGGTAAAATTGCATCAAGGGTTTCTCCTGTGGAAGCTACAAAGTATATTGATGTTGCTGATAAAGGTAAAACACATAAAAATTCTTTTAATGGTGGAAAAGTGCACAATATGGCTTTATTCAACATTTTAAGAAACAAGGGAAAAACTGCTGTGGTTATTATTTCGATATCTTTAAGCTTAATTCTTCTCAATTCAGTATTCACACTTACTAATGGTTTTGATATGAATAAATTTTTAGAAAGATATGTAATAACCGATTTTATGGCAGGTAATGCAAACTACTTTAATGTAATCAAGTCTTTTGAATCTGAGGATGATGTCATATCAGAGGAGATGATTAATAAAATCTCTAGACTTGAGGGCATAGAAAATAGCGGAAGAATTTATTATAACGTAAAAGAGACTAGGACAAGGATTGGTGATAAAGAAACAACGGCACAACTATACGGATTAGATGACTTTCCACTATCACAGTTAAATATATTTGAAGGGGAATTTGACTTAGAAAAATTTAAAACAGGTAACTATATTATAGAGGGTGTAAAATCTGATGACAACGGTAAGATAAAATATGAAACAAGCAAATTTAATATAGGAGATAAGGTAACTGTAGCCTTGGGAAATAATATTACAAAAGAATATGAAGTTATGGCAAAAGCAGAGGATAAATATAATATGTCTGTAAGATACTCATTTGGGGGTAGCAACTGTATAATGTATCTTCCATCGAAGAAATTTATAGGTGAAATAAAAAATCCTTTAACAATGACCTATGTGTTTAATGTAGAAGATAAATATATAGAACAAACAGAACGCTTCTTACAGGATTATACGAAAAAAATTGAACCTCAAATGGATTATGAATCAAAGCAAAAGTTTATAGATGAATTTAAGGGCTTACAAAATACGTTCTTATTGGTAGGTGGTACTCTTAGCTTTATTATTGGGATAATTGGAATACTTAACTTTATAAATGCCATGTTAACAAGTATTATCTCAAGACGAAGAGAATTTGCTATGCTACAAAGTATCGGTATGACAAATAAGCAACTTAACAAAATGCTAATATTGGAGGGGGGTGGTTATGCACTAGCCACAATAGTTCTTTCAGTAATTTTAGGCAGCTTGGTGTCATTAATTGTTATCAAGCCTATTGCAAGCAGTTTATGGTTTTATAACTACAAGTTTATAATATCTCCTATTTTAATTACAGCACCAATTTTAATTTTAATATCAGTATTTGTGCCCTTTATTTCATATATAAGTGTAAATAAACAAAGCATTGTTGAAAGATTAAGAGAAGTAGAATAAATTACTAAATCAAGGATACATAGCATTTATGTATCCTTAATTAGTTGGTATAATATGTACATGATATGGTGGTGATTTTTTGATTAATATATTAATAGTGGAGGACGACAAACTCTTAAATAAAGGTATTTCATATGCCTTAGGAAAGAGTGCTTATAATGTCATAAGCACTTTCAATTATGATGAAGGCCTCATTGCTTTTTCGAATAACAGTATTGATTTGATACTGCTTGATATCAATTTGCCACATGAAAATGGATTAAAACTCTGTGAGGAAATCCGAAAAAATTCCGAATCACCTATAATTTTTATAACAGCTAATGATACCGAACAAGATATTATTCAGGGCTTTCAAACAGGATGTGATGATTATATCACAAAGCCATTTTCTATAGAAATTTTAAAACAGAGGATTATTGCTGTACTAAAAAGAACGAATATAAAAGAGAAGAACATATTTATGTATAAAGATATAACCATTGATTATGATATGATGATTTTAAAAAAAGCAGAAGAAGTTATCAAGCTAACTACAAAGGAATATAAGCTAGTGGAGCTGCTTACCAAAAACAAAGGACAGGTTATATCAAGACAGGTTATATTAGAAAGATTGTGGGACGTTGATGGCAACTTTGTTGACGAAAACACGTTAAGCGTAAATATTCGTAGATTGAGGCAAAAGATTGAGGGTGATTCTAGAAATCCAAAGTATATAATTACAGTATTTGGAATTGGATATACATGGGGTGAGATGGAGTGAATATTAATTTTAAAATAGCTATGTACTTTACCGCAATTGCAATCTGCGGTACTGCCTTTGGATATTATATATGGATTACCTACAATAACACTGCTTTGCTGATGGCAATTGTGATATTTTGCAGTATAATGGCAGCCTTATCAGGAATATTAATATACGCTCTAAGAAAGCACATGGAATATATGTTAAGTCAACTTTCAAGGCTTATTGCCTCCATTATAGATATGAATGACGAGGAAGTATTTTCAGTTTTAAATGATGATATGTTAGGAAAGTTGCAATCCCAGGTGATCAAGCTAACAAATATATTAAAAGTACAAAACACAAGAATAAAAAAGGAGCGGGATGAAATAAAGCTGCTCATTTCGGATATCTCACATCAACTAAAAACTCCCTTGTCAAATTTAAAATTATATTATGAACTTTTACAGGATAGTTCAATTTCAAAAGATGAATACACTGAATTTAGCAAAAACATGCAAAGTCAAATTGAGAAACTTAGCTTCTTAATGGAGAGTATGATTAAAATGTCCCGTCTTGAAGGTGGAGTAATTAAACTAATTCCAAGACAAACTAGTTTAAATGATGTTTGTTTAACTGCAATCAAGCAGACATACCAAAAATCTAAAGTTAAAGATATAGAAATTAAGTTTAATGCTGTACAAGATGTTGCTTTAAACATTGATAAAAATTGGACAGTAGAAGCAATTTTTAATATTATTGATAATGCTGTAAAATATACAAACTTTGGTGGGAGTATTGCCATCGAAATAATACAATATGAGATGTTTGTAAGAATAGATATTGCTGATAATGGAATAGGTATAAATGAAAAAGAAATTAATAACATATTTAAGAGATTTTATAGGGGAGAGGGTAGTAAAGATGAGGAAGGAATAGGGCTAGGACTATATCTTACAAGACAAATTATTTCTAAGCAAAATGGCTATATTAAAGTAAAATCAAAAGTAGGACAAGGTTCTGTTTTTTCAGTGTTTCTACCTTTAAATTAGAGAAAGAATTTATTATAGTTGTGGTGAATAATGTATATCATGGAAGCTAAAACAGACTGATATATCATTTTTCTGAAAAATTATATTAGCTAGAGGATACATTTAATCCTCGTGAATTTCATGCAGAGCAATTAGGTAAGTGCAGTAGTTGACAAGTATATATCCTTAGTATATAATCAAGATGAACAATGTTCAGGTGGTGATATAAAGGCATGAAAAATCATAATAAAAACTATAAGGATATTATTTTATCAGCAGCTAAGGATATTGCTGCAAGTCAAGGCATCACAAAGATGGATATACGTTCTGTTGCAAAACAAAGTGGTATTGCTATAGGTACGGTATATAATTACTTTCCTTCAAAGGGAGAGTTACTGGTAGCTGTCATTGAGGATTTTTGGGAAGGAGGCTTCTCAAATGTTGATTGGAAAAGTCTTGAACACAATGATTTCTATGAAAACTTGGAGATAATATATGACTTATTATATGTTTATCTTCATAAATTCAAGGAAAATTGGTTGGAACAACTTTCTCTTTTAAAATCACAGGAAAAATTGTTTGGCAAGCAAAAGCAAAACGAATACTTTAAAAAAATATACTTAAGGATTATAATCTTGATGGATATGGATAATTGCTTAAGGCAGTACCCTTGGAATGAGATTGTTTCAAAGGAAAGAATGGCAGAATTTATATTTGAAAATATGCTTATAATGCTTAAAAAAGATGAAGAAGATATTAGTTTTTTAACTATGATTTTAAAAAGAATATTATGTGATTAAAGGTCATACTTAGGTATGATTTTTAATATAAATAAGAATGAACTATGTTCATATATGGCAATAAGGAGTGATTAATATGCAGGCAATTATGGAAACTTTATTTGATGTAGCTTATTTATTTGGCGTTATTACACTGGGATTAAAAATGGTAAGAAACAGTGGTGACAATAAGCAGTACAAACTTTTTGGTTGGATGGCAATTTTATTAGGATCAGGGGATGCCTTCCATTTAATACCTAGATCCTATGCGCTTTTAACAATTGGACTTGAAGCCAATGCTGCTGCACTTGGATTTGGCAAATTAGTAACATCTATTACCATGACCATATTTTATGTGATTTTGTACCACATATGGAGACAGCGTTATAATATTGAAGGATACAAAAAGCTTACATTTTCAATTTATGCTTTAGGAATTGTAAGAATAGCATTATGCTTGTTCCCTCAAAATGACTGGCTAAACTATTACGCTCCAGTTTCATGGGGAATATACAGAAATATTCCATTTGCCATAATGGGAATTATTATAATTTGCATTTTTTATGTTGAAGCTAAAAAACATAATGATACCAATTTTAAGTTTATGTGGCTTGCAATTATGCTATCTTTTGCTTTTTATATTCCTGTTGTGATTTGGGCTACTACAATCAGATGGATTGGGATATTGATGATACCAAAGACTCTAGCCTACGTTTGGATAGTAGTTATGGGCTACAAGAGTGCCACCCACATGGCAAGTGGCAAGTCTAATGCTTCAATGTGAAATCCGATAAAGATAAATTGCCGGCCGAGGTGCTTAGATATCACCTAGACCGGCTTTTTCTTTTTATTTAACTAATCTCTCCAAATATGCCACATAGCATTGTTTGTACCTCTGGCAAATACGTCAGTTCTATTTGGTCCCCAAGATACTGCAGCTGGATCCGAGGTTATGGTACCCCCAAGATTACTCCAGTTGCTCCAGCGAGAGCCATTCCAAGACATTGTCATTAATTGGTTATTTTGTCCTCTAGCAAATACTTCAAGTCTATTGGCTGCTCTAGAGGATACTGCAGGAGCTGAAGTTAAGTTTCCACCAAGGTCCTCCCAATTACTCCAGCGAGAACCATCCCACCATTTATGATACAAGCGGTTACGCTCACCGCGGGCAAATACATCAATTCTATTTGGACCCCAAGAAACTGCAGTGGGAGCAGAAGTTAATGTTCCACCAAGATTTTCCCAATCACTCCAACGGGAACCATCCCACCATTTATGGTATAAAGCATTATTACTACCTCTTACAAAGGTATCTATTCTGTTTGGTGCCCAAGAAGAAGCAGCAGGGGAAGAGGTCAAAACTCCACCAAGATCTTCCCAACTGCTCCAGCGGGAACCATCCCAGAATATATGCCACATAGCATAATTTGTACCTGAAGCAAATACATCAATTCTATTTGGGCCCCAGGAAACCGCACCAGGAGCTGAAGTTAATATTCCGCCAAGCCTTTCCCAATCATTCCAGCGAGAACCATCCCACCATTTATGATATAAAGCATTATCATCTCCAGTTGCGAAGGTATCAAGTCTATTAGGTCCCCATGAGGAAACACCAGGAGCGGACTTTAAAACTCCTCCAAGGTCTTCCCATTGACTCCACCTATCACCAGGTCCAGGGGCAGGTCCAGGCCCAGGTCCAGGGCCTGGTGAGGGAGGTCTGCCAATATTTCTTAAAACAAATTCTATTATATCTCTAATAGTTGAATTTATTATGTTATTAGGGATACCAGCAGCACGAAGAGCAGAGAACATCCAATCATAATCTCTTCTGAAGTCGTTAAATATAGCATTTGTTCTTTGATTAATATCTCCAGTATGTCTTGAGGCGTTGTCTATTGTATAGGATATAGCATTTTTAAAGTAATTATCGATTATCGGTTGAAAATTTTTATTAAGTTCAGGCCTCTGAGTATTAAGTAGTGATAATATTCTATTTACTTCCTCCTGAGGAGCTCTAAAATTATCGAAGTAATCTTCTGCATAAAAAGGATTAAAATTTTCAAATTCATCAAAGTCTTCAAAGCTATCAAAGCTTCTCATTTGGTCATTTAAAAATGGACAAATATTTTGCTCACTACAATTATCACAATAAAAAAATGGATTATACATTGAAAACCTCCTTGGATTTTGCTAGGGGTTAAATTGTTACCAATTATATTGTATTCTTAAAGGTAAAAGTTGTTACAAGGACAGGGGACGGGTAACAACTTTTATATTAAAAATAGCTTTTTATTTAGGATAAAAATTAAAATTTGTAACATAGCTGTTGTTAAGCACATAAGATATTACCAAAGTTTATAGTGAAAAGGAGTTATCATGTATAATTGTTATTTTAGAAATATGATATATCCAAGAATTGTTGCTTATGCAAGAGGAGATGTAAATGGTGATAGGATACCTGATAATGTATACTTAACTGGCACAAAGACACCAGATAGTCCATTCATTCAAAATATCACCCTTATAATACAGGACGGAATGACGGGTAGATTTAAGGGTATACCCCTTAGTGATAATGCAGGATATAATCCTACGTTATTTTTAGGAGATTTTACAGGGGATGGTGTAGATGATATCCTAATAGGTATTAATACAGGTGGCAGTGGTGGAATAATGTATTACTATATTTATTCCTTTATTGACAATGTAGCAAAATTACTGTTTGACTTTAATGTATATAATGAGGAATACAATTACGAGGTTACTTATAAAGATAACTACAAAGTCGAATTTATCAGTAAGAAAAATAATGAAAGATATATTATAGACATAACTTATAAGGGGGCAGATTATTTAAATGAAATATATGATAAGAACGGAATTTTAAAGCAGCCAATTAGCGGATTTGTAAATCCTTTAAGCGGTTTATATCCTGTGGATTTTGATGCAAATGGAACATATGAGCTATTGGCATATCAAAGAATAGCTGGTAGATATAATGCAGATTCTTTAGGTTATGTTTTGAATACATTGAAATGGAAAGATAACAGGTTTGTTTTGGATTATCAGTATGTAGCTATTTTTGGATCACAAGTATAGGTATACTTACAATTTAATGAAAAAGACCGTCTGCTAAAAAGGCGGCCTTTTTAACCAAATTCAAAAGTGCTGTTTTTAACATATAGCTATATCCTAAAACTGTCACTCAGCTCAACTGGGCTTAAACAAGTCATAGCCTCGGACATTATGCACATTCCAGCTGCCCCTGCATGTATAACAGCTTTTACTTTATCCTTTGTTATTCCTCCAATTGCAAATACTTATGTCTATCATTTATGGGAAAGCATACCAAAAATTCTTGACATTAGTTATTTTGCAAGCTATAATTTAAAGGAATTTTTAAAATAAAAATATGAGGTGATTGTTTAAAATGAGAATGTAATCTTATCCAAATTTAAGTATTAAAAGTAGTGTGGGCAGAAATGAAGGCATCTTTTTATAAGATATGTTTATTAAAGTTGCGGTAAACTACTGAAAAGCTTTGGATGGGATTATGAGATTATAATATTACCTTATATTTATGTTACACTTGTTCAATTATTTTTGTATAAAATAATTGAATTATGCAGAAACATTCATAGCGTGATATCATGACCTTTCAAAACTTTGCAGTTGGGAAAGGTCTTTTGTTTTGTCCTAAAGCTTAGAGGAAGCTATTTGCTGAAACTGATTATGCTGATATTTCAAAAAATTTAAAATTAATGTTTTACGTATTATAAAAATGATAGGAGTGTATATTTTATATATGGATAAAAATTGGAAGAAAAATATAGTATTATTTTTGACGAGTCAGACCATATCTCTTTTTGGATCTACGTTAGTTCAATATGCAATTGGATGGTATATTACATTAAAAACACAATCTGGTGTAATGATGACCATATCAATTATTTGTGGTTTTCTACCTACCTTTTTTCTTTCTCCATTTGCAGGGGTTTGGGCTGACCGCTATAATCGAAAGATGCTGATTATTTTATCAGATTCTATGATTGCAATAGCAACGCTTATTTTAGCCATACTATTCTTTATGGGATACAATTCACTATGGTTGCTTTTTGTAGCATCTGCTATACGAGCTCTTGGGGCAGGGGTTCAGACGCCAGCCATAGGAGCATTGATTCCGCAGCTTGTGCCTGAGGATAAGCTTACCAAGGTGAATGGAACAAACAGCAGTATACAATCATTAGTTATGCTGGCCTCACCAATGCTTAGCGGCGCACTGTTAACTGTGGCTACCATTGAAACAATATTTTTTATAGATGTTATTACAGCAGCCATAGCAGTTATAACATTACTCTTATTTTTGAATGTCCCAGTTCATGCAAAGGCATTGGAAAAGCAAACAACCAGCTATCTCAGCGATATGCATGAAGGATTCAACTATATAAAAAATCATGAATATGTTAAGAAGTTCTTTTTGTTTTGTGGGATTTTCTTTTTATTTGCTGCACCCGTTGCATTTCTAACGCCTCTACAGGTCACACGTAGTTTTGGGCATGATGTTTGGCGTCTAACGGCAGTTGAAATGACCTTTTCTGTTGGCATGATGGTGGGCGGTATCGTTATGGCTTCTTGGGGAGGCTTCAAAAACAAGGTTCACACAATGGTGCTATCAAATCTTATTATTGGAGCAGGTACATTTGCACTTGGAGCTATCTCTGTTTTTTGGATTTATCTGATTTTCATAGGATTAGTTGGCCTTGCGATGCCAATTTTTAATACACCGGCAACAGTTTTATTACAGGAGAAAGTAGAGGAGGAGTTTTTGGGCAGGGTATTCGGCGTTTTAGGTATGATATCAAGTATTATGATGCCGCTAGGAATGCTTGTGTTCGGACCGATATCTGACTTCATTAAAATAGAATGGTTACTTATAGGAAGTGGACTTGTACTGTTTGTTATGAGTTTCTTCATGCTAGGCAGTAAAGTGATGATTGAAGCTGGAAAACCAATCTCTAATTGTGAAAATTAAAGAAGTAGTTCATCAAACAAGAAAAATGTTTTGAAAAAGGGCTGTCTCACAATGTATATGTATGCATTATGAAAAGCCATTTTCCTATTACATAACTAAGAATGTAACTTTATTTCCGAAAATATTATATTAGATGGAAGATAGATTGATTAGTGCTGTTAAATAATTAATTAAATATACTTTATTTAATTAATTATTTTTATGTTTTTTATATTTACTACTTTCTATGCAGGTTATAATTATTTATTATATAAGTATATATAAGTTCAGTGTATATTTTTATAATTTAAATTAGCAGAAGGAATTATTATATAAGGAGAAAATTATATGAAAAAAATATTATTATTATCCACAGGAGGAACTATTGCTTGTGCTGAAGGAAGTGATGGACTTACCCCAGCTCTAACGGGAGAAAGTCTTTTAAGTTATACAAAGGAAGTACAAGATATTTGCCAAATTGATGCTGTTCAAATATTAAACATTGATAGTACCAATATGCACCCAGAATATTGGATAAACATAGCTGAATATATTGAGAAAAACTATCAAAGCTATGATGGATTTGTTATAACTCATGGAACGGATACTATGGCATATACTTCTGCAGCGCTTTTTTATATTATACAAAATTCTAATAAGCCAATTGTTATTACAGGAGCTCAAAAGCCTATTATATTTAAAGAAACAGATGCAAAAAGAAATTTAGTAAATGCTATTCAATTTGCATGCAATGGGGTAGGTGGAGTATTTATTGTCTTTGATGGTAAGGTGATATGTGGATCTAGAGCGGAAAAATTAAGAACCAAAAGCTATAATGCTTTTGAAAGTATTAATTATCCTTATTTAGCTAGCATTGAAGATAATGAAATTAAATATAATGGTCAGGTTTCTATTTATAAAAAAGAACAGGAGCTTACTTTTTATAAATCTCTATGTACTAATATTTTCTTATTAAAGCTTACTCCTGCAACGGATCCTGACATACTTGATTACTTAAGCGATAAATATCTGGGCATAATTATAGAAAGTTATGGTAGTGGAGGAATTCCTTTTGAAGATAAAAAGAATTTTTTGGCCAAGTTGAAAATGCTGGATCAGGCAGGAAAGATTGTAGTTATAAAAACTCAGGTACTTTTAGAGGGCACTGATTTAAGTAAATATGAAGTTGGACAAAAAGCTTTAAAATATCCAGTGATTCCTGCCTATGATATGTCAACAGAGGCAATAGTTACAAAGTTAATGTGGGTACTTGGACAAACTAAGGATAAGGAAAAGGCAAAGCAGATGTTCTTGACCCCTATACGTAATGATATGATTATTGAAAAGCTAGCTTAGAATACATGGATAAAAATAATATTTATTTAAGGAGGAAAATAAACTATGAAATTTTGTTGGAGTACATTAATGGTTAACAATATGGAGGAGTCTTTAAAATTTTATCAAGAAATAGTTGGACTTACAGTGGATAAAAGATTTAAAGCTGGACCAGGAACTGAAATTGCATTTTTAGAGGATGGAGAAACAAAGATTGAGCTAATATGCAATGAAAATAATAAAGAAGTTAATGTTGGGAAAGATATTTCTTGGGGATTTGAAGTAGAATCTGTTGACAAAATGATGATATTTGTTAAAGAGAAAGGCGTAGATATTCTTAGTGGACCACATCAACCTAATCCACATGTTAAGTTCTTCTATGTAACAGATCCAAACGGATTAAAGATTCAGTTTGTAGAAAATATTTAGTTCCAATAATTAAAGCTTTTGGCATCTTCTATGGAAGATGCCTTTTTGTTGTGAATAATTAGAATTTAAATTGTCAAAGATTATATTTAAAAAATCAATTTTAAAATTCATTATTTCAAAAATAATTAAGTTGTATATTAAATAATTTAATTTTTCAATTGATTTATTTAAAGAGTGGTATTATAATGAAGATGTAGAAAAGGAGAGGATGATTATGGCTTATAGAGTGATAAGCAAATGTCCTATATGTAATGGAAAATTAAAAGCTATTAAGCTTAGATGTGATAAATGCGGAACTGTTATAGAAAATGACTTTGAATTTTCTAAGTTTGAGTATTTGGGAGAAGAATATCTTAATTTTATGGAAGTTTTTTTAAAGTGTAGAGGGAATATTAAGGATGTTGAGAAGGAACTTGGGATATCTTATCCCACTGTAAGGGCTAAGCTAGATGAAGTTGTTTCAGCTCTTGGTTATACCATAGTAAAAAAGCCTACAGTAGATAACAAGGAAATACTTGATATGCTTGAAAAGGGTGAAATATCAGCTGAGCAAGCCGTTAATATGATGAAGGGAAATTAAAATTTGAAGGGATGGATTATAAAATGAAAGAAGAAGTTAAAAGAATTCTAAAAATGGTTGAAGAAGGAAAAATCGATTCAGACAAGGCTATAGAACTTATTGAGGCGCTTGATAAATTTGCTAGTGTGCAGCAGCTCACTGTATCACAAAATTTAGATAAAATGCTTAAAGTTAGAGTATTATCAGCTACAAATGATACGGTAAATGTAAATATACCAGTTAAGTTTTTAAAAGCTATAGGAAATGCTGTTAATAATATTAAAATACCAGGTGTTTCAGAACAAGAGGGAATAGATATAAAAATGATCATGGAAGCCATTGATTCAGGACTTGAAGGGAAAATAGTGGATGTAAAAAGCAGCAATGGAGATATAGTTGAAGTTTGTATTGAGTAAAGATTCTCTTAAATGATTGGCTTAAATATGAAATAAACATGCTCAATTTAATTTGTACGTTAAATGAAGGAGAGAATAAGATTGAGGATTTATATAAAGCTTAACAATGGAAGAAGCTTTAAAATACCAGCACCAATAGGACTTATAAAAGTGGCTCTTGGTTTTGGTAACTTTGGATTATCAATTGCAAAGCGATATATTCATGAAGAGCAAAGAAAATATATTGAAAATATCGACCTTAGAGAACTTAGAAAAGGCTTTACTGTGTTAAAAGCTTATAAGGGATTAAAGATGGTAGAAGTAAAAGCTGGAGATGGAACAGAGGTAACTATAGTAGTTTAATTATAAGGCGAAATTTGTAATTATAATCACAAATAGTAAGAATTACTATTAAACAAATTTATAAAAAATCTTGACAATAAAAGTCGAGTATTATAATAGTATTCCTATAAGAATACTATTATAATATACAGATGAAAATAATAATGCTATGATAAGAATTAGTAGTATAGACTAAGCTTACAGAGAAAAATCCTCTAGGCTGAAAGGGGTTTTAAGTGTAATCTATGTGAATGCATCTTTGAGCACTGTCTCGAAAATAAGTAGATGACAGCGAGTACGCTCGTTAAAGCGTTAAGGTATGTTTGTACCTGAATTATGAGAGTTATGAATTGCTTATATTCATGATAATTAGAGTGGGACCGTGGAAGATAACTTCTGCCTCTATGTTGTAGAGGTAGAAGTTTTTTGTTTTCAAAATATACTAGCATATTTAAATATTTACAAATAGAAACATTCGAAATAAGGGGGGATTTATGGAGTGATAATTTGCTGAGAAATACAAGATAATATAAATAAAGTTTCTATAAAGATATTATAAAAATTGGAGGAAGTAAAAATGAAAAAAAGAAATATATTTATTAATGCTGTTCTAGCTTTAACTTTAATTATAGGTATTACAGGATGTTCAACAAAAGATAATAATGCAGGCAAAGAAGCTGCATCTAAGAATTTATTAGAAACAATAAAGAGCGATGGTAAAATTCGTATAGGTACTGAAGGAACATATGCTCCATTTACTTTCCATGATAGCAATGGAACTTTAACAGGCTTTGATGTGGAGATAGCAAATGAAATAGCAAAACGTCTTGGTGTAAAAGCAGAATTCGTTGAAACAAAATGGGATGGTATGTTTGCAGGGCTTGATGCAAAAAGATTTGATGCAGTATTAAATGAAGTTTCAATAAATCCTGAGAGACAAAAAAAATATGATTTTTCAACTCCGTATATAACATCAAGAGCTGTACTTATTGTAAGAAGTGATAATCAGGATATTAAAAAATTTGAAGACTTAAAAGGTAAAAAATCTGCTCAATCTTTAACAAGTAATCTTGGTAAGATTGCAAAAAGTTATGGAGCAGAAATCGTTCAAATTGATGGTTTTAATCAAGCCATTGACCTTTTAACTTCAAAGAGAGTGGATGCTACTATTAATGATAGTTTATCTTTCTTAGATTTGAAAAAGCAAAAGCCAGATGCACCGATAAAGTCAGTAGCTGATTACAACAATGCTGAGCAGAGTGCCGTATTATTTAGAAAAGGAAATAAGGAATTAGTAGATGCGGTAAATAAGGCACTTGCAGACATGAAGGCAGATGGTACTTATTTAAAAATTTCTAATAAGTGGTTTGGTACTGACGTATCAAAATAATGAGGTGACAAAATGAATTTTGATGAAAGAGCATCAAGAATAATAGATATATTAATGAGCTCATTTTTACCTATATTAAAGGCAGGATTGGAATTTACAGTTCCACTTGCTATTATATCCTTTTCTCTTGGTTTAATCCTTGCCTTACTTACAGCTTTAGCTAGAATATCAAATTTTAAGCCATTAGTGTCATTAGCTAAGTTTTATGTTTGGATAATAAGAGGAACACCACTGATAGTTCAATTATTTATAATATTCTATGGGCTTCCAGCTGCAGGGGTAACATTAAACGCATTGACTGCTGGTATAATTGGCTTTACCTTAAGTGTAGGTGCGTACAATTCTGAGGTCATAAGAGCTGCTATTATATCCATACCTCAAGGCCAGTGGGAGGCCGCATACTCTATAGGTATGACATATAAACAAGCACTAAGAAGAGTAATTATTCCTCAGGCTACTAGAGTTTCTATACCCCCACTAGCTAATTCTTTTATAAGTCTTGTTAAAGATACATCACTTGCTGCAACTATAACCGTTACTGAAATGTTTATGATAGCTCAGAGAATTACAGCAGCAACTTATGAACCTCTTTGGTTATATATTGAAACAGCATTTATCTATCTTATGTTCTGTAGTGTACTATCAGTGTTTCAGAATAGGTTAGAAAAAAGGCTTGGAAGATATACAACTAGATAAAGGAGGGATTTTATGATAAGTATAAAAAATTTACACAAAAGTTTTGGTAATAATGAGATTTTAAAAGGTATAGATTTACAGGTTAACAAAGGGGAGACAGCGGTTATTATTGGGCCATCGGGCTCAGGAAAAACAACTCTTTTAAGATGTATAAATTTATTGGAGACTCCAAACGAGGGTTCTATAACCATTGGGGAAAGTGAGATAATGTTTAGTGGAAATAAAAAGGTTTCTACTAGTGAAGTACAAGCGCTGAGAAGACAAACTGGAATGGTGTTTCAAGGCTTTTATCTTTTCCCTCATATGACAGTTATAGAGAATATAATGGAGGGACAGGTAACAGTATTAAAGCGCTCAAAGGAAGAAGCCCGTGAAAAAGGTCTTAAGCTTTTACAAAAGGTTGGGCTTTTAGAGAAAAAAGAGCAGTATCCCTGTGAACTTTCAGGAGGTCAACAACAAAGAGTAGCTATTGCCCGTGCTATGGCAATGGAACCTGAAGTTTTATTATTTGATGAGCCTACGTCTGCATTAGATCCAGAACTGGCAGCTGAGGTTACAAAGGTAATGAAAGAGCTTTCTAAAGAGGGAATGACAATGGTAGTAGTAACCCATAAAATGAGCTTTGCAAGAGATGCAGCTCATAAGGTGGTATTCATGGAGAATGGATCAATTATTGAGATGGGTACACCAGAGCATGTTTTTGAAAATACAAGCAATGATCGTCTAAAGAAGTTTTTGAGTATAATAGATGATTAATGAATAGTGCCACCTAATTATACAGGAGGCATTTAGACAAATCCCGTTGATAAAATAGCTCCATTATCTTATTATAAATAAAAATTTCTTGTATAAGTTAATATGGCATGACTTAACACTTGTCATATAAGTAGCATTTATAGTACAATAAGTTTACTAATTTAATAGTTTTAAAATAGGTTCTATAGATAGATTATCTATTGATTAAAAGAGAAGTTGGGTGAAAGTCCCACACGGTCTCGCCGCTGTAAAAGAATAGTTTTTTCAATATGCCACTGGGTAGTTCTGGGAAGGCTGAAAAAATGTTGACGCTTGAGTCAGAATACCTGCCTATTTTAGGTTGCCAAAAAACTCTACGAGTGATAGAGGGAGCAAAATTAAAATGACTTATATGCATTTTGAATAAATAGCCCTTTAACTAATTGTTGAAGGGCTATTTGGTTTATGATTTTACAATAGTGAAAAAAGAGGAGAATAAGGTATGAAAATAGCTATTATAACATGTGAAAATACAAATGGTACATGTTCAACTATGGGGTGTTTTAAAGCTTATAATAATAGAGATAAGGCTTTTAGTATTTATGAAAAAAATGAAGATTTGGAAATGATGGCATTTGCTACATGTGACGCTTGTTCAAAAAAATCTGATGAAAATTTGTTAAAGACTGCAAAAAAACTTCAGGAAGCAGGAGTTAAAAGAGTTCATTTAGCAGTTTGTATTGTTAAAAAGTGCAAGGCTAATAGAGCCCAAGAAATAAAACAAATTTTTGAAAATCATAATATAGAAGTGGTAGAAGGTACACATTAGTATCATCTATGTTATATTCCAATAAGGTGTAATGTTTTTAGCTATTCATTAAGATAAAATAGTGTAACTTACCACTTGCCATAAGGGTAGCACCTAGTATAAAATCAGAATAATAGTGCCGCGAATGAAGGTTATTCTTCAAAGGAGGAATTAATAATGTCAACAATAGATAATAAAAACTTAGAGTTAATTAAAAAAGCTGAAGAAACTCATGATTTAAGCAAAGAAGAACTAGTTATTTTGCTTAAAGATGATAGCATAGATGAAGAACTTTTTAATGCAGCTGATAGAGTTAGAAAAAAATATGTAGGAGACCAGGTTCATTTAAGAGGAATTATAGAGTTTTCAAATACATGTAAACGTAACTGCTTATATTGTGGATTAAGATCATCTAATAAAAATGTTGAAAGATATAGGTTGACGCCTGATGAAATAATAGATTTAGGAAAAAAAGCAGTTGGATATGGATATAAAAGCATTGTTATGCAGTCTGGGGAAGATGATTATTATACAGTGGACATGCTTACGTCTATAATATCTAATTTAAAGAAGATGGACATAGCGGTCACTTTAAGTTTAGGTGAAAAAACCTTGGAAGAGTATAAGGCTTATAAAGAAGCTGGTGCAGATAGGTATTTAATTAGAATAGAAACTACAGATAAAAAATTATATGAAGAGTTAGATCCAGCCATGAGTCACGAAAATAGAAAAAGATGTATCAGAAATTTGAAATCACTAGGATACCAAGTTGGAACCGGTAACTTAGTAGGGCTACCTAACCAAACTATAGAATCTTTGGCAGATGATATATTATTTTTTAAAGAAATAGATGCAGATATGATAGGACTGGGACCATTTATTCCTAATGAGGATACCCCTTTAAAGGATGCAAAGGGCAGGGAGTTTACAATGAGCTTAAAGGTTATGGCATTAACAAGGCTCATGTTGCCAGATATAAATATACCTGCTACAACAGCTATGGAGTCCTTAAACAAGAATGGAAGAATAATTGCTCTTCAAAGGGGTGCTAATGTTGTTATGCCTAATATAACTGAGGGAGATTACAGAAAGATGTATGCTCTTTATCCAGGTAAAATATGCATAAATGATACGCCAGGACATTGTTTTAACTGTATTTCAGGCAAGATAAGATCTATAGGAAGAACAGTTTCAACATCCAAAGGACATAGCCTTAAATCTTTAAGGAATAGATAAACATAGGGGACGGTTAACAATTAGTTAGTTGTTAATCGTCCCTTCTTTACATGAGTAGTGCCTATATTTTGATCCATCCGCAGAGCTTATTTTCTAGCATATCTATAAGCTTAAATATTAAAAATCCCATTATACTCAAGGCTAGTATTCCGCTGAACATCTCAACATAGTTTACCATAAGCCAGCTATTCATTATAAAATAACCAATACCATAGGTTGTTGCAAAATTTTCACCAAAGAACAGCACAGATATACTTACACCAACACTAATCCTTAAAGCAGTTATTATCTTAGGCAATACTGCTGGAATTATTAAGTGCCTATAAATTTCAACTTTATTTAGACCAAGAGAGGTTACAGAATAAAAAAGTTCCTTTGGTATTTCGCGAACTCCATCCCTTGCAGCTACAATAATTTGGAAAATAATTATTATCACTATAAGTACGATTTTAGGAGTATTACCAAGCCCAAATAAAATCATTAATATTGGCAGAAAGGCTATTTTAGGCAGTGGATATAGTATGTATACTATAGGTGTTATAAGTTCATCAGCCCTTTTACTCATGCCAATCCAAAGACCAATTAAACTTCCAAATACTAATGAAATTAAAATTGCTGCAGTTATTCTAGCTAGGCTGACTAGTAAATGAAGGCTTAATGTGCTTGGAAAAATCTCGATAAAGTTTAAAAGTGTTTTATAGGGAGAGGGTATTGCCGAAGAGCTAACAGTTAAATGAAGTATGTACCAAAACAATACTACTATAAATATCCCATATAAGGTTTTATTGAATATGAATGCTTTAAGCTTCTTCATTTAACCACTTCCTTACCTCAAGACATACTTTATAAAAGTCTAAGTTATTTCTTAAATTTTCATCTCCAAAGTATGGATTATCTAGTATATGTTTAATTTTCCCATCATCCATAACTATAATTTTTTGTCCAAGAAACACAGCTTCTTCAATATTATGAGTTACCATTACCAAAGTGATTTGACTTTCCTTATATATATTTAATATGAGATTTTGAATATGTTCCTTTGTTATAGCATCTAAGGCGGAAGATGCCTCATCCATAAGAAGCAAGTCAGGCTCTAGGGCTAAGGTTCTTCCAATCGCAACTCTTTGTTTTTGTCCACCGCTAAGCTCTCCAGGAAGTTTTTCTGAATATTCCTCCATGCCTAGGCTTTTTAGTGTAGTGGAAACTTTATCATCTATTTCATCTTTTTTAAAACCTCTAGATTTTAAAGAAAATGCAATGTTATCCCAAACAGTTTTCCAAGGAAGAAGTCCATAATCTTGAAGGATTAAGCCTGTACCTTTTCTTATGCCATTTAGCTCTTCTCCATCAATAAATATATTTCCTGAAGCTGGCTTTATAATTCCTGCTAAGGTATATAAAAGTGTAGTCTTACCGCAGCCTGAAGCACCAATTACAGCACAAGTAGTATTTTTATCAATGCTTAGAGAAAGCTTATCTAAAGCTTTCTCTTCACCATAACATACCTCTATGTTTTTAACTTCAATCATTATTTTACGAATTTCCCTTCAACTAAGTCCTCATATTTTAAATTTATTTTTTTCTTTAATACTTTTTCGTTCCAATCCATAATGCTTTCAAGATATTCTTTACTAGGTACTCTTGCCTTATTGTATTTTGGTAAAATTATTTTATCTTTAATCTCTGGTTTTAATTTTAAGTTTTCTATTAATACTTCTCTTGCTTCAGTATCATTTTTATTTATTTCGAGAGCAGCTTTGTTATAAGCATCATGGAATAGCTTAACTGCTTTCTCATTTTCTTTTATAGCTTTTCCTGTAAATACCATTACATCTGGTGAGAACTCATCATTATTTTGAATCATTTTTTTACCAAGTCCTTTTAATTCACCTTGAGAAGCCATTGGCTCTGGTATAACAGCCATATCTAAGTTTCCCTTGCTAATCATTTCAAGTCTAGCAGGAATTTCATTTATATAAACCTTTTCAACATTGTATTTATCTCCTAAGCTTCTATCGGATAAATAGTTAGATACGCTTACCTCCATCATTCCAACTTTAATATCTTTCTTTTCTTCAAATCCTTTTTTAATTAAGAAAGGAAAGGATGCATCTGTGCTTGTTGTTACCTTTATATCAAAGCCATTTTGAACGTTATTTACTAAAGCTATAACATCTGTCATGGCTCCATCTAACTCACCACTTTGAAGAGCACTTTGTCTGTTCATTGCATTTGTATAAACCTGTACATCTACATCTAAGCCAAGTTCTTTAAAATATCCCTTTTTATCTGCAAGAAATATAGGTGCAGAATCTACTGCAGGCATAACTCCAATCTTTAATTTTAAATCTTTCTTAGAAACCTCGCCAGCAGTACTCTTTGAACTGCATCCAACTGTAAATACCATCATAGCAGCTAATAGTACTGCTGATAACTTCTTAATGTTTTTCATTTTAAAATCCCCCATCTGTTTTTTTATAGTGCCACCCACATGGCAAGTGGCAAGTCGCGTTACCTGTCACTTGCCATGTGCGTGGCACTATTACAATTGTATTACTTTAAAATTAATAAATCAAATATTTCCAGATTCTATGGTTGAGTTTCTAAAAAGCTAATGTATAATTAAATATGTATTGTTAAGCTTGTACAAACTTTTGGGAGATGTGACTATGAAATATACAAAGGATTATATTATAAAACTGATTAAAGATTTATGGATTGCACTAAGGCCTTTATCCCTTACACTTGCTGTGGCCTCAACAACTTTAGGCATTTTGATGGCTCATAGAGAAGGAAAGCTGTTTACAGGGAACTTAACATTAGATGTGTTTAAAATAGCATTAGTTACTATAGGTGGGATGCTTGTACAAGGCTGTGCAAATTTAATAAATGATTTTTATGAGGGATCTTTTAAATACCATAGACCAGGAGAAAAAACCTATAAATTTTTAAAGTATGAGAGAACTGCCTTTGATCTTTTAGTATTTGCATTTAGCATGTTATGTTTAGCAGGAACTGGACTCATAGGATTAATACTTATGTATTTAAGCACTCCAAAGTTGATTTATATTGGAATAGCTGGTATTGTCGGCTCCTATGCTTATACTGGTGAGCCTTTTGTATATAAAAAAAGGGGACTAGGAGCTATATTATCATTTGTACTTATGGGACCTTTAATGGTGCTGGGCTCTTATGTTGTATTTACAAGTGAATATTCTATCACTCCTGTAATACTTGCATTGCCAGCAGGGCTGATGATTCCATTACTAATGATGTCAAACGAGATAAGAGATTATGAAAGAGATAGAAATCTTGGCATAAAGACACTTACAGTTATTCTGGGTATTAAGGCTGGTAAAGCAATTTATGTTTCATTAATAGTTGCGGCATATTTAATTACAACTATATTAGTTATTACAAAGGATTTACCTGTATTAACTCTACTAGTTTATGCGACCTTACCGATAGCTATTAAGGCTTATAAGACGGTTTCTAGACCTAAAACCAGTGGAATACGTGTTACAAATATACTGCATATAACTTTTAATTTAATAACTATAATTGCATTAATGAGTTAGTGCGACCTGTGACCTGTGACAAGTTAACGTAGTTTGTCACTTATCATTTAAATGATGACAATATAAAAAAGTTAACCAATTGGTTAACTTTTTTTATAATATGTATTATTTTTTTACTTCCTTTTTCCCGGTTACACTGCTCTTGTCATCCATTTTAAATGTTGATTTAGCTTCATCATTAGTAAAGTATACATTTCCATCAACTTTAGCATCTATTAATTGAAAGTCCTTAGCTGAAACATATAGATCACCTTTGAAAGTTCCGTGCTGAATGCTAGCTTTTGGGCTGTTAATAGTGAATTTTGGTGCAGTTAAAGTAAATCTACCAGTTATATTACGCTTTTCATCCTGAGTGTAAAGAGCTACTTTACGCTGAATAATATCCTTGCCATCTTTATCTTTCTTACCATTTTTATATTCACCTTCAAGTACTAAGTCTTTATTAATAGTTAAATCTTTTGTTATAGCAATGATCCATGTACCATTAGTGCCAATTGCTTTTTCAAAAGCAGCTGCATTATCAACTACTGATGCTGTTGTTACACCATCTGGCTTGCTTCCTTGATTTTGATTTTGTGTTGTACTTGGCGCTGGAGTAGGCTTAGTTGCTTTAGTACATCCAACAGACAGCGTAAACGATAGAACCAATATTGATAATAAAACTTTGACTTTCATTTAAAATCCTCCCTGCCATTAATTATTTTTAATATAAATATATTATTAGCTAGATTATGAAAAAAACACGTATTTTTGATATTTTTCATGAAAAGTTATTTAGTTTTACTTAGAGACATTTTTTTATTGTTAAAACCAGGAAAACATGCCTCTTGCCACGCAGGCAGCACCTTTGTTATTATTAATATAGAAAGGGTTAAAGGTGAAGGAGTTTTATGAAAAATATTAAAATATCAAAAATAAAATTGTTTAGTTTACTTTTAATTACCCTAGGAATATTTATATATATAATTAATAATAGTTTAAATGTCAGTGATACCAATAAGCCAAATCCTGTTGCTAAAGAGGGCGTAATAGACTTAAGAAATTGGGACTTTAGTAAGGATGGGATGATAAAGTTAAATGGTGAGTGGGAGTTTTATAAAAACCAATTTTTAGCACCAGAAGACTTTAATAATACATATTTTAAAAAGACTTATAGCTCTATTCCAGGTGATTTGGGTGGAGCTGGATATGGAACTTATAGATTGAAAATTCTTATGAATAGCGATGATTATCTGTACTCAGTTAAAATTGACTATATTCAAAACGCATATAAACTTTGGGCAAATAATCGTCAATTAGTATCTGTGGGAGAAGTAGGCAAAAATAAAAATGAAATGAAACCACAATTATTGCCTAAGACAGGATCTTTTTACACAGAAAATGGTGAAGTATATTTAACTCTTCAAGTTAGTAACTTTTACTCCAAATTTGGGTTTATTGATACTATATTAATGGGAGAAGCTTCAAAAGTAGATAGTTATGAGAGAAAAAAGCAAGCACTTGACTTATTCCTTTTTGGAAGTAGCGTCATGGCTGCAATTTATAATTTAGCAGTGTTTTCTAAAAGGAAAAAGAATAAGGCACCTTTATATTTTGCAATAGCTTGTATTTTAATTGCTGTTAGAACTATATTTTTAGGGGAAAGATTTATTATTTCTTTATTTCCTGACTTTAGTTATATAATTGCAGTAAAGATAATGGTTTGGACCTTTTATTTATATATGCCCTTCATTGTATTATTTATTAACAAGAATTATGGTGGAATACTTTCAAAAAAAGTTGTACAAATTTCAAATTTCTCAGCCTTTTTGTATTTTTTTCTAGTACTTATAACTCCAACAAAGTATTATATTCAATTAATAGTTCCTTTCGAAGTTTTAGCTTTATCACTGATACTTTATATGATGATAAAAATATCTAAAGTATATATTAAAGCTGAAACAAATGACTATATTACTGTAGTAGGTCTCTTTGCACTATTTATAACAAGAATAAATGATATTTTATATGAGTATAGCATAATTATAACCAATTCATTTGCATCCTTAGGAGTGTTTATATTTATAGTAGCTAATTATTATGTTTTGGCAGAAAGGCAAGCCAGAGCTCTTTCAAGATCTGAAGACATGGGTGAAAAGCTTAAATCCTTAAATAATTTAAAGGATGATTTTTTAGCCATAACCTCACATGAACTTAAAACGCCGCTAAATGGAATAATTGGGTTGTCTGAAAATCTTGCTACTAAAGCTAAAACTCATATGGATGAGGATGAAAGGTATAATTTGTTTTTAATTAAATCAAGTGCAATAAGATTATCCAACTTAGTTAACGATATTATAGTATTTTCTAAACTTAAAAATAACGAAGTAACACTATACAAAAAGCCAATGAGAATTAATAAATTAATAGAAATGGTAATAAAATTATGCGAACCATCCATAAGTAGCAAATCTATAGAATTAGTTAATTTGGTAGATAAAGAAGCTCCTTATGTTAACGGAGATCAAGACAGAATACAGCAGATTTTTTATAATTTAATTGGTAATGCGATTAAATTTACACAAGAGGGAAAGATAGTCGTATCTTATGATGTAAAAGAAAATTATATGGAAGTGTCCATAGAAGATAGTGGAATTGGAATACCGGAAGAAAAAATTAATACAATTTTTAATATATATGAACAAGGTGAGGGTGTTTCTGAAAGGTATGGAGGTACGGGATTAGGACTTTATATAACGAAAAAATTAGTTAGGCTTCATGGTGGAGATATAAGGGTTGATTCTTCTACTCAGCAAGGTACTAAGTTTACATTTACCTTACCACTGAGTTCTATAGAGGAAGTTAGAGAAGTGGAGAATACTCATGAGTACACGGAGCATACATTACTCAAAGTAAATTATGATACTTCAAATCTTATATTGAATAATGAAGCTAGTAAATTAGATAGAAATTTAAGTATTAAAGTTAGCAAAAATTATAAAATACTTATAGTAGATGATGAGTATGTAAATCAAAGGGTACTAGAAGGATATCTTTCACATCTTAGTCAATATATATTAAAGGCTTCAACGGGAAAACAAGCCTTAGAAATTATAGAGAAAAATAAAGATTTAGATTTAGTTATTATTGATATGATGATTCCTGATTTATTAGGTTATGAAATATGCAGTATAATTAGGGAAAAATATTCGATTTTTGAGTTGCCTATACTTATTATGACCGCAGATAATAGACCGGAAAATTTAGTGATATCCTTTGAAAATGGTGCAAATGATTACCTTAGAAAGCCTTTTAATAAATATGAGCTGTTATCGAGAGTAAACACTTTGATAACATTAAAGGACTCAGTGGAGGAGGCATTAATACTTGCAAGGCAGGTAACAATAGCAAATGAGAAAATTGAAACACTTAATTTTAAAAATGATGAAAGCACTAAAAAAGTAGAAGAGCTCATGGAATATGACAAGATAAAAACGGAATTTTTTGCAAATATGTCCCATGAACTTAAAACTCCTCTAAATGTTATAAGTAGTACAGTACAGTTATTAAGATCTCTAGATGAATCAAAAAACTTAGGTGATGATAGAATTAAATATTATTTTACTATAATGAGTCAAAATTCATTAAGGCTTCTTAGATTAATTAATAACATAATTGATACCACAAAAATAAATGGGGGATATTTAAACCTTAATTTAGCTAATGATAATATAGTATATGTGGTTGAGGAGCTGGTTCAATCAGTTGCGGATTTTGTAAAATCAAAGGGGATAAATATAATCTTTGATACAGAAATAGAGGAGAAGATAATTGCATTTGATGAAGAAAAAATTGAAAGAATTATATTAAACCTTTTGTCTAATGCAGTGAAGTTTACAGATGCAGAAGGAAGTATATTTGTTAATATTTATGATAGAGAAGATTTTATAGAAATATCCGTAAGAGATACAGGAATAGGTATTCCAGAAGATAAGTTGAATTTTGTTTTTAAAAGATTTGCTCAAGTTGATAAGTCTATAACTAGAAAAAAAGAAGGAAGTGGAATAGGTCTTACGCTTGTAAAATCCCTTGTTGAAATACAGGGCGGCAGCATTCATGTCAAAAGTGAACTGGGTAAGGGCAGTGAGTTTATTATAACTCTTCCTGTGAAAACAATAAGTGCTGAAGAATTAGAAAATAATATAATAAGCGAAGAACTTGCTGAGTCAAAATATAAAGAAAAGCTGGAAATGGAGTTTTCTGATATATATTAAAGTGCCACCCACGTGGCAAGTGGCAAGAAAACAGGGGATGGGCAACAGTTGATACCAATAATTGTTAACCATCCCTTTGACTTTATAACTTTTGTGGTCTAAGTTATTTCTTTAGCTCTTGTTTTCCGGTTATCTTGCTTAAATTATCCATTTTAAATGTTGATTTAGCATCATTATTAGTGAAATATACATTTCCATCAATTGTAGTATCTATTAATTGGAAGTCCTTAGTGGAAACATAAAGATCCCCTTTAAAAGTTCCATGTTGGATACTAGCCTTTGGGCTATTGATGGTTAATTTTGGGGCAGTTAAAGTAAACCTATCAGTTACATTACGCTTTTCATCCTGGGTGTAAAGAGCTATTTTACGTTGAATAATATCTTTACCATCTTTATCTTTCTTACCATTTTTAAATTCACCCTCAAGTACTAAGTCTTTATTAATAGTTAAGTTTTTTGTTGTAGCAATGATCCAGGTACCCTTGGCGCTAATTGCCTTTTCAAAAGCAGCTGCATTATCTACTACAGATGCGGTTGTTACAACATCTAGCTTCTTTCCTTGATTTGGGGTTTTATTTTGGGGCTGTGTTTGAAGTTGAGTTTGATTTTGAGCTTGACTGTTAGTTTGGCTTTTGGTTGTGCCCGGCACTGGAGTAGGATTAATTTGCCTAGCACATCCAAAAGATAGCGTAGAGAACATAAATAATATTAATGAGATTAATTTAATTTTCATTTAAAAGCCTCCTTGTTTTCAAATAATTATTGCATTAAATACAGTATTACCTAAAAAGTAATAATTAACACATAGGTGAACTCACCCCTTAGGGGATAGTTTAAAGGAGAAAAGTTATGAATAATAAAAGGTATAAAATTAATTAAGATATTTAAGGAAAGAAAGATTTCTTATTTAAACTGTGAATAAGAAGCTAGTATAGAAGAGCATTAAAGCTGGTTAAGGCGTTATTAAATTGCCTTAACCAGTTTTGTTTTTTGAAAATAGGTTAAAATAAATAATAACACATAATCTATACAAAATATGGAGGTTAATAATATTTTCATATATAATAGAGATATTATACAAATTTAACATTGCAATATACTAAACGTTAAAATTACAATAAGAATTCGGGGTGACAATAAAATGAGATTACCAAACCATATTGGAATAATTCCTGATGGCAATAGAAGATGGGCAGTTGCTAACGGAATGACTAAGGATAAGGGATATGAAATAGGAATTAACCCAGGGCTGGCTAGCTTTAAATTATGTCAGCAAGCTGGAATCAAGGAAATCACATACTATGGATTTACCATAGATAATACAAAAAGACCAAGTGAACAAAAGAAGGCCTTTACTGATGCCTGTATTGAATCCGTAAACCTAATTACTAAAGAAGATGCGGAGATATTAGTTGTTGGAAATACAGATTCCCCAGCATTTCCAAAAGAATTAGAATCCTTTACCACTAGAAGAACCTTTGGTAAGGGAGGAATTAGGGTTAATTTCTTAATAAATTATGGCTGGCAATGGGACTTAAATGAGTTAAAGACAGCGGATGCTTCCAAAAAGAACATCATAAATAACATAAAGTCTCATGATGTATCAAGAATAGACCTTATTATACGTTGGGGAGGAAGAAGAAGATTAAGTGGATTACTCCCAGTTCAATCTGTATATTCAGACTTTTATGTAATAGATGACTACTGGCCAGATTTTAGGCCTAATCAGTTTTCAGAGGCCTTAGAGTGGTACGATAAACAGGACGTAACTCTAGGAGGCTAGAGAAAGTGCCACCCACATAGCAAGTTACACTAACTTGCCATGTGGGTGGCATTAAGCTTTCCCATTATAAACCTATTTACTAGTTTAAAATTTTGTCGTATAATGTATAAATGTGAAAATAATAAATAAGTAAATGAATTAGGATAGAGGAGCAACATTTAATAGTAAGACTACAGAGATAAGCACAATGAAGTGGTTTGAAAGGAAATTTTGCCGAAGCATACAGCAGATGCTTTAATGCTGTATAGCTGGTTTTGCATAAAATATGTGCAAGACTGTCACAAACTAATTGTTTGTGAAGAGCTATCATTCAGTGAGGACTTCAATATGCATTTAAAATGCATATTTTAATACCCTGAGTGTAAGCTTAGGGTATTTTTGTTTTTCAAAGTTTATGTAGTAACAAAATTGGCATATTAAATGATTAGATGTGGAATTATTTAATACCTAGCTTAATAAGGAGGAAAATATGAATTATAATACAGAGCAAAGCGGCAATTCAGGAGAACTTAAGAGAAGCTTAAAAGCAAGGCATTTGAATATGATTGCAATGGGTGGGGCTATTGGAACAGGAATTTTTTTGGCCTTAGGAGAAACTATACATGAAGCAGGACCTGGTGGAGCATTAATTGCTTATGGAGCAATTGGGATTATGGTTTATTTTTTAATAACAAGTCTTGGAGAAATGGCTACATTTATGCCTGTAGCGGGATCATTTGAAACTTATGCATCTAAGTTTGTAGATCCAGCTTTAGGTTTTGCTTTAGGATGGAACTATTGGTATAACTGGGCTATAACTGTTGCAGCAGAAATGGTTGCAGGTGCGCTTATAATGAAATTTTGGTTTCCAGACGTACCAGCGATTATATGGAGTGTATTATTTCTTACATTAATAGTATCTCTTAATTTATTATCTGCAAAGGCTTATGGAGAATCAGAGTATTGGTTTGCAGGAATTAAAGTGTTTACAGTTATTGTATTTATAATTATAGGTACTGCAACTATTTTGGGAATATTTGGTGGAGAGCCGGTAGGATTTAAGAATTTTATAGTTAAAGATGCACCTTTTGTTGGTGGAGCTAAGTCTATATTTATGATATTTTTAATTGCAGGATTTTCATTTCAAGGAACGGAGCTTGTAGGTATTGCAGCAGGGGAAAGTGAAGATCCAGAAAAGAATATACCAAAGGCGATAAATACAATATTTTGGAGAATTATAATATTTTACTTAGGAACAATATTTGTGGTAGGTTTATTAATTCCGTACACAGATGCAAGTGTTCAGACAAGTCCTTTTACAATGATATTTGAAAAAGCAGGTATTGCAGCAGCAGCTTCCTTAATGAATGCGGTTATTTTAACTTCAGTATTATCTTGTGGTAACTCAGGAATGTATGCTTCAAGCAGAATGTTATATGCAATGGCTAAGGAAGGAAAGGCACCTAAGTGGCTTGGAAAGATTAACTCTAGAGGAGTTCCTGTGAACGCACTGTTACTTACAACTTTAGTAGCATCAGCGTGCTTCTTAACAGGACTTTATGCGGAAAGTACAGTTTATGTATGGTTAGTAGCAGCTTCAGGTCTTGCGGGATTCATTGCATGGCTTGGTATAGCAATATGTCATTATCGTTTCCGTAAAGCATATGTTGCTCAAGGTCAAGATTTAAATAAGCTAAAATACAAGGCGAAATTATTTCCAATAGGACCGATAATAGCAGTAGCCTTATGTATAATAGTTATTTTGGGACAAGGTATAACCTATTTGCAAGGTGAACAAATAGATTGGAATGGTATAATTGCATCTTATATAGGACTACCTATATTCTTAGGCTTATTCTTTGGATATAAAAGAAAACACAATACAAAGGTTATTGACATCATGGAAGTAGATTTTAATATGGACGAGTCTAAAGATGAAGAATCAGCATAAAAAGTGCCACCCACATTGCAAGTGACAAATCAAACTTGCCACTTGAAATGTGGGAAAAAGGAGACGGTTAGCAACTATTTATTATTAATAGCTGTTAACCGTCTCTTTATTTTCACATAAATTTTTTTGATAACGAAATAATAACTAAGTAGATAATGGTTTTATAAATTCTCTAAGAGAGGTGAGAAACATGAGGAATAATAATCCTAACCATAAGGCTTATACCATAAGAAAAGTTGAAGATAACTTAAACAGTACGCCTCAACATATAACACAAGGTTCAGATGTAGGCAGTGAACCTTTTCCATTTACAGAGGAAGATAATAAAATGGGAGAGCAATATCAATTTGGTGAAGTTATGGGAAGCAACGAGAAACTTTAAAGATAGGGACGGTTAACAGCAATTACCTTAATCAAATTGTTGTTAACCATTCCTATCTTTTTAAATAAAGGAGAATTGGAAGTTCTATAGAAGTATATTATTTAACAACATATAATAGAGTTCTAAGTAATCATATAATAGCAATGGATAATTATATATGTAAAAGGAGAAATCAAAGCATGAAGAAAATAGGTTTAATTTTCCTTGCAGTTGCTTTATTAATTGCACCATCAACAGTTAAAGCAGCAGATGCTCTAACTAGGATGTTACATGCAGATGAAGTAAAAGAATTTAGGCAAGATCAAGACGCATTGATTATTGGGCAGCTAATGAGTAAGGAGGATGGAATATTTACAGTAAAAGTCTGTAAAGTCATCAGTGGAAAGGTAAAAGAAGAAGTCATTCCTCTAAGAGATTTTCAGTATGGTTGGGGCACAGGCGAGGAGCTGCAACCTGAGATCTCAGATTTTGCTGTAATGTCAATTAAGAAAGAAGGCAGTATATATAAAAAGGTATGGGGGATGTTTAAGGCAACCTCAGGAGATTTTAAAACACTGAAGCTTATAACTAAGGAAATGAGATATACATATGGAGAAAGTGAGGTGGCGGCTGTAGAATGGTACATTAATTCGAGAGGAAAGGAAGATGATTTCTTTTTTATTAATGATGATGCATATGTTCGCCGTCCAAATGGACAAGAAATAAAAATTTATCCTAAATCATTGGAGGCTTTAAATAACATAGTTACACCTGAAGAGCAGCAGTTAAATGAAAATAATAAAATTAAAGACTCTAGCTTTATAAAAACAGGGATAGCATTGTTGTTAACCGTCCCCATAATTTATGCAGTATTTAGAATAAAAAATAGGGAAGCAAGTAAGGAGAAATAAAATGAGCATAAAATCTATACATCATGTATGTATTCAAACGGAAAATTATAAGGAATCATTAAAATTTTATACTGAAATACTAGGTTTTGAAATAATTCAAGAGACGCCTAATTTCCATACTAGGGACTTCAATACTTGGATGAGGCTTGGCTCATTCATGATTGAACTTCAAACTGCTAAAAAGGGAGATGAGCTAAACAAGTGGAGCTCCTTAAATGAGGGAATAGTACACATGTGCTTTTTAGTAGATAACATTGAAGAAGAATATAATAGAATAAAAAGTCTAGGCTACAATAACTTTAAAGTAAAAAATGGCAGCGAAATATACAAAGTTGAAAATGGACATTTATTTAAAATAAAGGCTCCAGAAGGAACAGAGATTGAAATAAGAGATGAAGAGGAAATTATAGGGCGTAGGGGATAGGCCTATATGCTTAAGAGTTAAAGGTTCAAGGGACGGTTAATCGTCCCATTTTTGTTACCCAGCTTACCTGACTTGGGTGGAATATACATTATGAATTCCTCATATGTTTTAGTGATATGACTAAGCGGAGGGATTAAATATATGTATTACCCCTTTAAATTTAGGGAGGTTTACAAGAATTATATTTGGGGCGGGAGAAATTTAGAATTATTAGGTAAAATTTTGCCTGAAGGAAAGGTTTCTGAAAGCTGGGAGGCTTCTTGTCATGAGAATGGCCTTAGTGTCATAGATAATGGAGAGTTTAGCGGAAAAACACTATATGAAGTTATAAAAGAAAAAGGTAAAGAAATTCTAGGAGAGGATATATATAAAATATATAAAGATAAATTTCCTATACTTATAAAATTTATTGATGCAAATGACAAGCTTTCTGTTCAAGTCCATCCTGATGATGAATATGCAAAAAAATGTGAAAATAATTCCTTAGGTAAAAATGAAATATGGTATATAATTGCCGCAAAGCCTAGATCAAGGCTTATATGTGGATTAAAGCATGGTATAGACAAAGAAAAATTTAAGAGAGCTTGTGATGAGGAAAAAGTAGAGGATTGCTTAAATTATATAGAAGTGACTAAAGGGGATATAATAAATATACCTTCAGGAACGGTACATGCCATTGGAGAAGGACTACTAATTGCAGAAGTTCAGCAAAGCTCAAATGTAACTTATAGAATATACGACTATAATAGAAGAGATATTAACGGAAATAAAAGAGAGCTTAATTTAAACAAGGCACTTGAAGTTATAAATTTTAGTAAGACAAGGAATAAATTAAGCAATAAGCCGACCTTTAAAGAAAAGTACAAAGGAATAAGATTAAGTGAAAATGAAATTAATAGTCTGTCTGCAGTTAATTCCATTAAAAGCAAATCAAATCAAGAGGTAAGCGGATATAAAAATACTACTATAACATACATTTCTTTAAATAAACATTTTTGTGTAAAGCTTTATGAAACATCCTGTGGATTTAAAGAAAGCACAAAAGGAGAAAAATTTCATATATATACTTTTATTGAAGGTGAAGGTACTATAATTTACGATAAATCACAGGGAAAGTCATCTCCACAGGGTGAAAAGACATTAACTCTTGAAAATAATGGAGGGTTAACAACCAATAAAACTGAAGAAACATTTACTAAGGGGCAAACGATATTTATACCTGCATGTCTAGGTGAATATGAATTAAAAGGAAATTTCAAAGCATTAAATATATATTTGGAAAATGAGCAGAAGTTAAATATGCAATTGGATTATTTAAGAAAAAGGGGATATAATTTAGATGAAATCATTACATTAGATAATAAATAATTATTAATTGTTAAGTATTATATATTATTTAAACAAAAGCGGAGGACATTATGAGTGAATTTTTTACAAATTCTATGAATATAGCAAAAGAAATATGTAAGATAAAGATTGAAGAGGGAGACAAGGTGGTAGATGCAACCATGGGAAAAGGCAGTGATACCTTGTTTCTAGCAAGCCTTGTAGGGGAAAGAGGAGAAGTATATTCCTTTGATATACAAAGTGAAGCTATACAGGCCACAAAGGAAAAGCTGGAAAAGAATAATGTTAAGGCTAAAGTGAATTTAATATTAGATGGACATGAAAATATAGACAAATATGTAGAGGGTGGAGTAAAAATAGTTATGTTTAACTTAGGATATCTACCTTCTTCTTCTCATAGCATTACCACAAAAGCACACACCACAATTGAGGCAGTAAAAAAGTCATTGAAAATTTTAGTACCTAACGGAGTGGTGATACTTGTAATATATCATGGACATGAAAATGGAAAAGCTGAAAAGGAAGCTTTAGAAAAATATACAAAGACATTAAATCAAAGGGAGTATAATGTGGCACAACTGGAATTTGCAAATCAAATAAACTATCCACCAAGGTTACTTGTTATAGAAAAAAAGGTTAAAAAGTAAAAATAAAGAATAATATTTTAGTTAAAAATCAAGGATTTTTTCCATTTTTGTAGAATATATCATATGAATAGCAAGTAAATTGTTAAATTATTGTGAACAAATAATAAATATAGATAATAATTAAATATAATAACTTGTTTGTATTGAATTATTCCTAATTGAGATAAACTATTGGAGTATTAAGTTAAAAATATTATTAAACATTTAAAGTAACGCTTAAAATCATAGATTAAAACTGAAGCTAATAACAGAAAACTGACAAAGAGAGTACTTATGAGAAAACACTTGGAGGTCATAACATGGCTAAATATAAACTTGAAGAATTAGTTGATATGCAAAAGCTTCAAAAATTAATGGACAAATTTTATAATATTACAAAGCTGCCCCACGGAGTGCTAAATTTAGAAGGGAAAATGCTCATAAATACAAGATGGCAGATGGCGTGTGAAAAATTTCATAGGAAAATATCTGATTCTAGGCAGCACTGCATTGAAGGGTTCATAAAAAATAAAGAAGTAGAAAGAGGAGAAGACTATACCCTTACTCAGTGTAGAAATGGGCTTATGAGCGCATTTATTCCTATCGAGATAGATGGAGAGATTATCGCAAACTTTATTATTGGTCAATTTTTTATAAAAGAGCCCAATTTAGAGATCTTTGAAATTCAAGCCCAAAAATTTGGGATAGATGAAAAAGCTTACTTAGAAAGTATAAAGAGTGTACCGATAGTAGAAAAGGAAAGACTTGAAGATATAATTTGTTATTATAAAAGCCTTGCAAAAGTATTTGCAGAAATGGGATTAAGTAAGATTAAAGAGATTGAATTGAGAAAGCAGGTAGAAGTCTGTAATAGGCAGCTTCAAGAAGAACTAAAAGAGCGTAAAGCAGAGCTTCAGCAAAATAATAATCAACTATTAGAAGAACAAGAGAGAATGAGACAAGTAAAAGAAGCACTAAGAGAAAGTGAAGAACAATACAAAAGGCTTGTAGAATTATTGCCTATAGGGGTGTACATAAGAGATAAAGAAAGATATTTGTATTGTAATCAAGCAGGAGCCAAGCTATTAGGAGTACAAGAGTCTCACCAAGTAATAGGAAACAAAGTAAATGACTTCTTAAGATTTACAAAGCAGCAGCAGTATCAATTTGAAAGAGATTACGATGATGTGATACTAAGTAACGAAAAGCCCTTTAGTCAATGTAGATTTCTTAGAGCAAAGGATAAAAAATATATATATTTAGAAGGCATTGGGGCTAAGTGCCCTTATAATGGAAAGGATCAAATGCTTATAGTATCTCAGGATATTTCAGACAGAAAGACAAAGGAAAGGCTGCGTACAACTGTGGCTGAAAAAACTCGTCAGCTAAATGAAGCCATGGCATATGAAAAGCTAAGAACAGACTTCTTTGCAAACTTATCTCATGAACTGAGAACCCCTTTAAATATAATACTCACTTCTCTTCAAGTAGCAAATATAATACTAGAGGATATGAGTAAAACTAACAAAAGTGAAAACTTACAAAAACTTTTTAGATATAAAAATTTGATTAAGCAAAATTCTTACAGGCTTATAAGGCTTGTAAATAATTTAATAGATATAACAAAAATTGATGCAGGATATTTCCAAGTTTTCCCCAAGAACTGTAACATAGTAAGCCTTGTTGAGGATATAGCATTGTCCGTAACGGAATATGCAAAGAATAAAGATATAAATCTCGTATTTGATACAAATGTAGAGGAAAAGATAATGGCTTGTGATGAGGATAAAATTGAGAGAATAATACTCAATTTGCTTTCCAATTCTCTAAAATTTACTCCTAAAGGTGGAGAAATAAAAGTAAATTTTGAAGATCAAGATACAAATATACTGATATCTGTAGAGGACAACGGCATAGGTATACCAAAGGATAAATTGGAGTCAATATTTGATAGATTTGTTCAAGTTGATAAATCTCTATCAAGAAACAATGAAGGCAGTGGAATAGGATTATCTTTAATAAAGTCCTTAGTAGAGCTTCATAGAGGGAAGATATGGGTTGAAAGCAACTGGGGATATGGATCTAAATTCTTTATTAAACTTCCTGTAAAAGTACTTTCCCAGGAGGAGAACGAAAATGTGAATATATCTTCAGGTACAAACAAGGGAGAAAAGATAAATATAGAGTTTTCAGATATATATTTTAGCTAAGGATATAAAGATAATTAAGAATACTATCTATTTTATAAAAAGGTAAAAAAAGGCCAGCCCTAGGGCTGGTTTTTTATTTTCCGCAGCAGTTCTTATATTTTTTGCCACTACCACATGGGCAAGCTTCATTTCTTCCTACCTTTTCAGGAGTAACTAGTGTTTTAGATGGACTGTACTTAAGTTTAAGCTCTGCAAGCTTTTCCTTAGGTAAAATTACATTCCACTCAGGAAGACTTGATAATTCTTCTGCTTCAGCTTCTGATATATTTATGTATAATTTTTCAAAGTCTATATCAAGTGATATTTCTGCATCCTCTTCTATGTCTTCTAAGTTCAGAGGATTTTTTAAGGCTGTATTTAATCCATCAACTACTCCAATGAATAATGCAGGAGATGTATTAAATTCTTTGGATAAATCCGCAACTTTTCCCTTAAAAACATTTTTATGATTAATAAGAATCTTTCTAATTATACCTTCCTCAATATTTACATATTCATCCCAAAAGGCATCTTCCCCCTGAGTTTGAACAAAGTATACAACTAGATCTTTCCACTTACTATATAACCCCATATTTTATTTCTCCTTTATAATAAATTAGCTACGTAGCTTTAATTATAATAAAAAACCAATATATTTTCAACTTAAGAGAATATATTGCCAAATTTTATATAATTAAAGAGGATAATGGGGACGGTTAACAACTATTTAATCATATAAATTATATACATGATAGTCAAAAGTTATCTTTAGCTGAAAGTTGTTAACCCTCCCTAAAGTGAAAGTGTATTAAGGCTGTAACCAAACTGTGACAATAAAATATTAAAATATCTATATACATAATTTACATGTAATCCATAGATAAGGAAATTTAATAAATAGTTAATAAATAATTAATAATTAATATATCAATAAAAGTTATTATTTATATAATGATTGCCAAGCCTTCTCAAAAGTTAAATAGAGTTGTTAACCGTCCCCAAGATTTCCAATGTTAGAAATAGTTGACAAGCAATTGCCAATAATTGATAATTAATAATGATTTGTGATAATTGATATTTAAAATTTAATATTAGGGGACGGTGACTCAAAAGATGAACACATATGAAGAAAGTACATATATTAGTAAAGATGCTGATAATATAAAAGGTAATAAAAAGAGAATTTTAGAAATGGATGTATGCAGAGCACTTGCGGCTATAGCGGTAATTGTGATTCATACCTCAGCTTTTACTTTGTCTGGAATTAAGGATAAAGGCAGTGAACTTTATTATATTACTTTAATAATAAATCAGCTCGCTAGATTTTCTGTACCTGCATTTGTATTTATATCAGGAGTTGGATTGGCACTTAGCTATAAAAAGAATACCAATTACTTTAAGTTTGAATTTAAGAGACTTTCATCTGTAATACCAGAATATTTAATATGGTGCTTTATTTACTTATATATAATAAGTAATAATAAGAACTTTAGCACATGGCCTTCACTTATATTAAGCGGAGATAGAGCATACTATCATTTCTATTTTGTTCCTATGATAGTAAAGCTTTATATATTATTTCCGATACTTTATACAGTGATGAAGAAAAAAACAGGACTTTTGATTTCCTTCTTAATAACAGCAGGAATTCTAACTACAGGTCACTATTATAATATTCCAGATTTAACTTTAGATTTTTATTCAAAAAGAAATATATTATTTTGGATATTTTATTTTTCGCTTGGAATATATGCAAGTCAATATTTATATACATATATAGGTAAGCTTAAAAGACATAAAATATTTATGAGCTTATTATTTGTAGTATGTACTTTCTTTATAATAATGGAATCCATACATGGATTACTAGAAGGTAAAACAACAGATTACTATACAACTTTTTTAAGACCTTCTATAATAGCATATTCATTAAGTGCTATTATACTTATATTTTCGCTAAATTATAGGAATAATTTACTATTTAAGTTTTTCAAATCTATATCCGATAAATCCTACGTAATGTATTTGGCACATCCTTCAATACTTTACTATTATATGAAATGGGCGAAGGAAGCCAATATGCCACTAGGAAGTATTTTCTTTCTAATATCATCTACTATAATTTGTATTTGCGGTACATTACTTATAGGGATGATAGTAGAAAAAATTAAATTGCTAATTTTCAGCAATAATTATTGAATTATTAATTAATATTTAATAAATAATTAATCATTTATTAATAATTGCAATATTTATATTAGATGCATTTCAATAGTCCGTAAAAATGCTATATTATATTTACAAATATTAGGATAAAATCAGCTTAAAATTGAATGGTTTTAATATTATTTAAAGCTTTGATAATAGGGACTTATGAGTATAAAAATATTTAATATTTAAAATTTCTTAAAAACTTAAAAGGATTTTTAAATAATATGTAGAATAATATAGGTTATAAGTAAATTTAATGAAATATATATGGACTATTTTAACATAAATTACAAAATAAATTGTATAGAAAAAAAGGAAATACTATTGTATAATAGAAACCAAGGTTAATAATAGAAAAAAATGAAATGTTTTATAAAAAAGTAATATATCCCAAACTAATGCAGTCAAAATTACGTATATATATTATGAAAAGATAAAAAAATGATTGCTTATTAAAAAAAATGAATTATGGGTATAGAAATACAAAATAAACTATGTTATAATAAACCTTAAGTTAATTGGAATAATTAACCTTTGAATTTTCCATTGATTACATTAGTTAGTAAAATATTTAAATATATTTTAACATATAAACAATTTTACTTAATTTGAGGAGGTTATCTTTAATGAAAAAGAGAAACAGAGCACTAGCTAGTGCTACAGTACTTAGCTTAGTATTAACTTCAACAGTTACTGCAACAAATGTACAAGCGGCTGCTGAGGTTACAAGAGTACCAGGAGCTAACAGAGAAACTACAGCAATGGAAGTTGCAAAACAGGTATTTGGAACTGCTGATACAGTAGTTTTAGTTAATGGATATGGATATGCAGATGCAGTAAGTGCAACACCACTTGCTAAAGCATTAAACGCTCCAATATTATTAACTAACAAAGTAGATGTACCAACAGCTGAATTAAAAGCTACATTAGCTACATTAGGAGCTAAAAAAGTAGTTATCGTTGGTGGAACAGGAGCAGTTACTCCAGCTATGGAAACAGCTTTAAAAGCTAACTACACAGTAGAAAGAATAGGTGGAGCTTCAAGATACGAAACTAACGCAAATGTAGCTAAAGAAGTTTTAGCTAAAACTGGCGCTAAAGGTGGAGTTCTTGTAAGTGCTGAAGGATATGCTGATGCTTTATCAGTAGCATCTATAGCAGCAGCTAAAGGAATGCCAGTATTATTTGGAAACAAAAACGAAGTTCCAGCACCAGTTAAAACTGTAGCTGCAGGACTTGATGTAGTAGCAGTTGGTGGATCAGGCGTTTTACCAGCATCTGTTTTAAGCACAGTTAAAGCTACAAGAGTAGCTGAAGGTGCTAACAGATTTGAAACTAACTTAGCAGTATTAGATCACTTCAAAGGTGACTTGAAATTAGATAATATATATGTAGCAGCAGGTGGAGCAACAGCTAGCCAATTTGCAGACGCATTAGTTGCATCCGCAGCAGCAGCAAAAGCATCAGCACCAGTTGTATTAACTGGAGCAGGAGCTAGCACAACAGCTATAAGCAATGCTAACAAATATGTTGCTGATAATAAGAATGCAAACACTAAAGTTACTGTAATTGGTGGAACAGGATCAGTTTCAGAGGCTATATTTAATGACTTAAAAGATGCAGTTAATGGTAAAGAGTTAACTGTTGACTCAGTAAAAGCTGTTGGCAGTACTAAAATCGAAATAAGTGGTAAAAACTTAGCTGGATTAAAAGCTGAAGATGTTACTGTATCAGATCATAAAGTAGATTCATTAACAGTAAATGCAGCTGGAACAACAGCAACTGTTGTATTAGGAGATGCATTAGCTTCTGATGAGCAAGTAACTGTAAAAGTAAATTCTAAAGAATATAAAGTTACTTTTGGAATATCAGCTGATACAGTTGCAGTAAAAGAAGCTACTTATGATAATGATACATCAAAACAATACGTTAAAGTTACAGTAAATGGTAATGAAACATCTGTAGCTGATCTTCAATCAGCTGGTTATGATCTTGAATTCTCAGCAGTAACTGCAAAAACTAGTGGAAAAAACGTAACTGCTGATATATTTGAAGATACTACTACTGGTAAATTAAAAGATAACTTAAATGATTATATAACTAAAAATAATGCAACTGCAACAAGTAGAGATGCTTACATTCAAGTTACATTAACAAAGGGTTCAGATGTAATTGTTTCAGGTTTACAGAAAATAACAATTAAGAACTTAGATGTAGTTGCAAGCTCTATTACAGATGTTGTACTAGAGAGTACTAAACAGAAATATAAAGATGGTTACTCTGAAGCTGATGTCTTTGAACTAAATAGTACAAAGTTAGTTACAGGTGAAGAAGCTAACATAAAGAAGATTAAAGTTAGCGTTGATGGTAACAAAGAAACAATTGACAAAGGAAACTTCACAGTTAAGTCATCAAATGCAGCTGTTGTATACACAACTGATAAGGGTGAATTACAGGCTATGGCTCCTGGTACAGCAACATTAACTATTACTTATGGAAATGTTACAAAAACAGTTTCTATTAATGTAGTAAAAGATGAACGTGAATTAAAGAAAGTAGTTGTTGAAAAACACAATACAGATACAGCAATTACCTCACTTAAAGTTGCTGAAAACAAAGAAGTAAAAGTAGAATTAGTAGCACTTGACCAATATGGTGACCCAATAAGCGCAGATATCTATGTTAAGAGCTCAAACTCAGACATATTTGATACTAAACTTACTTCAAAAGCTACTGATGCAAGTGAATCTGGAACAGAACTTACATTAGGTCTTCCTAAAGACACAGGTTCTACTACTTTAAGCTTCTATGATTCTGATACTTACTCTTATAGAATAGGTAGCTCTTCATTAACTTTAACTGTATTAGAAAATGGTGACATTTCTAAATCAACATTAGATTTATACAAACCTGTAAGCGATGATGATGCTGCAAGTATTGTATCAGGAACAGATAAGGGAGCATTCTCTGAAGATACAACTATTGATGTATCAGATGATAACTATGTAGTTTACCAGTTAAACCAATTCACTTCTGATGGTGTATTACTAGGTGCTGCTAATGTAAAAGATGAAATAACTGTAGCTCAATCCAGAGCTGACGTTTTAGATAAAAACTTTGGTACAAACGGAGTGCAAGTTGATGGAGATAAGATAATTATTAAAGGAAACAAAGCAGGTACTGCAACAATTAAAGTTACAGATCCTGATACTGGATTAACTTACACTAAGAAAATCACTGTAGTTGATGAAGGAAATTCTATTAAATCAGTAAGCTTTAAATCAATAGCTAAGCCTACTTATTCTACAACACTTAAGTACAGCACAGCATTGAATAAAACTGACTCAGGAGATCTTGATCCAAAAATTAGTGGTATCACAATGAACAAATCAGTTTCTCAATCAATCCGTCTAGACTTAGATAACGGAAGATTATACATCGATAAGAATGCAAATGGAGAGTACAATGATGGAACTGATACTGAAATTGGAACATTTACAATTTCAGCAGTAGGTGATTTCGATAATTCATATACTAACTTAAAAGATGGTATAAAAGTAGTTTCAGGAGACGATGGTACTGTAATGTTCAAAGTTCTTGATACTGATGGAGACGTAGTTGCTGCTACTTCAGTAAAAGTAGATTTCTAATCAACCACGTTAGACCTTAAAGGTCATGAATCGAGAAGTAAATTATAAGTAAGAGAGGGATAATCTGAAGGTTATCCTTCTCCCATGTAAATAAATGAGCGGATTTTACATTTCAAATATCATAAAATAGTTAGGGCATATCGCTAACTGAAAAAAATTAAATACATATCTTTTCTGCAAGGACACTTAAGGTGTCCTTGTTTCTTTTTATCCATTTAAAGTAGCTCATTTTGTCGCATTAATTTGTAAAGTAATAACAATTATTAGTTAAGAGTCGAAATCTGTACAAAGATTCGTAATTATGGTAAAATAATCTAAATGGGAGGTGCGTGATAAAATGGGTATTAAAGGAAAATTTCAAAGTAAAGGTTATATTAATACGCTAATGCTCAGTATATGCTTTATACTTTTAGTAAATATCACAGTATTAGCTGGAGAATCTAAAACATTTTCACAAGGAAACGTAGATACTAATAAAACTGAATGGACAGTTAAGTTTAAGGGGGAATATTATAAAAGTTCAATAAATAGCAACACATTATATGTTATACGACAAAGCACTAATGAAAAGATTTCTTGTACATATTCATATCCAGATGCTAGTACTGTAATTATTAAGCCAAAGGCAGATTTAATTGCTGGAGAAAAATACACAGTAATTGTTACAAATGAAATTAAGAATAAAACAAAAAATAAAAATATTAAATCAGCTGTAAAGAAATCTTTTAATGTAAAAAAAGCTTTAGAAATACGTGAAATTCACGATATTGATACTATAACTGTAAACAAAGGGGAAAAGGTTGATTTACCAAAACAAGTTAAAGTAGTATATTCAGATGGTAGTACTGGGTATGCAGATGTAACATGGAGTTCTGTTAGTACAAGTACTACTGGAACAAAAACAGTTACAGGTAAAATTAAAAATTCTAATTTAAAGCCTGTAGTTAAAGTTGAAGTTGAAGAGAGCGATAGAGATAGAGATGAAGATAAAGGTACTAGCGGAAAACATATATATGATGTTAATATGGAATATCATTCATATTTGGGAATTTACAAAGTAAAGGTTAAAGCATCATCACAGGTATTTAATGTATATCTAAATAGTGCAAAAATGGATTATGAAGGAGACGGAATTTATACTACAACCATGGCATTTAAAAAGGGAGAAGTAGCTAAGATAAGTGCCTATGGATATGATAAAAATTTACTTGATACAAAAGATAAAACCATTAACTAACATAAAATAAGGGGGAGATAAAATAATGTTAAAGCAAGATTATAAAGGTACATTAGGAAAATTTGTATTAAATTTAGTACTAATATTATCCTTTGTAATGGTACAATCTATTCTTTTTTCATCAGAAGCTAAGGCGGCAGTGCCTTATACATATACATTAGAGAGGAAAGACAATAGTAACATTATAAGGATTAAATTTGATGAGGGAATATATGTAGATTCAATTAATCAGAATCAAATTGCAAGCAGAGTGAGAATTACAGCGGCAAACAATGCTATGCTGATGAGAACGCCTAGAATTGTTGAAATGTCTGAAGTAACTTCAATAGATAATAATGAAGTTGAAATTGTTGTAGGTGACTTGGATCCAGATATTATTGATTATGAAATAACTATATTACCGGGAGTTATAGTATTTGATAGATACACACAACTTTCTAACTTTAAAATTGCATTTTCATCAAGCGAATTTGCTGATGGGTTTGAAGATGTCTTTATAAAACGAAGTGCATCTGATCTAAATGATAATATTTTTAAATACAATGCACCAAGGGATGTAAATATATTTATTCCTAAAAGATATATAACTAAAATAGAAACAATCCATAAATATAATGGAGTTGCAGATTCAACCAAAAGGAATACTGCACCAAAACTTACAAATATTGATATACTTACACTTGAAGATGTTAAAAAAGTTATAATTGATATAACGGATTCAAGGGATAGAATTATTATGCCAAGTAGAATTTTAGAGCGTAGAAGTGATCTTAAGGGATTTACTTTAGGGCAGGCTGGCTTAAATATTGACACTTCAACAACATACAAAGTAAATATTAAGGCCTATGATGCAAATGGGAAGTTAGTAGACAAAAGAACTATAGTACCTAGAATTGGAAGCGATAAGACAAAGGACTTTATTATAAGCGACTATATAAGTTCAACATCATCAGGTTTTCGTTCAGATAAAAAAGTTACTTTATATGATCTTATGAAAGACATCAAAACTTTAAATTATGCATTAACAAACTTTAGTAAGGAGCTTAATTTGATCAAGGTTGCATATTCTAATACACGTGATTATCGTATAATAAGAGGTAGTACAGCATCTGATGTTTTAAATGTTTTAGCAGATGCAATAAATGATGATGAGGTTAGATATATTAAATTTGATAGTGCATTAAACATTGTTTTACCTCAAAATATAACAATATCAAGAGGTAACTCCTTTGATAATGATCATATTTTAATAGAGGGTAATGGAAGTACAATAAGAGGTAATATAACAATTGGTAATGGTGCTAGTGATACAAATACCTATGAGTTAAGAAATCTTAGAATCGATGGGACTTTAACTATAAATCTTACTAACAGAAATAGATGTGTTCTCACAAATGTACAAGCTACTACAATAAATTAATTATAGGGGCCAGACCCCTGGG
>NZ_OAOD01000047.1 GCF_900205925.1 Clostridium peptidivorans | reverse complement strand
GTTATCGTTTCAGCTCACACTTCATTATGTGCATCAGTAATAAATGAGCATGGAACACCAGCTCAAAAGGAAAAGTACTTACCAGCACTTGCTAAGGGTGAAAGAATAGGTGCTTTCGGATTAACTGAGCCAAACGCTGGTACAGATGCTGCAGGACAGCAGAGTATAGCTGTTGATATGGGAGATCACTACATATTAAACGGTTCAAAAATATTTATAACTAACGGTGGAGTAGCTGAAGTATTCATAGTATTTGCTATGACTGACAGAAGCAAAGGAACTAAAGGAATTACCGCTTTCATAGTTGAAAAAGGAATGCCAGGATTCTCAATAGGTAAAGTAGAAGAAAAGCTTGGAATAAGAGCATCATCAACTACAGAGCTTATATTTGAAGATGTTAAAGTTCCAAAAGAAAACTTACTTGGAAAAGAAGGAAAGGGCTTTGGAATTGCCATGAAGACTCTTGATGGAGGAAGAATTGGTATAGCAGCTCAGGCTCTTGGAATAGCTCAAGGAGCATTTGATGAAGCAGTTAGCTACATGAAAGAAAGAAAGCAGTTTGGAAAACAATTATACAAATTCCAAGGATTAAGCTGGATGATGGCTGATATGGAAGTTTCAATTGAAACTGCAAGACTTTTAGTATACAAAGCAGCTTGGAAGAAAGAAAACAAGATGCCATACAGTGTAGATGCAGCTATGGCTAAATTACATGCAGCAAATGTTGCTATGGATGTAACAACTAAGGTTGTTCAGATATTTGGTGGATACGGATACACTAAAGAATACCCAGTAGAAAGAATGATGAGAGACGCTAAGATCACTGAAATCTATGAAGGAACTTCACAGGTTCAGAAGATGGTTATTTCAGGAAACATATTTAAATAAGGAGGGTACACTTAAATGAATATAATTGTTTGTTTAAAACAAGTTCCAGATACAAATGAAGTTAAAATAGATCCAGTTACAGGAACTCTTATAAGAGAAGGTGTTCCATCAATCATAAACCCAGATGATAAAAATGCTTTAGAAGAAGCGTTAGCACTAAAAGATAAATATGGTGCAAATGTTGCTGTAGTAAGCATGGGACCTCCACAGGCAGAAGTTGCTTTAAGAGAAGCTTTAGCTATGGGAGCAGACAGAGCAGTATTAATTTCTGACAGAGCTTTTGCTGGTGCTGACACATTAGCAACTTCAAGAGCACTTGCAGGAGCAATAGAAAAAATGGGAGACTATGACGTAGTATTTGCTGGAAGACAGGCTATAGACGGAGATACAGCTCAGGTTGGACCAGAAATAGCTGAACACTTAAACTTACCACAAATAACTTATGTAGAAGCTGTAGAAAAAGCAGAAGATGGATTAAGAGTTAAGAGAGCTTGGGAAGATGGTTATGAAAACATAAAAGTTCAGACTCCAGTTCTTCTAACAGCTATAAAAGAATTAAATGTACCAAGATATATGAGCGTAGGACATATCTTCGGAGCTTTTGATAAAGAAGTAGAAGTATGGAATGCAGACTATATTGGAGTAGATAAATCCCTTCTTGGACTTCCAGGATCACCAACAAAGGTTAAGAAGTCAGCTACTAAAGAAGCTAAGGGCAAGGGAGCAATAGTTAACTTACCACCTAAAGAAGCAGCAGCAGAGGCAGTTGCAAAATTAAAGGAAAAACACTATATCTAATTTAGGAGGGATTTTTAAATGAATATAGCAGATTACAAAGGCGTATGGGTATTTGCTGAACAAAGAGATGGAGAGTTACAAAAAGTTGCTCTAGAACTTTTAGGAAAAGGAAGAGCAATTGCTGATAAATTAGGAGTAAAATTAACTGCATTATTAGTTGGCGGAGAAGGAATGGAAGAAGCAACTAAGGAATTAGTAGCTTTTGGTGCAGATGAAGTTATATATGCTCACAATCCATTATTAAAGCACTACACAACTGATGGATACACAAAGGTTATATGTGAACTTGCAAATGAAAAGAAACCAGAAATAATTCTTGTAGGTGCTTCTTTCATAGGAAGAGACTTAGGACCAAGAGTTGCTGCAAGATTATCAACTGGACTTACAGCTGACTGTACAGGACTTGAAACAGAAGATGGAACAAACCACCTATTAATGACAAGACCTGCTTTCGGAGGAAACTTAATGGCTACTATCATCTGTGCTGATAACAGACCACAGATGGCAACTGTTAGACCAGGAGTGTTCTCAAAACTTGCAAAAGATGAAAACAGAAATGGCGATGTTCAGACAATAGCTATGGATATAAAAGAATCTGACATCAGAACTAAGACTGAAGAAGTTGTTAAATTAGCTAAGAGTGTAGCTGATATAACTGAAGCTGAATTCATCGTATCTGGTGGTAGAGGAGTAGGATCAAAAGAAAACTTTG
>NZ_OAOD01000049.1 GCF_900205925.1 Clostridium peptidivorans | reverse complement strand
AAATGTACCCTTTGTCAAGGACACAATAAAAAAGACTAAGCGGTTTTAAGGAGATGATCCCTGTATTGTACAGGGGTCATTTTGTTTAGTCCCCACTGATACCTATAATTGTTATAGTAAGTCATATATTCGTCTATCTCTTGTTCAAGTTCACACAGTGATTGACAAGGTTTTATATAAGCCTCATCTTTGAAGTGCCCAAAGAAGGACTCCTGCGGAGCATTATCCCAGCAGTTGCCTCGTCTGGACATAGATTGATATAGATTATAGCTTTTAACTAAGGCTTGAAAAACAGGGCTCGTATAGTGAGAGCCTTGATCTGAGTGGATAAATGCATCCTTCGCCAAGCCGACTTGTCTGTTGTTTGCTAACTTATGTACTGTATCGGTTGCTATATCCAAGGTCAGCCTATCGGAAAGATGATATGCTAGAATTTCATTAGTAGAGCCATCCTTAACCGTGGATAAGTATGCTTTTCTGCCATTGCCGTAAAACAAGTAAGTTATGTCTGTAAGTAGTACCTTTCCAGGTATATTCTGCTTAAACTGTCTATTTAGCAAGTTAGGAAGCACTGTGTGCTCCTGTGTAGCCTTCATCATTCTTCTATAGGGATTTGATTTTCTTATAGGGCAAACAATGTCATATTTCTTCATAATCCTTCGGATGCGCTTCAAGTTGTATATGATTCCAAATTGACCTTGTAGAGTCATCTTAATTTGTCTAGCACCTTTCTTGCGCCTTTTGAAGTTAAACGCTTTCAGTATAATGTCCCTAACTGACTCATCTTTCACATCGCGTTTTTCCCTTGTCTTCTGCGATTTTAATGAGAAATAGTTATAGTATCCAGAACGTGATACTTTTGAAATCTTACACAAGTAACTGATCATATTCTTTAGCTTATTCTTTATAACTATTGCTCTGATAAGTTGAAATTTCTGCTCTGCAACTAATCTTACTTCTTCCTTACCATCCTCCTTTCTAACATATCGAGTTTTTTTAACAGTTCATTCTCAGCTTTCAATAACTTGTTTTGAGCCATTAGATGTTCATACTTCTCTTCTAAGGTGAGATCCTTTTCCCTAGGTCTTCCAGAGTTCTCTATTCGAGTGTCTTGAAGCCCAAGTATCCCATCTTCTCTATATGTAGCCCGCCACCTTTTACCACATGATCTCACTCGATCTAACCCTAAAATATCTAGGTCAAAACCACATTCTTTGAATATTACTGTTGGAAATTTCCCCTTTTCATTTTCAGCTATGAAAAGACGCTTAAATTCATCAGTATATGTTATACCTTTTACACTAACGTGCTTAACATATTTGTTACTAGACAATATTTCTATCTCATCTTGTGTAAATATCTTATTACTCATTAAACCCACCCATTTCTTTATTTACTCTATTATAGATAAAATACCCTACCGGGTAGACTTTTTTCAAGTGTCTATCCGATAGGGTACATTTTA
>NZ_OAOD01000050.1 GCF_900205925.1 Clostridium peptidivorans | reverse complement strand
CATCTGGTGATTATGGCTTGAAGGTAACACCCGTACCCATTCCGAACACGAAGGTTAAGCTTCAAAGCGCCAATGGTACTGCCGGGGAGGCCCGGTGGGAGAGTAGGTCGTTGCCAGATGAATACATGGCTGGATAGCTCAGTCGGTAGAGCAGAGGACTGAAAATCCTCGTGTCCCTGGTTCGATTCCTGGTCCAGCCACCAAACCCTGCAAAAGCAGGGTTTTTTACTTTATAATTATTTATGTTTCTTTAACTAAAAAAATTGATATTTTATTATAAGATTATAAGATTATAAGATATAATTATTATAGTGGTATTTTAAGTATACAATAAATAAAAAAGGAGCAAAGATATGGAAGAAAAAATTATTGCAACAATTAATGGTAAACATATAACTAATAAGGATTTACAAGAAATTATATTAAGATTTCCAGCTGATAGACAGCAGCATTTAACAACACCAGAAGGAAAAAAAGAATTACTAAATGAAATTGTAAGTTTTGAAGTACTCTACGAATATGCTAAAGATAATAATATGGAAGAAGATAAGGACTTTTTAATTCAATTAGAAAATGCAAAAAAAGAAATACTTACGCAAATAGCTATAAAAAAGATTATTTCTAGTGTTAAAGTAGATGAAGAAGATATAGTTAAGTTTTATGAAGATAATAAGGAAATGTTTAAGACAGAAGAAACTATAACTGCAAAACATATATTAGTAAATACATTAGAAGAGTGTAATAATATATTAAATGAAATTAAAAGTGGAATGAAATTTGAAAAGGCAGCTGAAAAGTATTCCACATGTCCATCTAAAAACAAAGGCGGAGCTCTTGGTACCTTTGGACATGGAAGAATGGTTCCACCTTTTGAAAAAGCAGCATTTGATATGAATGCAGGAGAAATTAGTGAACCAGTTAAAACTCAATTTGGATACCATTTAATATTTGTAGAAGATAAAAGTCCAGAAAGTATAATATCATTGGATGAAGTAAAGGGTAGTATATATGCACAAGTATTACAAGAAAAACAAAAAGAAATGTATATAAGTTTTATAGATAATTTAAAGAAAAAATATAATGTGAATATACAAGAATAAAATTAATTAATGAGATAAAACACACGAAGATTTAGCTTTGTGTGTTTTTATTTGCATTTTATAATAACAACATTGCCAGATGTATCAATATGAGTAAATTGGAGTATTATTAAGTAAATAAAAGAAATGAGTATATATGTTTCATTGTTTATCTATACTATAAAGGAACAACAATACTTATGTGATACAATAACACATGTCGTCGAAACAAACGGCAAGTAAGTCAACAAAGATTTAAAAAAATGTTTAAAAAAATGTTGACAAGAAGAAACAGAAATGTTACTATATAAAAGTCGCTTGGAGCGACAGGGTCTTTGAAAATTGAACAGAGAATAGAAACCAGTCAATTACTTAACAGTTAAAT
>NZ_OAOD01000052.1 GCF_900205925.1 Clostridium peptidivorans | reverse complement strand
TGACCTGGTCAAGTAAAGTTGCAACACCTAGTTCGATTAATTTTTATAGATACCTTCTTTCAAAAGGCGTTAGCCCTCCTAAAAAACTATGCGGTCTTTTATGATGATAATATCTAAAAATATAGTCATTTGTTAATTCATCTAAATGCGTAGTATTTTTAATATTGTAATGATTAAGATGTTCACTCTTAAGTTTTCCATAGAAAGATTCCATAGGAGCATTATCATATGGACATCCTGCTTTACTCATAGATTGTTGTATTTTATTATTTTCACAGAATGCAGTAAAAGCCTTTGAAGTATATTGAGAGCCTTGATCACTATGAAGTATTAGTCCATCTGCTGGCTTATGGTTCTGTATTGCTTCTGTAAGTGTTTCTATAGCTAAATCAGCTGTTATATTTGTAGATGACTTACTTGCCATAACACTTCTATCATGTAGATCTAATATGCAACAGTTATACATCATTTTGCCATTGGATGAGTGTATATATGTAAAATCTGTACACCACTTTAAATTCTTCTTAGATGCTGTAAAATCCCTATTTAAGAGATTTTTAAATACTTTGTGGGGAGTACCCTTTACATAGTTAGGCTTTTTTCTGAAAGAAATGGACTTAAGATTTAATGCCTTCATATATTTATGTACAGTTAATAGACTCAGGTTAGTTCCTTGTTTTTCTAACGAGAGTTTTATCATTCTATATCCCATTTTTCCATCTTCACTGTGAAAAATTTCTTTGATTTGGTGTTGTACTAATTGTTTATGTTGATTGTAAGTTGATTTTCTACGTTTTAGGTAATTGTAATATGCATTAGGAAATATCTCAAAATGTCTCAGAAGCCATCTAACGCCAAACTCTACTTGATTTAACTCAATGAACTGATAAACTAATTGTCTATCTCTTTGGCGAAGAAGGCTGCCGCCTTTTTTAGGAAAGCATTTTCCTTTTCAAGTTCAGCTGCACGCTTTTTTAACAGCTTAATTTCTTCATATACATTAGGAGAAATTTTATCTTCAGACTCTATACATTCTTCACTAAAGCTCTTAACCCAACCATTAATTGTAGATTTTGCAATACTGTATTCTTTTGCAAGGCTCGCCAAGGTTCTATTTTCCTCTAAATATAATCTAGCTATCTTTTGTTTAAATACTTTATCATATTTTTTATTTGCCATTTGTAACACCACTTTCTTAAATCTTATTATAATAGATTATTCGGCATTAGTGTTACAACTTTAGTATATCACGTCA
>NZ_OAOD01000055.1 GCF_900205925.1 Clostridium peptidivorans | reverse complement strand
GTTCCCGTTATCTTTCTGACGGCTTCCGGCGATGAGGCGAGTGTTGTTACCGGGCTGAACATGGGTGCGGACGACTATATCACCAAGCCTTTTCGTCCGCGTGAATTGATTGCGCGAATCAGAACCGCCCTGCGAAAAAGCGGACGTTCTCCATCGGATTTTGAAATCTGCGGGCTTCATGTCGATATGGCAAGCGGCGTCGTGAAAAAGGACGGCAACGAGGTTTTCCTTTCACCCCTAGAATACCGCTTGCTGTTGGTGTTTATTAGCAACCCAAAAAGTATTATCACAAGGAACAGGCTGCTTGACGAATTGTGGGATGCTGCGGGCGAGTTTGTCAATGACAATACATTGACCGTGTACATCAAACGCCTGAGGGAGAAGATAGAGAACAACTCAGCAAGCCCGCAAATCATTCTGACCGTTCGCGGGACAGGATATAGATTGGGGGACGGGTATGCTTCGGAATAGAGAGTTTCGGCAGTTTGCAATTTTATTCTCCTTAATAGCTGCCACCGCTGTGACGCTGGGATTTGCAATCAATAGGTTGGCTGGAATCCTTGCTATTGCTTCTGCCGCCGCTTTTGGGACAGCGTTTTTTGCATTTACCAAAGCACGATATAAAAGCATTGCGCAGATTTCAGATCAAATCGATCTTGTGCTTCATAACGCTGACCATCTGTATATTGGTGAATCGGACGAGGGCGAACTTTCCATTCTGCAAAGCGAGATAAC
>NZ_OAOD01000057.1 GCF_900205925.1 Clostridium peptidivorans | reverse complement strand
CAATGGTAGAGTGCTAGCCTTCCAAGCTAGTTACGAGGGTTCGATTCCCTTCACCCGCTCCAAATATGCGTCTTTAGCTCAGCTGGATAGAGCAACGCCCTTCTAAGGCGTGGGCCAGGAGTTCGAATCTCTTAAGACGCACCATTAATATAATATGCGCCATTAGCTCAGTTGGTAGAGCACCTGACTCTTAATCAGGGTGTCCCGGGTTCGATCCCCTGATGGCGCACCAACAATTTGAGAATGATGTGGTGGATGTAGTTCAGCTGGTAGAGCGCCAGATTGTGATTCTGGTTGTCGAGGGTTCGAATCCCTTCATTCACCCCACAAACATAATATGGTTCACTAGCTCAGTTGGTAGAGCACATGACTTTTAATCATGTTGTCCGGGGTTCGATTCCCCGGTGAGCCACCATTAGCACTTATTAGTAAGTGTGCACATATATGCAGGTGTGGCGGAATTGGCAGACGCACTAGACTTAGGATCTAGCGCCTATGGCTTGCAGGTTCAACTCCTGTCACCTGCACCATATATGATTGCGAAATTATTCTTTATAAAAGAAACATCTCAATTAATTGGGGTGTTTAATTTGAAGTAATTATAAATAAAAAAATATGCGGGAGTGGCTCAGTGGTAGAGCGTCACCTTGCCAAGGTGAACGTCGCGAGTTCGAATCTCGTCTTCCGCTCCAAATATGCGGGTGTAACTCAATGGTAGAGTGCTAGCCTTCCAAG
>NZ_OAOD01000060.1 GCF_900205925.1 Clostridium peptidivorans | reverse complement strand
CGAGAACTGTCTCTTATACACATCTCCGAGCCCACGAGACGGACTCCTATCTCGTATGCCGTCTTCTGCTTGAAAAAAAAAACTACGATTCACTCTTCTTTGTGGCATTGCACCACCAGAGCGTCATACAGCGGCTTAACAGTGCGTGACCAGGTGGGTTGGGTAAGGTTTGGGATTAGCATCGTCACAGCGCGATATGCTGCGCTTGCTGGCATCCTTGAATAGCCGACGCCTTTGCATCTTCCGCACTCTTTCTCGACAACTCTCCCCCACAGCTCTGTTTTGGCAATATCAACCGCACGGCCTGTACCATGGCAATCTCTGCATCTTGCCCCCGGCGTCGCGGCACTACGGCAATAATCCGCATAAGCGAATGTTGCGAGCACTTGCAGTACCTTTGCCTTAGTATTTCCTTCAAGCATTGCCACACCACGGTATTTCCCCGATACCTTGTGTGCAAATTGCATCAGATAGTTGATAGCCTTTTGTTTGTCGTTCTGGCTGAGTTCGTGCTTACCGCAGAATGCAGCCATACCGAATCCGGCTTGTGATTGCGCCATCCCCATAGCAGCCATCACATCAGTACCGGAAAGAGAGTCAGAAGCCGTGGCCCGGGGTGAGTCGCTCATCATCGGGCTTTTTTGCGAATGAAATTTAGCTACGCTTTCGAGTCTCATGCGCCTTCTCCC
>NZ_OAOD01000061.1 GCF_900205925.1 Clostridium peptidivorans | reverse complement strand
CTTGGATATCATGATGTTAAATGTTACAAGGACATTTATGTAGGGGATATGGTTGATTTTAAAGCAACACTTACAAAGGTAGGGAACACATCTCGTGACTGTAAAATTGAAGTTTTCAAGCTTGCTACACCTGCTTTCCGTGAAGGTAAGACGGACAGCAGACCAGGAGATATGGTTTGGTTTGATGAGCCTGTACTTTGTACAGAGGGAAATGTTCGACTTGTAGTTAAGAAGCACTTACAGCGTGGAGAGCAGCCAGACGGATTAGTAATTGATCCATGGCGTCCACTTGAGGATTTCCCAGAATAAATCAATGCTTTAAAAAGAAGCAAATTGAAAATATAGAATAAAGGAGAATTGTGTTATGAATGAACAACAAACAGTAACATTTCGTTATAGAATGTCAGACCGTGATGTATTTTATGGTGGCGGAGTTGTAAACGGGGCAAGAAACATCACACTTATGAATGATACAGCAAATCGTCTCATGGCAAAGGTATTTGGAAACACTGGTCATTGTGTTGAGGTAAAGAAGGTTCGTCTTTATGCGCCTTCATTTGCAGGTGACTACATGGAGTATATTGCGAGAATTAAGAACATAGAGGGAAACCGTGCATTAATTGA
>NZ_OAOD01000062.1 GCF_900205925.1 Clostridium peptidivorans | reverse complement strand
AGGTGAACGTCGCGAGTTCGAATCTCGTCTTCCGCTCCAAATATGCGGGTGTAACTCAATGGTAGAGTGCTAGCCTTCCAAGCTAGTTACGAGGGTTCGATTCCCTTCACCCGCTCCAATATGCGTCTTTAGCTCAGCTGGATAGAGCAACGCCCTTCTAAGGCGTGGGCCAGGAGTTCGAATCTCTTAAGACGCACCATTAAATATAATATGCGCCATTAGCTCAGTTGGTAGAGCACCTGACTCTTAATCAGGGTGTCCTGGGTTCGAATCCCTGATGGCGCACCATTTAAAAAATATATCGGGGTGTAGCGCAGATGGGAGCGCGCGTGGTTTGGGACCATGAGGTCGCAGGTTCAATCCCTGTCACCCCGACCACAAATATGCGGGTGTAACTCAATGGTAGAGTGCTAGCCTTCCAAGCTAGTTACGAGGGTTCGATTCCCTTCACCCGCTCCAAATATGCGTCTTTAGCTCAGCTGGATAGAGCAACGCCCTTCTAA